>NZ_BOML01000139.1 GCF_016862175.1 Paractinoplanes durhamensis | reverse complement strand
GGATGTGGTGCCGGTGGTGGTGCCGGTGGTGGTTCCGGCGCTGGATGGCGATGTGGTGCTGCGGGCCCCTGAAACCGTTGACGTTGGTGGGGCTGTGGTCGCGGTGTTGGAGCGGGTGCAGCGGTGGTTGGTGGACGGCGCCGTGGGTCGGCTGGTCGTGGTGGTGCGTGCCGGCGATGTGGGTCATGCGGCGGTTGGTGGGCTGGTGCGGTCGGTGCAGGCTGAGCAGCCCGGCCGGGTGGTGTTGGTGGAGTTGGACGGTGACGATGAGTCGTTGCTGGGGGCTGCGGTGGCGTGTGGTGAGCCGCAGGTGCTGGTTCGTGGTGGTGGGTTGTTCGCGCCGCGGTTGGTGCGGGCTTCTTCGGGTGCGGGGTTGATTGCTCCGGTGGGGCCGTGGCGGCTGGATTCTGGTGGTGCGGGGACGTTGGAGGCGTTGGCGTTGGTGCCGGCGCCGCAGGCGGCGGCCGGGTTGGTGGATGGGCAGTTGCGGTTGTCGGTCCGGGCTG
>NZ_BOML01000138.1 GCF_016862175.1 Paractinoplanes durhamensis | reverse complement strand
TGGTGCTGGCCCCGGGGACTTTGCTGCTGGAGTTGGTGTTGCGTGCTGGTGAGGAGGTCGGCTGCCCGCACGTGACAGAGCTGACCCTGCATACCCCGATGACGCTGCCGGACACGGGATCGGTGCAGGTTCAGGTCACTGTTTCCGGTGAGAGTGTCACTGTTCATACCCGGGTTGATGGTGTGGACGTTGAGTGGATTCTGCATGCGACCGCTACGGTCGGCGCCGCTGTGCGGGTCGTGGATGGTCCGGCCGATTTGGTGGTGTGGCCGCCGTCGGGTGCTCAGCCGGTTGCGGTGGAGGGGTTTTACCCGCATGCGGAGTCGCTTGGTTATCACTACGGGCCGGTGTTTCAGGGGTTGCGGGCGGTTTGGCGTGATGGTGGGGACGTTTACGCCGAGGTGATGTTGCCCGATGGGCAGGATGCCGGGTTCGGTGTTCATCCGGCTCTGCTTGATGCGGCGTTGCACGCGATGATCCTGACGAGTTTCGCTGATGCTGCTGGGCAGGTG
>NZ_BOML01000137.1 GCF_016862175.1 Paractinoplanes durhamensis | reverse complement strand
ATGGTGCTGGCCCCGGGGACTTTGCTGTTGGAGTTGGTGTTGCGTGCCGGTGAGGAGGTCGGCTGCCCGCACGTGACAGAGCTGACCCTGCATACCCCGATGACGCTGCCGGATGCGGGGTCGGTACAGGTTCAGGTCACTGTCACCGCCGACAGCGGCGGCTGCACCGCGACAATCCACACCCGGCCCGACGCTGGTGACCCCGCCTGGACGTTGCACGCTACCGCCAACCTTGCCGGCGCGCCGGCGGCCACCGTGGGAACTTCCGACCTGGCCGTCTGGCCGCCACCCGGCGCCCAACCGATTGCGGTGGAGGGCTTCTATCAACGGCTGGCCGATGCCGGCTACGCCTACGGGCCGGCCTTCCAGGGCTTGCGGGCGGTCTGGCAGGACGGTCAGGACGTTTACGCCGAGGTGGCTCTGCCCGAGGCGCAGCGTGCCGACGCTGCCCGCTACGGCCTGCATCCCGCCCTGCTCGACGCCGCCGTTCAGGCGATGGCGGCGGGCGGGCTCGTCGGCGGCGAGTT
>NZ_BOML01000136.1 GCF_016862175.1 Paractinoplanes durhamensis | reverse complement strand
GGAGGAGTCTCAGTGGTGAGAGATAAAGACACCCCGGAGGCAACGATGACCACCACCGCCGCTCACGCCCACCAGCTCGAGACCGTCGAGGCCCCGGGCGCCATGATCACCAAGCCCGCCGCGAAAGTCCTCGCCGTCCTGCGAGTGGCGACCGGCTTCGTCTTCCTCTGGGCCTTCCTCGACAAGACCTTCGGCCTCGGCTACAGCACCCCCTCGGCCAAAGCGTGGATCAACGGCGGCAGCCCCACCAAGGGCTTCCTGTCCAGCGTTGATGTCGGCCCGCTGCAGGGCTTCTTCCACAACATCGCCGGCACCACGTTCGCGAACTGGTCCTTCATGATCGGCCTGCTCGCCATCGGCCTGGCCCTGATCCTCGGCATCGGCCTGCGGGTCGCCGCCGGAGCCGGCGCGCTGATGATGGCCTTCATGTGGCTCGCCGAATGGCCCCTCGCCTCCGGCAGCTCGAACCCGATCGTCGACTACCACGTCGTCTACGGCCTGGCCGCGATCGTCTTCGCCCTCACCTACGCCGGCCAGACCTGGGGCCTCGGCAAGATCTGGGCCAAGCTCCCGATCGT
>NZ_BOML01000135.1 GCF_016862175.1 Paractinoplanes durhamensis | reverse complement strand
TGCGTTGTCGGGTGCGAATGGTGTCGCGGTGGTAGGTGGCTCGTCGTATACCGCCCAGGGTGACCAGGTGGTGAAGGTCGACAACACGACCGGCGAGGTGTCGGTGGTGGCGGGCAAGCCGGCCACCTCAGTGAGCGCGTGCCAGAGCGGGACCAACGTCATCTTCAACACCTCATCGGGCACACGACTGCGGGTGGTCGGCTCCGACGGAAGGTTCGTCTACATCACCGACCTGTGTGGCGTCCGCCGCATCGATCCCGGCACCAACGCCGTCACCTCGTTCTTCTCGAACGGCAATTACTCGTTCCGCACCGCATCAGTGGCCATCGCCGGACAAACGATGTACGTCGTCGACAACTGGTGGGGCTACCTCGACAAAATCGACCTCAACTCCGGAGTAAACACTCGCGTCGGCGGACAGCAACGCTACTTTGCCGCGATCGCGGCGGACGACAACTACATCTGGATGGTCAATTCCGACACCTTGTTCCAGATCAACCCCGAAAACGGCGCCTTCGTGAACAGCTGGCCCGTCAACGTCAACGGCAACGCCCCCAGCGCACTGCTGTCCGTCGGCGATTACCTCTACGCCAGCCAATACACCTCCGGCGACACCTACCCCACCATCATCCGCATCACCAAAGCAT
>NZ_BOML01000134.1 GCF_016862175.1 Paractinoplanes durhamensis | reverse complement strand
CGCCTCACCCGGCCGGATCCCCTCCAACGCCGTCAGGATCTCGTCACGGACCTCATCAACCTGGGCGCAATGCGACGCGTAGTCCACATCCACCCACCGCGCCCGCACACCCCGCCGCTCACACAACCCGACCAACCCGGCCAGCGCCTCACGATCCCCGGAGACCACCGTGGCTTCCGGGCCGTTCACCGCCGCCACCGCCAACCGGTCACCCCACCCCTGCACCAACCCGTCGACCACATCCACCCCGGCGGCGACCGACACCATCCCGCCGCGCCCCGACAACACCACCAACGCACGACTCCGCAACACCACCACCCGGGCGCCGTCCTGCAACGACAACACCCCCGCCACACACGCCGCCGCGATCTCACCCTGCGAATGACCCACCACCACGGCCGGCTGCACCCCGTACCACTGCCACAACCGGGCCAGACTCACCATCACCGCCCACAACGCCGGCTGCACCACATCAACCCGACCCAACAACTCCTCATCAGCCAGCGCCTCCCGCAGGTCCCAACCCACCAAAGGCCGCAACACGGCCGCGCACTCGTCCAACGCCGCAGCGAACACCGGCTCAACCGACGCGAGACCCAACCCCATCCGCACCCACTGCGAACCCTGCCCCGGGAACACAAACACCGGATCCGCCGGGCCCGC
>NZ_BOML01000133.1 GCF_016862175.1 Paractinoplanes durhamensis | reverse complement strand
GACAGACGAGGGCCACCCCGGTTGGGGTTGGCCCTCGTTTGCGTTTGGCCCCAGCGCCGGCGGTCCTCCGTCAGCGAGGGCCCCGACAGCCCCCGAGTAACTTTGTGTATCGAGGCGAAGCCCCATGTCTGGGCCGCCGAACCGGAAGGATTGACCCGTGACTACTGGACCGCAAGACGGCGGCTCCCCCGACCGCGACGACGAGCGCCGCGCCGGCCGCGGCCGCGACGGCGATTCCCGTGGTGGTCGGTCCTCCGGCGATCGCGGAGGCTTCCGAGGCGGCGACCGCCCGCAGGGTGACCGGGGCGGCTTTCGCAGTGACCGGCCGCAGGGCGACCGTGGTGGTTACCAGGGCGGCGGCGACCGCGGTGGTTACCGTGGCGGCTCGCAGAGTGGTGGCGACCGTGGTGGATACCGTGGCGGCTCGCAGAGTGGTGGCGACCGTGGCGGTTACCGCGGTGGCTCGCAGAGTGGTGGCGACCGTGGTGGATACCGTGGCGGCTCGCAGAGTGGTGGCGACCGTGGTGGATACCGTGGCGGCTCGCAGAGCGGTGGCGACCGCGGCGGCTATCAGGGTGGCGGCGACCGGGGTGGTTACCGCGGCGGCTCCCAGGGCGGCGGCTTCCGCAGCGACCGTCCGCAGGTAGACCGTGGCGGCGACCGTGGCGGGTTCCGTGACCGTCCGCAGGGCGACCGTGGTGGTTACCAGGGTGGTGGCGACCGTCCCCAGGGCGACCGTGGCGGCTTCCGCAGCGACCGCCCGCAGGGCGACCGTGGCGGGTTCCGCAGTGACCGCCCGCAGGGTGACCGCGGCGGTTTCCAGGGTGGTGGCGACCGTGGCGGATACCGCGGTGGCTCCCCGAGCGGT
>NZ_BOML01000132.1 GCF_016862175.1 Paractinoplanes durhamensis | reverse complement strand
ATGGTGCCGTCTGCGGTGGTGGTGTTGGTGGAGTTGCCGTTGACGGCGAACGGGAAGTTGGATCGGGCGGGTTTGCCGGAGCCGGTGTGGGTGGGTGAGGTGGTGCGGCGTGCGGTGACGCCGGTGGAGGAGATTTTGTGTGGGTTGTTCGCTGAGGTTTTGGGTGTGGTTGAGGTGGGGGTGGATACCGGGTTTTTTGTGGCTGGTGGTCATTCGTTGTTGGCGACTCGGTTGGTGGCGCGGGTGCGTTCGGCGCTGGGGGTGGAGTTGTCGGTGCGGGATGTGTTCGAGGCTCCGACGGTGGCGGGGTTGGCGGAGCGCATTGTGGTGGGTGTTGGTGGGGTGGTGCGTCCGGTGTTGCGGGCGGTGGGGGTGGGTGAGCGTCCGGAGCGGGTGCCGTTGTCGTTTGCGCAGCAGCGGTTGTGGTTTTTGTATCGGTTGGAGGGGCCGAGCGCTACGTACAACATTCCGTTGGTGATGCGGTTGGTGGGGGAGTTGGATGTTGCCGCGTTGTGTGCGGGGTTGCGGGATGTGGTGGTGCGGCATGAGTCGTTGCGGACGTTGTTTCCGGAGGAGGGGGGTGTTGCTTGGCAGCGGGTGGTCCAGCCGGGGGTGTTGGGTTGGGGTGTAGAGGTGGTGCGGGGGGAGCCGGATCTGGAGGAGTGGGTTCGGTATCGGTTCGATCTGGCGAGTGAGGTTCCTGTCCGGGCGTGGTTGTCCGTGGTGGATGGTGCTCATGTGCTGGTGGTGGTGTTGCATCACATTGCTGGTGATGGTTGGTCGATGAGGCCGTTGGCGGCTGATCTGGCGCGGGCTTATGCGGCTCGTTGTGCGGGGCGTGCGCCGGATTGGGCGCCGTTGCCGGTGCAGTATGCGGATTTCAG
>NZ_BOML01000131.1 GCF_016862175.1 Paractinoplanes durhamensis | reverse complement strand
GAGGCTTTCCGAGTAACGGCCGTTGACGTCAAGTAGTGGTTTGGTCAGGTGGTGCGGTCGTGCTCGATGTGCAGGATCACGAGGGCGGCGGCGGTGATCCGGCCGATGCTCCAGGGGCAGAGGCTGATGTTACGCAGGGCTTTGAATGTGGTCTTGAGCAGTGAGTTGCCGCGTTCGCCGATGGCGCGGACGGCGTTGTGGGCGCGGTTGAACTGCTGCTGCATCTCGGTGCAGGCCGCGTTCTTCGGTTTCTTGTAGGCGACCGTGATCGTGGACTGCTCGCCTTCGTAGCCCAGATCGCCGAGGACTCGCAGGTCGTCGTCGGTCCAGGCGGTCAGCAGGGGCAGGATCTCGCCGTGTTCGCGCAGGGCGGTGGTGTCGTGTTCGCGGCCGGGTCGTACCGGTGAGGTCCACAGCGGCCAGCCGTCCGGGGCGGTGATGACCTGGATGTTCCCGCCGTGGTTGTCGTGTTTGCCGGACCACCACAAGTCCACTCCGGGTGTTGGTCCGGGGGTGCGGCATCGGTCGGTCTCGATCAGGGTGCCGTCGATGTTGACGTGGGCGTAGCCGGCCATCTTCGCCGCCAGCAGCACCGAGTGCAGGCTCGGCGCGCTGGCGGCGAGCACTCTGATGCCCTCGTGCAGGTAGGCGTACCCGGTCGAGCGGCTGACCTGGTTGTCAGCGGCGAGTTGGACGATCCGGGTGCCGTCCAGTAGCCAGCGCAGCACCAGGATCGCTTGTTTGAAGCAGCCCAGCGACCGTGTCCCGGCCCTGGTCCCGAGCCGACGCCGCTCGGTGTGCAGAAGCCCGGAGAGGAACAACACGGTCTCCTCGCGTACGGGCAGGACAGCGGCGTATGTGACACTCATGGTGCGCAGGACCCCTACTGAAGTTGATCTGTGGAAGGACCACTTCATACCGGGGTTCTGCGCTTTTTCGTTGCACCGCAACAGGTCCGGGCGTGTCCACACTCGACAGCGAGGACCGCTACCTACAGTCTCCGGGCCGTTACCCGGAAAGGCTCA
>NZ_BOML01000130.1 GCF_016862175.1 Paractinoplanes durhamensis | reverse complement strand
ACAGTCCCCGGGTTTGATGGAGACATCGAAACCTGGGAGAAGATTCAGCTATGCCGGCACCGAAGAAGTACCCCGATGAGTTGCGTGAGCGTGCGACCCGGTTGGCGGTCGAAGCCCGCCGGGACCCGGCGTCCGCGGTCGGCGCGATCCGGCGGATCGCTGATCAGCTCGGGATTCATCCGGAGGCGTTACGGGTGTGGGTGAAGCAGGCCGAGACCGATGCCGGTGACCGGCCGGGCACGACCAGCAGCGACTCCGAACGCCTCGCCGCCCTGGAACGGGAGAATCGTGAGCTGCGCCGGGCGAACCAGATCCTGAAGTCCGCGGCGACTTTCTTCGCGGCGGAGCTGGACCGTCCGTCGCGATGAAGGTCGCCTTCGTCGACTCCCAGAAGCAACAGCACGGTGTCCAGCCGGTCCTGCAGGCGCTCGAAGACACGCCGGCACAGATCGCACCGTCGACCTACTACGCCGCCAAGACCCGCCCCGCCAGCGCCCGGGCGGTGCGCGACGAGGAACTGACCGTGGTGATCGAGCGGATCCACGCGGACAACTACGACGTCTACGGCGCCCGCAAGATCTGGCACGAACTGCACCGCCAGGGTGTGCCGGTGGCCCGGTGCACCGTCGAACGGCTGATGCGCGCAGCCGGGCTACGTGGGCTGCTACGCGACAAGTCGCCGCGCACGACCCGGCCGGCGGCCGAGACTGGACGTCCCGGTGACCTGGTCAAACGTGACTTCACCGCCGCAGGCCCGAACCAGTTGTGGGTCGCGGACCTGACCTACGTGCGCACCAGTGTGGGCTGGGTGTACGCCGCGTTCGTCCTGGACGTGTACTCCCGCATGATCGTCGGCTGGCAGGTCGCCACCTCGCTCTACACCGATCTGGCTCTCGACGCGCTGAAGATGGCGGTGTGGCGCCGTCAGAATCACGGCGCTGACCTCGGCGGACTCGTTCATCACTCGGATCGGGGAGTCCAATATCGAGCGATCCGTTACAGCCAGCGGCTCGCCGAGGCCGGCGCCGTGGCCTCGGTCGGCTCGAAGGGCGACTCCTACGACAACGCGATGGCCGAGGCGTTCAACTCCCTCTACAAGGCCGAACTCGTCCGCAACAAGGGTCCGTGGCGCGGGCTCGACGACCTGGAAATGGCCACCGTCGAATACATCGACTGGTACAACAACCGAAGGCTGCACGGCGAACTCGGACACGTCCCACCCGCCGAACACGAAGCGCTACACGCGATGACCCGGCCGGTCACCGCACCCCCGAAAACCTGCTAACCAACTCTCCATCAAACCCGGGGCTTGACA
>NZ_BOML01000129.1 GCF_016862175.1 Paractinoplanes durhamensis | reverse complement strand
CGTATCGGGTTGTGGGTTGGTCGTTGGTTGAGAATTACACAGTGGACGCGAGCATCTTTGTTTTCTGTGGTTAAGTTGTAAAGGGCGAACGGTGGATGCCTTGGCATCAGGAGCCGATGAAGGACGTGGGAGGCCGCGATAGGCCTGGGGGAGCTGTCAACCTAGCTGTGATCCCAGGGTGTCCGAATGGGGAAACCTAGCACGAGTCATGTCGTGTTATCCGCATCTGAATTCATAGGGTGTGTGAGGGGAACGCGGGGAAGTGAAACATCTCAGTACCCGTAGGAAGAGAAAACAACATGTGATTCCGTGAGTAGTGGCGAGCGAAAGCGGATCTAGCCTAAACCAGATACGTGTGATACTTGTCAGGGGTTACGTATCCGGGGTTGTGGGACTGTTCTTGAGTGTGCTGACACGCGCTCGGAGAGTTACAAAGTTGCATGTTAGTTGAACGGTGTGGGAAAGCCGGCCGTAGAGGGTGAGAGCCCCGTAAACGAAAATGTGTGACCTCTCTTGAATGGCACCCGAGTAGCAGCGGACTCCTAGAATCTGCTGTGAATCTGCCAGGACCACCTGGTAAGGCTGAATACTTCCTGATGACCGATAGCGGACGAGTACCGTGAGGGAATGGTGAAAAGTACCCCGGGAGGGGAGTGAAATAGTACCTGAAACCGTTCGCCTACAATCCGTCAGAGCCTTTAGGGGTGATGGCGTGCCTTTTGAAGAATGAGCCTGCGAGTTAGTGGCACGTGGCGAGGTTAACCCGTGTGGGGTAGCCGTAGCGAAAGCGAGTCTTAATAGGGCGAATTTAGTCGCGTGTTCTAGACCCGAAGCGGGGTGATCTAGCCATGGGCAGGTTGAAGCGTGGGTAAGACTGCGTGGAGGACCGAACCCACCAACGTTGAAAAGTTGGGGGATGACCTGTGGTTAGGGGTGAAAGGCCAATCAAACTCCGTGATAGCTGGTTCTCCCCGAAATGCATTTAGGTGCAGCGTCGCGTGTTTCTTGCCGGAGGTAGAGCACTGGATGGTCTAGGGGGCCTACAAGCTTACCGAAATCAGCCAAACTCCGAATGCCGGTAAGTGAGAGCGCGGCAGTGAGACTGCGGGGGATAAGCTTCGTAGTCGAGAGGGAAACAGCCCAGATCACCAGCTAAGGCCCCTAAGCGTGTGCTAAGTGGAAAAGGATGTGGGATCGCATTGACAACCAGGAGGTTGGCTTAGAAGCAGCCATCCTTTAAAGAGTGCGTAATAGCTCACTGGTCAAGTGGTTCTGCGCCGACAATGTAGCGGGGCTCAAGCACACCGCCGAAGCTGTGGCACTCACAC
>NZ_BOML01000128.1 GCF_016862175.1 Paractinoplanes durhamensis | reverse complement strand
CAGGGCTATTGCATAGTCGGGTTGTTCCTGGTCACGGCCGGTTTTCCGGTGGTCACGGCGTCGATGAGATCGTGTGGGCGGTGGTTGGCTCTTCGGGTGGCTTCGGCGATGTTGGTGGCACCGTCGATATGGTGGTACCCGATCGCGGTGTTACGGAGCGTGGCGAATATGGCCGGGCCGTTATGGGTTCTGGCTTGGTGGGCGTCTTCACGTAGCGTTACGTCTCGGACGTAATGTAGACGGTTCTCGATATGCCATTCAGAACGCGCCCAGGTGCCGAGATCGTCGGGTTGAGCCTGGTCGGCGGGCAGCGAGATGGTCAGGTACGCCGCTTCACGGGTGGTCTTGCCCTTGATCGTGCGGGTGCGGGTGATCCGGACGGCCTGCTCAGCGCGGGGGAAGCCCAGCCCGCCCGGAGTCTTGACAGTCAGCGCCTTGACCGTGCGGGTCTCCTTACGGCCGTGGCCGGTCTCCCGGGTCTGCACCCCGACCGGGACCTCGGCCCAGGGAAGTGCCTTGAGCTGGGCGAACAGCTTCGGCTGGTTACCCTTGACCGCGACCATGAGATGCCCGCCACCCGCGGCGAGCAGTTCGGCATGCCCGGTCTGGGCATGCAACGCGTCCGCGACCACCAGGACATCCTTCAATGACCCCAACACGGCCGCGACCAGGCGAAACAGTGGGGTGAAAGCGGGGATTTCGTTGGACTTCGCCGTGATCTGCACCTGGGCGAGCACGATCCCGGTGCTCGTGTCGTATGCCGAGAGCAGATGGACCTGCCGCCCGTCGGCGAGTCGGGCACCCCGAGCGACCTTCCCATCGACAGCGATCACCAGGCGCCACCGCCGTCCGGCGACCACGACCGGCGCCGCCCTCGCCCGCAGCCAGCGGGCCAGGACCTGTGACAACACCTCGGCGTCGAGCCGGATCAACAACCGCCACACCGTCGTCGAGGCGGGTACCCGGCCGGTGAACCCGAGCCGAGCCCACACCGCCTGGTCTTGAAAACGCACCCAGTCGGTGACCGCGGCGAACGTACACGCCCCGGCAAGCACCGCACACACCGCCGCTGCCAGGATGCTGACCAGCGGATACCGCCGGCCCCGCGGATCTCGCGGATCGTCGACCACCTCCAACGCCACGAACAGACTGTGACGGTCACCATCGGTGACCACAGCTGGGCACGGCACATCGGGGGGTCGGTGCGGCAGCACGATCTCGGTCAGTGATGATGACATCAGCGGGTGCGGTCCTGTTCTGGTTCATGGTTGTCTTCGCAAACACCATGATCACCAACGGGCCGCACCCGTCCTACATGGACCCCAGCCCCGCTGCAGGACCACCCAAAACCGCAGCTCACACACCCCTCAACCGACTACGCAACAGCCCT
>NZ_BOML01000127.1 GCF_016862175.1 Paractinoplanes durhamensis | reverse complement strand
GTAGGGCGTGACTGGAGATGCGTACGTGAGCAGCAACAAGCAGACGCCCGAGACCAACGGTTCCGGTCCGATCAACCCGGCCCCGCGCCCGGCCCGGCGTAGCTTCACCGCGGAGTACAAAGCCGCGGTGGTGGCCGAGTACGAGGCCGCACCACACGGTGAGAAATCCGCGGTCCTCCGGCGGGAAGGACTATTCCATTCCCACGTGCAGGAATGGACCCGTGGCCGCAGCACCGCCGCACCGGCCGGAACGGCGAATGGTTCCGGGGCAAGCCCGACGACGACGGCCCGGCTGTCGCGGGCCGAGCGCGAGACCGAACGGTTACGGGCCGAGAATGCTCGGCTGAACGCAAAACTCGCGCAAACCCAGGCCGCGTTGTCGATCATGGGAAAAGCGCACGAGCTCTTGGCATCGCTGGCCGAGAGCACGGACACACCGCCGTCATCGAGCCGCTGATCGCCGAAACTCTGCACGCGCTCACCGACGCTGGGACACCGATCCGTACGGCCTGCCGGCTGGTGGGACGGTCCCGGGCCACGCACTACCGCCACGCCCGCGGCCCGGTCCTCGGGCCCAAGCAGCGGCGCTCGCCGGGCCCGCAGGCCCTGGACGCCGACGAACGGGCGGCGGTCCTGCAAGTGATCAACCAGACCGGCTACGGCGAGTTGTCGATCGGGCAGATCTGGATCCGGGAACTCGACGAAAACCGTTACTGGTGCTCACTTTCCAGCATGTACCGCATCGCCGCAGCCGCCGGCCAGACACGGGAACGACGGCGGCTGGCCACTCACCCGGCGAAGGTGAAACCCGAGCTCGTCGCCGACGGGCCGTCGCAGGTGTGGTCCTGGGACATCACCAAGCTGCGCGGACCAGCGAAGGGAATCTGGTACCACCTGTACGTCCTGATCGACATCTACTCCCGCTACAACCCGGGCTGGATCCTCGCCGCAGCCGAAGACTCCGTCCTGGCCCGCGACTTCATCGACGAAGCCATCACCCGCAACGGTCAAGTCCCGCACACCGTGCACGCCGACCGAGGCACCTCGATGACCTCGCAACCGGTGTCCGCGCTGCTGGTCAACCTCGGTGTCACCCGCACCCATTCCCGGCCCCGGACATCGGATGACAACCCGTTCTCCGAAGCGCAGTTCAAAACCCTGAAATACCTGCACGACTTCCCCGAATCGTTTCCGAGTCTGTCGGCCGCCCGCGCGTTCTGCGACGGGTTCTTCACCGAGTACAACCACGTCCACCGCCATTCCGGGATCGGCTGGCACACTCCGGCATCAGTGCATTTCGCGACCACCGGCCCGATCGACGCCGCCCGCCAGCACACCCTCGACACCGCCCGCGCGGCCCACCCCGAGCGCTTCGCCCGGCGCCCCCGCCCACCGC
>NZ_BOML01000126.1 GCF_016862175.1 Paractinoplanes durhamensis | reverse complement strand
AGCAGGGCGTGACTGGAGATGCGTACGTGAGCAGCAACAAGCAGCCGCCCGAGACCAACGGATCCGGGCCGGTCAACCCGGCCCCGCGCCCGGTCCGGCGTAGCTTCACCGCCGAGTACAAGGCCGCAGTGGTGGCCGAGTACGAGACCGCCGCACACGGCGAGAAATCCGCAGTCCTTCGTCGCGAGGGATTGTTCCATTCCCACGTTCAAGAATGGACCCGGGCGCGTAACACCGCGCCGCCGGCCGGATCGGCGAATGGTTCCGGGAACGCATCGGCGACGACGGCCCGCCTGTCGCGGGCCGAGCGCGAGACCGAACGGCTACGCGCCGAGAATGCCCGGCTGAACGCGAAACTCGCCCAGACCCAGGCCGCGCTGTCGATCATGGGAAAAGCACACGAGCTCTTGGCATCGCTGGCCGAGAGCACGGACACACCGCCGCCATCGAGCCGCTGATCGAGCAAACCCTGCAGGCCCTCACCACCGCCGGGACACCGGTGCGGACCGCGTGCCGCCTGGTCGGGCGTTCCCGGGCCACCCACTACCGCCACGCCCGCGGCCCGGTCCTCGGCCCCAAGCAACGACGCCGGCCCGGCCCGCAAGCCCTCGACACCAGCGAACGCGACGCGGTCCTGCGGGTGATCAACCAGGCCGGCTACGGCGAACTGTCGATCGGGCAGATCTGGATCCGCGAACTCGACGAAAACCGGTACTGGTGCTCACTTTCCAGCATGTACCGCATCGCCGCCGCAGCGGGGCAAACAAGAGAACGACGCCGCCAGGCCACCCACCCGGCCAAGGTCAAACCCGAACTCGTCGCCGACGCACCGTCACAGGTCTGGTCCTGGGACATCACCAAACTGCGCGGACCGGCCAAAGGAATCTGGTACCACCTGTACGTCCTGATCGACATCTACTCCCGCTACAACCCCGGCTGGATCCTCGCCGCCGCCGAGGACTCCGTCCTGGCCCGCGACTTCATCGACGAAGCCATCGCCCGCAACGGACAGACCCCACACACCGTGCACGCCGACCGGGGCACCTCGATGACTTCCCAGCCGGTGTCCGCGTTGCTGGCCAACCTGGGCGTGACCCGCACCCATTCACGGCCCCGAATATCGGATGACAACCCGTTCTCCGAAGCGCAGTTCAAGACCCTGAAATACCTGCACGACTTCCCCGGATCATTCCCGAACCTATCGGCCGCACGGGCGTTCTGCGACGGATTCTTCGCCGAGTACAACCACGTCCACCGCCATTCAGGGATCGGCTGGCACACCCCCGCATCCGTGCACTTCGCCACCACCGGCCCGATCGACGCCGCCCGCCAGAACACCCTCGACACCGCACGCGCAGCCCACCCCGAACGCTTCGCCCGACGACCCCGCCCACCCC
>NZ_BOML01000125.1 GCF_016862175.1 Paractinoplanes durhamensis | reverse complement strand
GTTGAACGACGTTCGGCGTGAGGACGTGGGGGGTGTGCGCGTCGTTGCTGGTGGGCGGCGTTAGGGCTGGTCGGGGGCTTGTTGTTAGTGCCGCGCGGCGTCAGCGTGAGCGGGTCTGGATAGGGGCGGCCCTCCCGGTCTTTCTCTTGGCCGAGGCGGCCGGGAGGGCCGTGTGCGCTGCGCGGAGGCAGCTCGATGCTCACGGTAGAGGCCGACGCGGCTCGGGTCGAGGAACGTTTGCGGTCGGGTGGGTTGTTCTGCCCGTTCTGCGCTGATGTGTTGACTGGCTGGGGTTTCGCCCGGCCGCGGTGGTTACGCGATGTCGAGGGGCGGGTCCTGGTGCGGCCTCGGCGGGCGGTGTGCACCGGCTGCGGGCGAACTCAGGTGTTGCTGCCGGTGATCGGGCTGTCCCGGCGCGCCGATGTCGTCGAGGTGATCGGTGCGTCGCTGGTGGCGAAGGCCGCCGGCTGGGGACATCGGCAGATCGCGGTGCTGGTGGGCCGGCCGGCGTCGACGGTGCGGGGGTGGCTTCGCCGCTTCGCGGAGCGGGCCGAGTCGGTGCGGGCCGGGTTCACAGCTTTGGCCGTCGATGTTGATCCCGGCACGGCGGCGCCGTTGGCGGCACCGACCGGGTTCGCGGACGCGGTCGCGGCGGTGTTGGCGGCGACTGTGGCGGTGCTGTCGCGGTGGCCGGGGTTACGGCTCATGGTGTCGCCGTGGTTGTTGGCGTCGGCGGTGTCGCACGGTGGGCTGCTCGGGCCGCCTTGCGCCGCCGAGTTGATCAACACGAATCGCCTCTGGGCAGGGTTTTGGTGATCGGCCAGTCTCACGCGCAGATAGTCCTGACCTGCGCATGAGGAGATCAACATTGACTACCGCTGATGACCAGGCCCGAGTCCGTGCTGAGCAGGCCCGGCAGGTCGCGTTGTTCCGTTACCGGCTGATCCAGGACGTCATCGACGTGCGCCTGTCGAGCCGGCAGCGTGGTCCGTTGGTGCAGGCGATCGCTGATCGTGAGCATGACGGCCCGTTCGGACAGAAGGTCAGCGTGTCGCGGCAGACGATCGACCGGTGGTGCCGGTGGTGGCGGGCGGAAGGGTTCGCCGGTCTGGTCCCGCGCCCGGCGCAGGTCCACGCCCGGACCCCGGTCGAGGTCCTGGACATGGCTGCCGGGCTGAAACGGGAGAACCTGGCCCGCACCGCGACCCAGGTCGCCCGGATCCTGCGGGCCGCATCGGGGTGGTCGCCGTCGGAACGCACCCTGCAACGGCATTTCGAACGCCTCGACCTGCACGCTCCTGCCCCGTCACAGGCCGCGCAGGTCGAGGTGTTCGGCCGGTTCGAAGCCGGCCGGCCCAACGAACTGTGGGTCGGCGACGTCTTGCATGCGACGGTCGTGGCCGGCCGGAAAACGTACTTGTTCGCCTTCGTTGATGATCACAGCCGGGCGGTGATGGGTCACCGGTTCGGCTACTCCGAAGACACCGTGCGCCTCGCCGCGGCGTTGCGTCCGGCCCTGTCCTC
>NZ_BOML01000124.1 GCF_016862175.1 Paractinoplanes durhamensis | reverse complement strand
GGTGTCTGGATAGGTAGGCCGGGCGGTGGCAACGTCCGTTGTGGAGGTTGGTAGGTTGATCAACTGTGTCCGCCCCGCAGCCATCGCCGTCGTATGACGAACTGGTCGCGCGGGTTGCGGAGTTGACTGGTCTGCTGGAGAAGGCTCTGGGGCGGGTGGCGGAGCTTGAGGCCCGGTTGAAGCAGTCGTCGTCGAACTCTTCTCGGCCTCCCTCGTCGGACGGGTTGGCCAAGCCGTCGCCGAAGTCGTTGCGGCCGCGCTCGGGTCAGGGTCCGGGGCGGCCGAAAGGCCAGGACGGGGTCACTCTGGAACGGTTCGCGGATCCTGACGTGGTCCGGCACGTGCCCGCGGTGTGCGGCGGGTGCGGGGACAGCCTGGCCGACGCGGACGAGGTTGATATGACCTGGCGGCAGGTGGTCGATGTGCCACCGGTGACACCGCAGGTGACCGAGCATCAGATGATCACCCTGGCGTGCCGGTGCGGGCATCACACCACCGCGGCCGCGCCGCCGGAGGCGGTCGCACCGGTCTCTTACGGGCCGAGGTTGGCAGGGATCGGCGTGTACCTGCTGCACGGGCAGTTCCTGTCGGTGTCGAGGACCGCCGCCGCGCTCAAGGACCTGTTCGGGGCGCCGGTCGCGGCCGGCACGGTGGCCGGTTGGGTGAAACGCACCGCGCTGGGCATCATCGACACGGTGTTGCCGGTGATCGCCGGGCGGATCATCACCGCGCCGGTCGCCGGTTTCGACGAGACCGGGATGCGCGTCGCCGGTCGCCTGGCCTGGCTGCACTCCGCGTCCACGGCCACCGATGTGCTCCTCGCGGTACACCCGAAGCGAGGCACGAAAGCGATGGACGCGATCGGGGTCCTGCCGAAGTTCACCGGGGTCGGCGTGCATGACGCGTGGGCACCGTACGACACCTACACGAACATGATCCACGCTCTGTGCGGCGCCCACGCGTTGCGTGAGCTGATCTACGTGACCGACACCGCGACCGGCCCGGTCGCCGAACATGCCGAGCAGGCCGCCACCGCGCTACGCCGGTTGAACCGGCTGATCGCCGACGCCGCCGAGCGGACCCCCGACCCGGAGAAACTCGCCTTCTACCAGCACGTCCTGCACAGCGCAGTCGTACTCGGCGTCCAGGCCACCGCCGCGCGGGCCAGCAAACTCGAACGCAAATACCACGCACTGTTCGTCCGGCTCCGTGACCGCCGCGACGACTACCTACGTTTCGTCTCCGACCCCGCCGTGCCGTTCGACAACAATTCGAGCGAGCGGACGATCCGGATGCCGAAACTACGGACCAAGGTCTCCGGCAGCATGCGCACCACGACCGGCGCTGAACACTTCGCCGCGATCCGCAGCTACATCGCCACCGCCACCCGGCAAGGCATCGACACCCTCGACGCCCTCATCCAGGCCACCACCGGCAACCCCTGGATCCCCACCCCGGCCTGACCGGCAACCACCACCCGGCCCGTCACACGGCCAGGATCGCCCGCGTACCCATATCAGGTACGTATCCAGTTAC
>NZ_BOML01000123.1 GCF_016862175.1 Paractinoplanes durhamensis | reverse complement strand
TGGGTGCCAGGGTTGAGTGAGACCAGCGGTTCTTAAGGTGTAGCCCGCCCGGGGCGAGGATGGATCGATCACGTTGACGCTCAACACGCTGGACCCTTCGGTAGGCGACGATAGAGGCATGGCCAAGAAACCGCGTACGGATCGGCCACGCCGGCGGTCGTTCAGCCCGGCGGAGAAACTCCGGCTCCTGGCCGGCTACGAGACCGCGACCGCATCGGGAACGGGCAACGCGTTCCTGCGCGAGAACGGCCTGTACTCGTCGTTGATCAGTGAGTGGCGCCGGACCCGCGACGCCGGTCTGCTGACCGGTAAACCGGCCGGTGCGGTAGTCGGCCGGCCGTCGGCGGATCAGGCGGAAATCGCCCGGCTACGCCGCCAGCTCGACGTCGCGGAGCGGCGCCTGTCACGGACTGAAGCCGCTCTGAGCATCATGGGAAAAGCACAGGCGCTCTTGGAGGACATCTCCGAGAGCGCGGACAGGCCGCCCACGTCGAAACGGTGATGACCGGCGCCTACCACCAGCTGCGGGTCCACGTCTCACACCGGGCCGCGGCCGGCCTGGCAGGGGTGTCGCGGGCCACGGTGCACCGCCGGGCCGTGCTGGGACCGGTCCGGCCCCCGGCGCCGCGTGCGGCGCCGGTCAACCGGCTCAGCACCGCTGAGCGGGCCCAGATCCTGGCCGTGCTCAACAGTGACCGGTTCGTCGACACCACCCCGATCGAGGTGTTCGCCACGTTGCTCGACGAGGGCGTCTACCTGGCGTCGGTGGCCACCCTGTACCGGGTGCTGCGCGAGAACCGGCAGGTCACCGAGCGGCGCCGGCTGGCCCGGCACCCGGCCCGGGTCCGGCCGGAGTTGATCGCGACCGGGCCGGGGCAGGTGTTCACCTGGGACATCACGAAACTGCCCGGCCCGAGCCGGGGTGTCTACTACGACGCCTACGTCATGATCGACATCTTCAGCCGGTACATCGTCGGGCACAAGGTCGCCGCCACCGAGTCCGCGGTGCTGGCCGAGGATTTCATCACCGGCGTGTTCGCCGTGCACGGCATCCCGCACGTGGTCCACGCCGACCGGGGCACGTCGATGACCTCGAAGAAAGTCGCTGACCTGCTCGCCGACCTGCACGTGCTGCGCTCGCACTCGCGCCCGCACGTGTCGAACGACAATCCGTACTCCGAAGCGGCGTTCAAAACGGTGAAATACCACCCGTCGTTCCCGGGCCGGTTCGGGTCGATCCAAGACGCCCGCGCCTTCTGCGACTCGTTTTTCACCTGGTACAACCACGAACACCACCACACCGGGATCGGCTTGCACACCCCAGCGGCCGTCCACTACGGACACGCTGACGCGATAACCGTTGCCCGGCAACAGGTCCTGGACACCGCCTGGACCCGCAATCCTGAACGGTTCACCCGCCGGCCCCAACCGAAGAGCCTGCGGCTGGCCGGCACTGCCTGGATCAACAAACCCGTACCCGCCACCGACCAGAACGAGGCCCTGATCCTCGCTGCTTAACACCCGCTGGTCTCACCGATCTTGACAAATTCCG
>NZ_BOML01000121.1 GCF_016862175.1 Paractinoplanes durhamensis | reverse complement strand
CGGGTTTGAATTTCCGTGATGTGTTGGTCGGGCTGGGGATGGTGCCTGATCAGGTTGGTATGGGTGGTGAGGGTGCTGGTGTGGTGACCGAGGTGGGCCCTGGTGTGTCGGGGTTCGCGGTTGGTGATCGGGTGTTCGGGATTTTCCGGGATGCGTTCGCGCCGGTGGTGGTTGTTGATCATCGGATGGTGGTGCGGATGCCGGTGGGTTGGTCGTTCGAGGTGGCGGCGTCGGTGCCGGTGGTGTTTGTGACGGCGATGCTGGGTTTGCGGGAGTTGGGTGGGGTCCGGGCGGGTGAGCGGGTGTTGGTGCATGCCGCTGCGGGTGGTGTGGGTATGGCGGCGGTGCAGTTGCTGCGGTATTGGGGTGCCGAGGTGTATGCGACTGCGAGTCCTGGTAAGTGGGATGTGTTGCGGGGGATGGGTTTCGACGATGCGCATGTGGCGTCGTCGCGGGATGCGGGGTTTGTGGGGAAGTTCCCGCGGGTGGATGTGGTGTTGAACTCGCTGGCGGGGTCGTTTGTGGATGCGTCGTTGGGGATGTTGCGGCCGGGTGGGCGTTTCCTGGAGATGGGTAAGACTGATATCCGGGATCGTGGGGTTGTCGAGGCGGCGTTTCCTGGGGTGTCGTATCAGGCGTATGACTTGCTCGATCCGGGTCCGGCGCGGGTGGGTGGGTTGCTCGCTGATGTGGTGGAGTTGTTCCGGGTAGGTGTGTTGCGGCCGGTGCCGGTGATGCCGTGGGATGTGCGGCGGGCGGCTGAGGCTTTCCGGTTCATGAGTCAGGCCCGGCATGTCGGCAAGTTGGTGCTGAGCATGCCGCGGGGGTTGGATCCGGATGGTGCGGTGCTGGTTGTCGGGGGGACCGGCACTTTGGGGGCGATGGTGGCCCGGCATCTGGTTACCGGGTATGGGGTGCGGCGGCTGACTTTGACGAGCCGGCGGGGTTTGGATGCGCCGGGTGCGGACGATTTGCGTGCGGAGTTGGAGGGTTTGGGTGCTGAGGTGAGCATCGTGGCCTGTGATGCCGCGGATCGTGTCGCGTTGGCTTCGGTGTTGGATGCGATTCCGGTGTTGACGGGTGTGGTTCATGCCGCTGGTGTGCTGGATGACGGCACGGTGGAGTCGTTGACGGCGGAGCGGGTGGCGGCGGTGTTGCGGCCGAAGGTCGATGCGGTGGTGGGTTTGGAGGAGTTGACCGCGGGTCGTGATGTGGCGATGTTTACCGTGTTTTCGTCGGTGGCTGGTGTGTTTGGTACGGCGGGGCAGGGCAATTATGCGGCGGCGAACGCGGCGGTTGATGCGTTGATGGTTGCCCGGCGTGGCCGGGGTTTGCCGGGGTTGTCGTTGGCGTGGGGTTATTGGTCGCGTGACAGTGGGATGACGGGGCATCTCGATGGTGCGGATCGGGCTCGTATTGTCCGGACGGGGTTGCGTCCGTTGTCGGATGCGGATGGGTTGGCGTTGTTCGATGCGGCGCATCGGGTTGATGAGTCTGTTCTGGTTCCGGTGGCGTTGGATATCGCTGTTCTGCAGCGTCAGGCCGAAGCCGGCATGCTCCCGG
>NZ_BOML01000120.1 GCF_016862175.1 Paractinoplanes durhamensis | reverse complement strand
GCGGGGCGTTCCCGAGGCGATATATGTCGATAACGGGTCCGCCTTCGTTGACTCGTGGCTGCTGCGGGCCTGCGCGAGCCTGGGCATCAAACTCGTGCACTCCACCCCGGGCCGGCCGCAGGGCCGAGGCAAGATCGAACGGTTCTTCCGGACCGTCCGGGAGCAGTTCCTCATTGAACTGTCCACACCCGGCAGAGCACCGATCGCCGACCTGGCTGAGCTGAACCGGTTGTTCACCGCCTGGGTCGAAACCGAGTACCACCAACGCCCGCACAGTGCCACCGACATGGCACCGCTGGCCCGCTGGCGACACCAGCTACCGAGCCCGCTGCCGACACCGAGCCCGGCCGCGTTGCGGGAGGCGTTCCTGTGGTCGGAACACCGGACCGTCACGAAAACCGCGACCGTTTCCCTGCACAACAACGTCTACCAAGTCGACCAGGTCTTGGTCGGACGCAAAGTCGAGCTGGTGTTCGACCCGTTCGACATGACCGATATCGAGGTCCGCCACCACGCCCGCTCCTACGGCCTGGCCGTGGCGTTCCGGATCGGCCGGCACTCCCACCCGAAAGCCCGCCCCGAACACGTCGCGATCGACGCACCACCGGTCGGCATCGACTACCTCAACCTGATCGGCGCCGTGCACGCCGACACCCTCGGCGACCGCGTCAACTACGCCGCCCTCACCCGCGACCCCGACCACCAGCAGCCAGAACAAGACCAGGAACCGCAGCGGTGAGCATCGAACGCCTGCAAGCCTTCTACGGCTTCACCCGCATGCCGTTCGGCCGGGACCTGGCCCCCGGCATGCTGCACCGCCACCCCGGCCACGCCGAAGCCGTCGCCCGGATCACCTGGTGCACCAGCGAACACACCCTCGGCGTGATCACCGGCGAAGTCGGCGCCGGGAAAACCGTCGCCGTCCGCGCCGCCC
The DNA here is from genome assembly GCF_016862175.1 of Paractinoplanes durhamensis. Lineage (GTDB taxonomy): Bacteria > Actinomycetota > Actinomycetes > Mycobacteriales > Micromonosporaceae > Actinoplanes > Actinoplanes durhamensis. The sequence continues at coordinate 736 of NZ_BOML01000120.1, read as the reverse complement.
TGTCCGCCCTCGACCCGGCCCGGCACACCCTGATCTACCTCGGCAACCCCACCATCGGCGCCCGCGGCATCCACCACGCGATCGTCACCGCCCTCGGCGGCGTCCCCCGCGTGCACATGGCAACCCTCATCCCGCAAACCGCCGACGCCCTCGCCGCCGAACACGCCGAACGCGGCCGCACCCCCGTCCTGGTCATCGACGAAGCCCACCTGCTCGACCACGACCAGTTGGAAGGCATCCGCATGCTCACCAACCACGACATGGACTCCACCAGCCCATTCGCCTGCCTGCTCGTCGGGCAACCCACCCTGCGGCGACGCATCAAACTCGGCATGTTCGCCGCCCTCGACCAACGCATCGCCCTGCGCTACACCCTGCCACCCATGAACGCCACCGACACCGCCGGTTACCTACGCCACCACCTCACCCTGGCCGGCCGCTCCGACCCCCTGTTCTCCGACGACGCCACCACACTGATCCACCAAACCAGCCGCGGACTACCCCGCGCCGTGAACAACCTCGCCGTCCAATCTCTGATCGCCGCGTTCGCCGCCGACAAAGCCATCGTCGACGAATCCTCCACCCGCGCCGCCGTCACCGAAGTCACGACAGAATGAGCAGCAAAACGACAGCCTGAACACCAAAGCCCCGCCGGACACCCCGGCGGGGCTTACCTAACGGACTCCACGCTCACCAGCAACGACGCCATCCCGCTCACGACGAAAGTCGCGCAACA
>NZ_BOML01000119.1 GCF_016862175.1 Paractinoplanes durhamensis | reverse complement strand
GCCATGTTGTGTGCCACAAGTTTCGGCCCACCTGCATATGCGCAGGACGGAAACGGGACGCCGCTGGTGTCGCCGAATACCACATCAGACGCGACGTTAACTGCCACTGCAACACTGGGCGACGTGAGCTCGGCGCTGGTCGATCCAACAACGTCGCACGGTATTTCCTGGGAAGAAGCGCTGCGCCAAGAGAGCAGTCCGACTGCATCATTTGCCGATGCGGTGGCTGACACCGAGCGAGAATCGTCGATGTCCCATTACTACCCCGAGGCGCCAGACAGCCCACTGGAGAATCCATCGACACCGGCGGGCGAAACGCCGGCGCCGGCGCCTTCTGACGAGACGCACGGGCCGGCGGACGGCACTGCCCCGCCGAGTCCTGCACCGGCCTTTACTTCGCCGTCAAGTGCGCCGGCTTCCGCATCGGATGCTACGGAGCAGCCGGCGACAGGGGAGTCACCGCAGTCTCCGGAGGACTCGAGCACGGACGCTACCGCGGGGATTGTCAGAGGCGTCGGGCACCCGATGGGACGGTCTTTCGGCGCCCCTCTGCGGGCGCTGGACATACCCGGAGAGCAGCCTGACGTCACACAGTCGAGAAACGGCGAGTACCTCACGGTTGATGAATGTCGTGAAAAGTGGCTGGGTAACTATAAATGGTACGTCAAGAACAGTTTCTCGGTATGCCGCCTGGAAGGCGGGGAGTTCAACTTCTACGAGATTTACAACGATGCGCCACCCCGATGGGTCGGCAAGCTTTCTTTCCGCGTGACGCTGCTGGGGGCTGCATCGAAGACGTCGAGGACGGTGACGTGGGAGGCGCACTTCGATAAATGGCAAGAGACCCTTAAGCAGCTCAACTCAGCCGTGTTCGGATTCTACTTCGACTGCACCGCCTATCAGACTCCCGGGAACGGTATTTCAAAGTGCCCGACTCTCGGCGAGAAGGGTGCCATTCGAACGGTAAGCGGCTGGAAACGATCTCCAGAGTTCACCCAGGTTATATCTACCAGCACGCTCCCGAGCGGGCAGGCGAACGATTACAAGATCGGCGGCTTTGACTACACCTTCCACGTGTTTAACCAGACGCTCGGCCAGGTAGCGCCGTCTCCTAGCGCTCCGAGGGATGAGCAGGTGGTGATCGCGGGCCGGTGCGATAACGCGACATACATCAAATATGCAAAACAATCCCGGGCGGCCGCTTGCGGCTTTCCGTACGCGGCCAGCGTCTTCCACCTCAACTACAACGAAACCAAAATCCGCCCCTCGGTAGCCTTCATATACCAGGCGATGCACAATCTGAGGTCGCTTCGCCCCGATGCGACAGCGGACCAGTTTGTCCCGGGCCAGCTCTACTGGAATGAGTCCGGGAACATCATGCCGCCGTTGTCGCGTCTCCACCCTGCCCCCGAAGGTCGGTATCGGCAGCAGACCGAATGCCGGCAACGGTTCGGACAGGACTACACAGCCGGCCCGAACGGAGAAAAGCGGGATTGTGACGAATACCCCTTCAACGCCACTCAACAGAACATGCTGCGGGTCGGCGGCCCAGCCAACGAGACATGGGCGGTAAAACCGGTTAACCGGTCCGCGAACCGGACGGTCGGCAACTATCTCAACCGGTTCTATTTTGAGGATCGCGTTCTCAACAGCGATAAGTTCTACGTAGATATCGACAACGCACCTAATGACTGCTGCACGGACGAGCCTTATGTCCCGGCGTCCCCGCAAAGTGGTCCGGTCATGGCGACCGGGGCAGTCGCTTCGCTCACAGGACTAGA
>NZ_BOML01000118.1 GCF_016862175.1 Paractinoplanes durhamensis | reverse complement strand
GGGCCAAGCGCACCGCGCTGACGGCCTACACCTATCAGGACCTGCCGTTCGAATACCTTGTCGAGGCGCTCAACCCGCAGCGCAGCAACGCTTATCATCCGCTCTACCAGGTCGGGCTCGTCCTGCAGAACCACCCGGAGCAGGCGATCGAGCTGCCGGGTCTGACGGTGACTCTGGCCGGCGCCGAGGTCCGCGTCGCGCGACTCGATCTCATGCTGGCCGTGCGGGCCGATGCCGGCGGCGATCTGATCGTCTACGCCGAGTACTCCACCGACCTGTTCGAGGCGAGCACGGTACGCGGCCTGGTGGAACGCTGGAAGCTTCTGCTCGAGCAGGCCGTGGCCGACCCCACCCGGCCGATCGGCGAGTTCGATCTGCTCAGCCCGGCCGAGCGGGAGATGCTCCTGGCGCCGAGCGGACCCGTGCCACCGGATGCCGGCATGACGCTCACGCAGTTGTTCGAGCGCCAGGTCGAACGGGATGCACCGGCGCTCGCCCTGGTCGCCGGCGAGGACGAGTGGAGTTATGCGGAACTCGCCGCCGCTGCCAACCGGCTGGCGCGGTTGTTCGTCAGCCGCGGCATCGGCCCGGAGGACGTGGTCGCGCTGGCGATGCCCCGTTCGGCCGAGATGGTGACCGCGATCCTCGCCGTGCTCGCGGCGGGCGCCGCCTACCTTCCGCTCGATCTGGACTACCCGCCCGCCCGGCTGGCCTTCATGCTCGCCGACGCCCGGCCCGTGTTCCTGGTGACCGCCGACGCCGCCGTGCTCCCCGACGTCGAGGTGCCCCGCCTCACCCTGACCAGCTCGGAGGTGGTTGCCGAACTCGCGGCACTGCCGGGCGGTCCGCTGTCCGACCGGGACCGGGTCCGGCCGTTGCGACCCGACCATCTCGCGTACATCATCTACACCTCCGGCTCGACCGGCGTCCCCAAGGGGGCCGCGGTGACGCACACCGGGCAGCCCCGCTTGATAGCCGGCTTGATCGAACGCGCGGGGCTCGGCCCCGGCGCCCGGGTTGCTCAGCTCAGCTCGCCGAGTTTCGACATGTCGGTGCCGGAGATCTTCGGCGCCTTGGCCACCGGTGCCACGCTGGTGGTGATGCCCCCCGGGGTGCAGGAACTGGCCGGTGTGCTCAACCGGGGCGCAGTCACCCATCTGTTCGTGGTGCCGTCCCGGCTGGCCGGTACACCGGCTGACAGCCTGCCGCAGGTGACGCACATCATTCCGGCCGGAGAGGCGCTCCCACCGGAGACGGCGGCTCGTTGGGCCGTGGGCCGCAAGCTGGTCAACGGGTACGGGCCCACGGAGACCACCGTCTACGTCACCATGAGTGATCCGCTGACCGGTGGTGAACCGGTCGTGCCGATCGGCCGTCGGCTGGCCGGCGATCGGCTGTACGTGCTCGACAGTGGCCTGCGGCTGTGCGCGCCCGGTGTGGTCGGCGAGCTTTACGTTGCCGGCGATGGTCTGGCCCGCGGCTTCCGGCACCGGCCCGGCCTCACCGCCGAACGCTTCGTCGCCTGCCCGTTCGGATCCGCCGGCGAGCGCATGTATCGCACCGGTGACCTGGTTCGCTGGGGCGTCGACGGCCAGCTTGAATTCGCCGGCCGCTCGGACGGCCAGGTGCAGCTTCGCGGCTTCCGCATCGAGCTGGGCGAGATCGAGGCAGTGCTGGCCGGATGTGCGGGGGTGAATCACGCGACCGTTCTGATGCGCGAGGACCGCCCCGGCGACCAGCGTCTGGTGGCGTACGTGGTGCCCGAGGCCGATGCGGCCCCCGACCCCGAGCAGATGCGCCGGGAGTTGGTCAGCCGGCTGCCGGGTTAC
>NZ_BOML01000117.1 GCF_016862175.1 Paractinoplanes durhamensis | reverse complement strand
CCTAGGTGACTGGTGTTAAACGGTGGCTGCCGTCGGTGTGGCAGTCATCGTTTTGCATCTATTTCCGGTAGTTTGATGGTATGACGTTGGGTAAAGCGTCGCAGCAGCTGGATCTCCTCGATCCGGTCAGCCGGTTCTGCGCCGAGTCTCTGCCGGCGAACTCGATCTACGCGTTCCTGCATGAGCACCGTGACCGCCTGTTCCCGGACAGTCTGTTCACCGACTTGTTCGCCCAGGTCGGGCGCCGGTCGGTGCCGCCGTCGGTGGTCGCGGCGGTGATGGTGCTGCAGCGCCTGGAAGGGCTGTCCGACCGGGAGGCCGTGGACCGGTTCGCGTTCGACATCCGGTGGCGATACGCGGCCGGGGTCGGTGGCTGGGACGGTGCCTCGCGGGCCGGGTTCGCGCACACGGTCCTGGTCGACATGCGCGAACGGCTACGCCGCTCGGACCGCCCGGACCGGATCTTCGAGGTCGCCCTCGAAGCGGCGGGCCAAGCAGGGCTGCTGGGCCGCCGCCGGGTCCTGGACTCGACACCGTTGTATGACGCGGTCGCCACGATGGACACCATCACCCTGATCCGCTCCGCGGTCCGCGGTCTGCTCACCGCGGCCGGCCGAAGCCTGGCCGGCGAACTACGGGCGGCGCTGACCAGCGGTGACGACTACAGCAGCACCGGCAAACCGGTCGTGGACTGGGACGACAAGAACGCCCGGGAAGCGTTGATCGACTCCCGGGCCCGTGACGGCTACGCCCTCCTCGCAGCCCTCGACGGACGCAAGGACCTGCCCGAACCCGTGCTCCAGGCGATGCGGTTACTGGCCACCGTGCTGGGCCAGGACCTGGAAACCGGCGACGACGGGATACTGCGGATCGCCCGGAAAGTCGCCACCGATCGGGTGATCTCCACCGTCGACCCGCAGGCCCGGCACGGACACAAGACCAGCCACCGCGGCTTCGACGGCTACAAAGGCCACCTCGCCGTCGACCCGGACAGCGAGATCATCACCGCCACCCAGGTCACCGCCGGTAACACCGGCGACGCCGGACCGGCCGCCGACCTGATCACCGACCTCACCGACCCGCCCGCCGACACCCCCGGCAGCACACCGGCCGGCGACCCGGCGGTCTACGGCGACGCCGCTTACGGCGCCGGTGAAGTCCTCGAACGGCTGCACGACGCCCGGATCGACATCAAGACCAAGGTCCAGCCCCCGAACGCGCCGGCCGGCAAATACACCAAGGACCAGTTCACCATCGACCTAGGCGCCGGCACGGTGACCTGCCCAAACCAAGTCACCACCCCTATCCGGCCGATCAGCGAGCACCCACGCCATGCCGGGAAAGCCGACTTCGGTAAAGCCTGCACCGGCTGCCCCCTGCGAGCCCAATGCACCGCGTCGAAGACCGGCCGGCAAATCACCATCAGCCGCTGGGAAACCCACCTCACCACGGCCCGGACCCAGCAGACCGACCCCGCCTGGAAGGCCGACTACCGGGCCACCCGCCCCAAAGTCGAACGCAAAATCGCCCACCTCATGCGCCGCCGCCACGGCGGCCGCCGCGCCCGCATGCGCGGCCTGCCACGCGTCGCCGCCGACTTCACCCTCCTGGCCGCCGCGACCAACCTCGCCCGACTCGCCACCCTCGGACTCACCCACAACCAACACCGCGGCTGGGCCACCTAACAAGCGACCCCGGGACCTCGGGACACACCGCACGACGCGCCCACAACACGCCCCGGAACCCGCCACAAACGCCCACAACCCTTACCTACCAACGCCTGCCGACCGCCCCAACCCAAACGCCGAGGAACACCCAATCAGCTACAACAGCGACCAGGACCGACCGCAAGCACCAATCAACCCGCGTTTAACACCAGTCACCTAGG
>NZ_BOML01000116.1 GCF_016862175.1 Paractinoplanes durhamensis | reverse complement strand
GTGTGGGTGGGTAGGGGAGCGTCGTGCAGCCAGGGAAGCGGCGGGGTGACCCAGTCGTGGAGGCTGCACGAGTGAGAATGCAGGCATGAGTAGCGAATGAAGAGTGAGAAACTCTTCCGCCGGATGACCAAGGGTTCCAGGGCCAGGCTAATCCGCCCTGGGTGAGTCGGGGCCTAAGGCGAGGCCGAGAGGCGTAGTCGATGGATAACGGGTTGATATTCCCGTACCCGCGAAGGAACGCCCAAGACGAATTTTCAGGTGCTAACCACGCGAAGCGCTGGCGACCTTCGGGTCAAAGTCGTGGAGTCTGGGAACCTCTGGATTAGTAGTTTAGCGATGGGGTGACGCAGGAAGGTAGCTGGTCCCAGGCGGTGGTTGTCCTGGGGTAAGCGTGTAGGCCGTCACGTAGGCAAATCCGCGTGGCAATAGGCTGAGACGTGATGCCGAGCCGTATCAGGTGAAGTCAGTGATCCTATGCTGCCGAGAAAAGCCTCTAGCGATGTTCCGAGCGGCCCGTACCCTAAACCGACACAGGTGGTCAGGTAGAGAATACCAAGGCGACGGGCGAACTGTGGTTAAGGAACTCGGCAAATTGCCCCCGTAACTTAGGGAGAAGGGGGGCCGGACGCGTGAAGCCCCTTTGCGGGTGGAGCGTGGTATGGCCGCAGAGAGCAGGGGGAAGCGACTGTTTACTAAAAACACAGGTCCATGCCAAGTCGTAAGACGATGTATATGGACTGACGCCTGCCCGGTGCTGGAACGTTAAGGGGACCTGTCAGCCGTAAGGCGAAGCGGAGAACTTAAGCGCCAGTAAACGGCGGTGGTAACTATAACCATCCTAAGGTAGCGAAATTCCTTGTCGGGTAAGTTCCGACCTGCACGAATGGCGTAACGACTTCCCCACTGTCTCAACCACAGGCCCGGCGAAATTGCACTACGAGTAAAGATGCTCGTTACGCGCGGCAGGACGGAAAGACCCCGGGACCTTTACTATAGCTTGACATTGGTATCCGAATTTAATTGTGTAGGATAGGTGGGAGCTTTTGATCCCCGGACGCCAGTTCGGTGGGGAGGCATTGTTGAAATACCACTCTGTTGGGTTTGGGTATCTAACTTGCGGCCCTGATCGGGTCGAGGGACAGTGTCTGGTGGGTAGTTTAACTGGGGCGGTTGCCTCCTAAAGGGTAACGGAGGCGCCCAAAGGTTCCCTCAGCCTGGTTGGCAATCAGGTGTTGAGTGTAAGTGCACAAGGGAGCTTGACTGTGAGACTGACAGGTCGAGCAGGGACGAAAGTCGGGACTAGTGATCCGGCACTTGCGTGTGGAAGCGGTGTCGCTCAACGGATAAAAGGTACCCCGGGGATAACAGGCTGATCTTCCCCAAGAGTCCATATCGACGGGATGGTTTGGCACCTCGATGTCGGCTCGTCGCATCCTGGGGCTGTAGCAGGTCCCAAGGGTTGGGCTGTTCGCCCATTAAAGCGGTACGCGAGCTGGGTTTAGAACGTCGTGAGACAGTTCGGTCCCTATCCGCCGTGCGCGTTGGATACTTGAGAAGGGCTGTCCCTAGTACGAGAGGACCGGGACGGACGAACCTCTGGTGTGCCAGTTGTCCCGCCAGGGGCACGGCTGGTTGGCTACGTTCGGAAGGGATAACCGCTGAAAGCATCTAAGCGGGAAGCCTGCTTCGAGATGAGGTATCCCACCACCTTGAGTGGGTAAGGCTCCCAGCCAGACGACTGGGTTGATAGGCCGGAGATGTAAGCCAGGTAACTGGTTCAGTCGACCGGTACTAATAGGCCGAGGGCTTAACCACCCTAAACTTGTGCTACGCGTCCACTGTGTGATTCACAGCAAACGAACAACCACCCCCATAGCATCATGGTTGGGGTTGCTGGTTTGTTCCGCTGAAGACTGTTTCGGTGGTCATAGCGGAGGGGAAACGCCCGGTCTCATTCCGAACCCGGAAGCTAAGCCCTCCAGCGCCGATGGTACTGCACTCGGGAGGGTGTGGGAGAGTAGGACGCCGCCGGACTCAACGTT
>NZ_BOML01000115.1 GCF_016862175.1 Paractinoplanes durhamensis | reverse complement strand
GGAACCCACGAACCTTCACCTGACCATCAACCCGGCCGTGGTAGCGCAGCAGACCGTCCCCGGTCCACGACGCCAGATCGCCGGTGCGGTACATCCGCCCGCCCGGCACCGCCGACGGCGAGGCCACGAACCTGCTCGCGGTCAGCGCGGGCCGGCCCAGGTAGCCGCGTGCGAGCTGGACGCCGGTCAGGTACAGCTCACCGATCACGCCCGGCGCCACCGGGCGAAGGAACGGATCCAGAACATGGGTGCCGGTGTTCCATATCGGCGCCCCGATCGGCACCGGCCCCGGGACAGCCGGATCGCATCGGTACGCCGTGACGTCCACCGCCGCCTCGGTCGGCCCGTACAGGTTGTCCAACGCCGCGCCCGGCAACAGCCGGCTGAACTCCGCCACCGACTCGGCCGGCAGCGCCTCGCCACTGCTCACCACTTGGCGCAGGGTCAGGCAGCCGTTGGTCGAGCCGAGCTGCTCCAGGAAGATCACCAGCATGGACGGCACAAAATGCACCGTGGTCACCCGTTCGCGGTCGATCAGTTCGCACAGGTAGGCGGCGTCTCGGTGCCCGCCGTCCTTGGCGACCACCAGCGTCGCACCGGCCATCGGGGCCCAGAACAGCTCCCACACCGACACGTCGAAGCTGACCGGTGTCTTCCAGAGCACCCGGTCATCGGCGGTCAGCGCGAACCGATCCTGCATCCAGCACAGGCGATTCACGATCGCCGCATGCGACACCACCACGCCCTTGGGCCGGCCGGTCGACCCGGAGGTATAGATCACGTACGCCGCGTCGTCACCGCGCAGCGGCCGCACTCGATCGTCGTCGGTCACCGGGGTCTCGGCCCCGCCCCGGATCTCGTCCCAGTCCACCGCATCGATCAGCATCGCGGGTGCCGCGTCGGCCAGCATGAAGGCGACGCGCTCCGCCGGGTACGACGGGTCCAGCGGCAGATAGGCGGCGCCCGCCTTGACGATGCCGTGCACCACGAGCAGCAGATCCACCGACCGCGGAAGCGCCACCGCGACCAGGTCACCGGGGCCGACGCCCCGGCCGATCAGCCAGTGGGCCACCTGATTGGAGCGGTCACCGAACTCGATGAACGACAGGCGGCCGTCCTCGCCGGCGACCGCCTCGGCCGAACGAGCCGGGCGGGCGGCGAGCAGGTCCGGCAGCAGCGCCGGCGGCACCTCGTGGGCCGTGTCGTTCCAGCTCCGCAGCGCCGCCTTCTCCGCATCGGTCAGGAGGTCCAGATCACTGATCCGCACCGACGGGTCGGCCGTCACCTGGGCCAACAGCCGGAGCAGCCGATCGACCATGGATTGCACGGTCCGGTGGTCGAACAGGTCAGCGGCGTACTCCACGGCCCCCTCGAGGCCGGCCGGCGCGCCGTCGGAACCCCATCGCTCGTTGAGGCTGAACATCAGGTCGTACCGGGATGCACCGACGTCCGTCCGCACGGTCCGGACCTGGAGTCCGGGAAAGGGATCGATCGATGGCGTGCTCTGCAGCCCCAGGGACACCTGGAACAACGGATGACGGGCCAGCGACCGCTCCGGGTTGAGCCGTTCCACAAGTAGCTCGAACGGCACGTCCCGATTGGCGAGGCCGGCCAGGGTGGTCTCGCGGACGCGGCCGATCAGTTCGCTGAATGCCGGCCGCCCCGCGGTGTCGACACGCAGGACGATCGCATTGAGGAAGAACCCGACCAGATCTTCCAGAGCCGAGTCGGGACGTTCGGCGGTGGATACGCCCACCGGGATGTCGTTGCCCGCACCGAGCGCGCTGAGCAGGGCGGCCAGGCCGGCTTGCAGGACCATGAAGAGGGTGGCCTGCTGGTCACGCGCCAGCCGTAGCAGTCCCGCATGCGCCTCCGGGTCCACCGCGAACTCCACCGAGCCGCCCCGGAACGATGCCACCGCGGGGCGCGGCCGGTCGGTCGGTAGCGACAGCTGATCCGGCAGGTCACGCAGTTCGTCGAGCCAGAATCGCAGCTGAGCCGAGAATGCGCTGGACGGATCGTTCTCCTGCTCGAGCAGCTGCCGCTGCCACAGA
>NZ_BOML01000114.1 GCF_016862175.1 Paractinoplanes durhamensis | reverse complement strand
GTGGCCTTATTGTCAGCGCTCACGGAATTCCCCCAGCAAGCCGTGATCCGCTCACGTAATTCCCCCAGTCGGCGCTCGCCATGGCAGAGGGCGGTCGCTCGTCGTCCGCGGCGTCGGGCCGGCGGGCGTAAGGGCAAAGAGCAGCACCGAGGAGGGGACGGGGCAAGGTCCCAGCGGATGGTCCAGCTGGTTTCGGCCCGGCCTGTTGGGCCGTCGCTCGTCGTCCCCCAGGGGAATTCCGTGAGCCGATGCCAGAGGAAACCCGTGAGCGCCCACATTATTGCGATCATGCAGGCAGGCACCGTATCCACAGCAGGCGAGACAGCGCTGCGCATGAATCAACTACAGCTGTATGTGACTGAAGGTGATGTACAGCACAGCAACGCCCAGATCGCGCTGCGCGACGCCAGCCTGGCCAACACACCGGCGGCACGGCAGCAGGCAGCAAGCGATCTGAAGGACATCGCCGCGGAAACCGACGCACTCGGTGTCACGGTCGGGAAACTGGTCGTGGGCACGCCTGAAGACATCCGCACGGCAGTGACCGCCTGGCAGAAGTCACTGACGGACTACATGACCGCAGCCGGCCCAGCCGCGACCCGGCTCTCCGCGCTGCCCGCCACATCCGCACAGGCCAAGTCAATCCTCGACGAGGATGCGGCCCGGGTGGCCGAGGTAGACGCCCTCACGGACAAGGCCGAGCAACTCCTCGCCGCCCAGACACAGGCCACGTCGGCCGAGCTCACCGCAGCCCAGTCCACTCTCCGGACCTCGGTCATCTCGACGGCGGTCATCGGAGTCGCGCTCGTCGTTCTCCTGGCCCTGCTGATCTCCCGCTCCATCACCCGGCCGGTGGCGGAGATGGTAAGCAGGCTACAGGCCGTGGCCGGCAAAGACCTGACCGTCACCGTCGACGTGACTCGCCGCGACGAGATCGGGGCGATGGGCCGAGCCCTGGCCGAGGCCCTGGCGAACCTGCGATCCACCATGACCCAACTGATCGACTCCGCCACCACCCTGACCACCTCCGCCGGAGAGCTGGATGCGATGGCGTCGACCATGCAGCACAGCGCTCAGACGACCGCCCAGCAAGCCGAGCAGGTCTCCGCGTCAGCGGGTGAGGTCTCCTCCGGAACGGAAACGATGGCCGCCGCCACCGAACAGATGAGCACCTCGATCAGGGACATCGCCACCAACGCCTCCTCGGCCGCCAGTGTGGCCCAGGAAGCGGTCAAGGAAGCGGCTCAGACATCGCAGGCGATGGCAAGGCTGGGCCAGGCCAGCAGCGAGATCGGGGAGATCGTCCGGTCGATCACCGCCATCGCCGAACAGACGAACCTGCTCGCGCTCAATGCCACCATCGAAGCAGCCCGGGCCGGCGAATCCGGCAAGGGATTCGCGGTAGTGGCCAGCGAGGTCAAGGATCTCGCCCAGGCCACGGCCCAGGCGACACAGGACATCGCCGAGAAGATCGACGCCATCCAACAGACCGCCACCGAGGCCACCGAGGCAATGCACGGCATCGGTACGGTGATCGACCGGATGAACGAATACCAGGGCATGATCGCCGCAGCGGTGGAGGAACAATCCGCCACGACCAGTGAGCTGACCCGCAACGTGACCGGCGTGGCCGGCAACGCGACCAGCATCGCCACCAACATCGGACAGGTCGCCTCGGCCGCCTCCACCACCTCCGACAACGCCGGCCGAACCCAACAGACGGCAGGTCAGTTCGGCACGATGGCGACCCGGATGCACGAGCTGATCTCACAATTCCGCACCTGAACCCACAGTCCGCGCGCTCGGGCCACCATCAGCCACCCACCGTTCGCCGTAGCATCGTCACACCGATCCGACCTATCGCCGGCCGGTGCAGCAAGCGAGCCACGGGGATGAGAGTTGCCGAGACTCCGTGCCCAGTGCGCAGCGACCGTATGGAGACCGCTGCGTGGGATACGCACAGGAAAAGCGGAACTGGACGCGCACTGCACACCCTGCTCGGTGTCACCGTCCACGGATCTCATTGACCGCCGCACCGCCGGTCGTCCCGTGTTTCACGGCGGACAGCCGGGCTGAACGCGTGCGGCGATGGCGTCGACAGTCGTGCCCTGACTACGCCGCCCCTGCAGGCTCCAACGATCCGCGCCCGAGGCGCCGACGTCCTCGGACCAGGGGTCGCAAAGGGCCCGCTTCTTTTGGAGGGAGCTACGAGCCGACGATCATGAAGGCCGGTCCGCGTCTTACCTGGCCGTAGCCGGCCAACAGGACAAAGAGCCGACAACACCAAGAAATGACCGCTTGAGCGGCGACATACTCCCTGATCAGCGCGCATCTGGCTGAAGTGGTTCGCGCACTGCCAACAATCGATTCGCTTTTGCCCTGTTCAGGGTATTTAGTGGACCATACTTGGCGGCATAAGAACCACATTCCCCCAGCTCAGGGCCCAGTCGTGACGCTACCGGCCGTCGGCCGACGCACACCCTGATCGATTTATCGCCGGTCGCCCACCGCAGCGACGCAATGCCGATCCGGTCCAC
>NZ_BOML01000113.1 GCF_016862175.1 Paractinoplanes durhamensis | reverse complement strand
CCGGGTTGTCGGTGACTGATGTCGATGCGGTGGAGGCGCACGGCACCGGAACCAGACTGGGTGACCCGATCGAGGCACAGGCGCTGCTCGCCACCTATGGGCAGGGCCGGGCGCCGGGCCGTCCTCTCTGGCTGGGTTCGGTGAAGTCGAATATTGGTCATACGCAGGCGGCTGCCGGTGTGGCCGGGGTGATCAAGTCCGTGCTCGCGATGCAGCATGGTGTGTTGCCGGCGACGTTGCATGTGGATGAGCCGACGTCGGAGGTGGATTGGTCGGCGGGCGAGGTGTCGCTGCTGACCGATGCGGTGGTGTGGCCGGAGGTGGATCGTCCGCGCCGGGTTGGTGTGTCGTCGTTCGGTATTTCCGGCACGAACGCGCACGTGATCGTGGAGCAGGCGCCGCAGCTCGAGCCGATGGCCGTGGACGGATCCACCGACAAACCCGCTCCGGTCGTGTGGCTTGTCTCCGGTGCCGGCGAACGCGCGATGCGGGCCCAAGCGGGTCGGCTGGCCGCTTGGGTGGCCGAGCGGCCGCACGCCGAACCGGCCGCGATCGGCGCGGCGCTCGTCCGGGAACGGGCGGAACTGTCACACCGCGCCGCGATCGTGGGCGCCGACCACGAAACCTTGCTGACCGGGCTGAAAGGGCTCGCGGAGCAGGCGTCCGGGCACCCGGGTGTCGTGACCGGACGGGCGACCGATGGCCGGCTCGGGATCGTCTTCGCGGGGCAGGGCGCGCAACGCCTCGGAATGGGCCGCGGGCTCTACGGCCGGTGGCGAACCTTCGCCGAGGCCTTCGACGCGGTGTGCGCCGAGCTGGACCCGCTGCTGGGCGGCTCACTGCGCGACGTGGTCTGGGGCGAAGACCCGGACCTGCTGACCACCACCGGCTGGGCACAGCCCGCCCTGTTCGCGCTGGAGACCGCGCTGTACCGGCTGGTCACCTCGCTGGGCGTACGCCCGGACGTCCTGCTCGGCCACTCGGTGGGCGAGATCGCTGCGGCGCATGTTGCCGGGGTGCTCGACCTGGCCGACGCGTGCGCCCTGGTGGCCGCCCGATCCCGCCTGATGCAGCAGTTGCCGGCCGGCGGCGCGATGGTCGCGGTCGAGGGCACGGCGGAGCAGATCGCGCCGCTGCTGGTGCCCGGCCGGGTCGAGCTGGCCGCGGTGAACGGTCCCACGTCGCTGGTGCTGTCCGGCGACGAGGAGGCGGTGCTCGCCGCCGTCGACGGCTGGCCGGGCCGCACCCGTCGCCTGCGGGTGTCGCACGCGTTCCACTCGCACCGCATGGAGCCGATGCTGACCGAGTTCGCCGAAACCCTCGACGGACTCCGGTTCCACCCGGCGACGCTGCCGGTGCTGAGCAATCTGACCGGAGCGCCCGCCGTGATGGACGCCGGTTACTGGCTCGCCCAAGTGCGCCGGCCCGTGCGGTTCGCCGACGGCGTGGCCGGCCTTCGGGACCATGCGGTCGCCACCGTACTGGAAGTCGGTCCGGATCCGGTCCTGACCGCAGCCGTGACCGACTGCGACCCAACGATCGTCGCGGTGCCGCTGTTGCGGCGGGACCGCGACGAGGCGCAGACCCTGCTGACCGGCCTGGCCGCTGCGTGGACCCGCGGCGCCGCGGTGAACTGGCCCGCGACGCACCCGCCGGGATCCCGGGTCGACCTTCCCACCTACGCGTTCCAGCACGAACGGTACTGGCTCATCCGGACCCCCGGACACGGCGACGTCACCGCCGCCGGCGTGGGCGCGACCGGGCACCCGCTGCTCGGCGCCGCCGTCGGTCTCGCCGACGGTAACGGCAGCGTGCTGGCCGGCCGGATCTCCTTGGCGTCCCAGCCCTGGCTCGCCGACCACGTCGTCGGCGGTGCCGTTCTGGTGCCCGGCACGGCACTCGTCGACCTGGCCCTGCGCGCCGGTGACGAGGTCAGCTGCGACCGTCTGGTCGAGTTGACCGTGCACACGCCGCTCGTTCTGAGCGAGCGGGGCGCCGTGCGGCTTCAGGTGATCGTCGGTGGCGAGGACGGGACGGGCCGGCGTTCGCTCGAGGTCTATTCCCGGCCCGACAACGCGGACGACCGAGCCCGCGAGCATGGCGACCAGGCCGGCTGGGTTCGTCATGCCGACGGCGTCCTGGCCCCCGGCGCGACCGCCGGGCCCGACCGGATCGAGATCGAAGCCGGTGAGTGGCCGCCCGCAGGCGCCGAGCGGGTGCCGCTGGACGGTTTCTACCAGCGGTTGGCGGGCGTCGGCTACCGGTACGGGCCGGCCTTCCAGGGTCTGCGCGCGGCGTGGCGCCGGGGTGAAGAGGTCTACGCCGAGGTGGAGCTACCCGCTGCGGTGCGTGGCGCGACCGCCGGGTTCGGTGTTCATCCGGCGTTGCTCGACGCGGCATTGCACAGCGTGTTGCTCGACGCGAAGCCCGACGAGGTGCGGTTGCCGTTCGTCTGGAAAGACGTCGAACTACACGCGACCGGGGCGACCGACCTACGGGTGCGGGTCGTTCCCGACGGCCAGGATGCGGTGTCCGTCGCGGTGACCGACGTGTCCGGCGCGCCAGTCGTGTCGGTGCGGTCGCTGCTGTTGCGCGCGGTGTCGCCGGAGCAGTTGGCGGTTGGTGGCGATCCGGCGTTGGACTCGTTGTTCCGCGTC
>NZ_BOML01000112.1 GCF_016862175.1 Paractinoplanes durhamensis | reverse complement strand
ATCTCGTCAGAGCCGCAGAAAAGGCCGCCATGTCGGACCCCGACGTACGCCGTCGCCTCCAAACGCTACGAAAGGCCGTCACCGCTCTCTGGATGATCGGGGAAGGTGAACTCGCTGACGAATTGGCAGGCCGCACCTTCAATCTCAACGACATTAACGAGCTGGCACAACCTGCCGAGCTCTTACGGTTCCCCACGCTCCGTACGATCGACGATGAACCCTCGTCACTCTTGGCGAAGGAGCGGGACCAAGCTTTGGTCCGGGCGGTAACCCAGCTGGCAACCGACGGACAGCTCCCACGCGCCGAGACCCTCACCAGCCTGATCATCGACCAACTGGCGCAGGCACAGGCGCGGACCAAAGTGGTGCTGGCGCTGGCCAAAGCCGGTCACCACGAGCGCGCCCACGCGCTCGCCCAATCCGAAGAACAACCTCATCGGCGAGACTCGTGCCTCCGCGAACTCGCCGACGCCCTCTCCGATCTAGGCGCTATCGAGCGGGCCGAGGAGATCGCCCGCGCTATTAAGGACGACTTCCAGCGAGTCCAAGCCCTGATCGCCCTCGCACGCAAAGTCGAACCAGCACGGGCCCGGTTCCTCCTAGCGATTCCGCTTCAGCACGGAAGGCTGTCAGACATCATGGACTTGGTCGCTGCGGCATGCCCGGAGGCCATCGATATCATCGCCGACCATCTACTCACCGGAACTGCGTAACTAGGATCGCCGCGACAACTGGACATTGTTGCTCCAACGCTTCATCGCCGGTCTGAACGTCTTTGCCTGCATTCGTGGGGCACCTGTTCCGGGACTGTAAAAACAACGGTGTAACTCCTGATCAAGGAGACACCTGATGACTGTGACGAGCGAGGCCGCCGTGGATACTTTCGCGGTGGTCAAGAAGAAGGATCCGGTGGTCTCGCCGGAGGGTGTGGACGCCGAACTGGTGGGCCGGCTGGTCGAGCAGGCCCGCGCAGCGGGCCTGCAGCTGACCGGCGACGGCGGCCTGTTGCAGCAGCTCACGAAGCGGGTGATCGAGGCCGCCATGGACGGTGAGATCACCGACCACCTCGGCTATGAGAAACACGATCCAGCCGGCAAAGACGGCGGGAACTCCCGTAACGGGACCCGGGCCAAGACGGTGTTGACCGACGTCGGCCCGGTCGAGATCACCGTGCCCCGCGACCGGGACGGCTCGTTCGAGCCACAGATCGTCCGCAAACGCCAGCGGCGGCTGACGGGCGTGGAGGACATGGTCCTGTCGCTGTCGGCGAAAGGCCTGACGACCGGGGAGAGTGCGCCGTGAGGCGCTGTTGGATTGTGTGGAGGTGAGAGACCTTTGCCGCTGTTCTGTCGCAGCAGAGCGGTGAAGCTGGGGGCAGCCTGATCCGGGAGGTGCCGGGGAGGGTGGCAAGCGGCCCTGACAACGCCGGGACGTGTCAGCACTGCCAGATGGTGCGGGTCCGGCTAGCGAATCGGAAAGGCATACGCGAGGAACCGGCGTTTACGTCTCCTAAGTGGTCACCGGCTCGAACCTGGCGGATCAGGGCCGGTCGCGGTGCGCACCCGTTCTTCATGACGGGCGGGGAACTCCTGGGCGGGGATTTTCACCTCCGTAGGGAGGCCATGGTGAAGGTCTGCGGCGTAGTCGTGGCGATGCCGCGGGGACAAAGTCGGGTGCCTCCTTCGATGAGCGATCCAGCAGTGAACACGGGAACCACCCGACGACGGTTCCTGACTATGGGCAGCCAGCCTGTTGGTCGGGATAGGTGCACCGTCTGCTGAACGCGCCGGGTGGGGCGGAGCCGTCGTAGTACTCCGAGGTCGGGAGAGCCGATCACATGGGGAAGGACGGCAGCGGTTTGAGAAGGAGAGGACGCTGTGATGCCGAGAGATGCGCCGCCGAACGGCGGCGCCCCACCGGAACCGGTCCGGGAGGACAGTTTCGGGCGGGTATCGGGGATACAGACCAAACTTCACTGTTGGGCTGCAGCCGATGCGGGCCGCAGATTCGACGATCTGTTTAACCTCGTGCATGACCCGGCGACGCTGATCGTGGCGTTCGAACGGGTTGCGGGTAACACCGGGGCGCGGACTGCCGGTTCGGACGGCCTGACGGTCGCCCGGATCGAACGGGAGATCGGCGTCTCGGCGTTCCTGGACGGCATCCGGTCGGCGGTCAAGGACGGCTCGTTTCGTCCGCAACCGGTGCGGGAACGCAAGATCCCCAAGCCGGGTGGGTCGGGCAAGGTCCGCAAGTTGGGCATCCCGACCGTCGCTGACCGGGTCGTGCAGGCCGCCTTGAAGCTTGTCCTGGAACCCATTTTCGAGGCCGACTTCGAGCCGGTCTCGTTCGGGTTTCGGCCCAATCGGCGAGCACACGACGCGATCGCGGACATCCACCTGTTCGGCAGCCGAGGCTACCGGTGGGTGCTGGACGCCGACATCGAGGCGTGTTTCGACACGATCGACCACGCGGCCCTGCTGGGCCGGGTAAGAGATCGGGTCAAGGACAAACGTGTCCTGGCGCTGGTCAAGGCGTTCCTCAAGGCCGGGGTGCTCACCGAACTCGGCGAGCAACGCGACACCCCGGCCGGCACGCCGCAAGGGGGCATCCTGTCACCGCTGCTGGCCAACATCGCGCTCAGCGTGCTCGACGAGTACCTGCACCGCGAATGGAAGCCCGGCGGCCGGATGTCGACGGACAACAGGCGCCATCGCCGACGGGATCAAGGGCAGGCAACATGGCGGCTCGTCCGGTATGCGGACGATTTCGTCGTCATGGTGTTCGGCACCCGAGATCACGTCGAGGTGTTGCGCGAGGACGTCGCGGCCGTGCTCGCTCCGCTGGGATTGCGCTTGTCGCCGTCCAAGACGCGGATAGTGCATATGGCCGACGGGTTCGACTTTCTGGGTTTCCACATCCGGTGGAGACGCAAGATGGGCACCCGCGACCAGTGGCACGTCTACACGTTCATCGGTGACCGGCCGGTCCGGTCGCTGAAGGACAAGATTCGTGCCCTGACCCGCAGGTTGTCACAGCAAGACCTCGGGGAAACGCTGATCCGGATCAACCAGATCACGCGTGACTGGGCCAACTACTTCCGGCATGCCGTGGCCAAACACACCTTCGACCGGCTCGCCTACTTCATCTGGTGGCGGATCGTGCGCTGGGTCAAGGCGAAACGGCGCTGGAGGTGGAAGGACGTTCACCGCTGGCTGCGCACCCCGACCGGGTGGCGCACCATTGCGGTGGACGGGATCGAGCTGCACAACATCGCGTCGACCCCTGTCACCAGGTATCGGCGTCGCGGCAGAATTCCCACCCCCTGGCCGAGAGCGAACCATGCCTGACGGCGGAACCGTGGAGAGCCCGTTGCGTTGAAAGGCGCACGGCGGGTTCGGCGAG
>NZ_BOML01000111.1 GCF_016862175.1 Paractinoplanes durhamensis | reverse complement strand
CGCAACTGCGCGGCCTGGTCAGGGCCGGGGTGCGGCGCGTCGCCGACGCCCTCGACGCCTCAGCGCCGTCCGCACTCGCGCAGCGCATCGCCGGCCTGAGCGACTCCGAGCGCGACCGGCTGCTGCTCGACGTGGTGCTCACCCACACGGCGACGGTGCTCGGGCACAGCTCCACCAGGTCCATCCGGGCCGATCGCGGCTTCCTCGAGCTCGGCTTCGACTCGCTGACCGCGGTCGAGCTGCGCAACCGCCTCAACGCCGCCACTGGCCTCACCATGCCGGCGACGCTGATCTTCGACCATCCATCGCCGGCCGCGCTGGCCCGGCACGTCGGGACCCGGATCCGGCCGGCCGAGCGGCCGGCGGGCGAGCCCGTCCTCAGCGAGCTCGAACGCTTCGGTTCGCTGCTGACCGGCTCCGCACTCGACGACCCCACCCGCCGGCTTCTCGGCAAACGGCTGCGGACCCTGCTGCGG
Organism: Paractinoplanes durhamensis; assembly: GCF_016862175.1. Classification (GTDB taxonomy): domain Bacteria; phylum Actinomycetota; class Actinomycetes; order Mycobacteriales; family Micromonosporaceae; genus Actinoplanes; species Actinoplanes durhamensis. Next base: position 5,348 of record NZ_BOML01000111.1, on the reverse strand, counting down.
GAGCTGGACGACGCGGCGGGCGAGGCACCGGACGACAACGACGACGTCCGCCTGGACGGGGCCACCGACGAGCAGATGTTCGCCCTGATCGACAAGGAGCTCGGCCGCGCCTGAGCGAGCCACGGCATCCGCCAATCTGGAGGCACCGCCACATGACGAGCACCGAAGAGAAGCTCCGCGAATACCTCAAGCTGGTCACCGCCGACCTGCGGCAGACCAGGCAGCGGCTGGAGTCGGCCGAGGCGAGGTACGCGGAGCCCATCGCGATCATCGGCATGTCGTGCCGGTTCCCGGGTGGCGTCCGGTCCCCTGAGGACCTGTGGCGGCTGGTCGAGGCGGGCGGCGACGCCATGGGCGACTTCCCGGCCGACCGGGGCTGGAACTATGACCTGCTCTACGACGCCGACCCGGAGCATTCCGGGCGCAGCTACGCCAACGCCGGCGGGTTCCTCTACGACGCCCCCGACTTCGACGCCGGGTTCTTCGGGATCTCGCCGCGCGAGGCGCTCGCCATGGACCCGCAGCAGCGGGTGCTGCTCGAGACGTCGTGGGAGGTCTTCGAGCGCGCCGGCGTCGACCCCGGGTCGGTGCGTGGCAGCCGCACCGGCGTGTTCATCGGCGCGATCGGCATGGACTACATCGACCGGCTCGGCCCGTTGCCCGAGGGCGTCGAGGGCTACTCGCTCACCGGCAGCATGTCGAGCGTCGTCTCCGGCCGCATCGCGTACACGTTCGGCCTCGAAGGCCCGGCGATCACCATCGACACCGCCTGTTCCTCCTCGCTGGTCGCGCTGCACTGGGCCGGCCAGTCGTTGCGGGCCGGCGAGTGCTCGCTCGCGCTGGCCGGCGGCGTCGCGGTGATGCCGACACCGACGGCGTTCGTCGAGTTCAGCAGGCAGCGGGCGTTGTCACCGGACGGGCGCTGCAAGGCGTTCGCCGCCTCCGCCGACGGTACGGGCTGGTCCGAGGGGGTCGGCGTGCTGCTGCTGGAGCGGTTGTCCGACGCGGTGCGCAACGGCCACCGGATCTGGGGAGTGGTACGGGGCTCCGCCACCAACCAGGACGGAGCCAGCAGCGGACTGTCCGCCCCCAACGGGCCATCGCAGCAACGGGTGATCCTCGACGCTCTGGAAAGCGCCGGCATACCCGCCGACCAGGTGGACGTGGTGGAGGCGCACGGAACCGGCACCAAACTGGGCGACCCGATCGAGGCGCAGGCGCTGCAGGCAACGTACGGCGCGCGGCGGACGGCCGAGCAGCCCCTGTGGCTGGGCTCGGTCAAATCGAACATCGGGCACACCCAGGCCGCCGCCGGTGTCGCCGGTGTCATCAAGATGGTCATGGCGATGCGGCACGGCGTTCTCCCGCCAACCCTGCACATCGACGAGTTGAACCCGCAGGTCGACTGGTCCGCCGGCACGGTGGTTCCGCTGACGGCCGGGCGCGCCTGGCCCGACCAGGGCCGCCCGAGGCGCGCCGGGGTGTCGGCGTTCGGGATCAGCGGCACCAACGCACACATCATCCTCGAGCAGGCCCCCGCCCAGGAGACGCCGGAGATCCCGCAGCACAGCGGCCCGGTCGCCTGGCTGCTGTCGGCGCGCACCGATGCCGGCCTGCAGGAGATGGCCGGACGGCTGGCCGATGCCGTGGACGAGCTGCCGGTGCAAGACGTGGCACACTCCCTCGCGGGCCGGGCAGCGCTCGAGCACCGCGCGGTCGTGGTCGGCACCGGCCGGGACGAGCTCGTGGCCGGCCTGCGCGCGTTGCCGGCCGGTCTCGCCGCGCCCAACCTCGTGCGGGACGAGGCCGACCCGCACGGGCGGAAGACCGTGTTCGTCTTTCCCGGTCAAGGCTCCCAGTGGCGGGGGATGGCCCTGGATCTGGCCGAGACCAACGCCACCTTCGCCACGCACCTCGACGCCTGCATCCAGGCGCTGGCCCCGTACGTCACCGTCAGGCTGGATGACCCGGAGCTGCTGAGCCGCGTCGAGCTCGTGCAACCGGCCCTGTTCGCCGTCATGGTGTCCCTGGCGCGGCTCTGGCAGGAACAGGGCGTCGAGCCCGCAGCCGTCATCGGTCACTCGCAGGGCGAGATCGCCGCCGCGCACGTCGCGGGCGCGCTGACCCTGGACGACGCCGCGCGCATCGTTGCGCTTCGGGCACGGGCCATCACCCGCCTCGCCGGCACCGGCGGCATGGTCTCGGTGCCGCTGCCCGCCGAACAGGTCGAGCTGCCCGACGACGTGTGGATCGCCGCGCACAACAGCCCGGCGGGCACCGTCGTCGCCGGCAGCGTCGCCGGTCTCGACCGGGTCCTGGCCACCTACTCGCGGGCACGCAAGATCGACGTCGACTATGCCTCGCACACGCCACATGTCGAGGCCCTCCGCGACCAGATCCTCGCCGACCTGGCCGGCATCGCGCCCCGCCCGTCCGCCGTGCCCGTCTATTCCACGCTCACCGGCGGCCCGGTCGAGGCCGGTCGCCTCGACGCCACCTACTGGTACGAGAACCTGCGGCGCACCGTCCTGTTCGAGCCGACCCTGCGGCTGCTCGCCGAGGATGGCTACGACACCTTCGTGGAGTGCAGCCCGCACCCGGTGCTGACCATCGCGGTCCAGGAAACCCTGCCCGAAGCCCACAGCCAGGGAACGCTGCGTCGCGGCGAGCCGGGCCCCACCGAGCTACTGACCGCGTTCGCCCGAGCCCACGCCGCCGGCCTCCCGGTCGGCTGGAACTTCCCCGGTCGGCACGTCGACCTGCCGACCTACCCGTTCCAACGGCGGCGCTACTGGCTGGAGCAGCAACCAGTGAGCGCGCCGTCATTTATGTCCACAATGGACTCATTGCGCTACGACGTCGAGTGGCGGCCGGTGAGCGCGCACGGGGTCGCGACCGGCCGGTGGCTGATGGTCTTCCCCGAGGCGGTCGGAGACACCGCGGTGGCCTGCGACCGGGTACTGACCGCACAGGGCGCATCCGTCGTGCCGGTGCCCGTGGAGGCCGGCACGACCGACCGGGCCGCACTCGTCGCGGCCCTGACCACCGCGGCGGCCGGCGAACCGGTGGCCGGGATCCTGTCGTTCCTCGCCGACGACGTACGCAGCCACCCACAGCTGCCCTCGCTCACCCGCGGCCTGGCCGGCACAGTGCTGCTCGTACAGGCCGTCGCGGACGCCGACCTGAGCGCCCCGATCTGGTGTGTCACCCGCAACGCCGTCGCGGCCCTGCCGGCCGACCCCGCCCCGGCACCCGAGCAAGCACAGCTATGGGGGCTGGGCCGCACGGCCGCGCTGGAACAGCCGGGCCGGTGGGGCGGCCTGATCGACCTGCCTGCGGCACTCGACGAACGTGCGCTGACCCGCCTCGGCGCCGTGCTGGCCGGCTCGACGGGCGAGGACCAGGTCGCCCTGCGCACCTCGGGTGCGCTGGGGCGTCGGCTGGTACGGGCGCCGCGCCGCCGCGGCGGTCCCGCGGCCCCGGCCTGGCAGCCGTCCGGCACCGTACTCGTCACCGGGGCGAGCGGGTCGATCGGCGGACACCTGGCCCGGTGGCTCGCCGGCGCCGGCGCCGAGCACCTCGTGCTCACCAGCCGCCGTGGCCGCGACGCCGACGGGGTGGCCGAGCTGGAAGCCGAGCTCATCGCCGCCGGCGCCCGGGTGACCGTCGCGGCCTGTGACGTCGCCGACCGCGACGCGCTCGCCGCGTTGCTGACCGAGCTGCGACGGCAGGGGCAGCCGATCCGGGCCGTGTTCCACACGGCGGCCGTCGTCGACCTGGCCCCGATCACCGAGACCACCCTCGAACGGCTCGCCACGAACCTGTCGGCCAAGGTCACCGGCGCGCACTGGCTCGACGAACTGGTCGACGACACCGACCTCGAAGCGTTTGTGCTGTTCTCGTCCATGGCCGGCGTGTGGGGCAGCGGGGAACACGCCGGGTACGCGGCGGCCAACGCCCACCTCGACGCGCTCGCTGCGCGGCGCAGGGCTCGCGGCCTGCCGGGCACCTCGATCGCCTGGGGGATCTGGGACGCGTTCAACGACCATGACGAGCACGCCGGTCACCGCCGCGAAGCACTCAGCCGCCGGGCCCGGGAACAGGGCCTGCCGATGCTCGACCCGCAGCTCGCCTTCACCGCGATGCAGCAGGTGGTGGCCGGCGGCGAAGCCTTCGCCGCGGTGACCGAGGTGGACTGGGATCGGTTCACACCGCTGTTCGTCTCCGGCCGGCACAGTCGCCTGCTCGAAGGCCTACCGGAGGCGCAGCGCGCCATCCAGCCCGCCGAGCCGGACACCGGCGGCTCCTCACCACTCGCGCTGCGGCTGGCCGGCGCCTCGGCCGCCGAACAGGACCGGATCCTGCTGGAACTCGTCCGTTCCCAGGCCGCTGCCGTCCTCGGGCACACCGACGTCGAAGCGGTCGCGGCCCGGCGCGCGTTCAAGGACATCGGCTTCGACTCGCTGACCGCGGTCGAGCTGCGTAACCGGCTGGGCAAGGCGACCGGCGTCAGCGTGCCCGCCAGCCTGATCTTCGACCACCCCAACCCCGCCGCCGTCACCGCGTTTCTTCGTGAGCAACTGCTCGGCGTCGCGGCCGTCGCGCCGGATGTCCCACCGTCCGCGCCGGTCCGCAGCGACGAACCCGTGGCGATCGTGGCCATGGCCTGCCGCTATCCGGGCGGGGTGTCCTCTCCGGAGGACCTGTGGCAGATGCTCACCGAGGAACGTGACGGCATCTCCGGCTTCCCGCAGGAGCGCGGCTGGGACGTTGAGCGCCTCTACGACCCGGATCCCGACGTGCCGGGCAAGAGCTACGTGCGCGAGGGCGGATTCCTGCACGAGGCCGGGGACTTCGACGCGGAGCTGTTCGGGATCTCGCCGCGCGAGGCCATCGCCATGGACCCGCAGCAGCGGCTCGTACTGGAGACGGCGTGGGAGACGTTCGAGCGGGCCGGGATCGATCCGATGTCGCTGCGCGGTTCGCCGGCCGGTGTGTTCGTCGGCGCCAAGTCACCCGACTACCTGCTCGACCTCCCACAGGGCCTCGAAGGGCACCTCGTGACCGGGGCCAACGCCAGCGTGATCTCCGGGCGGGTGGCATACACGTTCGGTCTGGAAGGGCCGGCGGTGACGGTGGACACCGCTTGCTCCTCCTCCCTGGTGGCGTTGCATCTGGCAATGCAGGCGGTGCGCAGCGGAGAGTGCTCGATGGCGCTGGCCGGCGGCGTCACCGTGTTCGCCACACCGGGCATCTTCGTCGGCTTCAGCCAGCAGCGCGGTTTGGCGGTCGACGGACGGTGCAAGTCGTTCTCCGCGGACGCCGACGGCATGGGTGTCGCCGAGGGT
>NZ_BOML01000110.1 GCF_016862175.1 Paractinoplanes durhamensis | reverse complement strand
ATCCGGTCCACCGTCGGCATCGGCGCTGCGGTCTCGCGCCGACCACCACTGCTCAATCATGACCGCCAATGCCGTGACCGCTTGCTCCCGATCCGCCTCCGACAACGACGCGGTCCTCGGCACTCGCACCACCACCGGCGGCGTACGACGCTTCGCTCCCGACATACCCGCACCAACGACCGTCCCGCCGCACGGAAACGAGGACGCCCACCTCCCCGACGCCAGCAATCGGCAGATGGCACACCATCACGACACGTCACGCTACGTAGCCGAGAAAGGAGCTGGCGGCATGGTCACATGCACGGATTTGCCGAAAGCCGTGCACTTGATCTTGCGGTAGAGCCGAGCTCACCGCGCGATGGGGCTTCTCAGGCGGCCTGCTCGGCGGGTGGATGGGCAACAGCTTCATGGATCGCGTGCCGTGAACGCCCTTGGTAGGGCGAGCATCGCTTAACGGGGGAGGGTAACGTGTCCGACCGGGCTTCATGACCAGATACGGCGTGCAGCCCAGGCATCCGGCTCGATTCGCTGCCGATGGAACCTGTGTCGGCTAGATTTTGGCGATGTGAGTATGGAGTTGTGCCTAGTGGCACTCACCGCGCACCTCGCGAGTCGGATCGAGGTCGAACCGGGTCTTCTCGACCAGATCTTCTTGCGGGTTGGCAGTGTTCCGGAATCTGGTGATGAAGAAGTTGTGGAAGCCAGAGAGAGCTGCCTCGTGGAAGATTACCGCAGAATTCTCTCAAAGATTGAACAGCAGGAATATCCGTGGCTTTATCAAGCCATCAATGGCACCGGCCGGGTTGTAGACTATGAATTTGGTTATGGGAGGGGATTCTTGCTGCTTCCCCAAGAGGTGGTCGAGATCGCCTCAGGGATAGCGACTGAGGGATGGCTCCAAGACGTTCCCAATATCTATCCTCAGCAGCAGGTGGCTCGATACTTCACGCGGGCAGCGGATCGCGGCTACTCGATTATCGGGGGGGTTGGGTGAAATTTCGCATCTACCGACGCTGCGCCCGAGGACTGGTCCGCATCCACCATGCTCGCCGTGGCCGGGGATGAAGCTCGTGAGCCCCATCCCCGGCTTGGCCTTCAGCAAGTAAGCGTAAAGACTGGCACGTCCTTGGCCGAAAGCGGCAGCGCGTCGTTGAGCTTATTCATTCACGTGTTAGTAATTCCCTTGAGTCCGGTTTTGAGGTCGAATAGCATTTCAGGGTTCATTTGATTAGGCCCGTATACCGCGTCGGGAAATGCGGCCGGGCCAGCGCTGTACCGTTCGGACTGCGCAGCAGCGGCGGCGGCCTTAGCGTCGCTCATAGGTCTGCTGAGCTGTTGCAGGAGCTGCTCAGCAGTCTTGCCGTTAGTGGGGACGGGCGACAGTGTGGCCCGGCTGCCGTCGTCAGCGCTCACAGGTGGCGCGGCGCTGGCCGTGGCCGTGGAGGGCGTAGTGGTGCCGCTGTCGGCCGACGCCGGCACGCCGACCGACAGCGTGCAGAGCGCAGTGAGACCGGCGGCGATGACCACTTTGATGTTGCGCATGAAATGTCCCATTTGTTCGAAGGGGCGCCCAGCCTAGACATCTGTGGTTGCACTCCGAATTAGCCGAGAATCTCCTGTGAAGAATGCCGACGACCAAAACTCCCATTCTTACCGAAACTCGCGTACGACCCATTCGGCGCTGAGGACGTGGAATGAGGGCATGATTAAAGAAGAGCTGGCAACACTAACGACTTCGACCTCGACAACACCTACAGAACCACAAGCCACACGACGAGTTGTGCACGCCTGGATGGATTTCTCTGGCCGTTCGGATGCGTGCGGCATCGCCCGCTTCCTGTGAGCCTTACCCGGCAGTACGCCGGGTCCACCCGCTAGCACTATGCATCGCCATCCCGCCAAAGCCGCCGAGGGGTAAGATCTCGTAGAAAGGTGCGCTGGAGGCGAATCATGCAGTTCCGGTTTATGGCAGCATTGGCGATTGCTGTTCTGTGCGGAGCCACGACAGGAAGTTCGGCATCGGCCGACGATGAGACGAGCCGCAACCAGGATGCCATGACCGCAAAGCCAACAGCCCCTTCCCCGCAGGGGCCGCGCGCCGTATTGAAAGAAGTTCCGCTCAACGGCAGGACGGCCGAAGAATTGTTGGCTGAGCTTTCCAAGCCTATGACGCCCGCCGAGGCCGCAGCGGCCGCAGCGGAGTCGGAGCGTAATTCATCGACGGTGCATTTCTATCCCGATGCCCCGGAAGATCCACGCATGGAACCGCCGCCATTGAACGAAGAAGGCGAAGACTGACCACTGGGATACCATCGTCGATGCCTCGGCATCGGCGGGCAATCATTAAATGACGACCAGACGGCGGGTGCGAGCCGACACGGTCGGGCTGCGGCCGTAGGTTTCGCTTTTGTCGACGTGCGGCGTGGCGTACGTCTGCCGCTCCCGGGAGGCGAACCGGGGCGGTTGCGTGTACAACGCCCGCCGCCCTGATCAAGGGTACGAGCCTGTAGGCCGACGCCGGCCGGGTATCCGGATCTGCCGCTGACCGCTCGGCGCGGGCGTAACAGAGCGCGACAGCGCGGTGATCCGCTCAGCCTCGCGAGATGAGGGTGCGCTTGTCGACGTTGAACGTCCTCCGGCCGCTTTGATCCTCGACGTCGTACCCAAGACGGACGAGCCATGACTGATTGCCGACCCGATCCGCAGCCTGTTCAAGCACCTCGCACGAGATTTTGACTTCGGCCGGAAGCACGGACCCGGGTACCAGGGGACCGCCGGCGTCGAATATTGGCGCCTTGTCGACGAGCGACACGACTTCACCATCCGAGGTCCGGAACTGCGCCTCTACCCATCCCGGCCACTCGAGGTCGACCCATCGGACCGCCTCCGCGCGTAAGTAATGCATGCGTAGATCATCCAGCTTCGAGAATGCCCGGTAACCGTTGACCCGGTGACCATGGTGCGTACTGATCTGCCGCGGAGAGGGCGCGGTCGAGGAGCTGATCGGTGAGCAGGCCTTACGGGACGTGAACGGCGGATGCCAGCGAAGCCGGATCGAGGCATAGCCGCACCCCGTTACGCCCACCCGACAAAGGGGCTGTCGCGGCTTGTGGCTTCGCCGGACTCAGATCTGAACCGCCTCGCTCCTCGGTTCGGCGATGAACTCTAGAAAATCGACACCCAGCGGAGTTGCTCCTGACCCCCATACACCGCCCGACGTCATCATCGTCGTGACCGACTGATCGATCACCCCAGCGGTGGTGAGGGCCGCGGCGTATCTCATGATCAGATCCTGACGGCCAGCAAGGTCCGGCATGCCAGCTTCGATGACATGCGCCCTCGAACCTCTGGAAATGTTCGGTCGGGCCATGCCGTTCCGGTCAAACCAGCCCGGCGGGTCTGCGATCAACCTCAGCATCCGAACGTGAGTAGGGGTGAAGCGGTCGATCAGGTCCAAGAAAAGTTGCTGCGCGTCAAGATCCGGGGCGCCCGGCATGACGGAGTTGACGACTGCGTTGCGCAACACCCGGAGCTTTTCGACGCGAGAGGTGCGGTCGGCAATCTGCGCAGCGGTGGTCAGGGCGTCCATGAAGGCGTCCTCGCTAGTGAGCTTCTCGAAATCACCGATCTGATCTTCGAGCGAATGCACCTTCTCGGCGAGGTCGTTGAGCCACGCCGTTCGCCGATCGGCAAGGCGTCGGCCAGCGAGTTCGTTAAGTGCCACTTGAAGGGCACTGCCCACCACCGGCACGAATGAGATACCCATCTCGGCCGCCTTGGTGAGCCCTTGCTTCCGGTCGCTGTCCTCTGGATACGCCTCCATGCCTGGATGATCCCCTATCGAAGCTACGAGGTCAGCGACCGACGCGCACCGAAGGTGTGAGCGGCCAGCGAGTGCACGGATCTGGCCGGCTATCGCATATTGTTCCTTCAAGTGCATTCTGGTCAGGACATCCGCTCATGCCGCTGAGTTTGCGCGACGGTGGCCTGTTCGTGTCATCCGGAAAGCTCGCGGCTCTCTCCATCTGGACCGGTGGTAGAGCTGGGTTATCGCAGCGCGTCGAGTCAAGGGCCGGGCACACTCGGGCGGTTCGAAGGCGCGTGGAACCACCGGTGTGCCGTGCCCCGCAGGGGTTCGAATCCCCTCCGGTCCGAGGCACGCTTATCTGATTGTTCGTGCTCGTCGGCTGGTTGGGTTATGGCTGCCGTGGCTCACTGTGGGCGTGGACAAGGTTGCTCACGCCGCTGGATCACCAGGTCAGCGCGACCGTAGGTCAGGATCCGTGAGCAGGTGGCGGATGGGGGGAGTCCCAGATCTTTTCGAACTGGTCGGCCACGCCGGGCTGGTTCCAGATGATGTGACGACCGTCTTCAAGGGATTGGATTTGCTCGACCAAGTGGCCGAAGACGACGAATTCGTGGGGAATCACCCGCCCGGCCGCGTCTTTGCGGGCTAGGGGGTCGGGGAAGCGAAGCGCTACCCTCTCGCCGGTCCGGTAGCAGATCTCCGAGTCGTCACCGGTGCCGGAGAAAGCCGCCTCGTACTGCGGGAGCGGATCGGTGAACCCACCATCGAGGAGGAATCGAAACCCCCAGGTCAGTCCGCGGGTGGCCCAGATGAGGTTCATCGCCGGCTGCGCAGCAGGATCTGCTCGCGTTCGCCGGAGTCCAAGCTCATCCGGAAACCGGTCAGGGTGGCGGTGAGCTGGTCGTGGCGGGCCAGCGCGTCTGTGTTGATCTTTCGGAGTTTGTCTCCGGCCAGTTTTGCTGCCTCGTTCGCGAGATCGGAGTTGAGGAAGCTCAGCAGGTTCTCGACGCGGGCCGGAATTCTCTTCTTGCGGGCGATGAGCGCGGCGGCCAAGGTTCCGGCGTTACTCAGCAGGGACTCGGCTACCTTCCTCGGTAGTTGCGTCGCCTGGGACCATCGGACGTGCCTGAGGAAGGGAAGGATGGCGGCCATCGGCAGGATCAGATCCAGCCCGATGCGTTCGGTGACCTTGATTTTGTCGGGCTCGAACTTGGCCGATGAGAGCAGCACGAAGTCCTCGCCCACCGATAGCGCGTCGCTCGCTTCGATGAGGCCGGCGATCACCTTGCGTAGTTCGTCGAGATCCTCGCCGACCTTGTCGATGAGCAGATCGCGGAACTGGTAAACGTCCACGTCTGGGAGCAGGTCGGCCTTCGACAGGGCCATCGTCCAGATGCGGGGGAACTGGACGAGGGGTTTGCCGTCTTCCAGCAGTTCATCCTTGATCGATAGAAGGCCGGTCCGGAAGTTCGACATCAGGGATTTGAGGTACCGCTCTTCCTCGCCTGTGTTGTCCAGCAGCTTCTGTGCGTCTACCAGCAGGAAGGCGACGTTGGACCGCAATAGGGACCGGAATGTGTCGATTCGTCGACGGGCCTCCTCGGGCCCGTTCACATCCTGCTCGAACCACTCACCCGGGTAGTCATGCCAGACCATGCGTAGCGCGTCGAACGGCCTGGCCTTCACCGCTGCATCGGAGGAGTCTCGCAGCTTGACGGAAAAGGCGTAGGACGTGGCGGCGAAGCGGGTTTGCGGGGGCGACGCGACGAGTTCTTCATGCCCAGGTAGTTCTGATGCAACCGGGTGTGCTGACCGATGTCGTCCGCCACGACGTCGAACAGGTTGTTCTGCAGGTACTGGGGCTCCTGCGTGGCCCCGTAGAACGAGGACAGCAGGACGGTCTTGCCGCTACCGCTCTCTCCGAACACCGCAATGTGTTGCTCAAGCACCCTGCTCAGTTGCATGTGAGGATCTTACGGAAGTGGCCGGCAAGCAAGGGGCCGGCACGGCCAAGACCGTCACCCGGTAGACGGCT
>NZ_BOML01000109.1 GCF_016862175.1 Paractinoplanes durhamensis | reverse complement strand
CTCGGCGTCGAAGTCCGCCGCGTCGTGCAGGAATCCACCCTCGCGGGTGTAGCTCTTTCCGGCCGCCTCCGGGTCGGGGTCGAACAGCCGCTCGACATCCCACCCCCGGCCGTCGGGAAACGTCGAGATCCCGTCCCGGCCGGCCGCCACCAGCTCCCACAGCTCCTCCGGTGAGGACACCCCGCCCGGGTAGCGGCACGCCATGCCCACGATGGCGATCGGCTCGTCGGAGCCGGTGATGGTGGTCGCGGCGGGCTTCGCGGGCCGGTCGAGCACCAGTTCGGCGCGTAGCTGACGGGCGAGGACCGCCGGGGTCGGGTAGTCGAAGGTCAGGGTGGCGGGCAGGCGCAGGCCGGTCGCGACGCCCAGCCGGTTGCGCAATTCGACCGCGGTCAGGGAGTCGAATCCCAGTTCCTTGAACGGCAGGCCGGTGTCGACGGTGTGCGGTGACGGGTGGCCGAGCACCAGGGCGGTGGTGGAGCGCACCACGTCGAGCAGCGCCTTGTCCTGCTCGGCTTCGGAGAGCGCGGCCAGGGTCGCGAGCAGGCCGCTGCGCGACACCGACCCGGGTTTCGCCGGCCGCGCCCGTACGAGGTTCCGGAGAAGGGCGGGGAGTAAACCGGCGACGGATTGCGCCTGCAATGCCTTGGTGTCGAGGCGGATCGGGACGAGCACGGGATGCTCGGCGTCGAGGGCCGCGTCGAAAAGGTCGAGCGCCTGCTCGGCGGAGAGCGGCAGGACACCGGAGCGGGCGAGCCGGGCGTGGTCGGCGGCGCCGAGACCGGCGACGACCCCGCTCTCCTGATCCCACGGGCCCCAGGCGAGCGACACCCCCGGCAGCCCGGCGGATCGGCGGTGCTCGGCGAGCGCGTCCAGGAACGCGTTGGCCGCCGCGTAGTTGGCCTGCCCGGGGTTGCCGAGCACGCCGGCTGCGGAGGAGAACAGCACGAACGCCGACAGATCACGGTCGCGGGTCAGCTCGTGCAGGTTGACGGCCCCGTCGACCTTGGGCCGCAGCACGCGTTCCAGTTGCTCGGCGGTGAGCGACTCGATGGTGGCGTCGTCCACGATGCCGGCGCAGTGCACGACCGCGGTCAGGTCTGCCACGCCGGCGAGCAACGCCGCCAGCGACTCCCGGTCGGCCACGTCACACGCCGCCACCGTCACCTCGGCGCCGGCGGCCGACAGCTCGTCGCGCAGCTCGGCCGCACCGGCGGCGGCGAGACCCCGCCGGCCCGCCAGCACCAACCGCCGTACCCCGTACTCCGCCACCAGATGCCGGGCCACCAGGCCGCCCAGCGCCCCGGTGCCGCCGGTCACCAGGACCGTTCCGGCCGGGTCGAGCGACAGCCGCGGCGCCGCCTCCGCCCGCACCAGCCGTGGCACGACGAACGCCCCGTCGCGCACCGCGACCTCCGGCTCTCCGGAGGCCACCGCCGCGCCCAACATGTCGTCGTCGACGCCGTCGCCCTCCACCAGCACGTACCGGCCCGGATACTCCGTTTGCGCCGAGCGCACCAACCCCCGTACCGCCGCATGAGCGAGGTCGCCGGCGCTCGTCACCACCACGAGCCGGTCCGTCGAGCGCACCGCGGCCAGGACCTCATCGAGCAAGGTCCGGGTCGCCGTGGCGGGCGCACAGCGCAGCACGTCCGGAAGCTCGACCGGCTCGACCGGCTCGACCGGCACCCACTCGACGCGGAACAGCCGGTCGCCTCCGGAGGTACGGCCCGGTTCGGTCGCCGTGCGCAGGACCACCGCGTCGACCGACAGCACCGGGGAGCCGGCCGGGTCGGCCGCCAGAATGGTGGCGGTGTCACCGTCCAACGCCAGGCGTACGCGGAGCGCGGGCACGCCGGCGGCATGCACGGATACGCCGGTCCACGTGAACGGCACCCGGATCGCCTCGCCGGATCCCAGCAACCCGACGGTGTGCAGCGCGGCGTCCAGCAGGGCGGGGTGCACGATGTAGCTGCCCGCCTCGGCCTGGTACGCGTCGGGCAGGGCGACCTCGGCGAATACCTCCGACTCGCGCCGCCACGCCGTATGGAGGCCTTGGAACGCCGGCCCGTACCGGTAGCCGCGGTCGGCGAGGTCTCCGTAGAGGGAGCTGACGTCCAGCGGATCCGCGCCGGCCGGCGGCCACTCGGCCCACGGCACGGTCGCCGGGCCGGTGCCGGGCATGAGGGTGCCGCTGGCGTTGCGAGTCCATGTCGAGTCGTCGGCTTCCGGGCCGTCCGGGCGGGAGTAGATCGCCACGGACCGGGCACCGGTGTCGGCGGGTGCGCCGACGGCGAGCTGGATCCGGGCTGGGCCGGACAGCACGAACGGCGCCTCGAGGATCAGTTCGGCCACGTGCTCGCAGCCGACCTCCACGCCGGCGCGCAGTGCCAGCTCGAGGAGGGCCGAACCGGGCAGCAGCCGGCTGTCCCCGATGACGTGGTCGGCCAGCCATCCCGGCGTACCGGCGGCGACCCGGCCGGCCAGCAGCACACCATCGTGCTCGGCGAGCGCGACGGTGACGCTCAGCAGCGGGTGGTCGGACGGCGTCAGTCCGGCGTCGGCGAGGTCGCGGGCGGTCGAACCACCGGGCACCTGCCAGTACCGCTGCCGCTGGAACGCGTAGGTGGGCGCGTCCACGAGTTCGCCGACTCCGCCGGCGACGGCGGGCCAGTCGACCGGCACTCCGCGTACGTGCAGGGCGGCAGCGGCGGCCAGCGCGGCCGACACCTCGGGGCGGTCCCCGCGCAGGAGCGGGACGACGGTCGCCGGCTTGTCGAGGATCTCGTCCACCATCGGGGTGAGGACGGCGTCGGGGCCGACCTCCAGGAACGCGGTCACGCCCACCGTGGCCATGGCCTGGATCCCGGCAGCGAACAGCACGGGCTGCCGGACATGCCGCATCCAGTGCTCGGCCCCGACGGGGGCGTGCACCTGCCCGGTGAGGTTGGAGACGACGGGGATGTCCGGCTGCCGGTAGCGCAGGCCGGCCAGGACCTCGTGGAACTGCGCCAGCATCGGCTCCATGCGGGGCGAGTGGAAGGCGTGGCTCACCCGCAGCCGCCGGGTCTTGCGGCCCTGCTCGCGCAGCAGCGCCGCGATGTCGTCCACCATGTCGGCGTCGCCGGAGACGACCACCGATCGGGGTCCGTTGACCGCCGCGATCGACGCCCGCTCCTCATGCCCGGTCAGCAGCGCCGCCACCTCGTCGTGGCCGGCCTGTACCGCGACCATCGCGCCGCCGTCCGGCAGCGCCTGCATCAACCGGCCACGCGCGGACACCAGCCGGCTCGCGTCGGCCAGGTCGAAGACCCCCGCGACGTGGGCCGCGGCCACCTCGCCGATGGAATGGCCGGCCACGAAGTCCGGCGTCAATCCCCAGCTCTCCAGCAGTCGGTACTGCGCGACCTCGATCGCGAACAGGCCGGCCTGGGCGAACCCGGTCTGGTCGACAAGGTCGCCCTTCGGCCCCCACAGGACATCGCGCAGGTCCTCGTCGAGATGCTCGCAGGCGGCGTCGAAGGCGGCGGCGAACACGGGATATGCCCGGTACAGCTCGCGGCCCATGCCGGCGCGCTGGGCGCCCTGTCCCGAGAACAGCACGGCGAGGCGGTTTCCCGGCCGGCCGATGCCCTCGAGGACGGCCGGGTCCTGGCCGTCGTCGGCGATCGCGCCGAGGCCGCGAAGCAGGCTTTCGCGGTCCGCACCGAGGACCGCGGCCCGGCGGTCCAGGTGGGTGCGGGCGGTGGCGAGCGTGTACGCGAGGTCGGCGGCGGTGACCTCGGGGTGCGCCACGACGTACTGTGCCAGCCGCCGGGCCTGTGCCCGCAGCCCGCCCTCGCCATGACCGGAGACCAGCACCGGCAGTTGCACGCCCGGCTCAGCCGGATCGGGTGCCGCCGGATCGGGTGCCTGCTCCAGGATCACGTGGGCGTTGGTGCCGCTGATCCCGAACGACGACACACCGGCCCGTCGGGGGCCCGTGCGGCGCGGCCACTCGACCGCCTCGGTCAGCAGCGCGACCGCGCCCGCCGACCAGTCGACCTGCCGGGTCGGTTCGTCGACGTGCAGGGTCCGGGCCAGCCGGCCGTGCCGCATCGACATGACCATCTTGATGACCCCGGCGACACCGGCGGCGGCGGACGTGTGGCCGATGTTCGATTTGACCGAGCCCAGCCACAACGGCCGGTCGGCCGGCCGGTCCTGGCCGTAGGTGGCCAGCAGGGCCTGGGCTTCGATCGGATCGCCGAGCGCGGTGCCGGTGCCGTGCGCCTCGACCGCGTCCACCTCGCTCGCGGGGACCCGGGCGGCCGCCAGCGCCCGCCGGATGACCCGCTGCTGGGCCGGGCCGTTGGGGGCGGTGAGGCCGTTACTGGCGCCGTCCTGGTTGGTGGCCGAGCCGCGGATCACGCCCCAGACGCGGTGGCCGTTGCGGACCGCGTCGGACAGCCGCTCCAGCAGGAGCACGCCGGCCCCCTCGGACCAGCCGGTGCCGTCAGCGGCATCGGCGAACGACTTGCAGCGCCCGTCCAGCGACAGACCCCGCTGGCGGCTGAACTCCACGAAGAGGCCCGGCACCGACATGACGGTGACCCCACCGGCCAGCGCCAACGAGCATTCGCCGGTACGCAGCGCGTGCCCCGCCAGGTGCATCGCGACCAGCGACGAGGAGCAGGCGGTGTCGATGGTGACCGCGGGCCCTTCGAGGCCGAATGTGTACGCCACGCGCCCGGACAGCACGCTGCCCGAGGTGCCGGTGAGGGTGTAGCCCTCGACGCCGCGTGCGGCGTCCTGCACGCCGACGATGAACCCGGGGGTCGCCGCGCCGGCGAATACGCCGGTGCGGCTGCCGCGCAAAGTGGTGGCGTCCAGGCCGGCGCGCTCGAAGACCTCCCAGCACGTCTCCAGCAGCAGCCGCTGCTGCGGGTCCATGCCGAGGGCCTCACGCGGCGAGATCCCGAACAGGCCGGCGTCGAACTCGGCCGCGTCGTGCAGAAAGCCGCCCTGGTCGGTGAGGGACGTGCCGCTCCGCTCGCCGGTCGGGTCGTACAACGACTCCAGACCCCAGCCGCGGTCGGCGGGGAACTCGCCGACGGCATCGCGTCCCTCGGCGACCAGATCCCACAGGTCTTCGGGCGACCGCACACCACCGGGGTACCGGCACGCCATGCCGATGATGGCGATCGGCTCCTGGCCGGCCTCCTCGACCTCGCGCAGCCTGCGGCGGGTCTCGTGCAGGTCAGCAGCGACCCGCTTGAGATAGTCGACCAGCGTCTCGTCGTTCGGCACCTGGAGTCTGCCCTTCCCGGTCAACGGATCCCGAGCTCGTCGTTGATGAATGCGAGTACCTCGTCGGTGGTGGCCGTCTCCAGCCGATCGCCGACCGCCGCGGCCGCGGCCGGCACGCGCCGCTGCTTCCACCTCGCCACGAGCTCCTCGAGCCGGGCGGAGACCAGGTCCTCGTCCTCGCTGTCGGGCGCGGCGGCGAGCGCGGCCTCCAGCCGGTCCAGTTCGGCCCGCAGGGCGGCTCCGGCCGGCACCGCCGGTGTCGGGTCGCCGCCGATCTCGGTCAGCAGGTGTTTGGTGAGGGCCGCCGGGTTGGGATGGTCGAAGACCGCGGTGGCGGACATCGTGAGCCCGGTGGCGGCGTTGAGGCGGTTGCGCAGCTCGACCGCGGTCAGCGAGTCGAAGCCGAGGTCCTTGAACGGCACGACCGGATCGATGTCGCCGGGAGCACCGTGCCCGAGCACGGTCGCGACGTCCCCGCGGATCATGTCGAGCAGCAGATTTCGCCGCTCGGACAAGGGGAGGGCGGTCAGCCGTTCGGCGAGTGTGCCGGAGCCACCGTTGCTCGCTGCCGCCACCCGTCGTCCGGTTCCGCGCACCAGCCCTTTGCAGACGG
>NZ_BOML01000108.1 GCF_016862175.1 Paractinoplanes durhamensis | reverse complement strand
CCGGGTTGAACTTCCGCGACGTGCTGATTGCCTTGGGGGTGTACCCGGGTGAGGCGGCAATGGGCAACGAGGCCGCCGGAGTGGTGACCGAGGTCGGTTCCGGCGTGAGTGACTTCGCGGTCGGCGACCGGGTGATGGGGTTCGTCCCGGGCGCGTTCGGCCCGACCGCCGTAGCCGACCACCGGTCCGTGGTGCCGATCCCCACCGGCTGGACGTTCGAGCGTGCGGCCGCCGTGCCGGCCGCCTTCGTCACCGCGCATCTCGGGCTGGCCGGCCTGCGTCCCGGGGCGAAGGTCCTGGTTCATGCCGCCGCGGGCGGCGTCGGCATGGCAGCCGTGCGGCTGGCCCGCCACCAGGGAGCGGAGGTGTTCGCCACGGCGAGCCCCGCCAAGTGGGACACCCTGCGTGCGCTCGGCCTCGACGACGCGCACCTCGCCTCGTCACGCGACCTCGCCTTCGCCGATGCCTTCCCGCCGGTCGACCTCGTGCTCAACTCGCTCGCCGGCCCCTTCGTCGACGCCTCGCTGCGGCTGCTCAAGCCCGGCGGCAGCTTCGTCGAGCTCGGCCGCACCGATGTCCGCGACCCGGCGCAGATCGCGGCCGGGCACGGTGGCGCCTCCTACGAGGTGCTCGACCTTCTCGCTGGTGGGCCGGCACGGGTCGGCCGGCTGCTGGCCGAGGTGACGGCGCTGCTCGGGTCGGGCGCTCTGGAACCGTTGCCGGTGACCTCATGGGACGTGCGACGGGCGCCCGAGGCCTTCCGGTTCATGAGCCAGGCCCGGCACGTCGGCAAGCTGGTCCTCACCATGCCGCGGGAACTGGACCCGGACGGCACGGTGCTGATCACCGGCGGCACCGGCACCCTGGGGGCGATGCTGGCCCGGCACCTGGTCACCGCGTACGGGATGCGACGACTGACTTTGACCAGCCGGCGAGGCCCGGACGCGCCGGGCGCGGACGACTTGCGCACGGAGCTGGAGGGCTTGGGCGCCGACGTGAACATCCTGGCCTGTGACGCCGCGGACCGTGCCGCGCTGGCTTCGGTGCTGGATGCGATCCCCGTCCTGACGGGCGTGATCCACACCGCCGGCGTGCTCGACGACGGCACGGTCGAGTCGTTGACACCCGAACGGGTGGCGACCGTGCTGCGGCCCAAGGCCGACGCCGCTGTCCACCTGCATGAGCTCACCGCAGGCCGCGACCTCGCCATGTTCACGCTTTACTCCTCGGCGTCCGGCGTCCTCGGCACGCCCGGGCAGGCGAACTACGCCGCCGCGAACGCTTTCCTGGACGCCCTGGCGGCTCGCCGCCGCGCCGAGGGCCTGCCGGCCGTCTCCCTGGCCTGGGGTTACTGGGCCGAGACCAGCGAGCTCACCGGCCGGCTCAGCGACGGAGACCGGGCCCGGGTGGCCCGCAGCGGCGTCCGGCCGCTCGAGTCCGACCACGGGCTCGCGCTGTTCGACGCCGCGCACCGCATCGACGAACCCGTGCTCATCCCGGTCCGGCTCGACATCGCGGCGCTGCGGCAGCAGGCCGTCGACGGTGAGGTGCCGGCGTTGCTGCGCGGGCTGGTCCGGCCGGCCGGCCGCAGCGCCGTCGCCGGCGGCCCGCGCGGCTCCGAGTTGGCGGCTCGACTGGCCCGGCTCACCGAGACCGAACGGGAGCAGGAACTGCTCGACCTGGTCCGCGGTCATGGTGCCAAGGTTCTCGGCCACGCCACGGGCGAGTCCGTCGGCGCCGACCGCGCGTTCAAGGACCTGGGGTTCGACTCGCTCACGGCGGTCGAGCTGCGCAACCGGCTCGGAACGGCCACCGGCCTGCAACTGCCGGCGACGCTGGTGTTCGACCACCCGACGCCACGCGCCCTGGCCCGATGGCTCGAGACGGAGCTGGCCGGCGCGCCGGCCGCAGCCTCGGCGGTGCCGGTACTCGTGGCCACCGACGACGACCCCGTGGTGATCGTCGGGATGGCCTGCCGGTTCCCGGGCGGCGTGTCCTCACCGGAGGAGCTGTGGGACTTGCTCATCGGGCGCGGCGACGCCGTGGGCGAGTTCCCGGCCGACCGGGGCTGGGACCTGGAGCAGCTCTTCGACCCGGACCCGGACCGGCCCGGGACGAGCTACGCACGCGCCGGCGGCTTCCTGCACAACGCCGGTGACTTCGACGGCGGACTGTTCGGGATCTCGCCGCGGGAAGCGCTGGCCATGGACCCGCAGCAGCGACTGCTGCTGGAGGCCGCCTGGGAGCTCTTCGAACGCGCCGGCATCGCACCGACCTCGACCGCCGGCACGGTCACCGGCGTGTATCTCGGCGCGACCCACTCCGACTACATCCTGAGCCCGCAGCAGGTGCCGGACGAGCTGCAGGGGCACGCCATCACCGGCAGCGCCGCGAGCATCATGTCCGGCCGCGTCGCGTACGCGTTCGGCCTCGAAGGGCCTGCGGTGACGGTGGACACCGCCTGCTCGTCCTCCCTGGTGGCCCTGCACCTGGCGGCGCAAGGGCTGCGCAACGGCGAATGCTCCCTCGCGCTTGCCGGCGGCGTCGCCGTGATGCCCAGCCCCGCCGGGTTCGTCGGGTTCAGCCGCCAGCGCGGGCTTGCAGTCGACGGCCGGTGCAAGGCGTTCTCCGCCGCGGCGGACGGGATGGGCATGTCCGAGGGGGTGGGCATGCTGCTGCTGGAGCGGCTCTCGGACGCCCGGCGCAACGGGCATGCGGTGCTGGCGGTGCTCCGCGGATCGGCGGTCAACTCCGACGGCGCGTCCAACGGCCTGACCGCCCCGAACGGGCCGGCCCAGCAGCGGGTGATCCGGCAGGCGCTCGCCTTCGCCGGGCTGTCACCGGCGGACGTCGACGCGGTTGAGGCGCACGGCACCGGCACCCGCCTCGGTGACCCGATCGAGGCGCAGGCGATCCTCGCGACCTACGGGCAGGACCGGCCCGACGACCGCCCGCTGTGGCTCGGATCGGTGAAGTCGAACATCGGCCACACCCAGGCGGCTGCCGGGGTCGCCGGGGTGATCAAGTCGGTCCTCGCCCTGCGGCACGGTGTGTTGCCACCGACCCTGCACGCGGAGACACCCACGGCCGAGGTGGACTGGTCGGCCGGCTCGGTGGCGCTGCTCACCGAGGCGGTCCCGTGGCCCGACACCGGTCACGAACGGCGGATGAGCGTGTCGTCGTTCGGCATCTCCGGCACCAACGCGCACGTGATCCTCGAGCAGGCGCCGGCCACGAATCTCAGCCGGCCGCCGCAGCCCGCCGCAACAGCGGGGCCGGTGGTGTGGACGGTCTCCGGCGCGAGCGAGCCGGCCCTGCGGGACCAGGCCGGGCAGCTACGCGCGTACGTGGCCGACCGGCCCGAGCTGCACCCGGCCGAGGTGAGCGTCGGGCTGGCCACCACCCGGGCCGCTCTCACCCACCGCGCCGCGATCGTGGCCGCCGACCTCGATGAGCTGCTCGCCGGACTGCACCGCGTCGCGGACGGGGCGGCGGCCCACGGCGGCACCGTCACCGGCCGCGCCCGCGACGGGGCCGTCGCGGTCCTTTTCACCGGGCAGGGCGCGCAACGGCTGGGCATGGGCCGCGGCCTGTACGAGCGGTTCGCGGCGTTCGCGGAGGCGTTCGACGCGGTCTGTGCCGAGCTGGACCCACGGCTCGACCGGCCGCTGCGCGACGTGCTCTGGGGCGACGACGCCGAGCTGCTGACCACGACCGGCTGGGCGCAGCCGGCGTTGTTCGCCGTCGAGGTCGCCCTCTACCGGCTCGTCACCTCGCTCGGGGTGCGACCGCGGCTGCTGCTGGGCCACTCGGTCGGTGAGATCGCGGCCGCACACGTCGCCGGCGTGCTCGACCTGCCCGACGCGTGCGCCCTGGTCGCCGCGCGCGCCCGGCTCATGCAGGCGCTGCCGGCCGGCGGCGCCATGGTCGCCGTCGAGGGCACCGCGGAGCAGATCGCCGGCCTGGTCGAACCCGGCCGGGTGGAGATCGCCGCCATCAACGGCCCCACCGCCGTCGTGCTCACCGGCGACGAGGACGCCGTCCTGGCGGCCACCCGCGATTGGCCCGGCCGCACCCGCCGGCTGCACGTCTCCCACGCATTCCACTCCCACCTCATGGAGCCCATGCTCCCGGAGTTCGCGCAGGTACTGGCCGGTCTGCGGTACCAGCCCGCGCGGATCCCGGTGGTCAGCAACCGCACCGGCGAACCAGCCACGATGGACGCCGGATACTGGCTGGCACAGGTGCGCGAACCGGTGCGGTTCGCCGACGGCGTCGGCTACCTGGCGCGCCACGGCGTCACCACCGTGATCGAGGCCGGCCCCGACCCGGTGCTGACCAACTCCGCGACCGACTGCGAGCCGGAGCTGGCCGCGGCCGCCCTGCTGCGCCGCGACCACGACGACACCCGCACTCTGCTCACCGCCCTCGCCACCGCGTGGACCCGTGGGGCCGACATCGACTGGCCCGCCCTGCACCCCGCGACTCGTCCGGCCGAGCTGCCCACCTACGCGTTCCAGCACGAGCGGTACTGGCTGATCGCCGCCGCGCCGATCCCGGCGGCGGACCCCGCCGACGAGCAGTTCTGGCAGGTCGTCGAGCGCGAGGACATGGAGCAACTGGCGGCGACGCTGCACGTCGACGGCGGCCAGCCGTTCCGCAGCGTCCTGCCCGCCCTGTCGTCGTGGCGGCGCCGGCGCCGGGAGGCGACCGCCGTGGACGCCTGGCGGTATCGCACGATCTGGCGGATCACCCCCGACGCGCCCGCACCGGCGCTGTCCGGGACGTGGCTGCTGGTGACCTCCGGCAGCGGCACCGGCGACGGGCTCGCCGAGGAACTCACCCGTACGGTGGAGACGCACGGTGGAGCCGTCACCCGGTTGACGGTGCCCGCCGGCATCGGCCGTGACGAGCTGGCTGAGCGACTGGCCGAGGTCGCGTACCCGTGGATAGGGGTGCTGTCCCTGCTCGCCCTCGACGGCCACGCCGGGGCGGTCGTCACCGCGACGCTCGTGCAGGCACTCGGCGACGCGGCCGTGCCGGCCCGGCTGTGGTGCCTCACCCGGGGCGCGGTCTCCACCGGCCGAGCCGACCGGCTGACCGAACCCGAACAGGCCATGGTCTGGGGTCTGGGCCGGGTCGTGGCGCTGGAGCAACCCCACCGGTGGGGCGGCCTCATCGATCTTCCCGCTACGGTCGACGCCCGCACCGGCGAACGCCTCGCCGCGGTCGTCGCCGGCGCGGATGGCGAGGACCAGGTGGCGCTGCGCGGCGCCGGCCGGTACGTGCGGCGCCTGGCACACGCCCCAGGCGGGGAGGCACCCACCGGCAACGACTGGTTGCCGGCCGGCACCATCGTGATCACCGGCGGCACCGGCGGCCTCGGAGCCCGGGTCGCCAAGTGGCTCGCCGCCGCCGGTGCCCAGCACCTGGTGCTCACCAGCCGTCGTGGCCCGGACGCGCCCGGCGCGGCCGAGCTCGTCGAGGAATTGGAAAGGCTCGGCGCGGAAGCCACCGTCGTCGCCTGTGACGTGGCCGACCGGGACGCGGTGGCCGGTCTCCTCTCCGCCCTCCCCGCGGACCGGCCGCCGGCGGGCGTGATCCACGCCGCGGGCCTCCCGCAGCAGGGCGCGCTGGCCGAGACCACGGCCGCCGACTTCGAGGCGATCCTCGCCGCCAAGGTACGAGGGGCGGCGCATCTGGACGAGCTGCTCGGCGACGTACCCATGTTCGTGCTGTTCTCCTCGGTCGCGGCAGTGTGGGGCAGCGGAGGCCAGTCGGCCTACGCGGCCGGCAACGCCTACCTCGATGCCCTCGCCGAACGGCGCCGCGACCGCGGGCTGGCCGCCACCTCCGTCGCATGGGGGCCGTGGAGCGGCGCGGGCATGGCCGCCGAAGGCGACCGGGACGCACAGCTGCGCCGCCACGGGCTGCGCCCGATGGCAGCCGACCTCGCCCTGGTCGCGCTCCGGCAGGCGGTCGAGCGCGCAGAAGCGCCGGTCGCCGTGGCCGACATCGACTGGGAGCGATTCCTGCGCGGCTTCACGTCGACCCGGCCCAGCCCGCTGCTCAGCGAACTGCCCGAGGCCGCCGCCACACCGGCGACCGCCGCGACCGAACCCGGCACGGCGGACGGCTCCGCCCTGGCGCGACTGCTCGCCAAGCTCGACGAGCCGGCCCGGCCCGGCGCGGTCCTGGACCTGGTCCGCACCCAGGCCGCCGCCGTCCTCGGTCACGCGAGCGCCGGCGCGGTCGAGGAGGACCGGGTCTTCGCCGAGCTGGGATTCGACTCGATCACCGCCGTCGACCTGCGCAACCGGCTGTCGGCGGAGACCGGCCTGCGGCTGCCTGCCACCCTGGTCTTCGATCACCCGACACCGGCGACGCTCGCCGCTTACCTGATGAGCGAGGTCACCGGCGCCCAGCCCGCACCGTCCACCGTCACCACCGTGATCGGCGGTTTCGAGGCAGACCCGATCGCGATCGTCGGGATGGCCTGCCGCTATCCGGGCGGGGTGTCCTCTCCGGAGGACCTGTGGGAGCTGGTGGCCGCGGGCGGCGACGGCATCTCCGGCTTCCCGACCGATCGAGGATGGGACCTGGAGCGGCTGTTCGATCCGGATCCGCAGGTGCCGGGCACCAGCTACGCGCGTGAGGGCGGGTTCCTGCACGACGCCGGGGACTTCGACGCGGAGTTCTTCGGGATCTCGCCGCGCGAAGCCCTCGCCATGGACCCGCAGCAGCGACTGGTGCTGGAGGCGGCGTGGGAGGTGTTCGAGCGGGCCGGAATCGACCCACGGTCGGTCCGCGGTTCGTCCACCGGCGTGTTCGTCGGAGCAGCGGCATCCGGGTACGGCGCACAGCAGCCCCTCGAGGCCGCCGAGGGCTACTCCCTCACCGGCAACGTGACCAGCGTGTTGTCCGGCCGGGTGGCATACACCTTCGGTCTGGAAGGGCCGGCGGTGACGGTGGACACCGCGTGCTCGTCCTCGTTGGTGGCTCTGCACCTGGCGATGCAGGCGCTGCGTAGCGGCGAATGTTCGGCGGCGGTGGTCGGCGGCGTGAACGTGATGCCCAGCCCCATCGGCTTCGTGGAATTCTCGCGGCAGCGTGGCCTGGCGGTCGATGGGCGGTGTAAGTCGTTCGCGGCGGCTGCTGATGGTACGGGTTGGGGTGAGGGTGTCGGGTTGTTGTTGGTGGAGCGGCTGTCGGATGCGGTAAGCCATGGGCATC
>NZ_BOML01000107.1 GCF_016862175.1 Paractinoplanes durhamensis | reverse complement strand
GCCCTCGGCCATCGTCATGCCGTCGGCGTCGCCCGAAAACGCCTTGGACCGGCCGTCGGCGGCCAGGCCGCCTTGGCGTCCCATGTCCAGGTACCCGGCCGGGCTGGACATGATGGTGACGCCGCCGGCCAGCGCCGAAGAGCACTCCCCGCTGCGCACCGCCTGCACCGCGAGGTGCAACGACACCAGGGAGGACGAGCAGGCGGTGTCCACGGTCACCGCCGGGCCTTCGAGGCCGAATGTGTACGCCACGCGCCCGGAGATGACGCTGCCGGAGTTGCCCGTACCCAGGTATCCGGCCAGTTCCTCGGGCGGGTTCCGCTGCGACCACGCGTAGTCGAGAATGTTGCTGCCGACGAAGACCCCGGTGCGGCTGCCCCGGACCGACGTCGGGTCGATTCCGGCCCGCTCGAAGACCTCCCACGCCACCTCCAGCACCAGCCGCTGCTGCGGGTCCATGGCGAGGGATTCCCGGGGCGAGATCCCGAACAGCTCAGCGTCGAAGTCGGCCGCCCCGTCGACGAACCCGCCGGCCCGGACGGCCGAGGATTCGCCGGCCTCCCAGCCTCGGTCGGCCGGGGGCTCGGCCACGGCGTCGACCTTCTCGGCGACCAGCCGCCACAGATCCTCCGGCGAGGTGACGCCGCCGGGGTACCGGCACGCCATGCTCACGATGGCGATCGGCTCCGGGGTGGCCGCCTCGACCTCGCGGAGGCGCCGGCGCGTCTCGTGCAGGTCCGCGGTCAGGAACTTGAGGTAGTTACGAAGGGTCTCTTCGTTCGCCATGATCAGCTCACGGGCCTTCCGAACTCGCGGTGGATGAAGTTGAGAAGGTCCTCGTCAGTGGCGGTCTCGAGGTGCTCGCTGACCGCGTCCGCTTCCGCGCCGGTCACGCTCGATCCGGTCAGGTTCGACAGGATGGCCTGTAGGCGCCGGGCCAGGTCGCCGCGTTCGGCGTCGTCCGCGACGAGGCCGCTGAGGGCGGCGTCGAGGCGGTCCAGATCCTGGTGCACCGACGCGGTGGTGGCCGCGTCGTCGCCCACGAGCTCGGCGCGCAGGTGGGCGGCGAGTTCCGCGGGCGTGGGGTGGTCGAACACCAGCGTCGCGGGCAACTGCAGGCCGGTGGCGGCGATCAGCCGGTTGCGCAGTTCGACGGCCGTCAGGGAGTCGAAGCCGACGTCCTTGAACGGCTGACCCGGCACGACGGAATCGGCTCCGCCGTATCGCAGGACGGCCGCGACCTGGCCGCAGACCAGCCGGGTCAGGGCGCGGAGCTGCTCGGCCGCCGGCTGGCCGGCGAGCTGCCGGCGCAGTTCCAGCCCGACCTCGGCGGCCTGCTCACCGGGGGCACCGGCGGCGGCCAGCACGCGTGCGACCTCCGGAAGGCCGGCGAGCAGCGGGCTCGGCCGCATCGCCGTGAACGGCGGCACGAATCGCTCCCACTCGACGTCGGCGACGGCCACGAACGTCTCGTCGTGGTCGATCGCCCGGCCGAGCGCGTGCAGCGCCAGATCGCTGTCGAGCACCGGCAGACCGTGCCGGCCGGTCCGCTGCGCCACCTCCGGCACGGTTCCGTCCTCGCCGGGCTTGGCGAACAGGTCCCAGACCGCCCAGGCGACGGAGGTGGCGGGCAGGCCGCGGGTCCGTCGCTGCTGGGCGAGCGCGTCGAGGGCGGCGTTGGCGGCGGCGTAGCCGCCGTGCTCACCGCTGCCCCACACCCCGGCGACCGAGGAGAACAGCACGAACGCGTCGACATTGTCGTCGTCGAACAGCTCGTCGAGGTGGCGGGCCGTCTCCACCTTGAGCGCCAGGTTCCGGATCAGGTGTTCGGTGTCCACGTCCGCGAGGAGGCCCAGTTCGACCTCGACGGCGTCGTGCAGCACGGCGCGGACCGGTGTTCCGTCGTCGGCGAGCCGCTGGACCAGCGCGGCGAGCGCGGTGCGGTCGGGCAGCCGGAGCCCGGCGACGGTGAGACGGGTGCCCCGGGCGGAGAGCTCCTCGGCCAGCCCCGCCTCGCCCGATCCGGCGGGGCCCGCGAGGACGACGTGGTCGGCGCCACGGCGGGACGCCCAGCGGGCGAGATATGCCGGCGCGTCGCCGGTGTTGCCGGTGATCAGGACGGTGCCGCGCGGTGTCCAGCTCCGGCTCGGCGCCGCTTCGCCGAGCGGCGCGCGCTGCAGCCGGCGAGCCAGGATATCGCCCCGGATCGCCAGTTGGTCCTCGCCGGTGGTGGCATGCGACGCGAGGATCGCGCACAGCCGGGTGCCGGCGGCCTGGTCGGTGTCCGGCGGGAGGTCCACCAGGCCGCCCCAGCGGCTCGGCAGTTCCAGGGCGGCCACCCGGCCGAGCCCCCAGATCTGCGCCTGGACCGGGCTCGCCGGTTCGGCAGCGGTGGTCGCGACGGCGCCGCGCGTCACGCCCCACAGCGGCGCGTCCACACCGGCGTCGCCGCCGGCCTGGACGAGCAGCAGCGTGCCCGCCAGGCCACGGGACAGGCCCGGCCGGTACGGCCGTTCGTCAAGCGCCAGGAACGACAGGATCCCGGCGAGGTCGCCACCGGCCGCGGCCTCTTCGAGCCGGCCGGCCAGGCGTACGCGGTCGGTCTCGGCGCTGTCGATGGTGATCGTGGTGGTCGTGGCGCCATGCTCGCCGAGCGCACCCGCATATGCGTCGACCAGGCCCGGCTCGATGTCATCGGGCGCCACCACCAGCCAGGTACCGGTCAGGACCGGTCGCTCGCTCGCCGGCACCGGCTGCCAATCGATGCGATAGCGCCAGGAGTCGGCGACGGATCGCTCCCGAGCGGCCCGCCGCCAGCTCGACAGCGCCGGCAGGACCGCCTCGACGGCGTCGACCTCGACCCGTTCCGGACCGACCAGCTCGACCAGCGCCGAGGCGTCGAAGTCCTCCACGGCCGCCCAGAACCGCCGCTCCGGCCCGGACACGCCCGGACCGGCAACCTCGTCAGCATGCTTGTCCGCCGACAGCCAGTACCGCTGCCGCTGGAACGCGTACGTCGGCAACTCCAAGCCCGCGTCCGGACCCGGCAGGCGCCAATCGACCGCCGCTCCGCGTACCCAGGCCTCCGCCAAGCTCGTCGCCCAGCGCGACCGACCGTCGTCGCCGCGCCGTAGCGACGCCACCCATGGCAGGTCCGGCACCGCGGTCGCCAGCACCGGATGCGGATTGCACTCCACCAGCACGTCGTGGCCTGAATCGGCCAGCGCGGTGACCGCGTCGTGGAACAGGACCGGCTCGCGCATGTTCGCGTACCAGTAGTCCGCGTCGAGCTGCGAACCGTCCATCCACTCCCCCGTCACCGTCGACATCATCGGCACCCGGCCCTCCTGCGGCCGGATGGCGGACAACGCCGTCAGCACCTCGTCCCGAATCTCCTCCACGCCCGGACAGTGCGTTGCCACCTCGGTGTCCACGCGCCGCGCCCAGACCCCGTCGGCCGTACACATCGCCAGGAACTCCTGCGCCGCCTCGACCTCACCGGACACGACCACCGCCGACGGGCTGTTCACCCCCGCCACCGACAGCCGCTCTCCCCACCGGGTCAGCCACTCCCGCACCTGATCCACCGGCGCCGCGACCGACACCATCGCCCCGCGCCCGGCCAGCGCCCGCAACGCCCGGCTCCGCAACGCCACCACCCGCGCCGCGTCCGCCAGCGACAACGCCCCGGACACACACGCGGCGGCGATCTCGCCCTGCGAATGGCCCACCACCGCGGCCGGCTGCACGCCGTACGACTGCCACAACCGGGCCAGACCGACCATCACCGAGAACAGCGCGGGCTGCACCACGTCGATCCGGCGCAACCCCTCCTCGTCGACGAGCACCTCCCGCAGCGGCCGGCCCAGCCACGGCCGGAAGATCGCGTCACACTCGTCCAGCGTCGCCCCGAACACCGGTTCGCTCTGGGCCAAGCGCAACCCCATCCCGGCCCACTGCGAACCCTGTCCCGGAAACACGAACACGACCCGGCCCGAGCCCGCCACCCCAGAAACGGCCGGCTCGCCCGACTCGAGCGCGCGCAGGCCCGCCACCAGCTCCGCAGTGTCCGAGCCCAGCACCACCCCCCTAGTGGCCAGCCCCGCCCGCGAGCCGAGCAGACCCCCTGCCGTTCGCAGCAGGTCGGCCTCGGGCCGGGCTGCCAGCCACGCCGCCAACCGCCCCGCCTGATCCCGCAACGCCTCGGCCGACCGGCCCGACACCATCAGCGGCACCAGCCCACTGCCCACCCCGGCGACCGGTTCGGGGGTCTCCTCGGCGGCCGGCTCCGGCGCCTGCTCCACGATCACGTGCGCGTTCGTGCCGGAAATACCGAACGACGACACACCGACCCGGCGCGGACGATCCACCTCCGGCCACGACACCGCATCGGTCAGCAGCGACACCGCCCCCGCCGACCAGTCCACCTCCGGCGTCGGCTCATCCACATGCAGCGTGACCGGCAATGCGCCGTGCTGGATCGCGAGCACCGACTTGATCACCCCGGCCACACCCGCCGCGGCCGCCGTGTGCCCGATGTTCGACTTCACCGACCCCAGCCACAACGGACGATCAGCAGCCCGGCCCTGCCCGTACGTCGCCAGCAACGCCTGCGCCTCGATCGGGTCACCCAGCCGGGTACCCGTACCGTGCGCCTCCACCGCATCCACATCCACCGGCGACAACCCCGCCGACGCCAACGCCTGACGAATCACCCGCTGCTGCGACGGACCATTCGGCGCCGTCAAACCATTCGACGCACCATCCTGATTCACCGCCGAACCACGCACCACCGCCAACACCCGACGCTTGTTCCGCACCGCATCCGACAACCGCTCCACCAACAACAACCCGACACCCTCGGAGAAGCCGGTACCGTCGGCCGCCGCCGCGAACGACTTGCAGCGCCCATCGACAGCCAACCCCTGCTGGCGGGAGAACTCCACGAAGCAGACCGGGGTCGCCATGAACGACACGCCGCCGGCGACGGCAAGCGAGCATTCCCGCCGCTGCAGGGACTGGGCGGCCAGGTGCAGCGCCACCAGCGACGACGAGCACGCGGTGTCCACGGTCACGGCCGGCCCCTCCAGGCCGAACTGGAACGCCACCCGCCCGGACAGCACGCTCGCGGTCGTGCCCGTGCCGAGGTAGCCCTCGACCTCGTGCGGCGCCGACTGCAAGATGCTGACGTAGTCCGAGGACGAGGCGCCGACGAACACCCCGGTGGGGCTGCCCTTCAGCGACGTCGGGTCGATGCCCGCGCGCTCGAACACCTCCCACGCCGACTCCAGCACCAGGCGTTGCTGCGGGTCCATCGCGACCGCCTCGCGCGGGCTGATCCCGAACAGCGGCGCGTCGAAGTCTGTGGCGTCGTGCAGGAAACCGCCGGAGCGGACATAGCTGGTGCCCGGCCGGTCCGGGTCCGGGTCGTAGAGCCGGTCGAGGTCCCAGCCGCGGTCCGCGGGGAACGGGGAGATGACCTCGCGACCACCGGCGACGAGATCCCACAGGTCGTCGGGTGAGTCGACGCCGCCAGGAAAGCGGCACGCCATCCCGACGATCGCGATCGGCTCCGGGCTTTCCAGATCGTGGATCCGTTTCTGCGCACGGTCCAGATCGGTGACGGCCTTTCGCAGGTACTGGCGCAGCTTTGCCTCGTTGTCCATTACCTACTCCGGAATCGATGCGTCATGGTCAAGGAACTCGAACAGCTCGTCGTCGCTCGCGGCCTCGAAGTCGCGCTCGTCGGCGCCGGCACTCGCCGCGTCCACCCCGTTGAGCTTCGCCAGCAGGACCCGGAGGCGCTCGGTGGTCCTCGCCCGCACGTCTTCGGTGCCGTACATCCCGGCCCCGGACAGCAGGTCGCTCTCCAGCCGGTCCAGGTCCACCGGCGCCGAACCGGCGGCGGCCGGTGCCAGCGCGGTGAGGAGATGGCGGGTGAGCGCGATCGGCGTCGGATAGTCGAAGACCAGCGTGGCGGGCAGCCGCAGCCCGGTGGCCGCGTTGAGGCGGTTGCGCAGTTCCACGGCGGTGAGCGAGTCGAAGCCGATCGACTTGAACGGCTGCTCGGGCGGGATCGACAGCGCTGAGCCGTGCCCGAGCACCGCGGCGACGTTGGTGCGGACAATGGTGAGCAGCGTGTCCTCGCGTTCCTCGGGCGACCGGCCGGCGAGGCGCTGGGCGAGCGTGGCGCCGTTCGAGTTGTCGGCGACACGCCGGGAAGGCGCCCGCACCAGGCCCTTGAGGAGCGCCGGCACCTCGGTGCCCGCACTCGCCCGGGCGCGCCAGCCGGCCAGGTCCAGCCGCACCGGGACCAGCAGCGGCTGGGTTCCGGTGACGGCCGTGTCGAACAGAGCCAGCGCCTGCTCGGCGGGCATGGGCAGGATGCCGGTGCGGGCCAGCCGGGCACGCCCGGCCTCGCCGAGCTGAGCGGTGGAGCCGCTGGTCTCGTCCCAGAGGCCCCAGGCCAGTGACACGGCCGGCAGCCCGAGCGCCCGCCGGTGCTCGGCGAGCGCGTCGAGGAAGGAGTTGGCGGCGGCGTAGTTGGCCTGACCGGGGTTGCCGAGGACTCCGGCGGCCGCGGAGAACAGGACGAACATCGACAGGTCCCGGTCGCGGGTCAGCTCGTGCAGGTTGACGGCCGCGTCGACCTTCGGCCGGAGCACGCGGTCGATCTGCTCGTCGGTCAGCGAGTCGATCGTGGCGTCGTCGACGACGCCGGCGCAGTGCACGACCCCGGTGAGCGGTCCGAGGTCGGCGAGCAGGTCCGCCAGTGCTTCCCGGTCCGCGACATCGCAGGCCGCCACCCGGATCTCGACGCCCGAGCCGGTGAGGCCGTCCACCCAGTCGGGCGTGGCGCCACTGCGGCTCACCAGCACCAACCGGTGGACACCGTGCGCCTCGGCCAGGTGCCGGGCGACGAGTCCGCCCAGCACACCGGTACCCCCGGTGATCAGCACGGTCCCATCCGCGGTCGGCTCGGGGCCGGCGCTGCCGACGTCATCGCCGGCCGGAGCGAGCCGTGGCGCGAACAACGACCCCTGCCGGACCACGACCTCCGGCTCGCCGCACGCCGCCGCGGCGGGCAGCATCGCCTCGTCGTCGGTGTCCAGCTCGACAAGGACGAATCGGCCCGGCTGCTCGGAGCCGGCGGCGCGTACGAGTCCCCGTACCGCCGCATGGGCGAGGTCGCCGGATCGGGTCACCACCACCAGGCGTTCGTCAGTGGACTCGCGCATCGCCCCCAGCACCTCGCCGAGCACCCGGCGGACGCCCTGGCCCGGACCGGCGTCCGCGGTGCGGGGGCAGCGGAACACCGGCACGGTCAATGCGGGCGCCGGGTCTGGGGCCGGTACGGGCACGTGCTCGATGCGGTAAAGGCTCCCGGTCTCGGACCGGCCGGCGCCGCGGATGCGATCGAGTGCGACCGGCCGGGAGTCGAGGCCGGTGACGGTGATGACCGGTTGACCCGTGGCGTCGCCGGCGATCAGGGTGATGCTGTCCTGGCTGTGTTGAGTGATGCGTACGC
>NZ_BOML01000106.1 GCF_016862175.1 Paractinoplanes durhamensis | reverse complement strand
GGCCATGACCCTGGTGCGGTGAGACCACGGGATCGGCTTCGTGCCGGGCCGCCGAGCGGCCCGGCACGCGGTCCCCGGTTACGCGGCCCCCTCGGTCTTCCGGCAGTAGTGGGACCTCGGACCGTCAATACGCTGAAAATGAGTTCTCTGAAGTCGGGAGCCGTCATGAAGGTCTATGCAGGGTGGGCCGCGGTGGGGCTCACCGCAGCACTGATGATCACCATGCCCTCGGTGGCGTCGGCCGCCGCGGACGAGCTACCTCAGAGCCCGATGATCGTGCTCGGTGACCTGGGCGGGGGCAGGCATTCCTACGCCGCGGCGATGAACGGACAGGGCGACATCGTCGGCCGCAGCCGGAGCAAGGACAGCGGGGCCTACGTCGCCGTCATGTGGCCACACGGGATGACCACGCCAGTCCCGCTCGGCCTCAAGGGCACCCCGGAGCAGATCAACGACAACGCTGTCGTGGCGGGCACGGTCAGCGGCACGACCACGGTGTTCCTGTGGCAGCACGGCCGGGCCGGCTACTACCCTTATCGTGGCGGCGACGACGAAATCTGGACCACCGGCATCAACAACCGGGGTCAGGTGGTCGGGTCCACCTACAACTCGGCGACGTTCAGCGGCCGCGCCTTCGTCCTCGACCGGGGCAGATACACGATCCTGCCGACACCCGCGGGCAGCCGGAGCACCACCGTCGCGATAAACGACCGGGGTCAGATCCTCGGATCGGTGCTGGATACCTCGACGGGTGCCGACCGGTCGGTGATCTGGACGCCGGAGGGCTCGCCGGCCCGGCCGTACTACAAGCGGCTCGACCTCGGTGACCTGGGCGGCGTGAACACGTACCCGTGCGATATCAACGACCGGGGTCAGGTCATCGGCCAGAGTGAGGTGTCCGGATTCGGTACTCACCACCCCTTCCTCTGGCAGAACGGTGAAATGACCGATCTGTGGGGCAGCTATCCCGCCGTTGACGGCGCCGCCCGCGCGATCAACGACGCCGGCCTGGTGGTCGGCTACGCCCAGGTGACGCTGGAGGGCGAAGTCCACGCGGTGATGTGGCAGAACGGACAGATGATCGACATGAACCCGGCCGGCTACCACACCGAGGCGGCGGTGGTCAACGAACGCGGACAGGTGGGCGGGCTCGCCAAGCTCATCACCCCTGATCAGGCCGGACCCAGGCACCCGATCCGGTGGAGTTCCGGCACCACCACGCTGTTCAGCATCGCGGACCCCCTGCAGGACGACGGCGGCGTCGACATCATCGGCATCGATGCCGCGGGCCACGTCGTAGCGACGCTCGTGTCCAACGACGAGTCGATCATCCTGAGAAGTGCGAGTTGAACGAGGATCGAGCTGCGCCGGGCAGCCGGGCCGGCGCCGGCCCGGCCGGGACCGACCGTCACACCGTGATCGCGGTGGTCCGCTCGAAGTCCGGCTCGGCCGCCGGCTTGCCGAAGTAGTAGCCCTGGGCGCGCCGGTAACCGATCCGGTGCAGCTCGGCGGCCTGCTCGCCGGTCTCCACCCCTTCGGCCACCGCGATCAGGCCGAGGCCGTCGCTGACCTGGATCAGGGCGCTGGCGATGACGGCGTGCCGGCCGGACATGGTGATGTTGTCGACGAAACTCTTGTCGACCTTCAGGACGTCGACCGGCACGGTCTGGAGCAGGGTCAGCGACGAATGCCCGGTGCCGAAGTCGTCCAGGGCGATATGAACACCCAGCTCGTGCAGTGCGTTGACGGCGAGCACCGCCTGGCCGCCGGCGAATACGGCGGTCTCGGTGACCTCCACGATCAGGTTCGCCGCGCCCAGACCGGTCCAGGCCAGAACCTCGGTCACCAGCCCGGGGAAGTCCGGCTCGGTCAGCTGGCGGGCGGAGACGTTGACGCTCATCCGTTGCGGGGCCCGGTCGCCGAGGGTCTGGCGCCAGGTCACCGCCTGCGCGCACGCCGTCCGCAGCACCCACTCGCCGATCTCGACGATCAGGCCGTTGCGTTCCGCGGCCGGGATGAAGTCGGCCGGGCTGACGAAGCCGTGTTCCGGGTGGTTCCAGCGGATCAGCGCCTCCACCGAGGTGATCCGCCCGGACGGCAGCTCCACGATCGGCTGGTAGACCAGGTGGAACTGCCCGGTGTCCAGGGCGATCCGCAGCTCGGCGGCCAGCCGGTTCTGTTCGCGGGCGTGGTCGTCCATGCTCGGGTCGTAGCGGCGCCGCTGGTTCTCACCGAGCGCCTTGGCCACGTACATGGCGACGTCGGCGCGGCGCATGATCTCGTAGGGGTCGTCGGTGCCGGTGCTGTCGGCGATGCCGATGCTGGCCGTGACCAGCAGGTCGTTGCCGCCGGTGACGATCGGGAGGCGCAGCGAGACCTTGAGCCGCTCGACGACGTTGTCCATGACGGCCGGGGTGGCGGCCGACACGAGCACCGCGAATTCGTCGCCGCCCATCCGCGCCACCAGGTCGTCCTCCCGTAAGGAATCGGAGAGGCGGGTGGCGACCTGGGCCAGCAGATCGTCGCCGACAGCGTGGCCGAACCGGTCGTTGACCGCCTTGAAGCCGTTGAGGTCGAGAACTGCCACCTGAGGCCGGCCGGCCGGGAGGCATTCCCGGAGGCGTTCCTCGAACCGGCGCCGGTTGGGCAGCCCGGTGAGTTCGTCGCTCATCGCCAGGTCTTCGAGCTGCCCCGCCTGGACCCGGACCCGGGTGATCGAACCGGACAACCGGGCCAGCATGAGCAGAAGCAGGACGACGGAGCCCACGGCGATCGCCAGCCAGCTGACCGAGCCCGGGTGGCGCAGCCCGTCGAGGACCAGCATGGCCGGAACCAGCAGGGCCGCGGCGGCGAGCAGGCCGAGCTGACCGCGGCTGAAGATCTTCAACTCGCGGACCGGTACCGGGGTGTGCCCCGACGGATGCATCGCCGCCCCGGCGAAACACAGGTACGAGAACAGGAAACCTCCGAATACCACCTTGATCGTGATCGCCGCCGGGTTGGGCAGCAGCGTGTAGACGGCGTTGCCGGCCAGGGTGGCCACGCTGCCCAGCAGCAACAGCCAGGCGCTCGGCGTCCGCTGTCCCGAGCGGGCGGCCATCGGCAGCAGCACCGCGCAAAGCAGCACACCACCCGTCGGGTAGGCGATCGTGGTGATCCGGATCAGGAGCGGCGTCGCCGTATCGAGGGCGATCGGGTCGATCACGATGATCCAGTAGACCAGGCTCAACCCGGTGGCGATCACGGCCGAGTCGATCAGTTCCGCAAGGGTGCGGGGCCCCTGCGCCCGGGTGAGCAGGAACAGCCCGGCGACCAGGAGCGGATAGGCGAGCAGGTACAGCACGTCGGCCATCGACGGGTACGGCTGCTGCTGCAGCACGAACTCATTTCGGGCGTACATCAGATCGCCGAGTACCCAGCTCAGCTGCCCGCCGATGAAGATCAGCCAGGCCACGACGGAGGCGGATCGATGCCGCCGGATGCCGTACAGGCTCAGGCAGACCGAGGCCAGGCCGGTGGCCGCCGACAGCAGCGAGCCCACGGCCGGGGAGGGGATGACGATGTAGAGCAGACCCGCGCCGACCCCGAGCGCGATCCAGGCAGGCCACGCCCGCCCCATCAGCTTTTCCAGCACATCACATTTTCGGCAGATCCGACCGGAAAATGAGCGGTGGGTTGTCCGGCCCGGTTACGCGTGGGTCAGCGCGCGAAGAATACCGTACTCGCACGCCGCGGTCCTCCATTCTGCTGAGTGCCGCCCGTCGCCTACGAGTGGCATGGGACGAATGGACAATTGCCCTTCCCCCTCGCAGGCCGTCCGAATATGAACGGTTACGCGAGAGAGCGTGACGTCGTTGTGCCTTTGGCGCGGAGGCCAAAATCAATTTTCCGCGTTATTCGCAATTGCATCGACTTGCACCTTCGGAAGGAATTCCATGCTCAAAGCTCTTGCTCTCGGCGCCACTCTGGCGGGCGCGCTGGCCGCCACCGGCACGCCGGCCACCGCTTCCCCCGCCCTGTCGCCGACCGACGAAATGATCATCGGCGTCGTCGCGGCCAACGGCTCCGGGTGCCCGTGGGGAAGCGCTCAGGTGACCCCGTCACCCGACAACAAGGCCTTCACCGTCACCTACAGCCAGTTCATCGCGCAGGTCGGGGTCGGCACCCAGCCGGCCGACTTCCGCAAGAACTGCCAGCTCGCGCTGGACGTGCACGTCCCGCAGGGATACACGTACGCGATCTCCGGCACCGACTACCGCGGTTTCGCCCACCTGGAGCGCGGAGCGTACGGCTCGGAGACCGCGAACTACTACTTCCAGGGCGAACCCCAGAGCACCCGGATCCGGCACGACTTCAACGGCCCGTACGACGGCGACTGGCAGCGGACCGACACCGTCGGCATCAGCTCGCTGGCCTACCTGCCCTGCGGCGAGCAGCGCTACCTTAACGTCAACACCGAGCTCCGGGTCAATGGTGGCTCGTCCAACCTCAAGAAGACCACCAGCATGCTGACGATGGACTCGACCGACGGCCGCATCGACACCGTTTACCACGTCGCCTGGAAGAAGTGCTGAGAAGCCTTGTCGCCGCCGGCTCGGGCCATTCCCCGAGCCGGCGGGCGCGGGCGGCAGCAATTCACCACACCTCGATCATCTGCGCTCCGCCGCTTATCCCGCGGGCCGTTCAATGCGTCGCGGCGGCCCATGCGGCCGCCATCGAGGGGCTGTAGTACCGGGTGAAACCGCAGCCCCACGCGATCGCGTCGGTGAGCGGCGCGGCGTCGCCCCAGCGGGGCATGCCGGACACGAGCAACCGGGTGCCGATCTGATAGGCCGGGACACCCTCGCCGCCCGTCGTGCTTCCCACCGCGGGCGCATCCATGTCGACGACGGCGGTGCCCGCGGAGCCGCCCTTGAACCAGGTGTGCACCTGGAAGGTCACCGAGCGCAGATCCAGCCGGCCGGGTTGCGGGCTGCGCTCGGTTCGGGCCGGACCGATGCCGGTCACGGTTCCGTCGAAGGCGAACGTGTTCTCGGCGACCGTCCGCGGTGAGTACGCCTTGACGCACTGCTGCGCCGCGCCGAAGGCGAGCGGATCGCCCGGCTCGACCCCGGCCGGCAGCTCGGCCGGTGGCTTTGCCTGCGGTGTCGCGGCGGGTGGTTGTGCCTGCGGCGTCGAGGCCGGCCGGTACAGGCCGTACCCGCCCGCGGCGATGATCACCGCGGTGGTGGCCGCCGCCACCGTCAGGGTCCGGCGCCGGCGGTGGACCCGGCGCACCGCCGCGGCGGCCACGGCCTGCTCGTCGGGGGCGTCGGCGGCGTCGGCGGCGAACAGCTCGCGCAGCTCGCGCTCGGTCGACTGGTTCATCGGGTCTCCCTCTCTGCGTCGATGGCCGCGGGCCCGCGCAGGCTTGCCAGGGCTCGGGAGGCGGTGGCCCGCACCGAGCTCTCGCTGACTCCCATGGCCGCGGCGATCGCCGCGTCGTCGAGGTCGGCGTAGTAGCGCAGGACCAGCACGGTGCGGGCGCGCGGGGCGAGCCTGCTCAACAGCACCCGCATCTGGTCGCGGGCGGCGACCGCGTCGGCCGCGTCGGCCACCGCGGTGCCGGTCTCCTGGCGCAGGTCGGCGGGCCGCTCGGTCGTCCAGCGGCGGCGACGCCAGCTCAGATGCGCGTTCACCAGCATGCGGCGTACATATGCCTCGGGTCTTGCTGCTTTTTGCACTCGCTTCCAATGCCGGTAGGCATCGGCCAGCACGGTCTGGGCCAGGTCCTCCGCCACCTGCCGGTCGCCGCTCAGGACGAACGCCAGGCGCACGAGCGACCGGCCATGACCTGCCACGAATTCCTCGAACGACACGCTCGCTCCCGTCGGTACTCCTCACCCTATGGACGCATCGGCCGCCGCCCCGCGCTGCACACCGCTTTTGCGATGTCGTGCAACCCTCCGGCCGGGCTGCTGCGTCGTACGCCTGTCAACACGCAGCCGACTCGGAAGGCGGGCTCGAACCGGGTGGATGACCAGGAGTTTCATGACTTCGTGGCGCAGCGGATGGAGCGATGGCGTCGCTCGGCGTACCTCATGTGTCAGGACTGGCACACCGCCGACGATCTTGTCTCCATCGCGATCACCAAGATCTACCGCCACTGGCGTGACGTGCGTGGGGCCGACAACCCCGAGGCGTACGCCCAGCGGATCCTCACCCGCGCCTGGCTCAGTGAACGCCGCCGCCCGTGGCGGCGTGAGCGCTCGGCGGAGCACCTGCCGGACCGGCCGGTCGACCCGGGTGAGCGGATCACCGACCGGGACTCGCTGGCCGCGCTGCTGCGGGAGCTCGGCCCACGCCAGCGGGCCGTGCTGATCCTGCGGTTCTACTTCGACTACACCGCGGAGCAGACCGCCGAGATTCTGCAGGTCACGGTCGGCACCGTGAAGAGTCAGACGGCGCGCGGGCTGCAGACCCTGCGCATCAACGAACAGGCGTTGCGCGGCTGAGGCCGCGCGGAAAGGACGACATCATGACCCAGCAGCTCTTCGAGGACCTGACCGCGGACGCCCCGCCCAGCACGATCGACGTCGCGGACCTGGTGCGGCGGGAGAAGCGCCGGCGGACTCTGGTACGCGTCGGTATGCCGGTGGCCGCTGTCGCGGTCGTGGCTACCGCGCTCGCGGTGATCAGCCCGACGGCGCCCGCACCACCGGTGGTCGCCGGCCCGACGGCATCCCCCGCCACCGCCCCGTCCACCACCCCGGCCTCGGGTTTCCGGCTCGTCGCGAACAGCCGGGAGGCGAAGGCGGCCACCGCCGCGGCGCTGCGCAAAGCACTTGACGGCGCGGTCCGCGAGGCGGCGCCGGGTGCGCAATGGCTGGCGCAGGGCGACCCCGCGTACTCGACTCCGGACGGCCGGCCGCCGCTGATCACCGGCGACGGGGTGCAGCGTACGCAGGATCAGATGTTCTTCGGTGGTACGGGTGTCGGTCTCGATGGCCGGCGGGGCACGCTGCGGCTGAGCATCATCGCGCCGAACCCGTGCAACGGCGGCACCATGAGCAAGTGCGGGACGGACCCGAAGATCATCGACCCGGACACCTACTTCAAGTGCTACCCCTCTCCGGAGCCGTGCACCGAGAGCAAGGGCACCGACGGGCGGCGGCAGCGGGTGCGGACCACGACGAGCCTGGCCGGGTTCGTGGGCCACGAGGCGACCGTCGAGCTGCCCGACAAGCGCACGCTGATGATCTTCGTAGACAACGAGTTCGTCGTGCCCGGCACCGACCCCGAGAACTCGGTGGCGCAGCCCGCGACGCCGCTGAGCCCGGCCCAGGTCAAAGCCATCGCCACCACGATCGGCGACCAGATCCTGCCCTGAGGAGTCCGAACCGGCAGTGGCGGGCCGGCACCATGCCGGG
>NZ_BOML01000105.1 GCF_016862175.1 Paractinoplanes durhamensis | reverse complement strand
CCGGCACCATGCCGGGCCCGCCACTGCACTCAGCCGGGGAGCTTTCGATGAATGGTGTACCGCAGCACCAGGAACGGAAGACC
Source organism: Paractinoplanes durhamensis (assembly GCF_016862175.1). GTDB lineage: Bacteria > Actinomycetota > Actinomycetes > Mycobacteriales > Micromonosporaceae > Actinoplanes > Actinoplanes durhamensis. Next base: position 2,334 of record NZ_BOML01000105.1, on the reverse strand, counting down.
GTAGAGGGAGAACGCGTGCTCAGCGCGTAGCTCACCGGCCTCCGTGTGGACGTCGAGCTGTTCGGCCAGCAGCCGCACCTGAGGGTCGCGGAACAGCGCCGCCGACAGCACCCGGAAGGCCACCACCGCGGCGGCCGCCACGGCTGCGGGGGAGGGGTTGCGCCCGCGGAGGGCCACTCCCACCGCCGCACCGGCAACGGGCCCGAGCGCCACCTTCTGCGGCCGCAGCCCGAGCGCCCCGGCCACCGATCCGGCGGCCACCCCCACCGTCACCGGCCCGGCCTTGGTGAACCGCCCACCGAGCCAGCCCGCCTGCGCGCCGATCGCGCCGCTCATCACGACACGAGACCACCACGGCGGAATTTCGCCGGGCCGTTGCCGGGCCCGCGCCACTGCCTCAGTGGCGGCGAGCACCACGGCCCCGGTCGCCGCGGCCCACCCCCGTCGCTTCCGGACGATGGCAGCGCCGGCCAGAGCCCCCACCGCCGCGGCGAGGACAAGACCACTACGACGATCCGCCATGCGTGCACGCTAACAGTGGACGATCGCCGCTTACGGCGACCGCCGCGGGTAGAAGGGGGCCGATGACGGCGAGGTCGGCTTCCGCCGTCGCAAGCTGTGGCGGGCGATCGCGTCCGGCGGCGCCGTCGCCTTCGGCCGCCGCCCGTGGCTCGGCCCACGTTTCCACACACTGTTCCGGCTGCCATAGAGCTACTTCGCCACTCCCAATCCGGCCCAGTAGGCCTTGAACGTCGACGCCTCGACCGCAAATGTTCCGTCGACAACGGTGAGGTCGATGGGGCGCCACCAGCTCACGTCGTACACAAAGGTGGTGCCGGTCAGGGTGCCGAGCGTCGCCTCCGTGTTGCCCCACGGGTTTCGCAGGATCAGGTATTTGTGCCCGTCGCGGTAGTCCCAGCCGAGAATCGTGTAACAGTGGGAGCCCACCACATTCGCGTCCGCATAGTTCACCTTGTCGGGTGATTCGTCGCCGGACGAGTACGTCCAGGCGGTCATCGGGTTGAACGTTCGCCCGCCCAGTGAATTGCCCCGCACAAGGTTCCAAAGCTGGTCGGCGGTGTAATTCGCCGACCCGTGGTATTCGCGCCGGCCACCGGTGAGCTGCGCGGTCGCCCACACGCAATCACCCCAGGCGGTGGCCAGGATATCGGGGTGGTCGGTGGTCGTGCCGGTCTTCAATTTCGCGTACGCCTTTTCGTACACCGCCGGCCAGATCTCGCCGGCCTCGCTCGACCGCGCGTACAGGAACCAGCCGGACGCGGTGAGCGGCACGGTGTCGGTCACCTCGATCTCGGCGGCCAGCCTGCCGCCGCTGTCCGGCTCGAAGAACTGCACCATGTTGGTGAAGTCGGCCTGCGCCACGCCGGTCGCCCGGGTCACGTGCCGGATCTGGTGCGGCATCGCCCATGCAACGGCGGAAAGCGCGGCGATGAAGTAGCAATTGGCGACCGCGCCCTGGATCGGGTCGAAGAACTCGGCCGCCTCGTTGAAGAAGCGCCCGGCGTCGCCCCACGTGGCGCCGGGCGGAGTCCAGTCAGCGGACTTGCCGACCGTAGCCGGGTCCGGGGCAAACCTGGCGAGGAGCGACTTGGAGAACACCCGGGCATACCGCGACAGCCGGTTCTGCACCGAGAGCCGCAAGACGAGGTGCAGGTTGTCGCCGATCAACTCGGCCCGCTCCACGGGGATCGAGCCGATCGAGTCGAGCTTGAAGAGCGGCCCCAGATCATCGAGCCTCTCGACGGTGCCGGTGTCGCGCGGCACCTCCAGATCGTTGGCGGTCACATCGACGTCGATGTCGAGGAGGGGCGTCCGAACCGGTTGCAGGCTCATCCGTTCGTCGAGCCCGAAGCCGAAGTAGAGGGGACCGCCGAACTTGGGATCGAACAGCTCGCGATACGGCGTCTGCAGGATCGACTCGAGCAGCCGAGGCGCGTCGGCGACCTCGGCCCATTTGATGCGCCGCCCGGCCACGAGCTCAGCGAGGGCGTACGGGTTGGCCACGGCAGTGGCCGGGGTGGACGCTCCATTGTCCGACATGGTGAATCTCCGTTGCTGGAAGAAAAAGATCGACGTGCCGATCCGCATCGGGTCGATGTCCGGGAACTGAAGTCCACTGCGCCAGGCATTAGATCGTCATCCTGGTGCCTACGGTGACGTCGCCGATACTTACGTTTTCCCGCCTACGGAATTCCGCCGCAACACCTCGGTCGGCAACGCGACAACGCGAGGGAAAGAGCAGACAAATCATAAATTCCTAGAAGGTCGCTCAAGACAAATCAGACTGAGCCGGCCGGGCGTCGTAGCCGTTAC
>NZ_BOML01000104.1 GCF_016862175.1 Paractinoplanes durhamensis | reverse complement strand
CCTGATCATCGCGACACGACCGTAGGAGAACGAGTGATGGACATCGAGTTCGAGGCGCGCTTTCTCGCGATCGACACCGCCGCCATCCACGACAAGATTTCCGCCCAGGGCGGCGTCTGCGTCATGCCTCGCACCCTCATGAGGCGCACCGTCTTCACGAACGACGACATCGCTGAGCGGGGCGGCTGGCTCCGGCTACGCGACGAGGGCCGGCGGATCACCATGACCTACAAGCAGACCACCGGCGACACTTCCGCGATCGACACCACCCTCGAATCCGAGATCCAGGTCAACGACTTCCAAGCCGCCAAAACGCTGCTGGAGGCCATGGGCTTCAAAGCGCTCCGCTATCAGGAGAACTACCGCGAGGAATGGAAGCTCGGCGCGGTGACTCTCGACCTGGACACCTGGCCTGGACTGTCCACGTTTCTCGAGATTGAAGGCCCGAGTGAGGAGGCCGTGTGTGCTGCCGCCGACGCGCTCGGACTCGATTTTTCGCGGGCTAGCTACGGCAGCGTCGATGAGGTTTACCTCGCCGTGCTGGACCGCGACATCCTCGCTGAGGAGACTCTCACCTTCGCCTGATTCGCGTGCCGCGCTCGCCGCGATCAAAACGGCACATCTCCGCACCCACACCGCGGTGAACGCCACCCGAAAGCCCAGGTCGGCTCAGTGCTGATCGTCCGCGCGACCAAGAAGCTGCGCCAGCGCCTCGGCACGGGCAGGTGACTGGTACGCGACCGTCCTGCCTTGGCGTCCACGGCAGCTGATCCTGTTGGTCAACGAGCAGACGCTGCTGCCCGTGCTGATGCCGCTCGCACAATCCGCACCGCGCCGTCCCGAATCGGCTGGGAGATCGCCGCCACGCTCACTGCGCATCACGTGAGCTACGTCGGGTCTGTCAACAGCTGATCAAGCCAGCTCTCGAATCGCTTCCGCATCGCCGCGATGTGGTCAGGGGTGGCCTCGTAGGCGGCGAAGCGTCGATCTGGGTAGCGCCGCAGCATGGTCAACAGGTCGGCGAAGACCCGGCGGTCGAAGCCTGCATCAGCCTGCTCCGCGAGTTCGAGTAACCGTTCACGGGTGTAGTAGCCGCTCATGACGGCGGCGTCGACATCGAGGAAGTCGCGCGGCTCGGCGCGTGTGAAGAGGGCCGACATCTTGCCGGCGACAACGTCGTCCATGTGGAGTACCGGACCGATATCCATCATCACGGGCGGTAGAGAACGCCAGTTCGCGGCCAACTCGACCTTGTAAGGCCATTCCGGTGCGGCGGGGTCGGCTACAACGAGCCGGGCAAAAGTGTCGAACTGTTGGGTGACCTCGACGGTGTATCCGGCTGTGCGGTAACCGTCAGTGACAGCTTCCACCGCTGCCGCGAAGTCTCCGCGGCGTTCCCACGCAGTGAACAGGTCGACATCTTCGCTCGGCCGCTCAAGAATGCCGTGTGCTTGGACGGCGTACCCGCCGGCGAGCGCGAAGCCGTAGCGCCCGGCCACTCGGAGCCCGATCTCCGCGAGCCTCAGATGGATTGGATCCATGGTTCAGCTGGCGAGCGCCTGCGGCGGCGCGGTCAGTTCCGTGAAACGGGCCTGCCACAGTGCCCGCAACCGGGCAGGAAGCCATAGAACGGGCCATACCCGGCGCAGGGTATCGGCGTTGATCCAGCGACTCAGATCCTCGGTGGTGGCCGCCTGATTCAACACTGTTTGGTACATCAACTGGAGATCGCCAGGATCGTCCAAGTCGTAAGTGCTGTCACCCGACCAATCCAATGACCGGTCGAGCGTCACCTGGCCGCCGGCCGGGCCGCGCAGATCGGCGAGATTCGCAGGCACGACATAGTGCCGCTGGTCCGCATACCGCGAACCGCGCGTAGCGCCATCGATCGCTGCCATCTGCTCCACCTCCTGGACCGATGATACGGCCAGGCGGCCGTAGGCGGGTCTCATGCACTTCGCCCGTCTTGATATGTCAGCGCGACAGACGCCGCGGAGCGTGAATATCTCGGCAGTGTCGTCGGGCGCATTACGCACGAGACGTCCCGGCGCGTGGCTCTTCCGGTAGGGGGTTGCTCGCGGCGGTTCGGTCCGGGAGCCTGCCTGCTAGGCGGCGCCAACTGGCCGCGCCGACAATACGGGCATCTTCCGTCCTCCCCGAGAGTCAAGTCCGGCAGTCTGTCGGGTCGGTGGTTGGCGTCGGCTGGGTAGCCTCGGCGGTAGTCATCGATGGGAGTGGGTCCCGTGAGCGACGTCGATGCCGCCGAGGAGTGGCTGGATTCCTGGGTCGGTCAGGTGAACGCGCAGGCGCAGCGCAGTGTCGAGCTGTCGCGGCGGGTAGCGGCGTTAACCGGCTCGGCGGAGAGCCGGGATGGCGCGATCCGGGTGACGGTGGGCTCGGCGGGTCAGGTGGAGCGTCTGGAGCTCGACGATCGGGTCCGGGAGTTGTCCGGCCCGCGACTCGCGCAGGAGATCATGTCGGTGATGCGGCGGGCCCAGGCCGCCCTTTCCGGCCAGGTCGCTGAGCAGGTACGGGAGACGGTAGGCGAGGACACCGAGACCGGCCGGGCGGTGCTGCACTCCTTCGATTCCCGATTCCCTGTTTCGCGGGAGGAAGAAGACGGATGAGCGGGGGTGTGCAGTTCCCGGCCGAGGCGGTGCTGCGGCACGCCGTAGCGGTCGGTGACGCCTCCGAGCAGCTGACGCGAGCTCATTCCGCAGTGCGCGAGGTCACCATGGACAGCCAGGCCTACGGGCAGCTCTGCCAATTCCTGCCGGCCCTGTTGAGCCCGTTGTTCGACGGCGCCGCGCAGGTCATGAACGGCGCGGTGGAGGCGCTGGGCGAGACCGCGCTGAAGCTGCGGACGACCGCGACAGCGATGCAGGCCGCCGACACAAGCAGCGCCGGCCGGGTGGAGAACGTCGCCGGTCCGGGCTTCGAGTTGCCGCTGTGACAGACAATCCGCTGGTCGCTCAGGCGCACAGCTCGACCACCTGGTACACCGGGCTGGGCCTGGTCGAGGACGCCGAGCAGGTCAGCAGCGGCATCCACGACAACAGCTGGGTCGACGGCACGCTGGGCGGGGTCGGCGGCAGCTTGGACGTACTCGGCATGGTGATCGACCCACTCGGGTCGCTGGTGGCCTGGGGTGTCAGCTGGTTGATGGAGCACGTCAAGCCGTTGAAGGAAGCACTCGACTGGCTGGCCGGCAACCCGGACGAGATCGCCGCGCACGCGGCGACGTGGCGCAATGTTTCGGCCGCGAGCACCGATACTCACCAGCAAATCGCGGCTGCTGTGCGGGCGCAGACCGCCGAGTGGTTTGGTGAGTCCGGGGACGCCTATCGATCCCACGCGGCTCAGCAGTTGGAGGTTGTCGGGGGAATCGCCACGGCGACGGGCGCGATCTCGTACGCCGTCGAGGGTGCTGGTTTGCTGGTCGGGCTGGTGCGTGGCATCGTCCGGGACTTGATCGCTCAGTTCGTGGCGACGCTGGCCGCCCGGTTGCCGCAGTGGCTGGCTGAGGCGGGCTTGACGCTGGGCATCGGCACCCCGCTGGTCGTCGGACAGGTCGCTACCCTGGTCGCGAAATGGGTCGACAAGATCCAGGGCTTCGTGCGGGCTCTGCTGAACAGCCTGCGCCGGCTCAGTGGCAAGCTCGAGGACCTGACCGGTGTGCTCGACGGCCTCAAGCAAGCGCTGCGACGGCTCAGCCGGTCCGATCCGACTACCGGCAGGTCGTCCGCCGCGGACGTTGTCCTGCATTCGCGGTCGGGTGCGTTGTCCAATCGTGAGGTCCTCGATCGGGGCGTCGGCCTGCCGAGGACTCCGGAAACCGTGCAGAGCTACGCCGAGCTGGCCGGCGTGGACTTCCGCGGTGCTCCGGTCGAGATCGTGGAAAGCGCGGACGACATCGCCTACCTCGACTTTCAGGGCGCCGTGGCCAGAACCGACTCGTTCGGCGTACAGCTCGGGCCGGCCGCGTTCCAAGACGAGGAAACATTGGTACGGACGCTAGGGCACGAAAGCGTGCACGTCGTCCAATATCAGCAGGGGAGTGTCACCAGCATGACGGGGCCGCTGGAGGACGAGGCGTACGCGGCCGAGGACGGCTTCGTGGCGACATGGAAAGGAGACCACGCATGACTCGTCTCATCGTCGAGAACGTGCACCGCATCCCGAGCCGTCCCTGGGTCTTGGTGACCGGCCGGCTCGAAGGCGACCAATTGAGCATCGGCGATGAACTCACCGTGGCCCACGGTGAGTTCCCCGTGGCCACCGCGGTGATCCGATCCATCGAGCTTCACAGCCCACCAGGAAAGACCACTATCGCCATCGACGCCGACCTCGCCGACTCGGTCCGGGACGGCGTTGCGCTCATCCGCGACTGATGGCCGCGGACCAGTTCCACATCAACGAGGTTTTCGACATTCCCACCTGGGTGGGCTCGTCGCGGTCGGCTCGACGCGCAACGGTGAATTCATCGGTATTTCCCGCATACGCGACGAAGCCAGCGGGCACCCGATTCACGTTCTGGGCGTCGACCACCCGACACCACGCACCCAGCGCGCCGGGGAAACCGTCCTCGTGGTCGATCGAGCTGACGCCGACTACGTCGCGGTCGGGGCGACTATGGACAGCAGAAGCGCCGTGGCCTGCGGCAGTCGGCCGGATGTATTGCTGAGCGACTAGGCAGTCAGCCAGGGGAGGAACCGGCAGCGGACTTCGACCCCACCGACCGGTGCCCGGCTGTGGCCTCCCGGAGGGACGCCGGTTGCTGCTTCCGTATGCTTTCTCGTCGTGTCGTCCGAACTGCGTCGTTTGGCCGATGGTTGTCTGCTTGTCACTCGCGCGCGGCAGCTGGTGGACTGGGTGGGCGTGGGAAAGCCGGTGACGCCGAAGGGCGTTTTACGTCCGGTCGACGTCGCCGTTGCGGGGGCCGCCCTGGGTGTGACGGTTCCGGCCCGGGTTCGTACGGCCGCGGATGTCGAGGTTGTTCATTGGCCCTGGGTGGCGGCCGAGGCGATCGGGTGGCTGCGGGTGTCGGCGAACCGGGCGGTTGCCGATATCGCCACCCAAGACGACCCGGTGCAGCGTTGGTGGGCGGCGGTCCGGGCGGTGCTGCGTGCCTAGTCGCATGACGACCGGGGCCGGGGAGCTCCGGTGCTGGTGCGGACGCTGCTGACGGTGATGACGGCCCGGACGCCGCCGGAGATGACAAGCATTCCCGAGGCGGTTCACGAGCTGCTCCACTATTCCGACCTCGGGGACGCCAGCGGGGTCTATTCGGCGTTCCGGCGAGGCGTCATGCCGGTGGATGCCGGGCTCGAACTGCTCGGCGAGGTCGGCGCGTTGGACGGCGATGGGCGCGTGACCGAGTTGGGTCGTTGGATGTGGCAGCGGCTGGTCGAGGAATGGCCGCCGCCGTTGTCTCGCGATGCGTCTGCCGCGGCGGTGCTCGAACGGCTGGCGGCGCTGCCCGGCGACGAGGTGTGGCGGCAAGCGGGGCCTTGGCTGGCCGAGCGGGAGATGAGCAAGGCGGCGGCCGAGTTGCTCGGCGCGGCGGCGACGGCTCCACCGGCGCAGCGGATCGTGGCCGTTGACGTGGTGGCCGGTCTGGGCGAGGCCGCGCTGCCCGCGTGGCAGCAAGCTGTCGAGGTGCCGACGCTGGCTGCGCATGCTCGGCTCATACTCGCCGAGTTCGAGGACGAGGACGAATCGGCGGAGCCAGACCCGGCTGATCTGCGGTGGCTCGCCGTGGAATATGCGGCGGCGGCGCTGGCTGTCGACGTCCGCCCGAGGCCTTTCTTGTCTTTCGCGAGCGGGGCGGTCTCGATGGGCCGGGCAGTGGGCACCCCGACGAGGCGGCCCTGCGAGATGGTCTGGCCGAGCTCATCGCGGCGGGTGGGCCGCCGATCCCGACCTATCAGCTGAAGATCACTCTTACCCGGGTGTGGCGGCGGGTTCGGCTGCCGGCCACCGCGACGTTGGACGAGTTGCATCGGGTGATTCAGATCGTCTTCGACTGGGACGACGATCATCTGCACGTGTTCACGCTGGACGGGCGCCGCTATGCCGATCCGTTCTTCGGTCTGGAGAAAACCGCCGACGAGTTCCGGGCCCGACTGGGAAAGCTGGCGCCGAACGCCGGAGCCGCACTGACATATGTCTACGACCTTGGAGACCATTGGGAGCACCGCGTCGCGGTCGAGCGGATCATCGAGACCGAGCGGCCGGAGACCTCGACGGTCTGTGTCGGCGGGCAGGGCGACGTACCCGAGGAAGACTGGTTCCCCGGCTGCGGCAGAGACGCAACACCGTTCGACCTCGCCGCGATCAACGAACAGTTGTCCGGAGCCGCACCGCGGTGAACCTCTTCCGGGAAGTCAGGTCTGTGCTGTGCTGATCGTGCGCGCGACCAAGAAGCTGCGCCAGCGCCTGGGCTCGGTCGTGCCTCGTGGCGACGAGCTGTCCACCACCCTGCTCGGCGACTGGTACGCGACCGTCCTGCCCTGGCGGCCGCGGCAGCTGATCCTGCTGGTCAACGAGCAGACATTGCTGCCCGTGCTGATGCCGCTCGCGCCGGCCGTCACCGCGCCATCTCGGATCGGCCCGGAGATCGCCGCCACGCTGGCTGCTCATCAAACTCCTGCGACCGTCGTCGACGGCGAACTCGGCCAGATGCACGACTGCGGGTTCGCCCTGACGGCCAACCGCAGCGTCGTGGGCATCATGAGCGAGTTCACTTTCCTCGCCGACGTCTTCCGGCGAAACGACCCCGAGCTCGACCTGCTCCAACTGGCCATGAAGCTAGCCTCGACGCCTTGCAGCCCGCTCTACCGCCGTCACACCAGCCCGGATCGCGAGCTTCAGGCGTTCCTGCGGTCGTCGTGATGCCCCGGAAGCTCGCCGCTGTGCGGGTGAGCATTGCGCTCCACGAGGACGAGCGCGTCCTCGGCGAGGCAGACTCCGGTACGTCTTCTGGCCGCAAATCGAACGTTGAGGTGCCCGCAGATCGAACATGAAGGGTGCCGCATATCGAAAGTCGGTAGGCCCGCAGATCGAAACCCTGCAGCCGCTGAGACACACCACGAGCCCGGGGCGGGGGCCACGCCGTTCCGCCCGGCGACGCTCGGCCTCAATGCCCATCTCAACCACGACTTGCCGCTCACCCTGATCGGGACCTGTTATGAGTTGGGTCCGTCCACGGACGGCACTGTCGCTCCCGATTACCTCCTGCTCATGGAGATCTTCTACGAGGAGACCCTGACGCTGTGCCGCACTTCCCCGATACCTCGCAGCTCGGCGCCACCGTCCCTTGGACGCCAGGAGCCAGCAGATATTCGAGTCGACAAGCCGGGCTCATGCCTGGGATCAGGCGCGACTGTCAACGACGACTCTGGCTGCTGCGCGAAGACCTGGACGACTTCGAGTAGGCCCGGCGCACCATGAACCGGACAGCGGCCCTGCTGGGCGAGTATCTGCTGCCGACCAGCCCGTCCGTCAGACTCTGCAGTGGAGCCACTCGCGCCTATCCGCTGCTGCTGCCGCCGTGCAACTATTCCGACGAGGACTCGTCACGCAGATCGCGACGCCATGCCGCGAACCGTCTCCGGATTTCGTCGAGCGCTTGGCCGGTGATGCCGTACTGGGCGAAGTCGTCGGGTCCAGCAGATCGGCCTGCCCGAGAGCGTCAGCGAAGATCCGCCGGTCGAAGCCGCGGTCGGCACGTTCGGCGAGGCGGAGAAGGGCTTCGTGGGTGTACCTGCCTAATCGCAGCGCAGCGTCGATGTCGACGAAGTCACGCGCGAACGCCCGCCCGTAGAGCGCACTCATCTTGTTCGCGACCGCGTCGTCGGGATGCAGAACCGGTCCCACGGCCATGAGAATGGGTTCGTTGGCCCGCCAGTCCACGCCGAGTTCCACCTTCGACGTGTGGCTGCCGTCGCTCACTGCCAGCCGGGCGAACGTGTCATATCGCCGTTCGACGTCGACCGTGAGACCGTCGTCGCGGTACGCCTGAACCACTGCGGTGACCGCTGTGCTGAATTCGTCGCGTCGGTTCCAGCCGGTGAACAGGTCGGTGTCCTCGCTGGGCCGCTCAAGAAGATCGGCTGCCTGACTGCGTAACCGCAGGCAAGGGCGAAGCCGTATCGCTGGGCGGCCGCGAGCCCCGTGCGAGCGAGCCGTTCGTGAAAGGGATCCACCGGCTACGCGGCGTTCGTGCGGGTAGCGGCGAGTTCCGGGAAGCGTTCTTCCCAGCGCCGCCGGAGCGTTTCGGCCAGGACATACGGTTTCCGATCACCGTACGGCAGGTAGCCCACCGGCGGCCGGGGCCCCGGCTCGTCCCGCCAGGTGTCAGCGCCCTCAGAGAACTCGCCCACGCCTCCAGGCTACTGGACATGCCCGCACACTTCGTGCATACGCCCAGGCGAATGACGGTCTTCGGTCCTCGATTTCTGACAATCGCAACTTACTTACTTGAGGCGTGATGCCCGAAATATATTTGAAATCACTTTTAAGCATCGACCGTTCGGTTGATTCTCAAATCAGGGTGTTCGCAGGAGCTGACAAAAGCTGGTTTGAGGGTGTGAGGGAAGCAGGCGACGGCATCGGAGGCCGCCTCCGCAGCGGCCCCATGCCGTCGATGATCACGGCGCGTTCTATTGCCGCGACCTATCCGGGCTCGTGCCGCTCGTGAGCGAGCGCGACCCGATGTCGTTCCGCTCGGGCGATGCCCCGAGGGGGTGCGCGAAGCCTCGACCGGCCCTCACGCCACCCATCCAACAATCCTCTGGAGCCTTCGTGTCCGCACCCGCATCCACATTGGGCATTTTTCCCCGTTCGTCCCTTACCGGCTATCCCGGCCTGCCGTCCGTTCGGATCCGCTGCTTGTCCTCCCTGTTGACCTCCGTTGGGAAACGGACCCGTGAGCAGACCTCACAGCGCAGCACAGCGCGCCTGTCACCCATCGCGACCGTCCTGCGACAGACCCTCCGGTCTGGGTCTCTCCCCCGGGGACGACGCCATGGATAGGGCATTGCGGCTCGTCGATCCCGTCCTGCGCGTCCAGTCTCAGATCACCGACCGGGATTGCATCCTGCTCGACTGGCTCGCCGAACACGGCGTGCTGACCTCGCCGCAGATCGCGCAGGCGCTGTTCCCGTCGCTGGACTACGCGCAGGAACGGTTGCGCACGCTGGTCGGCCTTCGGGTGTTGGAACGGTTCCGGCCGAACCGGGCCGGTGGCGGCTCGTTCCCGTACCACTATGTACTCGCCCAGTTGGGTTTGGAGGTCATTGCGGCGCAGCGCGGCGAGCAGCTTGAGCGCGGCTACCGCGACCGGGCTCGGCGGCGGCGCTGGCAGTTGACCAATCGTGCGAATCTGGCGCACCTGGTCGGCGTCAACGGCTTCTTCACTGCCCTGGCCGGCGACGCCCGCACCCGGCCCGGCTGCGAGCTGGCGCGGTGGTGGTCGGCCCGGCAGTGCCAGCAGATGGGCGCTTTCGCCAGCGACGGAGCCGATATCACTGAACGTATCTATACCCCGAAGTCGCGGCCCGACGGGCACGGAATCTGGATCGAGGACGGCATCCAGATCCCGTTCTTCCTGGAGTACGACACCGGCACGGAGCGCCCCATCTCCCGCCTGGTCGACAAGATCGACGGATACGAAGACCTCGCCCGCGTCACCGGGCGGGCGTGGCCGGTGGTGTTCTGGCTGCCTGGCCCGGTCCGGGAGCGCCACCTCCACGAGGAACTGACCGACGCCGGTGTGTGCTATCCCGTGGCCACCGCGACCCACGCCGCAGGCAACCCCGCCGAAGCGGTGTGGTGGCTGCACCGGCGGCAGGG
>NZ_BOML01000103.1 GCF_016862175.1 Paractinoplanes durhamensis | reverse complement strand
TCCCGCCCTCGGGGCACTCGATCTACCTTACTAGGTCTTCCGGACCGTGTCAACCGGTTTCTCCCGGTTGGTGTCCTTCTGCCCTAGAACATCCCGCGTCCCAGGCGCGCAGCATCGCTACGATCCTGAAGTCTTAGGATTTGGCAGGACGGCCGTTGCGGATCTCTCCGCTTGTTTGTCCGCGTCCCTGCCGGCTCGGAAAACATTACAGGCTCGTTCCCTGGGCTCCAAATCGGCCCCCAGCATCTCGCATTTGTGCAGGTCAGCGCAGCCAAACCGAGATTCTGTCGCACCATGGGCCTACGGTTCGCCCATGCTCGCTCCTGGCTTCGAAGCGGTCGGCGAGGCGTTCGCCGCCGACCCGCGCGGTGGTTCCGCGCTCACCGTCCTGCACCGTGGCCGCCCTGTGGTGGAACTCCACGAGGGTTGGCGCGACACCGCGCGCACCATCCCCTGGGATGCGCACACCCTGGTCAACGTCTACTCGGTGGGCAAACCGGTGATGGCCGCCGCGGTGCTGCAGCTGGTGCAGCGCGGCCGCCTGAAGCTGTCCGACCCGACCGTGACCTACTGGCCGTCGTTCAAGGCCGGCGCTTCCGTGCGCGATCTTGTCGCCCATCTCGCCGCGCTGCCGTCCTTCCCCGTCGCCCGCCCGGTCGAGGCCTGGGCCGACTGGGATCTGCTCTGCGCCGACCTGGCCGAGGCCACCCCGGAGTGGGAGCCCGGCACGGTCGCCGCCGAGCACGCCCTCACCTACGGCCACCTGCTGGGCGAGGTGATTCGCCGGGTGGACGGTCGCGCCCCGGCCGACTACGTGGCCCAGGAGATCACCGGCCCGCTCGACCTCGACCTGGCGTTCGCACTGTCCGACGAGGACATCGCCCGGTGCGCCGAGCTGGAGTTCGACTCCCCCGACTGGCCGGCCCGCATGCTGGGCATCCCCGACTCGGTGCACGCCCGCGCCGTCTCCAATCCACCCGGGGCCAGAGACCTGGCAGTGGTCAACTCCCCGCTCTGGCGCCGGGCCGCGGTCCCGGCCGTCAACATCCACGCGACGGCCACCGGGATCGCCCGCTTCTACGCCGCGATCCTCGACGGCCGGCTCCCCGACCTGGCGATCCCGCAGTACACGGGCGCGGACCTCTTCCTGGAGTCCGAGGTCACCTGGGGTCTGGGGGTGCAGATCGAGCCGGACGGCACCTGGGGTCAGGGCGGCCTGGGCGGCAATGCGGGCTGGGCCGACCCGGCCCGCGAGCTGGCCATCGCCTACGTGACCCGCCGGCTGGGCGACTTCACCACGGTCGACCGCATCGAGCAGGCACTGGGCGAAAGCTATGCCGCGAATTTCTAATGCCGCCCCGGCCCTGGCCGATTCTCACCGTCGCGGAAGAGGGATCACAAAGGCGAGTGCGAGGGGGCGAACGGCGGACCTGGCTGGTGTCCGACGACCTCGCAACCGCCGAGCCGGCGCCGTCCACTGCCATCAGGCAAAGGACGGCGCCGGTATCCGTTTGCGAAAAGCCGAAAAGGTCGCGCGGGGTCCGTCGGCCTCGGCGTAGACGGACGCAACGTGGCCGGCGGACCCCGCTGAGACCCGCCCGGGCGTACCGGGCGGGGGTCAGGGCCGCAGCCACACCGCCTCGTCCCGGTGTGACTCCAGGGGGCCCGGGTAGTCGAGAGCGCTGCGCACCCCCGCGGGGAGGCGCCACGGCTCGTGGACCGACGGGCCCTCGATCGCCTTGAGTTCGGGTATGTAGCGCCGAACGTACACGCCTTCGGGGTCGAAGCGGCCGGCTTGCCGAATCGGGTTGAACCGCCGGTAGGGGCGGCTGTCGTTGCCGGTGCCGGCCACCCACTGCCAATTGCCGGAATTGTTGGGAACATCCCCGTCGAGCAGCCAGCGGAAGAACCATTGCGCCCCGAGCCGCCAGTCGATACCGAGGTGCTTGGTGAGGAACGCGGCGGTGATCAGGCGGGCCCGGTTGTGCATCCAGCCCTCGGCGCGCAGCTGGCGCATCCCGGCATCCACCACCGGCACCCCGGTCAGGCCGTCCTGCCAGTGCTTCAGCGCATCCGGGTCGTCGCGCCACTCGTCGTCGGCGTTCGGCCGGTAGGCCTGGGTGGAGATCCGCGGGAACGCGTTGACCACCTGGTAGTAGAAGTCGCGCCAGCAGAGCTGCCGGACATAGGGCTCAGCACCAAGCGTCTTCGCCGCTTCCGCGACGGCCAGGGGCGAGACACAACCGAAGCGGAGGTACGGGCTGAGCCGGCTGGTCGCGTCGCCGGGCATGTCGTCGTGCTTCTCGCCGTACGCGTCAATGCTGCGCAACCAGGCGCTCAGCCTCCGCCGTCCCTCGGTTTCGCCGCCGGTGGCGGCATCCGGTGACTCCCCGCCGGGGATCGCCGGCAGGCGCCCGACCGCCAGCCCGTCCGGCAACGTGATCTTGCGCGGGGTGGCCACCTCGTCGCGCCATTTCGCCGTCTGCCAGGTCCGGAAATAGGGGGTGAAAACCTTGTAGGCCGGCCCGCCGCCACCCGGTCGCAGGGTGCCCGGGTCGACCACCGTCACCCCCGGGAAAAGGCGCAGCGAAATCCGCTGCCTGTCGCATTCCTCGCGGAGGCGACCTTCCCGCTTTTTGGCGTACGCGGTGACGTCCGCGGCCACGCCGAGCATCTCCGCCCCCACCTCGCCGGCGAGTTTGACCGCCTCGGTGACCGGGTCCCCGCTGCGCAGCACGAGGTCGCCACCCCGCTCGCGGAGCTGTTCCCGCAGGTCGGCGAGGGCCTGATGCAGGAAGCGGTTGCGGTTCGACGACAGCTCGGACAGGGCCGGGTCGAGGACGAAGAGCGGGACGACCCGGTCGGCATTGGCGCACGCCGTGGCAAGGGCCGGGTTGTCGTGGACCCGCAGGTCGCGGGTCAGCAGGATCACCGCGGTACGCATCAGGCCGCCACCGGGGTCCCGGGCCTGGTCAGCAGGCTGCGCACGGCGACCGCGGCCCGGCGCGAGTTGGGCACGGTCGCGCGGCGGGCGAAGACGTCGTAATCGGCGGCCACCACCTGGTCGAGGATGCCGCCGTAGAGCTGGTAGGCGGTGCGCATGCACGCCTGGGAGGCCGGTTCGAGCAGGGGAATGCCGGGGGCGGCCGCGCGGTAGTGGCGGCGCGCGCGGCTCACCTCGTACGCAATCAGGGGCTTGATCTTGGGGTTTCCGGGGCGAAGGTCCTCGGGGGTGAGGCCGAAGCGGTCGAGGTCCTCCCGGGGGAGGTAGATGCGGCCGCGGTCGAGGTCCTCGGCGACGTCCCGGATGAAGTTGGTGAGCTGGAAGGCGAAGCCGAGCTGGCGGGCGGGCTCGCGGGCGGTGGCCCGATCGGTGGAACCGAGGATCGGCAGCATCATCGTGCCGATCACCGCGGCCGAGCCCTCCATGTAGGCGAGCAGGTCGTCGTAGGTCTCGTAGGAGGTGATCGTCAGGTCCATGGCCATGCAGCGCAGGAACGTGTCGAAGTCGTTGACGTCCAGGTCGAACACGGCGATGGTGTGCAGCACGGCGGGCAGCAGCGGGTCGTCGACCGGTTCACCCCGCAGGCCGGCCACGAATTGGCCGGACCATGCGTTGAGTCGTTTCGCACGCTCGGCCGGCGGCAGTGCCTCGGTTTGATCGACGATCTCGTCGGCGTAGCGGGTGAAGCCGTAGAGGGCGTGCACGTGCCGCCGTTTCCAGGCCGGCAACAGGCGCGTGGCCAGGTAATACGTGCGGCCATGCTGCTTGTGCAGCAGCCGGCAGCGCTCGTAGGCGGCGGCCAGATCCGTCTCCAATTGTGTCCTCCGTCTTGGAAATCGACGCACGAATCGACGCAACCTCAAAACCTAGGGTACGGTACGTCTCGTGGCCAATGACACGCTCGAGGGAAACCGGCGCCGCGGGATACCCCGCCAAGCCAGCGGGCATTCCAGGCTGCTCGACGCGGTCGAGGGCACCCTGGCTGACTTCCTGGCCGCGCAGATCGCCGGGCTCGACGCCGTCGACCCGGCCCTGGGCGGCCTCGCCCGCACCACACGGGATCTGGTGCTGGCCGGCGGGAAGCGGCTGCGCCCCACGTTCGCCTACTGGGGTTGGCGTGGGGCGACAGGGCCGGGCGAGCCGCTCGAACCGGTGCTGCCGGCGCTCGCCGCGCTCGAGTTGATGCACACGTTCGCGCTGATCCACGACGACGTCATGGACGAATCGGCCACCCGCCGTGGCCGGCCCACCGCGCACCAGCTCTTCGCCGGGCAGCACGCCCGGGCGGGCCGGCTCGGCGACTCCGATCGGTTCGGCACCACCGCGGCGATCCTGGTCGGCGACCTGTGCCTGGTGTGGGCCGACCAGCTGCTGGCGCGCACCCCGCTGCCCACCTCGACACTGTTCGCGGTGCGCTCCCGCTACGACCGGATGCGGGTCGAGGCGGTCGCCGGGCAATACCTGGACGTCCTCGGCGAGAGCACCCCCGACGAGTGGTCCGCCGAGCGGGCGATGCTGGTCGTGCAACTGAAGACGGCCAGCTACACGGTGCAGCGCCCGCTGCAGTTCGGCCTCGCCCTGGCCGGCCCGGTCGCCACCCCGCTGGACGACGTCTACAGCCGCTACGGGCAACTGGTCGGCGAGGCGTTCCAGCTGCGTGACGACCTGCTCGGGGTCTTCGGCGACCCGGCCGTCACCGGCAAACCGGCCGGCGACGACCTGCGTGCCGGCAAGCCCACCACCCTGTTGCTGCTGGCCCGAGAGCTCGCGACCCCCGCGCAGCGCTCCGGGCTGGCCCTGGACCCCGCCGGAGCTGTCAACCCCGCCGACGGCTCCGGCGGGCTCAACCCCGCCGAGATGGCCGAGCTGATCGCGTCGACCGGCGCGGTCGCCCAGGTCGAGGCGATGATCCGGGAGCGGGTCGCCGCCGCGGTCGAGATGCTGACCGACGTGCCGATCGACGAGGACGCCCGGACCGCTTTGATCGAGCTGGCGGTTCACGCCACGCAGCGCCCGGCATGATGGCTGCCATGCGAGTCGTCACGGGACCTTCCGAGCGTGTAGTGATTGTCGGCGCGGGGCTGGCCGGGCTGGCGTGCGCGCTGCACCTGGCCGCCGCCGGACGCCAGGTAACGGTGGTCGAGCGGGAATCCGTTCCGGGTGGCCGGGCCGGGCGGTTGTCGCTGCAGGGCTACGAGTTCGACACCGGCCCGACGGTGTTGACCATGCCGTCGCTCATCGAGGAACCGCTCGCCGCCGTCGGCGAGCGGTTGTCCGATTGGCTGGAGTTGTCGCCGCTCGATCCGGCGTACCGGGCCCATTACCCCGATGGATCCACTCTGGACGTTCGCACCGATACGGTGGCGATGGCCGCGGAGATCTCGCGCGTCTGCGGCCCCCGGGAAGCCGACGGATACCTGCGCTTCGTCGACTTCTCCCGCAAGCTGTGGCACCTGGAGCGCGATCACTTCATCGGCCGCAACCTCGACACCCCGATCGACCTGGTCAACCTCAACCTGCTGAAACTCCTCGGCATGGGCGGGTTCCGCCGGCTCCACCCGAAGATCGCGTCGTTCTTCCGCGACCCCCGTACCCAGCGGATCTTCTCGTTCCAGGCGATGTATGCCGGCCTCGCCCCGCACGACGCCCTCGCGATCTACGCGGTCATCGCCTACCTCGACTCGGTCGCCGGCGTCTACTACCCCAAGGGCGGCATGCACGCCGTGCCTCGCGCGCTGGCCGGAGCGGCCCAGAAACACGGCGTGACGTTCCGCTACGACACCACCGTCACGCAGGTCGAGATCACCAACGGCCGGGCAACCGGGGTGATCACCGAAGACGGCTCGCGCATCCCCGCCGACGTCGTCGTCCTCAACCCCGATCTGCCGATCGCCCGCCGCGACCTCCTGCCGCCACGGCGGCAACGCCGCCTGCGGTACTCGCCCTCCTGCGTGGTGCTGCACATCGGCTCCCACCAGGCCTACGGCAAAACCGCACACCACAACATCCATTTCGGTACGCGGTGGAAGCGCACGTTCGACGAGGTCATCCGGGACGGACTGCTGATGAGCGACCCGTCCCTGCTGGTGACCAACCCGTCGCACTCCGACCCGTCGGTGGCGCCGGACGGCAAGCAGACCTACTACGTGCTCGCGCCGGTCCCCAACCTCGAGGCCGGCCCGATGAACTGGCGCGGCGACCTGGCCGATCGCTATGCGTCGTCGCTGGTCCGGACCCTGGAGAAGCGCGGCTACGTCGGTTTCGGCGACGGCATCGAGGTGCAACAAGTGATCACCCCGGCGGACTGGGCGGATCAGGGCATGGCGGCCGGCACCCCGTTCGCGGCCGCGCACACCTTCGGCCAGACCGGCCCGTTCCGGCCGTCCAACCTGCATCCCGCCTACCCGAACGTGGTCTTCACCGGCTCCGGCACCCAGCCCGGCGTGGGCGTGCCGATGGTCTTGATCTCCGGGAAGCTGGCCGCCGCCCGGATCACCGGGGGCCACGCGTGACCGCCCGCGAATCGCACCTCGTCGAGCTGGTGTCCCTCGACGGCCGGGCCATCGGCTCGGACACGGTTTTCGCCGCGCACCAGGCACCCGGACGGTTGCACCGGGCGTTCTCGGTGTTCCTGCGGGATGCCACTACCGGGCGGGTGCTGCTGCAACAGCGGGCCGCGGTCAAGACCCGCTTCCCGCTGCGCTGGGCCAACACCTGCTGCGGGCACCCGTTGCCCGGCGAAGATCTTGCCGTCGCCGCCCGGCGCCGGCTCGCCGAGGAGCTCGGCCTCCCCGCGATGCCACTGCGTGCCGTGGGCGTCCACACCTATCGCGCCGAGGACCCGGAAAGCGGACGGGTCGAGCACGAGTACGACCACGTGTTGGTCGGTGACCTGCCGGTCGGGGTGCGCCCGGAACCCGACCCCGACGAGGTCGCCGGCCTACGGTGGGTGTCGGTGCCCGGCCTCCTCGCGGAGCTGTCGGCCGACCCTCGCCCGTTCGCACCGTGGCTGCTCGGCGTGGCCACCCGGCTGGCCGAACACCAGAGCCGCCTGCCCTCGCCCCGCTCGAACGCCAGCTCCTTCACCCCCGTACCTCCATCTGGTACGGGGGTCAATGACGATGCTCCGGAGCGGTCGGGTGGCCGATGAGGCGCTGAGCGCCGGCGCGGTCGCACGCCGTCTGGGCGTAGCGGTCACCACCTTGCGGACCTGGCACCAGCGGTACGGGCTGGGCCCGAGCCGCCACGTGCCCGGCCAGCACCGGCGCTACACGGCCCAGGACCTGAACCGCCTGGAGGTGATGCTCCGGCTGACGTCGCAGGGCGTGGCCCCCGCGGAGGCCGCCGCCTGGGCCCGGCGTACACCCATCCCCGCAGCTTCTCCCCCGGTGTCTTCCCCCTCCGCCGCCGTCGGCCTGGTCTCTCCCCTCTCACCCGTTCCGGGCCAGGGGCCCGACGGTGGTGGGCTCGCGATTCCGCTCGGCCAGGTCGTGCCGGCCGCCCGCGGCCTGGCGCGGGCGGCGATGCGGCTGGACGCCCCCTTGATGCGCGAAATCCTCGCGGCGGCCGTGGTGGAGACCGGGGTGATCGCCGCCTGGACCGACGTGGCGATGCCGGTGCTGATCGGCGTCGGCGAGCGCTACGAGGCCACCCGCCGTTTCGTCGAGGTCGAGCACCTGATCTCCCGCTGCGTCACCGAGGTGCTGAGCGCCGTCCCCCGCCCACCGTCCGGGAAGTCACCGCGGGTCCTGCTGGCCGCCGCCGACGAGGAACAACACACGCTCCCGCTGGAGGCCCTGGCGGCCGCCCTGGCCGAGGACGGCGTCCCGACCCGCCTGCTGGGCCCGAGAGTGCCGCCACAGGCCCTGGACGACACCATCACCCGCACCGGCCCGGTAGCGGTGATCCTGTGGTCCTCGATGCCCCACACCGGCGACCCGGCCCAGCTGGTCCGAGTGGCCGCACACCCACACCCGCCGCTGCTGCTGGCGGCGGCCGGCCCCGGCTGGCCCGGGCCCGCTCTGCCCGAGGGCGTGGTCCACCTCACCGACCTTCTTCAGGCCGCAAACCTCGCCCGGGCCGTCGCAGCCTGACGTTTCCGCAGGTCAGCACGTTCCAGAAACCGGAAGGGATACCGGTTTGGAGAGGACGTGGTGGATCACGTATGCTTTCCAAGCCTCAAGCGGGGCCCGGTTGGGGTCTACGCCGCTAGCTATCGCAGACATGCAATACTGGCGGAGTTGCCCTCATCGTCTAGTGGCCCAGGACGCCGCCCTTTCAAGGCGGTAGCACGGGTTCGAATCCCGTTGGGGGTACTGGTAGGTTAGTAGCGAAAGCTACCGGCCAGCCGGAGCAAGACAGATATGTGAATAGCAAGGTCCTGTGGAGCAGTTGGAGTGCTCGCCGCCCTGTCAAGGCGGAGGTCGCGGGTTCAAGTCCCGTCAGGACCGCAAGAAAACATCAAGGCCAGGTAGCTCAGTTGGTACGAGCGTCCGACTGAAAATCGGAAGGTCGGCGGTTCGACCCCGCCCCTGGCCACCAAGCCTCTCGCCGGGCTTTGAGCACCGTCCACCTGCGGAAACGCACGGTGGACGTTTTGCTTTCCAGCCCGCGCCGCCCCGACCGGCCACCTTCCGACCGGGGCGGTTGCTCACGGATTGCCCACGGCGGCTTTCTTGGGGTGGGCCTGCGTTGTGCTCGAGCTACTTCAATGGGATCTTCGCTCCGGGTGTGTACATGGACTCATGCAGGATCACTGCGGTCAGTTTCGTGCCCTTCGGCACGTCGAACACGAGCTTGCCCTTCACCGTGTTGCCCGGGTTGATCTGCTCCAGGAACACTGACGACTCCTCGTTGGCGGACAGGCCCGCGCCAGAGTCCACCGAGTACGTGGCGCCTTTCGCATCTGTCGCTTGCTGGGACGAGTCCACGAACATCTCCGCCGTATCCGCCACGTTCTTCACGCTGACGCTGACCAGGCAGAATTCGCCCTGAGCCTTCTGATTGAGGACCTCCGAGCCGACCCGGTCCAACCCGCACTTCATGCCCGTCACCGTGAACTGGAACTTTCCATCGGTGATCGGCGTATTCATCTGCCCGGCAACCGCGTTCTTGCCCTTCTGGTTGTCGTCCAGTTCGGTCGCTACCTTCGCGGTTCCGCCGAGAACAAGGGTGAACAGGCCGACACACCCGAGGATGCCGACCAGGGTGATCCCGCCGACGATCCACGGCCACCGGCGCTTCTTCGGAGGCGGAGTCTGCATCGTAAAGCCGGCCTGCGCGTATGGCTGGGCAAGCGGCCAACCCGGATTCGGCGGCCCGGAGACGGCGGGTGGCCGTTGCTGCCCATATGGGTCATAGGTCATGGGGTAGCTCCACGGGGCCGGTCGAGAAGCTGGTGTGCGGCCCGACGCCAGCCCGATGATCTGTCCGCCCACAACGCCCAACGACGCCGGCTATGCACACGGAGTCGCCCGGACGGCCGAGGGCCATCGACGATCGGGCAATGCAGTCGCTTCGGCCGCGCGGCCGACCATCGCAGCATCGGCGACAGTTCGATCACTAGGTTGGTGACATGGGGTGGTGGGACTTCAGTGCGGTTGATGCGGAGCTTCGGGCTTTGATTCAGGAGTCGCCGATCACGCGCGAGTCTGTTGTTGCTGACTGCCTTGAGTTTTTGGCGGCTGGGGAGATCGCGCTGGCGTTCGAGACGCTCGCCGACTGGCTCTTCGAGGATCAGCTCGCCATCTCGCGGATTTACTATGAGCGGCTGGCGGCCATCGCTTCGGAGATCTCCTGCCAGCCGGCCATGGCTCGGCTTGATGAGCTCGTTCTGGAATGAGCTAAAGCCCCTGGCCAGAACTTCTTCCCGTAACCCTCGGGTAGCCAGGGTGAGGTCCAGGGTGCTGCGGTGGTCAGGTTCTGGGCATCGGTGCGGTGCTGGAAGAACGCGTGGGTTTGGTGGATGCGATCCGCCGACAGCAACGGCCAGTTACCGGCCCGCAGCGGGGGCAGGCCCAATCCTCACCACGCATGTAATGGCCGTGTCCGCACTCGCCTCCCCGCCGGAGCACGCCGATCCGATCACTCGTCTGGGCTTTGACCAGGCCTGCGCGGGGGCCGTATTCGCGGCCCTGCGCTCCGGTGGCCTCGAGGAGGCGCGGCGGGTTGTGAACGCCCTGCACCTGAACACTCGAAAGACCACGCTCGGCGAGTGCGTCGCGCACATCAACCACGGCTTCACAGCACTTCGGCTCGACGTCGGCGCGCGATTTCATGGCTAGTCTGCGAAGAGATCCAGCGCGACACCTGAACCAGCAGATACCTTTCAACCCGGCAGTGGCGGCAGCCGGGACGATGGTTCAAGCGATCAGCGGCGCCACTTCGGCGCGATACGCATGACCGCCGCGCCCACCGCGACGAACGCGAACCCCGCCAGGACGACCCACAGCGTGTTCGCACCGGTCACGGCAAGCCCTCCGCTCGTAGCCATGCCTCCAGCGACAACCCCGCCGCCTGTGTAGCTGTCCATTACCAGTTCCTCTCTCGGCCCAGCAGGGCGTCCGCGTATGCCTTGGCGTGAACGAATTGCAGAAACATGTCCAGGATGAGTTCGTACATTGTTGCGGCGACCAGCATGTGCTTCCAGCCGCGATGCCGGACGGTCACCACCCGCTCCACGACGAACACGGCACTGACCGCCATCCACAACGGCTGCAGGTGGAAGTGCCCCAGGGTGAGGCTGTATGCGACGGTCGCGAGGTAGGTGAAGGTCACGAGGACACCGAACATGGTGAAGATCTGCCGGCCCCAGTAACGCCAGGTCACCTTCGTCAGCCCGTACTGGACGCAGTTCTCGATAGCCCCGCGCTTCCACCGGTGCCGCTGACGCCACAGGTCCAGCCACGATTCCATGACCTCGGTGGTGAGCGTGCATTCCTTGGGGGACAGGACGCGGTAGCCGAGGTGCAGCAAGGCGAAGGTGAGTTCGTTGTCCTCGGTCAGCACCGATGTGTCGTAGATCCCGCCACGGCCATCACCTGTCGGTAGGCGCCCGGCGAGCCGTTCCTGTTTGACCCGCTTCAGCGTGACCGCCCGGAACAGCGCCGCGGTGCCGGTCACCACCAGGCATTTGCCTTTGAGCCGGGCGACGTCGCGGGCGTAGCGGGCGTACTCGTTGCGTTGCAGGTGCCCGACGAACCCGCCGCCTTCCGAGCCGCGGAAGATGCCGCCGACGGCGCCGAGCCCCGGGTCGGCGTTCAGCTTCGAAACGGCGAAGTTGAGAAAGTCGGCGTCGAGCTGACTGTCCGCATCAACGACCATGACGAGGTCGTCGTCGGCGAGTTGCGGCAGGAGTTCAGCGAAGACCTGGTTGAGCGCCCCAGCCTTCTTGTGGGTGTTGCCGTCGGTCGACAGGACTTGCGCCCCCGCCCGGTACGCCTCGCCGGCGGTGTCGTCGGTGCAGTTGTCGGCGACAACGATGACCCTGTTGGGCCGGTACGTCTGCCCGTGCAGGGCTTGGACGGTCTCCCGGATTCCCTGTTCCTCGTTGTGCGCCGGTACGACGACGATGAGCCGGCCGCCTGGCTTGGCCCGACCGATGGCCCGCTTGACCGATCCTGTCGTGACGGTCTCGAGCGGGGTCTGGGTCAGGTGAAGTCGTTGGGCCGGGATCCGGCGCCGGTGCTGGCCTATGTGACGGCCACCGCGGGTGTCGATCGGTTTGGTGGTTTGGTCCGTCGACAGTGTGGGCTCCTCGGGAAGGCTGGCCGTGGCGGCGGCTCGGTGTGGTTTGTGTTCCCGGGTGTGCCGGGCTTGCGGACAGAACCGTAGGGGTGGCGGCCTGTTTCCGGGATCGCGCCATAGAGGTAGCCGGAACGTGTTGTGCGGCGCCTCCATGCGGGTGTGGATATCTCGGCGGACGTCCATAAACGCAGATGAGGCACCCGCCCTTGCGGCTGAGCGAGGCGAGGGCTTCGGCGGTTATGGGCTGATCGACCAGTAGCGACGGCGAGTTATCACCCGATCGTGGACGGCGTGGGACGACGAAATCCGCCCTCCCACGCGTTGGCGGGCGCATGGGAGGGCGGATGCAAAGGTCTTCCGCTACGCCAAGCGGGCCGCGAGGGCAGCCGATGCGACCCGCCAGGCTAGCTAGCCGTTGGGTGCGAACGCCGCGTTGACGTCGCCGCCGAACTCCAGCGAGATCAGATCCTGGAAGGCGCGCAGCACCGGATCGGCCGACGCCCCGTTCTTCCAGCCAATTTGCAGCTGCCTGCTGGAGTCCACCGACAGGTTCCGCGAGATCGCATCCGCCTGGGCTGTGATCCCCAAGGTGGCGTCGTCCGGTCCGACATTCAGCAGCGACGTCATATCGGCCAGTTCGGCTGCGAGCGCGTCCTTTTCGCTAGAAATACTGGAGATCAGGCCGCCCATGATGGCCTGGCCGGCGGGCACCAGGAGCTTGCGGTCCTTCTCGATAGGCCCCTTGTGGTTCTGGATGAACGTGCCGATGCTGCCCAGGTATGAGCCGAGGGTGCCGAGCATTGACGAAATACTCGAGATCAAGCCTTGAAATGACCGCCCGGCCATGCTGGTAAAACCAGCTTCCGGCGTTCAGCAACGCGTTCTGTACGTACACGTGTGGTACCGGGACCGCTGGCTCAGGCCTGCGGCGGCAGGAGATACCCATGCTGGATCAGCCACACCTGGAAGAGGCCGGGCAGTGCGACCGACAGGGTGCCCCGCGTCCCGGTCGCCAACCCGTCCACGATCTTGGCGAACGCTGGCCGAAGGATGGCCGGATTGGCATCCGGCTTGTCTACTTCGGCGCGAACCACGCTCACCTGCTCGGCGACAATGGCGGCTGTCT
>NZ_BOML01000102.1 GCF_016862175.1 Paractinoplanes durhamensis | reverse complement strand
CTATTAAAAGCCGGCCCGGGGTAAATCTAATTGGCACTGGCTTTACAAGCACCCTGTTGAGTTCTCAAAGAACAACCGCACCCGGAGTTTCTTACCCCCGGGGCACTCGCTAAACTTTACCCTCGCTTTACCGTTTCGTCAAACCCGGGTAATTTTCCGGAAATCACTAACGGAAAAGCTAAAGTATCCGCAGAACATCGCGCCAAATCGGCCGGGCTCAGAACGAGCACGACGATTTGCCGTAGCAATTCTTCGGATTCCGTCAGGACGGCCGCTGCGTCGACCCGAAGGTCTTCGCTCGCTCGCCCGTCTCCCTGGCGGCTCCAAAAACATTACAGGGCGCTGCCCCGGACGCCAAATCGGCCCGCTGCGAGCCGGGTCACAGCGGGCCGATCGGGGGAAAACCGCAGCTCACGACTCGTATTCGACGCCGGCGAAGGTGCGCTTGCCGCGGCGGAGCACCAGGAAGCGCCCGTGCAGCAGTGTCGCCGGGTCGAGCACGGCCTCACCGTCGGTGATCCGCTCGTTGTTCAGGTAGGCGCCACCTTCGGCGATCGTCCGCCGCCCCTCGTTCGCGCTCGACACGAGCCCGGACTCGCGCAAGAGCGCACCGAGGGTGGGCAATTCACCGCGTACCGAAACCAATCCTGCCTCGGCCAGCGCCGAGCGCAACGTGGCCGCCGAGAGTGAGTCCAGCGAACCGCGCCCGAAAAGGGCCTGGCTCGCCGCGACCGCCTGCTCGGCCTCCTCCTCGCCGTGCACCAGCGCCGTCACCTCGAAGGCCAGCGCTCGCTGCGCGAGCCGGGCCTGCGGCCGCTCCGCGGTCGCCTTCTCCAGCTCCTCCAGCTCCTCGTGGCTCTTGAAGCTGAAGTAGCGAAGGTATTGCAGGACGTCGCGGTCGTCGGCGTTGATCCAGAACTGGTAGAACGCGTATGGCGAGGTCATCGTCGCGTCCAGCCAGACCGCGCCACCCTCGCTCTTGCCGAACTTGGTGCCGTCCGACTTGAGCACGAGCGGGGTGGTGAAGGCGTGCACCGGGCCGGCGCCGCGGCGGCGCACGAAGTCGACGCCGGCGGTGATGTTGCCCCACTGGTCGGAGCCGCCGAACTGCAGACCGCAGCCGTGCCGGACGTGCAACTGGTAGAAGTCGTTGGCCTGCAGCAGTTGGTAGCTGAACTCGGTGAAGCTGATGCCGGTCTCGAGCCGGTTGCGCACCACGTCGCGGGCCAGCATCTTGTTGACCGGGAAATGCTTGCCGACGTCGCGCAGGAACTCGATCACCGAGGTCGGCCCGGTCCAGTCGAGGTTGTTGACCATCACCGCGCCGTTGGCACCCTCGTAGGTGACGAAGGGGGCGAGCTGCTCCCGGATCCGGGTGACCCAGCCCTCGATCACCTCCGGCGGGTTGAGCGAACGCTCGCTGGACTCGCGCGGGTCACCGATCTGCCCGGTGGCGCCGCCGACCAGCAGCAACGGTTGGTGGCCGGCCTGCTGGAGCCGGCGGGCGGTGATGACCTGCATGAGGTGGCCGACATGCAGCGAGGCGGCGGTGGGGTCGAAGCCCACATAGAAGGTCAGGCCCCCGCCGTTGAGGGCTTCCACCAGCGAAGCGGTGTCGGTGGAATCCTGGAGCAGGCCGCGCCACGTCAGGTCGTCTACGAGAGTCACACTCCGGATTCTCCCGCACTGCTACGTGCGCGGGACACCGGGTTTGGCCATGCTGTAGTGATGAGCCGCCTGGGTAGCGCCACATCGCCGATCGAGATCTCCAAGAAAAAGGCCGTCGCCCGCTTGGAGGAGGCGCAGCAGCGCCTGCTCCGGCTACGCCTGCATCTGGGTGGTCAGATCGGCGAGAAGCGGATCGGCCCGGCACTGACGTGTGTCTTCGAGGGCTGGGACGCGTCCGGCAAGGGCGGGGCGATCAAGCGCCTCGTCGCGCCGCTCGACCCCCGGCACGTACGGGTGTCGCAGTTCGCCGCGCCGACGTACGACGAGAAGCGGCACCACTTCCTGTGGCGGTTCTGGCCGAAGCTGCCGGGCTTGGGCGGGATGAGCGTGTTCGACCGGTCCTGGTACGGGCGGGTGCTGGTCGAGCGGGTCGAGGGGTTCGCCACCAAGGAGCAGGTGCAGCGGGCGTACAGCGAGATCGTCGAGTTCGAGCGGACCCTGGTCGCCGAGGGCATGATCATGGTCAAGTTCTGGATGCACGTCTCCGCCGAGGAGCAACTGCGCCGGTTCGAGGACCGGGCCCAGGACCCGCTGCGGACGTGGAAGCTCACCGACGAGGACTGGCGTAACCGGGAGAAGCGGCCGGAGTACGAGGCGGCGGTCGCCGAGATGCTGGAGCGCTGCGACCCGACCTGGGCGCCGTGGCACGTGATCCCGGGCGACGACAAGAACTACGCCCGGTTCGCCGTGGTGGAGGCGGTCTGCGACGCGATCGAGGCGGAGCTGACCCGGCGCGGCTTCACGTTCTGAGCGTTCTGACCGAGCGAGCGTTCTAACCGAGTCGCACCCGGCCGGAGACCGCTTCACGCTCATTGCCGCTCCACAGTTGGACGGGTGAACGCCCTCGTCAGACGTGACCCGTTGCGCTCTCTTCGCCTGCTGTTCCTGGCCGCGATGGTGCTGGTCGGCGTCGCCACGCTGGTGCAGTCGGCGGTGACGCACGCCGCCCGCGGGGACATGCTGATGACCGCGGCGGTGCTCGGAGCGATCCTGCTCCTGCGGTTGTCGGAGTTCCGGCTGGGCGCGCCGGTCCCACTGGTCATGGACGTTCTGGAGCTGGCCGCGTTCGGGCTGCTGCTGGGCACCGCGCAGGAACTCGACCCGCTGCTCGGGCCGATCTACTTCGTGCTGAGCTTCCGGGCCGCGACCGGCCGGCTGTGGCGGGTGCTGCCGCTGATCGCCGGCTACATGGCGGTCTCCTTCTTCGGCTCGACGGCCGCGGGCAATCCCCTCATGCCGGGCGCCTACATCGGCATGACGATCATGCCGATGCTCGTGTTCACCATGCGGAAGCTGTTCATGCACGTCCAGGCGGAACGTGAGCGACACGAGCGGATGCTCGACGACGTGCTGAAGCGACTGCCGTTCCCGGTCGTGGTGACCGGCGCGGACGGCGAGGTGGTGCTGGCCAACCCGGCGGCGGCCGAGCTGACCGGGCCGCTCGACGGGGTGCGGGCCACCCTGGGCGACGGCACTCCGGTCGACCTGCGCCGGCTGGTGCCCGGAGAGTCCGGCCTGGAGCTGCGGGTCACCCGCGCCGACGGCCGGGTGGTGCAGGTGCGGGCCGAGACGGTGCCGACCGCACACGGGACGATCCTGGCGCTGCTGGATGTGACCGCGCAGCGCGGCTACGAGAACCGGCTGGAGCACGCCGCCTTCCACGACCCGCTGACCGGCCTGCCGAACCGGGCGCTGCTGTGGCGGCGGTTCGCCGAGGCCGGCGACGGCCCGTACGCGGTGCTGCTGATCGACCTGGACGGCTTCAAGGCGATCAACGACACGCACGGCCACCTGGCCGGTGACGAACTGCTGTGCCGGGTCGCGGAACGGCTGCGGCACGCATGCGGGCCGGACGCGACGGTGGCCCGGCTGGGCGGCGACGAGTTCGCGGCGCTGCTGCCGCAGGCGGACGCGGACCGGGCCCGGGAGGTCGCGGAGGCCGTCCGGCAGACCTTCCGCTGGGACGTGCCGCTGTCCACCGGCCCGGTGCGGGTCGGCGGCAGCGTCGGGCACGCCCTCGGCGGCCCCGGCTTCTCCCCCGACAACGTGCTCGCCGAGGCGGACGCCGCGATGTACGTCGAGAAGCACTCCCGCGTGCGCAGCTAGGAGCCGGTGGCCGCCTGGTGGGGCGGGAGGTGCAGGGCCGCCCGGATCTTGCCCTGGACCTCCTCGACCGACGGGCGCGCGTCGATGTCGTGCACGTACTCCTTGCGGCGGAACTTCTCCAGGACCGGGCGGGTCTTCTCGTTGTAGTCGCTCAGCCGGGCCTCGAGCGCCTCCGGGGTGTCGTCGGCCCGGGTGATCAGCTCGTGGCCGCAGATGTCGCAGCGGCCGTCGCGCTTGGGCCGGTCGGCGATCAGGTTGTAGTCCATCCCGCAGTTCGGGCAGAGGCGGCGGCTGAGCACCCGGCGGCGCACCTCGTCCTCGGGCAGCTCCAGGTGGATGACGCCGTCGATGTCGTAGCTCTCCATGAAGAACTCGGCCTGCCGGCCGTTGCGCGGGAAGCCGTCGATGACGAAGCCGTAGTTCCAGTCGTGCTGGTCGAGCCGCTCGCGCACCACCGACTCGACCAGGTCGTCGCCGACCAACTCGCCGGCGTTCATGATCCGGCGGACCTGGGCGCCGAGCTTGGTGTGCTTCTGCACGTGCCAGCGGAAGATGTCGCCGACGGAGATGTGCACGAGTTCGAGGCCGTCGCAGAGCAGCTCGCTCTGGGTGCCCTTGCCGCTGCCCTGGACTCCCATGATCACGAATTTGCGCATCGGTTGGCCTCTCTCAGTGGGTCGCGCCGAGTCGCAGTGGACCGGACGCCGGGCGCCCGGTCAAGGTTGTCGGGTCGATGCTCCAGGCGTTCGCCACCTTGAGCACGTCCTTCTCATTGACCAGAACGGTCGAGTCGTCGTCCAGTTGCGCCGGCAGGCCCGCGTCGCGCTCGGCCGGGCCGGGCTCGCCGTGCCAGGTCGTCACGTCACCGGTCTGCCCGACATAGCCGAACGCCCGGATCAGCTCGCCGTCCACCGCCCGCTGCCAGCGGTGCAGCTCGGTGACCCGATGGGTCGCGAAGAACTGCACCTCGGTCTGCAGCCGGGCGGACAACGCCGTCACATCTGTCGTTCCAGCCGGGCTCAGCAGCAAGCGGCCAGTGGCCAAAGTCCATGGCGTGTCGCGGGCGCCGGGCAGCGGCGGGGTCACCGCCACCCGGTCGTCGGTCAGGTAGGCGAGGTCGATGCCGTCCCGCCACGGGACCTCGCCAAGATCTTCAAGATCCAGGGCTTCGAGTACGGCCGTCGCGTCCCGGCCGACCACCGCCAGCCACGCCTGCTTGCCGCCGAATCCGACCATCGCTTCCTCGCCCATGGCGCCAACGCTATCCGGAAAGCGCGCGCGACTGTCCGGTCAGGCCCAGCCGTACTCCCCGCGCAGCTTCGCCGCGACCTGGTCGAAGCGGCCGCGGTCGAGGATCGCGCCCTCCCGGCGGATGCCGTCGTGGTCGACCTCGATCACCCGGTCGAGGCGGATCCAGCTGGGCCGGGACTCGCGGTCCCACTCGCCCGGGCCGAGGCCGAGCCAGTTGTGCTGGCCGTCCCGCTCGCTCTGGCTGGACAGCATCAGGCCGAGCACGTTGCGGCCGTCCCGGCCCACCACCAGCACCGGCCGGTCCTTGCCCTGCGCCGGATCGTCCTCGTAGGGCACCCAGGTCCAGACGATCTCACCCGGGTCGGCGTCGCCGTCCAGGTTCGGCGAGTACTCCAGGTGCCGGCCGGCGCGCGGTTTCGGCACGGCGTGCGGAACCGGCGGCTTCGGCGTCGGCCGGCTCTGCACGGCCGGCTTTGCCATCAACTTGCGGAAGAGCGTCTTGAGAATCTTGGCCACCGGAGCACTCTAAGCTCAGTCGGTGATTCCCGACATCGACCCATGGCAGTCGTGGCATCCGAGGCCGGAACTGGCCTTCTACGTGGCCGGGGACGGCGTGGTCCAGCCGGCCGTGCCGGCGGCGCTCGACGTGCACCACCAGACCTGGGCGCTCGACCCGGCGACCGAGTTGTGGCGGTTCGATGTGATGCGCGAACCGCACGACGGGAACGTGTGGATTTCTCGGCGAAATGAGCGCCTTCGTCGCCCGTACCCAGAAATTGTGCGCACCTCGCCGGACGGGATTCCCTACCTCAGCCCCGACGTGGGTCTGCTCTTCAAGGCGAAATATCGCCGGCCGAAGGATGAGGCGGATTTCGCCTTGCTGGCGCCGGTGCTGACCGCGGCCGAGCGGGCCTGGCTGGATGACGCCCTGGACCTGGTGGAACCGGGGCACCCCTGGCGTAGCCGTTAGTTGACGAAGTCCTGGGTCATCCAGGTGATGCCCTTGCTGTCGCGGACGACGCTGAGGCCGATCCGCTTGAAGCTCTTGTTCAGCAGGTTCTTGCGGTGGCCGTCGTTCGGCGGGACCTCGGCGAGCATGCTGTCGGTCAGGCCGTTCGCCGCCTTGATGATGTCGGCGCTGCTGGAGCCGCTGGAGCCGTAGCCGATGTTCTCGCCGGCCGCGCTCCATTTCACGCCCTGGGCGCTGAACCGCTCGCCGAGCCCGGACTCGCCCGAGCACTGGTGCGACAGCCCGCAGCCGTTGATCATCAGCCCGTTGTGCAGGGCGGACGCCTTCGACAGGCTGGTGTCCAGGGTGAGGATGGCCAGGCCCGCGTCGACCCGGGCGTCGTTGATGTGCGCGAGCACCGCGTCGAGGACGGCGTCGCCGGTCTTCGGGGCCGACTCGGCGCGGCTCGTCGTCTTGCTCGGCTTCACGGTCGCACGGGCGGAGACGGTCTTCTTGGGGGTCGCGCTGGGGGACGCTGATTTGGTGGCCGACGGGGTGGGGGACGGCGTGGCCCCGCTGGACGGGGTTTCGAGGAGCTGCGTGGCGTCGGCCGACGTCGCGTCGACCAGGGGACGGTCGGCGGCGGTGGCGACGGAAGGTTCAGCATCGGCATGGCGGCTCAAGCCGATGACGGCGAACCCGGTCCCGATCACCACGGCGGTGGCACCGGCCACCATCGTGTAACGGAAACGGGCGGCAGCGGTCATCGACACGGGAGGGTCACCTCAGGCTGGTGGGCAAACAACGGCGCGCCGGTGGGGACGGCGCCCGCTAACTATGGGTGCACCGCCCGCCGGACACCGCCCCGCTAAGGAGTCCTTAAGAAAGGACTCACGAAGATCTAAAACTCCCCGGCCTTCACCCCCGCGACGAAGGACCGCCACTCGTTGCGGGTGAAGACCAGGGCCGCACCGTTTCGGTGTTTCGAGTCACGAACCGCGACGACATCGGGCAGGTTCGCCGCGACCTCGACACAGTCACCGCCGTTTCCGCCGCTCCGGGTGCTCTTGTGCCAGACGGCACCGGACAGGTCACGCATCGCTCTCCTTGATGATCGAGCCGATAAGATCGTCCGATTCGGCCTGGCTGAGCGCGACCTGCTCAATTTCGACCCAGATCGATTCGTACGTCTCTACTTCGGCAAATTTGTCGAGGTATAGGGCTCCGGTGAGATTCTCGCAGTAGATCGTGGTCGGTTCGGGCGACGCCGTCCCGACAGCCGGGAATTCGAGGATGGTGAATTGCCCCGAACTGGCGGCCTTGTGTGGGCCGGCGGTGAACGGGATGACTCGGACACTGACGTTCGGCCTGGTCGAGACGTTGGTCAGGTGCGCCAGCTGCTTGCGCATGCCGAGGGCGTCCGGGATGCCGCGGCGCAGCACCCCCTCGTCGATGATCACGTCGAGGCGCGGCGCCGGCGGCCGGTTGCGGGTGAGCAGCGACTGCCGCTCCAGGCGGACGGCCACCGCGTTGTCCACGGCGGCGGCGTCGGCGCCGATCCAGCGGCGGAAGACACACTCGGCGTACTCCCGGCTCTGCAGCAGGCCCGGAATGACGCTCGGGGCGAACGAACGCAGCCTGCTCGCCGCCTGCTCCATCCCGACGTAGAGCTCGAACCAGGCGGGGACCACATCGCCGTACGCGTGCCACCATCCCTTGGATTTTGACTCCTGAGCCAGGCCGATGAGCACCTCGGTCATCCGATCGGGGGCCCGGTAGACCGTGCACATCGCGATCACGTCGTGCTTGCGGACCGGGACCTCGCCGTTCTCGATCCGGTACATCCGGGCGCGGGAGAACTCCAGCTCCTCGGCGGCGGCCATCAGTGAGATGCCGGCCTGCTCGCGCAGCTGGCGCATGAGGCGCCCGACCTGGCGGCGAGGAACGGTGGACCCGGTCTCCGACATGCGACTCCCCCGTTCCGGGTGTCTCGAACGAGACAGTCCGAACGCCTCGAACGAGACACCGAGAATCCCCTGTCGGGATTCCCGCCCTCCATCGTGGCGCTCACAGTAATCGTTCGATTGCTGATCGTGAATGCCAAACTTGAGACGATCTCGCTTCCCGTGCATGATCCAATTAGGATCGCGGCATGACCGACAGGTTCGACTCCGGTGTGGCCCACCCGGCCCGGCGCTACAACTACTGGCTCGGCGGCAAGGACAACTTCGCGGCCGATCGGGAGTCCGGCGACCTGCTCGCGAAGTCGTACCCGGCGGCTCGGATCGCCGCCCGGGCCAACCGGGCGTTCCTGCAGCGGGCCGTGCGCTACCTGGCGGCCGACGCCGGCATCCGGCAGTTCCTCGACATCGGCACCGGGCTGCCGACCGCCGACAACACGCACGAGGTCGCCCAGCGGGTCGCCCCCGACGCCCGCATCGTCTACGTCGACAACGACCCGATGGTCATGGCGCACGCGCGGGCGCTGCTGACCAGCACCGACGAGGGCGAGACCCGCTACCTCGAGGAGGACCTCCGCAACCCGGAGAAGATCCTGGCCGAGGCCGGCCTGCTCGACCTGACCAAGCCGGTCGGGCTGGTCCTGGTCGCGGTGCTGCACTTCCTCGCCGACCAGGAGCAGGCCCGCGACATCGTGCGGACCCTGCTGGCCGCGCTGCCGTCCGGCAGCCACCTGGTGATCTCCTGCGCGACCACCGATTTCCTCACGCCCGAGCTCAAGGCCAACTGGGACGAGTCGCTGCGCACCGGGCGCTCCGACGTCCACCCGCGCACCCGGGCCGAGTTCGACGAGTTCCTGACCGGCCTCGAGGTGCTCGACCCCGGCGTGGTGGCGATCAGCGAGTGGCGGCCGGAGCCGGACGCCGAGGAGCGCCCGACGCCGCTGGAGGCCTCCCTGTTCGGGGTGGTGGCCCGCAAGCCGTAGGTTTTGGGCGTGAACTCCCCGTGGCTCGACCTGCTCGGCGGGCGGCTCATCGAGGTGGAGGCGTACAGCGGGCTCGGCGAGGACCCGGCCAGCCACGCCCATCGCGGCATGACCGCCCGCAACGAAGTGATGTTCGGACCGGCCGGGCGGCTGCACGTCTACCCTTTCTTGCTGCCGCGCGGGACGTGGCGGCGGTAGGCGCTGACGGTCGGGTCGCCGGCGATCCAGAATCGCCACGCCAGATCGTGCGCAGCAGTTACGCCAACACGAGGACCAGCTACGACGCGCTCGTCCGGCACCGGCTCAGTCGGAGGACGCAACGTCAGCGGGCCGCTGCCATCAACGACCGATGTCCCATAGGCCGTCAGTTGCAGACCAAGTGCCCCGACGAAGCGGGCCGGCCCTGAAGCGAGATCGACGTCGCGCTTGGCAGCCGGCCGCCGGGAGCGGGCCAGGTCGCCACCGAGCACCACATGCCCAGCCCGCAACAGAACTGCCGCAGGCTCCCCCGCCGGTCCGCAAGTCACATTCGCACAGGTATGCAGTCCATATATGCGGTAGAGATAGAGGTGGCCCGCTGGGCCGAACATGGCCGCGTTACGCGCGGTGCGGCCGCGGTGGGCGTGACTGGCGGGGTCCTGACCCAAACCTAGGTATGCCTCGGTCTCGGTGATCCGGATGGTGACACCGTTGGCAACAGCCAGCCAGCCGACGAGGGTACGCGCCGTTTCAGCGACGGCGGCCGCGGGAGCACCGAGCCAGGCGTATGTCATGCACCCAGGAAAACAGACGGCCCCGGGGGTCGCTCTCGCACACGCTGCCCGCCCGAACCAGATCGCCGCCGGGCCGGGCCGATCATCTACGCCATGGACAGCTCGTTGTGCCCGCGCGTCCTGCAGGCAAGTTTCTTTGAAACGGCTATCGGACGGCGGAGGGGGCACGGTGAGCGCTCAAGCTTTCGGCGCGCAGATGCCGACGCACGTGACGCTGGACGATGTAGCGAGCATGGCGGCCACCGATGAGAATCACCGGTACGAGCTGAGTCCCGAGGGTGTGCTGTCGATCATGCCGCCCGCGGACCCGGAACGCGCGATGCTGGTGATGCGCATGATCCTTTGGCTCCCCGCCCATGGTTACGAGGCAGAGCAGATCGCCGCCGACTGCGGCATCGATGTCGGCGGCGGCCGCGTTCCCGACCTGACGGTGTGGGCCCAAGGCATGCCACCACGTCGCGCCCGCTCAAGCTACGCCGGCACCGCCGGTCTCCTGCTCGCCGTCGAAGTCGTATCCGGCGGATCCGAGATCGTCGACAGGATCATCAAGAAGGCCGAGTACGCCAAAGCCGGTATCCCGCGGTACTGGATCGTCGAGCGCGACGGCGGCGCTACCGTGCACCGGCACGTCCTCAACGACGCCGGCGAGTACGAACCCGACCCGGCCGGGCCTCAGCCACTCACCTGGCTCCTGACCACCACCCCCGACGTAGGATAGCTTCGCCGTTTCGTGCGCCGCAGTCACACCAACACGAGGCGCCGCAGGGCAAGCCGCGAACATAGGTCGACTACGCCAAGTAACCACAATAAGGCACAACGGTGTCCGGATCTGCCGAAAGTAGTGCGTCTGATCTTGGACGGCTTACGAGACGATCTTGATCGTCTGCCGCGTCGCGCACTCATGGCCCGCACCATCGGCGGAAAACTCGAACGGTCCCATGACACCGACTCGATGAGCGGGTCATCAGGCCCGTCCGAAACGCCCGTCGCGCTGGATGCCGTCGAGCCCAACCCTCCATCGCCTACAGTCGTTTCGGCGCCGATGTCCGCTCCTATGCCGGATCGTGCGGCGGGGAGTCGAACTGAAGGCGAGCAGTCTGTATGTCGTGGAAATTTGGCCAGCCCACCACTCCCGATTCCGCGGCCAGTTCGCCTGGAGACGAGCGCCGCTCCCGCCCGAACAGGCGCCGCGGCACGACGGTGATCCTGTGGACGATTGTGGTCACCTCCGCGTGCGAGGCCAGCGCCACAGTGGTGCTCAACCTGTTCACCAACGACCTCAACCTTTGGATGGGCGTGCTCGGCGGTGTGGCCGTTGCCGGCGTCATCGGCGCCCGGCTGATCACCTGGCACCTTGACTCGGTGGAAAGCGAGCAGCAAGAGGCTCGCCAGACCGAACACATAAAGGCTGCAGCGTCGGCCACTCGCGTGGCAGTCGAGGCCAGCACCGGATCCATCCTGAGCCGGATGTCAACCGCCCAGGCGTTTAACGATCAGGTACACATGCTCCAGCCGTGGCGCCGCGATCGGGCCATTGAGATCCGTGACTCGTGGCCGGTCGTGGAGCAGCTGGTGCAGAGCATCGTCACGGCTGATGATCGTGGCGCTGTCCTTCGGCAGTGGGGCGAGCAGCCGCCGGACTGGTTCTTTCAGGCGCCTGTGGAAGTGGTCTGCTGGCTGGCCGAACTGGCGTCCGATTACGGCCAGAGACCTACGGCGGCGAGGTTGTTCGCCGTCGCCGTGCAGCGTGGCGCCTATCCGGCTGGCTATTGGAAGGCCCGGCAGGCGACCGTCATGCCCGAGGAGGCCGTCGCCGAGGTCGACGAACTCCTCGCCAGCGCGGCTGGGGAACACGTGTTTGCTGATGCCTTGCTGCTCATCCACCGCCAAAAGTGGGACTCGGCGATCGACGTCCTTGCAGGGTGGCGGACCTCGTCGAACTCCGACGAGGTGACGCGCCTTTGGCTGCTTGCGCGGCTTCATGCCCGAGCGGACAACCTGAACTTGGGGATCAAGTACGCGATCGAGGCCGCCGACATCGAGGGCGCGGCCGGACCTGCACTATACGCCGCCGAGCTGCTGCTTTACCGTGCGCAATACGGGGAGACCGTCCACCGGCTGGCCGACACCGAACAGGCAGCCGCGCTGGCGATCAAGGCGCGCAACGCCCGACGATCGTGGCACGGCGACAGCGTTGAAGCGACCATCGTTGCGGTAAAGGCGCGCCGGCTCGGCGGCAAAATAGGGCAAACGCGAGCACTCATCGAGCCGAAACCCGTGGGCGAGGCCTGGCCGCACGAGGCTGCTGACCCCAGGCTGCGAAGGGAGAAGGCGGAGCTGCTCGCCGCGACTGGCCAGTACGACCAGGCCCGCACGTTGGCCGCCGAAATCGGCAGCCCTTTCGTCGTGGCCGAGATCGAAGCCGTAGTGCTGACCAGCACCGCCGAAGACTCGGTCGCCGCGGCGGCGTGGCAGGTCGCCCTGGACGCTGCAGAGTCCGACTCAGACATCCTCATGGCGGTCCGAGGGCTGGCCCACACCGGAGGCGAACTTCCGGACCTCACCGACATGGAACAGCAACACCCGCGAATGGTCGCCGAGATCAGGACCATTCACCGCGCCATGGGCGCCGGGGGCGGAACGATCGAAGCCCTGCGCGCCGGCGCCACCGAACACCTTGTGCTCGCGGTGATGCTCGCGGACCGATACGGTGACGAGGGGAAGCATCAGCTGGCCGCCGACGTGCTCAACGACAGCGCGCACCGCTGGAACGAGCCGGGTTTGATGCTCGAGTCAGCAACTCACCTGCGGGCTGCACGGGAGCCCGAAGCAGCGATTCGGGCCGCCGAACGAGCGATAACCATGGGCGGCCCCGAGTGGGCCGGCCAATTCAACACGCGCGCGTTGATCTACGAAATTCACGTCGGCAACGGGCAATGGGACCTGGCGATCGAGCAGGCCCGCAACCTGGTGACGCTCGACCCCAACGCCGCAGACGCCCGCTGGGCACTCGTGCACGCCTTGGTCCGCCGCAATGACAGAGAGGGTGCGTGGAACGCCCTTACCCCTGACGGCGATCCGTTCTCCCCCCGCGACCGGCACGACGCCTTCACCTGGATCGGCCTGGTCGCCCGGTTCGACACCAGCACCCAGTTCGTGTCCCGCGGACTATCCACGATGGCCCGTTGGCCGGACGACGAACAGTTGATGGGCGTCTTCATCGCAGAGATCTTCCTCGGTCTGCGACGGCAAGAGTTGTCGACGACCGACGAGGACCTCTCCGCGCTGCACACCGCCATGTCCGACTACGCCGAGCGCTTCCCCGACAGCACGGTATTTCGTCAGATTCCGATCTCGGACGAGGATCCGCTCGGCTCGCTGGCGCCGACCAGCCGCGAGCGTTATGAATCACTCAGCGAAGCGGTCAGCGAGCTCGACCTCGCCAACTTGCCGGTGGGATTGTTCACCACCACCTACGGTTGCACGTACACGGAGGCATCGCTCAAACGCGGCGCCGGCTTCATCAACGCTCATTCCCCGGCGGCAGAAGCAGCTGGCAGGGCCGCAGCCGAGGCCGCCTTGAACAGCACCGTCGTCATCGACATCACCGCAGCTCACACGCTCGCCCTGCTCGAACCGCAACTGCGCTCGCAACTGCTCTCCGGCTTCGGACAGGTCCGTGCCACCGACGACGCCTACTACGACGCGATCCGGGGACAGGAATCACTCGGCATGCGATCGACCATGTCCACCGGCTGGGATCCCGTCGAGCAACGCCCGACCCTCACGACAGTTGAGGAGTCCGTTGCCGATGCACTTGCCGAGCAGTCCACGCTGGTCTGCTCGATCCTGCGTCAAGCAACACGCCGGCCATGGACGCGGTTGACGAAATTCCCCGAGGCCGATCAGAGGTTTGAGTGGCTCTCGTCGCTCGACATGGCGGCTGCTGAAGGCGCAGCATTCTGGTGCGACGACCACCGTTTGCGTTCGGTAGCTGCCGATATGGGCGTCCCGAGCTTTGGCACGGTCGACCTCATCCGGTTGCTGCAGAGCCAGGGACGAATTCCTCTTGAACTCCGCGCCGCGGCCGAGGCGGTCCTGCTCACCAACTACTTCACTGACCTCGGATTCGACCGGGCCACGTTCGACCTAGCCACAGCAATCGACGGCCACGTGCCGCGCGGAGTGGCGTTCGCGCTGACCCGGCCCGCGACCTGGACCGACCCGGACGCGGTGATCGACTTCGTGCTCGCCATGCTGGCGCACGCCGCGACCGTCGGACCGGAACAGATCCAGAGCTGGGTGTCCGCGACCGCCATCGGCCTCGTTCGCATCACCGTTGACAGCGGCGGCGCCGGCGCTAACCTGCAAGCCCTCCTGGCCCGGTGCATGACCCAGCCGTGGATGAGTGCCGATCGGCTGCCAGCCGTATTGAGCGGCGTGCGGGCGGGAATCGGCGAACGGCCACCGATCAATGACCCCTTCGAGGCCGTGGCCGCCGCCATCTATCGCAATCTGGTCAAAGGGCAGGGGCATGCTTTTGCCATGTCGATGATGTTGGCCTTGATCGCCTTGTTGCCGGAGTCCGACAAAGCGACGGCTTCGCGCGTGATTCTGACCCATCGCGACTAGAGCGCATCTGGCGGACGTCCTGATCCGATGCACGGATTTGCCGCCGAGCGTGCACGTTGGCGGACGGTGGTCCGCTACGCGGTATGACGCATGTCGAGACGGCCCGATGCACGCTCGTGCCGATGTGAGTGCAGCTCTCATCCGAGTTGGCACGCGAAAGCAAGGATTGTTCTCATGGCATCGCTTATTGCCGAAAGTCAGGCACTCTAATTATCGTCCGCGGCTCTGCTCATCGCTGATCTCGACCTTTGGCGACGGTTCCACACTCGGGTCGTCGGGTAACTCCGGATAGTAGTGCCTCGTTGAGGAGTCTCGCCCCGTTTGCTTGATGGCTTCTCTCCACTCAGCTTCGGAAAGTTGCCTTTCACCTTGCGAGGTGGCTTGTTCCCAAGTCATGGAAGGTCCACCGAACTGGAGTACGGTTACGGGTGGTGGTTCGGAGCCGGAACCGTCGTCGCCGTCGGGCTTGTCGGCCGCGGCGGGACTTCCTGTCATCGTGGCCCACAGCATGATCACCACGCCGGCCGCTAGATACCTTGGCTTCACCAGTCTGCCCCTTTTCCGCGGACTGCACTCTTGATTGCTTGCGTGCATCTTACGGCGGCATACCGCCGCCGATTCTCGGTGAATACGTCGAATCGGTCGTTGCGGCGCCTGATGGGCCGTCGTTCGATCGGACGAGACTTCCTGGACAAGGATCTGCTTTGGTTCTCCTAAGGTGGTCCTGTCATGGAGCTGTCAGTTCGCTGTGAATACTCGTGTGGCGTGAAGACGCGAAGGTCGTTCCGACGCGGGTCGCTACGCGGCGTTCATGTATCCGTGTCCCGTTCAGAATGCTGTGAGTGGCCCGTCCTCTTCGCCTGATTAGCGGTGCAACTTAGCGCTTCTACGCTTGCCACCTCTCCGGGCGAACGGGATGGAATATGCGTAGAAATGGCCTCGTGGCAGCTGCGGTGGTCGCCATGTTGTG
>NZ_BOML01000101.1 GCF_016862175.1 Paractinoplanes durhamensis | reverse complement strand
GTCTCCCGCCAGCCCCTGCTGACGGGAGAAGTCGACGAACAGGCCGGGCGTGGCCATCACCGTGACGCCGCCGGCGAGGGCGAGAACGCATTCGCCGTTGCGCAGCGCCTGCACCGCGAGGTGCAGCGCCACCAGGGAGGAGGAGCACGCGGTGTCGACCGTCACCGCAGGACCCTCGAGGCCGAAGGTGTACGCCAGGCGACCGGACGCGGCGCTGGCCGCCGTGCCGGTGCTCAGATAGCCGGCCACCTCCTCCGGGACCTCCCGCACGTCGGTGCCGTAGCCCTGCGGAACCATCCCGGCGAACACGCCGGTGGCGCTGCCCTTCAGCGACGTCGGGTCGATGCCCGCGCGCTCGAACACCTCCCACGCCGTCTCCAGCAGCAGCCGCTGTTGCGGGTCCATCGCGACCGCCTCGCGTGGGCTGATGCCGAACAGGTCGCCGTCGAACTCGCCGGCGCCGCGCAGGAAACCGCCCTCGGCGACCGCGCTCAGCCCGTTGCCGTCGGCCCCCGGCGAGGTGAGCAGGTCGAGGTCCCAGCCGCGGTCGGTGGGGAACGCGCCGACCGCGTCGCCGCCGCCGGCAACCAGATCCCACAGGTCGTCGGGTGAATCCACACCACCGGGGAAGTGGCACGCCATCCCGACGATCGCGATCGGCTCGGTCTGCCGCCCCTCCACCTCTTGCAGCCGTTGCCGCGTCTCGCGGAGGTCGGTGACCATGCGGTTGAGGTAATCGCGAAGCTTGGTGTCGCCGTCGGTCATTGCGTTGCTCCCGCACGTTGTGGGGCTGGGGTGGCGGGTCAGGATCCGCCGAATTCTCGGTCGATCAGGGCGAAGATCTCGTCGTTGGATGCCGACTCGACGTTGGGCGTGGGGTCGGCGGCGCCGTCGTCCGCACCCCCGGCGCCGGGAGTCGCGTCGCCGCGCAGCTCGCGGGCCAAGGACTCCAGGCGGCGACGCAGTCGTTCGCGGTCGGTCTCGTTCGGTGGCGTCTTGGCCAGCGTGGCGGCCAGCCGGTCGATGTCCTCGAAGTACCCGGATGGTCCCGCAGCTGCGCCCGGGTCGATCTGCACGGCGAGGAACTGGGCCAGCGCGGCCGGGGTGGGATGGTCGAAGACCAATGTGGACGGTAGTCGCTTGCCGGTCAGGGCGTTGAGCCGGTTGCGCAGTTCGAGCGCGGTGAGGGAGTCGAAGCCGATATCGGAGAACGCCTTGTCGGGGGCGACGGCGCCGGCTCCGGTGTGCCCCAGGACCTCACCGACCTGGGTACGCACCAGGTCGAGCAGGAGGCGTTCCCGCTCGGCCGGCGCATGGCCGGCCAGTTGCTGGGCGAACTCCTGCGCGCCGGCGGCGGCCGCCTGGTTGGCCGCCTCGGTGGCGGCCACCACCGCCTGTGCCTCGGCGATGTCCAGGAAGAACCGGCTGGGCCGGTCGGCCGAGAAATGCCCGGCGAACCGGCTCCACTCGATGTCGATGATGACCGGGGCCGGCTCGTCGTGATCGAGGGTTTGCTGCAGGGCGGCCAGACACAGCTCCGGGTCCATGTCCATCAGGCCGTGCCGGCGTGCCCGCTCCCCCGCCGGCCCGCGGGCCATGCCGGCTCCGGCCCACCGGCCCCAGGCCACCGCGGTGGCCGGAAGGCCGTCAGCGCGGCGCTGCTCGGCCAGCGCCTCGAGGAAGGCGTTGCCGGGCGCGTAGTTGCCGAGCCCGGGCGAGCCGAAGGTGGCGGCGAACGAGGAGAACAACACGAACGCGTCCAGTTCGAGATGCCGGGTCAGCTCGTGCAGATGCAGAGCGCCGTGCATCTTGACCCGCAGGACGTGGTCCATTCTCTTCGGGGTGAGCCCGTCGACGAGCCCGTCGTCGAGAACGGCGGCGGCGTGGAACACCGCGGTCAGCGGATGCTCGGCGGGAACAGCCGCCAGCAGCCGCGCCACCTCCTCCCGGTCGCCGAGGTCGCAAGCGATGACGTCGACGCTCGCGCCGCGTGCGCGGATGTCCTGTGCCAGCTCAGTGGCTCCGGGTGCCTCCTCGCCCCGGCGGCTGGCCACCACGACGTGGCTCGCGCCGCGGGCGGCCAGCCACCGGGCGACGTGCGCGCCGAGACCGCCGGTCCCGCCGGTGACCAAGACGGTGCCACGGGGCTGCCAGGTCCGCACCGGCTCGTCGTCGGCCGGCCGGGAGGGCAGCGGCGCGCGCAGCATCCGGCGGACGAACAGGCCTTGTGACCGTACCGCGACCTGGTCCTCGCCGTCCGTGCCGGCGAGCGCCGCGACGAGCAGCCCCTGTTCCCGTTCACCTAGTTCGGCCGGCAGGTCGAGAAGGCCGCCCCAGAGCCGAGGCTGCTCCAGTGCGATCACCAGGCCCAGGCCCCAGACGAGTGCGTCGGTGGCCCGGGCGACGTGCTCGTGCTCGGAGACCGCGACCCCGCCGCGGGTGGCGCACCACAGCGGCACCTCGACGCCCCGGTCCAGCAGGGCCTGCACCAGGGTCGTTGTCGCAGCGAGTCCGGCGGGCACCCCGGGGTACTCCGGATGGGACCCCTCGTCGAGTGACAGCAGGGACAGCACACCGGCGAGGTCACCGGGGTGGGCGTCGGCGAGCGCCGTCGCGAGCTGCGCCCGGTCCTCCTCGGCGGGGCCGTCCGTCGGGCCGGGCAGGATGACCGGGACCGCCTCGGCCCCGGCCCTGCGCAAGGCACGCAGGCAGCCGGTGACGATCGAGGCGTCGGCAAGGCCGGCGGGGACGACCACGGCCCAGGTGCCGTGCAGCTCAGATCGTGCGGGTGCGGGCGACGGTTGCCAGGCGACGCGGTAGCGCCAGCTGTCCAGCATCGTCTCGGACGTCCGTCGCCGGTGCCAGGTGGCGAGGGCGGGCAGCACGGCGTCGAGCGGCTGGTTTCCGTCCACGCCGAGGGCGTCGGCGACGGCGGCGACATCCTCCCGGTCGACGGCCGCCCAGAACTGGGCCTCCGCCGCGCCGACAGGACCGCCGGCGACGGTGCTGGGGCCGGCGCCCGTCGGTGTGGCGTCGAGCCAGAACCGCCGCCGCTGGAACGCGTAGGTGGGGAGCTCGACCGGCGGCCGGCCGGCGGCGTCGCCGAGCACGGCGGTCCATTCCACGGGCAGCCCAGCCACGTACGCTTCGGCGAGCGAGGTGAGGAAACGGTCGGGACCACCGTCGCCCCGGCGCAACGATCCGACGGCGACGGCCTGCTGCCGCCCGGCCGCCTCGGCGACGGCCAGCACCTCCGGGGTGAGCACGGGGTGCGGGCTGACCTCGACGAACGTGCCGAAACCGTCGGCGACCACCGACTGGATGGCCCGCTCGAACTGGACGGTCGCCCGCAGGCCGCGGTGCCAGTACTCGCCGTCGAGTGTCGCGGTGTCGATGGTCGCGCCGGTGACGGTGGAATAGAACGGCACCCCGCAGGAACGCGGCGCGGTCGGGGCGAGCGCG
Source organism: Paractinoplanes durhamensis (assembly GCF_016862175.1). Taxonomy (GTDB): domain Bacteria; phylum Actinomycetota; class Actinomycetes; order Mycobacteriales; family Micromonosporaceae; genus Actinoplanes; species Actinoplanes durhamensis. The sequence continues at coordinate 18,146 of NZ_BOML01000101.1, read as the reverse complement.
GTGCGCAGCCGCTCGGCAATCGTCTCGACCTGCACGGTGTGCGAGGCGTAATCGACAGCGATCCGCCGGGCGCGGACTCCGTCGGCGATGCACGCTTCGAGGAGCTCGTCCAGCGCGTCGGGCGCACCGGCCAGGACCGTCGCATTCGGCCCGTTGACGGCGGCGACCTCGACCCGGCCGGCCCACCTGCCGGCCAGTTCGCCGGCGGCTCGGGCCGGCAGCATGACCGAGACCATGCCGCCGTGACCGGCCAACTGTTCACGGATCGCGAGGCTGCGCAACGCCACGACGCGGGCGGCGTCGGCGAGGGTCAGCGCGCCGGCGATGTGGGCGGCCGCGATCTCCCCCTGAGAGTGGCCGACGACTGCGGCGGGCTGGACCCCGCAGGCGCGCCAGAGGCGGGCCAGGGAGACCAGCACCGCGAACAGCGCCGGCTGGACGACGTCGACCCGGTCGGTGTCCACATCGCTGGCCTGCGCACCGCCGCGCAGCGCGTCGAGCACGGGCCAGTCGAGGTGCGGCTGCAGCGCCTCGGCGCACTCGGTCAGAGCCTCCGCGAAGACCGGCGAAGCGTCGAACAGGGACGCGGCCATGCCGGGCCACTGCGAGCCCTGTCCGGGGAAGACGAAGACCGCTTTGCGTACGAGTGCCTCGCCGGTGACGACGTGGTCTGCCGGAACACCCCGCGCCATCGCGGCGAACCCGTGCAGCAGCCCGTCGCGGTCGGCGGCCACCACGACGCCGCGGCTGTCGAAGGCGGTGCGGGTGCTGACGAGCGCCTGCTCGACGGCGAGCGGGTCGAGATCGGGGCGGCCCTCGAGGTGGTCGTGCAACCGGGCGGCCTGCGCCCGGAGGGACTGCCGGTCGCGTCCGGAGACCATCCACGTCACCGGCCGCGGACCGGCGAAGACCGCCGGGCGGTCCGGCGCCGATCGGCCTTCCGGCTCCGGCTCCGCGGGCGGAGCTTCTTCGAGCACGATGTGCGCGTTGGTGCCGCTGACCCCGAACGCGGAGATGCCGGCCCGGCGTGGGCGGTCCGTGAGAGTCCAGGGCCTGGCTTCGGTCAGCAGCGACACCGCGCCGGCCGACCAGTCCACCTGCGAGGTCGGCTCGTCGACGTGCAGGGTCGCCGGCAGCATGCCGTGCCGCAGCGCCTGGACCATCTTGATCAGGCCGGCGACGCCCGCGGCGGCCTGCGTGTGGCCGAGGTTGGACTTGAGCGAACCGAGCCAGAGCGGACGCTCGGCGGGGCGCTCCCGGCCGTAGGTGGCCAGCAGCGCCTGAATCTCGATCGGGTCGCCGAGCGTGGTGCCGGTGCCGTGCCCCTCGACCACGTCGACGTCCGCGGCGCTGATCCGGGCATCGGCGAGGGCGTCCCGGATCACCCGCTGCTGGGCCGAGGCGCTGGGCGCGGTGAGCCCGTTGCTGGCACCGTCCGAGTTGATGGCGGAGCCGGTGACCACGGCCAGCACCGGGTGACCGTGCCGGCGCGCGTCGGACAGCCGCTCCAGCACGACCATCGCCACGCCCTCGGACCAGCCGGCACCGTCGGCACCGTCGGCGTATGACTTGCAGCGGCCGTCGTGCGCCGCCCCGCGCTGCCGGGAGAACTCGACGAACGCCGCCGGGGCGCACATCACCGCGACGCCGCCGGCCAGCGCGAGGCCGCATTCCTCGCGGCGCAGGGCGTTCGCCGCGAGGTGCACCGACACCAGCGACGAGGAACAGGCGGTGTCCACGGTGACCGCCGGGCCCTCCAGGCCGAGGGCGTAGGCGACCCGGCCGGAAATCATGTTCGGCATGCCGCCGGAGCCCAGGTAGCCCTCGACCTCCGGCACCTCCGCCAGCCGCGGCACGTCCAGGCGCTCCACGTACCAGGAGGTCTGGGCGCCGATGAACACCCCGGTGCGGCTGCCCTTGAGCGCTGCCGGGTCGATCCCGCCGCGCTCGATGGCCGCCCACGCCGCCTCCAGCACGAGCCGCTGGTTGGGGTCCATCACCAGCGCTTCCCGCGGTGAGATGCCGAAGAACTCGGCGTCGAAGTCGGCCACGTCGTAAAGGAAGCCGCCCTCGCGGACGTAGGCGGTGCCGGGGACGTTCGGGTCCGTGCTGTACAGAGCGGGCAGGTCCCAGCCGCGGTCGGCCGGGAACGGGCCGATCGCGTCGCCGCCGGAGGCCACGAAGGCCCACAGGTCGTCCGGCGTGGACACCCCGCCGGGCAGCGCGCAGGACATCCCGACGATCGCGATCGGCTCGTGGCGGGCCGCCTCCAGCTCCGCCGTGCGCTGCCGGCTGCGGCCCAGCTCGGCGCCGACCCGCTTGAGATAGTCGCGAAGTTTGTCCTCGGTACTCGCCGTCATCGGCGTTTCCTCCCGGATCCGTTCCGCGGTTTTCAGGAGCCGCCCAGCTCCTGGTCGATCAGCTCGAACATGTCGTCATCGGAGGCGGACGCGAGGCTGCCCGCGTCCAGCGCGCCGCCGTCGCGGGACTGCCGGTGGCCGCCGTTCCAGGTCCACAACATGGCCTCCAGGCGCTTGGCGACCGCCACCCGAGTGATCTCGTCCGGTGCCGTCGCCGCCAGTGCGGCCTCCAGCCGATACAGGTCGTCGAACACCGCGTCGCCCGGGTCGCCCTCGGGGTCGATCTCGTCGCGCAGGAAGCTCGCCAACTGGGCCGGCGTCGGGTGGTCGAAGACCAGCGTCGCCGCCAGTTGCAGCCCGGTGGCGGCGGCCAGCCGGTTGCGCAGTTCCACGGCCGTCAGCGAGTCGAAGCCCAGATCCTTGAACGCCCGGTCGGGGTGAATCAGGTCCGGGGTGCTGTGCCGCAGGGTGGCCGCGGTGTGCGACCGGACCACGTCCAGCAGCAGCTCCTCCTGCTCCTCGACGCCCAGGCCGGCCAGCCGATCGGCCAGCTCGGCGTCGGCGGCGGCGCTCGCCTGCGCGGCGGCGCGGCGTACCGGCGCGGAACGCACCAGGCGGCGCAGCAGCGCGGGCAGTTCGCCCGCGGCGGCGAGGCCGCGGAGCGCGGCAAGGTCGACGCGGGCCGGCATCAGGACCGGCTCGTCGAGCGCCAGCGCGGCGTCGTAGAGGACCAGCCCCTCCTCGGAGGTCAGCGGCACGACGCCGCTCTCCCCGATCCGGGCCATGTCCACCTCGGTGAGACGGCCGGTCATGCCGGTGGCGCGGGCCCAGTAGCCCCAGGCGAGCGAGGTGCCGGGCAGCCCGGCCGCCCGCCGGTGCTGGGCCAGGGCGTCCAGGAACGCGTTGCCGGCCGCGTAGTTGGCCTGGCCGACGGCGCCGTGCACCCCGGACGTCGACGAGAACAGCACGAACTGGGCGAGGTCGAGATCGCGCGTCAGCTCGTCGAGATTGACCGCGGCGTCCACCTTGGACCGCAGGACCCCGGCCAGCCGGTCGGGTGTCAACGAGACGAGCAGCCCGTCGTCGAGCCGGCCGGCGGCGTGGATGACCGAGGTCAGTGGGTGCTCGGCCGGGATCGCCTCGATGACCGCCCGCAGCGCGTCGCGATCGGCCGCGTCGCAGGCGGTCACCGTGACGCGGGCGCCGACGGTGGTCAGCTCCGTGACGATGTCGGCGGCGCCCGGCGCCTGTTCACCCTGCCTGCTGACCAGCACCAGGTGCCGGGCTTGCCCGGTGACCACCAGGTGCCGGGCGACGAGTCGGCCGATGGTGCCGGTGCCGCCGGTGATCAGGGTCGTGCCCTCGGGCTCGGGACGGCGCGGAACGGTCAGAACCAGCTTGCCGGTGTGCCGGGCCTGGCTCATCCAGGAGAACGCCTCGGCGGCCCGGAGCAGACCGAAGGCGCGCGTCGGCAGCGGCCGCAGGACACCCTGGCCCAACAGGTCGACGACGATCGCCAGCAACTCACCGATGCGCTGCGGGTCGGGGTCCTCGAAGGGCCGGTAGTCCACTCCTCGGTAGTCGCTGGCGACCTGGGCGGGCTCGCGGATCTCCCGCTTGCCCAGCTCGATGAAGCGCCCGCCGCGCGGCAGGACCCGCAGCGAGGCGTCGACCAGCTCGCCGGTCAGCGAATTGAGTACCACGTCGACGCCCCGGCCGTCGGTGGCCGCCAGGAAGCGGGGCGCGAAGTCGGCGTCGCGAGAGGACGCCAGGTGCGCTTCGTCGACCCCGAGCGCGGCCAGCGCTGCGTGCTTGCCGGGGCTGGCGGTGGCGTAGACCTCGGCGCCGAGGTGCCGCGCGATGGCGACCGCAGCCATGCCGACGCCGCCGGCCGCGGCGTGGATGAGCACGGACTCACCCGGCTGCACCTCGGCCATCGCGGTGAGCGCGTGATAGGCGGTGACGAACGCGATCGGGGCCGACGCGGCGCGCTCCCACGACCAGTCCCGCGGAACCGGCACGACCATCCGGGCGTCCGCCACGGCGACCGGCCCGAACGAGCCGGGGAAGATGCCCAGCACCCGGTCACCGACCGCGAGCCCGGCCACGTCGGGGCCGACCTCGGTGACCACGCCGGCGCCCTCACCGCCCATGCCGACCTGCCCGGGCACCATGCCGAGGGAGACGAGCACATCGCGGAAGTTCAGCCCGGCCGCGCGGACCGACAGCCGCACCTGGCCGGCGCGCAGTGGCGCGGCGGCCTCCGGCGCCGGCACCAGTGCCAGGCCTGACACGTCGCCGGGGGCCACCGTGTCGAGCTGCCAGGCGTCCGCACCGACGGGCGGGCTGAGCGGGACGGAGGTGGCCGCCCGGACCAGCCGGCCGACGTGGCCCGCGCCGCCGCGCAGGGCGACCTGCGGCTCGCCGGCCGACAGGGCGGCAGCGACGGCGGCGGGCAGGGCAGCCCAGGAGGGACCGGTGTCGTCGAGGTCGAGGAGCATGAACCGGTCGGGGTTCTCCGCCTGCGCCGAGCGGACCAGTCCCCACACGGCGGCCTGCGCCGGCGCGATCGACGAATCCTGGCCGTCGATGCTGACGGCGCCGCGGGTGAGCAGGATCAGCCGCGAGGCGGCGACGCGCGGCTCGGCGAGCCATCGCTGCAGCAGGTCGAGGGTGGCCGCGGTGGTGGCATGCGTGATCGCGACGGTGCCTTGCGGGCGCGTCTTGCTCTGCACGTCGGATGTGGGTGCGCACGCGAGGACCACGCCGGGCGCGGGGATGCCGGCGTCGATGTCGAGGGCCAGCAGGCCGAGGTCCGGGGCTGACTGCGGGATGATGCCGGCGCCGCGCAGGCCGGCACGGACGCCGAGGGTGTCCGGACCGAGCAACGCCCAATCCGCGGCGCCGCCCTCGGACCCGCCGGAGTCGGCCGCGAGGGGGTTCCAGTCCAGCCGGAACAGCCGGTCGTCGCCCCGGCCCGGTGCGTCAAGATCGTGTGCCGCGACCGCCCGCATGACCATGGACTCGATCTCGGCGACCGGGGCGCCGGACGGATCGGCGGCGGTGATGGCGATGCCGTCGCCGCCGGTCGGGGTGAGCCGCACCCGCAGGACCGCGGCGCCGGCGGCGGTCACCCGCACGCCGGTCCAGGCGAACGGCAGCCGGACGTCGGCGCCCTGGTCCCGCGGGAGGAAGGCGAGGGCGTGCAGAGCGCCGTCGAGCAGCGCCGGGTGCAGGGTGAAGCGCTGCGCCTCGGCCTGCCGGTCGCCGGGCAGGGCGATCTCAGCGAACACCTCGTCGCCGCGCTGCCAGGCCGCGCGCAGACTGCGAAACGCGGGCCCATAGGCGTAACCGGCCTCGGCGAGGTCGTCGTAGAGCGATCCGATCTCCACCTCGGTGGCGCCGGCGGGCGGCCACTCGGCGAACTCGCCGGTCGAAGCCGGATCGATGCCGACCGGCGCCGGCTCCAGGGCGCCGGTCGCGTGGGTGGTCCACGGCGCGTCCTGGTCGCCGTCGTCGACCCGGCCGAAGATCTGCAGCTCTCGCCGGCCGGCATCGTCGGGTTCGCCGATGAGAACCTGGACCTGCACGGCTTCGCCGAGGATGAGCGGCGCGTGCAGGGTCAGCTCCGCCAGCCGGCCGCAGCCGACCTCGTCGCCGGCCCGGACCGCGAGGTCGACGAACGCCGCGCCGGGAAGCAGGACCGTGCCGGAGACCGCGTGGTCGGCGAGCCAGGGCTGCGCGGTGAGCGACAGGCGACCGGTCAGCAGCAGGCCGCCGTGCCCGGCCAGCTCGACGGCGGCGCCCAGCAGGGGGTGGCCGGGCGAGCGCAGGCCCGCGCCGGTCACGTCGGCGCCGGCGGGCTTGTCCAGCCAGAACCGGTCGCGCTCGAACGCGTAGCCGGGCAGCTCGACCCGGCGACGGGTGGCCCCGAGCACCTGCGTCCAGCGCACCGGCAGACCGGCCGTCCAGGCGGTCGCCAGCGACAGCCAGAGCCGGCCGAGGTCACCCTCGCCGCGGCGCAGCGTGCCGACGGTGACGGCGGGCCGTTGCCGGGCCTCGGCGATCTCGGCGATCGCCGTGGTCAGCACGGGGTGGGCACCGACCTCGACGAAAGCGGAGTAGCCGGCGTCCAGAAGCGCGCCGACGGCGTCGGCGAACCGCACCGGCTCGCGCAGGTTACGCGTCCAGTACGCGGCATCGAGCGGCGTGTGGTCGTCGAGCTGACCGGTGAGCGCCGAGGCGAAGGGCACGGATCCGGTTTGTGGGTGGATCCCGGACAGGGCCGCGGCCAGGTCGCCGGCGATGGCGTCGACCTGCGCCGAGTGCGAGGCGTAGTCCACCCCGATGCGGCGTGCCTGCAAGCCGTCGGCGTCGCAGCGTGCCATCAGCTCGTCCAGGCCGGCGGGTTCACCGGACACCACGGTCGTGGCCGGCCCGTTCACCGCGGCCACGGACAGCGGCGCCTGGATCGCCGCGAGCAGGTCGCGCACCCGCTGCTGCGACCCCGCGACGGACACCATCCCGCCGTGGCCGGACAGCCGCTCCGCGATCAGCTTGCTGCGCTGCACCACGACGACGGCGGCGTCGGCCAGCGCGAGCCGGCCGGCCACGCACGCGGCGGCCAGCTCGCCCTGCGAGTGGCCGACGACTGCGTCCGGCGTGACGCCGTAAGCCTGCCAGACCGCGGCGAGCGAAAGCATCACCGCGAACATGACCGGCTGCATCACGTCGACCCGCTCGAGCGTGGCCGGGTCTCCGTCGCCGCGGGCGGCCGCCAGCAGGGAGGTGCCCAGCAGTGGATCGAGCACCTCGGCGCACTCGGCCATCCGGGCGGCGAAGACGGGCGAGGTGTCGAGCAGCTCGCGGGCCATGCCGGTCCACTGCCAGCCCTGGCCCGGGAAGACGAAGGCGACCCGGTGATCCGCGTCCGGACCGGCGTTGCCGTCGACGACGATCGGACTGGGCGTGCCGGTGGCGAGGTCGCGCAGGCCGGCCTCGGCGGTTGCCCGGTCGGTGGCCACAACGACGGCGCGGTGCTCCATGACCGAGCGGGTGCCGGCCAGGGCCCGGGCGATGTCGGCGAGCGGGACCGCGGCGCCGGCCTCGGCCGCCTCGGCCGCCAGGTAGTCGGCCAGCTTGGCCGCCTGAGCGCGCAGTGAGGTGCCGGTGCGCGCGGAAACGACCACCGGGATCGGGGCGGTCACCGGCGCGTCCTGTTCCTCGGCGGCCTCGGCCTGCGGCGCCTCCTCCAGCACGACGTGCGCGTTGGTGCCACTCACGCCGAACGACGACACCGCCGCGCGCCGTGGCCGGCCGTTGCGCTGCCAGGTGACCGGCTCGGTCAGCAGCCGCACGTGCCCGGACGACCAGTCGACCTCGGGTGTCGGCGCGTCGACGTGCAGCGTGGCCGGCAGCAGGCCGGCGCGTAGCGCGAGCACCATCTTGATCACCCCGGCGACCCCTGCCGCCGCGCCGGCGTGACCCATGTTCGACTTGATCGAGCCCAGCCACAGCGGGCGGTCCGCAGCCCGGTCCCGGCCGTACGTGGCCAGCAGTGCCTGTGCCTCGATCGGGTCGCCGAGCGTGGTGCCGGTGCCGTGGGCCTCCACCGCGTCGACGTCGGCGCTGCTGAGGCCGGCATTGGCCAGCGCCTGCCGGATGACACGCTCCTGCGCCAGGTTGTTGGGCGCGGTCAGCCCGTTGCTCGTGCCGTCCTGGTTGACCGCCCAGCCGCGGATCACGGCCAGCGGCTCGCGGCCGTTGCGGCGCGCGTCGGAGAGCCGTTCGAGCAGCAGCAGGCCGCAGCCCTCGGCCCAGCCCGTGCCGTCGGCCGCCGCCGCGAACGACTTGCACCGGCCGTCCGGGGCGAGGCCGCGCTGGCGGCTGAACTCGGTGAAGATGCCGGGGTGCGGGATGACGGTGACGCCACCGGCCACGGCCATGGTGCAGTCGCCCTGCCGCAGCGCCTGACCGGCGAGCTGGATGGAGACCAGCGAGGACGAGCACGCTGTGTCCACCGTGACGGCCGGGCCCTCCAGCCCGTACGTGAAGGCGATCCGGCCGGAGGCGACGCTGGTCATGGCGCCGGTGCCGGCGTATCCCTCGACCTCTTCGGGCACGCGGCCCAGGCGCTCGATATATCCGGAGGCGATCACGCCGACGAACACGCCGGTCTGGCTGCCGCGCAGGGTGGCCGGGTCGACTCCGGCGTCCTCGAACAACCGCCACGAGGACTCCAGCAGCATCCGCTGCTGGGGGTCCATGGCGAACGCTTCGCGCGGGCTGATGCCGAAGAAGGCGGGATCGAAGTCGGCCGCGTCGTGGAGAAACCCGCCGTCCTTGACGTAGCTCTTGCCCGGCCGGTCCGGATCCGGGTCATAGAGATCCTCGATGTCCCAGCCGCGGTCGGTCGGCATCCCGGACACGACGTCCCGGCCGTCGGCCAGAATGCGCCACAGGTCCGACGTGGAGTTGACCCCACCCGGGTAACGGCATGCCATGCCGACGATCGCGATGGGCTCCTGCCCGGCGGCCTCCAGCTCCTGCACCCGCGACTGCGACTCGTTCAGCGCGGTCGTGACCCGCTTGAGGTAGCCAAGCAGCTTCTCTTCGTTGTTCGCCATTCGACAGGGGCTCCTTCGAGCGAGCGCAGAGCAGGCAGAGCAGGCTGACAACGTCAGCCTTGCCTGGCACCCAAGAAGCCGCTACCCCTGTTGCGCGGAGGCGGCCGGACCCCTACCCGACCCCGGGGTGTCGCCGCCGCGGCCGAACTGATAGAAGGTCAGCTATCGAGCCGGAGTTCGGCTTTCCGGTCCCGCCAGCGTTTGATGAGCATCGGCATCTCGGCATGAACGAATTCGAAGAAGGTCAGCATCTCGGCGACCCGGGCGCCCGCAGGCGTGTCGGGGCCCAGCGACTGCACCACCTCGCGGGCCGAGCTCTCCCAATGGGCGACCATCCGGTCGCGGCCCATCGTCGCTTCGTACCAGACATCGTCGAACAGCCGGTAGTGATCCCGCCGGGAGCCGGGCTGGCGCTCACGGGTGATGAGGTTCAGCTGGGCGAGGTAGCGAACGGCGCCGGAGATGGCCGCCGGACTGGCCTGCAGCAGCTCTGCCGCTTCGGCGGCGGTGAGCCGGGCGGAGTCGGTGACCAGCAGCGCCGCGAAGACCCGGGCCGGCATCCGCGCCATGCCCGAGGCTGCGAGCGTGAAACTGAACCGCTCGATGAACTGCCGCACCGCCTCGTCGGGCATCGCGGAAATCCCCTCCGGCAGCGCCTCAGCCTGCGGAACTGTCGCCGGCGATCCCCCGTCGTCGTTGTGAGCCACCCGGTCTCCCCTCATCTGCGCAAGACTAGCCGAAACATCACAGTCTTCACTGTTTTGTGAAAACAGCGTAGCTTGGTGGGCATGACGACGCCCGTCTCCATATCCAGCCTGGTTAAAACTTTCGGCTCGACTCGCGCCTTGGACGGTTTGCATCTCGAGGTCGCCGAAGGCGAGGTACACGGGTTCCTCGGGCCGAACGGCGCGGGGAAAACGACTACGCTGCGAGTCCTTCTGGGGTTGCTGCGCGCCGACTCCGGCACCGTCCGGCTGCTCGGTGGCGACCCATGGCACGACGCGGTGGCCCTGCACCGCCGCCTGGCCTACGTGCCAGGTGACGTCACCCTCTGGCCCAACCTGTCCGGCGGGGAGGTCATCGACATGCTCGGCCGGATGCGCGGCGGGATGAACCCCAAGCGACGAGCCGAGTTGATCGAGCGATTCAACCTGGACCCGACGAAGAAGGGTCGCTCGTACTCCAAGGGCAACCGGCAGAAGGTGGCGCTGGTCGCCGGCCTCGCCTCCGACGTGGAGCTGCTCCTGCTGGATGAGCCGACGTCCGGGCTCGACCCGCTGATGGAGGCCGTGTTCCGCGACACCCTCCTGGAGGAGCGCCAGAAGGGCCGCACCATTCTGTTGTCCAGCCACATCCTCAGCGAGGTCGAGGCACTCTGCCACCGGGTGACGATCATTCGCAGCGGCCGCACGGTGGAGACCGGCACGCTGACCGAGCTCCGCCACCTGAGGCGGACCTCGATCGACGCGACGCTGGCGACGCCACCCCAGGGTCTGGACGGCCTTCCCGGCGTCCATGATCTCAGCGTGGACGGCACCAGGGTCCGCGTGCAGGTGGACAACGCGCACCTCGACGAGGTGCTGAGGGCGCTGACCACGGTAGGGGTCCGCAGTCTCGTCAGCCAGCCGCCCTCGCTGGAGGAGCTGTTCCTGCGCCACTACGGCACCGAGCCGACGGTGGACGAACGGGGACAGACCGAGACGGAGGCGCTGCCGCGATGAGCAACCACCTGACCGGCACCTGGGCCCTGCTGAAGCTGGCCCTGCGGCGCGACCGGATCATGCTGCCGGCATGGCTGGCGGTCCTCGTCGCGATGGCGGCCGGCAGCGCCGCCGCGACGATCCCGCTCTACCCGACCTTGGCGGAGCGGATCAAGGCATCGGAGACGATCAACACCACGCCGCCGGTGGTGGCGCTGAACGGCCTGATCTACGACGAGTCGTCCATCGGTGCGATCGCCATGGTCAAGTTGTCCGGCATCGGCGCCATCCTGGTGGCGATCCTGGCGATCATCCTGGTGGTGCGGCACACCCGGTCCGAGGAGGACACCGGCCGGCTGGAACTCGTCGGCTCCACCGTCATCGGCCGCCACGCCGCCCTCACCGCGGCGCTGATCATCGGGTTCGGCACCAACGTCGTGCTCGGCATCCTCACGACCCTGGGCCTGATCGCCGCGGGCCTGCCGGTGGCCGGTTCGGTGGCGTTCGGGCTCGGCTGGATGAGTGTCGGATTCGCGTTCGCCGCGATCGCGGCGGCCGCCGCACAGGTGGCGGGCAACGGCCGGGCCGCCAACAGTCTGGCGATCACGCTGCTCGGCGTCACCTACGTCGCGCGGGCGATCGGCGACACCGCCGGGCCGCGCTGGCTGAGCTGGCTGTCGCCGGTGGGGTGGCAGCAACAGCTCCGGCCGTTCGCCGGGGAGCGCTGGTCGGCCCTGCTGGTCAGCCTGGCCTTCACCGCCGTGGCCGTGGCGGGCACCTACGCGCTGGCGGCGCGACGGGATCTGGGCGCCGGGCTCCTGCCGGACCGGCCCGGCCGTGCCCGCGGGGCGGCCTTCCTGGGCTCCCCGCTGGGGCTCGTCTGGCGCTTGCAGCGGGCCGGTCTCGCGGCGTGGGCCATCGGCTTCCTGCTGCTGGGGCTGGTGCTCGGCAACATCGCCTCGAAGGTCGGCAACCTGCTGGACAACCCGGATCTGCAGGACATCATCCTCAGGCTGGGCGGTGAGAAGGGCATCACCGACGCGTTCCTCGCGGCCGAGTTCGGCCTGGCCTCCATCATCGTTTCGGTGTACGGCGTGCAGTCGATCATGCGTCTGCGGTCGGAGGAGGCCAACACCCGGGCGGAGCCGCTGCTCGCCACCGGGATCAGCCGGCTGGGCTGGGCGGGCAGCCAGGTCGCCATGGCGCTGTTCGGCACAACCATCCTGATGTTCGCCACCGGCCTCGGCGCCGGCCTGGCACACGGCCTGGCGCTCGGCGACGTCGGCGGTGAGCTGGGGCGCGTGCTGGGTGCCGCCCTGGCGCAACTACCGGCGATCTGGGTGCTCGTCGGCGCCGTGGTCGCGCTGTACGGGCTGGTGCCCCGCCAGGTCGTACTCGGCTGGGTGGTGCTCCTCGCGTTCTTCCTGCTGGGCGAGATGGGCCCGGTCCTCAAGCTCAATCAATGGGTGATGGACATTTCGCCCTACGCGCACAGTCCGAAACTCCCGGGGCCGACGCTCGACTACGGGCCGATCTTCGCGCTGGTGGCCGTGGCCGCCGTGCTCACCGCCGTGGGCCTGGTCTCGTTCCGCCGCCGGGACATCGTCGCCTGACAAGCACGGCTGGGGGATGAATATGGGGGATGGACATGGAACAGACCAACGACAGCATGACAGCGTCGCTGGCGGGCGGCGTCACGATGCCCCTGCTCGGATTCGGCACCTGGCAACTGCAGGGCCGCGCCGGGCAGGAGGCGATCCGGCACGCCCTCCAGGTCGGCTACCGGCACCTGGACACAGCGACCATGTACGGCAACGAGGCCGACGTCGGGCGCGCCCTGCGCGACAGCGGCGTCGACCGGCGGTCGGTGTTGGTCACCACGAAGCTGCCACCGGCGAACGCCGGCCGGGAGCGCAGCACGCTCACCGCGAGCCTGCGGGCACTCGGCACCGACCACGTCGACCTGTGGCTGGTCCACTGGCCGCCACGCGGCCGCGCCCACCCGCGGACATGGCAGGCCTTCCTCGCCGCTCGTGAGGAAGGGCTGGCCCGATCGGTCGGCGTGAGCAACTACAGCATCGAGCAGATCGACGAGCTGATCGCGGCGACCGGGCAGGCGCCGGCCGTCAACCAGATCCCGTGGAGCCCGTTCCGGCACGACAGCAAGCTGCTGGCCGAGCACCGGGACCGAGGCGTCGTCGTGATGGGATACAGCCCGCTCAAGGGCACCGACCTTCGCGACGAGACTCTCACCGGGATCGCGGCCCGGCACGGGGTGACACCGGCCCAGGTCGTCCTGCGGTGGCATCTGCAGCGCGGGATCCCGGTCATCCCGCGGTCGGGCAACCTGGACCGGATCGCGAGCAACTTCAACATGTCCGGCTTCATGCTCGACGCCGACGAGATGACCCGGGTCGACGGGCTGTGACCCGGGCCGGGCCATCCTCGCGACGCCGTCAGCCGTGCGCCGCGAGGATGGCCCGCTCCTCGTCCGTGAGCGGTGGACCGGTCAGCAGCGGCCGGTCGGCGGGACGGCGCAGCGCGGCCACGACGTCTGCCCCTTCCAGGCTGGTCAGCGGCGCCGACAACGTATTGACCCGGATCGTCGCCGCACTCACCACCGGTTCCCGCAACGCGGCCAGTCCGACAAGGTCCATCAGGTTGCGGCCCGATGCGCCGCGGTTGACGATCCGAGGGTCCACCACGTCGTAGCGACACTCCGGATAGCAGATGTCCTGCTGGGTGGCGAGCACCCACGCGTCGTCGACCGCGGCCACGACCGCGCGCTGGGCGGCCGGCGCCAACCCGGGCCCCGGTCCGAGCCGCCGCAGGTTGGCATCCAGCGCCAGCGCGCCCCGCGCCGCCGTGCTCATTCCGTGCCCGTACACCGGGTTGAACGCCGCGACGGCGTCGCCGAGCGCCACCAGGCCCTCCGGCCAGCCGTCAGCCGCCCCGTCCAGCCGCAGCCGCCGGTTGACGGTGCTGCGGGTCCCCCGGATCGGGGTAATCGGTTCCGCCGCGGCGATCAGCTCGCTGATCAGCGGGTGCCGGATGTTGCGGGCGAAGTCGAGGAACCCTTCCTCGTCCGTCGGCGGCTCACCGCCCCGGGTCCCGGACAGCGTGACGATCCACCGCCCGTCCTCGATCGGCAGCAACGCACCGTTCCGGCCCGGCAGCGCCACCCGGTGATCGGCGTAGAGGACCACCGGCGGGAACCGGCGCGGGGCCCGGTAGATCCGGGTCGCGTAGGCGATCCCGGTGTCCACGATGTCCTCCGCGATCGGCGGCGCGCCGAGCTCGGCCAGCCAGCGCCGCAGCCCGGACGCGCGACCGGTGGCGTTGACGACGAGGTCGGCCTCCAGCCGCGTCTCGGGTGCGCCGGCGGTCTGCACCCGCGCGCCGGTGACCTGGCCCGCCCCACCGCACAACCCGAGCACCGTGGTGTCCTCGAGCACGGTGATGCGCCTCTCGCGCAGCACATGCTCGCGCACCACCCAGTCGATCAGCGGACGACCGCAGGTGATCATGTAGCCGGTGGCCGGAAATCGGGGCACCCAGCCGTACGCGGTGAGCGAGACCGTGTCCTCCGGCAGCCCGATGCGGTGCGCGCCCAGTTCGAGCAGCCGGTCAACGGTGCCCGGGAGCAGGTGATCGATGATCGTGGCGCCACCGGCCATGAGCAGGTGCCCGTGCTGGGCCTGGGGCACACCGCGGCGCAACTGCGGCCCCTGCGGGTACCGGTCGCGCTCGACCACGGTGACGGTGTCGAAGTGTGCCGAGAGCACACGGGCGGCCAGCGTGCCGGCCAGACCGCCGCCGAGCACCAGAGCTTTGGTGGTCATACCGCATCCCCCCAGACGACCGGCAGCAGGCGGGGGCCGTAGGGGACGATGTTCTCCCGCATCGGCACCTCGTCGCCGGGGATCGCAAGCCGCATCGTCGGGAAGCGACGCAGCAGCGCGGCGTGCGCCACCTGCATCTCGATGCGGGCAAGCGTCTGGCCGATGCACTGGTGCACGCCGTAGCCGAAGGCCAGCTGGCGGGTGGCCGTACGCATGATGTCCAGCCGATCTGGCTCCTCGAACCGCCGTTCGTCGCGGTTGGCGGCGGACAGCGACAGCGTCAGCACCTCGCCGGCCCGGATCGACTCGCCGCCCAGCTCGACATCCTCCAGCGCCGCCCGGATCGGTCCGATGTGCAACGACGGCACGTACCGCATCAGCTCCTCGACCGCGCTCTCCACCAGTTCCGGCTGGGCACGCAGCAGGGCAAGCTGCTCCGGGTGCTGCAGGAGCGCGTACACGCCGAGCCCGATCATGTTGGCGGTGTTGTCGAACCCGCCGATGAGCAGCAGCGAGGCGACGCGGAGGATCTCCTCGACCGATAGCTGCCCGGAGATGACCAACTCGCTCATGATGTCGTCGGCCGGTTTCGCCCGCTTACGCAGCAGCAATTCGTACAGCATGCGGTGAATGGCGGCGGCGGCCGCCCGGGTCTCCTCCGGCGGCGAGTCGAAGCTGAACATCCGGGTGATCTCGTCGTGCATGACGCCGGCCTCCGCGTACGGCATGCCGACCAATTCACAGATGGCCAGTGACGGGATCGGGTAGGCGAAGACTTTCATCAGGTCGCACGGCTGGCCGGCCTCCTCCATCGCGTCCAGCCGCTGCTGCGCGATCTCTTCTACGCGCGGGATGAACTGGCGCATGCGGCGCATGGTGAAGTACCCGGCGAGCAGCTTGCGAAAGCGCGCGTGCTCGGGCGGGTCCATGAAGATGAACTCGCCGGGACCGGCCGGCACCCGCTCCATGTGGCCGAGCCAGGGCACGGGTAGCCGGACCAGCTCCTTGCGAGCGCTGAACCGCCCGTCGCCGAGCACCGCCTGAGCCTCGGCGTGGCCGGTGACGAGCCAGCCGATCGACCCGTCGGCGTAGACGATTCGGCTCACCGGCCGCCTGCTGCCCAGCCGGATCAGCTCCTCGGGCGGGTCGAACGGGGAACTCCGGTCGGTCGGGAGCGGGCGCGGCTCGTGGGTCTGTGTCATCAGAACTCCTGACTGCGTCGAGCGTTGTTGCTCGGGGTCGTGCACGGTTGGTCCGGTGCCTACTCGGCCGGCGGTCAAGGCCGGCGGTCAAGGCCGGCCCAGGGAGCGGTCGATAAGCGCGAACACGTCCTCCGCACTGGCGGAGTCGAGCGCTGCCGGTTCAAGCTCCGCCACGTCGCCGCGCCACCGGCGCAGCAGTGCCTCCAGGCGTTGGGTGACCAGCCTGCGGGTCTCGTCGTCGGGTTGCTCCGCGGCCTGCCCGGCGGTCACGTTCTCCAGCCGGTCGAGTTCCCGCAGGACAGGAGGGACGTCACCGTCGGGATTCAGTTCCGCGCGCAGGTGCCGGGCGACCGCGGTGGCCGTCGGATAGGTGAAGACCAGCGTCGCCGGCAACTGCAGGCCGGTCGACGCATTCAGCCGGTTGCGCAGCTCGACGGCGGTGAGCGAGTCGAAGCCGAGCTCCTTGAACGGCCGGTCCGCCCCGACAGCCGGTGACGAGCTCCCGTTGCCGCCGGTGTGGCCGAGCACGGCGGCGACCTGCCCGCGAACGACATCCAGCAGGATTTTGAGTTGTTCCGCCGCCGGCCGGCCGGCGATCCGCCGGGCGAGGCTGACGGGGGCCACCCCGTTGGCGCGCCGGCGGGACCGGTTCGGGACCAGCTCGCGCAGCAGCGGCGGCACCTGGTCGGCCGCCCGCACGGCGGCGAGGTCTGGCCGCCACGCCACCACCAGCGCGTCCGCGCCGCCGGCCGCCCGGTCGAACAGCGCCGGCGCGTCGGCGGCCAGCGGCTCCCAGGGGCCCCAGGCCAGCGCCACGGCCGGGCGACCGGCCTCGCGGCGACGCACGGCGAGGGCATCAAGGAAGGCGTTGGCGGCGCCGAACGCGCCCTGGCCGGCGTTGCCGAACACGCCGGTCGCGGACGAGCACAGCAGGAACAGGGACAGCTCGCGGTCGCGGGTCAGCTCGTCCAGATTGACCGCAGCGTCGACCTTGGGGCGCAGAACGGCGTCGAGTTGATCGGCCGTGATCGACCCGACCAGGCCGTCCGCCACCAGCCCGGCGCAGTGCACCACGCCGGTGAGGGCCGGCACGCTGTCCAGCAGGGCGGCGAGGGCGATGCGGTCGGCAGCGTCGCACGCCGCCACGGTCACCTCGGCGCCCAGCCCGGTCAGCTCCGCCACCAGTTCGTCGGCGAGCCCGGAGCGGTTGACCAGCAGCAGACGGTGCGCCCCGCGCGCGACGACGAGGTGCCGAGCGACGAACCGGCCCATCGCCCCCGTCCCGACGACCATCACGGTGCCGCCCGGCTCGACGGGGGCGGCCGGGGCGGAGGCGACCCGGGTGAGCCGGGGTGCCAGCAGAGCGCCGTCGCGGATGGCCAGCTCGGGCTCGCCGGACGCGACCGCGGCGGCCAGGAGCGCGTCGTCGTCGACGGTTTCGGTTTCGGTCTCGACCAGGACGAACCGGCCGGGCTGCTCGGCCTGGGCCGACCGGACCAGCCCGCGCACCGCGGCGTGCGCGAGGTCGCCGGCGCGGGTGACGACAACCAGCGTCTCGGCACCCGTCACGGTGAGTGCGGCCAGCGCCTGCATGGTCACCGTACGGACGGCGGACGGTAGCGGCTCGTCCACCGTGTCGCACCGGTGCACCCGTACGCCGCCGGGCCCGCCGTTGACACCGGGGACCGGCACCGGCACCAGATGCAGCCGGAACAGCACGTCGGCCGGCGTCCCACCCGCCTCGGCCGGAATCGGCCGGAGTGCCACGGATGCCGCGGTCAGCACGGGATTGCCTGCCTCGTCGGCCGCGTGCAGGGAGAACGTGTCCGCACCGGCCGGCGCGAATCGCACACGCAGGCCCGCGGCGCCGGCGGAATGCCACCGGACGCCGGTCCACGAAGCGGGCCATCGGCGCGCCGCGTCACCGGCGGCGTCCAGCGCGAGATCCAGCAGCGCTGGGTGGATGCCATATCGGGTCGCGCCGGCGTCTTGCTCGGCCGGCAGGGTGACTTCGGCGAAGATCTCGTCGCCGCGGCGCCATACGGTTTCTGTGCCGTCGGCCGGTTGGGCGCCGGGCGGCGGCCAGGCCGTCAGGTCGACCGTGCCGGCAGTGACGTCATCGGCGGCGGTGAGGGCGGCGGTCGCGTGCAGAGTCCAAACAGGACTTTCTGGGTCGATGTCGGGGCGGGTGTGGATGGTGGCGGTGCATTTTCCGCTGTCGCTGTCATTGGTGACGGCCACCTGGACCTGCACCGATCCCGTGTCCGGCAGCGTCATCGGGGTGTGCAGGGTCAGCTCTGTCACGTCCGGGCAGCCGACCTCCTCACCGGCACGCAACACCAACTCCAGCAGCAGGGTCCCCGGGGCCAGCACCATCCCGGCGACCGCATGATCAGCCAGCCATGGGTGAGTAGCG
>NZ_BOML01000100.1 GCF_016862175.1 Paractinoplanes durhamensis | reverse complement strand
GAACAGAAGGCCCACCCCACACGGGGTGGGCCTTCTGCATATCCAAAACCAGGCCGCGGCCTGAAGCCACCAACGCATGTCCAGCAGCCGACGGCGCCCCGCCACCTGCGAAGACGCGCGATGGCGGATACCGGGATAGCAATCCGGCGAAGCACAGGTACCCTATGATCGCGGGCCGCTAGCTCAATGGCAGAGCTGAGGACTTTTAATCTTCAGCAGTAGCTTCTCCTGTCGTAGGGCCCCGATATCTCCGGCGCGTCCAGATTCTTGAATGCCAGTCCTACCGGAGGCCTGTCTGTAGTCCCTGGTCTGTGCGGTGCTGACGACTTCGTGATCGGCTCTTCGGCACTGCTGACCGCCGGAATCCGCGCGGCAGACAGGAAATCCTCCTGGGGCCGACGGCATCCGAGCACCCCAGGAGCACCCTCGGATTGACGGGGACCCACGCGCGACGGAACTTGCCGTGTCGGAGCGGAATGGCCGGCGCGGCTCTTGGTTCTGTGGTTGATCATGCGGGTCAAATGCCGCGGAGACCTCTCATCTTGGGTCTGCTCCGGCCGAATGGTGTAGCCATGTCAGTCGAGGCGCCCCCGCGGGATCACGTAGCCCTTCTCGTCGGCCAGTGGTCACAAGCCCCGGCCCAACGGATCGTGGCGAACGGCGGACTGCCGGCCGCGGCGCAGGTCCCGGCGGCCGAGGGCCGGTGCGGTATTTACGTGTTGTCCTTCACTGACGGCCAGCTTTACGTGGGCCAGGCGGTCAACGTCGTGAGCAGCTCAGCGCTCACCGCAAGACGTACAGCGACGTCGCAGAGATCCACTTTTGGCGAGTCTCGCGCGAGAGCCTCGACGCCTTCGAACAGCAGGCCATCCGGATCCTGCAAGCTGAGGGATTCCTCCTGCGTAACGTCACCTATGCCGCCGGCCGACTCGGTGCGAGTGACCTCGACGCGATCGCCTCCTCTGAGCAGCAGCAGGCCTGGTTCATTTCCCCTGTCTCCGACCACGTCGGTGACGAGGTCCGCCCGGATCGGGCCCAGGTTCGCATGGCGAATCACGGCAGGTTCGACCGGGTTGCCAGGGATCCGCGTCTGCCGCCGCACTTCGCGCGGTTCGCCGCTACCTCGCTCGGACAAGGTTCCTAAGAAGCAACTGTCAGTCGCCGAGCTCGCGCAGGACGGCTGCGACGAGCTCGGTGTAGCCGGATTCACGGCGCAGGTCGGGAGAGAGCGCGTTGATATTCTTGAGAATGTCGCCCAGCCGGGGCAGCGCGGCGCGGATCTCCGTGTAGAGGTCGATCTCCTCCCGGTAACCATCGAGGTTGGCGGCGGACACGGACTTGAGTGCCGCGTCGAGCGAAGCGGTCGTAGCCTCCCAGTACCGGACGTGGGCGATGCGGTCGCGAGGCTTGTAGATGCCGGCCCCGTCCAGCACGACCGGGAAGATGCGGTCGCGGAAGTCGTCGTGCTTGGCGATCTTCAGCAGTTCGAACATGCAGCTCTCGGAGCGCAGGTAGCCCTCGCTGATGACGAGCACGACGGCCCGCCCGCGGCCCGGTGAGCGCATGAACTCGCGAATGTCCTTCTTGTAAGGGACGTCTCGGCCGTCCTGGACGAGTCGCACCCCGTGCGCCTCGAGGGCCGGCCGGATCTCGTCCACCACCGCGGAGCTCTCCGGATTGCGGGCGTACGACACGTACACCTCCCGCGGCGTCGCCGGTGACGCCGACATCTCCTGCCGGCTGCGCAGCAGCTCCTGCCAGCCGTCGGCCATCGCCCGCCGCAGCGGGGCGAACGCGGTGTCGTCGGGGCTGATCCGGTGCAGTTCGAGGACCAGGTCGAACAGGTCGAGGACGTGCCGGGATCCGTCGCGGAAGTCGCGCACCTCGCGGCCACCGAGCCGGGCCAGCTGGTCGGGGCCGGCCGGGCCGTCGACCAGCAGCGGTATGACCGGCTGCGTGCTGCCCCGGCGCAGCCGTGCGGCCAGCGACGGCACGACCGGCCAGGAAGCCCAGTAGACGGGGGTGCATAGCATCAGCACCGTGTCGGCGGATCCAATGGCGTCCGGGTCGTCGACAATGTCGATCCCGGCGTCGCGCAGGCTCTGCGCCAGGTCCTCGGCCCAGCGATGCTGGTCGCCGGCGTGGCTCAGGTGGCAGCGGGGCGGGGCGCCCCGCACGTACGCCTTGACCCGGGCCAGGTTCGCCTCGTACTCGCTGCGCAGCCGGGCGTAGCTGGCCTCACGGATCACCGGCGCGTGCAGCCCGGCCGCGGGCTGTCCGACAACGTCGGCGTCGGGCAACGGCACTTTTTCGCCGCACTCGCTGCAGAAAAGGAAACCGCGACGTTCCCGGCGGCGCTGCAAAACCACCGACCGGTCCTGCCGGTGCTGGTTGCGGCACGACACCGGCGTATAGCGGGTGACCGCAACGTCTCGCTGGACCAGGAATTTCTCGAACAGCCCCTGGAAAAGCTGGCGCCCGTAGGCGGGGGTGGCGGCGCTGTAGGAAAGCACGAACTCCAGCTCGCCCTCGCGCTCCTGCAGGACCCGCAGCCCGCAGATCTGGCCACGCTCGAACTCGTAATGCGTCTGGTCCTGCCACTGGGTGACCCGGGTGAAGATCTGCGCATAGCCGAGAAGAACGGCCACAGCGGCGTACGAGTTCTCGACCTGCCCCCGCGCGACGTAGGACACGTCGTCTACGGTTTCGGCGTCGTCCTGAAGTGGCCGCCGCTGCCGGATCAGACTCGGGAAGATCAGCAGCGTCTCGGAGCCAAGGGTCTCCCGGAAGCACACGTTGTGTCGCAGGAACCGCACCACCGTCGCATCGATCAACACCTCCCGCTCGGCCGGGTCGAGGGTGGTTAGCTCGGGCAGCGCGTAGGCGCCGTTGAGCAGGATCGTCTCGTTGATCGCGCCGAGCTCGCGGGGATGCCGGTCGGCGAGCAGAATAATCGACGACGCGAGGTCCGGCAGCAGGCTCGGTACCAGCAAGATCAGGTCGAGTCCGGCGGAGCTTTTCAGCACGGCCACGTAGCCGTGGGTCTCCAGGTGGCCGACGGCGGCGCGCATCTCGTCGGCGGTGAACTGCCACTGCGGATCGGACGCGGTCAGCTCGCGGAACAGTTGGTCGGTGTCGACGAGCACCCGGCCGCCGGCGGCCTGCTCCTTGAGGCCGAGCACGTAGTCCTTGATCCGTTTGAAGGTGACGGTGGTGACGGTGGCGGCGGCTCGGTCCCACGGGATGATCCGGCGCAACACGTCGAGCAGGTCGCCGAGGCCCTCGCCGCTTTTGGCGCTAATGGCGACGTATCCGCCGGTGACGCCGCGCTGGCGGCACAGCTCGTCGAGGTCGGCGCGGGCGATGACCGACGGGCCGCGGTCGAGGCGCCCGCCGACCAGCACGGTCGGCGGCAGCGAGGCCTGCCCGGCCAGCTGTTCCAGCCAGAAGTCGACGCCCTTAAGGGTCTCGTGGCGGTTGGTCGGGTCGAACATGAGGATGGCGAGGTCGACCCGCTCCAGGAAGATCACGTGGACCGGCCGGTAGACGTGTTGGCCGGCCAGATCCCATACGACAGCCTCGCACTCGGTGCCGTCGGGCCGGGTCACGCCGAGGCTATCGACGACCCAGAACTGCTGGCCGTGGGTGGAGGCGTGCTCGCGAAACTCGTTGTGCGACAGCCGCCAGCCGAGCCCGGTCTTGCCCACCCCGGTGTCGCCGACCAGCACCAGCTTCGCGGTCGTGTAGCGCACCGTGTCGAGGCCGGTGCCGGCCCCCTTGAGGGCGGCGAGGTCGGCGCTGAACAGCAGCAGCTCGTCGGCGCGGGCCACCGCGAAGTGGCTGCCGCTCGGGTTGAACCGGGCGCGGATCCACACCTGGCCGGTGTGCCGGGCAAGGCGAAGTGCAGCCAGTTCGCGGACGTCGTCGGTATGCCACAACCGCACCGTGTTGTCCCACGAGGCGGAGACCAGGACGCTGCCGTCGGGGGAGAACTCAAGCCCGCGGGTGTCGCTCGTGTGTACCTCGATGGTGTTGATGAGTTGGCCGGTGAGCGGCGCCCAGACGCATACGGTGGCATCCTGTGAGCCGGAGGCGAGTAGATCGCCCCGGGGTGACCATGCCATCCCGCCGATGAACGAGTTGTGCCCGGCCAGCCGAGCGACAAGCTCGCCGGAGTCGGTGTCCCACACCCGCAGCACGTTGTCGTAGCTGCTGCCGCTGTCCTTCGGGCCGTCTCCCGACCCGCCGCCGCTGGCCAGGTGGCGGCCGTCGGGCGACCACGCGAATTCGTAGACGTTGCCACGGTGGTCGTCGAGGGCACGCACCACTCGCCCGTCGCCGGAATCGAGTATCAGCACTGTGCCGTAGCTGGTGCCGACGGCGATGCGGTCGCCGCGCGGCGAGACGGCGGCGGCCTCGAAGCTGGTGTCGGCGACGGTCCACGCGACCTCGCCGCTCTCCCAATCGAGGACGCCGACGTGGCCGGCCTCGTCGAACATGATGCGGCGGCTGTCCGGCAACCACCCGAACGAGGAGGTGACGCTGTCCGGCAGGGGCCGCGCGTCCGGCGGAATCTTGACGGTTCGCAGCAGCTGTCCGCTCTCGACGCTCCAGATCGCCACGGTGTCGACGGCGGCCACACCGACATAGAGCCCGTCGGGCGAGAAGTGCAGGTCCCGCACCGGCTCGGCGGGGATGCGCAGCCGGTGCAGCAGCGTCAGGCCGTCGGGCGGCGACTGGTCGAGCCCGCCGCGCCGCTTGCCAGCTGAGGACTCGGTGCCCGCGTGGCTGCCGTCGACCCGGTCAACCTTCCCAGCCAGTAGCTGCGGCGGCGCTGCCTCGGTATCCGCGTCGCCGGCGCTTAGGTGTACCTCCGACATCTCGGCGATCGGCTGCACCTGCGGCACTTCAAGGCGGCCGGTCGGGTCGGTCGCGGCAGCCACAAACGGAAGACCGTCCCTGGCCGCGATGCGGCTGGTGATGGCTCGGTACCGGCCCCAGCGATCACGAGCCGTGAGCATGGACTGCAACTCGGTCCGCACTCCCGCCCGGAACCGGAGCGCTGGCGTCTGAGATGCGGGATCCGGTGATGTGTCGAAGAGCCGGCCAAGGAGAACTGTGGCGACGTCCTCCGGTCCTGCCTCGGGGACCATCTCTTCGCGGATGATGTCAAGCACCGACAGACTGATGTCGTCGTGGTCTTGTGCCGCGCACAGCATGGCCAGGCGAAGGGCGTGCGCCGAGGCGCTGATCCGTAGCGAATCGACTGCCGAGGCCGCGCCGCCCGGTGAGACGGGCAACGTTGTGCCGCTGTCAGTGGGGACGAGCACGCCGTCGTAGCCGTCCGGGTCGGCGGCCATCAGCCCTTTGGCCCAGCGCCCCAGCGCGTGCGGTGTCAACGCGGGGACGGGGAGGGTCGTCGGCGACCGATCGGACGAGCGGACGTCCAGCTCGGTCAATCCGCCAGCGAGGTGGCTGTAGCTGCCGGGAACCCGCGTCGTGAGCCGGGTCGTCGGCAGGTTGAGCGCGGTCCGTGGCCAGGCCGTCGACGGGAGCGGGTTGACCAACGCGATCGGGGTGCGGGCCGCCCAGGCCTGCAGTTGCAGCCACGGCCCGACCCTGTACCAGGGTTCGGTGGCGCAGTCGGAGATCACGACGATGAGCCGCCGCCCGTCCGGAGAGCCGAGACGGCTCGGGCTAGCGGGTCGGCCGTCGGCACCCTGCAGCAACGCGTCCGGAATCCACCGCCAACGGCGTAACGCGCGGAAAGCGCCGAGGTGTGTGAAGATTTCGACCAGTTCGTGCACCGTGCCCGACCATGCCGACATGGACAGCGATCCGTCGACCACCAAGTCCACGTCGAACCAGCGTTCGGGCGCCTGACGGAAGTGCGGAACCAGGATGCTGGTGGCGGCATAGGCGCGTACCGTCGCGTCCACGTCGAACTGCCGTCGCCGCCCGTCCGGCCAGGACCGCTTGAAGGGCCGCAATGCCCGCATCATCGCCAGCCGGTTCATGTGGCCACGGGCACCGGTCAGCACGACCTGAGTTGCCCGCTCACCGGGCCGGCCGTTCGCGGTGATGTCATAGATCGCACGTCCGGGCGTGGTGGCCGACTGCGACGCGGCGTCCCTGGCCGTGGTGTCGGGTTGGCCATCTGCTCGTGGACCGGAACCAGTCTCGGCTGCTGTCTGAGGGAGTCCTCGCGACGGTCCGGTGCTAGGAGCGTCGCTCTTCCCGCCCTGTGGTGGCTCGGTGCTCGCTCCGGTCGACGCGGAGTTCTGCCAGAGCCAGAGCACCTCGAGGACTCCGACCGAGTCCAGCCCGTACTCCTGCGCCAATCGGACGACAAGTTGCCCGAGCGGCTCAGGCATCGGACAAGTCTCGCAGGAGCAGTCCAGTGAGTCGCTCGCGGGCGGCTGCGTCCTCGGGGTCTGCACCGGTCAACAGGAAAACGGCATTGAGTAACTGGTCAGTCGCCAGGCTCCGGCCGGCCCCGACATCACGCGCGAACTGGCTGATCAGTTCGGACACCCTAGCCGCCGTCGCAGCGTCCAGGTGTGCCTCAACGATGCGGGCGAGCATCTCCTCGTTGATGGGAGGCATGCGGAACCGGACACAGCGGCGAAGAAACGCCGCCGGGAAATCCCGCTCGCCGTTGCTGGTCATAACGATGAACGGGAAGTTGGTGCAGCGGACGCGGCCATCGACGATCTCGTGAGTGATCGCTGCGTCGGATTCTCTGATCGACACCCGTTGATCCTGGTGTCGTGTCAGCTCGGGAATGCGGAACTCGCCTCGTTCCAGTACATCGAGCAGGTCACTGGGCAAATCCAGGTCGCTCTTGTCGATCTCGTCGATCAGCAATGCCCGGGGCCGCTCGGTCGGCGCGAGCGCGGCCCCAAGCGGACCGAGCTGGAGGAAGTCGGCGATGCTGTCCTCGACCGGAGCGCCGCTGAGCTGGGCGAACTGCTGAGCATGAATGCGGCCCAGCACATCGTATCGGTAGAGCGAGTCGGTCAGAGTGCTGCGGGAGGTGATGTGCCAGCGTAGCGGCGCGCCCAGTTTAAGTTCTGACGCCACCGACTCGATGAGCGTCGATTTACCAGACCCGGGCATGCCCGTCACCAGCAGCGGCCGACGCAACGACAGAGCGGCGTTGACCGCCTCCACCAGGCCCTCCGGCGGTTGGAACAACCGACCTTCGGCGACGTCCGGCCGCGGGAACTCCCGCCATGGCGGAGACGGCGGAAGAGGCGGCTCCGCTTCCTCCCGCGGTTGTCCGTCGCCCCGATAGTAGCTAGTCCAGGCCATCGTCACCCCTCTGCTGTTGGGTCCTCGGAGTTGCCGGCGAAGCGCCGACATAGGTCCAGCCACGTGTCGTCGTCCCAGACGGCCCTCCAACCGGCAAGATCCGAATAATCGCCGGCCAAGCGTGCGCGGTAGGCGTCGGCAAGCCAGAGAGGGACCTCCGGCCAGCACGCCTCCACGATGCGGCAGGCCGCGTCTGACACCACCATGTCCGCGTCCGGCCACAGCAGAATCGGAGAGTCGTTCAATAGCGTCCGCAACAGTTCCTCCCCGCCGGTGGGATGGAAGTCGAGGGCGACCGCCCGGTTCAGCCTGCCGGCGACGGTCATCCTTCGCACCTCCTTCAAGTCGGTGGTGCGCTGACGGGACAGCCAGTCCACCCAGGAGAGCGGCTCGCTGGTCCGCAGACTTCGTAGCCGGTTGCGGGCATTGCGGGTATTCGTCTTCATCCGGTCCCCCCACCGCGTGACGACGTCGTAGGCCACGATCATCCGACCGGAGACGGCTGCTTCCTCGGGTCGCCACCGCAGGAGCAGGCCCGTCGGAATGGCTACCTCGACCCGGGAAAGGCGGACACCGGCACCATCGGCCAGCATGTCGGCCCAGTCCAGATGATCGTGGATCGCCGCTTCCATGGCCGAACGGGTCGGCTCGCACCGCAGCACGCGGGGGGTGTCGGCCGAGCCGTCGAAGACGAACCAGGCCAGGACAGACTCAGGCCAGTCGCCCGCGACCGAACCATGAAGGCTGACGATCAGTACAGCCCGGCCGTCCGCTTGATCGCGCACGTCCTCGATGGCGTCGTTGACCTCGGCCAGGGCATCGATGTCGCGTGCCCAACAACGCAAGGGCTTGTAGTCCAGATCCATGCCGGGGTCGACGCCGACATAGAGTTTGAGCACAAAGCGTGCGAGTCGGCGACGAAGACCCAGGGTGCTGCCGGGGGTGTGCAGAGCGATCCACTCCAGGTGGTCGTTCAGAGTGCGGAGGGCAAGCACTGCCTCATCCGGCAAGACTCCTGGTAGCCGGAGAGCCTCTCTCATCAGCTTCGTGGTCACTGCCTGAGGGATCAACTCCTGGACGAATGATGCCGTCTTGAGCGTGATGATGAAGTCGTCGACGCTGCTGCGCAGTAGTTCGATTAGGGCCGGGTCAGCGCTCAGCGAGCGAACCGACAAGGTCTGCAGCCGGGGAATCGTCCAGCGATCGACAGCCTCGCCGAACCCCGCCGCAGAGAGCATTTCGTTCAGATGCGACCGGCCCAGTGGGCCCAGCGCCGGTTGCCGCCCGTCGTCGAGCAGGGCCGCCGCGGGGTGGGTTTCATTGTCCAGTACCAGGACGGACGCTCCCCGCTTGCGGGCATCAGGCCTGAGCTGCCGGGTCAAGCGCAACTCTTCCTGGGCGCCGTCGTACATCGCTTTCCAGTTGGGCTGACCCTCAGGGCGGCAGCTGCCGATCGCCTCCGCCACGGATTGAAGATGGGTGATGAGGATCTCCGTGATCACCCACTGCGACGGCAGCGAATGGCCGGTTACCCAGCCGTTAAGCGTCTGGGCCTTCAGTGTCAGGTCCGGTCGTTTCTGCCTGACGAGGGCGATGAGTCCGATCTGCTTAGGCCTACCGGCTTGTGCATAGAGGTCTTTAAAAGCATTGCGAAAGACCTCCGCGGCACCGGCCGCCGCCTTACCCATGGACGACCGACCATCCGGTCCGGATCCGGTCCGGATCCCGACCGTCATAGTCGACAGCGCCCGTGAGCTGCGTGTCCCGGTGCGTGGTCAAACCCGATGTTGCCGGATAGCAGCCGTACTGGAAGACCTGAATGAGCAAGCAGTCGGCTGAGGCGCATGCGAACGGTCTGCGACGGGACCTGGATCGCGCCGAGAAGAAGGAGAGCAGATCGCCGTGGACAAGATCATGGGTGCACTGACATACGAATCGATCAGCATGGACTGGCATCACCCGTTGGTCACCTTCCTGGCGGAGGGCAATGTGGATCATGCGGCAGGTCAGCTCCAGTTGCTCATCTTGGTCGTCTTCGCCATTCTTTTTCTCTTGCTCAGCCAGGTGCGTGAACTGATGAGACAGATCGCGCACACCATCGAGGAATGGCAGCGGCTGCGTCGATCGATGCGCCGCGACGCGAGTCATCCGCCCACCGAGCCGTTGTCTACGGAAGACGCTGACCGGCCGCACCATGGTACCGGTGAAAATCACGAGACGCGTTGAGACGACGAGACAAGATGGCGGCACAAAGAGGGACGGACCCACAGACACTGCTGGTTCCGTCGCCGTCAGCGGTAGCGAGGGCGATCGAACACGCTGTCGAGGATCGGGAGCTGGTGCCGGGCCTGCGTGACCCGCATGGGCGGTGGATGGATCGGCACGCCGCGACTCGCCGGCTCCAGCAACTGGCAGCGATGGCCGGGGTGTCTTTCGACCGCGGCAGCGCTCGACCGCAGCGCGGCGTCATCTCGATCGACCACGGCTCGGATGACGAGATCTGGGTCAAAGCCTCGGCACAGTCGCTACGGCCGGAATGGCGATCGCGCCGGACGGCACCTGGTTGGCCACCGCCGGCAACAGCCGGGTGCAGTTGTGGCCTGGTAGTGCCTCTCAAACCCGCTCGGCCCACGACACTTTCAGGTGGCATCCCCAACCGACCTGGACTTGCGTCTACATCAGCTCGCCGATGACCTTGACCGAGCGGCTGAACACCCGCTACTGGAGAGTCGGGCCGGGATCGAGCCGGGCCTGCGGCCAGCTGCCGTCACCTCGTTGCCGAAATGTCGGACCAGGCTAACCAGCTCTGGGCAACGCTGTCGGACTTTCAGGGCGCCGATCTACGCGCAGCCGCGGCTACCAGTCTGGACGAGCTCGACGGCGTTGTGTGGTCGGATACCACAGCGTCCGGTGGCGCGACGCGCTGGCCGGACCAGCTACGCCTCGCCTTGGTGGAACACTCAACCGAAGCCGAGCACGGCGTGTTCATCGTGCGGCTCGGCACCTCGATCGGGGCCACCTCGCCCGCCGTTTAGGACCACCACAGTAGGCATCGCGTACATCGAAGAGAGCAAAGCGCTGGCATAGCACTACGCCCGATACCGCTCAGATGGTAATGCAGCTCGGGTCATTCCATGGGAAGCATCATCTCCGCCCGACATTCCAGGTCGAACGAACTCGAGATGCAGCATGGTTCGCGTACTTCTACGAGCAGTTCGTCGCAATGTGGAAGGCAGCCGAACCGTATGAGCTCAGCGGAGATCCGGGCGCGACGGGCCACACCTAGCCAGTCGATTCGATGACACAACGACGTACACCATAAGCCGCATTCTGCGCAGTGCCACCCCTGCGGCGAATGCATCGCACGCTCGTGTCCGGCGTGATCGGGCTGGAAGCTTGAGGGTGAGCTACTCCTGCGCCGGGCAGGTGCTGTTGACGACCTGATTGTCGTCCTGCGCGACCACGGATATACGGCGCTCGTTAGGCCCGGCAACCGGGCTGTTCGGGTTTGTGCTCGGCCAGCACGGCCTGCCAGTGGGCGAGGTCGCGGCGACCGTCCGCGAGCAGTGGGGAGACCGGCTGCCCAGCGTCCGTCCCGGGCCCTGGCAAGCGGTCGGCGAGGCACTTGCCGCCGGCGACTTCCAAGCCGCGATCAGGGCTCTGGTCCGCCGGAACGAAGAGTTCACCGCACTGCGCGGCGGCGGCCTGCCGTGGGTGCAGATCACCGATCAAGACGGGTTCCTACTGAGACCTGGCCCAACGCGGCTCCTGGCTGGTGCCCAGTGCCCCCAGTGCCCCACCCATCCCTGGCTTCGGTGGCCGCGAAACCCGTCGTCGGAGCTCTTCAACACTGCGGTGATCACGGGGTGCATCGTCGTTCGGGCGAGCCCGCCTTAGGGATCGCCGCCGGACGGGCTCGTTGCAGTCGTCTTCCCATCCCCGTCAGGTGGTCCCGAAGATGGTGCTGAGCCGCTCGAGTCTGCTTCCTTTGTGGGAGCGATCTGCGGGTCAGGGTCTTCCGATGCGGTTGACGGACGACCGCAGAGTAGCCGGACCAGCTCTCGGGCGTCCTTGCGCCGTTCCTTACCCGCGAGGAGACCGATGAGCGTGGCGGCACCGAGCGGCGAGTTGAGCAGCTGGCGCGCGATCCTGTAGATCAGGTACGCCACGATCACTACGACGAGCGCCGTCGGTGAGGCGCTCAGGAGGGCCTTCGACAAGTCAGCGAGCCAGACCGGCATTTCGATACTCCCAGGACGGTGGGAGCAGCGTCGCTAGACGGCGGCAAGCTCCCGGAAGACGGTGGCGAAAGTGGTCTTCCGGGCAGAGTTCGGCCCACGGATACGACACCGTGCGGGTACGTGACGGTGGAGTTGGGCCTGCGGCCGCACATCACGCCCTGGGTCTGGTGACGGGTCGAGGTCGGCGCGGACGAGGCGTACGGCTAGGCGGTAGATCCACTGGATCAGGGCGTAGCCGGTTCGGTGCCGCCGTACGCGGTTGCGGCGCCGAACAAGGCTGGCGGCAACTCTCTCGACCAGCGGATCCCACAGATCGCCGACAACCTCTTGGCCGGCGCCGGGCACGTCGGCAATGCCGTCGCAGTCGATCAGCAGCACCGTACGCTCGTCGACTGGCGAAAGGACATTCTCCGGCTTCAGGTCGCCGCAGTCGCGCATCGCGAGTTGAGCCGCCAGCGCTGCCAGGAGCGTGGTCTTGCCCGCGGAAGAGTTCCCGAGTAGCACGATTCGGGGTCCAGGCTCGGGGGCGAGGGGTATCGACTCGATCAGTTCCGCTGGTGCGTTGGCGGCTTCGAGCGCGTCGCGCCAGTACAGACGTTCAAGCTCGTTGGCGCCGTCAAGCCACGCGCCCAGCGAGTCCGGTACGCCAAGGGTAGAGGCCCGCGCGGACTCGGAGGAGTCATCGTCTCCTCCGAATGCGTCGACGCAGGCCGTAGCCACGCCTCAACGGTACCGAACCCCGGGGCGACAGGGGAGTCAAGAAATAGTGTCGATTCGCGTTGATCGCTGCTGACATGCCATGCAAGTGGTGGCTGTGGCCGATGATCCCGACCGGGCTTGGCTGTGGCGGCCGAGGCCAAGAAGAGCGCTCGGCCTGGTGTGTGAGTTCGGCGGCGAACGCCTTCGTCGACGAGACGCATGATCGTGAAGGCCCGACGCTTGCCGTGGCATTCAGCGCCGGGCCTTCACGATCAGCTCACCGGATCGAGCGGCTAAGACCACTAGAGCTGTCAAGGCGACGGCTACGGGTGTCACTGCAGCCCTGTCCTGCAACTGCTGTGTGGGGTCAGTGTCCGGCGCTACCGCCTGCCAGCGGCGAAGTGCAAGACGGCGAGGATGAGCAGGACGGTCCCTCCGCAGGGGGTCACCCTCAAGCGCCGCCTGGGCGGCGAAGTGCGCTGGGCGGTCGGAGATCTCTAAATTCTTGGCACATTCTCGACGTGACCAGTGCCAAAACAGATCATATCCGCGCCCCGGCATGAGAATCCGGCCTATGAGTCGACGCCCGCCCTTCGTCTATCGGTGGTAGCGCCAACCGGTCTCGGAATGCCTCGCCTACCGAGTTGGCTCCCACTCCCTTCCTCCCGTCCCCAGCTGCGCCAGTTGGAGCGCCAACTCCAGCAAATCTCTCTCGCTCAGGCCGCGGAAGCTGAGCGGCGCCAAGCATGGGAGCGCCAGCAGGAGCGCGAACAACTACACCGAGACCACGTCCAGGCACGCTGGAACTGGCTGTTCCTAGTACTGACCGTATTGGAGTTCGCGCTCGCAGTGCCGCTGAACCTGCTATCGGATCGCATCGGCAACCAAAGCTCACCGACTTCGCCGCATCCTCCACCGGACAACTGGCTAGAGTGTCCGGTCCGTATCCGCCCCGGCCCGCCTTCACCCCTTCCATCCTGTCCGCTTCGCCGGACGGATAGCGGATTCGCGCCCGGCGATCGCCGCCAGAGCCGAGATTGGGGACATCCGCCCAGACTCGATCAAGCAGCGGAGCAGCGATGTCGGCGAACGGAGAACAGAAGATCCACCGGGCGGCGTGTGCTGCGTCAACTGAACGCGGACCCAGGTCTCATCGCGGTTCAGCCGTGCCCTGGGGATAAATATGGACATACAGGAACTTCTGGCCCGGCAGGTTCGGGCTTACCGACGACGTCGAGATCGCCACTGTCCGTTCCCAGCGAAGCTGAGCCAGCTCCCATCAACGTGAACCATGCAGATCATCGGCTTGCCGGACTTGGCAACCAGTCTTCTCACTATGTTGAGCCATGCAGGTCAGCGGGCTGACCGTGGCTCAGATTGGCAGAGAACTGACAGCCACGTCCCTCAAGCCGCCTCGCGAGGGCCGTGACGGCGTCGCGGACCTCGGGTCGATAACGATATTTATGGCCGATCCGTACGTGCTGGGGTGCACGGTGGCCCTGAGGCGCGTTGCCAAACCTCGGATCTTCCGTCCCCGGCGGCGCCGCACGACCGCTAGCTGGTATGGCTCGTTGTTCAGACAGTCACAGACAGCCGGGCAATGTCATGCATAGTCTCGAACGATGGCGGGAAATTTGTCGTACCCCAGCCATACGGTGAGTTCCTGACCGCGACAGTGCGTGCCAGGATGCTCGCAGAGAGGAGGGGAAGCGTGACGACAAGAACAGACGGGGACGTTGTTCCCGAGGTTCACGAAGTCAGCGCCGAAGAGGGCGCTGCCCTGTTCGACCGCACCGCTCGGCGCCTGCTCGGCGTCAGCGGCGAGGAGTTCCTTGCCCGCTGGGATCGCGGCGACTACGCGGACGAGCAGGAGAACATGAATGTCACGAAGGTCGCCATGCTGATTCCGTTTGCCCGGTAGATCAGCTTCTGAGGCTGTCAGCAACTTCGTCGGACCGCTGCAGCGGGCGCTGTCGTGCGTCACCCGAAGTCCGCTGATCATCAGCCCTGGTGGGCGGCACCTACAGGGCCGGATCCACACCTTGACGTGGTCGGAGGCCGAGCCCGTCCGGGTTCGGGGACCGAGGGACGACATCCTGACCTTGGATATCTCCGTCCAGTACGAGATCGTGCACATCCCTCACGACCGTGAGCGTGGCCCGTACAAGGTTTCGACCCGCGGCTACATGCACACTTTGCAGACGATCGACGGCGCGGAGATCATCGGCTTTCACTGGCATCCGAACGGCAAAGGCGACGGCGATACCGATCGCACCCCGCACATGCACATCGGATCGACCCAGCTGAACCCTGCGGGGGTGATCAGCAAGAAGCACCACATTCCCGGCCGGCGCATGTCGGTAGAAGAAGTGCTGCGCTACTGCATCGTCGAGTTCGGGGTGGAACCGCTACGTGCCGACTGGAAACCGGTCCTGGCAGACAGCGAGGACCTGTTCCGGATGTGGGCGACTTGGGGCGCCGACAAGCAGCCGGAATGACAGCGGCCTCGAGTGCGTGGTCATGGCCACAAGAGTTTCCCGGCAGGAACACCGGCTGGCGGGCCTGACGGACCTACTACCCGGTGCCGCAGCGATGCGGCAGAGCCTTGGCCGCGCCCTGCTGCCACGTCGCGAGATTTTCGCAGCTGTTGACGGCCCGGTCGGCGTCAGGCCCTTGTGGTCAGCGGTCACGGCCAAGTGTGGGTAGGCCACCGCGGAGCGCCCGGATGGAGGTGCCGCGCCGGCGGGCTCGCTCGTAGCGGTCCACGTCGGCCGGGGTGGTGATCATGATGGTGCGCAGCCCGAGGTTCTCCTGCTGACGGCGCAGCACGTCGACGCAGCGCGCACAGGGGTGTGGGACCGGCATCTGACGCTCGGCTGGAATCCCCGGATCGAGTTGGCGGCCGCAGAGGACGTGCCCCGGCAGCTGCGGGTTCGGGTGATGCGCCCGTTTACGGTCCGCCAGCGCCACCCAGCCGGGCGATCGCCACGCGCGCCGCAGGTCGGCGCCGCTCAACGGCGCTGCTTGCGCCGCCCGCTGCTGCTTGGCGGCCGCTCGCCGCGCGATCTTCTCCTGCCTGGCGGTATCGAGCAGTCCGCGCTTGCGGGCCTTCTCCAGCCGCGCCCTGAGTCCCGTCTTGCAGGCCGGGCACGGTGCCCAGTCCCCCGGCGAGTGCGGGAGTACCCGCACGCCGACGGGCAGGTCCTTGCCGCAGACCACCCGTGACCGGATCACCGGATCACCGGATCGTGCAGCAGCCGACCGGGGAGCCGGACCCATCCGGTCTTCGCCAGAGCATCCTTGATCTCCGCGGGCTCGTCCTCGGCCGCCGGCGGACGGGGCACCGGCGGACGGGGCAGCGGCGATGCCGGACGGGGCACCGGCGGGCGGGACTCCCGGCGCGGCTTACGGTTGGCGCCGTTGGCAGGGCGATCTGTGGCTTGTGACCGGACGCCGCCGTTTACCGGCTCGCCCAGGAGCGTGGCGCACTCGATGCAGGGATCGAACCCAGGGTTGCGCGAGTGGACCGCGGCGTGCGGATCCACCACTCGCCCGCACATCACGTACCCGTCGCGATCCGGATCGGTGCGATGCATCGACGCGCCGCGCCGGTCGGGCAGCAGTGTCCACCTGTGAGCGACCACGCACCCACGGTAGTACGCCCGGTGCCAGATTGGTTGTCACGAATGCCATCGTGCGTGCCGATCGTCTCCAGTAGGCAGGAGCACTCGTTCTGTAGAGAGGCTCACATCCGCATCAGAAGTGAGAAGGTCAGTGCGGCTGATCGAGCGAGTAGCGATGTGTTCCTGCGCCGGATCCCTCGCGGCGACTCCTCCGCGGCGGAAGGCCGTCCGGCGCCGGACCTGGCGTGGCGATACCGGCTGGCCACGGTGGTGGAACGGTCCAGCCGGACGTGTCTGCCGGTGTTGACGACCGTCAAGATCCACTTCCTGGGTGGGGTGCTGAGGCCGAACGGCCGAGTGCGTGATCGGAGTGGATCTTGAGAATGGGTTGGTGACTCAGCCTCCTCCGCCCGCTTCGCCGTGGCCTGCTCGACCTCAGCCCTCGGTCGGGTCATATCCACCGGGATATCCCATGCCTCGCGGCTATCGGCCGCCGGCGAAGAAGAGTTTCTGGTCTTCACCTGGAGGCATCGCACTCATCATCGGTGGCGTGTTCTTCCTGGTGGTGGCAGGGTGCGTCGGGGTCGCCGTCATCGGGTTGGTCAGTGACCGTTCGGCGGCGTCCGAGATGCATGTGACGGTGACGGGCTGCAAGTTCAGCGGGGGAGATGTGCTGCCGGCCGCGACGGTGGAGTACACCGTGACGAACAACGGCGACTCCGCGCGTGGCGTCACCGTTCGTTTTGAGTACCGTGACTCGGCGGGCAACCGGATCGACACCGACACGGCGCACGTGAAGAGCATCGCTCCCGGCGACACCGTCAGAGCCGAGGAGACGACCTTGCTGGACGCGACGGTCTCATCGGGAATCTGCGCCATCACGGGGGTCAGCTGAACGGTGGGATGGCGATCCTGGCCGCGCTGCGCACCGAGCTCGACGCACGGTGTCGGTGCCGGCGGTCCGCGGGGTTGACGTCAATTCCCCGACCGTGGCCGGGGCGCCCGTCTAGGTTTGGTTGGTGAGTAAAGATGACGTTGAGCAGGCGATACGGCTGCTCGCGTCTGACTCGGCAGCGCTCACGCTTGATCAGCGGCTGAGGATTGCCGCACTCCTGGCCAGGCCCGCGGAACCGGAGACGAGCGATCAACAGCACGCGTCGGCCGGTATACCCATCGAGGCGATGGTGTTGACCGTCGAGGAGACCGCTGATGTCCTCAAGGTCGGCCGGACAACCGTCTACGACTTGATCAAGAGTGGCAGGCTCGACAGCATCATGATCGGACGGCTCAGGCGCGTTCGGTACTCCGATGTGATGGCCTTTCTCGACAACACTCACGTATCAGGTGCTCCTTGATCCGGTTGTGCCGGAACGCGGCTCGCCCAACCCGCTAGGCGGCGTTGAAGCTCCTCGGTCTCACACTTTGCTGGCCGGCATTGCTGCAGGCGGAACGCCGTCGGGCTCGGTGCTGCGTTCAGTGTCGGACTCGCCCTGCGCAAGACGATCGAGTAACTCAACCCATAGGCCCGACCGTCGCTTCGGGCCCTACGGGTGAAGTGAGCATCACCGGACGGTCGCGTGCGGGGGCAAGCCCCTTGCTGCGTTCGTCCCGGATGTTGGGGGCGACTGGGGATCAGGCTTTGCCGGTTCCCTGATAGGCGTCGACGATGCGGTCCTGCACTGAGCCGTCCGCGTGCAGTGGAGCGAGGCCCCGGCTACGGCCAGGGCGATCTGCATGCTGGGCGGCGACGCTGCAAGGAAGTGAAGGCCGATCGCAGCGCAGAAGAAGGCTGCAGGGTCTTGCGTGCCCGGACCCAGTCGCGGATGCCCTTTGGCTGCACGTCGTCTTGCATGACCGGGGAGCAGTCGCCGTGGACCAATGCGACGGCTGCCTCGGATAGGTCTCCACACAGCCAGTCCTATTAGGAGTCTGTGACCAGCGTGGGACCGCCCGGCGCTTCTGATCCCTGGCCCGGGCACGTCACCGAGCGCGGGCGCCGCTCATCGTTGTACCTCTCCGATGCCGGCGTCACCGGTGTTCCTCCCGGATTTCTACAACTCCGCTGGACCCGGTGCGGGACACGGCCTTCCTGCAGGTCGGCGAGTTGACATGAAGACCATGTGTGCCGTCACCGGCAGGGGTCACAGGCCTGTATTGCGGCGTCAGTCGGTGACGCCGAGGTGGAGCAGCCACACCTGTTCCTGATGGTTGATCACGACGTCGACGTAGGCGGCCGCATACCAATCGTCGGTCTCGACGGTGAGGCTCCAGCACTCCGCATCATCGGGCCACAGCCGGCCCATCAAGGCCATCACCCAGTACGTGAGCGAGTCGACCAGGGCCCTCGCGGGCGCACCCTGCCCCCAGGCATCCGCCTGCCGCGTGGGCAGGAACAGTCCGGGCAGCGCGTCACCGACCGGCGTGCGCCAGGATTGCACCCACTGCAGTCCTTGGACGCGACAGAGGCTGGGCAGCAGCGCATTCACCGACTCCGCGACGTCCCCGTCGATCAGCGAACCGGAGACGAGGCTGAACTCGCAGGCAAGGTCACCTTCCTCCAGCAGATCGGCCAGCACCGTCAACGCATGGTTGATCATCTCGGGAACGGCTTCCGGGCCTGCCCCCTGCGCTGCCGGCAACGATGACCAGTCGAAGCTCATCCTTGCTCCTCCCGTTCGGTGGCCTCTGGCCGTCTTCCACTCTCCCGTCATGGACATCGGCGCTGGCAGGCAGGGGCAGACACCCGCGGGTCGAGGACCGGCCGGCCGGCAGCTCTGGCTACGACTGCCGGGCGGGATGCCTCCAAAAGCGATGTACGGAGTCTGCGGACGTGGACGTCGCTGGGTGCCTCGCGTGCAGGTCAGCGAGAGGCGTGATCCTGGCCGGAGTCGCTGTCGGCCGGATGGGTGGGTTTGGTCCGAGAGGTCACCGTCTTCGGCGGCGGTTGTCGCTCGCTCCGGTCGCAGTCACTGTGGCTGCGAGGTCGCGCGCGATGACGTCGAGTTGATGTCACCCCGGCCCTTGCCGCAGCGGGGCTTCCAGAGGCCACCGATCGAGGTGTACCGCCGAACGCCGCTTGTTGGATGCCATCGGTCAGCCCTGGACCGCCTACTTCAGCACCGGCGAAGGTCACGCGGCCAGATGCTGCACCTGCCACCGCAGCGAGGTGTCCTACGACCGCCCCGACTGATCATTTCGATCCTCCGGCCGGAGCGGGTAGGGGATTCATCGGGCATACCGGGAGCTTATAGAAGCATTTCCGGCTACCGAATTCCCGCGTCTCGGCGGCCGACTATCTTTCGACAGAAGGGCCGGGGCGTGCCAAACGCCAGGTCAGGGGCCATCTCCGAATGGGGCAGGGCGCTGTTCGGCGTGGCATTCGAAAGCCCCATCGAATATCCACAGAGAGCAGTCGCGGAAACGCGCGGTCAATGCGGTCCGTAGCGGCGAGTCCGGATTCAGGAACTCCTTGTGAGTTGTCGCTCGACGTTTATCGCTTTCTGCGCATAGTGACACAGACCACCGCAAGCTGTGACGTTTCGGCCGCAGACTGTGGACATGGGCCGGTCCTTCCAGGTCGCACGACACCGATCACCACCCGCCCGGCCGCCGTTGCGGCCGGGCGGCAGAGGTGCCGTGCTGGACCAAGGGGTTGGGCCGGCGTCGTCCATGCGTCGCGGCCACTGTCGTGCGATGGGCGGCGACGCTGCGGTGGCGCAGCAGTGCCGGGAAGGAGGTGAAGCAGTGAGTCAAGAGACCGGACCGCCTCAGCGCCATGATCGCCTGCTGAGGTGGGTGTACGGCATCGCCGCTCTGGTGACCGCCGTCGCGGGGCTGGTAACGGCCCTCAACGGGTGCGGCTCCACCTAGGCGTTGGCCTAGATGGAGCCGTTTCACCAGAGAAGGGGTCCGCGTTCGGATTGATGGCCAGCGCGGGCCTCTTCCGCCGTCCGAGCCTAACCAGCGGGTCAGGACATTTGAAGCGTGCAGCCACCCTGCCGTGCGTTCGAAGGCCCTCGCCGACTGGCGGCGGCCCGGACTGCCACCACCCCCTGCCGGCCACTGAATCTCGGCATGTGCCGGCGCCGCTGCATCGGTAGCCATTGCGCCGACCGGAGCCGGCCTTCGTGAAGCCGGCCCGCCCAGGACCTGAGCCCAGAGCTGATGGCGGAACGTTTCGAACCCCACGCGGGGGAGGGAGATGCCTCGGCTGCTTCGGCCAATGCGGTGAACGGTGCTGCCATCGCGCCAAAACCGACCTCAACACTCCCGACAACGACGAGACCGACAGGCAGCACCCGCCGCCTGTCGGTCTCGTCGTTGTCGGGAGTGCCCTGACCGTGGGCCAACTCAGATGGCTCGGCGCGCTGTGCGTCCTACTTGCGCGGCCAGACGTAGACCGCCGTCACCCCGAGCGCGAGGGCGATGATGATCCCTCCTACGGTGATCGCGTACCGGACAGTCTCATCGGTCGTCTGCCATCGGCCCGCTATGGCGAGGGTGGTTCCGGTCGCACTGGCGAAACTGCCGGCAGCGAGCAACGCAGCTTTCACCACGCTGGGACGGTGATCCGGCTCGAGCTGGCTCGGTGGCTGTCTCCGGGCTACGGTGGACATGTCGTTCTCCTAACTCTGTTCATCACTGGGCGGGTTATCGATCGACGCAACGGCTCGTCCTGTCCGACGAGCCGTTGCCATAAATCTGCGGCGACAGTACCCGACGGCAATGCGGGCGGAACAGTGCCAACCCGCGCGCCGCGCCTTTGTAGCGCATTTTCGAGCGGCTGAAATAGGCCCCGCCTGAACCCGCCTTTTCTCGGCTTTCCCAGGTCGCGCTGCCGGGAAGCGCCGACTCCCAGTGTCGGCAACCTGAGGTACCCTGCTTGCAGGGGTTTCACCTGATCGAGCGTCCAGACCGGCATCTAGTCACGAGACTAGCCACCGGCAAATTACTCCGGGTCTCAGTAAATGCATTGCACGGAGGGGTGTTAAACGAACTTAGGGCACATCAATATCGGGCCGGAATTAATTCATCCATAGGGCATGGCCTATTCCTGGTCGAGCAGTAGCGTCAACGCTCCTGGGCATTTCTAGATGACAGTCATCCGCGGTCACCTCGCCAGAACAGGGACGCGGGCGGTCCTCGATACGTTCGCCACTGGAAACCGGCCGCACTGTCCCGGTACAGGTGCGAAGCGAAAGGTCAGCCGCGGGGATGACGCCACGAGGCCGACCGTCGTCGCGCGCACCGCCGTGGTTCGCCCATGCGTCCACTTACGATCACTGAGCAGGCTCCCCGGCACGGAAAACCGTCAACCGTCGCCCCATCGATTACCCCCAGGGAGTGCGGCCGGCGTGCACCGCCGTCGGCGTAGCCAATGGCAAGAGACCTGTGTGGGGCTCAACCGCACCGTTCACCGTTTAGGGGCGTTGACGAATGCCGGTCGTGCCTGCTCGGATCGGCGGGTGCTGAGAATGACCGCGTACGCCGACCAGATCGCCGCCGGGGACACCGGCGCCTGGCAGGCCGCGGTCAGCCGGGCCGCGGCGTGGATCAGCCCGCACCGTCCGGACGTCGATCTGACCCGGCAGCTGCCGCTGGCGCAGGGGTTGCTCAAAGCGACCGCGTTGCTGGTGTACGGGCTGGCAGCCGGTAGCGGTATCGATCCGCGTGCGGTGTCGGCCCCGCAGGTACTGGGGTGGATCACCGAGCGTCAGCTGCCTACGCCGCCGCTGGAGCCACCCCGCTCGCGCGAGGACCAGGAGTGGATCGAAGCGTTCCGGCACTGGCGTCGCGACCTCGACGCCATGGTCGCCCGGCAGCTGAGCGACCTTGCCGCACTGCTGCGCACCGCCGGCCATCAGATCCCGGCACCCGGCTTCCACAGCCTGACCCGTACGTCACCGGATCCCGTCGCCGCGACCTGGTTGGCGCTCGCCGACACCGACTCCCGGACACCCTGAGGGAGACCCTGTTCGACCAGTACCCGATACCGATGCTGGCGGTGGGGTTGAGCAGCCTGCAGGATCTCGTCAGCTGACCGACGCACGCCGCCGGCACGGCGCGAGGGGAAGCCCCACCCGCAGCCTCTTGGCCACTCTCCGTCACGAGTCCGTGAGGTTGCCTGCGCACGGATCAGCTGGCGATAACGCGCTCGATCAGTCGAGTCGCCAGGCTGTTGAATTGCGATGAACGTTGTCGAAAGTTGGGCCTTCTACTACTCGGTCGCCTTTTCAATCAGCCCTCTGAGATGCGTGGAGAGTGTCTCTGCGCCGATTTTGTCGGCGGCGGTGAGGCTGGTCTTGAGGACGGTGATTGCTTGGTCTGGGTTTCCTGCCGAGAGAAGGATCTGTCCGAGTATGTTGCCGACGTTGGCGATGCCGTCCGGGCGTTGGAGCTGCTGGAGAAGCCGGAATGAGTCGGCGAGCAGAGGGAGGGCCGCGTCGTGGTCTTCGCGTGCGAGTTCGATTTGGGCGAGTCCCCATTTGGCTGCCGCGATGCCGTCGAGGTCGCCCAGGGTCTCGTTGACCTTCAACCGCTTGAGGTGAAACTCGGCGGCTTGGTC
>NZ_BOML01000099.1 GCF_016862175.1 Paractinoplanes durhamensis | reverse complement strand
AGCGACAGCGACAGCGACAGCGACAGCGACAGCGACAGCGACAGCGACAGCGACAGCGACAGCGACAGCGACAGCGACAGCGACAGCGGGATTTTGGTGCGGTCGGGGTGGCTTTGACGGGCGTACACAATTGATGTTTGTGAATTTGTTATCTCGGGTGGGGCGGCTGCATCTGCTTCTAGAGGGAGGCTGCTGCTGACGTCTCTCCGCGTTGCCTCAATCCGTCCATCGACTGGGAGCGCTCCCACGGAGGTCGACATGACCGCACCACGATCACGAAAGCGACTGAAGTCCGTCCTGGCTTCGGCTGCGTCCGGTGTTCTCGTTCTTGCCGGACTGGTTGCCACCAGCCATGCGGCCAGCGCGGCTGCCGTTGCGGCCTTTCCCGGGGCCGCCGGGCCCGCCATGTATGCGACCGGTGGGCGTGGGGGCGACATCTACCACGTCACCAACCTCACCGATAACGCGAGCAGCCCGGCCGCCGGGTCGCTGCGGTATGGGATCAACAGCGCTCCCAGCACCGGGCGGACCATCGTTTTTGACGTTGCGGGGACTGTCAAGCTTGCGCCGGCGGGGCGGCAAGGGTGGCTGACGATCAACTCCAGCAATCTGACCATCGCGGGGCAGACCGCGCCCCGGCCGGGCGTCACGATCATGGGGCAGGCGACCAAAGTTACCGGTAAGAACGTGGTCATCCGGCATCTGAAGTTCCGGCCTGGTAAGGACCAGGCCAATCCGGAGACCGCTACCAACGACGGCATCTGGATCACCGGGGACAACGTCATCGTCGACCATGTGTCGGTCAGCTGGCATGACGACGAAGGGATCAGCACCAGCGACGCCGCGGGGCAGGTCTCGGTGCAGTACGCGATCGTCTCGGACGGTCTCAACTACAAGGGGCACAGCTACGGCGCGCTGGTCGGCAGCGACGTCAACGGCTCGAACATCGCCTACCACCACAATCTGCTCGCCCATCACCTCAGTCGGCTGCCCCGGCTCGGCAACGAGACCGGCGCGGTCAACTATGTGGAGTGGAGCAACAACGTCGTCTTCGAGGGCAAGGGCTACAGCGGCACCGACCAGCTCGCGAACGCCAACTTCGTCGGCAACACCTACCTGCGGCAGAACAGCAGTAGTCCAGAGGTCTACACGGGAGCCACCGGCACCAGCGCTTACATCTCCGGTAACAAGGCCGACTACGACGGCGACGCCAACTTGACCAATGGTGTGGACGCCGCCTGGGACCGGTTCACCGACATCCCGACGCACCGGTCGACGCGGTTCGAGGTGCCGAACATGACCACCGAAGCGGCGTACACGTCGTTGCCCAAGGTCCTCAACCAGGCCGGGGCGTTCTGGTGGGCGCGGGACGCGGTCGACACCCGGGTCGTCAGCGAGACCCGCTCGACCAGCGGCGGCGTCGTCAACGAGGCCAACGCCACCGAGTGGAACAACCTGTGGAACGCCGCGCAGGTCAGCAGGCCGAGCGGCTGGGACACCGACCGCGACGGCATGCCCGACGCGTGGGAGACGGCGAGCGGCCTGAACCCGGCCGTCGACGATCACAACGGCGACGCGGACGGCGACGGCTACCGCAACATCGAGGAGTACCTGGACTACGCCTCCCTGGGCAGCCCGCCGATCACCAGCATGTCCCCGTCCCCACCGACGACGTCGACCACCGCCGCACCTACCACGACCGCGCCCACCAGCACCGCACCGACCAGCACCGCACCGGCTGGCGGGGCGTGCACCGCCAGCTATCGGACCACCAACACCTGGTCCGGCGGCTTCCAGGGCGAGGTGACGGTGACCGCCGGTAATGCGGCCATCAGCGGCTGGTCGGCGAAGTGGACGCTGGCCTCCGGCCAGGCGATCAGCCAGGTCTGGAACGGCGTTTTGAGTACGAGCGGAAGCGCCGCCACCGTGGCCAATGCGAGCTACAACGGCACGTTGGCGGCGGGCGGCTCGACGACATTCGGTTTCCTGGCCACTGGTACAGCCAGCACGCCCGCCCTGACCTGCGCGGCCGCGTGATGCGGAAAACCCCGATAGCGCTGGCGATAGTTGCCGCGACAGCGTCCGTCGCCGTCGCCACCAACGCCCAGGCGGCCGCGGGCTGCCAGGTGACCTACCAGGTCAGCTCGCAGTGGACCAGTGGCTATACCGCCGCCATCACCATCAAGAACCTGGGCGACCCGATCAACGGATGGCAACTGGGCTGGACGTTCCCGGCCGGCCAGACCATCACCCAGTCGTGGGGCTTCACCGCGTCGCCCACGTCCGGCGCGGTCGTCGCCACCAACGCCGACTACACCGCCGCCATCGGCACCAACGCCGCCATCGACGTCGGCTTCAACGGCACCTGGACCGGCACCAACCCGGTGCCGACCGCCTTCACCCTCAACGGAACCGCCTGCACCGGAACAACGGCGCCGACAACAGCACCGCCGACCACCACCCCGACAACCGCGCCCACGACCGCGCCCACCACTGTGCCGCCAACCACCGCGCCGCCCGTCGGCCCGGTCAAGGCGTTCCCGACTGCGGTCGGGTTCGGGGCGGTGGCGACCGGCGGCCGGGGCGGCACCGTCTACCACGTGACCAACCTGAACGACTCGGGTTCGGGCTCGTTCCGGGACGCGGTCAGTGCCAACAACCGGATCGTCGTCTTCGACGTCGGCGGCTACCTCAAGCTGACCTCGACGGTGCTGGTGAAGAGCAACATCACGATCGCCGGCCAGACCGCCCCGGGCGCCGGCGTCGGCGTGCAGGGCGGTGAGGTCTCGTTCAACAGCGGCACGAACGTGATCGTCCGCAATTTCCGGTTCCGGATGGGCACCGAGGACGCCGACCAGAAGAACAGCGGCATCAACTGGCTGGACGCCAGCAACCTGATCTTCGACCACGTGTCGATCGAGTTCGGCGCGTGGAACAACATCGACGCGGTCCGCGCCTCGAACATCACCATGCAGTACTCGATCGACGCGAACCCGATCGGCCAGCAGTTCGGCGCGCACACCGAGACCGGCCCCTACACCTGGTGGCGCAACCTCTGGGGCAACTCGCACAACCGCAACCCGCTGGCCAAGGCGAACACCCAGTTCGTGAACAACGTGGTCTACAACTACCAGGCCGGCTACACCGCTGGTAACTCCAGTGGTCACTTCCTGCACGACGTGGTCGGCAACTACTTCATCACCGGCCCGCGCACGACGAGCGCCTCGAACTACTACTACCAAACCGGCAACCAGCAGATCTACAACAAGGACAACTGGCTGGACAGCAACAAGGACGGCGCCCTGAACGGCGCCGCAGCGGCGGTACGCGGCGGCGCGACCGAGCTGACCGCACCGTTCTCGGCCGACACCGCCAACATCCCGACGCTGAGCGCCGCGGCCGGCTACGCCGACGTGATCGCCAAGGCCGGCGCCACCCCACGCGACGACGTGGACAAGCTGGTAGTGGCGGACGTGACGTCACTGGGCACCAAGGGTGACCTGTGGTCAAGCCAGACCGCGACAGGCTTGGGCAACAACGGCTACGGCACCCTGGCCGGAGGCACGGCGAAGACCGACACCGACAAGGACGGCATGCCGGATGCCTGGGAGACGAAGTACGGCCTGAACCCGTCCACGAACGACGCGAACGGCGACTTCGACAAGACCGGCTACACCAACATCGAGAAGTACCTCAACGGCCTGCTCGACAACCAGTACCAGTAGAACGACGCCCCTGGGCCCGCACCCGCGGGCCCAGGGGCGTGCTCACCAGGCCTTCGTCAGGGCCTCGGCGGCCTTGGGCACCACATCGGACAGGGCCTTCGAGGCGGTGGCCTCGTCGGCCGCGCCGGTTTCGATGCGGACCAGGATGTCCTCCCGGGCCAGCAGGGCGGTGCACATGACCGACTTGCCGTTCACCGTCTCGCAATAGGCGAGGTCGGCGGACGGCGTCGGCACCTTGTGCACGGCGGTGAACTTGCCTTCCCGGTCTTCGTAGGAACCGCAACCCAGCACGCCGGAGACCTGGGCGATGGCCTGGGCCGC
Organism: Paractinoplanes durhamensis; assembly: GCF_016862175.1. Lineage (GTDB taxonomy): Bacteria > Actinomycetota > Actinomycetes > Mycobacteriales > Micromonosporaceae > Actinoplanes > Actinoplanes durhamensis. The sequence goes on along the minus strand of NZ_BOML01000099.1, from coordinate 25,323 downwards.
GGTGGGGGCGGCGAACACGCCGGCGAACTGCCGGACCGTCGTGCCGCCGCCCTGCCACTCGCGGCGCATGCCGTACCAGCTGGTGTATGCCTCGGCGCCCGGCTTGTTGCCGCACACCACCGACGCGATGCCGTCGCTGCGTTCCGGGTCCTGCGGGACCGGAGCCAGTCCCGGCAGGGCGGTCAGCAGGGTCGGCTCGACCCTGTTCTCCGCGTCGGGGGCGATCGACTCGATCGGCTGGGCGCCGAGTCCGGGCTCCAGCCTGGTCGAGCCACCGGCCGCCCCACCCGGGCTGTCGCACGCGGCGCAGCCCAGGGTGAGGAGACAGGCCGCCAGCACGGCGAGGCGTCGCATCAACGCTTCTTCCCGCCGGTGACGGTCGCACCGCTCGGCGAACCGACCGTCCAGGTCACCACCCGTTCCATCGAACCGGACGTGTTGAAGCCCTTCGCCCAGCCGAGCACCGCGAACCGGCCGTTCTCGTCGTCACTGGCCCCACTCTGGATGTGGCTCATGCCGGGGTTGAAGTTGTACCGGTCGTACGCGTTCACCCGGATCCGCATGGTCATCTGTTTGCCCTTGACCTCGACGTCGGCGCTGGCCCACATGTCGTACGCGCCGAGCGAGTTCTGCCATTCGGAGGTTACCGGCTGGTCGGAGAAGTGGTGCTTGCCGCCGGTGATGCTGAACTTGCCGGCGTCGCCCTTGGCCAGTTTCTCGGCGGCGATCTGCGCCTGGTTGATCTCGTTGTTGATGTCGGTGCGGAGCTTGTTGTCCTGGTGGTAGGCGGCCTCGTAGTCGAGCTCCATCGGGGTGCCGGAGCCGTCCCGGTAGTGCGCGTACAGCTTCATCCCCTGGTGGTTGTCGGCGCACGGGCCGACGTTGAACAGCGAGGTGATGTGGCAGCCGTTCATCTTGAGCCGCCACTTGTTCCAGCTGACGTAGTCGGAGATGCCGGGCCGGACCTTCTTGTCGTACTTGAAGTCGTCGTTGGCCTCGGTGTGCTCGGCCGGCTTGTCCGGCGACCCGACGCAGAAGCCGTCGGAGCAACTCCCGCCGCCGCCACCACCGCCGCCACCGCCACCGCCACCGCCGCCACCGCCGCCACCGCCACCGCCGCCGGTGCTGCCGGTGCCGGGGCCGAGCGGGCCGCTGTCGCCGCGGTCCTCCATCGGGAGCATCAGGCCGGACGGGTCGCTCTTGGCCATCGGGTTGTTCCCGGCGTACGCGTACCCGCCCAGCTGGTTCGGGTCGGTCGTCTCCAGCACCGGGTCCACCGACAGGAACCGGCCCAGCGCCGGGTCGTACTTGCGGGCGCCGAGATCGGTATAGCCGGTGACCAGGTCCTCGGCCGCGCCGAGATACCCGTGTGTCAGGTCGGGCCAGCCGGTGCTGCTCAGGCTCGACCGGGACTCGCCGTACGGCTTGTACTGCTTGCGGGACACCTCCTGGGTGGTGGTGTCCATCGACAGTGTGGCCGTGGTGTGCGGGTCGTTGAACAGGTAGCTGGTGCCACCGCCGGGCAGGGTGGAGCGGACCGCGATCGCGGCGCCGTCCCCGCCGTGCGCATAGGTGCGGACCGCGCCGAGCACCTTGCCGGCCACGGTGTCGACGACGACCTGGGTGTCGCCGGCGAACAGCGTGGTGCGGCCGGGGTCGCGGCGGATCAGCTGGTGGCCGTCCGCGTCGTACAGGTAACTGGTGGTGCCGCCGGTGGCCGTGACCGACGCCAGCCGGCCCTCGTCGTCCCAGCTCAGGGTCTGGTTCTTACCAGTGGTCGCGGTGCGGGTCAGCAGGTTGCCGGCCACGTCGTAGACGAAGCTCGTCGGGTCCGCTCCCCCGGTGGTCGCGGTCATCGTGTGCGGCTGGGCGCCGGTGCGGTTGCAGCTCGCGCTGCAGCCGGAGGTGTACGACGTGGTGACGTCGCTACCGGTGCCGGTGGCGTGGTCGATCAGCTTGGTGCGGTCGCCGATCGCGTCGTACTCGTAGGTCTGCCAGTAGGCGCCGGCCCCGGATGACACGGTGCCGGTGGCGCAGTCGCCGCTGACCGTCCGGGCGTCGGCGAGCCGGGCGAGCGAGTCGTACCGGAAGCACTGCCGGTCGACCAGGGCATTGCCGGACTCGGACTGGGTGTCGGACACCGACAGCGGGTTGCCGGCGTCGTCGTACGCATAGCTGGTCTTGTCGACGACCGGGCCCAGGCCCTGCGACCGCGAAATGGTGCGCTCGCTGAGCCGCAGCGTCTCGTCCTCGTACGAATACATCACCTCGGCCTGGTTGCTGGACGCCCCCACGGTGATCCGGGACGGCTGACCGAAGTCGGTGTAGGTGCTGCCGGAGACGTACTGGTCGAGGCCGGCCGTGCGGGTCGGCACACCGAGCAGGTCCCGGCTGTAGGTGATGGTCTCCCCCGGCAACCCGCCGACGGCCGGGTCGGTCTGCCCGGCGAGCACCTCGGTGTTCGCCGAATACCGGAAAGTGGTCGCGTAGCTGGTCGGCAGCGGCTGCTCGACGGTCGGCAGGGTGATGGTCGAGCCGAGCGATTTGCCGAGCGACGTGTACCCGTTGACCGCGACGGTATAGCCACCGGTCACATTCGGCAGGTAGCGGGTCGACGAGGTGAGCTTGCCGATCCGCAGCGTGTCGTACGTCCAGGAGGCGTACTTGAAGTTGCTCTTCGACCGGTCGACCGCGGTCAGCTTGCGGCCGAGCAGGTCGTAGGTGAAGTCGAGCAGGATGCCCCGGGCGTCCCGGCTGGTGATGACGTTGCCGGCGTCGTCGTACGCGGTGAGCATGGTGCCCGCGTCCGGGTCGATCCGCGACGTCTCCCGGCCGAGCAGGTCGTACTTGAAGGACCAGACCGCGTTGTCCGGCCCGGTGACGGACGCCTGCTGGCCGGCCGCGGTGTATCCGTACGCAATCGTCTGGGAAGTGCCGCCGGAGGCGGTGAATCCACCCGTGACGGTGCCGCTCAGCGTGGGCGCGGTGGTGTATTGCTGCAGCTGGGTGAGCTGGCCGCGGCCGTCGGTGACCTTGGTGGTGGCCACCGCGCCGGTCGGCGGCAGGACGGTGGTGCGGTCACCGGTGTAGGCGGTGCGGGTGCGCCGGGTCGCGACGCCGTTGTGCTCGGAGGTGACCTGGGTGACCCGGCCCATGGCGTCGTGGTCGGTCACCGTGGTGGCCGGGATCGACACCTGGGAGAGCCGGTCGGAGACCAGCGAGTCGGACGGGACGGCGGCGGTGGCGTAGGCGTCGTTGGTGAGTACCTTCCAGCCGTGCGTGTCGTACTGCGTGTCGGTGACCGTGATGGTCCCGTTCTCCGCGGTCGCCTGCGACTCGAGCTCGCGCAGCAGGGCGTCGTGCAGCACCTTGCTGGTGACGTAGCGGGTGGTGGTGCTGCCGTCCTCGTTCTCGCGCAGCGTGTTGGTGGTGACCACGTTCGGCCCGGTGGCCGACAGCAGGTAGCTGTAGGTGATGTTCGCCGGGGCGCCGGCCGCCTTGCTCTTGTTGGGCATCCAGACCCCGGTGAGCCGGCCGAGCGCGTCGTAGGTCAGCGAGCTGAGCGCGCCGGCCTCGTCGGTCTTACCAGTGGGCAACTGCCGGGCGGCGTCCTTCGCCTCGGTCACCACCTGGCAGTCGGCGCTCGACTCGGTGACCTTCGAGCAGTCGGCACCGGCGGTCACCTGGGTGACCGTGGTGGTCGAGGTGGGCAGCGCACCGCTCGCCGGGGAGTGCCGGGTGTAGGTGGTCTGGGGCTTCGTCTTCGGCGCCCGGGTCTCGGTGACCACCCGGCCGTAGGTGTCGTAGGTGGTCGCGGTCGCGTCAACGAAGACACCGGCGGCGCTGGCCTGCTGCACCAGGGTCGGGCTGCCGTGGACGGGCAGGGCCGGACCGGTCTGGCCGTCACCGTTGTAGGCGAACGGGTTGCCGTCGAACGAGGTGCGCGAGTCGGTGATCACCGGGCCGGTCGGGCTCGCCCCGGCGGCGGTGCAGTCCTGCTGGGTGACCACGGTCTCGGCCAGTACGACCAGGGTGGCGGTCGTGCCGTTGAGATAACGGTTGAACGTGCACTTGGCGACGTTGCCGGTCGCGCCGGCCTCGCCGCGGTCGGCGACCTGCACCGCCATGCCGGTGGTGGTCTGGCCGAGGGTGGTGTTGTAGAAGGTGGCGGTCTCGGTCTTGCGCCAGCCGTAGGACACCGCCTCGCGGGTCAGCGACTTGGCGGTGCGGACCATCTGCGCGGTGAGCGGGGTCAGGCCGGTCCGCGCCCGGGACGCGGTCGGGCCGATCAGCGTCGGCACGGTGACCACGGCCTTGTTGATCGAGCCGCCGTTTCCGGTGTAGGTGACGGTCTCGAAGACCTGCCCGGCGTACGCGTTGTTGTCGCCGACCGAGACGGCACCGTCGGAGCTGGTCAGCGCGGGTACGTCGCGCTTCTTCGAGTCGGGCATGGTGTCGTTCTCCATGCCGAGGAAGTAGTAGGTCTTGGTGAGGGTCTTCCGGTCGTGGGTTTCGGTGCCGTCGGTGTAGTGGAACGCGGCCGGGTCACCGGTGGTGGTGTCCACCTCGGGGTAGCCACGGAACTGGCCCCAGGTGCGGTTCTTCTCCTTGACGACCTCGTTGTCGTCGTAGTGCCAGCCCGGCTTGCCGACATAGGCGTATGAGGTGACCAGCGACGGCTGCGAGCCGTCCTGGTAGTTGTTGTACTTGTCGAGCGTGGTCACCCGGCTCACCGGGTGGGTGTAGAACCAGTCGATCAGCGGGTTGGGCTGGCCCTCGGGCGCCCAGTAGACCGGGAAGCAGCCGGTCGTGTTGGTCGACGCGTACGCCTGCGCCTTGGTGTCCTTGCTGTCGCTCGGGTCGCTGGCCGGGACGCCGGAGCAGTCCGGGGTGGTGTAGTCGACGGTGGTCTCGGCGCCGGTCTCGGAGACGACGTTCTTGATCCGGTTGTGGTACATCAGCGGCAGGCCGGGCAGGGTGCCGACCCGGTTGGCGATCTGTATCGGGTTGAAGGTCACCGCCGGGGTGGTCGCGTCGGCCGCGGCGCCGCCGAGCCGGTCCAGGCCGGTCCGCTTGATCGATTCGAGCCAGAGCGTCGGCGAGTGGTCGCCGCCGTCCGGGAACGTCTGCACCAGGTCGTAGCGGTCGACCGGCTTCAGCGCCCCGTCCACCCGGACCTGGGTGGTGATCGAGGTGAGCTTCTTGCGGGAGAAGAACGACGGCGAGTGGTTGGTGCAGTCGCCGGTGGCGTCGCAGCTCAGGTCGACCGGGACGTCCGGGTAGTACTCGGGGTGCGCGGTGCCGAACGAGCACTCCAGGGTGCAGCGCTCGGCCGTGCCGAACAGCACCTGCTCGGGCGCGTCCGACGAGTAGATCGTCGATGCGGTCATCCCGTAGTCGATCCGCTTGAGCGTGCCGCCCCGGGTGTAGGAGACCGCGGTGTTCTTCTTGTTGGCGCCGTAGTAGTTGGTCTCCGGCGCGTAGTAGTAGGCGTTCACGTTGCCGCGCGGGTCGACCGAGTAGTCCAGGTTGAACCGGTAGCCCAGGGTGCAGTCGGTGTCGCCGAAGGTGGACGAGGACGGGCAGGCGGAGACCCCGGCGTTCGCCTTGTAGACCGGCTCGGACCAGGCCGACTTGGTCTCCTCGGCGCCGGTGGTCCAGCCCGGGAGCCGGTTGAGGCCGAAGTAGTACTGCGTCCCGTTCTGGGTGATCCGGAAGTACTCACCGTTCTTGGTGCCGTTGGTGGCGCCGGTGAGGTTCTCGATCTTGATGGCGGCGTCGTCGGCGGCCGCCCGGAACGTCTTGGTCGCGTCGTCGTAGACGATCGCGGTCGAGGTGCCGTTCAGCGACATGGTCAGGAGCTGCCCGGCCCAGCACACGTCGCCGGAGCCCTCGGCCGCGCCGGAGTCCTTCACCTCGGTGCACGCCTTGTAGGTGCGCTCGATGAAGCTGTCGGTGGTGCTCCAGCCGTCGCCGACCCAGGAGGACTGGTTGTTGGTGCCCTGGGTGCGGGCGTCCTGGCCGGCCGAGCTGTAGTCGAGGCTCACCGCGGGCGCGACCCCGGCGATCGGTGCGGGCACCGCGATCGGGTAGCTGTAGGTGAACGCGCCGGTGTTTCCGCTGGTCGCCCAGCTGCCGCCGGGCGAGAGCGAGGTCGCCTTGTAGTCCCCGGCCGGCCCGTCGGCGGCGGCCGCCGCGGCGAGCACGGTGACTCCGCTCGCGGCCAGCGACACCTGCGCGGTCAGGGCGGTGGTGCTGGTGACCGGGGTCCGGGTCTGGCATTGCGCCAGTTCCGGGGTGGTCACCGCGCAGGCGGGCAGCCGCACCAGGCGCAGCCGCGAGCCGAAGGCGCCACCGTAGGCGTTCTGGTAGGTGGTGGGATCGACCTGCACGCCGACCTTGCCGCCCGGCACGCCGCTCAGGGTGAACATCACCCCGCGCACGCCGACCTTTTCGGCCGCTTGCGCATCGAGGGTGGAAACGGTCACTCGCTGCGCGGGACCGGTGAGGGTGATCCCGCCACCGGCCTTCGCGCCGGCCTTGGTCACCGCGACGGTCACGGTCTGTGCCTTCGGCAGCGCGGCGTGCGACGCCGGATCGAAGCGGGTGTACGTCTTGAGCGGCGTCACCGCCCGCTTTGTCGGCTTCTTGGTGAGCGCGACCCGCTTGCCGGCCGGCGGGTCGGGAAAGTCACCGCCGTTGGGCGCGGCCGAGGCCGGCGAGGCCGGCATGGTGGCGGTCAGCGCCGGAAGGGCCGCCAACAGGAGTAATGCGGCGAATCTACGCCGCCACGAACCGTTTCCAGACAGCATTGTGCCCAGATCCCTTTCCCCCGTGAACCCGACAGATGATCTTCTATGTCGGCAGCCGTCAATCTAGCGTTCGGCACGGGGGAAGCGTGGTTGTACACAATGGACAAAAGCCGCAGGTGTGAGCCAGATCACATTACCCGGATACGCCGAACGGCGACCCGCTGTACAAGCCGGGCCGCCGTTCGAAAAAGTCTGATCAGAGCGTACGGATGTTCTCCGCCTGCGGGCCCTTCTGGCCCTGGGTGATGTCGAACTCCACACGCTGGTTCTCGTCGAGGCTACGGAATCCGCTCGCCGAGATAGCCGAGAAGTGGGCGAAGACGTCAGGGCCGCCACCGTCCGGGGTGATGAAGCCAAAGCCCTTGTCGCCGTTGAACCACTTCACAACACCAGTAACCACGTCTGCTCCTAGCAGGCTGTCGAGTCCGCACCGCGCGGACTCGTCTGTTGCCGAGTTGATCACTCGCCCCGAGGCTCCGGCACGAAAACGAAAAAAGCGCCCGCTGGATTCAGATAATCCAGGAGGCGCCTAAAACGTCTTGGAAATCAAAACTGCAACGACACGAACATAGCACAGAATCCGGAGTCCGCTGCGCAACAAGCTCGACATTCCGAGCGGGTAGTGTTGACCTGCGGATCAGTCATGGGGAGGGCCGACGCCCACCGGACGTGCTCCGAGCACCACCGACGCCGGAGGAGATCGACCCTAGTGTCTGCCCTGTCCACGGTCACCGCCCCCAAAACCCTTCGCGAGAAGGGCGCCGACAGCTTCCACGCCGTCCTCGGCACGGTCCTGACCGCCGCCCTCGACGCCGCCCTCGAGGCCGGCGATCACCCGAAAGCGATCACGATCATCAACCGCGGCTTCGCCGAGGGCACGCCCCAGCTGGGCTGCGCCCTTCTCTGCCGGGCCATCGAGGTCGTCGGCGCCGCCCGCACCTGGACGGTCCAGCTGGCCCCGCAGACCACGATCCGCCAGCGCCAGGGCTAGCCCGGCACCGGAAGCGCCCGGATCTCGAGGATCTCCTCGAGGCCCGGGCCTTTTTCATGCCCGCGAACCCTTCGCAAGTTCCGGCAATTCTCGGGACGATCCCGCCGGCTCACACCCTCGGGCCAGAGAACGGCCTGCTCAAAGCTGTGTTCCTGAACAGAAATCGAGGGGTTGACATGCATCGATGTTACATCTAGTTTTCGGAAACATAGCCAACGCCACCGAAACTTCCGGAGCGGGAGGAAGGCATGACCCTGCTCAGGGCAACCCGTCCGGAAGCCGGCGCACCGGCCCCGCCGGAGCTCCCGCGCCGCCGCACGTGGCGGTCCGCGTTGCGCCGGGACTGGCAGCTCTACTCACTGGCCGTACTCCCGCTGATGTTCTTCCTGGTCTTCCGCTACCTGCCGATGCTCGGCAACGTGATCGCCTTCCGGCGGTACTCCCCCGGCGGTGACGTGTTCGGCGAGTACTGGGTCGGGCTGCGCTACTTCACGATGTTCCTGACCGACCCGTCGTTCTGGCAGGTCTTCACGAACACCCTGATCATCGGCGGGCTGACCCTGCTGTTCTGCTTCCCGCTGCCGATCGTGCTCGCCCTGCTGCTCAACGAGGTGCGCACCCGCTGGCTCAAGGGCTTCGTGCAGACCATCTCCTACCTGCCGCACTTCCTGTCGATCGTGGTGGTGGCCGGCCTCGTCCTGCAGATCGTCTCGGTCGACGGCGTGGTCAACCAGGGGCTGAGCGCGGTCGGGCACGACGCGATCGCGTTCATCCAGGAGCCGGGCTGGTTCCGCACCATCTACGTCTCGTCCGAGGTGTGGCAGACGGTCGGCTGGGGCACGATCCTCTACCTGGCCGCGCTCACCACCATCGACGCCGACCTCTACCAGGCGGCCCGGGTCGACGGCGCGAACCGGTGGCGGCAGACCTGGCACGTGACGCTGCCCGGCATCCGGCCCACCATGGTGACGCTGCTCGTGCTCAACATCGGCACGTTCCTGGCGGTCGGCTTCGAGAAGATCCTGCTGCTGGCCAACCCGCTGACCTACCCGACCGCGGACGTCATCTCGACCTACCTCTACCGGGTCGGCATCATCTCCGGCAGCTTCAGCTACGCCGCCGCGATCGGCCTGTTCGAGTCGGTGATCGGCGTGACCCTGGTGCTCGCCGCCAACCGGATCTCCCGCCGGCTGGTCGGGACGAGCCTGTGGTGAGCCGGGGCCAACGGGCGTTCCAGGTCGTCAACGCGGCGGTCCTCACCCTCGTGGTGGTGGTGACCCTGTTCCCGTTCGTCAACATCGTGGCCCGCTCGTTCAGCGGCGAGCAGGAGATCCGGTCGGGCCAGGTCAGCCTGATCCCGCGGGGCTTCACCACCGAGACCTACCGGCACGTCATGTCGGACGCGATGTTCTGGACGAACTACCGCAACACCGTGGTCTACACGGTGGTGGCGACGGCCATCTCGATCGTGCTGACCACCTGCTACGCGTACGTCCTGTCGAAAAAGCAGTTGAAAGGACGCGGCCTGCTCGTCGGCATCGCGATCTTCACGATGTTCTTCAACGGCGGGCTCATCCCCAACTACGTGCTGGTCAGCTCGCTCGGACTGCGCAACACGCTGTGGGCGATCGTGCTGCCGAACGCGATAAACGTCTTCAACCTGCTGGTCATGAAGGCGTTCTTCGAGAGCCTGCCGACCGAGCTGGAGGAGGCGGCCGCGGTCGACGGGGCGTCGCAGTACGGCACGCTGTGGCGGATCGTGCTGCCGCTGTCCAAGGCGATCCTCGCCACGATGCTGCTGTTCTACGCGGTGTCGTTCTGGAACTCGTGGTTCGCCGGCTTCCTCTACATGGACCGGCAGGAGCTCTTCCCGGTCACCGTCTACCTGCGCAACCTCATCGCCGGAGTCACCGCCGGCGCGGACCAGACCGCCTCCAGCGAGACCGCTCTGCAGATCGCGGCCAGCATCCAGGCCGTGACCATCGTGCTCACCATGCTCCCGATCATGCTCGTCTACCCGTTCATCCAGCGCTACTTCGTCTCCGGCGTGATGCTCGGCGCCGTGAAGGGCTAGGTCTCCCATGGTTCAGATATCCCGACGGCAATTGCTGGCCGCGGCCGGCGCGGTAACCGTCGTCTCGATCGCCGGCTGCGACAGCGGCGACGGTGCCGACACCGACGTCAACGACAAGAAAGCCGGCTCGATGGACGGCTTCAAGGTCGGCGACCAGTTCAAGGCGACCGAGCCGCTGAAGTTCTCGGCCATGATGCTCAGCAACCAGAACTACCCGTTCAACGCGAACTGGCCGATGCTGGTCGAGCTGGCCAAGCGCACCAACGTCTCGTTCGAGGCGACCGCGGTGCCGGGCAGCGACTACAACCAGAAGGTCAGCGTGGTGGTGAGCGCCGGCCAGGCGCCGCAGATCATCCCGAAGACCTACCACCCGGCCGAGGAGGCGTTCATCGCCGGCGGCGCGATCCTGCCGGTGAGTGACTACGTCCATCTCATGCCGCACTTCACCGACAAGGTGCAGCGCTGGAAGCTGGAGGGCAACCTGGCCCAGATGAGCCAGCAGGACGGGAAGTACTACCTGCTGCCGGGCCTGCACGAGGCGGTGTGGCAGGACTACTCGATCGGGGTGCGCACCGACATCCTGGAGAAGCACAGCCTCGCGGTGCCGACGACCTGGGACGAGCTGACCACCACGCTGCGCGCGCTGAAGACGGCGTACCCGGGGCAATATCCGTTCTCCGACCGGTGGAGCTCGCAGAAGCCCGGCCCGGGCGCCAACAACCTCATCGGCCTGCTCGCGACGTCCTACGGCACCCGGGGCGGCTGGAACTACGACACCGCCTACTGGGACGGCGGAAAATTCGTGCTGACCGGCGCGATGGACCAGTACCGCCAGGTCGTGCAGTACCTGGCGACCCTGGTCAGCGAGAAGCTGCTCGACCCGGAGAGCTTCACCCAGACCGACGACCAGGCCCGGCAGAAGTTCGCCTCCGGTAAGTCGTTCGTGATCAGCGTCAACGCGCAGACCGTGGTCAACGAGGCCCGCAAGGACATCGCGAAGATCCCGGGCGCGAAGGTCGCGAAGATCCCGCTGCCGACCGGGCCGATGGGCGCGACGCTGTCCGGCGAGTCGCGGCTGGAGAACGGCATCATGCTCAGCAAGAAGGCCCTGGAGAGCAAGAACTTCGTCGCGATGCTCCAGTTCATCGACTGGTTGTGGTATTCGGACGCCGGACTCATGTTCAGCAAGTGGGGCATCGAGGGCGACACCTACACCGGCAAGGTGGAGGACGGCTCCTTCAAGCTCAACCCGCAGATCAAGTGGGCCGGCCTCAACCCCGACGCGCCCAAGAATCTGCAGGTCGACTACGGCTTCTTCAACGGCGTTTTTGCGTACGGCGGTAGCACTCAAATGCTGAACTCGCAGTTCACCGACGAGGAGAAGGCGTTCCAGGCCGAGATGAACAAGCGCACGACCCGCGAGGTGGGTCCGCCGCACCCGTTCAGCCCGGAGGAGCGTGAGCAGGCCGGGCTGTGGGAGGCCGCCATCGCCGACTACGTCAACCAGCAGACCCTCGCGTTCATCCTGGGCAAGCGGCCGCTGTCCGAGTGGGACAAGTACGTCGCCGAGCTGAACGCCAAAGGCGGCGACAAGTACATCGAGCTGGCCAACAAGGCGTACGACCGGTTCAAGGGCAAGAAGTGACGTGATCGCGACGCTCGGCCGGGTCACCGCCGGGGTCCACACCCTGCTCGTGGTCGAGGTGCTCCTGCTGCTCACCGGAGCGCCCGGCCTGGCCGGGATGGTGCTGCTCGACCGGGACGCCAGCAACATCCCCCTCGCGGCCGCGTGCGCGATCCCGGTCGGGCCGGCGCTGTCCGCCGCGCTGTACGCGCTGCGGTGGCGCAGCGACGACCCGGCCGACCTGGAACCGGCGCGAGCGTTCCTGCGCGGCTACCGGCTCAACGTGGCCGGGGTGCTGAAGCTGTGGGTGCCGTGGCTGGCCTGGATGACGGTTCTCGGGGTCAACCTCGCGAACGGCTGGTGGCGGATCCCGGTCGCGGCCCTCGCCCTGGTGGCCACGCTGTGGCAGGCGAACGCGCTGGTGATCGCGTCGCTGTTCGACTTCCGGACCAGGGACGCCGCGCGGCTGGCCGGCTACTACCTGATGCGCACCCTGCTGCCGACGGCCGGCCTCCTGGCGCTGGCCGTCCTGGTCGTGGTGCTCTGGTCGGAGGCCGTGCTGGCGCTGTTCGCGGTGCTCTTCGCCGCGGCGCTGCTGCGGACCGCCCGGCCGATGCGCGACGAGATCGAGAAGAGGTTCGTCCGATGAAGATCCGGTTCGGCGGGGACTACAACCCGGAGCAGTGGCCGGAGAAGGTGTGGGACGACGACTACCGGCTCTTCGACGCGGCCGGGATCGACACGCTCACGGTCGGCGTCTTCACCTGGGCGCTCACCCAGCCCGCCGCGGACACCTACGACTTCAGCACGCTTGACCGGATCGTCGAGCGGGCCTCCGCCGAGGGCCGGGCGATCTGCCTGGCCACCGGCACCGGCGCGCACCCGGCCTGGCTCGCCCGCGCCCACCCGGAGGTCACCCGGGTCGACTTCGAGGGCCGCCGGCACCGCTTCGGCCAGCGGCACAACTCCTGCCCCAGCTCCCCGGTCTTCCGCCGGCTGTCGACCGAGGTGGCCCGGCGTCTGGCCGAGCGCTACGCCGAAAATCCGGCGATCGTCGCCTGGCACGTCGGCAACGAGTACGGCGGGGCCTGCTACTGCGAGCTCTGTGCGGCCGGTTTCCGGGACTGGCTGCGCGACCGGTACGGGACTGTGGAGCGGGTGAACGAGGCCTGGTACACGACGTTCTGGTCGCACACGTTCAGCACGTGGGACGAGATCGAGCCGCCGTCCGCGCTCACCGAGCACTGGCGCGGGCCCGACCACACCGCGTTCCAGGGCATCACCCTCGACTACCTGCGGTTCATGTCGGACGCGATGCTCGCCAACTTCCGCGACGAGAAGGCGGCGATCCGCTCGTCTGCCCCTTCCACGCCGGTGACCACCAACTTCATGGGGGCGTACCGGCCGATCGACTACCACCGCTGGGCCGCCGACCTCGACCTCGTCTCCTGGGACTGCTACCCGCCCGACGACGAGCACCCGGAGTGGATGGCGTTCACCCACGACCTGATGCGCGGTGTCAAAGGCGGTCAGCCGTTCTGGCTGATGGAGCAGACGCCGAGCACCACCGCCTGCCGGGACGTCAACCCGCTGAAGCGGCCCGGGGTGATGCGGCTGTGGAGCTGGCAGGCGGTGGCGCACGGCGCCGACGCGGTGCTGTTCTTCCAGATGCGGGCCGGGCGCGGCGCCAGCGAGAAATACCACGGCGCGGTCATCGGGCACGCCGGCCGCGACGACACCCGGGTGTTCCGCGAGGTGGCGGCGCTCGGCGCCGAATTGGAAAAGTCCGGGGATGCGCTGCTCGGCGGCCGGGTGCCGGCCCGGGTGGCGATCCTGTTCGACTGGGACAGCTGGTGGGCGCTCGAACTGTCCGACGGGCCGTCCCGGCTGGTCCGCTACCAGGACGTGGTGCGCGCCTACCACCGGGCGGTGTGGGCGGCCGGCGCCGGCGTCGACGTGGTTCCGGTGACGGCCGACCTTTCCGGGTACGACGTGGTCCTCGCGCCGGTGCTGCACATGATCAAGGGTGACCTGGCCGGCCGGCTCGAAGAGGTCGCCCGCCGCGGCGGCACGGTCCTGAGCACGTTCCTGTCCGGCCGGGTCGACGAGGACGACAACGCGTTCCTGGCCGACGTGCCCGGGCCGCTCGGCCCGCTGATGGGCATCCGGGTCGACGAGTGGGACGCCCGGCCGGCCGGCGTGGTCAACCCGGTCGACTTCGGCGACCTGCGGGTTTCGGGCAGCCTGGTGTTCGAGATCGTCCTCCCGGCCGGGGCCTCAGCGGTGGCGACCTATCAGGACGACTTCTACGCCGGGACGCCCGCGGTCACCCGCAACTCCTTCGGGGAGGGTGAGGGCTGGTACGTGGCGACCGCGCTCGACCAGGCCGGCATCGACCGGGTGGTGGGGCAGATCCTGGACCGGCACCGATTGCGCGGGCCCTACGCCGGTGTTGAATCCGTTCAACGGGGACGGGCGACGTTTCTGCTGAACCACGGGGCTTCGCCGGTCTCGGTGATCGCGCACGCCGACTCGGCCGAGCTCCGCACCGGCGCGCGGGTGCGGCGCGGCGACTCGCTCACGGTGGAACCGCGCGACGTGCTGATCCTGGTTCAGTAGATCCGGCGGCCCTCGGCGTCCGGCACCCCGGACTTGCGGAAGAAGTACGAGTTGATCTGGTCGCGCCACTCCTCGGCCGACCGCACCTGCTCGTCGAGCAGCTCGCGGACCCGCTCGTGGGTCGCCGCGGGCACCAGGCCGGCCACCCCGGCCCAGCGCTCGCGCATCTCGGCGGCCTCGCGCGCACCGGCGAAGTGCGTGTCGTAGATGTGCTGGATCACCGTGCTGCCGCTCTGCAGCACATGCCCGTACGGCAGGTGGTGGAAGAACAGGGCGAGCTCGTCGGGGCAGTCATCCGGCGACTCGTAGATCTTCGACCACGGCTTCGGGTAGAGGCCGGCGCATCCGGTGCCGGTCGCCACCGTCCGGTCCACGCCGGCGCCGTCCCGGTCGGCGTGGTGGTAGGTGCCCCACGGCGTGTACTCGTAGCCGTCGACGTCCGGGCCGTAGTGATCGCCGGGCCGCACCATGAAACCCACGCCCAGCGGGGCGGTGTACTTCTCGTACGCCCGCCAGGAACCGTCCATGATCGCGTGCAGCGTGTCGTAGAGCCGCCGGGGCCCCCGTGGGAAGGTCAGCCCGGCCCACTCGTCCAGCACCGCCGCCGGCTCCAGGCCCGGATCCCAGGCCAGCCGGCCGAACGCGTACAGGTTGGCCTGGGCCAGCGGGTGACCGGTCCAGAACGGGTCGTCGCCGACGTTGGCGACGGCCACGAACTCGGCGGCGAACTCGGCGATCGCCGGCCCCTGCTCCCCGCGCAGCAGCTCGCTCCACATCGGGGCCAGGTAGCACACATGCCGCTGCTGGCCGGTGTACTCCTGGGTGATCTGGAATTCGGCCCCGACCCGGGTGGCCGGCATGGCGGCGATCAGCGGGGACACCGGCTCGCGCGGCTGGAAGTCGATCGGGCCGTGCTTGACCTGCAGGACGACGTTGTCCCGGAAGGTGCCGTCGTGCGGGGTGAAATGGTCGAAGGCGGCACGGGCCCGGTCGACGCTCCGGTCCCGCCAGTCCTGCCGGTGGTTGTAGACGAAGGCCCGCCAGTGCACCACGCCCCCGTGCGGGGCGAGGACGTCCGCGAGCAGGTTCGCGCCGTCGGCGTGCGAGCGGCCGTAGGTGAACGGGCCGGGCTGACCCTCCGAGTCGGCCTTCACCACGTATCCGCCGAAGTCCGGGATGGCGGCGTAGACGTCCGCCGTGACCCCGTCCCACCAGTCCCGGACCCGCCGGTCCAGCGGATCGGCGGTGCTCAGGCCGTGCAGCACCGGCGCCGCGAACGACACCGCCAGATGGGTACGAATCCCGTAGCGGCGGAACACCTCGGCCGGCTCGGCCACCTCGCCGAGCCGGTCGGTGAGCAGCCGGGCCTCGGTGGCGTGCACGTTGACGTTGTTCAGGGCGACCGCGTTGATCCCGCAGGCGGCCAGCAGCCGGGCGTACGCGGTGATCCGGGCCAGGTCACGCCGGGGTTCGCCGGCCCGCCAGAAGAGCGAACCGCCCGCGTAACCCCGCTCGACCTGGCCCATCACCGGGTGCACGTCGACGTTGTCCCAGTGGTCGAGCATCCGCCGGGAAACCGCGGGCCGGAACGCGCCGGTGGCCGGGGCGTCGTCCGACCGCAACAGGTGGAACATCCCGTACAGCAGGCCGTGCGGTCGCGCGGCGCGCAGCACGGTGCGGGTGTCGTCGCCGGTCAGCTCGTAGCCCTCGGCGCCGAGCCCGGCATCGCCGTCGAGGCTCATCTCCAGGTCGCACGGGGGCCCGCCGCTCCCCCGC
The DNA here is from genome assembly GCF_016862175.1 of Paractinoplanes durhamensis. Taxonomy (GTDB): domain Bacteria; phylum Actinomycetota; class Actinomycetes; order Mycobacteriales; family Micromonosporaceae; genus Actinoplanes; species Actinoplanes durhamensis. Next base: position 9,427 of record NZ_BOML01000099.1, on the reverse strand, counting down.
ACCACCTCGCCGCCGAACCGCTCGCAGGCCCGGCGCAGCTCGCCGGCCACGGTGTCGACCAGCAGCCCGCTACCGGTCACCCGGATGCGGCGGCTGCCGACCGCCCGCCAGGCTTCCGGCGGCAGCCAGGCCGCGTCGATCATGCCGGGGCGCATGACGTGATCCGAGGCCGGGCGGTGGTGTTGCCATTGGTCATCGTGGTGAAGCCGAAGGTGTTGCCGCTCCCGTTGGGTTTGACGGTCATGGTGTAGCCGCTGTCGGCCCAGCTGAAGGTGCCGCTCCAGGTGGTGGAGACCTTCTGCGGCGAGGTGAGGGCGATGGTCACGCTCCAATTGTCGCTGCCGGTGACGGTGACCGAGGTGTTGTAGCGGTCGGCCCAGACAGTGCCAGGGGTGATGGTCGCGGAGCAACTGCCGCCGGTCGGCGGCGTGGTGGTCGGTGCGCTCGTCGGCGGTGTCGTGACGTCGCCGGTGATCCGGTAGGTGACCAGGGATCGGGCCGGCACGGTGGCGGTGAACGTCCCGTTGTTGATCGCGACGCCCGGCTGCGCGGCCATGCTGCTGGTGTTGTTGGTCAGATAGGGACTGGCGGTGCCGGTCGTGACGGTGTTGCGCAGGCTGTAGGCGGTGGACTGCGCGCTGCTGCCCGCGTTGAGGGCGACGACCACCACCGAGCCGTCGGTGTTGCGGAACGCGGACAGTCGCAGGTTGCCGTCCGGGGTGGTGGCTCCGATCCGGACCGCCCCGGGGCGGATGTACCTGCTGTACTGGGCCACCGCCCACAGCCGCTTGGAGACGGTGTAGTTGGTGCCGTTGGCCTGCATGAAGGCGCGGGTGTTGTTGAGCGAGACGGCGTACCAGTAGATGTAGGCATTGACGTTGCCGCTGGTCAGGGCGGTGTGAATGGAGTTCGCGACGGTCATGCCGTCGATCCCGCTGCCATCGTCCCAGTTGGTGTTCCAGCTCGAACTGCTGCTGCCCGGCGACCATTCGGACATCCAGGTCTTGCGGCCGCCGACCGAGAGCGGCGAGCTCGGGCCGCTGCTGTAGTGGTGCCCGGTGAAGGTCTGCACATACCCGTCCGCCAGGGTGGCTGACGCGTAGGCCCGCTCGTCCTCCCAGCCGACCGGGTCGCAGCAGGCCAGCTTGAGGCCGGCGCTGTTCGCCAACGGTCCGATGATCCTGGCGAAGTCGGCCGCCTGAGCCGGGGTGAACAGCATCGAGGAGTAGTTCGTGGTGTAGTTCGGCTCGTTGGTGAAGCCGAGGTCGGTGATCGGGATGCCCTCCTGGGCGTAGTACTTGGTGTATTGGATCAGGTAATTCGCGTACGCCTTGCGCCAGTCGCCGCTGCTGCACGAGGCGCCGGGCAGACCGCAGAGGGTGCCGCCGTTGGCCTCGTTGCCGTTGGTCTTCATGTAACCGGGCGCGCTCCACGCGTTCGCGTAGAAGCGATTCACGCCGTACGACTGGGCCTGTTTGGACAGCCAGACCTGGCCGTCGTCGTCGCCGTCCCAGACATATTGCGGGGTGGCATTCGGCCCGCCCGGGTTGTTCGGCTCGATGGAACTGGCGGTCGAGCTGATCCCGTTGCGCAGGATGCTGAGCCCGGCGCCGGTGTCCCTGCTGAAGATCAGATCCAGGACCTGCTTCTGGTTGGCCTCCGACAGGGCGCGGATCGGTGCGGTCCGGGCGAAGGCCTGGGAAAACCCGAAACCCTCGATCGGCTGGTACGTCGTGGCCGCGTCGACCGTCGCGGTGGTCGCGGCGTACGCATGGGATTGCTGCATGGCGACGACGGCGCCGGCACAGAGAAGGGGAAGTGCGGCGGCGAGGACGCGCCGGGCAACACGGGTCATCGTTGTCCTCCGGTGGGGATCAGCCGGTGGTGCAGGAGGTGACGCGGGGGCGGGCGCTGGTGTTGCCATTGGTCATCGTGGTGAAGCCGAAAGTGTTGCCGGAGCCGTTCGGCTTGACCGACATCGTGTAACCGCCGCCGCTCCAGCTGAACGCCCCGCTCCAGGTGGTGGAGACCTTCTGCGGCGAGGTGATCGCGATGACCACCGTCCAGTTGTCACTGCCGGTGACCGTCACCGAGGTGTTGTAGCGGTCGGCCCAGACGGTGCCGGGGGTGATCGTCGCGGTGCAGCTACCGCCGGCCGGCGGGGACGACGGGGTCGGCGACTGGCTCGGCGAGCTGGTGCTGCCACCGCCGGGATTGTCGAGGCCGAGGAAGGCGACGGCGTACGCGATCATGCCGCTCGTCGGCAGCGAGTGCCCGACCCCGGCGACGCTGATGCCCTCGACCGGCGGCTGGAGACCGTTGTTGCCGTACCCGGTCCGGGTCCAGCCCGACCGGGGCGTGTCGGTCTGCGCCGGCGTCTGGCCGACGCCGCTGAGGTTGGTCCACTGCTTGATCTCTTCGCCGAAGTTGTTGTAGTTCAGCGTGGTGTCCGTGGTGCCGTGCCACACCTGCATCCGGGGGTAGGCGCCGGTGTAGCCCGGGTCCATCGCCCGGGCCGCGTCGCCCCACTGCTGGGCGGTCTTGGAGATCTGGCCGCCGGAGCACTGGGAGTTCCAGGTCGAGCCGCCGGTGGTGGCGAAACACGTGGCCGGTACGCCCATGAACGCCGACCCGCCGGCGAACACGTCCGGGTAGTCGGCCAGCATGACGTTGGTCATCATGGCTCCGGACGAGGTACCGGTGGCGAACACCCGGGCCGGATCCACGTTGTAGTGCGACTTGGCGTAGTCGACCATCGACATGATGCCGACCGGGTCGCTGCCACCACCCCGCTTCAGGGCCTGCGCCGAGTACACGTCGAAGCACTGCCCGCTCCGGGTCGCCTCCGGGAAGACGATGATGAATCCGTACTGGTCGGCGGCCGTCTCGTAGTCCTTGAACTGTCCGTTGGCCACGGCCGAGGCGCTGCCGGTGCAGTAGTGCATCGCGACCAGCAGCGCCGGCTTGGCGGCCACCCGGTCCGGGACGTAGACGTACATGTTGAGGTTGCTGGGGTTGGTGCCGAAGCTGGTCACCCGTACCAGCGACGCCGCCTGGGCCTCCTGGGCGGTGACCAGGGCGGCGGCGACGGCCACCGACGCCGCCGCCACCCCCGCGAGAGCGGCTCTGAGCATTCGTTTCATGGGACCGGACCCTTCTGGTGGCAGGCCGAAGGCCGGCGCGGCGGCCCCATCCCTCCGCCGCGCCGGCTGACTAGGTGGTGCAGGAGGTGATCTGCGGCCGGGCGCTGGTATTGCCATTGGTCATCGTGGTGAAGCCGAAGGTGTTGCCGGAGCCGTTCGGCTTGACGGTCATGGTGTAGCCGCCGCCGCTCCAGCTGAACGTGCCGCTCCAGGTGGTGGACACCTTCTGCGGCGAGGTGATCTGGATGACCACCGTCCAGGTGTCGGAGCCGGTCACCGTCACCGACGTGTTGTAGCGGTCGGCCCACACCGTGCCGGGCGTGATCGACGCCGAGCAGCTGCCGGCCGGCGGAGTCGTCGGACCCGAGGTCGGACCGGACGTCGGACCCGAGGTCGGGGTGGTGGGCGACGTGCCGTTGTTCAGGGCGGTCAGCACCGCGGTGTAGGCCGCCTTCTTCGCGCCGCTGCTGGTGAACAGCAACGGGCTCTCGCCCGAACGCCACGAGTCGGAGTCGCGGATGCCCCACACCGTGATGTCCGTGCAGCGGGCCACGGCAAGGCAGTCGTTGACCACACTGGTGTACGCCCCGGTCGGCGCGTTGGTGATGTCGAGCTCGGTGATGTGCACGTCGACGCCGAGGGCTGCGAAGCTGGACAGCGTGGTGCGGTAGTTGCTCGGGTAGCTCGACCCGCCGGTGAGGTGCGTCTGGAAACCGACGCAGTCGATCGGCACACCGCGGGCCTTGAAGTCCTTGACCATGCTGTAGACGCCCTGGGTCTTGGCGGCGCTCCAGTTGTCGGTGTTGTAGTCGTTGTAGCAGAGCTTGGCGTTCGGGTCCGCGGCGCGGGCCGTCTTGAACGCGACCTCGATCCAGTCGTTGCCGGTGCTCTGCAGGTTTGACGATCGGCGGCCGCCGCCGCTGTCGGCGTACGCCTCGTTCACCACGTCCCACCAGGTGATCTTCCCCTTGAAGTGGGTCATGACCTGGGTGATGTGGTTGATCATGGCGGAGCGCAGGGCGCTGCCGGACATGCTCTGCATCCAGCCCGGTTGCTGGGAATGCCAGGCCAGGGTGTGGCCGCGCACCTTCTGCCCGGCGGCCACGGCGTGCGCGACGATCCGGTCCGCGTTCGTGTAGGTGAACACGTTCTGCTGCGGCTCGGTGGCGTCGATCTTCATTTCGTTCTCGGGCGTGACCGCGTTGAACTCGCGGTCGAGGATGGTGGTGTAGGCGGAGTCGCTGAGTTTGCCCGCCGCCACGGCCGTACCGAAGACGCGGCCGTCGCGGGCCGCCGCGGACGCACCGAGGGTGGTGGCGGCGTCGGCCGAACCGGCCAGGATGACCGCACCGGCGGTGGCCAGCAGGCCGGCCACCGTGGCGCCGAGTAGTCGTTTCGCGTGCATCGAATCTCCCGGGGTCAGGTCGCGGTGCAGGAGGTGATCTGGGGGCGGGCGCTGGAATTGCCGTTGGTCATCGTGGTGAAGCCGAAGGTGTTGCCGGAGCCGTTGGGCTTGACGGTCATCGTGTAGCCGCCGCCGCTCCAGCTGAACGTGCCGCTCCAGGTGGTGGAGACCTTCTGCGGCGAGGTGATCTGGATGACCACCGTCCAGTTGTCACTTCCGGTGACGGTGACCGAGGTGTTGTAGCGATCGCCCCACACGGTGCCGGGAGTGATCGACGCCGAGCAGCTGCCGGCCGGCGGGGTCGTCGGCTGACTGGTCGGCGGCTGGGAGGTCGGCGGCTGGGAGGTCGGCTCGCTGGTCGGGCCGGACGTGGGGCCGGATGTGGGCCCGCCGGTGGGCTCGGACGTCGGACTGTTGGTCAGCGTCGGCGTGGTCCAGGTCCGCCAGTCGGCGAGGTTGCCCAGCGCCTTGCTGGAGATCCGGATCGCGCCCGCGTCGTTACCGGTCTTGACCAGGAACTTCTTGATGGTCTGCGTCAACGGGGTGGTCCACTCCGGGCGGTTGGCGCAGTGCGTCCCGTTCGCCACGTCGGACCAGTAGGTGATGTTGCTGCCCGCGCCGAGGGCCTTGTAGACCTCCGCGCCGCCCAGCGCCGCCACACTGCCGGACTTCGGGCCGAGGTTGGCGATGTGCGGGTTGTCCATGACGAACAGGCCGCGCGGCGCGACCATCGCCACCATCTCGTGGGTGTCCACCGGCAGCTTGGTCGGAGCGCCGGTGAACGAGCTGAACGCGTCGCCGAACCATGGCTGCTCGCCGTACGCGCTGCTCAGGCTCTGTGCGCCCTCACCCGGGATGCCGCGGAAGATCGGTACGCCGGCGGTGCCCGACTCGATCGGCATGGTCAGCGCGATCCGCTGGTCGAACACCCCGGCCACGAACGCGCCCTTGCCGAACCGGGAACATCCGGTCACCCCGACCGAGTCGGCCTTGAGGATGTTGCCGCCCGACTTGGCGATCACGTCGATGATCCGGCTGACGCCCCAGCCCCAGGCCTGCAGCAACCCGGTCGTGCTGGTCGAGCCGTAGAGCGTGTAGAAGGCGCCCTGCTTGTTCGCGCGGCCGGTGCCTTCCTTACCGGTCGAGTACGGGTCGTAGTTGATGATCGCGGCACCGGCGGCCTTGATCGTGGCCGTGTCGGCGATCCCGCCGTAGGTCACCACCGCCGGGAACGGGCCGGTGCCGCTCGGCAGCGACACCGACGCCGAGAAGCTGGCGCTCTTGCCGTTGTCGGTCACGTTCACCGTGATGTTCGTCGACGTGACCGTGCCGGTGACGGTCGCCGGCGGGGCGGGCTTCGTCCCGTACACGTACTTCTCGGCCTGTTTCTTGATCTCTTCCCGGCGGCACCGCCAGTCCGCGGTGGAGGTGATGCGCGTGCCGTCGATCTTCGTGAAGGGGTCGGGAAGTTTGGCGACGGTGGGCAGCGCACCGGCGTCGGGCAGAGCCGGCACCGTGCAGTCGGCGCCCTCGTCCTCGACGAACGGGGCGGCCGCGAGGGCCGGAGCGGTCTGGGCGGTGGCCGTGCTGGCCAGGACGGCGACGGTTCCGGTGAAAGCGAACGCCGACACCACCAGCGCGACGATCGCGGGACGGGTCCTGGAACGGCCCGGGCTGATAGACACCAGGGCTCTCCTTCCGATCGGGGATACGACGGCCGTGATCGGGGAATCACGATCGTGTGCACGGGAAATGACATGCCGGGGGCATTCCCAGCAACATCCACAAGGGATGGATCTGAGTGGAACTCCGAAACTTCCGAAACCTCTCGGAGACTTCCGGAGTGATGAAGCGCACGTTACGACGCTGTGTCGGAGCGGTCAATAGCAGTGACGCACCTGAATGTCAGATAGTCTTGGTGAAACTGATTGCTCAGTGGTTCACAAGATTTCCAGCACGCTGAAATACTTTCCCGGGCGAGCGGGCCCACTAGGGAAGGCCGGTGCCGAGGGCGTTCGCGCGTGGAGCCAGATGGAGTTGACGTGGAGCCATCTGGCGGTACGGTGGCTCCATGGCATCGCAGCCGGGTCGGCGACGGGTGGCACGTGGCGAGATCGAGCGCCTGCCCAGCGGATCGCTGCGGGTGCGGGTCTATGCGGGCATCGATCCGGTGACCAAGCGCAGGCGCTACCTGCAGGAGACGATCCCGGCCGGCGACACCGGCGAGCGCGACGCCGAGGCGGCCCGCGCCCGCCTGCTCCGCGAGGCCGGCAAGCGTGACCCGGAGCCGGTCCCCGCGGCCGCGGCGAGCCCGGCGGCCGTGCGGCAGCGGGGACGGCGGCGGGGCGAGCTCACCGTCGCGGCGGTCGCCCGCCTCGCCGGAGTCTCGGCCCCGACCGTGTCGAAGGTGCTCAACGGCCGGTCCGGGGTGGCCGCGGACACCAGGCGCCGGGTGGAGGCGGCGCTGCGCGAACACGGCTACCGCCGCCCGGGAAACCTCGTCCAGGCTGCCCACCTGGAAGTGGTCTTCTACGGGATGCAGAGCAGCATGGCGATCAACGTCCTGCACGGCGTCGAGCAGGTGGCCGGCGCCCATTCGCTGGCCGTAAGTTTCACCGATGCCCTGCATCAGGCGTCGCTGGGCCGGGTCTGGGCGCGCGAGCTGCTGGCCCGCCGCCCGATCGCGGTGATCGCCGTGCATCTCGGCTTCACCACCGAACAGCACGCCCTGCTGGCGACCAGTGGGATCCCGCTGGTCGCACTCGATCCGAACGGCGAGCCGGAGCACCCGACCCCATCCGTGGGGGCGACCAACTGGAGCGGCGGGATCGCCGCCACCCGGCACCTGCTCGGGCTGGGCCATCGCCGCATCGCCGTGCTCAGCGGACCGGCCGACCGGCTGTGCGCCCGGGCCCGGCTCGAGGGCGCCCGGGCGGCGATGTACGCCGCCGGCGTCCCCCTGGACGAACGCCTGGTCCGGGTCGGCCAGTGGTTCGCGTTCGAGGACGGGCTGAGCTACGGCCGCGAGCTGCTCCGCCTGCCCGACCGGCCCACCGCCGTGCTCTGCGGCAACGACCTGCAGGCGCTCGGCGTCTACGAGGCGGTCCGGCAGTCCGGCCTGCGCATCCCGGACGATCTCAGCGTGGTCGGCTTCGACGACATCACCTACAGCCGGTGGTGCGGACCGCCGTTGACCACCGTCCGTCAGCCGCTGGCCGAGATGGGCGCCGCCGCCGCCGAGCTCGCGCTCACCCTGGCCGCCGGGCAGACGCCGCCGCAGACCCGGATGGAGCTGGCGACCACCCTGATCGTCCGGGACAGCACCGCCGCGCCCCGCGCCACGGCCGAACCGGGCCGCTAGTCCACGGCTTGCCACAGCGAACCGTTTCCATCGATACTCCTAACTGTTTCAGGGTCGTGCCACCTCGACCGCACGGCTTTCACGGCAATCGGAAAGGAGTATTCCGATGACGGGCCGAAGCAGAAAAAACAATTCCTCGCCACCGGTACGCCGACTTCTGTACCTGACCATCGCTATGTTTGTCGCGGTTTTCTCTGCTATTACCGCCGCGACGATTCCGGCAAGTGCCGAATCCAATGGCGGCGTCCGCGTAATGCCGCTCGGCGATTCCATCACCGACGGTCTCACCGTGCCGGGCGGATATCGCATCGGGCTCTGGCAGAAACTGGTGACCGACCAACGGAAAGTCGATTTCGTCGGATCGTTGGTCAACGGGCCGAGCAGCCTCGGCGACCACGATCACGAGGGCCATTCGGGCTGGACCATCGCCCAGGTCGACGCGCCGACGGGGTGCACCCGAACGCGGGCGGCTACCAGAAGATGGCCGACGTCTGGTTCCGCGCGTTGCAGTCGGTCCCCGGCAGCGTGGGCGACAGCGCCCCGCCGACCTCCGCGCCCACCACCACTCCGCCGACGACCGGGGGCAACTGCACCGCGACGATCACACCGGGCACCGTCTGGGGCGACCGCTACAACACGTCGGTGACGGTTACCGGTTCCGACACCTGGACCGTCGTCATCGCGATCACCTCACCCCAGAAGGTCTCCACCACCTGGAGCGGCACCTTCAGCTGGAGCGGCGGCGGCTACACCATGACCGTCAAACCCAACGGCTCCGGCAACACCTTCGGCTTCACCACCATGACCAACGGCAACACCACCGCCCGCCCCCGCGTCACCTCCTGCACCACCGGCTGAACCGGCGGCAGCTCCCCCTGCCGCGCCCGCCTCTTATTCGGCCGAGGATCTACTGACCTTGATTGAACCGCGGCCGGGAGCGCTCCCGTATCTGTGGCCAGAGACAAGTCGGTCTTCATGGCTGAAGGCGTGGATGGCGATGTACAGGTCCCGGATCAACAACTCTCGTGTCAACTCTCGCCGCTGGCGGATCGGCGCCGTCGTCGCCGTCGCCGTGACGGTCACCGGTGTCGGGCTCGGCGTGGCCTCCGCGGCCGAAGGCAAGCCCACGATCACCTGCCCGCAGGTCACCATCGGCGTTGCCGTACCGGCCCAGGCCGCGGCCGACGTGAACAGCAACCTGCAACTCCTCGACAAGCAGATCGCCGAGGCCAACACCCGGCTGGCCACCAGTCAGGGCCAGGGCGGTGCGGCCTTCGTCCAGAACGCGATCCTCGGCCCGCTCAAGGACAAGCGCGTCGCCACGATCAACCGGATCGAGATCGCGATCGGTCGTTTCGCGGCCAAGCCGAACCTGAACGCCGAACGCCTGGCGGTCTGCACGGTCAGCCAGAACGGCAACGGACAGCAGGCAACCGCCGCGCCGTCGACGGTGGCGGCCACCGCCGCGGTGCCGGGCGCCAACCTCGGCATCCTGACCAACAGCTGCGACACCAGCAA
>NZ_BOML01000098.1 GCF_016862175.1 Paractinoplanes durhamensis | reverse complement strand
CGACCGCGGCGGCTTCCGCAGCGAGCAGGACCGCGGCGGCTACCGGGGTGACCGGGACCGCGAGGACGTGCGTTCCGAGCAGCCGGCCGGTGACGAGCAGGCCGTGGCGTTCAAGGCGCCGGCCATCCCCGAGGAGATCGTCGCCACCGACCTCGACCAGGAGGTGCGTGCCGAGCTGCTGTCGCTGTCCCGGGACATCGCCGAGTCGGTCGCCCGGCACCTGGTGGCGGCCGGTCAGATCATCGACGAGGACTCCGAGCTGGCGCTGCAGCACGCGATCGCGGCGCGGCGGCTCGCGTCCCGGATCGCCGTGGTGCGCGAGGCGGTCGGCCTGGCCGCGTACGCCGCCGGTGACTGGACGACCGCGATCGCCGAGCTGCGTACGTACCACCGGATGACCGGACGGCACACGCACCTGGCCGAGATCGCCGACAGCGAGCGGGCCCTCGGCCGGCCGGAGCGGGCGATCGACCTGTTCCGCGGGGCCGACATGGAGAACCTCGACAAGGCGGGCGCGATCGAACTGCTGATCGTGGCGGCCGGGGCGCGCGGCGACCTGGGCCAGCACGACGCGGCGGTGGCGATGCTGCAGGTGCGCGAGCTGACCACCGACGAGGACGCGGAGTGGGCGGCGCGACTGCGTTACGCGTACGCCGATGGGCTGCTCGCCGCCGGTCGGCGCGACGAGGCGCGGGAGTGGTTCTCCCGGGCCGCCGCGGTCGACGAGGACCAGCTCACCGACGCCACCGAGCGGCTGCTCGAGCTGGACGGCATCACCATCGAGGGTGACGAGGACGAGGACGAGGACGACGAGTCCGAAGCCACGGCCTCCGACGACGACTCGCCCCGCGCCGAAAGCGCGGACGAGGACGACGACCTCGACGATGATGAGGACGACGACGAGGACGACGACGAACTGACCGACCGCGGCGCCGGCCTGCCGGACGACGAGGACGAGGACGACGACGACTTCGAGGACGACGAGGACGACCTCCCGGCGGCCGAGAGCGACGACGACCAGGCCGGCGACGACCAGGCCGGCGACGACCAGGCCGGCGACGACCAGGCCGGCGACGACCAGGCCGGCGACGACCAGGCCGACGAGCCCGCGGACGTCAAGGCCGCGGACGTCAAGGTTGGGGACGCCAAGGCGGCCGAGGCCGAGGCGGATGACGAGGACGAGGAGAAGGCCGGTGGGGACGAGTTCGTCGCCGAGGCCGGAAAGCGGCCACAGGAGTGAGTGACGAGCTGGCCGGCGGCTACGACCTGGTCATCTTCGACCTGGACGGGGTTGTCTACCTCATCGACAAGCCGATCCCCGGCGCGGCCGAGGCGGTCGAGCGGCTTCGCCGGGACGGCACCGCGGTGGCGTACGCGACCAACAACGCGTCCCGCCGGGCGGCCGACGTCGCTTCGCTGCTCACCGGCATGGGTGTTCCGGCGGCGCCGGACGAGGTCCTGACCTCGGCCGGCGCGTCGGCGGCCGTGCTCGCCCAGCGGCTGCCGGCCGGTTCGCCGGTGCTCGTGGTCGGGGCCGAGGCGTTGCGTGCCGAGGTGCGCGACGCCGGCCTCACCCCGGTGTCGACGTTCGAGGACAAGCCGGCCGCGGTCGTGCAGGGCTACGGCCCCGAGGTCGGCTGGCAGATCCTGGCCGAGGCGGCGCTGTCGGTGCGGGCCGGAGCCACCTGGGTGGCCACCAACACCGACCGCACGCTGCCCAGCCCGCGCGGCCCGCTGCCGGGCAACGGCTCGCTGGTCGCGGTGCTGCGGACGGCCCTCGACCGGGAACCCGACCTGGTGGTCGGCAAGCCGGAGCCGGCCCTGTTCACCACGGCCGCGTCGCTCTCCGACGCGCAGCGGCCGCTGGCGGTCGGCGACCGGCTGGACACCGACATCCAGGGCGCGGTCGGCGCCGGCATGGACAGCCTGCTGGTCCTCACCGGGGTCAGCGGGCCGGCCGAACTGCTGGCCGCCCCGCCGGAACGCCGCCCGACCTTCGTGGCGGCCGACCTGAGCGGGCTGTTCCGGCCGGCCGACGACGCCCGTCTGCCGTTGCGCGCCGCCGAAGCGGGTGGCTGGCGGCTGGACGGCGCCAAGCTGTCCGGCTCCGGCGATCCGGTGACGGCGCTGCGGCTGCTGTGCGGGGTCACCTGGGACGGCGTACCCCCGGAAGAGATTGAGGCAGGCTCGCCGGAAGCGGCGAGCCTGCTGGAGAACTGGGGTCTTCAGACTTCATAGCAATCGGTCGAACTTGGCTCGGGCGCTCGGTGTCACCGTCGATGATCGGTGGTATGCCGAGTGCTCTGGACAACCTGCCGCGCGGCGCGAGGCTCTCCGAGGCCTCGTGGCGTGCCCGCCACCGGATCATCCGCACCCTGCTGTGGCTGCACGTGCCCGCGTTCCTGCTGCTCGGCATCCTCGGGCCGCGGCCGACCGCGGAGGCGATCCTGCTGCCGCTGGTCATCGCGGCGGTCGCGGCCGGCAGTCGGCTGGCACCGAGTATGCAGGGGCAGGCCACGCTGGTCAGCCTCGGGTTGATCGGGTGCACTTTCCTGGCGATCGAGCTTTCCGGCGGCGCCATGACGACGCATATCCACCTGTACGCGATCCTGATCTTCGTAGCGCTCTACCAGCAGTGGACACCGTTGATCGCCTCGGTGGTCGTGGTCGTCGTTCATCACGGGGTGTTCGGCCTGATCGACCCGGAGCGGGTGTTCGGCATGCATCACATGTCGACGATGGCCGCGCTCGCGCAGGTCGCGCTGCACGCCGGGCTGGCCGCCATCGAGGTGACCGGCATCGTGATCTTCTGGCACTTCGCGGAGCAGGCCGAGCGGGAGAACGAGCAGCTCGCCGAGCAGGCCGACCAGGCGCGCCGGGCCACCGAGCGGGCCGAGCTGGCCAGCCGCGAGCAGGCCGCCGCCGACCTGCGGCAGCGCTCCGACGAGACGGCCGAGATGGCCCGCCGGCTCACCGCCGAGGTGCAGGCGATCGGGGCCGAGGCGCACTCGGCGATCCGGGCGGTCGCGGCGGTCGACCAGAAACTCGGCGAGCTGACCGCGTCGGTGCGCGACATCGCGCAGCGATCCAGCGACGCGGCCGGCACCGCGGCCGGCGGCATGGCCGCAGCCACCTCGGCCGGCGACAAGGTGCGGGCGCTGGAGCGCTCGGTCGCTGAGATCGCCGAGGTGAACGCGCTGATCGCGTCGCTCGCCGACCAGACCAACCTGCTCGCGCTCAACGCCACCATCGAGGCGGCCCGGGCCGGCGAGATCGGCAAGGGGTTCGCGGTGGTGGCCAGTGAGGTCAAGGATCTGGCCCGGGAGACCGCCACCTCGGTGGAGCGGGTCAACCAGGTGATCACGGCGATCGTGGCGGAGACCGACGATGTGGCGCAGACGTTCGCCACCACCAGCGAGGCGGTCGGCGACATCCACGAGGGGCAGATCACCATCGCGCAGTCGGTCGAGGAGCAGGCGCGGGTGCTGGCCGAGGTGACCGACCAGCTGAGCGAGGCGACCCAGGCCGCCGACCAGGTGCTGGCCGGCCTCGACCGGCTCACCGCCGCCCGGCAGGGCTAAAGGAGTTTTCGTAGCTTCAGCAGGTCGAACGGGTTGGCCTTGATGGCGACCTGACGGGACGCGATCGCCCTGGTCACGTCGAGCTTTCCGGCGATCAGCGCGATCAGGTCGTCGCCCGCGGCGATCAGTGCGATCTTCGCCTTCGGGTCGTCGCCGTCGGCGATGTCGAGCAGCAGACCGTTGGTGAGCCGGGCGTGGAAGGCCGTGCCCAGATCGGTGACGCGGCACGCCAGCGTGCGGTCCAGATCGAGCTTGCCGCGCGCCTCGGCGTTGCGTTCCAGCCGCGCGGCCAGGTCGTGCAGTGCCTGCCGGCATTCGTCCACGGTGGCCATCCGCCAGCCTTTCTTCGCGACACCCTTCGCCGTACCGCACCGTACCTCACGACGGTGTGCGAACCGCCCGGTAGCGTGGCACCCGACGCCTTCGGGCTGGGCATACCCGAACGGGGACACGGAAGGGACCGAATCATGCCGGACGCATGGCGGGCGTATCTGGAGATGGCGCTCGGACTTACCGAAACACCCCGCAAGCGCGCCCAGAAAGCGGTGGGCGACCTGGTCAACCGGGGCGGTGCCACGGCGACGCAGCTGCAGGGCCTGGTCGAGGACCTGCTGTCGGCCGGGATGGCCAACCGCGAGGCGCTGACCAACATCGTGCGCTACGAGGTGGACAAGGCGCTCGGCGTCGTCGGCCTGGCGACCGCCGAGGAGGTCGACGAGCTGACCACCCGCGTACGCGACCTGGAGAAGGAACTCCGCGCGGCGCAGGCGAAGGCCGCCGCCGATGGCGCCGCCGAGGTGGGTGGCACCCGGCTGGAGCAGCCCGCGCCGCTGCCGCGCAAGGTGGCGAAGAAGACGGTGGCGAAGAAGGCCGTGAAGGCCACGCCGAACAAGATGCCGACCGCGGGGACGACGCCGGCCCCGCCGGCCGCGAACACCGCGTCGGCACCGGCTTCGGTTCCGGGCAAGGCGGCGCCGGTCAAGAAGGCCGTGGCGAAGAAGGCCGTGAAGAAGGCGCCCGGGCTGGCCGCGTCGCCGGTCGCCGCGGTGAAGGAGGCCGCGGAAGCGGTCGAGCTGCCGCCGGTTCCGGCCGAGCCGGCGCCCGCGTCGGTGCTCGACGCGCCGGTGGCGTCGCCGGTCGACCCGGCTCCCGCCCAGGCGGTCGCCGATGCCGCTCCGGCGCCGGCCAAGAAGGCCGCGCCGGTGAAGAAGTCTGCGCCCGTCAAGAAGTCTGCGCCCGTGAAGAAGGCCACGCCGGTCAAGAAGGCGGCGCCGGTGAAACAAGCGCCGGTCAAGCAAGCGCCGGTCAAGCAAGCGACCGCCAAGCCGGCGCCCGCGAAGAAGGCTCCCGCCAAGAAGGCGGCCGAGGCCGCGCCGACCAACCCGGAGGCCTGAGGTCATGACCTTCCCGCACTCGCCGATGCCGGGGCCGCGCCCCGGTGCGCCGTCCGATGGCTTCCGGCCGGGACCCCCGCCCGGGCTTCGGCCGGGGAACGCTCCGATCAACCCCCAGCCGGGGTACGCCGAGAGCGCCGTCCCCGCCGAGCGGCGGATCGTGGAGGAGACCGGGCACCCGGCGGTGGACGCCGTGCTGCGCTCGCTCGTCAACGCCGCCCAGCTGGCGCCGGGGGAGCAGATCGCCGCCTACGAGGCCGCTCACCAGGTGCTGCAGGAAACCCTGTCGAGCATCGAGGGCTGATGGCCCGGCGTGTTCGACTCGACGCCGAACTGGTGCGTCGCAAGCTGGCCCGCTCCCGGGAACAGGCCGCCGCCCTGGTGGAGGCCGGCCGGGTGCAGGTGCGGGGGACGGTGGCCCGCAAGGTGGCGGCCATGGTCGACCCGGCCGACCCGGTCCTGGTGACCGGGGAGGACCCGGCCACCGAGTATGTGTCCCGGGGTGGGCACAAGCTGGCCGGTGCGCTCGCCGCGTTCGGCCCGAAAGGGCTGGCCGTGGCCGGCCGGCGCTGCCTGGATGCGGGCGCCTCCACCGGCGGCTTCACCGACGTGCTGCTGCGCGCCGGGGTCGCCCAGGTGGTCGCGGTCGACGTCGGCTACGGACAGCTGGCCTGGCCGATCCGCACCGACGAGCGGGTCGTCGTGCTGGAACGCACCAACGTGCGGACCCTGACCCCGGAGATGATCGGCGGCCCGGTCGGGCTGACTGTGGCGGATCTCTCCTTTATCTCGTTGCGGCTCGTGCTGCCGGCCCTCGCCGCCTGCACGGCCGGTGACGGCGACCTCGCGCTGATGGTGAAACCGCAGTTCGAGGTGGGCAAGGAGCGGGTCGGCACCGGCGGGGTGGTGCGCGACTGGCGATTGCGCGCCGAGGCCGTGCTGGATGTGGCCGCGGCCGCCGCCGACCTGGGCCTGGGGGTGGCCGGGGTGACCGCGTCGCCGCTGCCGGGGCCGAGCGGCAACGTGGAATTCTTCGTCTGGTTCCGCCGGGACGCACCGGCCGCCGATCGGGCGGAGATCGAACGAGTGGTCGCCGCGGGACCGTCCGGGGAGGTAGTTTCTGGCGCGCCGGAACAGATTGGCCCGGCCGCCACCGTGGAGGTTGAATGATGCGCTCGGCCTTGCTCGTCACACACACGGGGCGGCGGCAGAGCATGCAGCATGCCCGCACGGTCGTCCGGGATCTGCACGCCGCCGGGTTCGAGGTCCGGGTGATCTCGGAGGAGGTCGCCGACCTCGACCTGCCGTCCGAGGTGACCGCGGTCAGCGGGCTGGACGCGGCCGAGGGCGTGGAGATCGTGCTGGCGCTCGGCGGGGACGGCACGTTCCTGCGGGCGGCCGAGCTGGCCCGGCCGGTGAAGGCGCCGCTGCTCGGCATCAACCTGGGGCACGTCGGCTTCCTCGCCGAGGCCGAGGTGAGCGACATCGACCAGGCCGTGCAGGAGATCGTCAACGGGACGTACAAGGTGGACGAGCGGCTCACCCTCGACGTCCGCGCCGAGTACGACGGGCGGCTGATCGCCGATTCGTGGGCGCTCAACGAGGTCAGCGTCGAGAAGGGGCAGCGGGCGCAGATGCTCGAGCTGCTCGTCGACGTGGACGGCCGGCCGCTGGCCCGCTACGGCTGTGACGGCGTGGTCTGTGCGACCCCGACCGGCTCGACGGCGTACGCGTTCTCGGCCGGTGGCCCGGTGGTGTGGCCGGAGGTGGAGGCGCTGCTGCTGGTGCCGATCAGCGCGCACGCCCTCTTCTCCAAGCCGCTGGTGACCGCGCCGACGTCATCGTTCGTGGTGACCGTCGACCCGTACACGTCGTTCGCGGTGCTGTGCTGCGACGGCCGCCGCACCTGGGATCTGCCGCCGGGTGCGAAGGTGACGGTGGAGCGCGGCCAGCTCCCGGTCCGCCTGGTTCGCCTGGCCCCCAAGTCGTTCACCGACGTGCTGGTCGCGAAGTTCGCTCTCCCGGTCGAGGGCTGGCGGGGCAATCGACGTTGATGACGTTCTTTTTCTGGGGTTTTCCGCCGCGGGTTGACTCAGCTCCCGTAGGACCGCGCTGGGCAATTGTCGGTGGGCACCACTACTGTCTGCCGTGTGCTTGAGGAGTTGCGGATCACCGGGCTCGGCGTCATCGACGACACGACGTTGAAGCTGACGACGGGCATGAACGTCATCACCGGTGAGACCGGTGCGGGAAAGACCATGGTGGTGACCGGGCTCGGCCTGCTGTTCGGGGGCCGGGCCGATGCCGGGCGGGTGCGTGCCGACCCCGGCCGTGCCGTCGTGGAGGGCCGGCTGCGGGTGGGCGGCCCGCTCGCCGACGCCATACTGCAGCGCATCACCGAGGCGGGCGCCGAAATCGACGACGACGGCTCGGTGCTGCTGAGCCGCACCGTCACCATCGAGGGCCGGTCCCGCGCACACGTCGGCGGCCGCAGCATGCCGGTCGCGATGCTGTCCGAGGTGGGCGACCAGGTCCTGGCCGTGCACGGCCAGTCCGACCAGCTGCGCCTGCTGCGCCCGGCCGAGCAGCGCGCCTCGCTCGACCGGTTCGCCGGGCCCGAGCACGAGAAGCTGCTGGAGACCTACCGCGAGGCGTTCGGCCGCTGGCGGGCCGTGGTGGAAGACCTGGCCGACCGCCGCCGCAACGCGCGCGCCCGCTCGCAGGAGGCCGACCTTCTGAAGCTCGGCCTCGACGAGATCTCCCGGGTCGACCCGCAGCCGGGCGAGGAGGAGGACCTGCGCGCCGAGGTGCAGCGGCTCGAGCACGCCGAGGGCCTGCGGGTGGCCGCCGCCACCGCCGCCCAGGCGCTGGCCGGCGGGGCCGAGGCCACCGACGACATCCCGGACGCGGCCGGCCTGCTCAACACGGCCCGGCGCACGCTGGAGGCGCAGGCCTCGGTCGACCAGTCGCTGTCCGACCTGGCCGCCCGGCTGGAGGAGGCGGCCACCCTGATCGGTGACGTCTCGTCCGAGCTGTCGGCCTACCTGATGTCGCTCGACGCCGACCCAGCCCGTCTCGAGCAGATCTACGAGCGGCGGGCCGAGCTGCGCGGCCTGACCCGGAAATACGCCGACGACATCGACGGCGTGATCGCCTGGGCGGCCAACGCCCGCGAGCGGCTCGGTGCGCTGGACAGTTCGGACGAGTTGCTCGAGGAGCTCGACAAGGAGCGGCAGCGGCTCGCCGCGCAGGTGGGCGAGTTCGCCGCCCGGCTGACCGCGGCCCGGGTCGAGGCGGCGGTCCGCTTCTCCGAGGCGGTCAGCGTCGAGCTGGCCGGTCTCGCGATGCCGCACTCCCGGGTCGAGGTGGCGGTGCCGCCCCGGGTGGCCGGCAAGGACGAGCCGACCGTGACGCTCGACGGCGCCGAGCTGGCGGTCGGTCCGGACGGTGCCGACGAGGTGGAGCTGCGGCTGCTGGCCCACCCGGGCGCGCCGTCGCTGCCGCTGCAGAAGGGCGCGTCCGGCGGTGAGCTGTCCCGGGTGATGCTCGCGATCGAGGTGGTCTTCGCCGGTGCCGGTGGCCCGGAGACGCTGGTCTTCGACGAGGTCGACTCGGGCGTCGGCGGCACCGCGGCGGTCGAGATCGGCAAGCGCCTGGCCCGGCTGGCCCGCACCCACCAGGTCCTGGTCGTCACGCACCTGCCGCAGGTGGCCGCGTTCGCCGACCGTCATCTGGTGGTCGCCAAGGACACCGGGGGTGCCATCACCACCAGCGGAGTGCGTATCGTCGAGGAAACCGAACGCGCTCGCGAGTTGGCCCGCATGCTGGCCGGTCTCCCCGATTCCGATCTGGGCATCGCGCACGCCGAGGAGCTGCTGGCCGTGGCCGGTCGCGAGAAGAGGGGCTGATCTGTCGATCAGCACGGGGACTAGCGGGGTTCTTGCCTTTTGTGGCTTGTGCCCGAATTGTGGGTGAGTTCGCGCATGTCGTTCGCCAGGCGTGTGACCCGCCATGTCAGGATGGCCGGGATGCGACTTCCCACCTTGCGCCGTGCCCGGAGCCTCGACCCTGAGGCGATCACCGGCACCGCCCGACTCGACCGCCGGACCAAGCGGCTGACCGGCCGCCTGCGCCCGGGCGACATCGCCGTGATCGATCACGTCGATATCGACCGGGTGGCGGCGGACGCCCTGGTCGCGGCGGGAGTGGCCGTCGTCCTCAACGCCAAGCCGTCGATCTCCGGCCGCTACCCCAACCTCGGTCCCGAGGTGCTGATCAAGAACGGCGTCCTGCTCGTCGACGACCTCGGCGAGGAGGTCTTCGAGAAGCTGCACGAGGGCGACCTGGTCACCGTCGAGGGCGACACCGTGCTGCTGGCCGGCGAGCCGGTGGCGTCCGGGGTCCGGCAGGACACCGACACCGTGGCCGCGTCCATGGCCGACGCCCGCGAGGGCCTTTCGGTGCAGCTGGAGGCGTTCGCGGCGAACACCATGGACTACCTCAAGCAGGAGCGCGACCTGCTGCTCGACGGCGTCGGCGTGCCCGAGGTGCAGACGAAGATCGCCGGCCGGCACGTGCTGATCGTG
Organism: Paractinoplanes durhamensis; assembly: GCF_016862175.1. Taxonomy (GTDB): domain Bacteria; phylum Actinomycetota; class Actinomycetes; order Mycobacteriales; family Micromonosporaceae; genus Actinoplanes; species Actinoplanes durhamensis. Next base: position 31,171 of record NZ_BOML01000098.1, on the reverse strand, counting down.
GTCCGCGGCTACGACTACAAGGACGACCTGGACGTCCTGCGGCCGTACATCCACGAATACAAGCCGGTGCTGATCGGCGTCGACGGCGGTGCCGACGCGCTGGTGGAGAACGGCTACACCCCCGACATGATCATCGGGGACATGGACTCGGTCACCGACGACGTGCTGCGCTGCGGTGCCGAGGTGGTCGTGCACGCCTACCCGGACGGCCGGGCGCCCGGCCTCGAGCGGGTGCACCAGCTCGACGTGGCCGCGCTGACCTTCCCGGCCGCCGCCACCAGCGAGGACCTGGCGATGCTGCTCGCCGACGAGAAGGGGGCCACCCTGATCGTCGCCGTCGGCACGCACGCCAACCTGGTCGAGTTCCTCGACAAGGGCCGCGGCGGCATGGCGTCGACGTTCCTCACCCGGCTCAAGGTCGGCGGCAAGCTGGTCGACGCCAAGGGCGTGAGCCGGCTCTACCGGCAGAACATCTCCGGCTCGGCGCTGCTGCTCCTGGTGCTCTCGGCGATCGCCGCGATGGCGTCGGCGGTGGCCGTGTCGACGGTCGGCAAGGCGTACCTCACGGTGGTTTCCGAGTGGTGGGACAATCTGGTCTTCCAGCTCGGCCACCTCTTCTAGCAGTTTCGGGGCTTTGTCGTGATCAACTTCCGGTACCACGTGGTGTCGCTCACCGCGGTCTTCCTGGCTCTGGCCATCGGCCTGGTCGTGGGCACCGCCGCGCTCAACGGGCCGGTGGCCGACAACCTGAAGAACCAGATCTCCGCGCTGAACAAGGACCTGGGCAACAAGCGCGACCAGATCAACCAGTACCGCGACGAGGTCAACAAGAACCAGGACTTCGCCACCGAGATCGCGCCGTTCTACCTGGCCGACAAGCTCGCCAACCGCAAGCTCGCGGTGATCGCGCTGCCCGGCACGAGTGAATACGCGGACGGCGTGATCGCGATGCTGAAGGTGGCCGGCGCCACGGTCACCGCGAAGGTCACCGTGCAGGACAAGTTCTTCGACCCGAACATGAACATCGAGCTGCTCGACCTGGCCGGTCAGTCGTCGCAGCCGAGCATCACGATGGAGGGTCTGCCGCTCAACAGCGACGGCGTCGAGACGGCCAGCGCGCAGCTCGCGTCGACGCTGCTGCTGCACGTCACCGGCACCCAGCAGCCGACCACCACGGATGTGACGGCGGTGCTCACGGCGTACTCCAAGGGCAGCTACATCTCGGTCGACAAGGGTGCCCTCGGCGGTGCCGAAGGCACCGTGATCGTGTCCGGCGAGCCCTACACCGACAAGGACGCGGCCAAGAAGGGCACGTCGATGGTCACCATGACCGACCAGTTCCACAAGGTGAAGCCGCTGGTGGTGGCCGGGTTCGGGGTCGGCGACGGCAACCTCGTCTCGGCCGTCCGCGGCGACCCGACGCTGGTCAAGGAGATCTCCACGGTGGACAACGCGAGCACCGTGCAGGGTCAGGTCGCGACCGCGATGGTCACCGCCGAGCGGGTCGTGCAGGGCAAGATCGGCCAGTACGGCCTGGCCGCCGGCGCCTCCTCCCTGGTGCCGAAGGCCGAGAGCTAGAGGCTCTAGACTTCCGAGCCATGGCCACAGGAGTCCTCAGGTCCTTCGGCGTCGGTGCGTCCGTCGCCCGCGGCGCACTCGCCTGGATCCGGCGCGACCCGCACGCCTCGGCGCTGGAGCGCACCAACTTCCACGGCCGCACGGTCACGCTGGCCGGCGGTCCCGCGCTCGCCCTCGGCGCCAGCGCCGGTGCCGCGCTCGGCGCCCGTGATGTCCGCACGTCGGCGGCCGCGATCACCGCCGGGGTCGTCTCCGGCGCGGTCGGGCTCTACGACGACGTCGCCGGCAACCGGCCCGAGCAGAAGGCCCTGAAGGGCTTCGCCGGGCACCTCGGTGCGCTGCGCGAGGGTCAGGTCACCAGCGGCCTCGTCAAGATCGCCGGGGTCGGCGCGGCCGGGCTGGTCGCCTCCGCCCTGATCGGCAGCCGCCGCACCGGCTTCCTCGGCCGGACCACCGACGTGCTGCTCGGCGCCGGGGTGATCGCCGGGATGGCCAACGTCGTCAACCTGCTCGACCTGCGGCCCGGCCGGGCGATCAAGGCCGGCGTCGCGATCGGCGCACCGCTGGCCCTCGGCCGCGGCGGCGGAGTGGCGGCCGGCACGCTCGGCGCGAGCGCCGCGCTGCTGCCCGACGACCTCGGCGAGGAGATCATGCTGGGCGACGCCGGGGCGAACTCGCTCGGTGCGCTGCTCGGCGTGGCCCTGGTGACGCGTACCGGCACGGCCGGACGGTTCCTGGCCCTCGCCGGGCTGGCCGCGCTCACCGCCGCCAGCGAGAAGGTCAGCTTCACCAAGGTCATCAACGACACCCCGTGGCTGCGCCACGTGGACGAGCTGGGCCGCCGCCCGCCGTCCGCGTGACCACTGGCTCCGCGCGGAAGATCGCCGGCGCCGCGGCGCTGATCACCGTCCTCACGGTGGTGGCCCGGATCGCCGGTTTCGCCCGCACCTTCGTCTTCCTGCACACGGTCGGGCACGGCAACCTCGCCGACATCTACAACGCCGCCAACACCATCCCGAACATCGTCTTCGAGCTGGTCGCCGGTGGCGCCCTGGCCAGCCTCGTGGTGCCGCTGCTGGCCGGGCACGTGGCGGCCGGGGACCGCGAGCGGGTCGGCGCGGTCGCGTCGGCCCTGCTCACCTGGGTGCTGGTGCTGCTCGTCCCGCTCGCCGTGCTGGTCGCGCTGCTGGCCGGGCCGATCGCCGGGCTGCTGCCGCACGTGCCGGCCGACCATCAGGCGACCGCGGCGAGCATGCTGCGGGTCTTCGCGCCGCAGCTGCCGCTCTACGGGATCGGGATCGTGCTCACCGGCGTGCTCCAGGCCCACCACCGGTTCGCGTGGCCGGTGATCGCGCCGCTGCTGTCGAGCGTCACCGTGATGACCGCCTACCTCAGCTACGCGGCCGTCGACGGCACGGAGACCGACTTCGGCGGGCTCACCCGCACCGGTGAGCTCACCCTGTCGGCCGGCACCACCCTCGGCGTCGTGGTGCTCGCCCTCTGCCTGTTCATCCCGCTGCGCCGGCTCCACCTGCGGCTGCGGCCGGCGCTGCACTTCCCGGGCGACGAGGGCCGGCAGGCGGTCCGGCTCGGCTGGGCCGGCGCGGTCACCGTCGGCTCGCAGCAGCTGCTCACCATCGTGGCGATCGCGCTCACCGCGGACCGCGGGCTCACCCTCTACACCGCGGCGCAGACCATCTTCCTGCTGCCCTGGGCGGTCCTGGCGGTGCCGCTGGCCACCGCGGTCTACCCGACCCTGTCGGCGACCGCCGCCCGGGGCGACGAGGAGGCCTACCGGGCGTCGCTGTCGGCCACCGCGCGCACCGTGACGCTCGCGGCCGGGCTCGGCGCGGCCGCCCTCGCCGCCCTGGCCGGGCCGGCCGCCTACCTGATCAACGCCGGACCGGCCTCGTCCGGCATCGCCGGGTTCGCGCCGGGCCTGTTCGGCTACGCGCTGTTCGCGTTGCTCTCCCGCGCTCTCTACGCGCGCGGCGCCACCGCGGCCGCGGCCGCCTGCACCGCGGCCGGCTGGGTGGTCGGCGCGATCACCGCGCTGGCCCTGTCCGAGCTCGGCGAGCAGCGGCAGGTGCTCGCGCTCGGCCTGGCCAACGCGGTCGCGATGACCGTGATCGGCGTCCTGCTGGTGCTGGCCGTGCGCCGGCACGCGGGCGCGGCAGCCCTGGCGGGGCTCGGCCGCGCCACCGTCGTCGGTATCGTTGCCGCGGGCGCGGCGGCCCTGGCCGGCTGGGGAGTCGTGGCCGGAATCGGACACTTGGTGGGCGCACGACCCACCGTTGGCGGCAGCCTGGTGCAGGGCGTGGCCGGCGGTCTCACGGTCCTGGTCGTGTTCGCCGCGGTGGCCTACCCGGCGGCCCGGCGCGACCTCGCGCCGATCACCCGCCGCCTGCGCGGATTACGCGGCCGTCGAAAGGTAAGCACGTGATGGAGGGGCGCAAGTGATCGAGGACGACGGCTGGCGTGGTTCGGTGGCGCTGGTGCTGGCCTCCAGCACCGGCGGGATCGGGCAGCACGTCGCGTCGCTCGCCCGGGGCCTGCGCGCGGCCGGCTGCGAGGTGCTGGTCTGCGGGCCGGCCGCCACCGACGAGCTGTTCGGCTTCACCGCGGGCGGGGCCACGTTCCTCCCGGTGGAGATCCCGGCCAACCCGGGCGCCCAGGACGCCGGCGCGGTCCGGCAGCTCAAGTCCGCCCTGACCAGCCGCCCGGTCGACGTGGTGCACGCGCACGGGCTGCGGGCCGGCTTCGTGGCCGGCCTGGCCCGGCCCGGCGTCCCGCTCGTCGTCACCTGGCACAACGCCGTCCTCGCCAAGGGCCTGCGCGGCCAGGCGTCCGCGCTGGTCGAGCGGATCGTGGCGCGCAACGCCACGCTCACCCTCGGCGCCTCCGACGACCTGGTCGCCCGGGCGCTCGCGGTCGGCGCCCGCAACGCCCGCCTCGGCGCGGTCGCCGCCCCGACGCTCAAACCGGCCAGGCGCTCCCGCTCCGCGGTCCGGGCCGAGTTCCGCCTCAAGGCCGACACCCCGCTGATCCTCACGGTCGGCCGGCTGCACCCGCAGAAGCGCTACGACCTGCTCGTCGACGCCGCCGCCCGATGGCGCGACCTCAACCCGGCGCCGGTCGTCGTGGTGGCCGGCTCCGGCCCCAGCTACATGTCCCTCGCGCAGCGCTCGTCCGAGCGGCACGCCCCGTTCTACCTGCTCGGGCACCGCACCGACGTGCCCGACCTGCTCGCCGGGGCCGACCTGGCCGTGGTCACCAGCGACTGGGAGGCCCGGCAGCTGTTCACCCAGGAGGCGCTGACCGCGGGCGTCCCGTTGGTCGCCACCGCCGTGGGCGGGGTGCCCGGCCTGGTCGACGACGCGGCCGTGCTGATCCCGCCCGGCGACGTGGACGCGCTCGACAACGCCGTCCGTGAGCTGCTGGCCGATCCGCAGAAGCGCGCCGACTATCGGGAGCGCGGCCTGGAGCAGGCCGCGACCTGGCCCACCGAGGCCGACACGGTGACCGCCGTCCGCGCCGCGTACGCCGAAGTGACGGCGCACGGGTGAGGGCCCTCGACCGGCTCCGCCGGGTCCGGCCCTTCGACACGTCACCGGGCCGGCGGGCCGCGACCTGGGTCCCGTACGCGATGGTGCTGCTGGCCGTCGCGGCGAGCCTGGTCGGCCTGACCGTCCGGCCGGCCACCAAGGCGCCGCAGGGCACCGTCGACTACGTGATCGTGGCCGGCGCGGCCGGGCTGCGCTGGGACGACCTCGACCCGCAGACCACCCCGGCGTTGTGGCAGGAGGCCAGCAAGGGCTCGATCGGCTGGCTGTCGGTGCGCTCGGCGCAGCGCACCACCTGCCCGGCCGACGGCTGGCTGACGCTCGGCGCCGGCAACTACGCCGCCTACCCGCGGCCGGCGACCGGTGGTTGCGACGCGCCCGTCCCCGAGCTGACCCAGCCGGACGCGATCGGCGCCAACATCACCAACCAGCGCAACATCGTCCGCGACAACCAGGACAAGTTGGCCTACGGCGCGGTGCCGGGCTCGCTCGCCGAGTCGGTGCGCTGCACGGTCGCGGTCGGCGCCGGCGCGGCCGTGGCCGCCGCCCGGCCGTTCGGCCGGGTCGACCAGTACCAGGCCGAACTGCCGGCCGACCCCAAGAGCCTGCTCTCCGACTGCATCCTGAGCTTCGTCGACCTCGGCACGATCAGCGGGTCCGGCCCGGCCCGCACGGCCGCGGTCGCCAAGGCCGACGCCACCCTCGCCCGGGTCGTCGCCGCCCGCCCCGCCCGGTCGCTGCTGATGGTGGCGGGCGTGTCCGACACCGACCGGGGCAACCGGCTGCACGTGGCGATCGCCGAGGGGGAGGGCTGGAACGGCGGCTGGCTCACCTCGACCGGCACCGGCCGGGACGGCTACCTGCAGCTGATCGACCTCGCCCCGACCGCGCTCACCGCGCTCGGCAAGACGTCGCCGGACAAGCTGTTCGCCGGCCGGTCGGCCACCGTCGCGCCCGGCAAGCCCGCCGACGTCGCCGACGCCGTCCAGGGCACCCACAACGCCGACAGACGGGCCACCGCGCAGAGCGGTGTCGCCTCGATCTTCTTCACCGTGCTGGCCATCCTGCTGGTCGTGCTCTACGGGCTGGTCGTGCCGGTGATGGTGCGCGCCCGCCGGCACAGCGGTCCCAAGGGGCCGGCGCTGCCCTCGGCCCGGGTCGTCGCGGCCCTGGAGCTGGCGCTGATCGCGGCCGCCCTGGCCATCCCGGCCGCGCTGCTCGCCGACGCCTCACCGTGGTGGCGGGCGGACCATCCGGCCTGGGTGTTCGGGCTGGTCACCGGGGCGCTGACGATCGTCGGCACGGTCCTGGTGCGGATCGCTCCCCGCTACCGGCGCACGCTGTGGCCGATGGTCGCGATCGCCCTGATCGGCGCCATCGTGATCGGCCTCGACCTGCTCACCGGCGCCCAGCTTCAGCTCAACGGCGTGGCCGGCTACTCGGCCAGCACCGGCGCCCGGTACGCGGGCGTCGGTGGTGTCGGTCTCGGCGTCTTCGTGGCCGGGCTGCTCCTGCTGGCCGGCAGCCTCGCCCAGTGGGTCACCAAGACCTGGCGGCCGGTGATCGTGGTGCTGCTCGGCGGGGTCGGCGTGGTCATGGTCGGCAGCCCCTACCTGGGCGCCGACCCGGTCGGCGCGATCGCGGTCACCGCCGGGGTGTGCGTGGCCGCCGCGATCAGCACCGGCGGCTGGCTCACCTTCCCGCGGTTCGCCTGGGCGGCCCTGGCCGGGCTGGGCGTCACCATCGGGTTCGCGGTGATGGACCTGCGCCGTCCCGAGCTCGAACAGGGCAGCCTGGGCCGGTTCCTGACCGAGCTGGCCGGCGGCACCGGCGGCCCGGCCATGCAGCGCGCCGCCGCGGCCAACGGGGAAACCCTGCTGGGCAGCCCGCTGACGATCCTGGCGCTGATCGGCGTACTCATGCTCGCCTTCTGTCAGTACTCGCCCTGGGGCGGCCTGAACCGGCTGTTCGGGCTGCATCCGGCGATTCGCGGGGCGATGGCCGGCACCACCGTCGCCACCCTGATCGCCGGGGTCCTGGGCGGGTCGGCGCTGACCGTGGCCGGCGCGGCCGCCGCGTTCGTGGTGCCCGCCGCAGTGCTGACCGCGCTGCGGGTCCTGCTGCACGCCGCCGACCGCACCCGCCCGGACGGCGAGACCGACGGCCCGGGCGGCCCGGCCCTGCGCAAATCCGACGAAGATCATTTAGCGGCACGCTGACACGCGTCGCGACCAGCCCGAACGTGCGCCGCCGTTCGTAGGTGTTACGGTGGACTCCCGTGGATGGGGCCCAGGCTCCGGTCTGCATGTCGGATCTACAGACAACCCACGGGAGCGGGCGTTGGCCTCATCAGTGCGCGACACGCGGCACATCTTCGTCACCGGGGGCGTTGCCTCCTCGCTGGGCAAGGGCCTCACCGCCTCCAGCCTCGGCAATCTTCTGACCGCGCGCGGACTGCGGGTCGTCATGCAGAAGCTCGACCCCTACCTGAACGTCGATCCCGGCACGATGAACCCCTTCCAGCACGGTGAGGTGTTCGTCACCGACGACGGCGCGGAGACCGACCTCGACGTCGGCCACTACGAGCGGTTCCTCGACCGGTCGCTGTCCGGCAAGGCGAACGTGACCACCGGGCAGGTCTACTCGGCGGTCATCGCCCGCGAGCGGCGCGGGGAATATCTGGGCGACACCGTTCAGGTGATCCCGCACATCACGAACGAGATCAAGAGCCGGATCTTCGCGATGGCCGACCCGGACGAGTCCGGCCGGGTCCCGGATGTCGTGATCACCGAGGTCGGCGGCACGGTCGGCGACATGGAGTCGCTGCCGTTCCTCGAGGCGATCCGTCAGGTGCGGCACGAGGTCGGCCGCGACCACGTCTTCTACCTGCACGTCTCGCTGGTGCCCTACCTGGCGCCGTCGGGCGAGCTGAAGACCAAGCCGACCCAGCACTCGGTGGCGGCGCTGCGCAACATCGGTATCCAGCCGGACGCGCTGATCTGCCGCAGCGACCGGGAGATCCCGGAGAAGCTCAAGCACAAGCTCGCGCTCTACTGCGACGTCGACCGCGAGGCCGTCATCGCCTGCCCGGACGCGCCGAGCATCTACGACATCCCCAAGGTGCTGCACCGCGAAGGCCTTGACGCGTACGTCGTGCGTCGTCTCGGTCTTTCGTTCCGCGACGTCGACTGGGCGACCTGGGACGACCTGCTGCACCGGGTGCACCACCCGAAGCGCACCATCACGGTCGCGCTGGTCGGCAAGTATGTCGACCTGCCCGACGCGTACCTGTCGGTGAGCGAGGCCATCCGCGCCGCCGGTTTCGCCAACAACGTCAAGATCCAGCTGCGCTGGGTGCCGAGCGACGACTGCGAGACGATGGCCGGCGCGGCCGTCGCCCTCAAGGGCGTCGACGGCATCGTCATCCCCGGCGGGTTCGGCGTGCGCGGCATCGAAGGCAAGGTCAACACTTCGAAGTACGCCCGGGAGCACCAGATCCCGATCCTCGGCCTGTGCCTGGGCCTGCAGTGCATGACCATCGACGCGGCCCGCAACATGGCCGGTCTGACCGGGGCCAACTCGCTCGAGTTCGACGAGCGCGCACCGTACCCGGTGATCTCCACGATGGCCGATCAGCAGGACATCGTGGCCGGCAAGGGCGACCTGGGCGGCACCATGCGCCTCGGTGCCTACCCGGCGGCGCTGACCGAGGGTTCGGTGGTCTCCGGCGTGTACGGCGGGGCGACCGAGATCTCCGAGCGGCACCGGCACCGCTACGAGGTCAACAACGACTACCGGGACAAGCTGACCCAGGCCGGTCTGGTCTTCTCCGGCACCTCGCCGGACGGCCGCCTGGTCGAGTTCATCGAGCTCGGCAAGGAGACGCACCCCTACTTCGTGGCCACCCAGGCCCACCCGGAGCTGAAGAGCCGCCCGACCCGGCCGCATCCGCTCTTCGACGGCCTGGTCAAGGCGGCCGTGGAGTACGCGGCCGCGGACGAGCTGCCGGTCGAGGTCGAGACCATTTGATCGTCCTATTGGGGGGAACCAGGTGACCACGTTCGCGCACGAGACCGTGTCCCGGGAGCAGCGCTACGCCGGGCCGATCTTCACGGTCTTCACCGACCAGGTGACGATGTCCAGCGGGAACACCGCGACCCGGGACGTGGTGCAGGCCAGGGGCGCGGTCGGGGTGGTCGCGCTCGACGAGGTCGGCCGGGTCGCGCTGATCTGCCAGTACCGTCATGCCGTCGGCGGCCGGCTCTGGGAGTTGCCGGCCGGCCTGCGTGACGTGGCCGGCGAGGACCTGGTGGTCGGCGCCGCCCGGGAGCTGGCCGAGGAGGCCGACCTGCGGGCCGGCCGCTGGGACCTGCTGATCGACCTGCACACGTCGCCCGGCTTCACCGACGAGTCGATCCGGATCTTCCTGGCCCGCGATCTGGCGCCGGTCCCCGACGCGGAGCGGCACGACCGCACCGACGAGGAGGCCGACCTGGAGACGTCCTGGTTCGACCTGGACGAGGCGGTCGCGATGGTCTTCCGCGGTGAGATCACCAACGCCGCGGCGGTCGGCGGCCTGCTGGCCACGGCCCGCGCCCGCGACGAGGGCTGGGCCACCCTGCGCCCGGTCTGAGCACTTGCAGCGGATGAGCGCCGGTCCCGGCTTCCGGGCCGGCGCTCATTTCGTTGCGTACGGGCCGTGCAGGGCGGCCCACTGGAGCAGCATGATCGTCTTGGCGTCGGCGATGCGGCCGTCGGTGATCCACTTCAGAGCGTCGTCGAACGGCAGCTCGACGGCCTCGATGTCCTCGCCCTCGGCCGCCACCCCGCCGCCCGCGCCGGTGCGGTCGGCGGTGGTGTAGGGCGCCGCGTAGAAGTGCAGCCGCTCGGTGACCGAACCCGGGCTCATCCAGACCTTGAAGACCTCCTCCAGCGCGCCGACCGTCACGCCGAGCTCCTCGGCGGCCTCCCGGCGGATCGCGTCGGCCGGATCGTCGTCGTCGAGCAGGCCGGCGGCGGCCTCGACGAGCATGCCGTCCGGGTGCCCGTTCACATAGGCGGGGTAGCGGAACTGCCTGGTCAGCAGCACCGTGCGCCGCTCCGGCTCATAGAGCAGGATCACCGCGCCGTCGCCCCGGTCGTAGGTCTCGCGCTGCTCGCGGCTCCAGCCGCCGTCGGCGTGCCGGTAGTCATAGGTGGTGCGGCGCAGCACGTGCCAGGCGGTGGCGAGCAGCTCGACGTCGCGGATCACGACGTCCGGGTTGCCGGTGAGATCGCGGCCGGTCCGGTTGAGGCCGGTGCGCCCGCGTGCGTCCGGCACGTCGATCCCTGGTGTTGTCATGGTCGGCACCGTACACTCCGAAACGCGCAACAGTCGACAACAACGAGGAGAAACACGTAATGCTTGCCGCCGAGCGTCGCGACTTCCTCCTGGCCCGGCTGCGCTCGACCGGCAAAGTCGTGGCGAAAGACATCGCCGCCGAGATCGGCGTGGCCGAGGACAACATCCGCCGCGACCTGCGCGAGATGGCCGCGGCCGGGCTGTGCCAGCGCGTCTACGGCGGCGCCCTGCCGGCGGCGGCCGCCGCGGCCGACTACGCCACCCGCACCGCGGTCGCCACCGACAGCAAGCGGCGGGTGGCCGCGCTGGCGGCGGCGCTGATCCCGGCCGGCGGCACGGTGCTGCTCGACGGCGGCACCACCGCTCTCGCCGTGGTCGAGGCCCTGCCGGCCGACCTGTCCGCGACGATCGTCACGCACAGCCCGACGGTGGCGGCCGCCCTGGTGGCCCATCCGAGCGTCGACGTCTACGTGCTCGGCGGCCGCCTGTTCAAGCACTCCGCGGTGACCAGCGGCGCCGCCACCGCCGAGGCCGCCGCCCGGATCACCGCCGACGTCTTCCTGCTCGGCGTCACCGGCGTCCAGCACCGGGCCGGCCTGACCACCGGCGACCCCGACGAGGCCGCCATGAAACGCCTGCTGGCGTCCCGGGCGGCCGAGACCTACGTGCTGGCCAGCGCCGAGAAGATCGGCGCCGCGTCGCCGTTCGCGGTGCTGCCGCTGTCCGATGTGGCCGGCATCGTCACCGACGTCGCCGCCGACCACCCGGAGCTGGCCCACCTGCGGGCGGCGGGGGTGCCCCTGGTGCTCAGCCCGGGAGCGGCCGGTAGTCGACGATCTGCTTCATGACCAGGGTGGAGTTGAGCCGCTGGACGCCGGGCAGGGTGGCCAGCACGTCGTCCTCCAACTCCTGGTAGGCGGCCAGGTCGGCGGTGACGATGCGCAGCAGATAGTCCGGATCGCCGAACAGCCGCTGGGCCTGAACCACGTTCGGCACGGCGGCCACCGCCGCCTCGAAGCCGAGCAGCGTGTCCCGGTCCTCCTGCCGCATGGTGACGAACACCAGCGCCTGAAAGGTGAGCCCGACCGCGGCGGCGTCGATGACCGCCCGGTAGCCGCGGATCACCCCGCTGCGCTCCAGTTCGCGGAGCCGGCGGTGACAGGGCGACAGGCTCAGCCCGACCTGGGCGGCCAGGTCGGTGATAGACAGCCGCCCGTCCTCCTGCAGCAGCGCAAGAATCTTCCGGTCAATCTTGTCCACGGGAAAGATTCTTCCACCACGGTGCGATGGCGGGGTGAAACTTGGAACCACCTTCGCCCGGATCCGCCATAGCCTCCTGGCCATGATGTGGCGTTCGGTGGTCGCGTTCTGGCTGGTCGCGCTGTTGCTGATCTCGGTGCCGGGCGCCGACTGGGCGTTCGTCGTCGGTGCCGGGCTGCGCGGTGCGGTCCGGCCCGCGGTCGCCGGGCTCGTCACCGGCTACGCCGCGATCACCCTCGTGGTGGCGGCCGGCGTCGGCGCCCTCGTCGCCGGCCGGCCCGCCGTGCTCACCGGTCTGACCATCGTCGGTGGTCTCTACCTGATGTGGCACGGCGCGATGACCGTCGCGCGCCCGGCGGTCCCGGTGGCGGGCGTCGGCGGGCGGGCCTTCGCCCAGGGTGTCGGGGTCAGCGGCCTCAATCCGAAGGGCCTGCTCATCTTCCTGGCCCTGTTGCCGCAGTTCACCGAGCCGTCGGCGGCGCTGCCGATCGCCGTGCAGATCGGCGTGCTCGGGCTGGCCTTCATCCTCACCTGCGCCGGCTTCTACCTGATCGTGGGATCGCTGGCCCGGACCGTGCTGCGGGCCCGGCCCGCGGTCGCCCGCGCGGTCAGCCGTGCCTCCGGCGTCGCGATGGTCCTGGTCGGAGCGTTTCTCATGGTGGAGCGTCTGCTGTCGGCGTGACCTCGCCGGTCACTCCGGCGGTCACCCGCCGGGCGGTGGCCACCAGGCTGGCGACCGCGTCGTCGGGGGTCAGACCGCACAGGTCGGTCAGGCGGCAGGTGCTAACCGAGCTGCGATGACAGGTGAGCCTGCTCGCCCTGGGCGCTGAAGAGGGTGAGCAGCTCCGCGGGCTCGGTGCCGGCGCTGACGATCTGGTGCGGCGTGCGGGTGTCGAACTCGGCGGCCTCGCCGGGGCCGAGACGGTACTGCTGGTCGCCCAGGAACAGGTGGACCTGGCCGTTGAGCACGTAGAACCACTCGTAGCCGTCGTGCGTCCGGAGCGGCTTCGCGGGTGTTCGGGCGGCGGGTGGGTAGATCACCTTGTAGGCCTGGATGCCGCCGGGGCGTCTGGTCAGGGGCACCACCGTGAAGCCGGAGCGGCGGATCGGGCGCAGGTGGATGCGTGGGTCGCCGGTCGGTGGTGCCGCCACCAGGTCGTCGAGGGGGACGCCGTGCGTGCGGGCCAGCGGCAGGAGCTGTTCCAGCGTCGGGCGCAGCTTGCCGGTCTCCAGGCGGGACAGGGTGCTGGCGGTCAGGCCCGTCTCGGCCGCCAGTGCCGCCAGCGACATGCTCCGGGCCTGGCGCAGTGCGCGCAGGCGGGGGCCGACGCCGGCGAGGACATCGTGCTCGGTCATGAGAGCCATCGTGCGGATCCGCAACGCTTCTCGCAAATGCGGAACGGTGCTGGTCATGCTGGGGCGATGCGCGCTACCGCACGAAAATCGACGGACCGCGGGCCGGCCTGGACCGCGCCCGACGAGAAGTCCACCCTGGTGGGGTTTCTCGACTATCTGCGCGGCTCGATCGCGGACAAGGTGGCCGGCGTGCCGGAACCGGAGGTGCGCACGGCCGGGGTGCCGTCCGGCACCAGCCTGCTCGGGCTGATCAAGCATCTGACCGCGGTCGAAGGGTTCTACTTCCTCGGCGAACCGATCACCGACATGCGCCGCACCCTGCGCCCTCGACGCGATGAGACCGTTGCGGGGCTGCTCGCCGGCTATCGCGACGCCGCGGCGCGGGCCAATCAGGTCATCGACGACTGGACGGATCTGACCGCCGCGGCGCCCCGGCCGCCGGGGCGCGGGCTCGCGCCCTCGCGGCGGTGGGTGCTGGTCCACATGATCGAGGAGACCGGGCGGCACGCCGGGCACGCCGACATCCTCCGTGAGCAGATCGACGGATCCGTCGGGCGCTGACCCGCACTGCTCTTGCCGCGGGCCCGCCCGGTGGCGGCGCGCGGAGGGTGCGTTGCACCCGGCGTGGCGAAGAAGCGGGTTCTGGTGCTGGGACGTACTCATATGGGTTGGTTTGTGGGGCCGGCATTTCTGCGCGGAAATGCCGGCCCGTTCCGGGGAGCCCGAGCCGCACCCTCCCATTAGCCGCGGTTCGGGCTGGTCGTCAGCTCTTGGTGATCGTGATGTTGTCGGTGGCCGCTTCGATGAGGGAGGCGGTTCCGGTGTCGGCGGCGCCGATCTCCAGGCGGATGGTCTGGCCCGCGTAGGCGGAGAGGTTGACCGTGGAGGTTGTCCAGGCGGCGGCCTTGTTGCTGGCCGCGGCCGCCTGGGTGAAGACCGTGGTGGACGTGGTGCCGGAGACGACCCGGACGCGGAAGTAGTCGGCGGTGGTCGCGTTGTTGAGGTAGGCCAGGTACCAGGCGAAACTCAGCGTCAGCGTGCCGGTCGGCAGCGTGATCGACGGTGACAGGATCGTGGTGAGGCCGCCGTCGACGTCGTTGGCGCCCGCGCTCGCCCCGGCCGACGCGCCGGTGACCAGCTCGAAGCTTCCGCCCGCGGGGGTGCCGAGCTGGGTGGTCACGCCGCTCGACGTGGTCGCGCCGGGCGTGCCGCGCTCGAACGTGCCCGACGTCGCGGTGTCGGCGGTGCCGGCCGTCCAACCGGTCGCGGTCTCGAAGTTGTCCGACCAGACGGTGGAACCGGTCGGCGGAGTCGTCGGCGGGGTGCCGCTTCCGGCCAGATTCCAGACCGCGTAGGCGATCGCGTCCGAGTTGCGGTCCAGCGCGGTGTCGTTGATGTTGGCGATCGTGTCGCAGCCGGCGTGGTAGCACGGGTCGAACGCCGCCGCCGTGCCGCCCCAGAGCGTCACCTGCGCGGCCGTCTTGCGGCCCTCGGCGCCGGTGAAGATGCCGCCGGCCGGGATGCCGGCCGCGATGAACGGGCCGTAGTCGCTGCGGCCGTCGAAGTCGGTGCCGCGGGTCGGCACGCCGATCGTCGTGTAGTAGGCGGCCAGGGTCTGCTCGATCTCGGCGGAGCCCGCCGGGCCGGGGCCCGAGCCGGTGTTGTCGGAGTTGTCGCCGTCGTAGAGGAAGTAGCCGGGGTTGGGGGAGCCGACCATGTCGAAGTTGAGGTAGCCGCCGATCGCCGCCTTCTGGGCGGTGGTCAGCGAGTTGACGTAGGCGGTCGAGCCGCGCAGGCCCAGCTCCTCGGCGCCCCACCAGCCGAACCGCAGGTGCCGGGTGGGCTGGAAGCCGGTGCGCGCGACCGCGAGGGCCACCTCGAGGTTGGCCGCCGACCCGGATCCGTTGTCGTTGATGCCCGGACCGGCCGTGACGCTGTCCAGGTGCCCGCCGATCATCAGGGTGTCGCTGGTGTCGCCGCCCGGCCAGTCGGCGATCAGGTTGTAGCCGGTCAGGCCGTTGTAGGTGAAGCTCTGCTGCTGGGTGGTGAACCCGGCCGCGTCGAGCAGGCCCTTCACGTAGGTGACCGAGGCCAGGTAGCCGGGGCGGCCGTGCGCCCGGTTGCCGCCGTTGGCGGTCGCGATGCTCTGCAGCTGGCTGAGGTGCGCCTTGACGTTGGTGACCGAGATGTCGGGGGCGGCGGCCAATTCGGCGGCACCGGCTGATGAGGTGGCGACCGCGGTGAAGCCGGCCGACAGCGCGATGACGCCGGCGGTGGCAAGAAGAGCTCGCACGAAGTTCCTCCGTGTGGATAGGACGGTGTCCGCCGATCCTTACATCGAGCAACTTCGAATCAACCATCCCAGTCGATTCATAGCTTTCGCGTTCCGGGCAATTCGGGCGGGGAGAACTTGACAACGATGTCGGGCGTGGACGAATGTGGGAGCGCTCCCAAATCGTCCCCCGTCGATTGGCGTCCCCATGAGACTCCGCACGTTGTCCCTGGCCGCGGCCGCTGCACTGGTCGCGGCCGGGGCATTTGCCGTGACGTTATCCCCGGCGTCCGCGGCCACCACCGGCTGTTCCGTGAAGTACCAGGTCTCCGGCTCCTGGCAGGGTGGCTTCCAGGGCGACATCGCGATCACCAACCTCGGTGACGCGATCTCCTCCTGGTCGCTCGGCTTCGACTTCCCGACCACCACGCAGACGGTCACCCAGGGCTGGGGCGGGGTGTTCGCGCAGTCCGCCGCGCACGTCACCGTGACCAATGCCGCCTGGAACGGTGCGCTCGGCAGCAACGCGACCACCTCGGTGGGCTTCATCGGGTCGTGGAGTGGCACCAACCCGGTGCCGGCCGCGTTCACCCTCAATGGCGTGGCGTGCACCGGCGGCGTCTCGGCAACTACGCCGCCGACCACTTCGCCGACGACCTCGACTCCCACGACAGCGCCGCCCACCGGCGCTGCCCCGGCTCTCAAGGTCTCCGGGAACAAACTGGTCAACGCAAGTGGACAGACCGTCAAGCTGTACGGCGTCAACCGCTCCGGCGGCGAGTTCGCCTGCATCCAGGGCAACGGCTTCTGGGACGGCCCGATGGACCAGGCCTCGATCACCGCGATGCGCACCTGGAAGATCCGCACCGTCCGGGTCCCGCTGAACGAGGAGTGCTGGCTGGGCACCGCCGACGTCCCGGCGGCCTACGGCGGCACCGCCTATCAGAACCAGGTCAAGGCGTACGTGAACCTGCTCGTCCAGAACGGGATCACGCCGATCGTCGAGATGCACTGGAACTACGGCCTCTACACCGGCACCTCGTCCGGCTGCTCGGACGTGAAGGCGACCTGCCAGAAGCCGATGCCGGACGCGCAGTACGCGCCGTCGTTCTGGACCGGGGTGGCGAACGCGTTCAAGGGCAACGACGCGGTCATCCTCGACCTGTTCAACGAGCCCTACCCGGAGCGGGCCACCGGCGACGAGACGTCCGGCTGGAAGTGCTGGCGGGACGGCGGCACCTGCACCGGCATCACCTACCAGGTGGCGGGCTTCCAGACGCTGGTGAACACGGTCCGGGCGACCGGCGCCACCAACGTCATCATGATCGGCGGGCTGGCCTACTCGAACAACCTGAGCCAGTGGCTGACCTACAAGCCGTCCGACCCGCTGAACAACCTGGCCGCGTTCGCGCACATCTACAACTTCAACACCTGCTCGAACACGTCCTGCTGGGACAGCCAGATCGCCACCACGGCGGCGCAGGTGCCGGTCACGCTCACCGAGATCGGCGAGAACGACTGTGCCCACGGCTTCGTCGACGGCCTGATGGACTGGGCCGACACCAAGGGGATCGGCTACCTCGGCTGGACCTGGAACAACTGGGACTGCTCGAGCGGCCCGTCGCTGATCACCGACTACACCGGCACCGCGACCGCCTACGGCCAGGGCCTCAAGACCCGCCTGGCCGCGGTCTCCAACTGAAGTAGCGTCCGCGTCCGGTTGCTCAGCGCAGCCGGGCGCGGGCCCGCTGCAGCGGGCGCATCCTACGACCGCACCGCGGCCCGCACGATCGTCCGGAGCTTCCCGGCGGCGGAGCGGGCGTGCGGGTCGCTGCTGCCGGCGAGCGCGTCGACCGCGTCGCGCAGGGCGTCGCCGGAGCCGGCCTCGTCGGTCGCCCACGGGTCCCGCTCCAGGCCCAGCCGGTCGAACAGATCGTGGATGCTTGCGGCGAGCGGGCCGGTGCGGTCGCCGGCCAAACCCTGCTGCCAGTAGACGACGGCGCCGTGCCCGGGCCCGGCCGCGGTGTGTACGTAGATCCGGTCGAGGTATTCGAAGCCGCCGATCGGCAGGTGGGTGAGCCGGCCGTCCCAGCCCGGGATGTGCGCGGCGGCCAGCTCGCACTCCTGCTCGATCCAGCCCCACAGGTCCTGGTAGCCGTCGCTGTCCGGGTGGAACAGCTCGGCCACCGACACCGGGGCGTCCAGGTCGTAGTCGAGCCGCCCGCCGAACGTGGCCCGCCACAGCTCGACCAGCCCGGCCGGCAGCGGCCCTGCGCACCGCGACGCCACGGAGGCGAGCGTCTCGTCGTCGGCGGGCGGCTGCGCGTCCAGCACGAGCCGCCCGGCCCACAGCGTGATGCCCGCCTCGGCCGCGGTCAGCAGTTCCCGTTCGGTGAGTACAGCCGCATCCTATTCAGCCGGCGACCACGTTCCGGCTGTTCGGCACGAGCTGGTGCGGCTCGGTGTCCGGCTGGTCCAGCCCGAACGCGATGATCCGCCGCGGGTGGATCCGGATGATCGGCCCCGGGCTGCCGTAGGCCGAGTCGGCGGCCGCCTCGATGGCCTCGGCCGTCCCCCTGATCTCCAGGCACCGCACCCGCCACGGCTGCACCGACGCGATGTCGTCGACCACGAAGGCCACCTCATGGGTGGTGGCGACGTTGCGGAACTTGTGGCTGCGCTCCATGTTGAAGCCGGCGATGTCGATGGTCCCGCCGGCCGCGTTGTAGCGGTAGCCGACCGGGCTGTTCTGCAGCGTGCCGTCGGGGCGAAGGGTGGCCAACCGCCCGAGGTGCTGGCTACCGAGGTACTCGATCTCGTTCTCCGAAAAGCTCACCCGGCCACTCTGCTACTTCAACCTTCGTTGAAGTCAACAACTGACGCCCGAACGGCTGCTCGACGGCGACTGGTTGCAGGTCCTACATTCTGTAAATGACCGCGCGGAACGAGGGATTCAAAGTAGGGGACCTGGTGACGGTGCTGCCGCCGTACGACCGGGATCCCTACATCCTGAACTTCCAGCACTACGGCCGGATCGCCGCCGTCGAGCAGCGCGAGAACCTGTCGTCCTACATGGTCGAGCTCGACTCGACGCTGCCGCCGCGACGGCAGGTCGGGCCGTTCCCGGGCGCCCGGCTGGCCAAGGGATGGCGTGACCAGTCGGGGCGCTGGCTCGCCGATTAGGCCGGCTTGACCGCGACCCCGCCGTAGCCCATCCGGGCCAGGTCCGGGTCCATGCCGTCGGGCAGCGTCTCGTACGGCCAGACGTTCGCCAGGCCCGGCCGTTCGAGCGGCCAGTCGCCGAAGAAGTCGGCGATGTCCTCCCGGCTGCGCGGCGTGAAGCGGGAGTTGGCCCGCTCGTAGATGGCCGAGATGCGGGCCATGTAATCCGGCCGGGCGTCGTTGGCCGCGTGCGAGATCGCCAGCACGCTGCCCGGCGCCGCCGCCTTGCGGTAGCCGGCCACGATGTCGTGCGGCCGGTCCTCGTCGGCGATCAGGTGCAGCAGGAACATCATCAGGATGCCGACCGGCTCGGCCGGGTCGATCAGCCGCTGCACGTCCGGGTCGGCCAGGATTTCGTACGGCGTACGCAGGTCACCCTCGACGATCGCGACGTTCTTGCCGGCCAGCAACGCCCGCCCGTGGATGCACACCACCGGGTCGCGGTCGATGTAGACCACCCGCACCGACGGGTCGACGGCGTGCGCGATGTCGTGCACGTTCTCGCCGGTGGGCAGCCCGGAGCCGATGTCGACGATCTGCTTGATGCCGCGCTCGGCGACCATGTGGTGGACCACCCGCTTGATCAGCGCCCGGCCCTGGGTCGCGGCCTCCCGCATCTCCGGCGCGACCGCGAGCACCTGCTCGGCGGCGGCCCGGTCGACGGCGAAGTTGTCCTTGCCGCCCAGGTAGTAGTCGTACATGCGGGCGGCGTTGGGCACGGTGGGATCGATGCCCGGTGGCACGGTCATGCCCCGGGATCATAGGGCCCGTTGCTGTGTGGGCCACCCCCTCGGTCCTATGTGGAAGGTATCCGGAAAGCCGACGAAACAGCCGTTAGGCCAGGTCAGTGCGGGGTAATCTGCGGCGAGACGGCCCCCTGTCCGGGTCGGCGAAAACCGTCACTCAGCGTTGAGAAAGGACGGTGTCGGCGGTGAAGGTCGGCATTCCCAGCGAGATCAAGAACAACGAGTTCCGGGTGGCGATCACGCCCGCAGGTGTGTACGAATTCACCCGATCGGGTCATGACGTCTTCGTTCAGGCCGGCGCCGGGGCCGGCTCCTCGATCACGGACGGTGACTTTTCGGCGGCCGGGGCGACCATCCTCGCCACGGCCGACGAGGTCTGGCAGACCGGGGACCTGATCCTCAAGGTCAAGGAGCCGATCGCCGAGGAACATCCGCGCATGCGGGCCGGCCAGGTGCTCTTCACCTACCTGCACCTCGCCGCCTCGAAGGAGTGCACCGACGCGCTCGTCGACCGTCGGGTCACCGGCATCGCGTACGAGACGGTCGAGCTGCCGGACCGGTCGCTGCCGCTGCTCGCACCGATGTCCGAGGTGGCCGGGCGGCTCGCCCCGCAGGTCGGCGCGTACCACCTGATGCGTTCGGGCGGCGGCCGCGGCGTACTCATGGGCGGGGTGCCCGGCGTCTACGCCGCCAAGGTCGTGGTGATCGGGGCCGGCGTCGCCGGGATGAACGCGGCCGCCATCGCGCTCGGCATGCAGGCCGAGGTGCTGGTCCTGGACCGCGACATCGCCCGGCTGCGGGCGGCCGACGCCGACTACCGGGGGCATCTGCAGACGATCGCCTCCAACGCGTACGAGATCGAGAAAGCCGTCGTGGACGCCGACCTGGTGATCGGCGCTGTGCTGGTCCCGGGCGCGAAGGCGCCGAACCTGATCTCGAACGACCTCGTCAGCCGGATGAAGGCGGGCAGTGTGCTCGTCGACATCGCCATCGACCAGGGCGGCTGCTTCGAGGACTCGCGGCCGACCACGCACGCCGACCCGGTCTACCCGGTGCATCAGTCGATGTTCTACTGCGTCGCGAACATGCCCGGCGCGGTCCCGCACACCAGCACCTACGCACTGACCAACGTCACCCTCCCGTACGCTCTGGAACTCGCCAACCTCGGGTGGCGGCAGGCGCTGAAGGCCGACGCCGCGCTCGCCCTGGGGTTGAACACGTTCGACGGAAACGTCACCTACGGACCGGTCGCGGAGGCACACGGCATGCGAACCCTGCCGACATCCGAGGTGCTCAACTGAGCGTTCGGCGAGCCATCGACACCTATCTCGACCATCTCGTGGTCGAGCGTGGCCTGTCGGCCAACACCCTCGCGTCCTACCGGCGCGACCTCGACCGGTATGCCGCTTCTCTGAAAACCGAAGATCTTGCGGAGGTACGGGCGGCCGACGTCACCGGCCACCTCGCCACGCTGCGCGATGAGGGCCTGGCGCCGGCGAGCGCGGCCCGGGCGATCAGCGCGGTCCGCGGGCTGCACCGCTTCGCGGTCCGGGAAGGCCTGGTCGCGGTGGATGTGGCGGCCGAGATCCGGCCGCCCGCGCCGCCGAAACGACTGCCCAAGGCCCTCGACGTCGACCAGGTCACCCGGTTGCTCGCGGTCGCCGACGACACGCCGCTGGGCATGCGGGACAGGGCGTTGCTGGAGTTTCTCTACGGCACCGGGGCGCGGATCTCCGAAGCGGTCGGTGCGGCGATCGACGATCTCGATCTGGGCGGCGATGCCGCCGCGATCTTGCATGGCAAGGGCGGGCGCACGCGTCTGGTCCCGGTCGGCGATTACGCGAAAGCCGCGCTGGACAATTATTTCGTACGAGGCCGGCCTGCGCTCGCCGCCAACGGGAAAGGCACCCCGGCCGTCTTCCTGAACGCCCGTGGCGGCCGTTTGTCCAGGCAGAGCGCGTGGACCATCCTGCATCGGGCGGCGGCCGCGGCCGGTCTCCCGATCGAGGGAGCACACGCGGTGAGCCCGCACACGTTACGACACTCCTATGCCACCCATCTGCTCGACGGCGGTGCCGATGTCCGGGTCGTCCAGGAACTCCTCGGGCACGCCTCGGTGACCACCACGCAGGTGTACACGCTGGTCACCGTGGATCGGCTCCGCGAGGTGTACGCGACCGCACACCCGCGCGCTCGTTAGACGCTGCGCACCCATAGATGGCGACACGCCGGACGGGCACCCGGATCGGCGCGCCCGCGTGGCGTACAGTCGGGCATCGGCTCCGGCGGCGAGTCGCGAGTCGGGAGGGGGCGAAGGCGATGTCGGACAACGGTTCGAGGGCGGAGGCCTGGACCTCCACGCTGCGCGAGCAGCAGAACTCCCTGGACCTGGGCGCCGATCTGGGCCCGGCCGACCCCACGGCGTACACGATGCGCCGTCCGATCCCCGAGCCGATGCCGACCGATCGGCACGGTCCGGCGCGGATCATCGCGCTGGCCAACCAGAAGGGTGGCGTCGGCAAGACCACGACGACCATCAATCTCGGTGCGGCCCTCGCGGAGTACGGGCGCAAGGTTCTGCTCGTCGACTTCGACCCGCAGGGCGCCTGCTCGGTCGGCCTCGGCGTCAACCCGCACAACCTCGACCTGAGCGTCTACAACCTGCTCATGCAGGACGACGTCGCGACCGAAGACGTGATCATCAAGACCGATGTGGCCGGCCTGCACCTGCTGCCCGCCAACATCGACCTCTCCGCGGCCGAGATCCAGCTGGTCAACGAGGTCGCGCGCGAGATGGCGCTGGCCCGGGCCCTGCGGTCGGTCCGCAAGGAGTACGACTTCATCCTGATCGACTGCCAGCCCTCGCTGGGCCTGCTGGCGATCAACGCGCTGACCATCGCGCACGGCGTGCTCATCCCGCTGGAGTGCGAGTTCTTCTCGCTGCGCGGCGTGGCGCTGCTGCTCGACACCATCGACAAGGTGCGCGAGCGGCTCAACTTCGACCTGGAGCTCGAGGGCATCCTGGCCACCATGTACGACTCGCGCACCACCCACTGCCGCCAGGTGCTGCAGCGGGTGGTCGAGGCGTTCGGCGACAAGGTCTACCAGACCGTCATCACCAAGACGGTCAAGTTCCCCGAGTCCACCGTGGCCGGCGCCCCGATCACCACCCTCGACCCGGCCTCCTCCGGGGCGCGCAACTACCGCCAGCTCGCCCGCGAGGTCATCGCCGCCAAGGTCGAGCGCGGCTGATCCGTGCTCTTCGCACTCGGCACGCCGGTGGCGTTCGTCGCCCTGGTGGTCTCCTTCCTTCTCGGCCTGACCGTGCGCGCGGTGGCCGTACGCGTCGTCGCCCGAAGCCTGGGACTCGCCGACCGTAACGAAGGCATCGCGCCTCGCCTGCGGGAAGACATCGACCCGTTCGGCGCCGTCGGCGCCGCACTGGGCGGCATGGGCTGGGGAAAGATGATCTCGGTCGACGAGATCCCTCGCCATCGCGGCCGGGGCCGGGCCGCCGCGGTCTTTGCCGCCGGGCCGCTGAGCTGCATCGTCCTCGGCGAGATCCTGCTCGGGGTGTACTCGCTGATCGCGCCGGCCAACTTCCTCTCCCTGATCGGGCCGGCCGACGTGCTGCTCGGGCTGTCGCTGCCGGTCGGCGAGACCGTGCTGCTGTCGATCGCCGTCGGGCTGCTGTCCTTCGGCCTGCTCGCGCTCATCCCGATCCCGCCGCTCGACGGCTTCGGCATCCTCTACAACGCGATGCGCCAGCCGGGGCCGAGCATGCAGTGGATGCGGCTGTGGTTCGAGGAGAAGAACGTCGGCGTGCTGATCCTGCTGATCTGCAGCCTGTTCCCGTTCGGTGGTCCCTTCCTGCTGCGCATCGTCAACGCGCTCGGCCTCGTCTTCGTCCGCGTCTGGGGCTGACCTGCCGTTACCGCCGTGATCTTGGGGCGTTGTACGGATGCGCGCTGTTCTCGAGGCGGTCGGAGGTGCCGGAGTGAGCCCGGAACAGGTTGTCGTACCGGTGGTCTACGGTCAGCAGGTGCCTGAAGAGCCTGTCCCCCCGCCTGTTGACGCCGTTGCCCCCGCTTCTCCTGAGGTCGAGGACACCGGCAAGTTCACCGTGCGGCTGGTCAACTTCACCGGGCCGTTCGACCTTCTGCTGCAGCTGATCGGCAAGCACAAGCTCGACGTCACCGAGGTGGCGCTGCACACGGTCACCGACGACTTCATCGCCTACATCCGGGCCATGGGCGACGACTGGGACCTCGACGAGACCAGTGAGTTCCTGCTGGTGGCGGCGACCCTGCTCGACCTCAAGGCGGCCCGGCTGCTGCCCGCCGCCGAGGTGGAGGACGAGGAAGACCTCGCCCTGCTCGAAGCGCGCGACCTGCTCTTCTCCCGTCTCCTGCAATACAAGGCGTTCAAGGAGGCGGCCGCCTTCATCAGTGACCTGGAGGGGACGGGGGCCAAGCGCTACCCGCGGGCCGTGTCGATGGAGACGCGGTACGCCGAGGCGCTGCCCGACCTGGTGCTCGGCATCGGGGTGGAGCGGCTGTTCAAGCTGGCGCTCAAGCAGTTCACGCCCAAGCCGGGGCCGCCGCAGGTGTCCATCGCGCACATCCACCAGGCGCGGGTCAGCGTGCGCGAGCATGCCCAGCTTCTTCGCGACCGGTTGCGGCGGGCCGGCAGCGCCACGTTCACGCTGCTGGTCGCCGACTGTGAAAACACGCTTGAGGTGGTGGCCCGGTTCCTCGCCCTGCTCGAGCTCTATCGCGAGGGGCTGATCGAGTTCGAGCAGCCGGTGTCGCTCGACGAGCTGACGGTTCGGTGGGTCGGGGGCGAGGCGTCCGACGCCGAGCTGGACATCGACGACTACGAGGGCACCAAGCCGGAGATCGACACCGCCGCCGAGCCGCTGCCCGGGGACGAATCGGAAATGCCCGACGACGAGGACGACGGGCCTTCACCGGCGCACGCGGCTTTCTTCGCGGCTGCGTCCTCCTCGGCCGCGTCCGAGGACGAAGAAGACGAGGACGAGGACTCGGACCTCGACGAGATTTCCGCGCGCTTCGATGCCGCCGCTGAGCGGTTCGAGGCCGATGTCGATGGCTTCGACGTCGGTCTTGTCAAGGGCCTCGATGCCGGTGACGAGGACGAAAGCGAAGACAACGATTCAGGGGAGGGCGAGGAGGGCACAACCGGTGCGATGGTGTCCGACTCGGGGGACTTCCCGGCGGGCAGATTTGACTTGCCCGAGGACCGCCGTGATCTTGGCGGGGGAGATGACGACGCGGCCCCGGCCGCGGTGGAGGAACGATCGTGAGCAACGAGGAGCGCCCCGACACGCTGGCCGACCAGGCGGCCGCCTGGGTGCCGCCGTGGGAGCGCCAGCAGCGTCCGCCGGACCGCGCCTATCAGGCGGCGGCCGAGGAAGCGGCACGCCGGGACGAGGCGGGGGAGGACCCCGAGTCGGCCGACGACGAGGAGTTGTCGGAGGCCGGGCTCTCCGACGATGACGACGACTTCGACGAGGCGTTCGAGAGCGCGAACCCGCCGGGCTACCACGAGCCGGCCGGGCTCGACGCGGACGACGAGCCCGTCGCGGAGGTGTCCGGCTCGGATGCGGCCGTGGAGCTCGACGAGGACGACGCGGAAGAGCCGGCGCTCGGTGACGAGGTGGCGGTCAGTGTTGATGTGCCGGTGGAGGCCGACGCCGGGATCGACTCTCCGGAGCCGACCGAGGCCGAGCTCGGGCCCGATCTTGAGCTGCCGGCCGCGATCGAGGAAGCGGTTGAGCCGGTTGAGCCCGATGGGGTGGCGGCCGATGCTCCGCTCGTTGCGGACGGCGGGGACGCCGGGAGCATGTTCGATGCGGCCGCCGATGACGACCTCACCGACGACGCGGAGATGGATCTTCCGGTTGCCGAGGAGGACGACGCCCCGCTGATCGCTGCGCCGGTCGTGGCGGCGGTGCCCGAGCAGGCTCGTCGGCAGCGGAACAGTCCGGCTGCGGTTGTGGAAGTTGATCAGCGTACATCCGAAATGAGCGAAAGCGCCGATCTGCCGGACCTGGCCGACGAAGCCGAACTCACCGCGGCGCTCGAAGCGATTTTGCTCGTCGTCGACGAGCCGGTGGCCGAGATGCAGCTGGCGCAGATCCTGGAGCAGCCGACCGAGCGGGTGGGCATCCTGCTGGAGAACATCTCGGCGCGCTACACGGCGGCGGGGCACGGCTTCGACCTGCGCCGGGCCGCGGGGGGATGGCGGCTTTACACCAGGCCGGAGTACGCGGCGTATGTCGAACGGTTCGTGCTCGACGGGCAGTCGGTGCGGCTCACCCAGGCCGCGCTGGAGACGCTCGCGGTGGTCGCCTACAAGCAGCCGGTGACCAGGTCTCGCATCTCGGCCATCCGCGGCGTCAACTGTGACGGGGTCATGCGTACCCTTGCTACGCGCGGCCTGATCGAGGAGTGCGGCATAGAGGGTGAAACCGGTGCACATCTGTACCGGACCACCGACCTCTTCCTCGAGAAGCTCGGCCTCAACTCCGTTGACCAGCTGCCGCCGCTCGCCCCGTTCCTGCCCGACGATGTGGAAGAAGTACTCGATGCCCCAGGCTGACACCGCCGAACGCCTCCAGAAAGTGCTGGCAGCCGCCGGTGTGGGGTCCCGCCGTGCCTGCGAAGACCTGATCTTCCGCCGGCGGGTCACCGTCAACGGAAGGGTCGCCAAGCTCGGCGACAAGGTCGACCCCAACACCGCCGAGATCCTCGTCGACGGCCAGCGGGTGATCACCGACACCAAGCTCGTCTACATCGCGCTGAACAAGCCGCGCGGCGTCGTCACCTCCCTCGACGACGAGAAGGGGCGCAGCGAGCTCGCCGACTTCCTCGGCCAGTTCGGCCAGCGGCTCTACCACGTGGGCCGGCTCGACGCCGACAGCGAGGGCCTGCTGCTGATCACCAACGACGGCGACCTGACCAACAAGCTGACCCACCCGCGGTACGGGATCACCAAGACCTACCTGGCCGAGGTCATCAACGGGCCGCTGGCCCGCACCGTCGGCCGCAACCTGCTCTCCGGCGTCGAGCTGGAGGACGGTCCGGCCAAGGTCGACGCGTTCAAGCTGGTCGGCGCGCTCGGCAAGACCGCTCAGGTCGAGTTGGTCCTGCACGAGGGGCGCACGCACATCGTGCGCCGCCTGATGGAAGCGGTCGGCCACCCGGTCACCCGGCTGATCCGCACCTCGGTCGGCCCGGTCAAGCTCGGTGACCTGCGGCCGGGCGGCTTCCGGCACCTGTCCAATGCGGAGATCGCGGCGCTGTTCAAGGCCGCCGGCGACGAGCCGCGCGAGTCAGCCGATCCGGACGACGAGCTTGCCTAGGGTGTGCTCTCGTTCGAAATCTCGTAGTGCCCGCGGGCCGGCCTCGATCGTTTCGTAGACCTTGGCGATCGTGGGGGTGAGGGCGGCGGTTTCCTGGACGCCGCCCGTTTCGCCCTCCGTGTCGGCCCGGGAGCGGCTGTTCGCGGCGGTGATCGCGCTGGTGGAGCGGGCGCAGGCCGGGCTCCGGTCAGGAGCCGATGACGAGCCTGGCGTCGGCGCCGCCCTCGGCCTCGGCGTGCAGGGCCGCGAGGACGGAGGCGTACATCCGCGTCTTGATGGTTTGCAGTGCTGGGCCGGCCTTGGAAGCGTGTGCCGCGGCGAGGGCGATCGCCTTCTCGCGCAGCTCGGCCTCGGGCACGGCCTCGTCGACGATCTGATGGGCGTACGCCTCGGTGCCGCCGAAACGCCGGGCCGTGACCATCGCCAGGTGGGCGGTCTGCGGCGTCAGCCGCGACTGGATGAGCGCACCCATGCCGACCGAGAACGGGATGTTGATGTCGGCCTCGGGCAGGCACCAGAAGCCGCGATCGGACCGCATGACCCGCAGGTCGTGGCAGAGCGAGAGCATCGCGCCGGCCGCGAACGTGTGACCCTGCAGCGCCGCGACGGTGACCAGCGGCAGGCTGAGCACCCGCGCGAACAGTTTGTGCACGGTCGCGGTGAATGCCGGAAACTGCTCAGGGTGCTCCATCAGCCATGCCAGATCGAGCCCGTTGGACCAGATCTTCCCGCTCGCCGTCGTCACGAGCGCCTTGGGGCCGTCCGCCTTCTCCACCTCGTCGAGCAGCGCGTTCACGCTGCCCATCCAGTCGGGGTGGAAGCGGTTCTCGCCGTCGCCAAGATCGAGAACGAACACCGCGTCGTGCCGGTCGAGCGTGGGCATGGCAGCTCCCTCCAGAGTTACTCGCCGGTAACATACCCTAGTTAGTCGATGCGCGGGAGTGCGGGCACAATGGGACGGTTGGGTCGGGCAGGTTAGCTCAGGAGGAACGGTGGCGGAAGAAGCACGGCCGGAGAATTGCGTGGTGGCCGTCGACGGGCCTTCGGGCTCGGGCAAGTCCACCGTCTCCCGGCGTCTCGCCGCTGCCCTGGACGGCGTCTACCTGGACACCGGCGCGATGTACCGCGCGGTGACCTGGGCAGTGATGCAGGCCGGCGTCGATCTCACGGACGCCGACGCGATCACCAAGATCGCCCTGGAGACCGAATTGTCCATCGGCACCGACCCGTCCGCACCGCACTTCGCGGCCAACGGCGTAAACGTCGACGCCCCGATCCGCGGCGCCGAGGTAACCGGTGCGGTGTCAGCGGTGGCGGCCGTCCCCGCCGTACGCAAGCAGCTGGTCGCCCTCCAGCGGGCCATCATCGCCGGCCACCCACGCATCGTCGTGGAGGGCCGCGACATCGCCTCGGTGGTCGCCCCGGATGCCGACCTGAAGGTCTACCTGACCGCCTCGGCCGCGGCCCGCGCCGCCCGGCGCAGTGCAGAGGACGCCACCGACGTAACCGCGACCGAGGCCGACCTGGCCCGCCGCGACAAGCTCGACTCGTCCCGGGCCGTAGACCCCTTGCGCCTAGCCTCCGACGCCATCGAGGTCGACACGACCGGCATGGGCATCGACGAGGTAGTCGCACACCTCCTTTCGCTGCTGAATAACAAGGTGTCAAGTGAGTGAGCTCCCCGTAGCCGACGTCGACTCGATCGAGTTCACGTCCGGCCCGGTTCCCGTGGTGGCCGTAGTCGGCCGCCCCAACGTGGGCAAATCCACGTTGGTAAACCGCATCATCGGCCGCCGCCAGGCAGTGGTCGAGGACGTCCCCGGCGTAACGCGCGACCGGGTCCCGTACGACGCCCAGTGGGTAGGCCGCCGCTTCACCGTGGTGGACACCGGAGGCTGGGAGCCGGACGCGAAGGACCGGGCGGCCGCGATCGCCGCCCAGGCCGAGATCGCGGTGCAGACCGCCGACGTGGTGGTCTTCGTGGTCGACGTGACGGTCGGCGCCACGGACGTGGACGAGGCCGCGGTGAAGATGCTGCGCCGCTCCCACAAGCCGGTGATCCTGGTCGCCAACAAGGCCGACAACCAGAACCTGGAGATGGAAGCGGTTTCGCTCTGGTCCCTGGGCCTGGGCGAGCCGCACCCGATCTCAGCCCTGCACGGCCGCGGCTCCGGCGACCTGCTGGACGACATCCTGGCCGCCCTGCCACCGACGCCGCCGATCATCGAGAACGCACCGCGGGGCCCGCGCCGGGTCGCGCTGGTGGGTCGCCCGAACGTGGGCAAGTCGTCGTTGCTGAACCGGGTGTCCAAGGAAGAGCGAGCGGTCGTCGACTCGGTCGCCGGCACCACCGTCGACCCGGTCGACAGCTTGGTCGAGATGGACGGCGAGCTGTGGCAGTTCGTCGACACCGCCGGCCTTCGCAAGAGGGTCAACCAAGCTTCGGGTACGGAGTACTACGCGTCCCTGCGCACCGCCGGCGCTGTCGAAGCGGCCGAGGTCGCGGTTGTTCTGCTCGACGCCGGCGAGGTGATCTCGGAGCAGGATCAGCGGGTCCTCACGCAGGTGGTCGAGGCCGGGCGTGCTCTCGTGATCGCCTTCAACAAGTGGGACCTCGTCGACGAGGACCGCCGGTTCTATCTCGACAAGGAGATCGACCGCGAGCTGAAGCGGATCCCGTGGGCCATTCGGGTGAACATCTCCGCGAAGACCGGCCGGGCCGTCGACAAGCTGGCGCCGGCCATTCGCCGGGCTCTCGCGTCGTGGGAGCAGCGGGTTCCTACCGGGGCTTTGAACCAGTGGCTCACTGCCCTTACTCAAGCCACGCCGCACCCCGTTCGTGGTGGGCGGGCTCCTCGGATCCTGTTCGCCACGCAGGCTGGGGTGGCGCCGCCGCGCTTCGTGCTCTTCACCACGGGGCCGCTGGACGCTGGGTATATGCGGTTCGTCGAGCGCAAGCTCCGCGAGGAGTTCGGGTTCGAGGGTTCGCCGATCGAGGTGTCCGTGAAGCCCCGGAAGAAGACGGGGCCGGGGGGTCGCGGAAAAGCCCATGGTTAGGGGTTGTAGGCTGTAACAGTTGCCGCGCGGTGAGGTTGCCGGGTGGCATCGGGCTGTAGCGCAGCTTGGTAGCGCACTTGACTGGGGGTCAAGGGGTCGCAGGTTCAAATCCTGTCAGCCCGACCAAAAGTAGCAGGTCAGAGCCGGTTTCCTGAAGATCAGGAAGTCGGCTCTTGATCGTTTGTTGCTCGTTTGTTGTTGGGACGAATCCTCACTCGGCAACACGGGGCGGTAGGCGCCGCCACCAGAAGTTCCAGATGAAGCGAATGTTGTGTGGTGGGCACGTTCAAACGGCTGGGGCGCCGCGAGGACTGGGCGTGTTGGCCAACGGCCCCTGCTTTATCGGCAATGCGTCGCCGATCACCCATGACCATCTGGCCGCCCGGCTGGCCCTACCAGCAGGGTAACTAATCAGGTCAGTGTTCAGGGGGACTGTCAAGAAAACGGTGTAACTCGATGTTGTTTGGTTAGTTGCGGCCTGCGGTGAGGCGGCCTTCGAAGGCGAGGTCGAAGGCGTTGAGTGCGGGTTTCCAGCGGATCGCCCAGCGTCGGCGGCCTTGCCCGGTGGGGTCGAGGGCCATGACGGCGAGGTAGACGCATTTCAGGGCGGCTTGCTCGTTCGGGAAGTGCCCGCGGGCCCGGACGGCCCGGCGGATGCGGGCGTTGACGCTCTCGATGGCGTTGGTGGAACAGACGACGGTGCGGATCTCGGCGTCGAAGGCCAGGAACGGCACGAACTCGGCCCAGGCGTTGGTCCAGAGCCTGACGATCGCCGGATATTTCTCGCCCCAGGTTTCGGCGAACTCGAGGAAACGCTGCTCCGCGGCCTGCTCGGTGGGTGCGGTGTAGACGGGCTTCAACGCTTTCGCGATCTGGTCCCAGTGGTGCCGTGACGCGTACTTGAACGAGTTCCTGAGCAGGTGCACCACGCAGGTCTGCACCACCGTCTTCGGCCAGACGGTGTTGATGGCCTCAGGCAGGCCGGTGAGGCCGTCACAGACGGCCATCAGCACGTCCTCGACACCACGGTTCTTCAACTCGGTGCAGACGGTGAACCAGAACTTGGCGCCCTCACCACCGTCGCCGGCCCACAACCCGAGGATGTCGCGGGTGCCCTCGGCGGTCACGGCCAACGCGACGTAGATGGGCCGGTTGGCGACCTTGCCGTCCCGGATCTTGACGTTGATCGCGTCCAGGAACACGACCGGGTAGACGCGGTCCAGGGGCCGGTTCTGCCACTCGGCCATCCCGTCCATGACCTTGTCGGTGATCGTGGAGATCGTCTGTTTCGACACCTGCGCGCCATACACCTCGGCCAGATGCGCGCTGAGTCGAGTCGGCCCGCAGCGCGGTTCCGGTGTTGCCACCGGCCCGTTTCTGCGGACCGCT
>NZ_BOML01000097.1 GCF_016862175.1 Paractinoplanes durhamensis | reverse complement strand
CAGCGGCGGCAGCGGCAGCGGCAGCGGCAGCGGCGGCAGCGGCAGCGGCAGCGGCGGCAGCGGCAGCGGCAGCGGCAGCGGCGGCGGCAGCGGCGGCGGCGGCGGCCGATCTTGTGGAATTGGTGCGCGGTTCGGATGGAACTCGACAATGTCGGTGCGGTGGGCTTGCGGACTTGGGTCGTTTATGGACTTTGCGGAGTTTGCCGGCGTGCAGGGGCGGTGAGGGTTCGGTGGGGGTGGGCAACTCCGCGCGACTGCGTAGTGCGCGGAGTGTTGCGTGCGGACGTTGATGGGCATAGAAATTCATGCATGCATTCGGGTGAGATCGCGCGGGCATGGTTTGACATGTGCCGAATGGGGGATGTGGGGCTTTTTGCGGATCTTGCTACCGAGGATTTCGTCTGTCATGGGCCCGGTGGGGCCGGGGATCGGCAGACCTTTCTTGACTGGTTGCGGTGGTATCCGGCGGCGTTTGCCGAACAGCAACCCTCCATCGAGGACGTGATCGACGGCGGGGATCGGGTGGCAGTGCGGTATGCGGTGCGGTCCACCTATCTCGGTGGGTATCTCGATCTGCCGGGCCGGGGGCAGAACGTCGAGGAGACCGGGATCATCATTTTTCGGCTCTCCGGCGGCAAGGTGGCCGAGACCTGGTTCGAGGGCAACGATCTCGAAGTGGCCCAGCAGCTCGGCGGGCGGGTGCACGCTCCGGAACACTGACACGGCGTACTCCAGGAAAGCGCTTGCCTGCATCGAAGTTCGTTGATTAGATGTCGGCATGTCGCTGGATCGGAGAATGCTTCTGCGTGCCGCTGTCGGCGGTGCGATCGCCTCGGGGTTCGGGATGACGCCGGCCCACGCCGGCGGCCGCCCGCCGCGCCGCACCATTTTCGTGGCCGGCGATTCCACCGCCGCCACCTACGCCACCGCCGACGTGCCCCGCGCCGGGTGGGGCCAGGCCCTGCCGGTCTTCCTGCGCCCGGAGATCGCCGTGCAGAACGCGGCGCTCTCCGGTGCCAGCTCGAAGAGCTTCGCCGACCTGGGCCGCCTCGACCTGATCCTCGCCGCGATCAAGCCCGGCGACACGCTGCTGGTGTCGTTCGGCCACAACGACGAGAAGTCCGAGGACCCGGCCCGCTACACCGAGCCGTGGACCACGTTCCAGGATTACCTGCGCCTCTACCTGGACGGCGCCCGGGCGAAGAAGGCCCACCCGATCCTGGTCACCCCGGTCGAGCGGCGCCGCTTCCGGGCCGACGGCACGCCCTACCTGTCGCACGGCGAATACCCGGACTCGATGCGCGCCCTGGCCGAGGCCACCCACACCCCGCTGATCGACCTGACCGCGCTGTCCTTCGCGCTGTGGAGCACGCTGGGCCCCGAGCCCACGAAGGACTACTTCCTGTGGCTGGACGCCGGCGAGAACCCGAACTACCCCGCCGGCGTCTCCGACAACACCCACTTCCAGGCCCACGGCGCCATCGAGGTGGCCCGCCTGGTCGCCGACGCAGGCTGCGACATCCCCGGCCGCGACCTGCACGCCCTGCACAACCCGTCAATCCCCGACGACGTGCTGACCTGGCCGGCCACCCGCCCCGCCGAAAGCTGAACCCGGCACCGGCCAGGTGATCGCGCAAACGGCGACCCCAACGCCGCGCGATCACCGGCCTCGGCGCCGCACAACGGCCTGGCCGGCACCACGAATCGCCAGGCCAGCACCCACAACAGCGCGGCCTGGCTCGCACCAACGCCCGGCCCGGAGCCGCGCAACCGCCTGGCCCGACACCGAACAACGGCCCGGCGCCACACAACGCCTGACCAACTCCGCGCGCCCCCTGGGGCAAGCTCCGCGCGACCCCTTCGGGTCAAGCTCCCCGCAAATACTCGGCCCGACACCACAGAACGGCCTGGCACCACGCAGCCGCTGGCCCGGCAGGCTGGCCCGGCAGGCTGGCCCGGCAGGCTGGCCCGGCAGGCTGGCCCGGCAGGCTGGCCCGGCAGGCTGGCCCGGCAGGCTG
>NZ_BOML01000096.1 GCF_016862175.1 Paractinoplanes durhamensis | reverse complement strand
CCGGCAGGCTGGCCCGGCAGGCTGGCCCGGCAGGCTGGCCCGGCAGGCTGGCCCGGCAGGCTGGCCCGGCAGGCTGGCCCGGCAGGCTGGCCCGGTGCTGCGCGGCCGACTATGGCAGCGAGGTCCTGCTCGGCTGCGCGGCGCGCGCCTCGGGCATCGGGTGGGTGCCGCCGAGCGTGCGGCGACGCGGGTCCGGGTGCCGAGCCCCGGAAGCTATTCGGGCTGCGGGTGCTGCAGCCAATCGGTCAGTAGTGGGAGGACGACGGCTGCCTGCATGGCGGCCATGTGGTCGGCGGCCGGGATGATCTCTACTCGCCAGCCGGCGGTGGTCAGTGCGGTCTGGTTGGCGATCAGGGGGCCGACGATGTCTACCACCGTGTCGCCCCACTTCGGGCCGTAGACGATGGTGTCCTTCTCCCCCGCGAACGCCAAGCGTGGGATCGGCGGCAAGGTGGCCACTGCTGCTTTGTCGGAGAAGTCGGTCAAGGACTCGTACAGCGACAAATACTGCCTTGTCTGGTCGGGGCTCAGCGTCATGTCGGCGCTGTCCCAATCGCCGGGTTCGGGTGTTGCGACCTGGGCCGGTGGGTTTTCGGCGTTTGTCACGGCCATCCGGTAGGTCGCCTCGGTCACCGCGAGCATCGCGGCGTAGGGGCCGCCCAGCGGTGGGAAACCGCCCATCGCCAGTGCCGTCACGCGGTCGGTGCGGATGGCCAGCTGCAGGCCCGCCAGGGCCAGCCATGAGTAGCCGTAGTAGGCGAAACGCCTTTCGCCTGCGGCGTCGGCGATGGCCAGGAGGTCGGCGGCGAGGGTTGCGGCATTGAGGGTACGGGGTTGGGGATGCGCCGCCAGGTGGCCCTCGTAGTCGGCGGTGATCACTCGGAAACCGGCCGCCTCCAGGCCGGTCGCCAGGTGGTGGCCCAGGTTGGGGTCGGCGCCCCAGGCTCGCATCTGCTCGGCCTCGGGGCCGTCGAGCACTCGGGTGCTGACCGGCAGCAGCACTGCCGGGCCGGCGCCGAGCACGGTTACCTCGATCGGTGCGTCGTCGTGCAGTCGTGCGGTAGGCATGCAAAACACTATACGGTGTAAGGACTATGTGGGAAGCTCATGTCCGCCGCCTGTGGCGCCACCGCGGCACCACCCTGCCCACGCCGCGCCGTGGCCCGCGGCAGCAGCTCGACCTCGACGAGATCCTCGACGTCGCGGCCGCCATCGCCGACGCCGGTGGCCTGGTCGCGGTCTCCACCCGGGCGGTCGCGAGCCGGTTCGGCAAGACGGCGATGGCGCTCTACCCGTACGTGGGCACGAAGGAACAGCTCCTCGCCCTGATGCACGACCACGTCTCGGCCCTGCCGCCGTGGACCGACCCGGCGACGAGCCTGGCCGACGACCTGCGCGCGTGGGCACTCGCGTTCTTCGATCTGCACGTGGCCCACCCGTGGCTGGCCGAACGCTCGTGGGCGCAGGCCGGCGGCGGCCCCAGCGAACAGGACTGGCTGGAACGCCTCCTGGCAATCCTGGACCGCTGGCCGGTCCCCGCCGACCGCCGAGCCCCGGCGGTAACCATGCTGTACGCAACGGTCCGCTCCTGCGCCGAAACGGCCGCCGCCTACGCCCGAATGAATCACCACGTCGCCGACACCCAGCCACCACCAGTCGACGCGAGGCCGGCCACCGCCCCACCACGACCGACCCACGCAGCGCCCACCAACGCTGCCGCCCTGCCGCCACCGACCCACGCGACGCCGACCACCGCCAACACCCCACCACCACCAGCCCACGAGGGTCCAGCCGACCCGGCGCGTGGCGGGCGCGGCGAGGCGGGGGCGTGGCTTGAGCGGGCTGACGCCACTCGGGTGCTGGTTCCTGATCTTGCTGAGCGCTATCCGCTCGCCGCCCGGCTGGTGCCGGTGGCGCCACAGTGGTGGGACGCGCCGCGGGCCGGAGTCGTCGCTGCGGTTGGGCTGCTGGCCGTTGGGCTTTGTTCGGCATAACGATATCTGTGAATCGTGGGCGTTCTTGTGAATAGCATTTGAGGCGACTGTCAGCGTGCTTAGAGAATTCCGTGAGGAATCGGTCCGGAGGCGCGTTTTTGCAGGTGGGGGTGGACACAGGGAATTGCCAGATGATCACTTCGGAAATCTTTTGCGATTGATGTCTTGCTACTTGTCAATAGAGTTGTTGACAATCCTGTGGCAGATTGCGCCGCCCCGGTCTGCGGGCGGCGGACGTCCACCACAAAGGAGCTTGGGTTGATCGACGAGACGAGCCGGCGAGCCGCGCCGACGCGGCGGCCATGGCGAGGATTCGCCATCGGGGCCGTGGCCGCTCTCCTCATCGGCGGCGGTTATGCCACCGCCAATGCCGCCACCGTCAACGGCAAGACCAAGGACAAGACGGCGGCCGCACCGGTAGTTCAGCCGCCGCGCGGCACCGGTGTCGCGGCCGTGGTGAACGCGGCCAACGCCTTCCTCGCCACGCTGACCGACGATCAGAAGGCCGAGGTGGTGCTCGACTTCTCGGCGGCCAACGCGACCGCATGGTCCAACCTGCCCTGCGGCGGCACCTGCCGGCCGGGCATCGGGCTCGGCACGCTGACCGACACCCAGCTGGCCGCGGCCAAGGTGGTGCTGAAGGCGGCCCAGGGCACCGGCCACAGCACCGGCTTCGACCAGGCCATGCAGATCCTGCAGGCCGACGACATCCTCGCCGACAGTCAGGGCAGCGGCAGCGACCCGGCCCCGACCGGTTCCACCGACCCGGCCGCGACCGCAAGCAGCGACCCGTCCGCGACGGCGACCGCCGATCCGTCAGCGACGGCGACGGCCACGGCCACGGCCACCGCGACTGATGTGCCCACCGACATCCCCAGCGGCACTCCCCCGTCCGGCGGGCCGGGTGGCGGCGGTGGTCCCGGTGGTGGCGGCTACGGCAGCGGGATCTACTTCCTGGCGTTCCTCGGCACGCCGTCGGCGACCGGGACGTGGCAGCTGCACTTCGGCGGGCACCACCTGGCGGTCAACCTGACCTACAAGGCCGGCAAGGTCGCGGGCGCCAGCCCGTACTTCGTCGGGGTGGAACCGACCAGCTTCACCGACGACGCGGGCGCCACGGTGCAACCGTTGTCGATCATGCACGACGGGATGCTCAAGCTGACCAGCAGCCTCACCGCCGCCCAGCAGGTCAAGGCGAAGCTGGCGGCGTCGTTCAGCGACGTGCTGATCGGGCCGGGCAAGGACGGCCAGTTCCCCACCACCAAGGAAGGCATCTCGGTGCGGGAACTGACGCCCGCGCAGAAGAAGCTGGTCCTGGCGGCGATCCACCCCTGGGTCGCGGTGGTCGACGATGCGACGGCCAAGCAGCTGATGAAGACGTACGAGTCGGAGCTCAACCAGACGTTCGTGTCCTACTCGGGCGGGCTCGGGCTGGACACGCACGGCGACTACGTCCGGATCGACGGGCCCGGCGTGTGGATCGAGTTCATCTGCCAGGACGGGGTCGTGTTCCGCGACCAGATCCACTTCCACACCGTCTACCGCGACCACACCCGTGACTACGGAGGCGAGTTCACCTTCTGATGCGTACCCCATCGCTGTTCCGCCTTCTGGCCGGGATCGCGGTGGCCGTGCCGGCGACGTTCCTCCTGCTCGGGGCGTCGCCGGCCTCGGCCCATCCGATGCCGCACTCGGTCGTCCTGCTCGACGTGCACGACACGTCGGTGACCGCCGCCCTGGAACTGCCGGTCACCGACCTGCAGACGGCGGCCGGCACCACCGATCCGGTCGCTCTGCGCACCTACCTGACCGCGCACATCCGGCCGGTCACCACCGACGGTCGCCCGTGGACGGTCACCGTCGGCGACATCGCGATGAGCCGCGCCGAGCAGACGTCGACCGGCCCCTACTCCGAGGTGACCGCCACCGCCGTGCTCACTCCGCCGGCCGGCGCCGACGTGCGGCACTTCACCCTCGACTACGACGTCATCGTCCACCAGGTCGTCACCCACATCGCGCTGGTCTCGGTGCGGCAGGACTGGGCGGCCGGGCAGACCGCCGGCGCCTCCTCGGTCGGCACCGTCCAGATCGACATCCGCTCGATGACGGTGCCGCCACTCACCGTCGATCTCGGCAAAGGCAGTGCGTGGCGGGGCTTCGTCGCGATGGTCCATCTCGGCGGCGAGCACATCCTTACGGGTACGGACCATCTCCTGTTCCTGATGATCCTGCTCCTTCCCGCCCCACTCCTCGCGGTCCGCGGCCGCTGGCGAACACCGGTTACCCCGCGCACGGCCGTCACCCGGATCGGCAGAACCACCCTCGCGTTCACGGTCGGTCACTCGATCGCCCTCGCGGTCAGCGCGCTCGGCCACGTCGAGTTCCCGGCGTGGCCGGTGGAGGCGTTCATCGCGGCCAGCATCCTGGTCGGTGCGGTGCACGCGGTGCGGCCGATCTTCCCCGGGCGGGAGGCGCTCATCGCGGGGGTGTTCGGGCTCGGGCACGGGATGGCGTTCTCGTTCACGCTCGCCGAGATGCAGCTGTCGACCGGCCAACTGGCGCTGAGCCTGCTCGGCTTCAACCTGGGCATCGAGCTGGTGCAGTTGCTGCTGGTCGCGCTCGCCCTGCCGGGGCTGCTGGCGGTGGCCCGGCTGCGGGCCGGGGCGGCCCTGCGGGTCACCGGCGCGACGGTGACCGCGATCGCGGCGACCGGCTGGCTGGCCGACCGGCTCGGCGCACCGAATCCGGTGGCCCGGGCCGCGGACAGCGCCGGCTCACACACCACGCCGATGCTCGCGGTGCTGGCGGCGTCGGCGATCGTGGCGGTGCTGTGGGGTGCCCGCACCCGCCGGAAGAAGGACCAGACCGGCGCGGTTGCGGTCAGCCCCGGGTAAGCGCGCCGGTGCCGGCCGCGCTCGCCGGAAGACGGGTTGGTGGGCCCGGTCAGTCGAACAGGTGGGCGAGGTGCGGGTAGTTGGCCTGCACCTCCGGGGCAAGGAAGCGGAAATTGGACGCGGCCAGCTCGTCGCGGCTGGGGCGGAGCACCGCCCAGAGGTCGCCTGCCTCGGACAGTCGCGCCATTGCCTCGCGGACCGTTCTGAGAGCGCTCTCGGATTCGGTCTGCTCAGCGTCGATGATCACGGCCTCGGCCAGCGCGAAGAAGATCGTGGTGAGGACGTTCAGTCGTTCGTCGCCGGCATTCCGGACGTGCGGGGTCACCAGGGTCTGCACCGCGACGCTGAACGCCGCCGCGCCCGGGTCCAGGAAGTGGATCAAACGGCCGAGCAGGTCCACCACGAAGCCGGGCGCCATGCGGTCGGCGTCGTTGTGCAGGGAACGGATCAGCATCCCGGCGATGTCGGGCCGGTCGACCTGTTCGAAGCCCGACAGGGCGTGGGTGGCGCGGTGGTAGGTGCCCGCCAGCGTCTCCGGGTCGGCCGGGCCGGCCGAGGCGAGCCAGACCTCGATCAGGCTGCGGGCGATCGACTCGGTCTCGCCCTGTTCGTGGACGACGTAGTAGCGGGCCGCGTTGGGCAGCCGGAAGACGATCGGCTCCATGGCGTGCAGGAGTGTGTCGTCGCTCAGGTTGTTGCTCAGCTGCATCGACGTCAGGGCCGGGCCCCACGAGAAGTTTCCGGGATATCCGCCGGCCCCGCCCCGCTCCCGCGGCCGCATCCGGTTGGACCAGGCCGGATCCAGCGGGTCCACGTCCGCGTCGCCGTCGGCGCTCAGCACGATGTCGCGGCGGCCGTCGTGCACCTCGCGCCGGACGGTCAGGTCCTCCAGGGACTCCAGCCAGATTCCGCCCGGCACCGCGGCCCGCCACTGCAGCGCGCTGCCCTGCAACCAGTCGGCCGGGTCTTTGGCCTGGGTGAACAGGTCGGTGGCGCGCAACTCGCCGCCGCAGGCCAGGGTCAGCATCACCAGGTTGAACGAGTAGACGGCCATCCAGTGGTCGATGCGCTTGTCGATCGGGCGGTAGCTGCTCGGCGTGTACTGCGGGCGGGCCACCGCCTGGCGGGTCCGGCGCACCAGAAACTCGCGGATCGACGGGCGGTCCGGGGTGTTCAGGAGTGAGCGGACGAACTGCAGGACCGTGTTGCGGGTGGTCAGCGGGGTGTAGCCGAGGAGGTCCTGGAGCAGGTCGGCCTCCGGCTGGCGGCCGCGCGGGAGCTCCATCGTGCCGGCGTTCTCCCGGGCGGTCGTGTCCCGCAACGCCTGCACGACCAGGCGCGCCACCAGGTACTCGCCGAAGGTGGCGTGCAGGAACTCGTACGTCTGGAGGGTTCTTCCGTCGCGCAGCGCCTGGGCGTGCTGGATGAAGAAGAAGCGGCCGACCATCTCCTGGGCGGCCGTCAGCGGGGTGCGGAAGCCCTCGGTGTCGGCGGCTCGCGACGGGGTCAGGCCCAGGCCGGCCAGATCGTCGTCCAGCTCGCGTTCGGTGACCCACAGGCGGTTGCGGTGGAACATCGCGAACGCCACCACCGACAGGCGCAGCAGCTCGGCCTGGATCAGGGCGGGCATCGTGTGGTCGGGGCGGCCGGCGTGCACCCGGCGCACCTCGCGGCCGGCGAACTCGGTGAGCAGTCGTTCGTAGAGCTGGGCGCTGTCGAAGCGGTCGGAGAGCGGGTTTCCGCCCGCGTGGTAGAGGGCGAGCATCAGCAGCAGGAGCGGCTGGCCGGCCAGGTCGGGGAAGCGGATCAGCGACTTGAGCAGCAAGGGCTCGGCGGACGGGTTGGTGGTGTTCCAGACGTCCAGCCACTGTTTTATCTGGCGGCCGCTGAACGGTTCGAGTCGCACCACCAGGCTGCCCTGCGGGACCCGGGCCCGGTCGGCGACCGCCACCCGGCTGGTCACGATCACCGCTACCGGGCGGTTCTGGGCCAGCTCGCGCTCCTGGAAGGCGGCCACCCGCTGGAGGTAGTCGGACTGGTGCAGGCCGGTCGCCTGGAGCAGCTCGTCGAAGCCGTCGAGCAGCACCACCGACAGTGGACGTTCGGCGTCCTCGGCCATCTGCGCCCAGGCCACCGTCTCGCCGATCGCTGACCGGATGGCCAGCTCGATCTGGTCCTGGATGTCCGCCTCGGCCGGGACCTCGCGCAGCGGCACCCGGGCGACCAGGTAGTCGTAGGCGGGCAGGCGGGCGGCCACGATGTGGGTGAGCGACGACTTGCCGGCGCCGGGCTGGCCGAGCAGCAGCATCGGGGTGACCGTGGCGTCGGTCGTGGTCAGGTAGGTGGCGAGGAAGGCGTGGATGTCGTCCCGGACCGGGCTGTCCCACCAGGCCTCCAGCGACGGGGCGGCACCGGGGGCAGCCACCTTGACCTGGAATCGCGGATCCACGTAGATGTCGCCGAGATCGGGGAGAACCAGGTCGCCGCCGTCGAGGACCGGGCGGGTCAGCTTGGCGCGGTAGGCCCGGGACAGGGCGGCGCGGTGGCGGCTCGGGTCGCGGCCGGCCGAGGTGCGGGTCAGCAGGTTTTCCAGGCGTTGCAGGCTCTGCGCGGTGGCGCGGGCTTCCAGGCTGCCGGCCCAGATCGCGAATTCGGGCACGTCCACAGCCAGGCGACGGTGGTATTCGTCGTAACGTTCGGCGGTGCGCGTCCCAAGCGTGTTGCCCATCTGCTCGACGAAGCGGATGCGAGTGGTGCCGTCCGCGGCGTCCCACACGGCGAGTCCGCTGACATGCAAGGCCAGGGATCCGCTCAGGTTTACCGCCCACGCCCGGACCCGGTCGAGGAGGTCGCGGTAGGACGAATCGGGTGTGGGCCGCGGGATCGGGCCGTTGAACAGCGAGTCGAGGCCGGGGCGCGAGCCCAGCGCCAGGAGCTGATCGTCCTTGCCGAACTCGGCCGGCTCCAGACCGGCGGCCGACAGGCATTCGTCCAAGGCTTCGAACAGGGACGCGACCACCAGAACGCCGGAGGCGGCCAGCAACCTCTCGCTGCGGTTGTAGCGCCCTAACCCGCGTACGATATCGGTGATTTTTGAAGTCACCAGACCGCCCAGCCGGACCATCTCCGCCTTGGCGTCGAAGAAGCTCAAGGCAGCTTCGCTGCCGCCGGCCGTCGCTACGCTGAGCAGGCCGCCCAGCAGGTTGTCGGCGGTTTTCGCCAGAGGGCCGGCACCGCCCAGGATCTTGACGGCGTCGGCATAGGACAGTCCCTTCGGCATCGCACCATGATGTCGAATTCAGGCGGCCGCCGCGATGCCTTCGAAGTCGGGTTCGGCGACCGGCCGGCCGTAGTGGTAGCCCTGCAGATAGCGGTAGCCGAGCCGCTGCAGCGCGGCCGCCTGCTCAGCCGTCTCGACCCCCTCGGCCACCGCGGTCAGGCCGAGCCCGTGACTGAGACGGATCAGCGTCTCGGCGATCACCGCGTGCCGTCCGGCCTGGGTGACGTTGTCCACGAAGGACTTGTCGACCTTGATCGTGGTGACCGGGACGGTCTGCAGCAGGCCGAGCGACGAATGGCCGGTGCCGAAGTCGTCGAGAGCGATGGCGACACCGAGCGCGCGCAGTTCGTGCAGCGCGGTGACCGCCGGACCGCCCTCGAAGACCGCGGTCTCGGTCACCTCGACGGTGAGGCACTCGGTGGACAGGCCGGTCTCGGCCAGCACCGCCAGCACGCTCGCCACGAAACCGGGACGGGCCAGCTGTTTGGCGGAGACGTTGACGCTGACCCGGTCGGGCGCGTTCGGGCCGTGGCAGACCTGCCAGTCGGCGAGGCGGGCGCAGGCGGTCCGCAGGATCCAGGCGCCCAGTTCGACGATGAGGCCGTTCTGCTCGGCGACCGGGATGAACTCGACCGGGCTGACCGTGCCGCGGGTCGGGTGCTCCCAGCGGACCAGGGCCTCGACGGCAACGATGCGCTCCGACGGCAGCTCGACGATCGGCTGGTAGACGAGGTGGAACTGACCCTCGTCGAGGGCGGTGCGCAGCTCGGCGCCGAGGCGGGCGTGCTCGAGGGAGCGCTCGTCGAGCGCGGGCGTCCAGCGGCGCAGCTGGTCGCCGGTGCCCTTGGCGGCGTGCATCGCGGTCTCCGCCTGGCGCAGCAACTCCACCGGGTGCGTGCCGGCCCCGCCGGCCAGGCCGGCGCTCACCCCGATCAGCAGGTTGTCGACCGGGCGGCGCAGGGTGCGCAGCACGTCCTCGGCCACCGTGCGCAGGTCGGCGGCGGTGGCGTCGGTGAGCAGCACGCCGAACTCGTCGCCGCCGGTGCGGGCGACCAGCGCCCCGGCCGGTGCGGCGGCGACCAGGCGGGCGGCCAGCTCGATCAGGACCTGGTCGGCGGCCGGCCGGCCGAGCTCGTCGTTGACGTTCTTGAAGGCGTCCAGGCCGAACAGCGCCACCTGCGGGTGCCGGGCGTCGCGGGCGGCCTGCTCCAGGCGGCGCCGGTTGGCGATGCCGGTCAGGTCGTCGGTCATCGCCATCCGGGACAGCTCGGCGGCCTGGCCGCGGGCCTGCTTCATGATCCCGGCCAGGCGCAGGAAGACGAGCAGGAACAGCACGGTCGAGCCGACCGCCACGGCCTGCCGGTCGGCCGGGCGGCCGCCGACGCCGGGCAGCAACAGCAGGGCGGGCGCGCCCATCGAGCAGGCGGCGAACAGACCCAGCCGGATCCGCTCGCTGCGGGCCTCCCGGGTCGGGACCGGGGTGGCGGCGGCCGACGACGGATGCAGCGCGGCGGCACCCCAGGCGACATAACAGAGCAGGAAGAGTACGTCGGTCGCGCGCTGGAAGTCGGCGTTCCGCAGCGCGGCCACCGCGAACACGACGTCGCCGGCGAACAGGAGCAGCGCGGCCATGGTCAGCAGGCGGGTCGAGGGGGTGCGGCCCGCCGTGTCGGTGAGCATCCGGGCCAGCAGCGCGAGCAGCAGCACGTCGGAGGCCGGGTAGGCGGTGCTGATCCAGCGTTCCAGGCCGGAGGTGGTGCCGAGGGTGGTCACCGGGTGCAGCACGAACACCCAGAAGATCAGGCCGAGGCCGGTGGTGACGATCGCGGCGTCCAGCAGGCCGGTGAACCCTTTGCTGCGGCGCCGGCGCAGGAGAAGGAGCAGGCTGGTCACGTAGAGCGGGTAGGCCGCCAGGTAGAAGATGTCGGCCGGGGACGGCAACGACTCGACGTCGCGGCCGAGGATGTTGCCGACGACGGCCAGGGTGCCGGCGGCGGCGAAGCAATACCACATGGCCGGGCGGGCCGGGCGGTACAGCCGGACCGCGGCGAGCACCGCCAGCACGGTGAGCGCCCCGAGCACGCCGTAGGCCAGGTCCTTGGCGACGGAGTGGGCCGCCGCGACGCTGATGCCGACGGTGGACGCGACGCCCGCCGCGATCCACCAGAGCCACACCCGTTCCCGCACGGAAAGTTATTCGGCGGGCCGATGTCTGACTTTAGCGAGGTTCAGTCGATCAGGCAGTACTTCGGCGCCCGGCTCAGGTCGGTCTTGGTGATCAGGCTGATCGGGATGTAGTCGACCTTGCTGATCGGCTCCTTGTTGAGCAGGGCGATGGTGTTCTCCACGGCTCGCTGGCCCAGCTTCGACGCCGGGTTGGAGACGGTGGCGGCGAACCGGCCGTCCTCGATGCCGGCCAGGCCGGTGTCGGTGCCGTTCACGGTCACGATCCGGACGTTCTTGCCGGCCGCGCGGAACGCCTCGGCGGCGCCGACGGCCATGTCCTCGTTGGCGACGAAGGCGTACCCGAGGCCGGGGTGTTTCCTGATCATGCCGGTGGCGACGCCCTTGGCCCGGGCCCGGTTGAACATGCCCGGTTCGCTGGCCACCACCTTGATGTTCTTGGGCAGGTTGTCGGTGAAGCCGCGGACCAGCAGGTCGGAGGCGGCGCCGGGGGCGCCCGCGATGACCGCGGTGGTGCCGGGCCGGCCGACCGCGTCGTTGCTGATCCAGCTCGCGTCGAGCAGGCCGGCCTGGTTGAGGTCGACCGCGACGGCGCCGAGGATCGTCGTGGTGTCCTCCGGCGCCACCGAGGTCAGGAAGATCGGGATCTTGGCGGCCCGGGCCTTGGCGATGTCGGCCGCGAGGGCCCTGGTGTCGACGGTCTGCACGATCACCGCGTCCACGTGCTGGGCGACCATGCTCTCGATGTTGGCCAGCTCGGTCTTGGCGTTCTGCTGGGAGTTCGCGGTGACGACCTTGACGCCACGCCGGCCGGCCTCGCCCTCGACCGCCTGCTGAAGGCAGTGGTGGAACTCGGTGCTGGCGCCGTTGACGAACCC
The DNA here is from genome assembly GCF_016862175.1 of Paractinoplanes durhamensis. Classification (GTDB taxonomy): domain Bacteria; phylum Actinomycetota; class Actinomycetes; order Mycobacteriales; family Micromonosporaceae; genus Actinoplanes; species Actinoplanes durhamensis. The sequence continues at coordinate 31,263 of NZ_BOML01000096.1, read as the reverse complement.
GATCGTGTAGGTGCCGCTCGCGGAGGCGGCCTGCTGATCACCGCACGCGCCCAGGCAGAGAGTCATCGCCAGCGCGACGCCGACGGCACGCTTCGTCACGGCCAGCCCTTTCGTGAACCAGATCACAAGCGGGCAAGACCGTAACAACCCGGTAGCAATGGCTGAACGTCGTCACGTGCAGCCTTAGCGTGCAGGATCCGTGAGCTCAGGCGCCGGTCGTCGAGCCCGGGCGCACGATCATCAGGACCACGACCACCGCCCAGAGCAGGCTGAAGAGGCCGGAGAGCATGCCGAGCCGGGCCGCGGCGGGCTCCTCGCCCCACAGCGCCGCCCGCTGGGCCGGCAGCACGACCAGGCCGAGCACGGCCGCGGCGACGACGGTCAGCACCATCGAGACGATCAGCCAGGTGTCGCCGAGGACGCCCATCTGCTTGGCGGTGGCCAGGCCGAACACCGGGACGGCCAGGCCGAGCACGGCGTAGACCCGGCAGATCCGGTTGAGGGTGCGCATCTGGTCGCGGTCGGCGCGGCGAAGCGCGGCCGGGAACATGCCGGCGGCCACGGTGACCGGGCCGATCGCCACGATGGCGGCGATCACATGGATCGAGAGCAGGACTTTTGTCACGATCACCGACCGTATGGGGTGCGTTTCCGGCGCGGAAGTGGCTGGAATGACATAGGTCAACGGATTCCCGCCACTAGCATCGCGGGCATGCATCGTGTCGTCGTGCTCGCCCTGGACGGGGTCATCCCGTTCGACCTGGCCACGCCCCTCGAGGTCTTCGCCCGGGTGCGGCTTTCGGACGGATCAACCCCTTATTGCGTACGGGTGTGTGCGGCCACGCCGCAGGTGGCGGCGGGGGCGTTCACGATCACGGTGGCGCACGGGCTCGACGCCCTCGCCGACGCGGACACGATCATGCTGCCGGGGTGTGCGGAACCGGCCAACGGCGTACCGCAAGAAGTTGTTGATGCTCTGCGGACGGCCGCGGGGCGCGGCACCCGGATCGCCTCCATCTGTGCCGGCGCCTTTGTCCTCGCCACCACCGGGCTGCTCGACGGCAAACGCGCCACCACCCACTGGGTTGCCGCCGACCTGTTCGCGCGAATGTTTCCGCAGGTCGAGCTGGATCCGGCGGTGCTGTATGTGGACAACGGGCAGTTTCTCACCTCGGCCGGCGCGGCCGCGGGGCTCGACCTGTGCCTGCACCTGATCCGGCGGGACTGCGGCTCGGCGGTCGCCGCCGACGCCGCCCGGCTGTCGGTGATGCCGCTCGAACGCGACGGCGGGCAGGCGCAGTTCATCGTGCCCGAGCAGCCGCCGGTGCCGCGCGGCTCGACGATGGAACCGCTGCTGAGGTGGCTGACCGAGAACGCCGGCCGCGACCTCACCCTCGACGAGATCGCGGCGCACGCCCGGATGAGCACCCGGACGCTGAACCGGCGGTTCCGGGAGCACACCGGCACCACCCCCTTGCAGTGGCTGCACCGGGCCCGGATCCGCCGTGCCCAGCATCTGCTGGAGACGACCGGGCAGTCGGTCGACCGGATCGGCGGGGCGGTCGGCTTCGGATCGCCGACCGCCTTCCGGGACCGCTTCAAGCGGATCGTCGGGACGAGCCCGCACCGCTACCGTTCGTCGTTCGCCCGGAACACGTCGAGGACGAACCATTCGTCCTCGTGATGGACGATTCTGGTGATTCCCGGCTTTCCCGCCAGCTTCTCGTGCACGTTGAAGCCGTCGTAGTTGCCCGGGTTCTCCCGGTCGCGGAAGTGCACCGAGACCAGGTCGCCGCCGGACTCGAGGCGGGCCAGCAGGCCGTCGACCAGCTCGTCGAAGTCCTCGGCGGACAGGTAGTAGAACAGGTCGCCGACGAGGATCAGGTCGAATGTGCCGTCCGGCAGCTCGGCCGGGAGCATCGCCTCCTCGACCCGGACATGCGGGAGGTCGCGGAGATTCTCCTCGGCGGTGCGGACCGCCTCGGGCACGCAGTCGACGGCGAGGATCTCATCGCAGCGCTCCGCCAGCAGCCGGGTCAGCAGGCCGACCGAGGCGCCCGGCTCGTAGCAGCGCCGGTAGTGCCGCTTCGGCAGGCTCGCCACCGTGATCGCGTACTTCCGCTGGTCATGCCACTTCGTGGCCAGATCCCACGGATCTTCTTTGGCGAGGTACAACCCCGTGAAATAGTCGAGCGAGACCGACGAATCCGGCGGCTGCGCGTCACCCAGTGCTCTTGTCACTCCCGTGATTCTGCCCGAGGGCCGGGATGTGACACACGACACCGGTGTTTCGAGGGATCATGGCGTGGTGAGTGGTCGCACGTACGGGATTCTGTCGCCCTTCGTCGGGGGCGACTACTACGGGGCGATCATCGAGGGTGTCAACGCCGCCGCGGTCCGCGGTGGCGACCGCATCATGGCGTTCCAGACCCTCGACCCCGGTGCGCACAGCGCCGACCGCAGCGGCGTGCCCGACTTCCGCCGCCCGATCGCCTGGCATCAGCTGGCCGGCCTGGTCGTGCTGCCCGGGGCGGTCGACACCGACTACGCCGCCGAGGCGCGCCGGGCCGGGCTGCCGGTCGTCTTCGTCGCCCAGGACGCCACCGAGTTCGGCTGCTCGGCCGTGCTCGCCGACAACCGCAGCGGGGTCCGGGAGGCGGTCGAGCACCTGATCGGGCACGGCCACGAGCGGATCGCGTTCGCCGGTTACCTCGCGAACTTCGACGTGCAGGAACGCTACGAGGGGTACCGGGCGGGCATGCTCGCTAACGGGCTCACGCCCGCGCTGCGGTACGACACCGGCGACAACCACGAGAGCGGCGGCGAGCTGGTCGCCGGCGAGCTGATCCGGGCCGGGATGCCGGCCACCGCGATCGTGGTCGGCACCGACCGCAACGCGATCGGCCTCATCGACCGGATGAAGGCGGCCGGTTTCGACCTGCCGGGTGAGCTGGCGGTGGTCGGGTTCGACGACATCGCCGACGCGTCGTACCTGGTGCCGAGCCTGTCCACCGTGCTGCAGCCGCTCGACCAGGTCGGGTCGGTGGTCTATTCGCTGTTGGGCGAATTGTCCGACGAGCCCTCTCGGGTGGAACTGCGGCATGTCGCCACCTCGTTCGTGCGGCGTGACTCGTGCGGCTGCACCGGGCACGGGCTGCCGATCTCCGAACCGCAGGCGCGCGGGCTCTTCGCCCAGGTGCAATACCTGCAGAGCACCCTCAACATCCAGTACGAACTGGGCATCGAGCTGCTCGGCACGCACGGCGCCGACCCGCGCTCGCTCGCCTGGCTGGGCCTGACCCCGGCGGTGGCCGGCTGCCTCGGCCTGTGGGTCCCGGGCGAGGAGGGCCGGCTCGAGGTGGTCGGCGAATTTCACGGCGGGTGCCCGACCGGGCATGTCGTCGCGGCCGCCGACTTCCCGCCGCCGGAGCTGTTCGAGATGACCGACGGCGCGGCCGGCGACGTGGTGTTCCTGGTGCCGATCCGCAGCCGCAACGCCGACTGGGGCGTGCTCGCCGCGGTCGGCCGGATCCAGTCGACCACCCCGCCCGGCCGCGAGATGATGAACCACTCGGGGGCGCTGCTGGCCGCCGCCCTCGACTACGAGGTGACCATGGCCGCCCTCCGCGACAAGGAGGAGAGCCTGCGCAACGCGGCCCTGCACGACCACCTCACCGGGCTGCCCAACCGGTTGCTGCTGGAGGACCGGATGGATCAGGCCGCGAGGCGGGCCGTCCGGCAGCCGGACTACCGGTTCGCGATCCTGCTGCTCGACCTGGACGGGTTCAAGGCGGTCAACGACACGCTCGGGCACGCGGCCGGCGACCAGCTGCTGATCGAGGTGGCCCGCCGGCTCACCGGGATGCTGCGGCAGTCCGACACGGTGGCCCGGCTCGGCGGGGACGAGTTCGTCATCCTGCTCGACGGGATCGCCGGCCCGGACGGGCACAAGGCGGTGTGCGACAACGTCACGGTCGCGGTCAGCACTCCGTACTTCATCGACGGTGAGCGGGTCGACGTGGGCTGCAGCCTCGGCGTCGCGCTGTCCGGCGACGGCGAGGCCGACCCGGACCACCTGCTGCGGGAGGCGGACGCGGCGATGTACCGGGCCAAGTCGGCGGCTCGGCGGCCTACTTCTCGCTGAGGTCCTTGAGCGCGAGGGCGTCGACCACGTTCTTGTTCGCGTTCCACTTCTGCAGCGTGGAACCGTCGCAGGCGGCCACGTAGATCTTCGAGATGCTGTTGACCGTCTGGAACAGGTCGCCGTCGGCCGGGTCGCGCGGCTGCAGGCAGTAGCCGGCGTTGTCGACGATGGTGTAACTGGTCGCGTACTGCTCGGTGCGGCCGTAGATCGTCCACTTCTGGTTGGCCTGGCCGTCGACGCAGGACTTGGTGGTGACGTAGCTTCCGACGCTGGTCGCGAGCGGGCTCTGGATGCAGTACCAGGGCGAGGCGAGCGTGGTGCTGGTCCGGATCACGGTGGTGATCTTGTTGGCCGCCGTGCCGCTGGTGCCGGTCGGGAGCGCGTCCTTCGGCGTGTACCGCTGGTTCCAGGACACCTTGTTCGGGTTCGGGTTCTGCTTGCACGGCCAGGCGATCATGTTGGTCGCGTTGATGTTCTTGCTGGTGTCGTCCAGGCAGCGGCCGAACTGGTTGTAGTTGATCAGCTGGCCGATCGCCTTGCCGGTGGCCGACGAGGCCGCGCCGGCGCCCACGTTCGCGTCGGCCGAGAACGTCTGCACGTTGTCGTAACTCTTGTTGCAGTTGGTCTGCAGGGTGATCCCGGCGCCCACGGTGGCCGCCGCGGTCACGTTGAAGCAGTACGAGTCGATGTCCGAGCCGTCGACCTTGCTGCCCATCAGGTTGGCGCTGTCGTTGAAGCTCCACGACTGCCGGTAGATGGCGTTGTAGGAGGTCTCGCACAACCCCATGTAGACCGGGTTGCCGGCCGCGTGCGTGGCCAGCGAGTCCAGGCAGGTGCCCTGCGCGTGGTCCGGCGTCTGCGAGGACACCAGCTGGATCTGCAGGGTGTCCGAGTACGCCCAGGACTGCGACACCTTGCCGGCGCTGCACGGCTGCATCGTCACCTTGTAGCCGACCGCCGGGTCGCCGGAGCCGGCGTCGATGCACAGGTCGGTCACGGAGCTGCCGCTGGCCCGATAGATGTGGATCAGGCCGCCGGAGATGTTGGCGTTCGAGGTGTGCACGATGTAGGTGCCGGACAGGGTCCGCGACGCGGTCTTGCCGACCACCGTGCCGGTCGAGGTGAACAGGGCGAACGCGGGCACCTTGGCCGGGCCGTACGGGCCGCCGGTGCAGGTCACCTTCTTCGAGACCAGGTCGGCGGCGGTCATGTCCTGCGGGTCGGTCTGGTAGTAGGCGATCGTGACCGAGTACCGCAGCGTCTTGGCCGCGTCGACGAAGCCGACCAGCGGGCCGCACGGCAGCATGCCGGAGAAACCGGCGTAGTCACCGTCCGCGTCGATCACCGTGCCCGGCTTGACCGCGCCGCGGACCTGACCGCGGGCCACCTCGAGGCCGGCCTGCGCCGCGTGCAGTTCGAGGCCGCGCCGGACGCTGAACGACGACGTCTGCACCGTCGTCAGCACCAGGTTGGCGAGGGTGGCGCTCAGCGTCATCCCGACCAGGGTGAGCAGCAGCGCCATCGGCAGCGAGCCGCGGTCGCCGGCCGGCGCGATCTTGATCATGACGACACACTCCTGCCCTCGGTGCAGGTCGACACGTTGTCACCGGCGGTGGCGTTCAGCGCGGAGAACGTGACGTTGGTCTGCCGGGTGGAACCGGTGCCGGCGCCGCCCGCCGCCGTGTAGAAGTTCACCGTGAGCCGCTGGAACCGGAAGCCGGTCAGCGAGTTCTTGTCGACCGCGTACGTGGTGAACGGCGTGGTGCTGGTGACGCCACTGGCGAGGGTGGTCCACCCGGTCGGGGTGACCGGCGTGACGCCCTGCGACCAGCTGCGCCGCTGCAGTTCGCTGGTGGAGGTGCGCAGCCGCAGCTCGACGCAGGTGTCCACGTCGTTGAGCTCGACCAGGTATTCGACGTAGAAGTCGCCGCTGACCTTGGCCGGGGTGCTGACGCTCCGGGAGTAGCGGATCTCCGAGTCCAGCCGGCTGAACGCGCTGTTGACCTGGGTCTGCGCGGTGTAGGCGCTGTCCGCCTTGTTGACCGACTTGTAGATCTGCAGGATGCCGCCGGTGAACATGGCTCCCACCATCGCCATCAGGGCGATCGCCACGAGCAGCTCGACGAGCGAGACGCCGTCGTCGTTCCGGGGCGGCCTCACGGCGTCACCAGCCAGGCAGCGGTCGTGGTGGCGGTGGTGCCGGCCGTGTCGGTCACCGTGAACGTCACGGTGCTGGCCCCCGCAACCGCCGTCGGCGTGCCGGAGATGATGCCGGTCGCGGTGTCCACGGTCAGGCCGGCCGGCAGATTGGCCGCGGCGTACGACACGTAGGGCGTGATGCCGCCGCTCGCGATGATCTGGACCGGCGTGATCGCCGTACCCATCTTGAAATTCTTGGCCGTCGACGTGCTGACGGTCAGCGGCGGCACCGTCCAGGTGAAGGTCTGCGACGAGGCCAGGCCGTACTTGTCGGTGATGGTCAGCACCACCGGGTTGCTGCCGGTCCTGGTCGGCGTGCCGGTCACCACGCCGGTCTCCGGGTCCATGGTCAAACCGGTCGGCAGGCCGGTGGTGCCCCACGTGCCGGTGGCCGTCCAGGTGAACGGCGTGCTGCCGCCGGTGACCGTGAATGCCTGGTTCACCGCGACCCCGCCGGGGCTGGTGATGGTGCCGGGTTTGGTGAGCGAGGGCGCCTTGTTGATGGTCCAGGTGAACGACGCGATGTCCTTGTTGCCGATCGCGTCGACCACGGTCACCGTCGTCGAGTAGGTGCCGGCCGGGTTCGGCGTGCCGGTCACCACGCCGGTGGTGGCCACCATGGTCAGGCCGTTCGGCAGCCCGGTGATCGACCACTTGAGCGGGTCGGTCCCGCCGGTGGCCTTGAACGTGTAGCTCATCACCAGGCCGACGTCGTTCTGCAGGTCGCCGGGCGGGGCGATCTGCGGGATCGACGTGTTGAAGACCGGCTCCTCGGTCTTCTGGCCGATCAGCGAATAGCTGATGTAGGAGCAGATGGCCAGTTCACAGAGCTTGTCCGGCCAGGTCACCGCGACGATCACCCGGTACATCGGGATGTCCGTGCTGCCGGGGGTGCCGGTGAGGCTGGTGCAGGCCGCGTCCTTGCCGGAGGTGTCGGCGGTGTCCGACACCCGGTAGCAGACCTCGAAGAACCAGTACTGCTGGTAGACGACGCCGTTGATGGTGTTGGTGAGCGGGCTGGTCGGCAGCACCGCGCCGGCACCGGCCGCGGCCTTGGCGGCGGTGTCGTAGGGCACCACCAGGGCGCTCCAGGCGCCGTTGCCGTAGAGCACGTTGCTGATCCCCGGCACGTAGCGGGAACTGGTGAAGGTGGCCCGGTCGATCGCGGCCGCCGGCTTGGTGATCGCGTTGGTCCGCTGGTCCTGCGAGCTCTGCAGGTCCCGGCCGGTCAGCATCGAGCTCACCTGCAGGGCCCGGGCGCGTTCCATCGCGTCCTCGGCGGTCTGGACCGCGATCTGCCGGTTGCCCTGCTGCTGGTTGACCCGCAACGTCACCACGAAGAACGACGTCAGCGACAGCATCACCATGCACACGATGGCGATGGAGACCAGGACCTCGATCAGGGTGAAGCCGTCGTCCCCGGTCTTTCGGACGGGCACGACACTTCTCCTCTCGAGTGATCCGGGACCTGCCGTAGGACATATCGGCAGGTAGCCCCGGATTCGAAAGGCTTTTAGTCGTTGGGCCGCCAGATTTCGGCGCGCCACGACTTGAACGGGGTCGCGTCGTTGCGCTGCACCACCGGGAACATGCTGGAGACGGCCTGCCAGGAGGGCTGCGGCTTCGGTCGCGGCGCGGCCAGGGCCCGGGCCAGCACCTGCAACATGTCCTGCAGGGCCTGGTGCAGCTGGGGGTCGACGATCGTACCCTCCTGCTCGTTCACCGCGGACGGATTCAGCGGGATCCGCAGGCAGGCCGGGTGCAGCATGTTCGCGTGCGCGTGCGCGAGCACCGTCTCCAGCTGCTCGCGGGCCCCCTCGTCCTGACCGGGGGTGGCCACCGACAGCCAGGCGACCGGCTTGCCGGCCAGGTCACCCCCGTCCACCAGCCAATCCAGCAAATTTTTGAGGCTGCCGGGGATGGCACCGGCGAATTCCGGGGTACTGAAGACCACCGCGTCGGCGGCCGCGACCTGGAGGCGGAGGAAGGCCACCGGGTCGGGCGGGGAGTATTCGCCCGGGACGAACGCCGGCAGATCACGCAACCCGTCGTAGAGGGCGGCGCTGATCTCCCGCGGCGCGAACCGGGCCGCGGTGCGCAGCGCCGCCGAGTGCAGGGAGTCGGCCCGGGTGTTACCGGAGATGAGCATGATGCGCGCCATAGGACGGGACCTTACGGCCTGCCGATGGCGAATCCCTCAGGTGACGCCCCGTTTTGCCGACGTACGACACATCACCCGACGGACAGGATGGCGACGTTGAGCTCAGCGGCAGAGCACGACCGACTGGCGGCGCTGTACCAGTACGGCCTGCTGGACGCGGTCCGCCCCATCGTGCTGGACGACCTCACCCGGCTCGCCACCCGGATCTTCGACACGCCGATGTCGACCGTGACCCTGGTGGACCGCAACCGGCAGTGGTTCGCCGGGCACACCGGCATGGACGCCAACCAGGCTCCCCGGGCCATCTCGCTGTGCGCGTGGATGATCGACGACCCGCGCCCGCTGATCGTCCCGGACGCCCGGCTCGACCCGCGGTTCCAGGACTACTCCAACGTCACCGGTGCGCCGTACATCCGGTTCTACGCCGGGGTGCCGCTGGTCAACTCGGACGGGTACGTCCTCGGCAGCGTCTGCGTCCTGGACCGGGAGCCGCGCCACCTCGGGGAGCACCAGCTGTCCCTGCTCGGTGACCTGTCCGCGCAGGCCACCGGCCACCTCGAGGCGATCCGCGAGCAGAACCGCCTCGCCGTGCTCGACGCCGAGCTGGCCCGGCTGATCCGCCGCGAGCAGGACCTGGTCTCGACCGTGTCGCACGAGCTGCGCACCCCGGTCACCACCATGCAGGGCTACCTGGAGATGCTCGCCGAGGAGGAGGACCTGGCCCCCTACCGGCGGATGCTGGAGCCGATCCGGCGCAACGGCGACCGACTGGTCCGGATGGTCGACCACCTGCTGGCCGGCGCCCGCCCGGACAACTCGCCGGCCCGGGCCGACGGCCTGGTCGATCTCGCCGCCGCGGCCCGCTCCGCCGTCGACACCTGCGAACCCCTGGCGGCCGAGCGCGGCGTCCGGGTCACCCTCACCGGCGAGGAATTTCCGGCGTACGTCGTCGGCGAAGCCGCCGCCCTCAGCCAGGCGCTCGAACACGTGGTCCGCAACGCCGTGACCTTCTCGGCCGGCGGCAACGAGGTCAGCGTCAAGATCGCCGGAGCCAAGATCGAGGTGTTCGACCAGGGCGCCGGCATCCCGGCCGAGGAGCTCCCGTACGTCTTCGAACGCTTCTACCGCGGCCGGCACGCCCAGGAGCAGGCCGTCCCCGGCATGGGCCTGGGCCTGTCGATCGCCTGGCGGATCGTCAACGCGCACGGCGGCCGGCTGGCCCTCGACTCGGCCGGCGCGGGCCGCGGCACCCGCGCGAAGATTCTTCTCCCGGCCGCGACGTCCGACTGACCCGTCCGGTCCGGTCCGGGGCACTATGGAGGCCATGACTGACGTCCGGCTCCTGGTAGGCACACGCAAGGGCGCGTTCACGCTGACCGCCGACGCAACGCGCAAGGATTGGAAAGTGAGCGGCCCGCACTTCGGCGGGTGGGAGATCTACCACGTCGCCGGTTCGCCGGCCGACCCCGACCGGCTGTGGGCATCCCAGTCGTCCGCCTGGTTCGGGCAGGTGATCCAGCGCTCCGACGACGGCGGCGAGTCGTGGAACCCGGTGGGCAACGACTTCGCGTACACCGGCGAGGTGGGCGACCACCTCTGGTACGACGGGACCCCGCGCCCGTGGGAGTTCAAGCGGATCTGGCACCTCGAGCCGTCCCGCACCGACCCCGACACGGTGTATGCCGGGGGCGAGGACGCGGCGCTCTACCGCTCCACCGACGGCGGCGACAGCTGGGCCGAGCTGACCGCGCTGCGCAACCACCCGACCGGCCCCGCCTGGCAGCCCGGCGCGGGCGGCATGTGCCTGCACACCATCCTGCTCGACCCGGTAGACCCGGACCGGATCTTCGTGGCCATCTCGGCGGCCGGCGCCTTCCGCACCGACGACGGCGGCAAGACCTGGCAGCCGATCAACCGGGGCCTGCGCTCGCAGGGCATCCCCGACGAGGACGCCGAGGTCGGGCACTGCGTGCACCGCCTGGCCATGCACCCGTCCCGGCCGGACGTGCTGTTCATGCAGAAGCACTGGGACGTGCTGCGCACCGACGACGCCGGCGGCAACTGGCGGGAGATCAGCGGCGATCTGCCGACCGACTTCGGCTTCCCGATCGCGGTGCACGCCCACGAGCCGGAGACCGTCTACGTCGTTCCGATCACCAGCGACTCCGAGCACTACGTGCCGGACGCGAAGCTGCGTGTCTACCGCAGCATCACCGGCGGCGGCGAGTGGGAGCCGCTGACCAACGGCCTCCCGCAGGAGAACTGCTACGTCAACGTGCTGCGCGACGCGATGGCGGTGGACACCCTCGACGACTGCGGGATTTATTTCGGTACGACCGGAGGCCAGGTCTACGGCTCCCCCGACGGCGGCGACTCGTGGCAGCCGATCGTCCGCGACCTACCCGCCGTCCTGTCGGTGGAAGTGCAGGTGCTGCCGTGATCCGGGTGATCCTGCCGCCGCACCTGCGCAACCTGGCCAGGGTGACCGGCGAGGTCGAGGTGGACGTCGCCACCCCGGTCACCCAGCGCGCGGTCCTGGACGCGGTCGAGCAGCGATACCCGATGCTGACGGGCACGATGCGCGACCGCGGCACCGCGAAGCGCCGCCCGCTGGTCCGCTTCTTCGCCTGCGAGGAGGACCTCTCCAACGACCCGCCGGACACCCCGCTCCCCGACCGGGTCGCGTCCGGCGAGGAGCCGTTCCTGGTGGTCGGCGCGATGGCCGGCGGCTAGGTCCTAGATCAGGGCGGTGCCGGCCATCATGTCGGCGAACCAGTCGGCCGCCTTCGGGTTGGTCCACAGGCGGTCGAAGCGGGCCTTGGCCAGGCGGCGGCGGAACGGGTCCTCCGCCGCCGCGGCGTCGTGGACCATCTCGGTGAACCAGCGCGAGAATTCCTGGTAGTCCCAGGTGCGGCGCAGGCAGGTGTCCGAATAGGAGCGCAGGGCGGCGTCGTCGCCGTCGTGCAGGGCGGCGGTCAGCGCCGTGGCCAGGACGCCTGCGTCGGCCAGGGCCAGGTTCATGCCCTTGGCGCCCATCGGGGTGATGATGTGGGCGGCGTCGCCGGCCAGGAACAGGTTGGCGTACGCCATCGGTTCCGTCACGAAGCTGCGCATCTCGACGATCTCGCGGTCGGTGATCGGGCCGGTCGGCAGGGCCGGGTCGCCGAGGCGCAGGCGCAACTGGTCCCAGGTGTGGTCGTCGGGCCACTCGCGGGGGTCGCCGGCGCCGAGATCGTACTGCAGGTAGAAGCGGCTTGCCTTCGGGCCTCGGCCGAACTGGGCGGCGAAGCCGTGCTCGCTGATGCCCATCAGGGCGTGCCGCGGCGGTGGGGCGTCGGCCAGCACCGTGTACCACCCGATGCCGTGGTCGAAGGAGTAGGTGGTGAGCGCCGCCGCCGGGATGCTGCGGCGGCTCACCCCATGGAAACCGTCACAACCCGCTATGTACGACGCCGTGAGCTCTCCCCCGGCGTACACCATCCGGTTTTCCTTGATGTTGATCCTGTCGACGGGGGTGGCGAAGCGCAGGTCGCCGCCGCCGGCCAGGAATGTGGTCAGCAGGCGGCGGACCAGCAACTGCTGCGGGACGAGCACGCCGGAGCGGCCGCCGGCGTGCGCGGGGCCGTCGAAGAGGTGTGGCTCGCCCTCGTAGCGCAGCTCCAGGAACTGCTCGCGCGGCGCGCCGGCGATGACCGCCTCGGCCAGGCCGGCCGCCGCGAAGATCTCGCTGCCGTAATGGTCGAGGATGCCGGCCCGCTGCCGCTCCTCCACATAGGAGCGGTCGCGGGCCTCCAGCACCACGCAGCTGATTCCGTTGCGCTGCAACAGGTTGGCGAGGGTGAGGCCGGCGGGGCCGGCCCCGATGATCGCGACATCCGTCATCTCGGGCACGGCCCCAACCTATCGATTCGGCGCTATCCGGTCACCAGCTTCGAGGTGCCTGCTTCGACCGCGTACGAGGCGGAGGTGGTCACCGGCGTCTCGCGGACGTCGATGGTCGCGACCGTGCGGACGTCGGTGTGCCACGCCGATGTGTTGACCACGCAGCGCAGATAGCCGCGGCGGGAGCCGTCGAAGTAGCGGACGTGCGGGTTCAGGGTCGGGTTGAGCGCCTTGAGCGGGGCGTCGTAGGCGATCGGGAAGTCCGAGCTGACCGAGGTGGCAGTGAACTCCACCGCGACCGGCCGGTCCCCGAGCAGCAGCTCACTGAACCAGGTGGAGTGGATGTCGCCGGCCAGCACCACCGGGTTGGCGACCCGCGCCGCGTCGAGGTGAGTGAGCAGGCGGGTGCGCTGCGGGGCGTAGCCGTCCCACTGGTCGAGGTTGGCGATGATCGGCGGGACGCCGCCGGTCGGGTTGGGGAACTTGATCGGGCTCATCATCACCTGCTGGGCGATCACGTTCCACCGGGCCGGCGAGTGGTCCAGGCCGGCCAGCAGCCAGCGCTCCTGGTCGTTGCCGGTCAGCGTGCCGGCCGTGTTGGCCAGGCCCGCCTCGGCCGGGCCGAAGTCGCCGGGGAAGCCGCCGGGCTGGTCGGTGCGGTACTGCCGGGTGTCGAGCACGTTGAGCCGCAGCAGCCGGCCGAAGTCGAAGCGGCGGAAGATGCGCAGGTCGGCGCTTCCCGGGCGCAGGTCGGCGCGGATCGGCATGTGCTCGTAGTAGGCCTGGTAGGCGGCCGCGCGCTGCTTGGCGAACTGCGCCTTGGTGAACAGCTTCGCGCCGGTGTCGTCGATCTCGTCGGTCAGCGACGCGTAGTTGTTCTCGGTCTCGTGGTCGTCCCAGGTGACGATCCACGGGAACGCGGCGTGCGCGGCCTGCAGGGCCGGGTCGGTCTTGTACTGCGCGTGCCGGGCCCGGTAGTCGTCGAGGGTGACGAGCTGGTCGAGGCCGGGCGTCTGCGGGGTGGTGTGGTTGCGGTCGGCGAACCGGCTGCTCGGGTCGTACTCGTAGATGTAGTCGCCGAGGTGCAGCACCACGTCGAGGTCCTCGGCGGCGAGACCCCAGTAGGCCGGCCAGTAGCCGTTCTGGAAGTCCTGGCAGTTGACGATGCCGAAGCGCAGGTTGTCGTGGACCGCGGTCTTGGTGCGGCCGGTCGGGCTGATCCGGCCCAGCGCGCGGAAGCGGTAGAAGTAGTGCCGGCCCGGTTCGAGGCCGCGAACGTCCACATGCACCGCATGGGCCAGCTCGGGGCGGGCGGTGACCCGGCCGGCGCGCACCACGCGGCGGAACCGCTCGTCGTGGGCGACCTGCCACTCGACGTCGACGCGCCGGTTCGGCAGCGCCGCGCCGTCCTTGACCAGGCGGGTCCAGAGGATCACGCCGGTCGGCAGCGGGTCGCCACTGGCGACGCCGAGCGGGAACAGGTCGGCGGGGGCGGCGTACGCGGCGGTGGCCGGAAGCGCGGCGGCACCGGCGGCGACGGCGGCACCGGCGAGGAGTTGACGTCTGGTGGGCATGGGTGGACCCTCCCGGCCGGTCGTGGCATGGTCTCGACCTACCGGCAAAGCACACATGACGCATACATGACCGTCAAGGTGCGGGCACCCGGTTTGCAGTGCTCTGCACCAGGACCGCGATGCCGGTGACGGCCAGGGCCATCCCGCAGGCCAGCAGGAAGCCGAGGACCGGATGCCCGGCGAAGAGCGCGCCGCCGAGGTAGCCGATCAGCGCCGCCTGGATCGACCAGAGCACCACCCCGGCCGCCGTGTACCAGTGGAAACGCACGCTCGGATAGCCGACCAGGCCGGCCGCGAGAGCGGTGGTGGACCGGCCCCCGGGCACGTAACGGGCGAAGACCACGACGAGGCCGCCGCGGCTGGTCAGCAACCGCTGCACCCAGTCGTGCACGGCCTTGGCCCGGCGGTGGGTGAGCCGGGCGGCCACCGATTCGGTGCTGCGGCGGCCGATCCGGAACGACACGGCGTCGCCGACCCACGCGCCGGCCGCGGCCACCGCGATCAGCAGCGCCAGATGCGGGCGGCCGGTGCCGGCGGCGACCACCCCGCAGGCGACCACGGTGGACTCGCTCGGCATGAACGGCAGCAGCGCGTCCAGGCCGGCCACGACGAAAACGACGGCCAGGATCCACGGACTGGCGGCGACGGCGTCGAGTTGGTGCGGCATGCGGTCACGATGCGGGATCAACCGAACACCCACGTGTACGGCGATCGAACACTCGATCTGATTGCGCGCGGAATGTATCTTCTCCCCAGGGTGTGCGTTCGGACAGCACACCCTGGCCAAGAACGAACGGCTACGCGCGGCGTAGCCGTTGGAGTGACGGGGGCGCCCCCGCCAGGGCGCCCCCGTCTCGTCTATCCGTTGGCCGCGCGTCGCGCCGTGTACTCGGTACGCCGGCTCGGGTACTGGATGAGGTTGTCCGGCACGTCGTCCATGTTGTTGTTCCAGTTGCCACCGCCGCCGCGCCGGTTGTCCATCGGCTCCTCGTCGTAGCGGGAACGGCCCATGAACTGGCGGCCGTAATCCATCATCCCGTCGATCAGCCGGTCGACGTCCCGCGGCGGCCGGACGACCATCCGCATGAACTGGCTGGTCATGCCGAGCTTGTTGCCGCACTCGCGGGTGTAGACGCCGTGATTGGCGACCAGGAAGTCGCGCAGCGCCACGCCGGACCACTCGGTCGGCAGCTTGACCAGGAAGAAGTTGCCCTGGGACGGGAAGACCGTCAGGCCGGGCACCCGGGCCAGCTCCCCCGCCATCTGGCGGCGGTCCCGGCTGAGCAGGCGCAGGCTGTCCTCGTACTCGTCCTCATGTTCCTGAATCATGAAGACGACCTTCTCGGCCAGCGAGTTGAGGTTCCACTTCGGCAGCGCCTTGCCGATCTTCCCGGCGATGGCCGGGTTGGCGAGCATGTAACCGAACCGGATGCCGTGCAGGCCGAAGTTCTTGCCGAGGCTCTTCAGGACGACCGTGTTCGGGCGGATCACCGCGTCCGGGCCGACCGACGGGTACTGCTCGGCGTCCGAGAAGTCGATGAACGACTCGTCGACCACCACCAGGTCGAGATCGCCGAGCATGTCCATGAACCGGATGACGTCACGCCGGGGGATGTAGTTGCCGTCCGGGTTGTTGACGTTGCAGATCACCGCGACCCGGGACTTACGTTCGCGGATGAACCGCACGTAGTCGTCCAGGTTGAGCCGGAAGCCCTCGCGCTCCTGCAGCGGGAACATGTCGACCCGCTTGCCGGTCTCCAGCGGCTGGTCGGTCCAGCGCCCGAAGGTCGGGATCGGGATCGCGATGCTCTCCTTGATCAGCAGGTGGTCGATCCAGGTGATCAGCTCGGTGGAGCCGTTCGCCATCGCGACCGTCTGCGGATGCAGGCCCAGCACGCTGGAGAGCTTCTTGGTGATCCCCATCGAGTCCGACGGGTAGTACTTCAGGATGTTCTTCAGATCCCGGGAGAGCTCGTCGAACATCTCCGGGGTCGGGAAGTAGGGATTGCACGGAATGCAGAAGTCGACAATGTCCGCGCCTTCACCCGCACTTCGAGCGAGATCGAAATAAGACGCACTGTGCGCTCCCTTGTTCAGGATCGACGTGTCGATTCCGGTCCCTGCCATTGCGGCCCTTCTCCCTCCGCCGGCTGCGTTGCCAACCGTCGATACGGGCCACGGGCGAGTTTCGTTCAGGTTTCCGGCACGTACTTTCGCGCGTGCCGGAAACCCCAGGTCAGAGCGGTCAGCCCTTCCTTAGGCGGCGCTTAAGGGCGCCGGCGAACTTCCGCGGGTTGCGGATCTTGGCAACCTTGGCGGTGACCTCGTGCAGCCGCATGGCCGGCGAGCGGCGCAGCGAGCGCAGGTCGTCGCGGACCGTCCGGATCTGCTTCTCCCGGGTGCGCAGGCTCTGGTCGCGGAAGCGCAGCGTGCGCTCCAGGCCGAAGACCTTGCCGGCCAGCTCGACCGCCTGGACCCGGGCGGTCTCCGCGTCGGCGATGACGGTGCGCAGGTCGGGCTGGTCGGTGGCCGGCTCGGCCACCAGGTCGGCGATCTCCCGGCCGCGCTTGAGGATCTCCGGGCCGGCGTCCACCCCGGACATGCTCAGCCAGGTGGCGACCAGGTCGTCGGTGCCGGTGATCCACGGCGGCCACGGGTGCCGGCGGTGCGCGCCGAGCAGGCGGTCCTTGAGCCGGAACCAGGCCGCGGCGAGCAGTTCCTTCTCATCTGCGGTGGTCTTGAGCTCGGTGACGCCGCGGACGAAACCGTCGCCCTCGGGGTAGAGGTCGTCGAGCAGGATCACGCCTTCGGCGTTCGCCCAGGCGCCGAGCCGGGCGGCGAAAGCCCGGAAGCCGGGTACGTCCTCGGCCGCGGCCAGCCGGAACAGCAGCGCCTCGGCCGACTCGGTGTCGGGCAGCCGCTTGCCGCCGCCCCCGGTGCTCACCGTCCATTCGGCGCCGTCGAGGTCGGCGAGCAGCACGCCGTCCCCGGCCGGGGCGTATGCGGTGTGGGTGGCGCCGCCGCTCGTACCGCGGATGGCGAGCCAGCCGGGTGCGACCGCGGCCAGCAGACCGGCCCGGGCGGCCGCGTCGGCGCCGCCGTCGACCGGGGCGAGCAGCGGGGTGTGCGCGGCGGTGGCGGCCAGCCCGGTGGTGGCCAGGCGGGCGCCGGGCCGGCCGGGCCGGGTGCCGGCCGCCGCGTCCGCGTCGAGCAGGGTGTGGATGGCACCGGCCGCGGTGTACGCCGCGTAGAGCCGGGTGGTGCCTTCAATCGCGGCCAGGACCTGGGCCGGCGAGGTGGGCCGGTCGGGGTCGTCGTGCAGCGGCCGCCACTCGTCGTCGCCGTGCCGTTCGTCGGCCGGGCGCCGATCGTAGAGGCCGGTGAGCGCGAATTCGTTCTCCACCGCGACTACCGCCAGGGCGTCATCGGTTGCTACTTCCCAGAGCGCGGCGGCCCGCTGCGGCCAGTTCAGCGCCGGCGAGTCGGCGCCCAGCACCCGGTCGAGGCCGTCGGCGGCGATCACCATGTCGAACTTCTCGGGCTTGGCCAGGACGAGGCCGTCCAGCGCACCGGTGATGATCGTCACGTGCTCGGCCGGCACCTGCGCGCGCAGCTCCTGGGCGTCGCTGACCGAACGGACCAGCACCGAGACGGCGGCGCTGCGGGCCGCGGCCAGCTCGATCACCTCGGCGGAGTGCGGGCCGGCCACCAGCGTCCGGTTCACCCGCTCCGGCAGCAGGTCGTCGAGCAGGGCCAGGAGCGTCGCCCCGCCGGTCGGGTTGCTGTCGGTCCACGGCTGAAGCTCGCCACGGACGATCTGCACGTCAGTCACGCTGGTTCCAATCGAAGAGCATCCGCATCTCGGCGGGCGGCATCACGAACTGCTTGCCGAGTTCGTCGTCGGTGATGGCCCGGGCGGTGGCCAGGTCGATGTCCTTGCCCAGCATGTCGCCCCAGAGCCGGGCGATGCGGGTCTGCCCGCCGAAGAGCGGGTTGTCGCCCTCGAGCTCCATCGCGTCGCCGTAGACGGCGGGGGTGCAACCGGCCGCGACGCCGTAGAAGATCGCGGTCGCGAGGCGGTTGCTGGCCACCCGCTTGAACCGGCGGAACGCCTTGAGCTGCTTGTAGAGGAACTTCCGGTCGGTGCCCTCGTAGTTCCAGCCGCGCTTGCCGAAGCAGATCACCTCGAAGCCGGCCTCCTCGTACGAGCGGCGCACCTCGGGCCGTTCGTACTCGGTGTAGTAGAGGCTGATCGTGACCGGCTCGGTCTCGGTCTCCTTGATCTCGTCGATCAGCCGCTG
Organism: Paractinoplanes durhamensis; assembly: GCF_016862175.1. Taxonomy (GTDB): domain Bacteria; phylum Actinomycetota; class Actinomycetes; order Mycobacteriales; family Micromonosporaceae; genus Actinoplanes; species Actinoplanes durhamensis. The sequence goes on along the minus strand of NZ_BOML01000096.1, from coordinate 13,002 downwards.
GTGATCGCCGTGGATCTTGGCACCGATGCCGGGCGCGTCCCACCCGTGGAACAGGAACCACAGGGTGCCCTTGCGCTCGGACTCCTTGACCTTGCCCAGCTCGGGCTCGAGGTCCATCAGGTAGAGCATCGGGGCGCCGGTCACCGCGTAGGCGCGCCGGCCCAGCGAGTGGCCGCGGCGGCGGGGCGCGTCGCTCCACACGTAGCGCCAGGCGCCGTCGAAGAACTCGTGCGCCGGGTTCCAGCCGCAGCCCACGTTCCAGCCGTGCTGAAGGTAGCCGGGGATGCGCGGCGGGAAGTCGTCGGGCAGGCCGCAGTAGCGGGCCAGGATGTGCTGCTGGCCGTAATACCAGTTGTGGTGATGCACGTCAGTCCGTTTCGAGGTGCAGGATGCCGGAGCGGGAGCGCAGCAGGAACGCGCCGACCGGCAGCGGAAGCCCGGTCAGCATGAACGAGTCGGTCTGCACGGCGTACGGCGTGTGGTTGCCGGGCACCGCGAAGAGGGTCCAGTTGTACTCCTCGTCGCCGCCGATCATCTCGGTGACGTCCGCCTCGGCCGACCAACGCCCGCCCTCGACGGTCAGCCGGCCCGGACCGTCGATGCCGTCGTCGGAGTTGGGCAGGAACCGCCGCCAGGTGACCGCGTCGTAGGAGACGCCGGGCCAGACCGGGCCGGAGATGGTCAGCCGGTCGCCGTCGGTCTCGATCCGGTCGGCGGTGACCCGCAGCGGGCCCTCGACCAGGTTGAGATATTGCCCCGGGGACCGGGTCAGGCTGATCACCCGGTCGCCGCGCGGCGCCAGCACCCCGTGCTGCAGGCCGGTGACCAGCAGCAGCATCTTGTCCTCGCCGTCCTGCACGCGCGGCACCATGATCGTGCGGTCGAGGAACGGGTCGTCCGGGTTGACCGTGTCGATCAGGTCGGCGAACGCCACCTTCGCCTCGAACTCGTCCATCGCCACCGTGCGCTGCCGGGGGATCCGGGCGGCCGGGCTGCCGCCACCGGCCCGGGTGCGCTGCAGCGGCACCCGGATGTCGCCGGCCGAGCGGGCCAGCTTCAGCTCGGGCGCGGCCATCCGGGACGGGACCCGGCCCTTCAGCACCAGATGGTCGCCCTCGACCTCGGCGCCGGTCAGCTCGGCCGTGCCCTCGCGGACCTGCAGGGTGAGCCGGCCGTTCGGGGTGCGGACCGGCTGGAACCAGCGGTCGCCCACCCACCCGCCGCTCGGGTACTCCAGGGCCGGTGCGACATGGCCGCGGCGGCGCACCCAGCCGCTGCGCAACTCGACCGAGAGCCAGACCGATTTCGCCCAGCCGGGCAGGCCGGTCAGCATCGCGCGCGGGATGCGGGTCTCGAAGGTGGTCCGCGGGTCGTCGGTCTCGACGATGGTGACCGCCAGGCGCTGCGAACGGCGGCCGCAGACCAGCGAGATCCGCACCGCCATGGCCGGGTCGGCGGGCAGGTGCATGATCTCGGCGGTGCCGCGCAGCACCAGGTCGTCGCCGTCCCAGCTCAGTTCGCGGACCGTGGCGCGGGCGTCGATCTCCTCGCGCGGCAGCCGGTAGATGGCGGCCGGCAACTTGGAGTCGCGCAGGCCCGGGTACTGGCTTTCGTAGATCCAGGGCAGCGACGGGTGCCGCCGGGCCGGGACCTCCATGGCGCCCTCGGCCCGGGTGCGGGCCAGGCGCCGCAGCAGCTTGGCGTCGCCGGCCTCGAGCGCTTCGTATTCCAGGCGCTGGAACGTCGGCACCTCGGCGACGATGTGCGGGTCGAAGCGCGAGCTGAGCCGGCGGCCGAGCGCGACCAGCGGGTCGAGCTCGTCGTCGTCGGCGGTGGCGAACGCCTGCACGATGGTCGCGAGGTCGATCTCGGCGAGGTGCTTCTGCACCCGGTCGCGCACCTCGGGCGCGCGTTTCAGCAGGTCGAGCACCATCTCGGCCGAGGTGACCCGGTCGGCGAGGTTGCCGTACTGGAACTTCAGCTGGGTGATCGACTCGCCGGACTCGCGCTCGCGCCAGTAGTAGACCGGGGCGGCCAGCGCGTCGACGGTGATCGCGTCGAGGTAGGCACGCAGAGTGATCGGATAGTCCTCGTACCGAATGGCCGGGAATTCGTAGGTGAACTGATCCCAGAAGGTGCGGCGGTAGACCTTGTTCCACACCATCCGGTCCAGTGCGAGGGCCGGGTGCTCATAGACGTCGGTGACCGGTTTGTCGGTCGCGAACGGCTTTCGGTGAACATACGACTGACGTACGCCGGAGGTGTTGTTGAATCGGCGGGCGTTGCCCGCCGCGATCTGCGACGCGGTCTCGTCGAGGGAGCGCACCATGATCTCGTACGCGTGCCGCGGGACCAGATCGTCGCTGTCCACGAAGGTCAGGTAATCGCCCTGCGCGTGGGTCACCCCGGTGTTGCGGGCCGGGCCGAGACCCTGATTCTCCTGGGTGATCAGGCGAAACCGTTTGTCGCGGGCACAGAAGTCGAGGGCGGCGTCGACGCTGTCGTCCTTCGAGCCGTCATCGACGAGAACGACCTCGAAATCACCGAATGTCTGGCGGGCGAGCGAATCGAGGCAGTCCGCGATGTATCGCTCGACGTTGTAGAACGGAACGACGATGCTGAGCCGGGGGGTCACCGCTCTCCCCGGACGAGTCGGGTCGGCAGGGCACGAAGACAACGACACAGCATGGGCACAGATCCTACCGGGTGCGGGCTTGGCGGAAATTCGCCCGGTCGGGCACCACCGGAGTCGGTCTTACGAGTAAATCGGTGACACACCGTGACGATTGCCGCGCCTCAGCCGGTGACGCACGTCACTGGGGTGACAAATCCGCAGGAAGGACCCCGTATGGCTGCGGTCCGGACCATCCGCGTTCCCGAGTTTGTCGTACCCCCGTCGTAGCGTCGGCTACCCAGGTAATCGAGACCCTACGTTTCGTAACGACGGGAGTCCGTCAGATGACGACGCTCGACCACGACGCCGCCGCGGCCACCAGCCGCCTGCTGCGTACCCAGGAGGAAGTGGAGGCGCACATCCGCGCCATCTGCTTCAAGACCGGCCCACCCACGCTTGTCGGAGCCGAGCTGGAATGGACCCTTCACCACGCGGCCGCACCCCATGCGCCGCTCGACGCCGCCACCGTGCGGCAGGCCCTCGGCCGGCACACGCCGGCCGTTCTTGCTGATACCGGTCAGCCGACGGCCTCCCTGCCGGGCGGCGGCTCGATCACCATCGAACCGGGCGGGCAGATCGAGATCTCCTCGGCGCCGGCCACCTCCCTCGCCGCGCTGCATGCGGCGGTCAGCGCCGACCTCGACCACCTCACCGCCCTGCTGGACGGCGGCGGACTGGCGCTCGGCGAGCACGGCATCGACCCGTACCGTTCGCCGCGCCGACTGCTGAACACCCCGCGCTACGCGGCGATGGAACGCTTCTTCGACGCCCGCGGCCGGCACGGCCGCGCCATGATGTGCAGCACCGCCGGCCTGCAGGTCTGCCTCGACGCCGGCCCGGCCGACGAGTTGCCCCTGCGCTGGCGCGCGGTGCAGGCCCTCGGGCCGCCGCTGGTCGCCCTCTTCGCCAACTCCGCCCGGTATGCCGGGCGCGACACCGGGCTCGCGTCGGCCCGGATGGCGGCCTGGTGGGGCATGGATCCCCGGGTCACCCATCCGGTGGTGGGCCGGCCGGACGACCCGGCCGCCGGCTGGGTGCGGTATGCCCTGGCCGCTCCCCTGCTCTGCGTGCGGCGCGACGGCGACTTCTGGGACCCGCCACCGGGCGCCACCCTCGGCGACTGGGTGAACGGCACGCTGGGCGTCCCGCCGACCGCCGACGACGTCGAGTACCACCTGAGCACGCTGTTCCCGCCGGTGCGGCCGCGCGGCTACCTCGAGGTGCGCTACCTCGACTGCCAGCCCGGCGCGGACTGGATCGTGCCGGTCGCGATGGTCACCGAGCTGTTCGCCGACCGGCACACCACCGAGCTCGCCCTGGAGATCGCGGCGCCGGTGGCCCAGCGCTGGCACCCGGCGTACCGGTCCGGCCTGGCCGATCGCCCGCTCCGGCGGGCCGCCGCGGCCCTCGCCGAGCTGGCCGGCCGCCGCCTCGAGCACAGCGACCTGCCCGCCGCCGTCCGCAACCACGTCATCGAGACCGCCGACCGGCGACTCGCCGCCGGCCGAGCCGAGGAGCAGTGATGACCCACGAGACCGAACGCCTGCGTGAGCTCGTCGCCACCGAGCTGGGCCGGGCCCGCGACCGCACCACCCTGCTGACCGAGACGGTCGACGACGGCGACCTGAGCCGGCAGCACTCACCGCTGATGTCCCCGCTGGTGTGGGACCTCGCCCACGTCGGCAACCAGGAGGAGCTCTGGCTGGTCCGCGACGTCGGTGGACGGGAGCCGGTGCGCCGCGACATCGACGAGCTGTACGACGCGTTCAAGCACGCCCGCCGCGACCGCGTGCAGCTGCCGCTGCTCGACCCGCGCGAGGCCCGGCGCTACGTGGCGACCGTTCGCGACAAGGTGCTCGACGTGCTCGACCACGCCCCGCTCGAAGGGACGCGGCTGGTCGAGCGGGCCTTCGCGTTCGGCATGATCGTGCAGCACGAGCAGCAGCACGACGAGACCATGCTGGCCACCCACCAGCTGCGGACCGGCACGCCGGTGCTGTCCGCGCCACCGCCGCCGGCCCCGGCCGGCCGGGTCACCGGTGAGGTCCTGGTTCCGGCCGGGGCGTTCACCATGGGCACCAGCACCGAGCCGTGGGCGCTCGACAACGAGCGGCCGGCCCACCAGGTCGTTCTCCCGGCCTTCCACATCGACCGGGCGCCGGTGACCAACGGCGAATACCTGGCGTTCATCGACGCCGGCGGCTACGACGATCCCCGCTGGTGGACCACCGCCGGCTGGGATCATCGCCAGGCGGCCGGGCTGGTCGCGCCGCAGCACTGGGTGCGCGACGACGCCGGTTGGCTGGTCCGGCGCTTCGGCCGGGTCGGCCCGATCAATCCGGACGAGCCGGTCGTGCACGTCTGCTGGTTCGAAGCCGCCGCCTACGCGGCCTGGGCCGGGAAACGACTGCCCACCGAGGCCGAGTGGGAGAAGGCCGCCCGGTGGGACCCGGCGACCGGCCGATCCCGCCGCTATCCGTGGGGCGACGAGTCACCCGGCCCGGAGCACGCGAACCTGGGCCAGAGTCACCTGCGACCGGCCGAGACGGGCGCCTACCCGCTCGGTGCCTCGCCGCTCGGCGTCCACCAGCTGATCGGCGACGTCTGGGAGTGGACGTCCTCCGACTTCCACCCCTACCCCGGGTTCGCACCGTTCCCCTACCGGGAGTATTCGGAGGTCTTCTTCGGCCCCGACTACAAGGTGCTGCGCGGCGGTTCGTTCGGCACCGACCGGTCGGCGGTCCGGGGCACGTTCCGCAACTGGGACTACCCGATCCGCCGGCAGATCTTCAGCGGGTTCCGCCTCGCGCGGGACGCCTGATGTGCCGGCACCTCGCCTATCTCGGACCACCCGCACCGCTCGCCCGCTGGCTGATCGACCCGCCGCACTCGCTGGTCCACCAGTCGTGGGCGCCGCGCGACATGCGCGGCGGCGGCACCATCAACGCCGACGGCTTCGGGGTGGGCTGGTTTCCCGCCGGCGGCGGCGTCGTGCGCTACCGCCGGCCCACCCCGATCTGGAGTGACACCACGCTGCCCGCCCTCGCCGCCTCGGTCACCTCCGGGGCGGTGCTGGCCGCGGTCCGCAGCGCCACCACCGGCATGCCGGTGACCGAGACGGCCGCCGCCCCGTTCGGCGACGACACCTGGCTGTTCAGCCACAACGGGGTCGTCGCCGGCTGGCCCGGCACGGTGGCCGAACTGGCCGGCGCGCTGCCACCGGAAGACCTGCTCACCCTGGCGGCGCCGACCGACGCGGCGCTGCTGTGGGCGCTGGTCCGCGACCGTCTCCGGGCCGGCACCCCGCCGGCCGCCGCGGTCGCCGGGGTCGTCGCCGAGGTCGAGGCGGCCGCCCCCGGCTCCCGCCTCAACCTGCTCCTCACCGACGGCGCGACCCTGGTGGCCACCACCGCCGGGCACGCGCTGTCGGTCCGCTCCGACGCCGGTGCCGTGCTCGTCGCCTCCGAGCCGCTCGACGTCCACCCGGCCTGGCGCCCGGTCCCCGACCGCACCCTGCTCGTCGCCACGGCCACCGCCCTCCGCACCACTCCGTTGGGAGAACGATGACCCTCGAAGTCCACCTGGACGCCGACGACCTGGCCCGCACCCTCCGGGCCGACGTCCGTACCGGTCTGACCGCCACCCCGAAGACGCTGCCGCCGAAGTGGTTCTACGACGCCCGCGGCAGCGAGCTCTTCGAGCAGATCACCGAGCTGCCGGAGTATTACCCGACCCGCAGCGAACGCCAGATCCTCACCGACCGGGCCATCGAGATCGCCCGGCACACCCGCGCCCGCACCCTCCTCGAGCTGGGCTCCGGCTACTCGACGAAGACCCGCCTGCTGCTCGACGCCCTGACCCTGGCCGGCACCCTGACCACCTACGTCCCGATGGACGTCTCCCCCACCGCGCTGACCGCGGCCACGGCCCGGATCGGCGCCGACTACCCCGGCCTGCGGGTGCACAACATCGTCGGCGACCTGACCCGCCACCTGAAACACCTGCCCGGCGGCGGCGACCGGCTGGTCGCCTTCCTCGGCGGCACCATCGGCAACCTGCTCCCGGCCGAACGCGCGACCTTCCTGGACGACCTCCGCGCCGTGCTCGAACCGGGCGAACACCTCCTGCTCGGCACCGACCTGGTGAAGAGCCCGAGCATGGTGGTCCCGGCCTACGACGACGCCGCGGGGGTTACCGCCGACTTCAACCGCAACGTGCTGCACGTGCTGAACACCAGCCTCGGCGCCGACTTCGACCCGGACGGTTTCGCCCACGTCGCGCTGTGGGACCCCGACCACGAGTGGGTCGAGATGCGGTTGCGGGCCCGCTGGCCGATGCGGGTCACCATCCCCGGCGTCGACCTGGTGGTCGACTTCGAGGCGGGCGAGGAGATCCGCACCGAGGTCTCCGCGAAATTCCGCCGCGACGGCATCGAACACGAGCTGGCCGAGGCCGGTTTCGACCTCGACCACTGGTGGACCGACCGGGACGGCCTGTTCGGGGTCTCGCTGGCCCGGGCGCGGTAACCCATCCGTCGACCCATCCGGCACGGCCCGAGCTCCGAATGGGGGTTAACGACGACGGAGGGGCCCCATGGGCGAACGCGCCATCAGCCGTGTTCCGGACGCGCCCGGAACCACGCCGGACGACCTGTTATCGGCCGTGGCACGCGGCGACGAGCAGGCCTTCGGCAAGCTCTACGACCTGGTCGCGCCGCGGGTGTACGGCCTGATCCGGCGGGTCCTGCGTGATCCGGCGCAGGCCGAGGAGGTGGCCCAGGAAGTGCTCGTCGAGGTCTGGCGGACGGCCGCCCGCTTCGACCCGGCGCGCGGCTCGGCCACCGCGTGGATCTGCACGATCGCGCACCGCCGGGCGGTCGACCGGGTCCGGGCCGAGCAGGCCGCCGCCGACCGCCTCGAGTTCGTCGGCCGGGCCGCGGTCGACATCCCGTACGACGCGGTCGCCGACGAGGTGTCCGGCCGGCTCGAACGCCAGCAGGTACGCCGCTGCCTGTCCGGCCTGACCGAGCTGCAGCGCCAGGCGGTGACCCTCGCCTACTACCAGGGCCACACGTATCCGCAGGTGGCGGCGTTACTGGGCGCTCCCCTGCCAACCGTGAAGACCCGGATGCGGGACGGCTTGATCCGCCTGCGCGATTGTTTGGCGGTGTCATGACCACGCCGGATGTGCACGGGCTGATCGGCGCCTACGTGCTGGACGCCCTCGACGACATCGAGCGGGCGGCCTTCGACCGGCACCTGCGCGAATGCCCGATCTGTCAGGGCGAGATGGATGAGTTGCGGGAGGCGGCCTCCGAACTGTCCGGAGACGCGTGGTCGGTGCCACCACCGGCGTTGCGCGGCAATGTCATGGCCGCGATCACGGCCGTACCCCAGCAAGGGTTTGTTCCGGATTTTAAGAAGCCCCGAAAGAAGCCGCGCCTGCTGATCGCCGCGGCCGCCGCGGTTCTCGCGGCGGGCGGCGCGGTCTATGCCGTTCAGGAGCATCGGGTACGGGTGGAGCAGGCCCGCGCCGATGAGGTCACGGCGTTGCTGTCGGCACCCGACCTCCTGGTCCGCGACGAGCCGGTGAACGGCGGCGGCACCGTCACCGTGGCCGTCTCGAAGCTCCGCAACGCCGGCCTGATCACGCTCGCCGCCGACGCCGCCCCCAGCGACGGCCGGGTCTACCAGCTCTGGACGATCCGCGAGAAGGTCCCGGTCCCGGCCGGCACCCTGGTCCCCGGCCAGACCACGACCATGCAGATCGTCGAGGGCATCGACGGCGCCTCCGACGTCGGGGTCTCGATCGAACCGCCCGGCGGCTCGGCCGTCCCGACCATGCCCCTGGCGGCTGCCGTGCACCTATAGAAGAGCGGGTGCGTGCACGGCGTACCCCGAGGTGCGGTTCTGCTTGGCCTGATACATCGCCAGGTCGGCCCGGTGCAGGAGGGCGTCCGCGTCGTCCTCGCCGGGCAGCGCGAGCGCGATGCCGAAGCTGGCCTGCGGCTGCACCGCGATGTCCCCGATCGCCACCGGTTCCTGCATGGCGTCGATGATCCGCTTGACGACGGCGATCGCGTTGTCGGGCGACGCGATGTTGTGCAGGACGATGGCGAACTCGTCGCCGCCGAGCCGGCCGACCACGTCGGTGCCGAACACGTTGTTGCGCAGCACCCGGCCGAACGCGACCAGCAACTGATCCCCGGCCTCGTGCCCCATCGTGTCGTTGACCTGCTTGAACCCGTTCATGTCGATGAGCACGGCGGCGACCGTGTTGCCGCCGCGGCCGGCCCGGGCCACCGCGATCCGCAGCCGCGCGTACAGCTGCCGCCGGTTGACCAGCCCGGTGAGGGTGTCGGTGGTGGCCAGCTCATGGTTCTCGCGCAGCGCCACGATCTGCCGGGCCACCACCACCGAGGTCATCGCGACCGCGCCGAGCACCAGCCCGACCGTGCGCATCGGGTATTCGTGCACGGCGAACACCAGCAGCGCGTAGCCGAGGCCCATCGCGATGTACGGCAGGCGGGCGGCGGTGCGCGCGACCGGGTCCTCCATCCGCAGCCGGTGGTTGCCGGCCTCCCGGACCTGCTCGTAGGCGGCCATCGCCAGCAGGAACGGCCCGGTCATCCAGCAGGTGTACTGCCAGGTGTCGGACGCGATGACGTGGTCGAGCTGGAGCTGCCGGTAGCCGAAGTAGGCGTCCCCGACGACCAGGGCCAGCATCGCCAGGGTGATCATGATGGCCGGCCGCCGGACCGACGCCGAGGCGCCGCGCAGCAGCAGGACGGTCGCCCCGAAGATCATCACGAGGTCGAAGGACGGGTAGGCGATCGCCGCCGCGAGGGCGTTGCCGGAGATCTTCTCGGCGTTGTCGACGTTGGCGCCGGCCTCGAAATACCAGAGCAGCATGCCGCTGCCGATCATCACGAGCGCGGTGTCCAGCCACATCTTGTGCCGGGTCCGGTTGCCGCGGGTCCGCAGCGGCAGGGTCAGCAGGCCGGCCAGCAGCACCGGCGCGAACACGAGCCGCAGCGTGTCACCCGGGGTCGGGAAGCTGCCGTCACCGGGGACGATGCTGCGCACCGCGCCCGAGACGACCAGCAGCAGGTAGGAGAGCGCGATGATGCCCCACGCCCGCCGGCTGCGCCGGTCGAGTCCGGGGTGCCACCACGCCCGGACCGCCAGGACGACGCCGAGCACCCCGTAGATCGCGTTGAAGACCACGATCTGCCACGGTGCCTGACCTTCCGGGGCGGGCCAGGCGAACTGGCTGCCGATGCAGAAGGCGAAGCTCGCATAGAGCAGGTAGGCTCCCCACCGCCACAGCTGAGCCATCGGTTCCTCCCTCGGGGCGGCCGGTCCGCCCGGCCTGTCAGATCGGTCACGTGTCCTGTCGGCTGAGAACAAGGCAGGTCAGACACTTTCGGGTACGTGTACCGCGTACCCCGTCGTGCGGTTCTGCTTGGCCTGGTACATCGCCAGGTCGGCCCGGTGCAGCAGGGCGTCCGCGTCGTCCTCGCCGGGCAGCGCGAGCGCGATGCCGAAGCTGGCCTGCGGTTGCACGGCCGTGTCGCCGATCCTCACCGGCTCCTGCATGGCCGCCATGATCCGGTTGACCACGGCGATCGCGTTGTCGGCCGTCGCGATGTCGTGCAGCACGATCGCGAACTCGTCGCCGCCGAGCCGGCCGACCACGTCGGTGCCGAACACGCTGGCCCGCAGCACCCGCCCGAACGCGACCAGCAACTGATCCCCGGCCTCGTGCCCCATCGTGTCGTTGACCTGCTTGAACCCGTTCATGTCGATCAGCACGGCGGCGACCGTGCCGCGCCCGCGGGACCGGGCCACCGCCATCCGCAGCCGGTCGTACAGCAGCCGCCGGTTGACCAGCCCGGTGAGCGTGTCGGTGGTGGCCAGCTCGTGGTTCTCCCGCAGCGCGATGACCTGCCGGGCCACCACCACCGCGGTCATCGCGACCGCACCGAGCACCAGCCCGACCGTGCGCAGCGGGTAGTCGTGCACGGCGACCAGCAGCAGGGCGTATCCGAGGCCCATCGCGATGTACGGCAGCTTGGCCGCGGCCCGGGCGGCCGGGGCCTCGATCCGCAGGCGGTGCCCGCCGGCCTCGCGCACCTGGGTGAACGCGGCCATGCTGAGCAGGAAGTGCCCGGTGATCCAGCAGGCGTACTGCCACCGGTCCGGCGGCACGTCCCCGAAGTGGCTCTGCCGGTAGCCCAGGTAGGCGTCCCCCACCACCAGCATCACCATCGCGACGGTGATCAGGATGGCGGGCCGGCGGACCGACCCGGCCGCCCCGCGCAACAGCAGCACGGTCGCCCCGAAGATCATCACGAGGTCGAGCACCGGGTAGGCCAGCGACGCGGCGAGCGTGTCCCGCGCGATCGACCCCGCCTTCGCGTCCACCTCGACGAACCACAGCAGCATTCCGCCGCTGATCATCACGAGCACCGTGTCCAGCCACACTTTGTGCCGGGTCCGCCGCCCGCGGGTCCGCAACGGCAGTGTCAGCAGCCCCGCGAGCAACACCGGCGCGAACACCAGCCGGAGGGTGTCACTGGGCGTCGGGAAGTGCACCCCCGACGGGAAGATCCCCCGGAGAATCCCGGAGACGGTCAGCAGCACGTACGAGATCGCGATGATCCCCCACGCCCGCCGGCTGCGCCGATCAAGCTCCGGATGCCGCCACGCCCAGACCGCCATCCCGATGCCGACCAGTTCGAAGACCGGCATGGCACCCATCAACTGCCAGGGCGGGGTGGCCCCGCGCACGGCCCGCCCGGTGAGCAGGGTGCCGATGACGACGGCAAGAGCGGCGTACATGAGCACGGCGCTCCATCGCCAGAGCTGAGCCGTCCGTGGCTGCCTCATCGGGCCCTCCCCCGGGCGGTCGATCCACCCGGCTTTCCGATCGGCCGTCCGTAGCGCACCCTGCGGATTAGCCCGGTCATAAGCCGGGTGCATGACCGCCATCAGCAACAACACCTTCCCCGCGGCGCACGCCGACCGCAGAGTGGAAGCCATGCGACGCATCGTGGTGACCGGCGCGGCGTCCGGCATCGGCGCCGCCGTGACGTCCGCCCTGCGGGCGCAGGGCGACGAGGTGGTCCCGCTGGATTCATCGGCGGAGGCCCCTTTTGACGTACGCGATGAGCAGTCCTGGTCCGACCTGGCGTTGTCGTTGTCCGGCGCCCCGCTTCACGGCTTGGTCAACTGCGCCGGCGCCACGTGGCGGGCCCGCCTGGGCGAGGTAAGAGCCGCCGACTTCGAGCGGATCCAGGCGGTGAACGTCCTGGGCCCACTACTGGCCATCCAGGCGCTGTCCCCACTGATGCCCCGAGGCGCGTCGATCGTGAACGTGGGTTCCCTGGCCGCCGTGCAGGGCCACTACCCGGTGGCTTACACGGCCAGCAAGTGGTCGCTGCGCGGCTTGACCCACACCGCATGCCTGGCCCTGGGCCCCGCCGGCATCCGGGTGAACATCGTCCACCCCGGTTTCATCGACACCCCGATGACGGCGTCGGCGTCCCCGGCGTTCCGGGAGGCAAGCATCGCGGCAACTCCACTGGGCCGCCCCGGAACCCCGGCAGAGGTGGCAGCCGTAATCACCTTCTTGTTGAGCGACGCAGCCGCCTACGTAACCGGAGCCGAAATCCCGGTAGACGGCGGCACAAGCTCCCACGGCGGAGCAAAGCCCATCTCCGACGCCCTGTTCCAACAGCCAAGCACCTAGATCACAGCGCCGACCGGCAAGCTCACCGGCGCCTTCGAAGTGCCGCCCGGTGTTCAGCACAGCAGCGCCGCACAGTCATCAATCGCGTCACAACTAACTTTCCACCGCCGGGCACCGCCGGGCACCGCCGAGCACCGCCGAGCACCGCCGAGCACCGCCGAGCACCGCCGAGCACCGCCGAGCACCGCCGAGCACCGGTCATCTCGCCCGAACCGCAGGCCCGATGTCAAGATGAGAAGTTTCCTTCTCCGCATTCATCGCTTTTCCGCGGCGGAGATTTGTTGTTTCTGTGCTTGATCACGCAACCATTTTCCCACACGGCATGGCTTCCGAAATTGGCATGATCAATGCTTAGCGGAGGCCATGCGGGGCACGGGAGAATATATCCATGCGATACCAGCAGATTCAGCTGTTCAATCGGGCGGAAACTGCTGCGATGCGCGATCGCGCGAAAGCACGGAATTATTCGCCGGCAAAAGAGGAATTTCGCCGGGATCACGCGCGTCGGCGGAATTGGGGGCTTGTTCGGCGTCATGCGCGGAAGTTGTGCCGGTCAGATGGTTGCTCCCGCCGGC
>NZ_BOML01000095.1 GCF_016862175.1 Paractinoplanes durhamensis | reverse complement strand
CCTGGGCGAGCCGGCCAAGTGGTGCCTGGGCGAGCCGGCCAGGTGCGGCCTCGGCGGGTCTGCCTGCTTGGGCGTCAGCGGCGGGCCAGCCAGACGGTTCGCTCGGTGCGGATGCTCAGGTCGGCTCGGGTGGGGAGGGTGGTGATGACCTTTTCCAGGTCGGCCAGGTCGGTGGGGGACAGGCGGTCGGCCAGGCCGTGGGCCATGCGGTGGAGGGTGACCTTGGCGTAGCGGGTGGCGGCCGCCGGCAGTGGCGGGCGCAGGTCGATGTCGAAGTGTCGCTCGGTCACCTCGGTGAAGCCGGCCTGGGCGATCCGGTCGCCCCAGTTCTCGTGCATGTGCAGGCCGGCCTCGTGCCGGCGCTTCGCCGCCGCGTCGTGGCCGCGCAGCTCGACCTCCTCGTCGGGGGTGCCGGCCAGGAAGCGCGGGAACGACTCCAGCTCGGCGATCACCAGCAGGCCGCCCGGCTGCAGCGCGCCGAACGCCGATGCGAGCGCCCGCCCGGGGTCGGCCATGTGGTGCATCGAGGCCGACGCCCAGATCACGTCGGCCGGGCCGAGGTCGGGCCACGGCTGGTCGAGGTCGGCCTCGACGGTGCGGATCCGGTCGGACAGGCCGGCCGCCTCGGCGCGGGAGCGCAGGTGGGCCAGCATCTCCGGGGACACGTCGACCGCGGTGACCTGGGCATCGGGCAACTCGCGGGCCAGCGAGAGGGAACCGGTGCCGCTGCCGGCCCCGAGGTCGACGATGCGGGGGTGGTCGGCGGCTTCCCGGCCGGCCCAGGCGATCAGGTCGCGGTGGTAGTCGTGCAGGACCTCGGCGTCCAGGTCGAGCATCTCGATCAAGTGGTCGTGTGCCATGCGCCAACGGTAGCCGCACCTTGCTCGAATGGCATAGTGTATTGCGCATGAAGCAAGACGCCGATGTGGAGACCCTTGTCCGGCAGCGCATCCGGGGTCTGCGGGTGGCCCGCGGCTGGTCGCTCGACGAGCTGGCGGCCCGCTGTCTGCTCAGCCCGTCCACGCTCAGCCGGATCGAGACCGGCCACCGGCGGATCGCGCTCGACCAGATGACCGCGATCGCCCGGGCCCTCGGCACCACCCTCGACCAGCTGGTCGAGTCGGATGCCGACGACGACGTGGTGATCCGCCCGCACCACAACGAGGCCCGCGGCATCACCACCTGGCTGCTGTCCCGCGACAGCGGCCAGACCGTCGCAAAGATGCGGATCACCCGCGCGGTGCCGGCCGACCTGCGCGTGCACCCGGGCCGCGACTGGTTCACCGTGCTCTCCGGCACGATCGAGCTGCGCCTGGGCGACCGCACGATCCTGGTCGGCCCGAATGAGGCCGCCGAGTTCTCCACGATGACCCCGCACGCCTTCGGCGCCCACGGCGGCCCGGCCGAGATCCTGACGATCCTCGACCACGAGGGCGAACGAAGCCACCTGGCCGCCGAGGGCTGACCCCGCTTCCGGCCCGGGCCAACGAGACCGTGTGTCGGCCCGGGCCAACGAGAGCTGTGCCGCGCCTGGCCCGGGTCGGTGGCAGTTCGGAAATGCATGCCGGTCGGCGATCGCTCCGCCTCTGCCCTGCTCGCAAAGTGCATCTGCGCTCAGAGGCGGAGGGCGGGGGATGAGCTGGTCCGTTCTTGGTGGGCCGGGACCATCTTGCGCAGCGGAGCACGGGACACCCCGGCGGTAGTGTCGGCGCAACCCTCGGCCGTCCGCATTGTGGACGACTGGCCTTGGATCCTGTCAATGTTCAGCTGGTTGCTGCGTCGGATTGATGCCGTCTGCAGACGATATGTCGCCTGATGGGACGTGCCGGGTTGCCGAGTGTCTTGCGGGAAGCCGCATTCGTGGTCAATCAGGCGGCAGGGCCGTGGCCGTATGTCGGCGTGAGGCGGGCCAGCTGGCCCGATTTCCTTGATAGCGGGGTCTGCGCAGCGGGGCCAGGGTTTGGTTTTTCTTGATGTCGGGGCGTTGGGCGTGCGACGTGAGCCCGGTTTCCTGGTTCTTGGCGTTTGGGTGCGGGGGTGAGGCCCCAGCTTCCGGGATGTCGGCGGTCCTCGG
>NZ_BOML01000094.1 GCF_016862175.1 Paractinoplanes durhamensis | reverse complement strand
CTCGGCCCGGCCCGGCTCTCGGCCCGGCCCGGCTCTCGGCCCGGCCCGGCTCTCGGCCCGGCCCGGCTCTTGGCCCGGGTCGGGTCGGGAGGCCGGGTCGGGTCGGGAGGCCGGGGTTGCCGGGTCGGGTTTTTGGTCGGGGCGGGCAGCGGCTCAGGGTGGCGTGGGGTGGGGCTTACATGTGGGCGGTGGGGGTGGCGTCCGGGTCGATCTGCAAGGGGCCGGAGCGCAGCAGCAGGCCGGCGATTACGGCGCCGATCGTGAAGAAGACGGCCACCCAGGCGAACGTGGTGGTGTAGCTGTTGACCGCGGCCGCGGCCATGAGCTCCTGGCTCGGGGTCTTGCCGACCACGTAGTCGGTGGCGGCGGAGGCCGCGATCGTGCTCAGCACCGCGGTGCCGATCGAGCCGCCGACCTGCTGGGCGGTGTTGACCAGTGCGGATGCCACGCCCGCGTCGTCGGCGTGCACCGCGGACGTGCCCGCGGTCATCGCCGGCGCCATGGCCAGGCCGATGCCGACGCCCATCACCAGCAGCGGGCCGAGGATGTCGGCGGCGTAGGTGGAGTCGGTGGCCAGGCCGGTCAGCCAGAGCATGCCGGCCGCCGCGATCAGGAAGCCGGTGGGCACCAGCGGGCGCGGGCCGACCCGCGGCACGACCAGGGCGGTGGCCGTGGTGGCGGTGACCGCCAGGGCGCCGATCATCGGCAGGAAGGCGACGCCGGAGCGGATCGGTGAGAAGCCGAGGTTCTGCTGCAGGTAGTAGGTGAGGAACAGGAAGACGGCGAACATGCCGACGCCGAGGATGAGTACGGCGATCAGCGCGCCGCCGCGGGTCCGGTCGACCAGCACGCGCAGCGGGATGAGCGGGTGCGCGACCCGGGTCTCGATGGCGACGAACGCGGTGAGCAGCACCACCGCGAGGATCAGCCAGCCCCACACCATGACGTCGCTCCAGTCGTGCGTCTCGGCGTTGGCGAAGCCGTAGACCAGGGCGAACAGGCCGGCCGAGACGGCAATCGTGCCGGGGACGTCGAGGCGCGGCCGCGGGCCGTCGTGGCGCTGGTTGTGCAGCAGGGCCACGCTGCCGGCGACGGCCGCGACCGCGATGAAGGCGTTGACGTACATGCACCAGCGCCAGTCGAGGTATTCGGTGAGTACGCCGCCGAGCAGCAGGCCGATCGCGCCGCCGGCCCCGGCGATGGCGCCGTAGATGCCGAACGCCTTGGCCCGCTCGCGCGCGTCGGTGAACGTCGTGGTCAGCAGCGACAGCACGGCCGGGGCGAGCAGCGCGCCGAAGACGCCCTGGGCGGCCCGCGCGCTCACCAGCATGCCGAAGCCGGTGGCGGCGCCGCCGATCGCGGAGGCCGCGGCGAAGCCGATCAGGCCGGTCACCAGGGTGGTCTTGCGGCCGAGCAGGTCACCGATGCGGCCGCCGAGCGGCAGCAGCGCGCCGAACGCGAGGGCGTAGGCGGTGACGATCCACTGCCGGTTCTCGTTGGAGAAGCCCAGGGCCTGCTGGGCCGACGGCAGCGCGATGTTCACGATCGTCGCGTCGAGAACGACCATCAACTGCGCCAGGCCGAGTACGCCGAGGATGAGCCACCGCCGAGCATGGTGCGGCGAGGCCGTGGTGACCGGCGCTTCTTCGAGGGGAGTGGTCGTCATGTACGTCTCCGATTAGTTGAGGGCAGTCCTCCACTTCTCGGCGAGCGTACCCCGAAGTTGAGGCACTTCCTCCATGTGGAGGTTAAGCCTCTGTTTCGACTACGCTGTCGATGTGACGAAGCCCCTACGCAGGGATGCCGAGCGCAACCGGCAGCGCATCCTGCAGGCCGCCCAGGAGGTGTTCGCCGCCCGCGGGGTGGACGTGATGCTCGACGACATCGCGCACCATGCCGGCCTGGGCGTCGGCACCGTCTACCGCCGTTTCCCGACCCGGGAGGACCTGGTCGAGGCGCTGTTCGACAGCCGGCTGGAAGTGATCGTCGGCTGGGCGGCCGAGGCGATGGAGGACCCGGACCCCTGGGCCGGCCTGAACCGCTTCGCCGAGCGGGCCATCGCCGCGATGGCCGACGACCGCGGCCTGCGCGACATCGCGTTCAGCCGGGCGTACGGCCGGAATCGGGTGGCCGAGGTCCGCGAGCGCCTGGCCCCGGTGGTGGAGGCGCTGGTCGTCCGCTGCCAGCAGGCCGGCGTGGTGCGTCCCGACGTGGGTGGCGCCGATCTGGGCCTGATCCAGTTCATGCTGGCGGCGCTGCTGGAGTACACCGAGCCGGTCGAGCCGGGCCTGTGGCGCCGCTACCTGACGCTGATGCTCGACGGCCTGCGCAGCGGCACGACGCCGCTGCCCGGCGCGATGCCCGACGTGGAGGCGATGGATCGGATCGCCGAGAACTGGCGACCCCCACGCCGACCGCCCGCCGACCATTAGCATGCCCCGATGCGATGGGTTTGGCTCTTCCTGATCAGCGCCGGTGCGCTCACCGCACAGCTGGCCCTGCACCGCGAGCTGCTGCCCTACACCGGCACGCTGGCGACTGCCGCGCTGCTCGGCCTGGCGGTCGAGAAGGGCGGCGCTGTCGGCTCCTGGCCGGGACGGGCCGGCCTGGCCGGCCTCGCCACGCTGACCCTGGCCGCCGGGGTGATCGACGCCGACGGCGGGGGCTACGGCTGGCCGACCGAGGTGGGCAGGCACGCCGGCGTGCTCGCGGTGGTGCTGCTGACGGCGGCCGCCGCGATGCTGGGAGTGGCGGTGCTCGGAGCGGCCGCGGCCGGACTCCGGCAGCGCCGGCTGTGGCCCGCGGCAGTGGTCGGCCTGGCGGGCCTCGCCTGGTACGCCAATACCAGCCCGGCCTATTACGTCGGCCTGCCCGTGGTGGCGTTGCTGCTGGTGCTGGTCGCGACGAATGCGGCCCTCGCGTCGGACCGTGGCTACGGTCTGGCCGGCGCCGGCCTGCTGGCCGTCCTGGCGCTGGCCGGCACCGCGGTGGGCGCCGCCGCCGACCTCACCGAGCCCGATCGCACCGTCACCTGCGGCCGGCTGCCGGCCGGCCACACCGACACCGTCGTCTTCCTGGCCGTGTGTGACAGCGCCGCGCAGGTGAGCGGCAACGAGGTCAGCATCGGGCAGGCCGACCCCGCCCTGATCCGCGAGGCCGAGGAGCGCATACGCCTCAGCCGGCCGGGCCTGAGCGCCACTATGGTGGCCGTCGTCCCCGCCCAGCCCGCGGATTTAACAAAAGATCCGATCTCCTGGAGCCTCGACCCGTGGCAGGGCGGCCTCGACTGGGATGCCGTCCGGCCCGCGGCCCACGGCGCGCTCTACCTGCTCGGCCTCGCCGCCCTGGTCATGTCGCTGTATCGGGTCCGGCCACGGTGAACCAGGCAGCGCTCGCGCCGCCGATGGTCTCCGCGGTGACCGAAGGATCGCTGGCCAGCACGAGGGTCCCGCCGAGCGAGGGCAGCGGCGCCGGATCGTCGCCCACGTTCACCACGCAGACCGCGCCCGGTCCGCGCCGGAAAGCCAGCACGTCCGGCGCCGACGGCAGCCAGGTCAGCGAACCGTCGCCGAAGGAGCCGAAGCAGGGGAGCCGGTGCCGCAGCGCCGCCCGGTACAGGTTGAGCATCGAGGCCGGGTCACCGTCCTGACGCTCGGCGGTGTGCGCGGCCCAGGACTCCGGCTGCGGAAGCCAGGCGGCCGGTCCGGGCCCGAAGCCGTACGACGGTGAGCTGCCCGACCACGGCAACGGCACCCGGCAGCCGTCGCGGCCGAGCTCGCGCCCGCCGGTGCGCAGGAAGGTCGGATCCCGGCGTACGTCATCGGGGAGGTCGGTCACCTCGGGCAGGCCGAGCTCCTCGCCCTGGTAGACGTAGGCCGAGCCGGGCAGCGCCAGCATGAGCAGCACCGCCGCCCGGGCCCGTCGCAGCCCGATCGCGCCGCCGCCGTAGCGGGTGACGTGCCGGACGACGTCGTGGTTGGAGAGCACCCAGGTCGGCGGCGCACCGACCGAGGCCAGCGAACGAAGGGTGTTGTCGATCGCCGCACGCAGCGCTTTCGCGTCCCACGGCGCGGTCAGGAAGCTGAAGTTGAACGCCGTGTGCAGCTCGTCCGGGCGCAGATAGAGAGCGAGTCGCTCGGCACTCTGCACCCAGATCTCCCCGACGAAGACCCGATCTCCGGCGTACGAGTCACTGATCCGCCGCCAGTCCCGATAGACGTCGTGCACCTCGTCCAGGTCGAAGTAGGGGTGCCCGACCGCCGCGTACCCCACATCGACGTGCCCTTCGGTGAGATCCGGCATCTGCGGGTCCTTGGCCAGGCCGTGCGCCACGTCGATCCGGAACCCGTCGGCGCCGCGGTCGAACCAGAACCGCAGGATGTCCTCGAACTCGGCGCGCACCGCCGGGTTGGTCCAGTCGAGGTCGGGCTGCTCGGCCGCGAACAGGTGCAGATACCACTGGCCGTCGGCGACCCGGGTCCAGGCCGGGCCGCCGAACGCGCTGCGCCAGTTGTTGGGCGGCTCGTCGCCGCGGCCGTCCCGGAACAGGTAGCGATCCCGGCGGTCGGCGAGGAACCAGGGATGAAGGTGGGAGGTGTGGTTGGGCACCAGGTCGATGATCACCCGCAGGCCGAGCGCGTGCGCGTCGGCGAACAGCGCGTCCAGGTCGGCGAGCGTGCCGAACCGCGGGTCGACGTCCCGGTAGTCGGCGACGTCGTACCCGTTGTCGGCCTGCGGCGAGGGGTAGAAGGGGTTCAGCCAGATCGCGTCGACGCCGAGGTCGCGGAGGTACGGCAGGCGGGACCGGACACCTGGCAGGTCGCCGATCCCGTCGCCGTCCGCGTCCGCGAAGCTCCACACGTACACCTGGTAGATGACCGCGTGCCGCCACCACGGACCGGCCCTCACTTGGCGAGCTCACCCCGCCGGTCAGCCAGTTCCTCCTGCTCGAGGCTGGCCAGGTCGGCCGCCGCGGCTTCGTCGCGGGTGAGGTTGATGCCGGTCTTCGGGTCGAAGAGGTGCATCCGGTCGGTGTCGGCCCAGAACTCGCCCTCGTGATTTTCCCGCAGCCGGCTCATCGCGTCGATCGAGATGATCAGCTGGGTGCGCAGGGCCTCGCTGTCGAGCTCGGCGGCCAGATCGGCGAGCTGCTTGGCGACCTCGGGGTTGGATTCGAACGGCAGGTACGCGTACTGCGAGTCGCCGAGCCACTCGGTGACGTCGACCCGGGCCCGGAAGATCGCGCCGCGCTCGCGCTTGACCGGGTCGAGCAGCCGGGCGTCCTCGAAGTGGTCGGGCCGCATGCCGGCGATGAGCAACTGCCCGTCGCTGACCTGGCCGGCCGCAGAGCTAGGAAGGCCGACCTCGAGGAACGGCAGCTTGAGCCGGTCGCCGGTCACGACCGCGGGCATGAAGTTCATCGGCGGCGACCCGATGAACCCGGCCACGAACATGTTGACCGGCTGTTCGTACAGCTCGCGCGGCGACGCCACCTGCTGCAGGTAGCCGCGCCGCAGCACGGCGACCCGGTCGCCGAGGGTCATCGCCTCGGTCTGGTCGTGGGTGACGTAGACGGTGGTGGTGCCGAGCCGGCGCTGCATCCGGGAGATCTCGGTGCGCATCTGCCCGCGCAGCTTGGCGTCGAGGTTGGACAGCGGCTCGTCGAACAGGAACGCGTTGACCTGCCGGACGATCGCCCGGCCCATCGCGACCCGCTGCCGCTGCCCGCCGGAGAGGTTGGCCGGTTTGCGGTCGAGGTGCTCGTTGAGTTCGAGCATCCCGGCCGCCTCGGACACCCGGCGCTTGATCTCGTCCTCGCTGATGCCTTTCATCAGGCGCAGCGGGAATGCGATGTTCTCGAAGACCGTCAGGTGCGGGTAGAGCGCGTAATTCTGGAACACCATGGACAGGTTGCGGTCGCGGGGGGCCTTCTCGTTGACCCGGTCGCCGCCGATGAGCATGTCGCCGGAGGTGATGTCCTCCAGGCCCACGATCATTCGCAGCAGGGTGGATTTGCCGCAGCCGGACGGCCCGACCAGAATCATGAACTCGCCGTCGGCGATGTCCAGGCTGACGTCGTTGACCGCCTTGAATCCGTCGCCGTATTCCTTCACGATGTTGCGCATTTCAATGGCAGACATAGCTCAGCCCTTCACGGCGCCGTTGGTGAGACCGGCCACGATCTTGCGTTGGAAAAGCAGCACGAGAATGACGACCGGAATCGTCACGACCACCGCCGCCGCCGCGATCGGCGCGGTCGGCTGGGAGAACTGCGAGGCGCCCTGGAAGAATGCGAGTGCCGCGGGTACCGGCCGGGCCGCCTCGCTGGAGGTGAGGGTGATGCCGAAGACGAAGTCGTTCCAGACCGCGAAGAAGGTCAGGATCGCCGCGGTGAAGACGCCCGGTGCGGCCAGCGGCACGATCACCCGGCGAAATGCCTGCCAGGCGGTGGCGCCGTCGACCTGGGCGGCCTGCTCCATCTCCCACGGGATCTCGCGGAAGAACGCGGACAGCACATAGACCGACAGCGGCAGCGAATAGGAGAGATAGGGGATGATCAGCCCGAGCCAGGTGTCGTAGAGGCCGATCGTGCGCCACAGATTGAACAGCGGCGTCGCGATCGCGATAACCGGGAAAACCGTGATGGCCAAGGCCACGCCGAGGACGAGACGCTTCCCGGGAAATTCAAGACGACTGATGGCGTACGCCGCGAGCGTCGCCAAAATAACCGAGATGGTGGTCGCGATGATGGACATGCCGACCGAGTTGCGCAGCGCCGTCGTGAAGAGGTCCGAGGCGAAGACCGTCTTGTAGTTCTCCCAGCTCCACACGGTCGGCAGGAATTGCTTGTTGGTGATGTCGTCGCCGGCCTTGAAGCTCAGCGACACGATCCAGAACACCGGGATCAGCGCGTACAGAATGATCAGGATGGCCCCGGCGATCCAGAAGAGCTGAGTGCTGCGGCTGGCCTTCACTTGCGGTCCCCCCTCTGCTGCGACAGATCGGTGCGGAAGACCTTCACGAACATCACCGCGATGAGTACGACGAGGATCGCGAGGATGACGCTGACCGCCGAGCCGAGGCCGATCATCACCCGGCTGATGGTCTGCCGGTAGGCGAGGAACGACAGCGTCTCGGTGTTCTGCGCGCCGGCCGTCATGATGAAGACGCTGTCGAAGATCCGGAACGCGTCCAGCGTGCGGAACAGCAGGGCGACCATGATGGCCGCCTTCATGTTGGGCAGGATCACCCGCTTGACCCGCTGCCAGGCCTTGGCGCCGTCGACCTTGGCCGCCTCCAGGTAGTCGTCCGGGATCTGGGCGAGGCCGGCGAGCAGCAGCAGCGACATGAACGGGGTGGTCTTCCAGATCTCGGCGACGCACACCGTGAACAGCGCCGACCAGGTGCCGCCGAACCAGTCGAACTCGCCGAGCCCGAACGTCGGGTTCACGAAGCCGTACGTGCTGCTGAACGCGTACGCCCATGCGTAGGACGAGACCACCGTGATGATCCCGTACGGAACAAGAATGGCGGTTCGCAGCGCGGTGCGCAGGTAGAGCGCCCGGTGCATGACCATCGCCAGGGCGAAGCCGAGCACCAGCTCGACCGCGACGGTGACCACCGTGATGATCACGGTGACGCCGAACTGCCGCCAGAACAGCCCGTCGGTGAGGATCGTGGCGTAGTTGCCGAGGCCGACGAAGCTCTTGGCGCCCGGGTCGGTGAGCCGGTAGTCGAACATCGACAGCCAGATCGCGTTGAGGATCGGGTAGCCGGTGACCGCCACCATCACGAAGAACGCCGGCCCGGCCAGCATCCAGCCCAGGTTTCGTTCCTTGCGGGCGCGGTCGGTGAGGCGTACCCGTCGATGGGTTGTCTTGGTTGCCGCGGCTTTCGTCGTGGGCGCGGCGGGCGTAGTCGTACTCATGGCCGCTCCTAGATCAGTCGCTTGTTGGACAGGACGTCCTCGAGCAGGCTGTTGGCCTCCCGGGGGGTGGTCTGCGGGTTCAGCGCGTCCGGCGGGTGGAACGCGGTCTGGATCGAGCCGGTGACGTCGCCGTAGTAGGGGCTGACCGGGCGCGGGGTCGCGGTGTCCATGCCCTCGCGGATCTGGTCGGCCATCGGGAACATCTCCCGGATCTTCGGGTCGTCGAAGACCGACGACAGGGCGGCCGGGTTACCCGCGCTGACCATGAACTCGGTCTGGCTCTGCTTCGAGGCGAGGCAGCGGATCGCCTGCACCGCGAGGTCCTGCCGGTGGCTGAACGCGCTGATCGACAGCCCGAGGCCGCCGGACGGGGGTGCGCTCTCCCGGCCCGCCTCGACCCGCGGGTAGGCGGCCCAGCCGACGTCGTCCTTGAAGTTGGCCGGCAGCGACCCCTCCTTGATGGCGGCGTCGAAGGCGGCCCACACGTACGGCCAATTGACCATGAACCCGCCGTTGGCCTCCTGGAAGGCGGCCCGCGAGTCCTCCTCGCCGGCCGTGCTGAAGCCGGCCGGTGCGGCCGGGGAGACCGCGAGGTCGTGCATGACGGTGACCGCGGCCGTGCCGGCCGGGCTGTCGAGGCCGGTCTTGACCTGGTCGGCCGGCAGGTTTTCGGAGCCGGGCGCGAG
This sequence comes from Paractinoplanes durhamensis, assembly GCF_016862175.1. GTDB lineage: Bacteria > Actinomycetota > Actinomycetes > Mycobacteriales > Micromonosporaceae > Actinoplanes > Actinoplanes durhamensis. Next base: position 33,671 of record NZ_BOML01000094.1, on the reverse strand, counting down.
GATCGAACCCCCGGCCGAGGCGATCAGGGCGTTGACCCAGACCATCAGGCTCTCGTTGCGGCGGCCCTGCGCGGCGAAGGTGACCCCGGCCTGGCTCGCCCCCTTGATCAGCTGATCCCAGGTGACCGGGCCGGCGGCCGGGTCGACGCCGGCCTTCTGGAGCACCGACTTCCGGTACCAGAGGAGCTGGGTGTTGCCGTAGAGCGGAGCCGAGAAGAGCGTGTTGCGGAACGTCGACTGCTCGAGCGGGCCCTTCAGCACGCCGGCCGAGAACTCCTGCTTCTCGGAGTCGGTGAACGGGCGCAGGAAGCCGGCGTTGGCGAACTCGGCCATGAACGGCGGGTCGACGCTGACGATGTCGAGCGAGCGGTCCTGGGCGGCGAGCCGCCGGAGCAGCTGCTCCCGGCCGCCGGCCGCGTTGTTGGGCAGACGCTGGATGTCGAAGGCGTAGGCGCCGCCGGATTCGGTGGCGCACCGGGCGGCGACGTCGGCCTGCGCGGCGTCGGCGATGAAGTAGGAGAGCGTGGTCGAGCTGTTGTTGTCGCTCCCGCAGCCGGTGAGCAGCGAGGCGAAAAGCAGGAGAACGGCAAGTCTCTTGAGCACGGTGCCATCCCTTCGTCGGGCGTTGGAACCGCTTGCAGAATCACCCTCGATGTGACCTACGTCTCTGTCAACAACGCCTGCACAATCTGTAAACGCAGCTCCGGAAACGCTTCCAAAGTTGGTGCTAAGGTGCAGACGTGCCGCCGGCGTCGAAGATCAACATGGCGGATGTCGCACGCCGAGCCGGTGTGTCGATGGCGACTGCCTCGCGCGCGCTGGCCAACCATCCGCACGTCGCCACGGCGACCCGGGCCCGCGTGCTGGCCGCCGCCGAGGAGCTCGCCTACGTCGTCTCGCCCGAGGCGTCCCGGCTGGCCGGCGGCGCCACCGACCGGGTCGGCGTGGTGGTGCCGCACATCTCCCGCTGGTTCTTCGCCGCGATGCTCGACGGCCTCGAGGCGGTGCTGCGCGACGCCGACCTGGATGTGCTGCTCTACCACGTCGGCGACGCCGCCGACCGGCACGATTTCTTCCGCCGGCTGCCGGCCCGCCGCAAGGTCGACGCGCTCGTGGTGATCGGCCTTCCGGTCGACGAGCCCGAACGCGAACGGCTCGCGCTGATGGGCGTGCACATCGTGGCCGCCGGCGGCCAGATCGAGAATTATCCGTACGTCTGCATCGACGACGCCGCCGCCGGCCGTCAGGCCGTCGACCACCTGGTCTTCCTCGGCCACCGCCGGATCGGCATGATCGCCACCCTCGACCCGGAGCAGCCCGACTGGCCGGTCGCCCCCGGCCGCACCCGCGCCTACGCCGAGGCCCTGACCGAGGCCGGGATCCCGGCCGACCCGGCGCTGACCGTGACCGTCCCGTGGGGCGGCGTCAGCGGCGCCGACGCCATGTCCCGGCTGCTCAGCCTGCGCACGCCGCCGACCGCCGTCTACGCCCACTCCGACGAGGTCGCGTTCGGCGCCGTCCGCACCCTGCGCCGGGCCGGCCTGCGTATCCCCGAGGACATCTCGGTGGTCGGCATCGACGACCATCCGCACGCCGAGCTGGCCGACCTGACCACGGTGGCCCAGCCGGTCCGCCGCCAGGGCGAGCTGGCCGGCCGGATGGTGCTGCGGTTGCTCGGCGGGGAGGCGGACGGCGACGGGATCACGGTGCCGACCCGCCTGGTGGTCCGCGGTTCGACCGCGCCACCGGCCCGCCGCTCGACGTGGCCGCCCGCCCGCCGCCGCCCCGCCGCGCGCTGATCGAGCCGCCTTCCGGCCGATTCTGAGGCCGAAGGTCCCTAACGTCGGCGAAACCTTTGGCGTCATATTGCTTTCGGGCACAAGCGGAAGAAAACAAAGGTAAAACAACATCCAACCGGGGCGGTGATGATGATGTACGCGGAGGAGCGTCAGCAAGAGATCCTGCGGCTCGCCCGCGCGGACGGCCGGGTCGATGTGATGGCCCTCGCCGAAAGCCTCAACGTCACCGCCGAGACGGTCCGCCGGGATCTGACCGTGCTGGAGCGGGCCGGAATGCTGCATCGGGTGCACGGCGGGGCGATCCCGGTCGACCGGATCGGCTTCGAGCCGGCCCTGGCCACCCGCGACACCGTGCTGATCGGCGAGAAGGAGCGGATCGCCAAGGCGGCGCTGGCCGAACTGCCGGACGAGGGCGCGATCATCCTCGACGCCGGCTCCACGACCGCCCACCTCGCCCGGCTGCTGCCCGCCGACCGCGAGCTGACCGTGGTGGTCAACTCCCCGGTGCTCGCCGCGACCCTGGGCCCCAAGCCCAACCTCACGGTGCTCCTGCTCGGCGGGCGGCTCCGCGGCAAGACCCTGGCCACGGTGGACGACTGGGCGCTGCGCCCGCTCGCCGAGATGTACGCCGACGTCGCCTTCATGGGAACCAACGGCTGCTCGATCGAGCGCGGCCTGACCACGCCGGACACGGCCGAGGCCGCGGTGAAGCGGGCCATGATCGCGGCCGCCCGGCGGGTCGTCCTCCTCGCCGATCACACCAAGATCGGCAACGACTATCTGGCCCGGTTCGGCGAAGTCTCCGACCTGGACCTGCTCATCACCGACAACGGCATAGACGCCGTGCTCGCCGACGAGATCGGGAGCACGGGCGTTCGGGTGGTAAAAGCATGATTGTCACTGTCACGTTCAATCCCAGCGTCGACCGGGCGCTGGAGGTCGACCAACTCGTCCGCGGCGAGGTGCTGCGGGCCGGCGGGTCGCGCATCGATCCGGGCGGCAAGGGCGTCAACGTCTCCCGCGCACTGCTGGCCAACGGTGTCCACACGAGGGCGATCATGCCGGCCGGTGGCGCCGAGGGCGACCAGCTCGTCGCGCTGCTCGGCGCCGAGGGCGTCGACACGATCGCCGTGCCGATCACGGGCCGGACCAGGTCGAACATCACCCTGGCCGAGCCGGACGGCACGGTCACCAAAGTCAACGAGCCCGGCCCGGAGATGTCCGCGGTCGAGTTCGCCCAGGTCAGCGACGTAGTGCTGGCCGCCGCACGGCCCGGCGAGTGGGTCGTGATCTGCGGCAGCCTGCCGCCCGGCCCGACCCTCCCGGCGTTCGAGCGGCTCTGCGTACGGCTGATCGACAGCGGCGCCCGGCTCGCCGTGGACAGCAGCGGAGCCGCCCTGCTGAGCGGGGTCCGGACCGGCGCCGCCCTGGTGAAGCCGAACCGGGAGGAACTGGCCGAGGCGATCGGCGCCGAGCTGCACTCGCTCGGCGACGTCGTCGAGGCGTGCCGCGAGCTGCGCGCCGCCGGCGCCGGCGCGGTGCTGGCGAGCCTGGGCGCCGACGGCGCGGTGCTCGTCGACGAGACCGGCGTACTGACCGGCGTCTCGCCGGTGAGCGCGCCCCGCAGCACGGTCGGCGCCGGCGACGCGCTGCTGGCCGGCTTCCTCGCCGCCGGCGCGCGCGGCGAGAAAGCGCTCGCCGAGGGCCTCGCCTGGGGCGCCGCCGCGGTGAGCCTGCCCGGCAGCCGGATGCCCGGCCCGGCCGACCTGAACCGCACCGACATCGTCATCGACCGGCGGCTCGACCTCGTGCGGCCGCTTCTCACCCGGGGCTGACGCCCCCACCCCACAGCCGCCGGTCGTTTCGACCGGGGGCCGGCGAAACACACCCAAAAACGGAGTCCTCTCATGTCGTCTCCATACACCCCCTCGGTCACCGGAACCGGGCTTCGAGCCCGCGTGCAGAAGGTCGGCGGCTACCTCGCCGGCATGGTCATGCCGAACATCGGCGCGATCCTCGCCTGGGGCCTGATCACGGCCCTGTTCATCCCGGTCGGCTGGCTGCCCAACAAGGGCCTGGCCGAACTCGTCGACCCGACGATCAAATACCTGCTGCCGGTCCTCATCGGATACACCGGCGGCCGGATGGTCCACGGCCAGCGCGGCGCGGTCGTCGGCGCGGTCGCCACCATGGGTGTCGTGGTCGGCGCCGACGTGCCGATGTTCCTCGGCGCCATGATCATCGCACCGCTCACCGCGTACGCGCTGAAGCTCTTCGACAACCTGATCGACGGCAAGATCAAGCCCGGCTTCGAGATGCTCGTCGACAACTTCTCGGCCGGCATCATCGGTGGCGCCTTCGCGATCCTCGGCAAGGTGGGCATCGGCCCGGTGGTCGACGCGCTCACGAAGGGCGCCGGTCACGCCGTCGACTACCTGGTCAGCCACCACCTGCTGCCGTTCGCCTCGGTGCTGGTCGAGCCGGCCAAGGTGCTGTTCCTCAACAACGCCATCAACCACGGCGTGTTCTCCCCGCTCGGCGTCCAGCAGGTCACCGAGCACGGGAAGTCGATCCTGTTCATGATCGAGTCGAACCCCGGCCCCGGCCTGGGCCTGCTGCTGGCCTTCATGTTCTTCGGCCCGCGCTCGCTGCGCCCGACCACCCCCGCCGCGATCATCATTCATTTCCTCGGCGGTATCCACGAGATCTACTTCCCGTACGTGCTGATGAAGCCCCGCCTGATCCTCGCGATGATCCTGGGCGGCATGTCCGGCGTGGCCACCTTCATGGTCACCGGTTCCGGCACGGTCGCCAGCCCGGCGCCGGGCAGCATCTTCGCCTACTTCGCGGTGACCGCCAAGGGCGGCTACCTCGGGATGATCCTCGGCGTCCTGATCGCCGCCGCGGTCACCTTCGCCGCCGCCTCGGCCCTGCTCGGCTTCGGAAAGCTCAAGTCCGACCAGGAACCCGAAGAAGAGTCCATCGAAGAGGCCGCCGAGCCGGCCGCTCCCGCCACCGAGAAAGCGTGACGACCATGGCCACCATCAACGGCAAGGACATCCGTAAGCTCGTCGTCGCCTGCGACGCGGGCATGGGCAGCAGCGTGATGCTCGCCAGCACCCTGAAGAAGCAGCTCGGCAAGACCGGTGTCACGGTCGAGCACACCCCGGTCAGCGCGATCCCGGCCGACGCCGACGTCGTCATGTGCCACAGCGGCCTGGCCGACCGGGCCCGGGCCGGCGCACCGGACAAGCTGATCGTGCCGTTCCAGATCTTCCTCGGCGACCCGGCCGTGACCCGCGTCGTCAAGGCGATCCAGCAGGGAACCGACCTCCATGTCTGAGCACGCGCTGCTCGACCGGTCGGCGATCCGCCTCACCGAGACGGCCGCCGACCGGGACGAGGCGGTCCGCCGCTGCGGCGAGACCCTCGTCGAGATCGGTGCCGTGGAACCGGGCTACATCGACGCGATGCTCGCCCGGGAGCGGTCGATCTCCACGTACGTCGGCGAGGGTGTCGCCATCCCGCACGGCACCCTCGCCGGCAAGGAACTCGTGAAGCGCGACGCCCTCGTGGTGCTGCGCTTCCCCGAGGGCGTCGACTGGGGCGGCGAACCGGTGCGCGTCTGCATCGGCATCGCCGCCCGCGGTGACGGCCACGTCGAGCTGCTCGCCGCGCTCGCCGAGATCCTGCTCGACGAAGACCAGGCCCGCGCGCTGCGCGAGGCCACCGACATCGACGAAGTACTCCGGCTCATCGGGCCGGTCAAGGAGGATGCATCATGAAGGTCGTACGATTCCACGCCCCCGGCGACGTCCGGATCGAGGACGCGCCGGAACCGGTCGCCGGCCCCGGCGAGGTCAAGATCCGGGTGCGCAACTGCTCCACCTGCGGCACCGACGTCAAGATTTACAAGTTCGGGCACCACCACATCAAGCCGCCCCGGGTCATGGGCCACGAGATCGCCGGCGAGGTCGTCGCGATCGGCGACGGCGTCGAGGGCTGGGCCGCCGGCGACCGCGTCCAGGTCATCGCGGCCATCCCCTGCGGAAAGTGCGCCGAGTGCACCCGCGGCCGGATGACCATCTGCCCGAACCAGGTGTCGATGGGCTACCACTTCGAGGGCGGCTTCGCCGAGTTCATGATCGTGCCGGCCGAGGTGCTCGCGGTCGACGGCCTCAACCGGATCCCCGAGGGCGTCACGTTCGCCGAGGCGTCCGTCGCCGAACCGCTGGCCTGCGCCCTCAACGCGCAGAACCTGGCCCGCGTCGGCGAGGGCGACGACGTGGTGGTCGTCGGCTCCGGCCCGATCGGCTGCCTGCACGTGCGCCTGGCCCGCTCCCGCGGCGCCGCCCGGGTCTTCCTCGTCGAGCTCAGCCGCAAGCGCCTCGACATGGCCGCCGACCTGGTCAAGCCGGACGCCGCGATCTGCGCCGAGGAGGTCGACCCGGTCGAGGAGATCCGCAAGCTCACCGATGGCCGCGGCGCCGACGTCATCATCACCGCCGCCGCCTCCGGCAAGGCGCAGGAACAGGCGATCCAGATGGCCGCCCGGCAGGGCCGGATCAGCTTCTTCGGCGGGCTGCCCAAGGACAACCCGACGATCACCTGCGACTCCAACCTGGTGCACTACCGCGAGCTGACCATCGTCGGCGCGAACGGGTCCAGCCCCGCGCACAACGCCGAGGCGTTGCAGCTGGTCGCCACCGGGGCCGTGCCGGTCGCCGACCTCATCACCGAGCGGCTGCCGCTGGACGGCGCCCTCGACGCCTTCGGGATCGTCTCCCGCGGCGAAGCCATCAAGGTCACCATCGAACCGTGAGGAGGTAGCCATGCCCACGCGAACCGTGGCCGTCGGCTCCGCCAGTGGATTGCACGCCCGCCCCGCCCGGCTGTTCGTGGAAGCCGCCGCGGCGGCCCCGGTGAAGGTGACGATCCGGGTCGGCGAGAAGAAGCCGGTGCCGGCCAGGAGCATGCTGTCGGTGCTGGCCCTCGGCGCCCGCTGCGGCACCGAGGTCACCCTCGAAGCCGACGGTGACGGGGCCGACGAGGCCCTCGCCGGCCTGGCCGAACTGCTCGCCCGCGACCTGGACGCCGAGGAGCCGGGCGATGTCTGAGATCCGCACCGGCATCGGGGCCCTCGCCGGCATCGGGGTCAGTGGCGGCGTGGCGTCCGGTCCGCTGCTGCGGGCCGGCACCGTGCCCGCCCTGCCCTCGCCGGCCCCGGTCAAGGACGTCCTGGCCGAGGTCGAACGGGCGCTCGCCGCGCTGGCCGAGGTCGTCGCCGACCTCGGCCGGCGGGCCGACCGGGCGACCAATGCCACCGTCGCCGACGTGCTGCGGGCGCAGGCCATGATGGCCGGCGACGAGGAACTGCACGAGAGCGTGCGGGAAGCCGTCCTCGACGGCGGGCACGACGCCTGCCACGCCATCGACGGCGCGTTCGCCTCGTTCCGGGCCGCCTTCGAGGAGGCCGGCGGCTACCTCGCCGAACGGGTCGCCGACCTCGACGACCTGCGCGACCGGGCGCTCGCGACGGTCCTCGGCCGGCCGATGCCCGGCATCCCGGCGCCCGGACACCCGTACGTCCTGGCCGCCCGCGACCTGGCCCCCGCCGACACCGCCGAACTCGACCCGGAACAGGTCGTCGCACTCGTCACCGAGATCGGCGGCCCGACCAGCCACACCGCGATCCTGGCCCGCGCGCTCGGCCTGCCCGCCGTGGTGGCCTGTCCCGGCGTCCTCGACATCGCCGACGGCACCCAGGTGCTCGTCGACGGCGATACCGGCCGCGTGGCGACCGGCGTCGCCGCCGTCCCCAGGACGCCCGCCCGCGCCGCGACGCCGGCCGGTCCCACCGGTCCCGGCCGCACCGCGGACGGCCATCCGGTGAAGCTGCTCGCCAACATCGGCTCGGCGGCCAACGTCGCCGGCGCCGACGAGGCGGGTGCGGAAGGCGTCGGTCTTTTCCGTACGGAGTTGCTCTTCCTCGACCGGTCCACCGAACCCGGCCCGGACGAGCAGGCCGCCGCGTACCGGGCGGTGTTCACGGCGATGGCCGGGCGCACCGTGGTGATCCGCACCCTGGACGCGGGCGCCGACAAGCCGCTGCCGTTCCTGCGGCAGGAGGGCGAACCCAACCCCGCCCTCGGCGTCCGCGGCCTGCGCATCGCCCGGCAACGACCGGACGTGCTCACCACCCAGCTGGCGGCGATCGCCCGGGCACGGGCGGACACCGGCGCCGACGTCTGGGTGATGGCCCCGATGGTGTCCACAGTGGCCGAGGCCGCCGCGTTCGCGGACGCCGCGCACGAGGCCGGCCTGCCCCGGGCCGGCGTGATGATCGAGGTGCCGGCCGCCGCCCTGCGCGCCGCCGCCCTGCTGCGGGTGGTCGACTTCCTGAGCATCGGCACCAACGACCTGAGCCAGTACACGTTCGCGGCCGACCGGATGTGCGGCACCCTGGCCGACCTTCTCGACCCGTGGCAGCCCGCGCTGCTCGACCTGATCGGGGCTTGCGGCGCGGCCGGCCGCGAGGCGGGCAAACCGGTCGGCATCTGCGGCGAGGCCGCGGCCGACCCGACCCTGGCCCCGATCCTGGTCGGCCTCGGCGTGACAAGCCTGTCCATGTCGGCACGGGCGCTGCCGGCGGTCCGCGCCGCAGTCGCCGGCCGAAGCTTCGACGAGTGCCGCAAGCTGGCCCAGCTGGCCTTGACCGCCGAGGACCCGGCGCAAGCCCGCAAACTGACCACCTGATCCAGGCTCCGGCGGGCGGGACGCCACCCCGTCGGAGCCGCCCGACCCCTGGGGTTGGGGACCAGCCGCACCCCCGGCGCGGGATCAATCCGGCAGCTTCTCGCCCGGCCGGACGATGCCGTGCTGGTAGGCCAGCACGACCAGCTGGGCCCGGTCGCGGACGCCCAGCTTGGTCATCGCCCGGTTGACGTGGGTCTTGGCGGTCAGCGGGGAGAGGTGCAGCCGCTCGGCGATCTCCTCGTTGGAGAGGCCGTGCGCCACCAGGACGAGGATCTCGCGCTCGCGGTCGGTGAGCGCGGCCAGCCGGCTGAGGTCCGGCTCGGGCAGCGGTTCGAGCTCGGGCCGGCTCAGGAACCGGGAGATCAGCGACCGGGTGGCGGCCGCCGAGAGCAGCGACTCGCCCGCGGCGACCGTGCGCACGGCGTGGACCAGGTCCTCCGGCTCCACGTTCTTGCCGAGGAAGCCGCTCGCCCCGGCCCGCAGGGCGCGGACCACGTTGTCGTCGTTCTCGAACGTGGTGAGCACAAGGATGCGTACGCCGTCGAGGTCCTCGTCGGCGACGATCCGCCGGGTGGCCTCCAGGCCGTCGATCTCCGGCATCCGGATGTCCATCAGGACGACGTCGGCCCGCGTGCTGCGGGCGAGGTGCACCGCCTCGGCACCGTTGCAGGCCTCACCCACCACATCGATGCCGGGTTTGCCGTCGAGGATGAGTTTGTAGCCGGCACGGATCAACGCCTGGTCGTCGGCGAGCAGGACCCGGATCGTCATCGCTGGTCTTTCGTGATCGGGGCGGGCAGGACCGCGCGCACCCGGAAGGTGCCGTCGGGGCGGCGTTCGGTCTTGAGCGTGCCGCCGGTCGCGGTGGCGCGTTCCCGCATGCCGACCAGACCGTATCCGCCGGCCGATCCGTGCGTGCCGGCGGTGTTGGTCACCTCCAGTACGACGTGCCCCGCGGTGTATCTGATGGTGACCGACGCGGTGCCGGCGCCGTGCTTCTGGGCGTTGGTGAGCGATTCCTGCAGGATCCGGTAGGCGGCCAGGTCGACCAGGGCCGGCAACTCGCGGATGGTGCCGAGCTGTTGATGCTCGACGTGCAGGCCGGCCGCCCCGGAGGTGCCGAGCAACTCGGCGAAGCGGGCGAGACCGCGGACCGGCTCGGTGCCGGAGTCGAGGTCGTCGGCCTGGCGCAGCACGCCGACGACCGAGCCGAGCTCGCGCAGCACGGTGTCGGAGGCCCGGCGAATGTGCTCGAGCGCGGAGTCGGCCGCCTCGGGCTGGTGGGACAGCACATGCCGGGCCGCGCCCGCCTGCACGTTGATCATCGCGATGTGGTGGCTGACGACGTCGTGAAGTTCGCGGGCGATCCGGATACGTTCCTCGACGACCCGGCGGCGGGCCTCGCCGTCCCGGGTCTGTTCGGCCCGGCGGGCACGTTCCTCGACCTCGGCGACGTACGCCTGGCGGAGCCGGCTCGCGTCGCCGATCGCGGTGGCCAGGCCGATCCAGGCCAGTACGCCGAGGTTCTGCGGCGCCCACCAGCTGCTGTCCGATGTGTACACCGCGGCGACGTAGAGGGGCAGCGCGACGGCCGTGGCGGTCGCCCACATGCGCAGGCGGTCGAGGCCGGTCGCCACCGTGTAGACGACCACCACCATGGCGATCATCAGCGCCGGCTGTTGCGCATCGGTCCGCAGGGTGGTCGCGACGGTGGCCACCGCGATGATCGCCAGGGTGGGGACCGGCCAGAGCCGGCGACAGCCGACCGCGGCCCAGGCGAGGATGCCGACCCAGACGCCGCCGTGGCTCGGCCCGCCCTCGAAATGCCGGTCGTCGGCCGCGGCCAGGACGGCGCCGAGTGCTGCGTCGATCAGCAGCGGATGCCGCATGGCGCTTCGGCGGATCCGCGCGACCACCGTGGTGAACGGCACCGCCGGAACCCGTCACCGACGTTCCGGCCGAGCCGGCGGCCGAACACCGCAGTGACGACCATGCCGGTCATGCGCTGCGGGCGCCGACCGCGCTGCACGCGTTCAACCGGTACGAGATCAAGTACCTGCTGCCGAGTACGCAGATCCCCGAGCTGCGCGCCGAGCTGATCCGCCGCCTCGACGTCGACAGCCACGGCGCCGACGGCGGGTACGGGGTGTGGAGCACCTACTACGACACCCGCGATCTGCGCTTCTACTGGGAGAAGATCGAGGGTCTCAAGTTCCGGCGCAAGCTGCGGCTGCGGCATTACGGCGATCGGTTCAGCGTCGGCGACGACAGCACCGTGCACGTCGAGATCAAGCAGCGGGTCAACCGGGTCACCCAGAAACGCCGGGTCGCGCTGCCGTACCACCTCGCTCGCGACCTGTGCGACAAAAGGGTCATGCCGGACCACGAGCCGGGTCAGCGCGCCTTCCTCGAAGAGGTGCTCGAGTTGGTGTCGCTGCTCGACCTGCGGCCGGTCGCGATGACCGGTTACCAGCGGGAGGCGTACGTCGGAAGCGGCGCCGACGAAGGCATCCGGGTCACCGTGGACAGCCGGATCCGCGGCCGGGACCGCGACTTCCACTTCGCCGCCGAGACGGAGAACCGGCTGGTCGTGCCGGCCGAGTTCGCGGTGGTCGAGTTCAAGGCCGACGAGCGGGTGCCGTACTGGCTGACCGATCTCGCCGCCCGGATGAGCATGTCGATCGTCCGGGTCTCCAAGTACTGCCAGAGCGTGGAGGCCTACGGCCATGCTCCGCGCTCGATCTTCCACATCCCCGACACCGAGTTCAGTGAGGCCTGAGGCAATGCCCTTCGACATTCAAGACCTGTCCGGCACGTTCAGCGTCGGTGACATCGCGATCGCGATGCTGCTGTCGTTCGTGCTCAGCGCCGGGATCGCATGGGTCTACCGGTTCACCCACCGCAACGTGTCCTACAGCCAGTCCTACGTGCAGACCCTGGTCATCCTCGGCATGCTCATCTCGCTGATCATGCTGGTCGTCGGCTCCAACATCGCCCGTGCATTCGCCCTGGTCGGCGCGCTGTCGGTGGTGCGGTTCCGGAACGCCATCAAGGAGACCCGCGACGTCGGCTTCATCTTCCTGGTGATGGGGGTCGGGATGGCCACCGGCACCCGCTTCTACACCCTGGCGATCGTCGCGGCCGTGGTGATCAGCCTGGTCATCGTGGTGATGTTCCGGTTCAACTGGTTCGCCTCGAACGTGCAGCGGCAGGTGGTCAAGGTCCAGGTGCCGCCGGACGGCAACTACACCGACAACATCCAGGACGTGCTGATCGCGCACACCAGCGAGTTCGAGCTGATCAGCATGGAGTCGATCCGCGGCGGCGCGCTGACCGAGTTGATGTACACCGTGCGGCTGAAGAAGGGCCACGAGCCGGGTCAGCTCATCTCGGCCCTCGGTGAGCGGACCGGCGGGCAGCGGGTCACGGTGCTGACCGGGTACGACCAGACGGACCTGTGATGGCGCTGAAGCACCGGATCCCGGTGCGGATCCGGCACTACTGGAAGCTGCTGGCCACCTGCGCCGCGGTCGGCGTGGCGCTGACCGTGGTGTTCACCACCGTGCGGGTCGCACCGCTGGTCACCAGCTCGGGCGCCAGATCGGCCGACGAGGTCACCCAGAACATCGAGGGTTCGGCCGACCTGTTCGACGCGAACCAGGCGCACAGCATCAAGCTGACCTTCCGCGACGCCGACTACCAGCGACTGCTCGACTCCTACTTCAAGGACGGCGAGAAGGACTGGCTCGAGGCCGACCTGACCGTCGACGGCGTCACGATCCCGAGCGTCGGCATCCGGCTCAAGGGCAATTCCACGCTCGGCCAACTGACCCGCGACGGTCAGGCCCGGGAGGGCGCCCGCGGCGGCGGTCAGCGGCCGCAGGGTGGCCAGATGCCGCAGGGTGGCCAGCAGATGCCCGGCGCTGGGGGACCCGGCGGTGGGTTCGGAGGGTTCGGCGGCGCCGGTGGCAGTGGCCTGAAGGCCGAGGAGCCGGAGAACCTGCCCTGGCTGATCCGCTTCGACGAGTTCGTCGAGGGCCGTCGCTACGAGGGCCACCGTGAGGTCACGATGCGGGTGTCCGGCATGGGCGGCGGCAAGACGGTCATGAATGAGGCGGTCTCCCTCAACGTTCTCGCCGCCGCCGGCGAGACCGCGCAGAAGTACGCCTACACAAGCTTCACCGTCAACGACCGGCCGACGGTGGCCCGGCTCGTGGTCGAGCACCCCGACGAGAACTTCGCCGACGAGATCGGCAGTTCCGGCGTGCTCTACAAGAGCCTGGCCTCGAGCTCGTTCACCGACCAGGGCGACGACCAGACCGACTACGCCGACGATTTCAAGCAGATCAACATGGTCGGCAGCCAGGATCTGGAACCGGTCATCAAGCTGATCCGCTGGGTGAACAACAGCAGCGACGCGGAGTTCGACAGGGGCCTCGCCGAGCACATCGACGTGGAGTCGTTCGCGCGCTACGCGGCCGAGCAGAACCTGCTGCTCAACTTCGACGACATGGCCGGCCCGGGCAAGAACTATTACCTGTACTACGACCTCACCACCAAGAGGTTCAAGGTCGTCGGCTGGGACTACAACCTCACCCTGACCGGCGATGCCGAGCAGGACCCGACGCAGACGGTCACCATGGGCGGCGGCCGGGGCTTCGGCGGCGCCCAGGGCGGCGGCCTCCCGGAGGGCTTTGAACCGCCCGCGGGGATGCAGCCGCCGGGTGGGAACAACGCCGGTGGTGGCCGGATGGGCGGCTTCGGCGGCAACAAGCTCAAGGAGCGCTTCCTGGCCAGTGCCGCGTTCAAGAAGGTCTATCAGGAGGCCTACCAGGACGAATATCAGAAGATCTACGCGAGCGGCGCCGCCACCACAGCGCTCGACGCGGCGCTCACCGTGCTTTCGACCGTGGACGGCTACGACAAGGCGGCGGGCACCACCGAGGCGGACACGCTGCGCACCCTGATCGATCAGCGGACGAGATATCTGGCCGGCACCGCCACCGTCAAGGGCTCATGACCGACCGCCGCGAGGAGCGTCCTGATATTGGCAGTAGTGCTGTTATGACCTTGTAGCTACTCTGAGTGCATGCTCCCTCGCAAAATGCGGGTGCTTCGTCGCGGAGCGTGAGTTGCCATGGTGCCTCAATGGTTGATCGAGCTGATCGGGGAGTCGCGGTCGACCGCCCTTCCCGTCGTAGTGGTGTACGTCAGCTACCGGTTGACCTGCCGGGTGCTGGCGCCGCTGACCATCGCCTCGCTGGTGGTGCTGGTCGGCGGCAAGGAGCGCTCGGACCGGGCCCTGAAACTGGTCGAGCTGCTTGAATCGCAGAAGGAACAATCACGCCGCGGGTTCGGTGGCCGGGGCCTCGTTGATCGCGCGGTCGGCGGAGTGCGGGATGAACGCGGCCATCGCGAGGATCAGGACGGCGATGATGAGCACGCCGATGAAGATGCGGTGCACGGCCGTGGTCAGGGCGTCGGGTGAGACCGCGCCGGATCCGACGGTCGCGTTGGCGATCGCGCCGAAGACCGCGACGCCGACCGAGCTGCCGACCGAGCGCAGGAAGATGTTGCTGCCGGTGACCACGCCGCGCTCCGCCCAGTCCACGCTGGACTGCGCGGCGATCAACGTGGGCGATGCGGTGAGGCCCATGCCGAGGCCGATCACCAGGCAGATGGCGGCGACCTGCCAGACCGGGGAGTGCCGGCCCAGCACCAGCAGCAGGGTGCAGCCGATCAGGACCAGCGTGGTGCCGATCAGGGCGCACGCGCGGAAACCCAGCCGGAGGTAGACGCGGCCGGCCTGGCTTCCGGTGATCGGCCAGCCCAGGGTCAGGGTGGCCAGGGCGAAACCGGCGATCAGCGGGCCGGTGCCGAGCGCGTCCTGCACGTAGGTCGGGACGTACGAGCTCAGGCCGGTCAGGATGGCGCCGATGCCGACCGAGATCAGGCCGCTGGTCACCAGGAGCCGTCGCCGGAAGATCCACAGCGGCAGCACCGGGGCCGGGGCTCGCCGTTCGACCACGACGAAGGCGGCCAGCGCGGCGAACCCGGCGGCCAGGATCAGGAAGCCGGCGGGGGAGGTCCATGCCCACGCCTGGCCGCCCTCCAGGGCGCCCAGGATGACCAGGGTCAGGCCGACCGCGAGGAGCCCGGCGCCGCGGTAGTCGATCACCGGGTGGCCGCGTTCGACGCGCTCGTGGAAGCGGCGGAAGAACACGACCGCGGCCAGCAGGCAGAGCGGGATGTTGACGAAGAAGATCCAGCGCCAGGAGACGTACTCGCTGAAGACGCCGCCCAGGGTCGGGCCGACCACCGAGGCGACGCCCCAGACGCTCGCCACGTACCCCTGGACCTTGGCCCGTTCCCGCACCGAGTAGAGGTCGCCGACGATGGTGATGGTGGTCGGCAGGATCGCGCCGGCGCCCAGGCCCTGCACGATCCGGAACGCGATCAGCAGGCCCATCGTCCAGGCGACCCCGCACATGATCGAGCCGAGCAGGAACAGCCCGATGCCCCACAGGATGACCGGTTTCCGCCCGAACAGGTCGTTCAGCTTGCCGTAGATCGGGACCGACACCGCCTGCGCCAGGAGGTAGATCGAGAAGAGCCAGGGGAACTCGGTGAAGCCGCCGATATCCTTGACGATCGACGGCACCGCGGTGGCGATGATGGTGGCGTCGATGGCGACCAGACCGGTCGTGAGCATCACGGCGGCGAGGACAGGCCCGCGCTCGGACCGCAGCCCGACATTGTTTCCCGGCACTCCGATCAAGCTACCCGGA
Organism: Paractinoplanes durhamensis; assembly: GCF_016862175.1. GTDB lineage: Bacteria > Actinomycetota > Actinomycetes > Mycobacteriales > Micromonosporaceae > Actinoplanes > Actinoplanes durhamensis. The sequence continues at coordinate 18,328 of NZ_BOML01000094.1, read as the reverse complement.
AACCCTCCCCGGGGTGATTTGTCAGTTTTAGGCTGCGACGGTGGCGTTAGTCGTCGTAGTCGAGGACAACCTCGACCATCAACGCGTCATCGCCGAGGTCGTCCGCCGACTCGGTCATGACGTCGTGGTGGCCGACGACGGCGTGGCCGGCCTCGAAGCGGTCGGCAAGTACCGGCCGGACCTGCTGGTCGCCGACGTCGACATGCCACGCATGAACGGGATCGAGCTCTGCGCGGCGATCCGCGAGAACCCCGAACTGGCGGCCACCCCGATCGTGCTGATCACCGCATACCTGCATCCGGGGGACCCGCGGCTGAGCGAGACCGGCGCGCTCGGGGTGATCGGCAAGCCGTTCGGGGTGCCGGAGCTGAGCGCCGCGCTGCGCGAGCACCTCAACCGGCTGACCACACCGAATCCCGACCGGGCCATGCTCGACGCGGTGCTGGAGTGCGTCGACACCGGGCTGATCGCGTTCGACGCCGACGGCCGGCAGCTGCTGGTCAACCGGGCGCTGACCGACGTGCTCGGCAGCGACGACCCGGGTGTGCCGATCGAGGACGTGGCCCGCCGGCACCGGACCCGCTACGGGGACGGCACCGAGGTTCCGGATGACCAGACGCCGATCGCGCGGGCCCTGCGCGGTGAGGACGTCAACCACGTCGAGCTGATGGCGTACGACCCGTACGATCGCCCGCACTGGTTCCTGGTCAACGCCCGCCCGGTCCGTGGTGCGGACGGCACAGTGGTGGCCGCGGTGTCGGCCGCGCACGACACCACCGCCCGGCACCGCACCCGGCAGTACGAGGAGTGCAAGAACCGGGTACTCAAGGTACTGACCAGCGACCCGGACGCGCCGGACGCCGGCGACCGCATCCTGGCGGCGATCGGCGGCAGCCTGGGTTGGCCGTACCTCCGGCTGTGGCTGGCCGACGAGGGTGCCGACGTGATGCGCCTGGCCGCGATGTACAACGAACCGGGCGAGCCGGCGCTGCCGATGCCCGGCGGCATCAACCGCGGCCAGGGGCTGGCCGGCCGCTGCTGGCAGACCGGCGAACTCATCTGGGTGCCGGACCTGAACGTGCCGGGCGCTCCGGTGCTGCCCGAGGTGGCCCAGATGGCCGCGGGCGGCGCCTACCGGTCCGGCGGCGCGGTGCCGGTGCGCAGCGGCGACCGGGCGATCGGCGCGATGTCGTTCTTCTCCCGCACCCGGCAGGAGGCCGACCCGTCGCTCGGCATGATGCTCACCGGCATCGCCGCGGTGATCGGCGCGTTCCTGGAGCACCGGCGGGCCGAGGTGCTCGCCCTGCACCTGGCCGCGGCGACCGACGAGTACATGGCGCTGGCCGGGCACGAGCTGCGCACCCCGCTCACCTCGATCGGCTCGTACATCGACCTGATCGCCGAGTCGGCGGACGACACGCCGTTCGGGGAGCTGCGCGACCTCTTCGAGGTGGTGCATCGCAACAACACCCGGCTGCGCGAGCTGGTGGACCGCCTGCTGGACGTGGCCGGGCTGGAGTCCGGGCACCTCCAGCTCACCATCGAGCCGGTGAACCTGGCCGAGGTGGTGACCGACGCGACCGTGGCCCTCGCCGAGGCCGCCGCCGGCCGCGGGATCGCGATCGCGGTGGAGCGGCTGGACGAGGTGACCGTGCCGGGCGACCGGAACCGGCTGCGGCAGGTGGCGGCCGCGCTGCTCGGCAACGCGATCAAGTTCAGCCCGCCCGGCTCGGCGGTCGGGCTCACCCTGATCGACCAGGGCCATCAGGCCGTGCTCACGGTCCGCGACACCGGCGTCGGCATCCCGCCGAACGAGCAGGCGAGGCTGTTCCGCCGCCTCTACCGCGGCGGCAACGCCCGGCACACCGGCATCCCCGGCTCGGGGCTGGGCCTGGCGCTGTGCCGGGTGGTGGTCGAGCGGCACCACGGCACGATCTCGCTGGCCTCGCACGAGTCGTCCGGCACGACCGTGACCGTGCGCCTACCGATGTAGATCCGACGCCGACAGGGCCAGCCACAGCTGCACCCGGTCGGCGGTGCGGGTCAGCGACCGGCCGGTCAGCCGTTCGATCTGCTCCAGGCGGTAGCGGACCGTGTTGCGGTGCACGATCAGCCGCTCGGCGACCGTCACCACCGAGCCGTCCGCGTCCAGGTAGGCGCGCAGCGTCGCGACCAGGGCGCCGGCGTGCGCCGCGTCGAAGTCGTGCAGCGGGCGCAGCATCTCGGTGGCCAGGTCGCGCAGCGGCACGTCCTCACTCGCCACGATCAGCCCGGACAGGCTCATCTGCTCGCGCTCGTTGATGCCCGGCCCGCGGTTCATCGCCTCGTGCGCCTCGTAGTAGCTCCACCGCAGCCCGGCCGTCCCCGCATACCACCCGCCGATGCCGACCCGCACGTCCGAACCGTGCCGGCTCAGGTAGTCCTGCAGCAGCAGCGCCGCCTCCCGCGCCGACTGGCCGGGGTCGAGCACGGCGATCAGGCAGTCCTCCAGCACGGCCGTGGTCGCGCCGCTCATGGCCGGGCTCGCGACCAGGCGTTTGCGCAGGTCACCGGGCCCGCCGGCGGTGGCCACCAGCAGCGCGTGCTCGTCCTGGGCGCGGATGCCGAACGGGGACAGCCGCCGCTCGGCCTCGGCGCCGCCGATGGTGCCGCGGACGAGATCCTCGAGGACCTGGCCGGCCAGGCGGCGCTTGCCGGCCAGCTCCGCCTGGCGGCGGGCAAGTTCCAGACCGACCAGGCTGACCGCGTACGGCAGGACGTCCGCCGACCGCCGGGGCCGACGGCAGCAGAGGTACGCGACCACGGTGTCCTCGACCGTCACCGGCACCGCCATCGGGGTGTCGCCGGGGGCGCCCGCCTTGGCCGCGAACAGGATCTGTTCCACCGGCCAGGCCGCGCTGGCCGGGGCGGTGGCCAGCACCCGGCCGTAGACGTCGACGACCATGCAGGGTGCGCCGAGGATGTGGTGGAGCGAGCCGATCAGCGCGCCCAGGCCACGGCCGGAGAGCAGCGCGCGGGCCAGCGTGTCGTGCTCGTCGAGCAGGTCGGCGAAGCGGCCGTACTGCTCCTCGAGGACCCGGTCGGCGACGAACCGGTCGACCGCGATGAACGGCGTCGAGTAGGGGATCTCCAGCACCGGCAGCCGGCGGTCGCGGGCCTCGGCGAGGGTCGCGGCCGGGATCCGGTCGTGGGTGAGCCCGACGCCGAAGCCGAGCCCGACCGCCCGCCGATCGGCGACCCGGGTCACGAACTGCCGCTGCTGCACTTCGTCGAGCTGGCTGAGCCCGGTGGTCAGCACCAGCTCGCCGCCGGAGAGGAACGGGCGCGGGTCGGCCAGCTCGGTGACCGCGCACCAGCGGACCGGCTGGTTGAGCGCGGCCGGGTCGCCGTCGGCCAGGCGCAGGCTCAGATCGGGGTCGGCGAGGACGTCGCCGAGGCGCAGGGTCACCGCGAGACTGTACGACTGCACAATGCCCGCGCGTAAGTACTGTTCCGGCGTCCATTTACGGTCGTGACCGTATCCCCATACGGTGTCCTGCAACACATCGGCCGACCCGGGAGGTCTCCTTGATGCAGGTGCCGGCCCGGATCGGTGGGCGCCCGGTGAGCGCCGACGAGTGGATCGAGGTGCTCAGCCCGTTCGACGGGACACCGGTCGCGCGCGTGCCGGCCCTCGGTGCCGAACACGTCGCCGAAGCGGTGGCGGCTGCTTCGGCGGCCCTCGCCCGCAACGACTTCCCGCAGTACCGCCGGGCCGAGGTCCTCGAACGCGCCGCCGAGTTGCTGGCCGAGCGCACCGAGGAGTTCGCGGTCACCATCGCCCGCGAGGCCGGCAAGCCGATCCGGGACGCCCGCGCCGAGACCGCGCGCTGCGTCGACACGCTGCGGTTCTCCGCGGTCGAGGCGCGCAAGCTCGGCGGCGAGGTGATCCCGATGGACGCCTCGGCCAGCGGTGCCGGCCGGCTCGGGTTCGCGATGCGCCACCCGATCGGCGTGGTCGCCGCGATCTCGCCGTTCAACTTCCCGCTCAACCTGGTCGCGCACAAGCTGGGCCCGGCGGTGGCGGCCGGCTGCCCGGTGGTGCTCAAGCCGGCCGAGTTGACCCCGGTCTCCGCGATCCGGCTGGTCGACCTGCTGGTCGAGGCGGGGCTGCCGGCCGACTGGATCTCGGTGGTGACCGGCACCGGCCGGGACGCCGGGACGCCGCTGGCCACCCACCCCGACGTCGCGCTGGTCACCTTCACCGGCAGCGTCCCGGTCGGCCGGCGCATCCAGGACGCCGCGCCGCGCAAGCGGGTGCTGCTCGAGCTGGGCTCGAACGCGCCGGTGATCGTCGAACCGGACGCCGACCTCGACCGGGTGGTCGCCGGGATCCGGCAGGGCGGCTTCTCCTACGCCGGGCAGAGCTGCATCTCGACCCAGCGCGTCCTGGTCCATGTGGACATCTACGACAAGCTGCTGCACGAGATCCGGACCGCGGTCGGCACCCTGCGGGTCGGCGATCCGCTCGACGAGGACACCGAGGTCGGGCCGCTCATCTCGGAGGCGGCCGCGATCCGGGTCGAGGAGTGGCTGGCGGCGGCGCGGGACGCGGGGGCCGAGGTCAGCGGCGGCGAGCGGCACGGCACGACCATCACCCCGGCGGTGGTCGCCGATCCGCCCCGCGACCTGGCAGTTTATCGCGGCGAGGTGTTCGGCCCGGTGGTGACAGTTACGCCGTACACAAATCTGGAAGAAGCGATCGTCCTGGCCAATGACAGCGATTTCGGCCTTCAGGCCGGGGTTTTCACGGCGAATCTCGCCGCCGCGCTGAAGGCGGCGCGGGAGCTGGACTTCGGCGGGGTGCTGATCAATCAGGTGCCGACCTTCCGGGTTGATCAGCAGCCGTACGGCGGGCTTCGCGACGCCGGAAACACCAGGGAAGGACCGGCGTACGCCGTCCAGGAGATGACCGAACTGCGATTCGTGATGGTGAGCGCATGAGTGAGAGCACGCCCGCAATCAGATTGACCGGGCTGCGGAAGTCCTTCGGAGCGGTCGATGCCGTCGCCGGGATCGACCTTTCCATCGAGGACGGTGAGTTCTTCTCGATGCTCGGGCCGTCCGGGTCGGGCAAGACCACCGTGCTGCGGATGATCGCCGGTTTCGAGCTGCCGTCCGCCGGCACGGTCGAACTCGGCGGGCGGGACGTCACCAAGCTCGCCCCGTTCGAGCGGGACGTCAACACGGTCTTCCAGGACTACGCGCTGTTCCCGCACATGTCGGTGCTGGAGAACGTCGAGTACGGCCTCAAGGTGCGCAAGGTGTCCCGCAAGGAACGCCGGGAACGTGCTCTCGCCGCGCTCGCCTCGGTGCGGCTCGAAGGCTTCGAGACGCGCAAGCCGGCCGCCATGTCCGGTGGGCAGCGGCAGCGGGTGGCGCTGGCCCGGGCCCTGGTCAACCGGCCCAAGGTGCTGCTGCTCGACGAGCCGCTCGGCGCCCTCGACCTCAAGCTGCGCGAGCAGATGCAGGTCGAGCTGAAGCAGATCCAGCGGGACGTCGGGATCACGTTCGTCTTCGTCACCCACGACCAGGACGAGGCGCTGACCATGAGCGACCGGGTCGCGGTCTTCGACACCGGGCGGATCGCCCAGGTCGGGACGCCCTCGGATGTCTATGAGAGCCCGGCGACCGCGTTCGTCGCCGGATTCGTCGGCACGTCGAACCTGCTGACCGGGTCGGTGGCGGAATCTCTTGTCGGAAAAAAGGGGACATTTTCGGTTCGGCCGGAGAAGATCGCCCTCGCCGAAGAGGGCGTTCCGGGCACGGTCGCCGAGGTGATCTACGCCGGGCCGGTGACCCGCTACGTCGTCGACCTCGACGCCGGCGTGCGGGTCACCGTCGTCGAACAGAACCAGCGCACCGGGACCGCGGCGCTGGCCTCACTGCGGGGGAAGCCGGTCCATCTGAGCTGGCATTCCGAGCACGTCATCGAAATCCCCTCTTCCTCATCGAAGGAGAACGCAGATGCGGCATAGGTTCTTTTTGGCAGCTCTCTCGGCCGGCGTGCTCGTGCTCGCCGGCTGCGGTGGCGGCGACTCCGGGAGCACCGGTTCCGGGCCGGGCGGCCTGAGCGTCCCGAAGATCGACAAGCTGGCTTCCCTCGGTGCGGGGGAGGGCGAGGTCAACATCGTCTCGTGGGCCGGCTACGTCGAGGACGGCTCCACCGACAAGACCGTCGACTGGGTCTCCGACTTCACCAAGGAGACCGGCTGCAAGGTCAACAACAAGGTGGCGGCCACCTCGGACGAGATGGTCACGCTGATGAAGACCGGCGAGTACGACGTGGTCTCCGCCTCCGGTGACGCGTCGCTGCGGCTCATCTACGGCGGTGACGTCGCCCCGGTCAACACCGATCTGATCGCGAACTACAAGGACGTCTTCGACGGCCTGAAGAACAAGCAGTGGAACTCGGTCGACAGCGTGGCCTACGGCATCCCGCACGGCCGCGGCGCCAACCTGCTGATGTACCGCACCGACGTGGTCAAGGAAGCGCCCACCTCGTGGGGTGCGGTCTTCGACGCGAACTCGCCGTACAAGGGCAAGATCACCGCGTACGACTCGCCGATCTACATCGCCGACGCGGCTCTCTACCTGATGAAGACCAAGCCCGAGCTCAACATCAAGAATCCGTACGCGCTGGACGACACCCAGTTCAAGGCGGCGACCGATCTGCTCACCCAGCAGAACGAGCTGATCGGCGAGTACTGGTCGGATTACACCAAGGAGGTGCAGGCCTTCAAGGCCGGCAACTCGGTGCTCGGCACCACCTGGCAGATCATCGCCAACCTGGCCGAGGCGGACAAGGCGCCGGTCAAGGCGATCCTGCCGACCGAGGGCGCGACCGGCTGGTCCGACACCTGGATGATCTCGGCCAAGGCCAAGCACCCGAACTGCGGCTACCTCTGGATGAACCACATCATCTCGCCGAAGGCCAACGCGGCCGTCGCCGAGTGGTTCGGTGAGGCGCCGGCCAACAAGCTGGCCTGCGCGCAGACCGCGGACAAGAACTTCTGCACCACGTTCCACGCCGACGACGAGGCCTACTTCCAGAACGTCTGGTACTGGACCACCCCGATCGCCCGGTGCCTGGACGGCCGGACCGACGTGACCTGCAAGGACTACTCGGCCTGGACCCAGGCCTGGACGACGATCAAGGGATAATGTGTCCACTCTTGGGTCCTTTTTCCACCGCCACCCACGGCTGAGGCTCGCCGGGTTGCTCTCGGCGCCTCTGCTGTGGTTGGTGGTGGCCTACCTCGGCGCGCTCGCCGTGCTGCTGGTCTCCGCCTTCTGGACGGTCAACAGCTTCACCGGCCAGGTCGTCAAGCAGTTCACCGTGGCCAACTTCCGGACCATCCTGACCGAGGAGGTCTACCGCAACGTCACGTTGCGCAGCCTCGGGGTGGCTGCGGCGGTGACGGTGATCTGCGTGGTCCTGGCCGTGCCGATGGCGTTCTACATGGCCAAGGTCGCCTCGCCGCGGTCGCGCAAGTGGCTGGTCATCGCCATCCTCACCCCACTGTGGGCGTCGTACCTGGTCAAGGCGTACGCGTGGCGGATCCTGCTGGCCAACGGCGGCCCGGTCGACTGGCTGCTCGGCGGACCCGGCAACGGACCCGGCTACGGCCTGTTCGCGGTGATCCTGGTGCTGTCGTACCTCTGGCTGCCGTACATGATCCTGCCGATCTACGCCGGTCTCGAACGGCTGCCCGACTCGATGCTGGAGGCGTCGGCCGACCTCGGCGCCCGGGCCGGCCGCACGTTCCGGCAGATCGTGCTGCCGATCCTGATCCCGTCGGTCTTCGCCGGCTCGATCTTCACGTTCTCGCTGTCGCTCGGCGACTACATCACCGTGCAGATCGTCGGCGGCAAGAACCAGCTGATCGGCAACCTGGTCTACGCGAACATCGGCGCCGCCAACAACCTGCCGTTCGCCGCCGCGATCGCCACCGTCCCGGTCGTGGTCATGGTCATCTACCTGATCGCGGTCCGCCGCTCGGGCGCGTTGGAGGAGCTGTGACGCTGTCGGGGTTCTCGCGATGGGCGCTGCGCGCGTTCATGGCGCTCGGGCTGCTGTTCATCTACGTGCCGCTGATGCTGGTGCTGGTCAACTCGTTCAACGGCGACCGCACCTTCGCCTGGCCGCCGCACGACTTCACCACCCGCTGGTGGTCGGCGGCCTGGGCCAACGACGGCGCCCGGGCCGCGCTGCTGACCTCGGTGAAGGCGGGCCTCGGCGCCACCGCGATCGCGCTGATCCTGGGCACGATGGTGGCGTTCGCGGTGCAGCGCTTCAAGTTCTTCGGCCGGGACACCCTGTCGCTGCTGATCGTGCTGCCGATCGCGCTGCCCGGCATCGTCACCGGCATCGCGCTGGACAGCGCCTGGCGCTCGGTGATCGAGCCGCTCGGCATCGGCAAGGGCCTGTTCTCGGTGATCGTCGGCCACGCCACGTTCTGCGTGGTGACGATCTACAACAACGTGCTGGCCCGGCTGCGCCGGACCGGGGTTTCGCTGGAAGACGCATCGGCCGACCTGGGTGCTTCCCCCGGCCAGACCTTCCGGTACGTGACGTTCCCGCTGATCCGCTCGGCACTGCTGGCCGGTGGCCTGCTGTCGTTCGCGCTGTCGTTCGACGAGATCATCGTGACCACCTTCACGGCCGGCCCCGGCGTCACCACCCTGCCGATCTGGATCTTCAACAACCTGTTCCGTCCCAACCAGGCCCCGGTCGTCAACGTGGTGGCCGCGATCCTGGTGGTGCTGTCGGTGCTCCCGGTGTGGTTCGCCCAGCGCCTGGCCGGCCCGGACGCGGGCGCCAGCCGAACCTGACATCTTCGGCCTGATCTTTTGCGAGACTGTGGGGATGGCCGTCAGCTGGTGCTTCGATGGCGATGACCTGCTCTGCGGCGTCGGCGCGAGCTGGGCCGAGTTCGCGCTGGCCAACGACGGCGACGGCTGCGTACCCCCACTGCTCGGCCAGGGCCTGGACGCGTTCGTCAGCAGCCCCGAGCTGGTCGTGGTGTGGCAGACGATCTTCGACCTGACCCGCCGCGACCACGGCCGCCCGCTGACCCTGACCTACCGCTGCGACGCCCCCGGCGAGCGCCGGCTGATCAGGGCGACGGTCACCGGCGACGCGTACCACCAGGTCGAGATCGTCAGCTCGGTGTCCCGCCGCGGGCCCCGCCCGCCGATCCCGCTGCTCGACCCGGCCCCGGCCGTCCGCCGCAGTGGCGAGATGGTCCGGATGTGCGCGTGGTGCGCCCGGGTCGACGCCGACGGCTGGGTGGATGTCGAGGAGGCATGCCGCAGGCTGGGCCTGCTGGAGTCCGAGGCGGCCCTGCTGCCGGGCGTGACCCACGGCATCTGCGACGACTGTCGAGGCACCCTCATCGGCGACCTGGATCTGCCCCCAGGCCTCGACCCCCACCACCGCCACCACATCATCTCCAGCGCCGGCTGACCTGGCGGTTATAGAACATTATGTTCTACGCTGGTGTCATGGACACCATCGGCGTGCGGGAGTTGAACCAGAACACGAGCCAAGTGCTGGCTCGGGTGACGGCCGGCGAGACGGTCGAGATCACCGATCGAGGGCATCCGATCGCCCGGCTCGTTCCGGTCGGTGACGACCAGTCGACCCTTGCGCGGCTGGTGGCGGCGGGACGCGCGATCCCTCCGGCCGGGAGCGGTCCGGTCCCGCTTCCGCCAAAACTAGGTGACGACGTTGTAGACGTGGCAGCGACGGTCGCCGAGATGCGTGATGAGGAGCGCTGGTGATCTACCTCGATTCCGCCGCCGTCGTCAAGCTGGTGCGGCAGGAGGCGCACAGCGCCGACCTCGTCACCTGGCTCAACAACCACGACAAGGTGCCGCTGGTCTCCTCCGCTCTCGTCGAGGTGGAGGTACCGAGGGCGCTGCGCCGATCGGCCCCGCAGGCCTTGAGCGGCGTACCGGCGGCGGTCAGCCGGCTCTTTCGGATGGAGATCGACAGCACGATCCGGGCGACCGCGGCAGCGTTCACCGAGCCGATGTTGCGCAGTCTGGACGCGATCCATCTCGCTACCGCTCAGGTTCTCGCCAACGAGTCCGGCTCCGAACTCATCGCGTTCGTGACGTACGACCGGCGACTGCTCGAATGCGCCAAGATCGCCGGAATGCCGGTAGCGAGTCCCGGCCAGGACTGACCGTAACCCGGTCGCCGGGTGGCGGCTGTTGGACCATTCGGTGGTGGATAAGGGTGAGATCCGGCGGCTGGTGGAGGTTGACGCGACCGCGTGTGCGGGCTGCTCGCTTACTCCTTGCGGCGCGACCTCGTGCCGGCGCTCCGTAAGGTTCTGGATCACGCCGATCGCAAGTTCGCCGAGGATGCCCGCTACGCATCCGGGCCATCGGGGCCGGGAATCATCACCTCTTCGTCGACCGGGACGCCACCGGCAAGGTCCGGTGGACCGTCAATCCGGACGAGGATTATCCCTGGTGGCGGCGGTTGCTGAGGCGCTGAAGAGGGTGTCTGGCAAGACACATTCCGCGGCGAAATATCGATGTCGGCCGGCTGGTTGTGGCGGGTGATCACCTCTGGAGGTCTGCCATGAAGAACGGAATCCACCCCGGTTACCACGCCGTCGTCTACCGCGACCGGAACGCCGACTACGCGTTCCTGAGCCGTTCGACGGCCACCAGCACCAAGACGGTCGAGTGGACGGACGGCAACACCTACCCGGTTGTCGATGTGCAGATCTCGGACGCCAGCCACCCGTTCTGGACCGGTCGCAACCGCGTGCTCGACACCGCGGGGCGGATCGAGAAGTTCCGGGCCAAGTACGCCAAGTTCGCCAAGTAACCGTCAGTCGGCCGCTTCCCCGTCGGGAGGCGGCCGATTCACATTGCACACGAGCTGGAAACATTGACGAAACTAACTGTCACAACTTACTGTTTTCGATACGAGAGAGCGCTCTCACGGGCGGCTGCCGCGGGTCGGACTCAGTGGAGGCGTGATGGGATCAAGGGCCCTCGTTCTGGCATTTGCCGTTGCTGTCGTCGCCGGCCTCGGCGCGGTGGCCCTCAGCGGGCCGGCCGAAGCGGGCACGGTCGGGGCGGGCAGCTACACCGAGACCCTGCCGGCCGGTGGGAGCCTCCCGGTCGGCTGCGGCGACCTCGCCACCAACCCCCGCCAGTTCATGACCGCCAACGCGCCGGCCGGGCCGGTGCCCACCAACGACTGGTGGTCGTCGCTGGTCTTCAAGAAGTTCGACTGCGCCTACAGCGAGAACCTGCACGCGCACCCGATCAGCTACGACACGACCGCGGGCGGGCTCGGCTTCTCCTACAACACCACGCCGCAGATCAGTGGCTCGGCGACCGGGGTGGGCGAGTACCACTACATCTACTCCGAGGATTTCACCGCCGGGGTGGCCGGGCTCAACGCGCCGCGGACCCTCGTCGACGGCTGGACCGACTGGACCGTCACGCCGTACTGGAGTGACGGCACCCGGACCATGAAGGCGACCATCGGGCACGGCCTGCCGTTCGCGTACTTCCAGATCACCGGCGGCAACGCCCAGATCACCGCGAAGAGCACCCCGACGATCTGGTCCAACAGCGGTTCGCGGATCGGTTACTCGGTCGCCGGCAAGGACTACGTCGCGTACGCGCCGACCGGTGCCACCTGGACGGTCAGCGGCACGGTGATCACGTCCACCCTGGCCGGCAAGGGCTACTTCTCGATCGCCGTGCTGCCCACCGGCGTCGCGGACAAGGTCGCGCTGGCCGACAGCTACGGCGCGTACGCGCACAACCATGTCATCGGCACCCGGGTGTCCTACGCGTACGACCAGGCGAGCAGCCGGGTCACCACGACGTACGCCTACACCACCACTGCCCGCGAGGGCTCCGGCACCGGCACCGTGATCGGCCTCTACCCGCACCAGTGGCGGGCGCTGACCGGGGCGACGCCGATCGCACCGACCTACGTGACCGCCCGCGGCGCGATGAAGATCCTGGTCGGCGCCTCGTCCTACACCACGTCGGCGGTCTTCGACGGCGTGCTCCCCGAGGTGCCCGCGGTCGCCACCGGCACCGGCACCGACCTGACCACCCTCAACGGCTACCTCGACCAGGTCAAGGACAACCCGGTCAACGTGCTCGGCAACGACACCTACTGGACCGGCAAGGCGCTCGGCGCCGGCGCCCGGATCGCCGAGATCGCCGACCAGCTCGGCCGCACCGACGTGCGGGACACGGCGCTGACGGCCATCCGCGCCAAGCTGACCGACTGGTTCACGGCCACCCCGGGCAAGGCGGAGAAGCTGTTCTACTACGACAAGAACTGGGGCACGCTGATCGGCTACCCGGCGTCGTACGGGTCGGATGCCGAGCTCAACGACCACCACTTCCACTACGGCTACTTCATCGCGGCGGCCGCGACGCTGGCCAAGTTCGACCCGTCCTGGGCCACCACCGCGCAGTACGGCGGGATGGTCGACCTGCTGATCCGCGACGCCAACAACTACGACCGTGGCGACAACCGGTTCCCGTACCTCCGAGATTTCGATATTTATGCCGGGCATGACTGGGCGGCCGGGCACGGCGCGTTCTTCGCCGGCAACAACCAGGAGTCCTCGTCGGAGGGGATGAACTTCGCCAACGGCCTGATCCAGTGGGGGCAGGCGACCGGCAACACCGCGATCCGGGATGCCGGCATCTTCATCTGGACCACCCAGTCGGCCGCGATCAACGAGTACTGGTTCGACACCCACGACGAGAACTTCCCGGCGGCGTTCGGCCATCAGACGGTCGGCATGGTCTGGGGTGACGGCGGCGCGTACTCGACCTGGTTCGCCTCGGCGCCGGAGCAGATCCACGGCATCAACATGCTGCCGGTCACCGGCGGGCACTTCTACCTGGGCAACGACCCGGCGTACGTCAAGCGCAACTACGCCGAGATGGTCACCAACGCGGGGCACGAGCCGGCGCTCTGGCAGGACATCGCCTGGCAGTATCTGGCGCTCGGCGACGGGGACGCGGCGCTGGCCAAGCTCCGGGCCAACCCCGGCTACACCCCCGAGGAGGGGGAGACCAGGGCGCATACGTTCCACTGGATTCGTAACCTCGCTGCGCTCGGCACGACCGATCGCACGGTCACCGCGAACCATCCGCTGGCCCGGGTGTTCAGCAAGAACGGAGCTAGGACGTACGTCGTAGCCAACATCACCGATGCCGCGCTGACCGTGACGTTCTCGGACGGCAAGGTGGTGGCGGCCCCGGCCGGGCGGACGGTCGCCACCGGCGCGACAAGCTTCTCGGGCGGCAACGCGACCGGCGGCGGGATAAATCCGACAAGTCCGACTGTGAGTCCGACGACGAGCCCGACGCCGACAAGTAGCCCGACCACCACTCCGCCGACCGGTGGAAACCCTGTCCGCTACCTCCAGACCGGCGGCGTACTGGCCGATGCCGCCGGCAGCGCCGGCACCGCGACCGTCGCCAAGGCCTCGGGCAGCAACGACAACCAGCCGCACTCACCGACCACGTTCACCGCGACCGGCCTCAACCTGACCTACCGCGCCGGCGCCGCGACCGCGTTCGGCATCGCGGTCGACGCCGGCACCTCGGTCGGCAACGCCACCCAGGTCCGCGTCTCCTACGACCTGACCGGCGACGGCACCTTCGACCGGGTCGAGACGTTCCGCTACTTCGCCACCGACCCGGTGACCGGCTGGGAGCGCTACACCGAGGCGGCCGGCCAGGTCACCACGACCGGAACCTTCGGCAACCTGACAAACGGCACCGTCAAGGTGGAGATCTGGAGTGCGATCGGCTCGGCGGCGAGCACGGTGTCGCTGGGCGCCCTCTCCACGGTGACCCTGCCGTATCAATAGACCGTGACCGTGACCTTCGCGGCGGGGTGCTGAAGGCTGGCGCAGACGTAGCGGCCCGGTTCGTCGATGGCGAGAATCTGTGTCTCGCCGGCGTCGAGCCGGGTGTGGTCCTTGTTGTTGCCGGGAGTGCAGCTCACCGACTGGGTGGCCCCCGACCGGTTGACCACGGCGAAATTCTCGGTGGCCTTGATCTTGGCGGTCGCGGGCGTGAATTTCTCGCCGTCGGTGATGGTGAGCGTCGGCTCGGGGGAGCCGCATCCGCTGTCCCCGGCGACGGTGAGACGCAGCACCGCGGCCCCGGTCTTCACCGTGAAGGTGCCGGCCTCGGGGAACTGGATGACCTGCCGCTCCTTGAGGTCGATGACGCTGGTGACCATCCCGGCATCCGGGGTGGTCACCAGCGGGTGCGCCGCGTTCGACTTGTTGGTGACCGCGAGGAACGCACCGCGCTGAATGGTCAGGCCGGCCGGACTGAAGGCGTATCCGGAGTTCCGGTCCACGATCGCGACCTTGGTGGCCTTGGTGCAGTCCGCGGTCGCCGAGCGGGCCGGCGCCGCTCCGGTCGTGGTGTCCCGCGGCGCACCGACAGGGGTTGCGGCCGGCGCGCAGCCCGCCAGCGCCACCACACAGCCGACAGCCAACAGACGTACAACTTTGCGCACCGTTGCCCCTTCCCTCTGGCTTTCGTTCGCCAGAGGGAACGGATCGCGGGCAGCCCTCGGATCAATCAGGAATGCCGGCGGAAGATCGTCCAGTAGAAGACGCCGATCATGATGCCACCGCCGATGATGTTGCCGAGGGTGACCGGGGCGAGGTTGTGCAGCAGGAAGTTCGACCAGGTCAGGTCGGCGAAGTCGGCCCGGTCGAGTCCGGCGCCGCGCCAGAAGCCGGCACCGGCGTGGTCCTTGATCAGCAGGCCGAGCGGGATCATGAACATGTTGGCCACCGAGTGCTCGAAGCCGGTGGCGACGAAGAGCGCGACCGGCATGGTGACGGCCAGGATCTTGTCGGTGGTGGTGCGGCCGGAGTAGGCGGCCCACACCGCCAGGCACACCATCAAATTGCACAGGATGCCGAGCGTGACGGCCTCGACGTAGGTGTGCTGGACCTTGGTGAGCGCGCTGTGCAGCACCACCCCGCCCCAGGCGCCGTTCGCGTTGTGCCAGACACCGCCGAGGTAGACGAGCGCCACCATGGTCAGCGCGCCGCCGAAGTTCGCGACGTAGACCACGCCCCAGTTCCGGAAGAGCTGCGCCCAGGTGATCCGCCCGCTGGCTCGCGCGGTCAGCGTCAGGGTCGAGGAGGTGAACAGCTCGGCGCCGGTCAGCACGACCAGCACGAGGCCGGTGGCGAAGACGATGCCGCCGATCACCTTCGCCCCGCCCGACCAGGAAAGACTCGCCGCCCCGACCTGGCTGGTGGTGTAGAAGACGAACCCGAGCGCGATGAAGGCGCCGCCGGTGAGCCCGAGCAGGAACGACTTCAGGGGCCGGCTGGTGGCCTTGCCGTACGCGGCATCCTCGGCCGCCTTGGCCATCTGCGCCGGGCTGAGCATGAACGGCTCGGAGATCGTGGACATGGTCGTGATCGT
This sequence comes from Paractinoplanes durhamensis, assembly GCF_016862175.1. GTDB lineage: Bacteria > Actinomycetota > Actinomycetes > Mycobacteriales > Micromonosporaceae > Actinoplanes > Actinoplanes durhamensis. Next base: position 2,812 of record NZ_BOML01000094.1, on the reverse strand, counting down.
TTCAGGGCCGCCCCGGCCCGGCCCGGGTCCAACGAATCGGAAGTACGGGCCGAAAGTCACGCGAGCGGCAGGCCGGCCGACTGGGTGTGGGTCGGCTCGGGCGCGGCGTGGTGGGTGAGCACGGCCGCGGTCATGAACGTGCCGCCGACCGCGAGCGCGCCCAGGATGCCCAGCGAGATCTGCTGCTCGTGGTCGAGCTGCCGGTCGTAGTCGGCCTCGGTGATCACCGTGACCCGGCCGTTGTTCTCCACCACGTACTGCCCGTCGCGCTGCTCGGCGTTGCCGTCCAGCCCGGCGAAGGCGATCACGACGGCGAGCCAGAAGCCGAAGAAGATCACCCCGGCCAGCATGGCGGCCCAGTGCGGCACGTGCGGCGGCACCCACGAGGTCAGCGCCCAGCGCGCCCGGGGGCGGGTGGTGCGGTAACTCCAGCGGTTGCCGATCACGCCGGCGACGACGCCGGGGATAGCGAGCACGGCGGCGATGCCGACGGCGGCGGGCGTGGGCACGAGGCGTACGCCCGCGAGCAGCCCGGCGATCAGCACGGCCGCCCAGACCATGCCGGCGGAGCACATCGCGCTGCACACGACCAACAACCGATGCGGGATCATCAAGTCGAGACGCTAGCCGCCCGAGCGGCCGCGCGGGGCCGTTTCCCGCCGACGGGGGGTGTGCCGCCGGTAGGTGCTGACCGTCGGGTCGCCGGCCAGCCAGAACTGCCAGGGCACGTCGAGCGCGGAGGTGACCCCGACCCGCGGCCAGGCCTCGATGGTGCCGGGCGGCGCGAGCGGCGGAGCCAGCAGCGCCGAATCATGGTCGTCTTCACGGCTGAGAAGATGCACGCCCTGGGCTTCAGCGACCCACGATCGTCCCGTGACGCGCCCGTAGCGATCGGATCGCGGCAGATCCGGATACTCGCGCTGTTCCTGGGCTGCGGGTCTCGTACCCTTGATCGCGCCGGCGGGGTGCTGTACCCGCAACCGCCCGTCGGCGCACCACGTCGGAGCCCGTCGACGCGAGGGCCTCGCCCGGGTGACATGCGCTATCGGCGGCATGTGAGTTGCCAGGTGTCTGAACCCGGCACCTTCGCGTCGCTGCAGTCCTGGTCATAGCAGACCACCTGCGCGCTCTACGTTGCTCGAGCAGCCAGGGGAGAGTACTGCTGGTCGCCGCGCGGGGCACCTGGTATCGCGGTCTGGCGGGCGTCGACTTGGTCGCGGTGTACCGGGCCGGGTCACCGAGGCGGCAGCGCGGGTATCTCTGGCCAGTTGAGGGCGCCGTCGCTGACAGCGGCGCGGCGACCGTTGAGAGGTGCGGACTTCTCCAGAGCCTGACGAACTCGGCTAATCATCGATCCCAGCGAGGGTGATATCGGCTTCTCGTACATACCGTCGACGCCGTCGAAGAGCATTACTCGACCTGCTGGGGGCTTGTGGTCAATGATGATCATCTTGAGTCCGAGGTCGGTGGCGATTGGCACCCAGTGAGGATCCCAGAAATCGGGAGGGAAATCTTGAGTCTCCTCGTACATGAATGCGGATTCTTCGAATATGAAGTCGGTCCAGATTTGGAATGCCAGAGCCTTGTGCGTACAGCCGTCATGCCAGGAGAGCAGGGTCTGCAGGTCAGGGTGTAGGGGAAAGCCGTAGCGAGTGTTGAGGGCCGCGAGCTGTGCGTGGTCGAGGCCGGGTCGCAGCGTGCGATGGCTGGTTGGGGCATTTCGTTGGAGCCATCCGTCGATGGCGGTCAGGTCTTCCGTGAGCTCGTCAGTGCCGGTCATTCCACGAATGGTACTGAGCTGCCCGGCTCTCCGGCGGGTAAGCGCCAGGAGAGCCGGACCGCTTATCGGTTTAGGCTACTGTCTTGACTCCTCCGCGGTCGGCGACGTACAACCGGTTGCCGTCGGTATTGATGCCGGTGATGTCGACCAGACCGGCTCCGGCGATGGTGGTGCTGGTGCCGGCAGTTGCTCCCGATTTGGTAATGCGGACGAGGGTGGGGTAGGCGTTTCCGGGGCCGTACTGGGCGGCATAGAGATACCCGCCGACCGACAACAAAGCACTCGGGGCATTGCCGTTTATGTTGACGGGCCAGCTGTTGAGGAAGGCTCCAGTATCGGGGTTGATCTGGAACAAGGTGTCAGAATTTACCATCCAGATGTAGTTGTCGTCGGCGGCAACGGCCGCGAAGTAGCGCTGGTCTCCGCCGATGCGGGTGGAGACTCCGGAGTCGAGGTCGATTCTGTTGAAATATCCCCAGTAGTTGTCGACCACGTACATCCATTTTCCGGCGATGGACACTGACGCGGTGCGGGACGTGAAGTTGCCGTTCAGTGCCAGCATGGTGACGGCATGAGTGCCGGGATCGATGCGGCGGATGCCGCACACGTCGGTGGCGTAGACAAATCTTCCGTCCGAGCCGACAACCCGCAACGGCGTGGTCGACGAAGTGTTGAAGATGACGTTCGTTCCACTCTGGCATGAGCTGACCGAGGTCGCCGACTGGCCGGCCACCGGAGATACCTCGCCAGTGGCGTTGTCTACCCGCACAATCCGGGTGCCGTCTGCGGCAAAGCTGGCGCCTCCCAAAACTGCAACACCATTCGCTGCGCCTATTTCGGGGGCGGTGGCTAGCGTCGATACGGACCCGCTACTGATCACAGGAGTTGTGGCGGCAGGTGGGTAGAGGAACGCGCGAATGCTCGTGACGCTCTTGATACTGCTGCGGTCGGCGACATACAGCAGAGTGCCATCGGTGACGATGCCGCTGATGTCCGTTATTCCGGCCGGGGTGATGAGGGTGCTATCTTTCG
>NZ_BOML01000093.1 GCF_016862175.1 Paractinoplanes durhamensis | reverse complement strand
TGAGTGAGCTGAGAAAACCGGGGCCGCAGATCCCTTTTCAGCGGGACCAAAGTCCCGCGCGGGCGTCGGCGGCCGCGAGCCCGGCCCGCAACGCCGCCTGCTCGCCCGGACGCCACGGCCCGGACGTGGCGAACGGGATCTCGGTCAGGAAGCGACGCTCGGACTCCGGGATCCGCGCGACGACAAGGTCGGGATCGGCAGCCGCGGTCGCATAGAGGTTCGGCCCGTCGGCGTAGAAAAGGTCGGTGACCACGAGCCGCCCGTCGCCGGCCCGCATGACGTTGGCCGGGTTCTGATCCAGCGGCCCGCACCAGGGCAGCTCCCGGCGGGCTCGCTCATGGACGCGACGGACGACCTCGATGAGGTCGGCCCGATCCTCGATCGTCCGCTGGAACGCGTTGGCCTGGTCTTCCGGGACAGCCCGGAGAAACTCCATGATTTGAAGGTCGCCGCCCCCGGCCAGGCGCCGATGCGCGAACAGCTCGGGGACCTGCCGCGTAGACGCGGCCTCGCGATAGAGCGCAGCCGAGTAAGGCCCGGTCGGATCGAACGGACTGATGCGCACAGCCGCCGCGCCGTCCGGCGAACGCAGCGCGATCGCCCAGTCCCCTTCGCCGCAGGAATCCCAGCCCGCCAGCCGAAACGCCTGCTCCGCATCGCGGTGATCGGCCTCGCCCCCGAGCCGGGCAAGCACCTCCGCGAACGCGCCGCTCCCCTTCGGAGTCACACCGTCGACTTTAGGCTCCGCCACCCGGAGCCACTTGGGTCACGCCGCCGGACAGAGTCAGCAGGTGACGCCACCAGGACCACGCCGCCGGACAGACAGCGGGCAGCGCCACCAGGCCGCACCGCCGACCAGAGTCAGCGGGCGGCACCACCTCGGCCACTCCGCCGGGCAGAGTCAGCCGGCCGCGCCACCGGGGCGACGCCGCAAGACCAAGACAGCAGATGACACCACCAAGATCACGCCGCAGGACCGACAGCGGGCGGCGCCACCTGGTTCGCACCGCTGGACCGAGTCAGCGGGCCGCGCCACCAGGGCCACGCCGCAGAACAAGGGCAGCAAGCGGCACCATCCCGGCCACGCCGCTGGACCGAGTCAGCGGGCCGCGCAGAACTCGTGCAGTGCGGCGGCGCCGGCCGGGTCGATCCACTCGAAGGTGCCGCGCAGCTGGTCGGCTCGCTGATCCACGGTGGTGACGGCGGCGGTCAGCAGGCCCCAGGGCATGGCCACGTGCAGCAGCGTCCGGGAGATTCCCTCGGGCAGCCGCGGGCGGTCGGTGACGCGCAGCAGCACGCCGTCGGTGGAGATGTCCTCGATCTCGGCGGCCATCGCCACCAGCCCGCCGTCGATCTGGGCGGTCCCGGTCGCGGTGTAGCCGCCGGTGTGCCGGGCCGCGGCCCGGCGCTGGACGATGCCGGTCGGCGGGGCGCCGCGGACGGTGAGCAGGCCGGCCCGCAGCTCCGCCTCGACCCAGGTCACGCCGGCGTCGCTGACCAGTTCGAGGACGCCGAGCCGCCGGACGCCGGGCCCGTCCAGGCTGAGCACCGGGATCGGCGCCAGCTCCGCGACGAAGTTCGCCGAGGTCTCGGCCAAGCTGATCAGCGAAAGGGATTCCACCCCCGCGCTTCGGGTGCTCACCCCTTCGCCGTAGCAGCGGAGAGTGAGGGTGCTTCCAGCCCGGACAGTAATCATGTGGCATCCATCGGCAACCGGCCGGCGCACTTGAGCGAAGTACGCCGGCCGGTGAAAAAGAAAAGGATCAGCGATGGTGCGCGTGCGGCAGGTGGATCTCCGCCGGCTCCGGCGGGAGGTCGCCGACGCCCGCCTCGACCGCCTGCTCGTGCCGACGGTGGGCCGACGGCAGGGCGAGCGCGGCGACCACGGCGATCACCGCGACCACGGCGCAGGCGCCGAAGCCGTACGTGAAGGCGTCGTCGGTGGGCAGGCCCTGGGCGGTGGTGTGGGACGTGATGACGGCGGCGACCACCGCGGTGCCGATGCTGCTGCCGATTGTCCGGGCGATGGTGTTGACGCTCGTCGCCTCGCCGGTCTGGGTGGCCGGCACGCTCTCGATGATGGCGTTCGACATGGCGGCGAAGGCCAGGCCGATGCCGGCGCCGGACAGCAGGCCGGACAGAACGACCTGCCACAGTGCGCCGTGGGCCAGGGCCGGCACCGCGAATGCGGCCACCACGAACAGCGTGCCCAGGAACATCGGCAGCTTCGGGCCGAACTTGCGGTTCAGGATGCCGGCCAGCGGGCCGAAGATCACCATCGTGATGACCGTGGGCAGCAGGAACAGGCCGGACTGCGACACCGACTTGCCGAACCCGTAGCCGGTGCTCGCGGGCAGCTGCAGCAGGGTCGGCACCAGCAGGAACGTGCCGAACATCGCGAAGCCGAGGATCAGCGAGACGATGTCGGTGGCCCAGACGCCGCGGACCCGCATGAGCCGCATGTCGACCAGCGGCTCCCGCACCCGCAACTCGACGAAGACGAACACGACCAGCGCGACGACGCCCACGGCGAGCAGCACGATCGTCTTGGCCTCGCCCCAGCCCCAGCTCTGGCCCTTGCTGATCGCCAGCAGCAGCGCGACCAGGCCGACCGAGAGGATGCCGGTGCCGAGCAGGTCGAGGCGGCCGGGGGTGCGGACCGGCGACTCCTTCATCCCGAAGACCGCGCCGAGCAGGGCGATCACGACCAGGGCGAGGGGCAGCCAGAACAGCCAGTGCCAGGAGAGGTGCTCGACGATCGGGCCGGCCGCGACGATGCCGATGCCGGCGCCGATGCCGAAGATCGCGGACAGCAGGCCGACGATGACGCTGACCCGGTCGCGGGGCAGTTCGTCGCGGACGATGCCAATCGACAGCGGCAGGATCGCGCCGGCCGCGCCCTGCAGGGCCCGGGCGACGATCAGGACGGCCAGGTTGGGCGCGAGCGCGGCGACCAGGGTGCCGATGGCCAGCACGGCCAGCACGGCGATGAGCACCTTGCGCTTGCCGACCATGTCACCGAGGCGGCCGAGGACCGGGGTCAGCACCGAGGCCGACAGCAGGTAGGCGGTGATCACCCAGCTGACGTCGCTGGTGTCCGCGCCCAGGTCCCGCCCGATGGTGCCGAGCGCCGGGGCGACCAGGGACTGCAGCACGGCGAAGGCCAGACCGCCCAGCGACAGGTAGAGCACCAGCATGCCGCCGCCGCGGGGCCGGTCGACGCCGGCTGCCTCGCGAGCCTCGAGTGTATCCGTCATGACGTCCCTCACCGCTCGATGTAAACGCTTGCTGACTAACTATCGGCCTCGGCCGAGGTTAAGTCAACAATTGCTTACGTCACACTCGCGACCGGGTGCCGGCCACCGAGGCGCAACACCAGGTGCGACGCCAGACCGATCGGCAGCACCAGCCAGCAGGACGCGAGGCGGTAGACGAGCACGGCCGCGGCGGCGGCGGCATGCGGAGCCCCGGCGGCAACAAGCCCGGCAAGCAGGCTCGCCTCGATCAGCCCGAATCCCCCCGGCGTGATCGGAATCTGCCGCACCACCTGCACCGCGAGATACACGGTCGCCAGCTGCGCCACCGAGAGCGAAAGCCCACTCCCCCGAGCCGCAGCGGCAAGACAAGCAAGATCAAGAAGCCAATTGAGTACGGCGAATGCCACCGTCACGCCGAGTTCCCGTGGCCGCACCGTCCGGACCTCACGAAGCACCCGGCCGACGGCCGCCGGCAGGCGCGCGGCGATCCGCGACTCATGGTGGACCCGCGCGCGCACCGCCCCGACGACCACCGGCACGACAGCGACCAGGCACAGCAGCACCACGACGGCCAGGGCGGGCTGCCGCAGGCCGACCATCGACCCGGCCACCGCGGCATACGCCAGCAGCAGCCCGCCGACGGAGGCCGCACCGGACAGCACCATCGTCGTCGCGGCCGCGGCGGCGGTCGCTCCACGGCGGCGGTACTGCCCCATGGCATACGCGGCCGACATCGCCGAGCCGGCCGGAAATGCCAGGCTGATCGCCGACCGGGCATAGGCGACGGCGAGCGCGACCGGCCGGGACATCCGCACCCCGAACGCGGCGAGCATGACCCGCTGCTGCCGCCCGAACGCCGCCTGCGACAGCTGCTGCAGCAGAACCGCGACAGCGAACCAGCGCGCGTCGGTGGCCCGCAGAGCCGCGAGGATCTCGCCCGGCTCCGGCGCACGCCCGCGCAGCGTCACGACCACGACGACCCCGGCCACCAGCGCGGCAAGCCCCCGGACCCACCACCGCCGCGAGGCGGCCACGACGAACTCGCGAAGCGCGAAACCCGTCCGGCGACCACCGGCGACGCCGAGCTCCATGATCGATCGCCCCTTAGTAAACGTGCGCTGACTTCGGCACGGTACATCAACAGTTGTTTACATGCAGCTGAGTGGTTGATCACATGCACCCGGTGACCAAAGATGTAAATGCTTGCTTACTTAGCCGGAGTTGATCAGATACGCTGAGACTCTTGACCGAGAGGCGGCCCAGGTTGTCAGGCGAGCGGAGCGCGCAGACCGCGCGACCGGAGGAGGCGGAGCCGCCGCGTCGTCGGCGGAACGCGGCGCAGACCCGGCAGGTGCTTCTTCATGTGGCCCGGATCCGGTTCATCCGGGACGGCTACGCCGCGACCACCGTTCGCGACATCGCGGATGACGCCGGCGTCAATGTCGCCCTGATCAACCGCTACTTCACCTCGAAGGAAGGGCTGTTCGAGGCCTGCCTCGGCATGGCGGTCTCGGACATCAGCCGCGACACGGAGAACGTCTCCCTCGAGCAGATCACCGTGCGGATGGCCAACAAGATCACCGCCGGCACCGACGAGGCCCGGCTGCAGGACTCGCTGATGATGTTGCTGCGCACCTCGGGCGAGGAGCGCGTCAACGGCATGCGGCGGGAGATCCTGCTCGCGGTCAGCCAGAAACTCGCCGCCGCGGGCGGGCGGCCGGTGGACGACCAGGCGCTGCTACGGGCCCAGATCATGCTCGGCACCGCGCTCGGCATCACCCTGCTGCGCTCGTCCCTGCATCTCACCCCGATCGACTCCGCCGACGAGCAGGACCTGATCGGCCCCCTCACCGACGTCATCAACGCCCTGCTCCCCCGCGGCTGAAACCGGCCGAAACCGCGGCTGACCCCCGGCCAAAGCCGCGGCTGACCCCGGCCGGCGGTGCGGCCGGGGTCGGCGCGGTCAGACCGCTACCGGGGTGGCGCCGGTGGTGGCGACCTCCTCGCGGCTGGCCTTCACCAGCAGGAGGGCGACCAGGGCGGCGACGCCGATCACGGCGGCGCTCACCCAGAAGGCGACCGTGTAGCCGTGCACCACGGCCACCCCCTGCAAGGCCTGGGCCTGGGACGGGTCGGTCAGGTTGTCGGCGATGTAGCCGGCCACCGCTGAGGTGAAGATGGTGTTCAGCAGGGCCGTTCCCAGCGAGCCGCCGATCTGCTGGGTGGTGTTGATCAGGGCGCTGGCCACCCCGGCGTCGTGGTCGGCCACGCCGACCAGGGCCGTGTTGGACATCGGGCCGAAGACCACGCCCATGCCGAAGCTGATGATCATTTCGGCCGGGAAGACGTGGCTCCAGAAGCCGGTGTCGAGGCCGATCCGGGTCAGCATGACCATGCCGGCCGCGGTCAGCAGCATGCCGGCGAACATCAGGATGCGCGGGCCGACCCGGGTGAGCATCTGGGCGGAGAAGCCGGCGCCGAGGATGATGCCGAGCGTGAAGGGCAGGAACGCCACGCCGGTCTTCAGGGCCGAGTAGCCCAGCGTCAGCTGCAGGTAGTAGGTGAGGAACAGGAAGACGCCGAACATGCCCGCGCCGACCAGCAGCGCCGAGAGGTACGAGCCGCCGCGGTTGCGGTCGAGGATGACGCGCATCGGCAGCAGCGGGTGCGACGACCGCAGCTCGATCACCACGAAGCCGACCAGCAGCACGACCGCGGCGACCAGGTACGCGATAGTGGTGGCCGAGTCCCAGCCGTCACTGGCGGCCTTGGTGAAGCCGTACACCAGGGAGACCAGTCCGAGCGTCGAGGTGAGCGCACCGGGCAGGTCGTAGCGGGTGTTGCCCTCGGCCCGGCTCTCGCCGACGAACCGGAAGGCGGCCACCGCGGCCACGATCGCGATCGGGGCACTGACCAGCAGGGTCCAGCGCCAGGACGCGTACTCGGTGAGGACGCCGCCCATCAGCAGGCCGATCGCACCGCCACCGCCGGCGATGGCGCCGTAGACGCCGAACGCCCGGGCCCGCTCCTTGGCCTCGGTGAAGGTGACCGTGAGCAGCGACAACGCGGCCGGGGCCATCAGCGCGCCGAACGCACCCTGCAGGGCACGGGCCGCGAACAGGGTCTCGGCGTTCTGGGCGAGGCCACCCAGCGCGGACGCCACCGCGAAGCCGAGCAGGCCGATGATGAAGGCGCGCTTGCGGCCGGTGTAGTCGGCGATCCGGCCGCCGAGGAGAAGAAGACCACCGAAGGCCAGGGTGTACGCCGTGATGATCCACTGCCGGTTGGCGTCGCTGATGTCCAGCGCGACCTGGGCGGTGGGCATGGCGATGTTGACGATCGTGGCGTCGAGCACGATGAGAAGCTGCGACACGGCGATGACGGCGAGCGCCAGCCACTTGGATGGTGACTTACCGGATATATCCGGCGCGACGCGAGCGTCAGAAGTCGAGATGGACATGGAGATTCCCCCTAGTCAGGGCACGCGGAGATCACCCGCGCGGCATGCAGGGCCGCGGGGTCAGGAACGAAACAGTCAGGACCTGGTCAGGAGCGGGAGAACGATGTCGTCGACGACGTGTGCGAGGTACGCGTCGTCGAGCGGCTGGCCGAGGGCGAAACAGTGCATAAACAGCAGGGCAGGCACGATCTCGTCGATCAAGCCGGCGTCGTAGCCGGGGTGGATCTCCCCGCGGCGCTCGGCCCGCTCACAGATGGCTTCCGCGAACGGCAACTTCGACTCCTGCATCGACCGCAACTCGGCGGCCAGTGCGGGGTCGGTGTGCAGAGCCATGAACAGCCCGGCCAGGATGGGCCCTTCCTCACCGGAGATGAAACAGCCGATCTCGCCGAACCACGCCATCAGGTCACCCCGAAGGCTTCCGGTGTCGGCGGGTGGCGGCGACTCGGTCTTGCAGCACCGCACGGCGTCGGCGACCAGCTCGGCCTTGGTGGGCCAGTGCCGGTACAGCGTCGCCTTGCTGGCCTGGGCCCGCGCCGCGACGGCGTCGACCCGCAGGCCTTGGTAGCCCGCCTCACCGAGCAGCTCGTAGGTCGCGCGCAGGATCGCCTGCTCCCGGTCCTCGTCGAGCCGCCGGGTCCGGGCAGCTGTGGTCTCAGCCATCACGAACCCCCCGTCTTCACGGCCATGCGAAACGAAACTGTTTCGTACACTAGCGCTCCTGCCTCCCGATGGCGATCTCCGTAGCCGATTGTGACCCAGCCAACGGCAAAGACGCCCGCCGGAGGGCGGGCGTCTTGCGCAACGAGAAAGAATCAGGCCGTCGGCGCGGATTCCCGGCGGATCTTCGAGGAGCCCCGGCCGACCGAGTAACCCTGGACCCACGTCACCGACGAGGTCTTGGAGGTGCGGTCGGCGAGGTGGTACCAGTCCATCCGGCAGCGGCTCGAGGTGATGTCCAGGACGCCGTAGCCGTGCCCGTCGGTCTCCACCCACTTGACGTGCGGGTTGGTCGCCCGGATCAGCGTCGCGGCCAGCAGACTGAGCGGTCCGCCGGGGCTGGTGCCGAGGAAGTCGTTGACGTTGTCGCTGGTCAGCGACGGCACCACGAACTCGGCGGCGGCGGGGTTCGCCGTACCCGTGTCCTTGGTCGTCAGTTCGTTCGCCCACGAGGTGTGGATGTCGCCGGTGATGAAGACGACGTCCTTGGTGGCGTGCGCGCGCAGCGTGTCGACCAGCTTCTCGCGGTCGGCGTTGTAGCCGTCCCACTGGTCGCCGTTGAGCACGAGGCCGTTCTCCGGCACCCCGATCAGCTTGCCGAGCGGGCCGAGCAGCCAGGCCGGCAGCGCACCCACGTCGAGCCGGGAGATCATCACCGGATTGCCGACGATCTTCCAGGTGGCGGTGGAGTTGGTCAGCCCGTCCATCAGCCAGCTCATCTGCGCCGCACCGGTGATGGTCCGGTCCGGGTCGTCGACCTCCGCACCACTGGCCTGCTCAGAGCGGTAGGTGCGCAGGTCGAGCATCGAGAGTTCGAACAGGTTGCCGTAGCGCAGCCGCCGGTAGATGTGCCCGTCCTCGGCCAGCCGCACCGGCATCCACTCCGCGTACGCCTGCCGGGACGCGGCCACCCGGGCGGCGTACGAGCCCTCGGTCGCGGGGTCGTGGTTCTCCGCGCCGCCGCTCCAGGCGTCGTTGGCGATCTCGTGGTCGTCCCAGGTGATCACCCACGGCACCGACGCGTGCAGCGCCTGCAGGTCGGGGTCGGTCTTGTACTGCGCGTGCCGGGTGCGGTAGTCGGCGAGGGCGATCGTCTCGTTGGCCGGCTGCGCCTTGCGGACCACGGTGCCGCCGGCGGTGAACTCCCCCGAGGCGTACTCGTAGACGTAGTCGCCGAGGTGTACCACCAGGTTGAGGTCGCCGCGCTCGGCCAGGTGCCGGTAGGCCGCGAAGTAGCCGCCCTCCCAGTTGGCGCAGCTCACCACGCCGGCCCGCAGCCGGGTGATGGCGGCGTCGGCGGCCGGCGCGGTCATCGTGCGGCCGGTCGGCGACCAGGCGCCGGCCAGGCCGAAGCGGTACCAGTAGGTGGTGGCCGGGGTCAGCCCGGTCACGTCGACCTTGACGGTGTGATCGCGGTCGGGACCGGTCGCGACGACACCGGACCGGACGATGGTCGCGAACGACGCGTCGGCGGCGATCTGCCAGTCGACGGTGACGACCGGTCCGGCACCGGAAGCGGGAGCGGACTCGGGGGTGGGCGTGACCCGGGTCCAGAGCAGGATGCCGCCGGGCAGCGGGTCGCCGGACGCGACGCCGTGCTGGAACGCGCTGGTGGCAGCGGCGGCGAACGCGGGACGGGCGGCGGTCGCCGCGGCGGCCACTCCGGCCAGGAGCAGCAACGAGCGTCGGCTCGAAGTGACAGTCATGCCGTTCTATATATATTGACTCGCCGGTAACTTAGCCCGGTCGGCGGAGATGTTCGCCGGATGGCCGAGACCCGGCAACCGCTGCGTCAAATGGCGAAGTCCTCATGTCCGCCGCGGTTGTACCGATTTGGCAACCGTGTCCGCTACCTCCGTTCTCCGGCGCCTCAGCGGCACGACCACGCTGACTTCGGCGCTGGCCGCGTTCGAGGCGGCGTGGGTGCTGATCGGGCTCCGGCACGAGTGGGCGTACCCGGCGATCGGGTGGCTCCCGGTCGTGGCGATCGCGGCGCTCGCCGCGTACGCCTGCGGGAAGGTCTCCCGCAGGCGGGATCTCGCCGCGGCAACCCGGCGGTTCTGGCGCTCGCTCGCGGTGGCCTGTGCGGTTCTGACGGTCGCCGAGATCAGCAACATGTACGACGCGCTGCACGGACCCGAGCCGACGCAGTACATCAGCCCGCTCACGCTCGGCCTGCTGGTCGTCGTGGTGATCGTGATGATCTGGTCGATGCTGCGGCTGCCGGTCTGGCAGCGCTCCCGCGGCGACTGGACCCGCTTCGGGCTGGACGCCGGCGTGCTGCTGATCACCTATGGTGGCCTGCTGTGGCGTCTCTGGCTGCACACCGGCGGGCAGTGGACCGCGCAGAACGCGGCGATGCTCGCGGTCTGCGCGCTCGCCATCGTCGCGGTGATCGCCCTGGTCAAGGTGACCTTCGCGGGCACCGGTGAGCTGGACCGCAAGGCCCTGCACATCCTGGCGGCGGGGGTGGCGCTGGCGGCGGCGACTGGCGCGCTGAGCCCGGTCTTCGCCGACCGCCCGTACCTCACCACGTCGTTCCTGGCCGGGCCGGTGTCCGGGCTGGCCACGGTCATCGCGGCCGCCCGGCAGCGCCGCGCGGCGGGCGAACCGGCCGCCGACCCGCGGATGGGCCAGCGGTTCAGCATCCTGCCCTACGTGGCGATCGCGGCGATGACCGCGCTTCTGCTGGCCGGCGAGATCGACGACGGGCCGGAGCAGCTGACCATCGCGGCGAGCGTGGCGGCGATCACCGCGCTCGTGGTGGTCCGGCAGATCAGCGCGCTGCGCGACAACGCCCGGCTGCTGACCACGGTCGCCGCCAACCTGAGCAAGCTGCGCGAGTACCAGGCCGAGCTGGACCACCAGATCAACCACGACGCGCTCACCGGCATCGCGAACCGGGAACGGTTCGCCGAGCAGGTCACCGACCGGCTGGCCGAGGGCGGGCCGTTCCACGTGGCGATGCTCGACCTCGACGACTTCAAGGTGATCAACGACCGGATGGGGCACGGCGCCGGCGACGCGCTGCTGCGCACGGTCAGCCGGCGGCTGCACGAGAGCCTGCGCCCGCAGGACGCGGTGGCCCGGCAGGGCGGCGACGAGTTCACCCTGCTGCTGTGCGGTCTCGACGACGAGGCCGCGGCCCGGCTGCTGCGCGAGGTGCTCGACCGGGTGCAGGAGCCGCTCGCGCTGCACGGCCGGGACCTGGAACCGCAGGTCAGCATCGGCGTCACCGCGGCCCGGGCCGGCGACACCCCGGAGGAGCTGCTCCGGCGGGCGGACGTGGCGATGTACGCGGCCAAGAACACCGGCGGCGGCCGCTGCACCTGGTTCGACCCGATCATGGACCAGCTCGCCGACGCCGACGCGCAGCTCGCCGCCGACCTGCGCCAGGCCCTCACCCGCGACGAGTTGTTCCTGCTCTACCAGCCGATCGTCGAGCTGCCGCACGGCCGGCTCGCCGGGGTGGAGGCGCTGGTCCGCTGGCGGCACCCCGAGCACGGCCTGGTCTCCCCGGCGGTGTTCATCCCGCTCGCCGAGCGCAACGGCTACATCGTCGAGCTGGGCCGGTGGATCCTGCGCGAGGCGGTGCGGCAGACCGCCGAGTGGGAGCAGACCTACGGTGCGAACGCGCCGGAGAAGGTGAGCGTCAACATCTCGGCCCGGCAGTTGCGCGAGCCGGGCTTCCCGGCCGAGGTGGCCGAGCTGCTGCGCAGCTCCGGCATCGATCCCTACCGGCTGGTCGCGGAGGTCACCGAGACCGCGGTGCTGGGCACCGGAGAAGCGCTTGATGCCGTACGGGATCTGCACGCGCTCGGCCTGCGCATCGCCCTGGACGACTTCGGGACCGGCCAGTCGTCGCTGAGCCTGCTGGTGGACTGCCCGGTCAAGGTCCTGAAGGTGGACAAGTCGTTCGTCGACGGGGTCACCGGCACGAGCGCCCAGGCGGTGATCGTGAACGGGCTGATCGGCATCACCGAGGGCCTGCGGATCGAGGCGGTCGCCGAGGGCGTGGAGACGGCCGACCAGGCGTTCCGGCTGCACAAGATGGGTTATCGGCTGGCCCAGGGCTTCCACTTCGCCCGGCCGATGCCCGCCTCGGACATCGACCTACTCCTATCACTTCCCACCGGTATCCCAGCGAGCGGGAAAGTCGACAATCTCCACTGAAATAGTGGACAAGGTGGGGGATCCTCGGCCAGACTCGCCGGATGGATCTCACCCTGGCGCTCGCCGGCCTCGGCGTGGGCATCGTCGTCGGCCTCACCGGCATGGGCGGCGGCGCCCTGATGACGCCCATCCTGGTCCTCGTCTTCGGCATCCCGCCGATCGCGGCCGTCTCCAGCGACCTCGCCGCCAGCGCGGTGATGAAGCCGTTCGGTGGCGCCGTGCATGCCCGCCGCGGCACGGTGAACTGGGCGATGGTCGGCTGGCTGTGCGCCGGCAGCGTGCCCAGCGCGTTCCTCGGCGTGCTCCTGCTGCGGCTGCTCGGCGACGACGACAGCGTGCAGCAGACCATCCGGATCGCGCTCGGCGTCGCGCTCGTGCTGGCCGCGGCCGGACTGCTGGCCAAGGCGTGGGTGGCCCGCAGGCAAGGCATCCGCGATTCCGACGAACCGGTCAAGGTCACCGTGAAGCCACTGCCCACAGCGCTGCTCGGCGCGGTCGGTGGCCTGGTCGTCGGTCTCACCTCGGTCGGCTCCGGCTCGCTGATCATCGTGGCGCTGCTCGCCATGTACCCGAAGCTGCGCGCCAACGACCTGGTCGGCACCGACCTGGTGCAAGCGATCCCGCTGGTCACGTCGGCCGCCCTCGGGCACGCGTTCTTCGGCGACCTCAAGCTCGACCTGGCCGGCGCCGTGCTGATCGGCTCGGTCCCGGGCGTACTCATCGGCTCCCGCATCTCGTCCCGCGCCCCCGGTGGCCTGGTCCGCGCGGCCCTGGTGATCGTCCTGCTGGCCAGCGCCCTCAAGCTCTTCGACGTGCCCACCGCCGCGGTCGGCATCGTCACCGGCATCGCCGTCCTGATCGCCGTCGGGCTCGCCCTCGCCAACCGGGCCCGCCGCATCCCGGCCGCCCTGGAGCCCGAGTCATCACCGGCTCAGGAGCGCTCACCCGTCCGACTGACCTGAGGACGCTAAACCGGACGTTCACCCCGCCGATCAGGCAAGTGGGGGTGGGATGGACGTTCGGCGCAAGTTGCTGGGTGCATTCCTGGTGGCGGCTGCCCTGGTGGCGGCCACCGGCGGGGTCGTGCTGCACGCCGACCGGACGGCGGCCGAGCAGGCCGCGGTCAGCGAGGCCGAGCAGGTGGCCCGGGGCATCGCCAAGGACGTGGCCTTCGGGCTTCCGGCGGACACCGACGGCGAGCATCCGGCGCCGCTCCTCTACGACGAGTCGGCCCTCGAGCTGTACCTGAACCGCCTGCACGACCTGCAGCAGCGCGACATCGTGGTGATCGACCAGAACAAGAACATCCTGGCCGACGCGGTCCCGGAGAACATCGGCACCCGGTTCGAGGAGGACCGCGGGGGCGAGGTGACCGCGACGATCGACGACCAGAAACCCCGGATCTTCATCGAACAGAGCGCCGACTACCCGGAGGGCATCCAGCAGGTCGTCGTTCCGCTGATCGGCGTCGCCGGCGCGGTGAAGGGTGCGATCGTCCTCGAATACACGCCGCTCTACGACCAGATGGTGGCCGCGACCAGCGGCGCCCGGCGCTTGATCATCGCGGCCGTGCTGATCTGCATCCTGCTGGTGATGCTGCTCGGACTCCTGATCTCCCGGTCGATCACCCGCCGGATCAACTCGCTGACCAGGGCGGTCGAGGTGATCCGGGACGGTGACCTCTCGGGCCGGGTGGCGCTGTCCGGCCGGGACGAGATCAGCCGGCTCGGGCAGGCCTTCGACGACATGGCCGGGCGCCTGGAACGCTCGGCCCGGGAGATCCTCGCCAAGGAGTACACCGACCGGATCCTGGCCAACGCGGGTGAGGGCATCTGCGGCGTCGACGCCGGCGGCCGGATCACCTTCGCCAACGAGGCGGCCGGCCGGATCACCGGGCTCGGCGCGGACGGCCTGCTCGGCGTGGACGCCCAGGAGTTTCTGCCGGCCGGCGACGACACCGAGCGCGAGATCCCGCTCGAACGCCCGGACGGCACGTCGGTGCGGGTCGCCTACACGGTCAGCACCATCGTCAAGGACGACGCCCGGATCGGCGCGGTCATCGTGCTGCGGGACGTCACCCGGCAGCGCGACCTCGAATACGACCTGCGGCACCAAGCTTTGCACGACGTGCTGACCGGCCTGCCCAACCGCAAGCTGTTCCTCGACCGCCTGGAGCACGCGATGGCCCGGGCCCGGGCGGCCGGCGACGCGGCCACCGTGCTCTACCTCGACCTGGACGGCTTCAAGAAGGTCAACGACAGCCTCGGCCACAACGCCGGCGACGCGCTGCTGCGCACCACCGCCGAGCGGCTGGTCGCGGCGCTGCGCCCGCACGACACGGTGGCCCGGCTCGGCGGCGACGAGTTCGCCGTGCTGCTGGAGGGCGCCGACCAGCCCACCGCCGAGACGTACGCGCAGGCCTGCCTGGACGCGCTGAACCAGCCGTTCGTGATGCATGGCCGCAAGGCGATGGTGTCGGTGAGCATCGGCATGGTGTCGCCGATCGCCGCCTACACCGACGCCGAGGAGGTGCTGCGCAACGCGGACGTGGCGATGTACGCGGCGAAGGCCTACGGCAAGGGCTGCTTCCAGGTCTTCGAGAGCCACATGCACGAGCAGCTGCTCGACAAGCTGGACAGCGAGGCCCGGCTGCGCGACGCCGTGCACCGCGGCGAGCTGCGCCTGCACGTCCAGCCGGTGGTGGCGCTGCCGGGCCGCCGGGTCGGCGGGGTGGAGGCGCTGGTCCGCTGGCAGGACCCGGAACGCGGGCTGCAGCAGCCGGGCTCGTTCATCCCGCTCGCCGAGGAGACCGGGCTGATCGCCGAGATCGACCGGTGGGTGCTGTTCGAGGCGTGCCAGGCCGTCAAGCGCTGGCAGGACCTGGCCCCGGAGGCATCGCCGGCCTGGGTGAGCGTGAACCTGTCGGCGGTCGAGCTGGAGATCCCGGATCTGACCGACCGGGTCGCCTACGCCCTGGCCACCACCGGGCTGTCCCCGCACTGCCTGGTGCTCGAGCTGACCGAGACGGTCCTGATGCGCGACCTCGCGGTCACCGCGGCCCGCCTCGAGGAGCTGCGCGAGCTCGGCGTGAAGATCGCCATCGACGACTTCGGCACCGGTTACTCGTCGCTGGGCTACCTGCGCGACATCCCGGTCGACGTGCTGAAGGTGGACCGCTCGTTCATCACCGGCCTGGTCGGCAACCAGCGGCAGCAGGAGCTGGTCAGCGCGGTGCTGCAGCTCGGGCACACGCTTGGCCTGAAGGTCGTGGTCGAGGGCATCGAGACCGAGGACCAGCTGCAGCTGCTGACCCGGATGGGCTGCCGCTACGCGCAGGGCTACCACCTGGGACGGCCGGAGCCGGTCGCCACGCTCATCGAGCGTCTGGCGGCCGGCTCCTGGGTCTAGCTTTCTTGAAGAACCTAACCTTCGACGAACACCGCGACCGTACGGGCCGGAACGGTGAACGTGCCGCTCGCCTTGGCGAAGGACGCCGTACGAGTGACCGGGTCGGCCGAGGCCCGCTGGACCGGGTGCAGGCTGATCTGCTTCCCGGCCAGCGAGGCCACGGTCTGGGTGGTGGCCGCCGAGGTGGCGTTGAAGACGACCGTCACCGATCGGTAGTTCCGGTCGATTCCCCGTCCGTCCAGAGTCATGGTGATGACCCCCGGTTCTTCGGCGGAGCCGACCGGCACATCCCGCGTCTCGGCGGAGCCGCTGAGCGGGAACGACAGTCGCTTCTGCACCTCGGCGGCGCTCGGGAGGCCGAAGACCGGCGAGGAACTGCGGATGCGCTGCAGCTCCTGGAAGGTCGCGTCGGCCTGGTTGACCGCCGCGCAGCTCGGCACCAGGGACGCGTCGGCCAGCAACGGCTTGGCGTAGACCCACTTGGTCGAGTTGTCGGCGGCGGGCGGCAGGCCGCGGCCGAAGCCGTTGCCGTCCGCGCAGTTCCAGATGATCTGGTTGAACCAGTCACCGGAGTTGTACGAGTTGCGGTCGAGCGACTTGGACCGCAGCCGCTCGCTGCCCGACGCCACGAACCCGATGCCCTGGCCGAGCGCGGTGGTGGCGAGCGCGACGGTCTGTGCCCGCGCCCGGTCCGCCGCCGACGTGGCCTGCGGCAGCTTGTAGGCGAACGCGTCGTACAGGATCTCGTTGTCGTGTGCGTCCACATAGGTGATCGCGTCGGACGGCTGGGCCGTGTAGCCGGCCGGCGAGCCGTTGTAGTCGACCTGCGAGCCGGTCACCGTCGCCCCGGACGAGTCGACGAAGCGATACGACGCGAGGTTGCCGCTGAGCCCGACCTTGATCAGGTCCTGGTCGTGCAGCAGGCGGGCCTTCTGCTCGGCCGCCGTCCCGTTGGCGGTGTCGCCGTTCGGGTCGGTGTAGAGACCGGACGCGAACCCCTGCAGTCGCGGGTTGTCGTCGAACGGGCCGCCGCCACGAACGGCATCGCGCAGCCGGTCGTTGAAGGTGCCGATCCCCGTGCCTGCCATGTTGGCCTGGGTGGCCTGCACGAAGCGGGCGTTGCCGGCGACCTCACCGAAGTCCCAGCCCTCCCCGTACACATAAATGCTCTTGCCGTCGACGCCGTCCCTGGCGAGCGTGAGTTTGTCGAGGGCGGAGCGGACCGCGAGGATGTTCGCCTTCGGGTGGTGGCCCATCAGGTCGAAGCGGAAACCGTCCACCTTGTAGGCCTTCGCCCAGGTGACGATGGAGTCGACGACGAGCTTGCCCATCATCGCGTTCTCGGTGGCGGTGTTGGCGCAGCAGGTGGAGTTGGCGATCGTGCCGTCGGCGAGAAGCCGCTGGTAGTAGCCGGGCACGAGCTGGTCGAGCACGGAGTGCGGGTCGGTGCCGGCGGCCGAGGTGTGGTTGTAGACGACGTCCATGACCACCCGGAGACCGGCCTTGTTGATCCCCTGGACCATCTGCCGGAATTCCACGGTCCGCTTGTCCGGGTCGACGGCGTAGCCGCCCTCGGGCGTCGTGTAGTGCAGCGGGTCGTAGCCCCAGTTGTAGCCGTCGGTGGCCGCCACCGCGGTCACACATTTCTGCTGCTCCTCCGAGTCCGGCGGCAGCGCGGCGAGGTCACAGGCGGGCGTCGCCTGATCTGCCCTTTTCTCGGGGATTGTCGCGAAGTCGAACACCGGGAGCAGGTGCAGATGGGTCGTTCCCGCGCTTGCCAGGGCCGCGAGGTGCTTCATGCCGGCCGTCTTGGGGTCGGTGAAGGCCTCGTAGGTACCGCGCTCAGCGGCCGGCACCGTCGTGTCGGCGATGGAGAAGTCCCGCACGGACAGTTCGGAGATCTGAATCTTCGCGGGGCTGGTGGCGGCCGGCTTGCGTAGGGAGGACCAGCCGGCCGGCGCGAGCGCCGGATCATTGAGGTCGGCGATCCGGCTGAGCGTCGAATCGGTGGACAGGGCGATGGAGTACGGGTCGGTGACCGCCGCCGTGACGACCTTGTCGACCGCGGGCTGCCAGGCCGTGACCCGGTACCTGTAGTACTTGCCCATCCAGGTCGCCGGGCCGCGAACACTCCACACGCCGGTGCGGTCGTCGCGCTTCATCGCCACGGTCTGCGGCGACGCGGTGGTCGTGTCGTAGAGCTGGAGATCGACCGTCCCGGCGGTCGGCGCCCAGACCGACAGGGTGGTGCCGACCGGCCCGAGCTGCGCACTCGTCGCCGCCGCGTAGACGTCGTCGAGCACGCCGGCGGTCTGCACCCCGGTCGCCGAGAGCAGCTTGCCCACCGCGTCGCGTTCGACGGCAACCACCTGGCCGCGCAGGATGCTCTGGATGTTCGGGGCGCTGAGCTTGAACGCGTCCTGCTGCCACAAGTGCGGGAACGTCGTGCGTTGCGCCTCGGTGAGCCCGTCACGCCGGGCGGTCAGCGGAATTGACGAGTACGAACCGGTGAGCTCACCGTCCGCGACGCCGATGCCGCCGTCCGGGGCGTACACCAGCTCATATCTCTTGCCGTCGGTGCTGTCGCCGGGTTTCCAGGCGATGGTGCTCCGGTCGATCCAGACCGCGCTCTCCTTGGTCAGGTCGATGACGCCGCCCGCGCCGGCCTTCTTGACGATCGGCAGCAGCCGGTCGGTGACCCCGCCGAGAAGCCAGACCTCCCGGCCCGCGGTGGCGAAGTCGAGCCGCTGGTCGGTGGGCAGATCCTTGGCGTCGCCGTTGTGGATGATGTAGCTCAGCCCGGTCGCCCCGGCGGCGAGCGGCACCTTGTAGGTGACGCCGTAGGTGTCGGTCTCGGCCGGCTGCAGCGGCGAGCTCCAGTCGGTGCCGGTGGCCGCGCCGTCCCAGACGTGCAGCCCCCAGCCGGTGTAGTTCCCGTCCGCCCGGCGATAGTGGATGATCGCCGTGTTCTGGTCCTGGGCCGGGTAGTCGTGGCTCAGCTGAACCGCGGTGTCGCCCTGTTTCAGCCAGACCTCGGCGTTCTTGCTCGGGTCGAGCGAGCGGTCGGCGTCGGTGTCCTTGACGCCGTCCTTGCTGACCACGATGAACCCGACGTTCTTGGCGCCCGGCTTGAGCTTCACGTAGGCGAACGCGCCGTACGCGTCCCGGCCGACGAACTTCTGCCCGTCGGGCCAGGTCGAGGCCATCGAGTCGTCGACGTCACCCCAGACGTAGAGGTTCTGGTCGTCGTAGTCGCCGGCCGGCCGCTGGTAGTGCACGACCGCGTAGTCGGGGCTGGTCGAGACGACCGGCGTGCCGACGACGATCGAGCTGGTGGTGGAGCCGAGCCGGCCCCGGCTGTCGCGCACCACCGCCTTGTACCGCACGGTGGTGCCGCCGGCCAGGCCGTCGAGGTCGTGGTAGATCGTGTACGGCGCGCGGGTCGCGGTGCCGACGAGCTGCCACGGGCCGTCGCCGACCTGCGCGGCCAGGGTCACGGTGGCGAGCGGGTCGCCGGCGACCTGGGTGGTCACCGCGGCGCGGGTCGGGACGAGCGCACCGGCGGCCGGCGACGTGATGGTGACCGTCGGCGCGGCCGACGGGATCGCGACCGTGGTGTCGGCCCGGAACACCAGAGTGGACAGCGCCGGCACCGTGACGGTCAGTTTGCCGTCGGCGGCCGCCCTGATCGCGGTGGTGCCGCCGTAGATGCCGCGGAAGTTCGCCCCGGCCGACGAGGTGTCGAAGGTGACGGTCTGCGGAGTGGTCGCGTTGTTGGCGGTTACCACGTACTCGTTGCGCTTGTTCGGGTCGATCCGGGAGACGGCGAAGACGCCCGCCCCGGTGGCCGCGTACCGGGTGATCTGCTCGCCGGTGGTCAGGGCCGGGTTGGCCTTGCGCAGCGCGGCGAGGGACGCGATGGTCCGGTAGATCGGGTGCGCGGTGTTGTAGTTGTCGACCGCGTGCGTGCGGTCGGTGCCGATCAGGTCGTCGTCGAGGTAGTCGGCGGACTTCGACGCGAACAGGTCCTGCCGGGCGTCCTTGTCGCCGCCGGGGCCGGTGAAGCCCTGCTCGTCGCCGGAGTAGACGACCGGCTGGCCGCGGGTCAGGAACATCAGCTCGTGCGCGAGTTCGTCTCTTCTCAAGTACGACGAAGCGTCGGAGTTGCCGGACTCGATGAACGAGCCGATCCGGCCCATGTCGTGGTTGCCGAGGAAGGTGGGCAGCCGGTCCGCGTCGGTGTCGCGGGCGGTGTAGAGCGCGTCCTTGGCGTACACGTCAGCAAGGGTTTGGGCGGAGCCCGCGCCGGTCACGAAGCCCTTCGCCGCCTCCTGGAAGGAGAAGTCCAGAGTGGCCGGCAGGCCGCCCTCGCGGACGTAGGTCGATTCGATCTCCTGGTCGGCGCTGTAGACCTCGCCGAACATGAAGAAGTCCTTGCCGGCGGCCTTCTTGATGCCCGCCGCGAACTGCGGCCAGAAGTCCAGGTCCGTGTGCTTGACCGTGTCGAGACGGTAGCCGTCGATGCCGGTGTCGGTGATCCAGTCGGCGTAGATCTTCGTCATCCCGCGAACCACCTCGGGACGTTCGGTCCACAGGTCGTCGAGGCCGTAGAAGTCGCCGTACTCGCTGTTCTCCCCGGCGAACGTGGAGTTACCCCGGTTGTGGTACATCGTCGGGTCGTTCAGCCAGCTCGGCACCTTGACCGTTTTGTCTTTTTGAGTTGGAAAAATCGGCGTATAAGGGAACGACGCCGTTGAAACGGAAGGGAAGCCGTTCTGGCCGTCCGAGTAGTTGCGGTCCTCGAAGGCGTTACCGGAAGCGTCCTTGTAGGGCGCGGTCGCCTTGTCGATGTAGTCGTACTTGTTCTCGGCGTACTGGATCACGTCGGCCGTGTGGTTGACGATGATGTCCAGGTAGATCTTCAGGCCGCGCTGGTGCGCGAGCTTGACCAGCCGCTTCAGGTCGGCGTTGGTGCCGAAGTGCGGGTCGACCTGGGTGAAGTCGGTGATCCAGTAGCCGTGGTAGCCGGCCGAGATGTCGGTGCCGCTGCCCTGCACCGGACGGTTCTTGAAGACCGGGGCGAGCCAGATCGCGGTCGTGCCGAGCCCCTGGATGTAGTCCAGCTTGTCGATCACGCCCTGCAGGTCGCCACCGTGGTAGAAGCCCTTGTCGGTGGGGTCGTAACCGGTCTGGAGCCGGTCGCCTTTTAGATTTCCGGTGTCGTTGGCCTTGTTGCCGTTGGCGAACCGGTCGGGCAGCACGAAGTAGTACTGCTCGCTGGTGGTGAGCTTGTCCGCGCCCCAACTCGCAATGGCGGCGTCGCTGGGCGCCTTGGCGGCGGCCGCATCGGCCGGAAGCGCGACCAGGAATGGAACGAACAAACTGAGTAAGGCAGCCAGAAGCCGTTTTTTGACCACACTGTCCCCTTATTTATGTGTATCTGCGGCCCAGACCTGAAAGGCCGGGCCGGAGACATCGATGGTGGTGGAGCCATCCGGTTCGGTGTACAACGGCTTGGCGCCGCCGTAAAGGTTCTCCCAGCGGGAACCGGCCGGCAGGTCGGTCGTCCGCAGTGGTTCGTGGCCCGCGCGCCGGGCCAGCACGAGCACCGTCTGCTCGGCGCATTCCCGCAGGAAGAGCAGGCTGTCGGCGTCGCCGGCGACCCAGCGCAGGCCGCCCCGGCGCAGCGCCGGATGCGCCTTCCGCAGCGCGATGAGATTTTTGTAGCGGCCGAAGGTGGCACGGTCCCACGTGTCCGGCCGGTCCCACGGCATCGGCTGGCGGGCGGTGTCGTTGTTGTCGCCGGTCATCCCGATCTCGTCGCCCGCGAAGATCATCGGCGTGCCCGGCATGGTCAGCAGCAGGCCGGCCGCGACCTCCTGCCGGTCGGCGCTGCCCACCACGGTGCGGATCCGGGCGGTGTCGTGCGAGCCGAGGATCGACCACGAGGTGGTCCACGACCGCCAGGACATCTGCGCGCCGAACGCCGACATGGTGGCGACGGTGGCCGCCGCGTCCCGGGCCGGCACCTCCCCCGGCACCCCGAGGAAGTCGTCGAACGGCAGCTCGTCGGCGCGCAGCCAGCCCCAGACCGGCCGGGTGAAGCCGGAGTAGTTCATCGTGCCGTGCCAGCCGTTGCGGTCCAGGTCGCCGGTGGCGTCGTGGGCGTGCTCGGCGATCAGCAGCCCGTCACCGGCGGCCTCGCGCAGCAGCCGCGCCACCTCGTAGGTCCAGTCGTCGGCGCCGCGGCGGCCGGTCATGTTGGCCACGTCGATCCGCCAGCCGTCGAGGTCGGCGGAGAACCGCTGGATGATCTCGACGAAGCGCCGGCGCAGCTCGCCCGACCCCCAGTTCAGCTTCGGCAGCTCACCGAGGCCCAGCCACGACTCGAAGCTGCCGTCCTTCTTGATGTAGTAGAAGTCCCGGTTCTGTTCGAACCACGGGTGGGCGAGCCCGGTGTGGTTGGTGGTCAGGTCGCCGAGGATCCGCATGCCCCGCTCGTGCACCGACTGGCTCAGCCGGCTCAGCGCCGCGTCGCCGCCGAGCAGCGGGTCGACCCGGTCGAAACTGGACGCGTCGTAGCGGTGCGCGGACCGGCCCGGGAAGAACGGCGTGAGGTAGAGCGTGTCCGCCCCGAGGCCGGCGATGTGGTCGAGCCGGCGCGCGACGCCATCCAGGTCGCCGCCGTAGAGGACCTGGGTGGATCCGAGCGCGGCCGGGGTGTCCCAGGAGGCCGGGATCGCCCAGTCCGGCCGCTCCCGGTCGATCGCCGCGCCGGACCGGGCGAACCGGTCCGGGAAGATCTGATAGACCACCGCGTCGCGCGCCCAGGCCGGCGGGGCCAGGTGGGTGACCAGCCGGAAGTCGGTGTTGTCCGGCACGTCGTAGTGGGTGAGGCCGAGCCCGGTCAGCCAGCGCACCCCCTGGCTCGTCCGGATCAGGAAGCGGTACCGGGTGACCGGGTTGCGCACCGGCATCTCGGCCCGCCACCAGACATCGCCGGTGGCATCGGTGCGGTCCACGACGGCCGAGGTGAAGACCGGCTCACCGTCGCTGAGCCACCGCAGGTGGATCCGGCTCGTCCGGAGCCCGGCCGGCACCCGGACGAAGACGCTGACCGTCTCGCCGAGCGCCGGAGCCGGGTTCGAGACGTACAGCTCGGAGCCGTCGTGGTGCGGAATCATCCCTTGACCGCCCCGGCCGTCAGCCCCTCGACGATGTAGCGCTGGAGCGCCTGGAAGACCGCGACGGTCGGGATCGCGGTGAGCAGTGTGCCGGCGCAGAAGATGCCGAAGTTGGTGTTGCGCTGCTCAGCCGCGACCAGGCCCCACAGCCCGACCGAGAGGGTCTTGGAGCCGGAGTCGGTGAGGAAGATGTTGGCGAACACGAACTCGTTGATCGTGGTGATGAACGCCAGCAGGCCGGTCACCGCGAGCACCGGCGCGACCAGCGGCAGCAGGATCCGGAAGAAGATCGCCGCGTGCGAGGCACCGTCCATCGTGGCCGATTCGTCCAGCTCGCGCGGGACGGTGTCGAAGAAGCCCTTCATCAGCCAGGTGCCCACGCCCAGCGACCCGCCCAGGTAGAGCAGGATGATGCCCCAGGACGTGTTGAAGCCGATCGCCGGCCAGTAGTCGGTGATCGTCGCGAACATCAGGAAGATCGCCACGACCGCGAGGAACTGCGGGAACATCTGGATCAGCAGCACGGAGAGCAGACCCACCCGCCGGCCGCGGAAACGGCGGCGACTGAAGGCGTACGCGGCCAGGGCGCTCACGAACACCGAGACCGCCGACGCGACGCCCGCGATGATCACCGAGTTGAGGAACCACTTACCGAAGTCGGTCTCGGTGAGCAGCTTGTCGAAGTTGCCGAGCGAGAAGCCGGTCGGCACGAGCTGGCTGGAGGACAGCGTGCCGAGCGGGTTGAACGCGGCCGACAGCACGAACAGGATCGGCCCGAGCGAGAACGCCACGGCCAGCAGCCCGACGGCGTGCCGCCAGCCCACTCGCTTCATCCACCTCGTCATGCGTACACCTCTTCCTGCTGGCGGGTCCGGCGGAAGGCGATCGCCGAGACGGTGCCGACGATCAGGAAAATGAAGATCGAGATGGCCGCCGCGTAGCCGTACTGCGCGCCGGAGCCGCCGAAGGCGAGCCGGTACGTGTAGGTGATCAGCAGGTCGGTGGCGCCGTTCATCGGGTTGTCGGCCGGGAACGGGCCGCCGTCGGTGGTCAGGTAGATCGCGTTGAAGTTGTTGAAGTTGAACGCGAACGACGAGATCAGCAGCGGGGTCAGCGCGACCATGAGCAGCGGCAGCACGATCCGGCGGAAGCTCTGCCAGGCGCCGGCGCCGTCGATCCGGGAGGCCTCGCTCAGCTCGGCCGGGATGGCCTGCAGCGCGCCGGTGGTCACCAGGAACATGTACGGATAGCCCAGCCACAACTGGACCAGCAGCACCGCGATCCGGGCCGAGGTGGTCTCGCCGAGCCAGTCGACGTGCACCCCGAGCAGGTTGTTGATCAGCCCGAAGTCGGTGTTGAACATGTCCCGCCAGACCAGCAGCATGGCGAAGGCCGGCATCGCGTACGGCAGCACCAGGATCAGCCGGTAGAGGTTGCGCCCGCGCACCCGCTTGGAGTGCAGCGACACCGCGACCAGCATGCCGAGCACGAACGTGCCGCCGGTGGAGCCGAGCGCGAACGCGAAGTTCCAGATCAGGGTGGCCAGGAACGGCCCGGAGATGGACCGGTCGGTGATCACCCGGGTGAAGTTGCTGAACCCGACGCCGACCTTCCAGCCCTGGGTCAGCCGGTCACCGTCGGCGGCGATGAACGCGCCGGCCTTCTCGTCGGCGGTCCAGGTCTTGCCGGTGGTGGTGTCCTTGATGCAGTCGCACGTCTGGTCGTAGGCCCGGCCGGCCTTGCCCTCGTAGGCCCGGGAGAGGCCGGACGAGCGGATCGCGCCGCCGTCGACCGGCACCGCGAGCGCGGTGATCTCCTTACTGCGCAGGCTGGCCTGCCCGGCGTTGAGCACCGTGTAGCCCTTGGCCGCGGTCACCTTGCCGGAGCTCGAAACGGTGGCGTCGTCGAGCTTCGTCAGGCCGTCGGCGTCGCCAACCGAGACCTGCTTGGTGGCCGGGTCGGTGATCAGGAAGAACAGCGGTCCGGTGGCCGGGTCGCCGGTGGTGGCCACGCTCAGCGCGTACTGCGTGGAACCCGGCACCTGGGTGACCGACGCGCTCTGGATGGCCACGACGGCTTCGTCCTTGCTGCCGCGGTGCCCGTCGCCGTAGTTGGTGAACGCGGTGCTGGCCGTGTAGATGACCGGGAAGATCTGGAAGATGATCAGCAGGAGGGTGCCCGGCGCGAGGTATTTCGCCGGGATGTGCCGCGGGGTGAGGTACAGCCAGAGCAGCACGGCCGTGGTCACCACCACGAGCGCGAGCCCGATCCACGCCTCGTTCGCGACCAGCGGGAAGGCGGCCCAGACGGCGATCGCGACGACCAGTCCCAACAGGACGATCTTGACGATGCGGCCGGCCATGCCGAGCTCCCGCGAAGGCGGATGGGTCTCTTCGTGGGCGGGGAGGGCCCGCAGTGCGGGCCCTCCAAGCTGCGTCGACATTTACTTGATCGAGCCCGAGATGGTCTTGCCGGCGGCCTCGATGGTCTTGGCCGGGTCGGCCCCACCGATGATGGCGGCCTCGGCCTTGCCGAACGGGTCCCAGATGGCGGCCATCTCCGGGATCGCCGGCAGCGGGATCGCGTTCTTACCGGCGTCCTGCCACTTGGCCAGGTCCGGGTCGCTGCCCTTGACCTGGTCGAAGGCGGCGGTCAGGGCCGGCGGCCGGGGCTCGGCGTTGTAGAGCGCGACGGCCAGGTCCGGGGTGGTCACGTAGTTGGTGACGAACTCCTGGGCCAGGGCCTTGTTCTTGCCCTTGGAGGCGACGTAGAAGGTCTGCACCCCGAGGAACGGCGTGGCCTCCTTGCCACCGGCGAAGCCGGGGACTCCGGTGATGTCGTACTTGATGCCGGCCTTCTTGACGTCGGTGATCGCCCACGGGCCGGAGATCAGGAACGCGCTCTTCTTTCCGGTGAACGTGGCGATCGAGTTGTCCGAGGTGATCGACCGCTTGAGCGCGCCCGAGCCCTTCTCGCCGAGGGTCGCGATCTTCTTGAACGCGGCCACCGAGGCGGCGTTGCCGACGCCCAGGTCCTTGGCGTTGTAGTCGCCGTTCGCGCTGGTGCCGAAGAGGTAGCCGCCGGCCGACGCGTACAGCGGGTACAGGTGGTAGGCGTCGCCGTTCTGGCCCACCTGCAGGGCGAGGATCTCGGACGCCTTCTTGTCCTTCTTCAGGGCGGTGCCGGTGCTGACCAGGTCCTCGATCGTCTTCGGGGCCTCGGGGGCGAGCTCCGTGTTGCGGATCAGGGCCAGGTTCTCGGTGGCGTACGGAACCCCGTAGGTCTGCCCGTTGAAGGTGACGGCCTTCAGGGCGTTCTCGGCGATGCCGGACTTCTGCTCGGTGGAGAGCTGGACCGGGTCGATGGCGCCGTTCTGCACCAGGTTGCCGATCCAGTCGTGCGCGCCGACCATCACGTCGGGGCCGCTGCCCTGCTGGGACGCGGTGACGAAGGTGGTCTGCTGGTCCTTCGAGATGGCCTGGATCTTGACGGTCACGCCGTTCTCGGTGCCGAACTTGTCGGCGAACGGCTTGAGCGCGGCGGCCCGCTTGTCGTCGGCCCAGATCACGAGTTCGCCGGTGGCGGCCTTGGCGGACGGGCTGTCGGTGGTGGCGCTGTCGTCCTTGCTGCCACAACCAGCGGCCAGCAGGGGAATGGTCAGAACGGCGACCACACCCGCGGCACGGATGCGCATATGGATCTCCTGTCGGGTTTGGTTTCGAAAGAACTTGCAACCGCCGACACGAATTGATCACCATGTGTCGGCCGTGTTGCCGGGACGTTAGCAAGCACTTGCAGAGAATGGAAGGGCTTGCAGTCACGAGGCCGCTACGAGCCATTGCTACGGTGTCCGCCATGCGTGCACGGATGGCCGATATCGCCAAACAGGCCCAGGTCAGCGAGGCGACGGTCTCGCGGGTCATCAATGACCGTCCAGGTGTCTCCCATGAAACCCGGATGGCGGTGCTGACCGCCCTTGACGTCCTCGGCTACGAACGGCCGGAACGCTTACGCAAGCGTTCGGCCGGTCTGGTCGGCCTGGTCGTCCCCGAGCTGGACAACCCGATCTTCCCGGCGTTTGCCCAGGTCATCGAGTCGACACTGGCCCAGCAGGGGTACACGCCGGTGCTCTGCACCCAGTCGCCGGGCGGGGTCACCGAGGACGAGTACGTGGAGATGCTGCTCGACCGTCAGGTCAGCGGGATCGTCTTCGTCTCCAGCCTGTCCGCGGACACCGCCGCCGACCCGTCCCGCTACCGCCGCCTGCTCGACCGTCCGCTTCCGATCGTGCTGGTCAACGGCTATGCGGAGACGATCGAGGCGCCTTTCGTGTCGTGCGACGACCGGCTGGCCGGCGACCTCGCGGTCAGCCACCTGGTCGCCCTCGGGCACCGCCGGATCGGCATGATCTCCGGACCGAACCGGTTCATCAACACCCAGCGCAAACTGGCCGGTTACCGCACCGCGATGAAGCGCGAGCTGGACATCGACGAGCCGGACGTATCGCTCACGCTGTTCGGTGTGGAGGGTGGCGAGGTGGCCGCGGATCGCCTGCTCGCGCAGGGTGTCACCGGCCTGATCTGCGGTTCCGACCTGATGGCGCTGGGGGCGATCCGGGCCGCCCGGCGGCGTGGCCTGCACGTGCCGAAGGACGTCTCGGTGATCGGTTTCGACGACTCGCCGCTGATCGCGTTCACCGACCCGCCGCTGACCACGCTGCGGCAGCCGGTGGCGTCGATGGCGGTGGCCGCCTGCCGCTCGCTGGTCGACGAGATCAACGGCCACGGCGCCCCGCACTCGGAGTACCTGTTCCGCCCGGAGCTCGTGGTGCGCGAATCGACCGCGATCGCACCGAGTCGCCGCGAGTTGATCGCGCAAGTTCTTTCATAGATTGCACGAACGCCCACCCATTTTATCGGCCACGAGCCCACTGAACCGGTTCTCCTGTTACCAACCTGTTACCGCGGGCGGGACGGTGCCAGAATGATCGTCATGGGTCTGTTCACGGTGGCAGAGGCTCGGCAGGAGTTGGTCCGGTTGATGCCGGTCCTCGACGAGATCGTGGTGCGGCGGGCCGACATGGTGGAGTTGTCGGCGGCCCTCACCCCCGGCGGTCAACCCTCCCCGCTCGGCGGGTTGGCGGAACGCAAGGCGACCGAGGCCCGGCTCGACGAGCTGATGACCGAGGTGCAGCAGACCGGCGCCGAGCTCAAGGGCGTGGCTCCCCTGCTGGTCGACTTCCCGGCCGACCTGGACGGCGTACCCGTATTGCTCTGCTGGCTGGAGGGCGAGACCGGCCTGGACTGGTACCACCGCGCCGACCTCGGCTTCGCCGGCCGCCGAAGGCTGCCGTTCGACGCCCTCTAGTTTCCGTGCGGGAAGGCCCGCTCTCAGTGCGGGAAGGCCCGCTCTCAGTGCGGGAAGGCCCGCGGGATCCGCGTGGTGATCTCGTTGCGGAACGCCTCGATGCGGCTGATCACCTGCCGTCGGCCGACGGTGTTCTCGATCCGGTCGAGATAGAGGCACCGGGCGGCGAGCTTGTCCAGGTCGACGGTGAAGTAGATGGCCATCAGCGGGTTGACGAACAGCGTGCTGCCGCTGGTGCGCCGGGTGAACTGGACATTCCCGAACGCGCCGCTGATGGCCGCCGCGATCTGCCCGTTGACGATGCTCGGCCGGTCCGGCGTGGCCGCCTGGGCGTGCGCGACGGCATCGCGGTAGAGCACCGCCTCCCGACTGTCGCCCGGGATGCTCAGCGCGCCGAGATAGCCACCTTCCCGGTCGAGTGCGGCCAGATTTTCCAGCACCTGCACGTGGTTGACGCCGTCGGCCGCGTCGATGCCGAACCCGAGGCTGGTCACCAGTTTGATCGGCACGTCGAGGGCGGTCACCGCGCCGACACTGGTGAGGTCCTCGACCGGCGTGCCGATCCCGTTCTCGTCGCCGCGCAGCAGGATGTCGGTGCCGCCGTCGACAAGCACGATCGCGTCGAGGTCGTGCCGCTCGATCAGGAAGCGGTAGGCCGCCCGCAGGGTCTGCACGCCGAGCGGAGGAAACGCGTACACCCTCGAGGGCAGGTCTTTCTCGGCCAGCCAGCGGGCCAGCGTGCCCTCCGGGAAATACCAGTCCGGGTTGCTCGACTCGGGCGTCACCGCGACCACGTGCTCGGTCAGCCAGGACTCCCGGCCGACCAACTCGAGCTCGGAGAACGACGTGTTGGCCAGGTGCACCTCCACCCCGAGCTCCCACAGCGCCAGCGCGAGCGGCAGCCCGGCATAAACGTCGAAGCCACCACCGGCCCCGGCGATCAGCACCCGGCGGGCCGGCGCAAGCGCGGCGAACAACGGCGGCGTGGCCAACGAGAACGTCACCGATCCATGATCACAGATCTTCGAGTGGCTGGTGACACAAAGAGGTATATGGGAGTCCTCTTTGGCGTACGGTTTCGGTCGTGCGCCTCAACCGGTCCACCGACATCAGCCTCCGCATCCTCATGCTCGGCGCGGTGCAACGCGGCCTCCTCACGGTCGACCACCTCGCCGAGTCCCTGAACGTGCCCCGGCACCACCTCGCCAAGGTGGTGCAGCGGCTGCAGCACCTGGGTCTGCTGGAGACCGTCCGGGGCCGGCACGGCGGCGTACGCCTCACCCCCGCCGCCACCACCGCCTCGATCGGCGGCATCGTGCGTGAGCTGGAGGGCGGCACCGAAGTCGTCGACTGCGAGGGCGAGGCCGTCTGCCCGCTGGCCGGCGGCTGCCGGCTGCGCGGGGCCCTCGCCGCCGCGCAGGAAGCCTTCTACACCGCCCTCGACCCGATCACGGTCGGCGACCTCACCTCGCCGCCGGCCCGCCAGGTGCTGCTCACCCTGGCCCGCCCCTAATCGCAGGAGGAACCATGCTGTCCGCATCCAGCAAAGCCGTCGTCGAAGCCACCCTCCCGGTCGTCGGCGCGAACCTCGCCGCGATCACCGGCACCTTCTACGACACCATGCTGGGCGAGAACCCGGAGCTGCTGAATCTCTTCAGCCGCAGCGCGCAGGCCACCGGTCAGCAGCGGCAGGCCCTGGCCGGCGCGGTCGCCGCCTTCGCCGGCCACCTCGTCGGCGCGCCGGTCCCGTTCCCGATCGAGCAGGTCGTCGAGCGGATCGCGCAGCGGCACTGCGCCCTCGGCATCACCCCCGAGCAGTACACGATGGTCGGCCGCTACCTGCTCGGCGCGGTCGGCACGGTGCTCGGCGACGCGGTCACCCCGGCCGTCGCCGCCGCCTGGGACGAGGTCTACTGGCTGTTCGCGGTGCGGCTGATCGGGCGTGAGGCCCGGCTCTACGCCGCCGCCGGGGTCGACGCCGACCGGCCATGGCGTAGCCATGTGGTGGCCTCGAAGGTGGCCGAGGCCGACGACACCGTGTCGCTGCTGCTCACCCCGGCCGACGGCGGCGCCGCGGCGCCGTTCCACCCCGGGCAGTACGTCACCGTCGCCGCCGATCTTCCCGGCGGCATCCGGCAGCTGCGGCAGTACTCGCTGTCGCAGGCACCGGCCGGCGGCGCCCTGCGGATCACGGTCCGCCGCCTCCCCGGCGGCGCCGTCTCCGGCTTCCTGCACGACGTGGTCCGGGAGGGCGACGAGCTCCAGCTTTCCCAGCCGTACGGCGATCTGGCGCTCCCGGCCGGCGGCGACCGTCCCCTGCTGCTGGTCAGCGCGGGCGTGGGCATCACCCCGATGGCGTCCATTCTCGACCATGTCGCCCGAACCCGGCCGGGCCGCGAGGTGACCGTGGTGCACGCCGACCGCTCGGCCGCCCGGCACCCACTGCGCGCCGACATCACCGCGGCCGGCGCCCGGCTGCGGACCTTCACCCAGCAGGTCTGGTACGAGGAGGAGGTCGGCCTGATCGACCCGGCGGTGATCCCGCTGCACCCGGACGCCGAGGTGTACCTGTGCGGCCCGATCCCGTTCATGGGTGCGGTGCGGGCCGGCCTGCATCGGCGCGGCATCCCGGAGGAGCGGATCCGCTACGAGGTCTTCGGATCCGAGCAGTGGATCGCGACGCCCGCGATGGCCTGAGAGGTACCGAAAACTTTTCGGATCGAAACAGCTCTATCACTGCTTCGGCGTGCGCTGTTATCGTCCTGAAAAGGTTTTCGCCGGTGACTCCCCAACCCGGCATCCGCCAGCTTCCTGTCCTGAAGCGAGGGGATCCCCATGCTCCGCATCCGGAAAAGACGTGGCGCCGCCGTCCTCGTCGGCGCCCTGCTCGTCAGCCTGCTGGTCCCGGCCCGCGCCGAGGCCGCGTCCACCTTCTCCAGCACCATCGCCAGCACGGCGAACAGCAACTGCGTGACGGTCCCCGGCGGCGCCACCACCGCCGGGCTCCAGCTCACCCAGGCCACCTGCAGCCAGTCGTTCACCCTCACGCCGATCTCGGCGACCTCCGACATCTACACGATCACCACCCCGGCCAACACCAACTGCATTGATGTGTACGGGGTGAGCACCGCCGACAACGCACAGATCATCCAGTGGCCCTGCAACGCGCAGGACAACCAGCGATTCCAGCTCCGCCCGGTCGCCACCGGCACGTTCCAGCTGGCCGCCGTCCACTCCGGAAAGTGCATCGCCACCGGCACCTCCGGAAACGGGCTCGTGCAGCTGCCGTGCACCACGGCCACCGATCGGGTCTGGCGGCTGGCCGGTTACCCCACCGGCGGCGGCACCACCAAGACCTTCACCAACCCGCTGAAGGTGCAGGGCCCGGACCCGTGGCTCACCTACTACAGCGGCTTCTACTACCTGGCCACCACGACCTGGAACAACAAGGTCACCATGCGCAAGTCGGCGACCCTGGGCGGGCTGGCCACCGCCGCCGACACGACGGTCTTCACGCTGACCCGGGCGAACGGCGCGGGCACCATGTGGGCGCCGGAGTTCTTCCTGATCAACGGCCACTGGTACCTGTATTACGTGGCCGGTCAGGAGCCGTACAACCTGGGCACCCAGCGCATCCACGTGCTCGAGTCGTCCGGCACCGACCCGATGGGCCCGTACGCGTTCAAGGCCGACCTGCTCGACCCGACCGCCGACAACACCTGGGAGCTCGACCCGAGCATCCTGCAGCTCAACGGCAAGATCTACCTGCTCGGCACGTACTACAACGGCGCCCAGCCCAACTTCATCCGTGAGCTCGCCAACCCGTGGACCGCGGCCGGCACCCGGCACCTGCTCTCCACCCCCACCTACAACTGGGAGACGGTCGGCGGCGCGGTCAACGAGGGCGCCGAGGTGCTGCAGCACGGCGGCAAGACGTTCATCGTCTTCTCCGCGTCGCACTGCTCGACGCCCGACTACAAGCTGGGCATCCTCACCTGGAACGGCGGCGACCCACTCAACTCGTCGTCGTGGGTGAAGTCGGCCACCCCGGTCTTCCAGCGCAACAACGCGGCCGGCGTGTACGGCCCCGGCCACAACGGCTTCTTCAAGTCGCCGGACGGCACCGAGGACTGGATCGTCTACCACGCCACCACGAACTCGGCGGGCAACTGTGACCTCAACCGTTCGACGAGGGCCCAGAAGTTCACCTGGAACGCGGATGGCACCCCCAACTTCGGCACCCCGGTCGGCCTCGGC
The DNA here is from genome assembly GCF_016862175.1 of Paractinoplanes durhamensis. Classification (GTDB taxonomy): domain Bacteria; phylum Actinomycetota; class Actinomycetes; order Mycobacteriales; family Micromonosporaceae; genus Actinoplanes; species Actinoplanes durhamensis. The sequence continues at coordinate 12,773 of NZ_BOML01000093.1, read as the reverse complement.
GTCACGCTGACCGCACCGGCCGGCGAATAGCCCCTAGATTGTCGGTTGACATGCACCGCCACCGATCGAGCCTGGGCACGCTGCTCCACCACGTTCACGTGGCGGGGCCGCTGTCCCGCGCCGCCCTGGCCGAGCGGATGGGGGTCAATCGCAGCACCACCCTGGCGCTGACCACGGAGTTGGCCGGCGCCGGGCTGGTGCGCGAGGAACACCCGGCCGGCGCCGAGAGCAGCGGAGAGCCGGCCAGGGAGCAAGTGCCACCGACCTCGCGAAAGTTGGGGCCTCACTCTCGCACCCAGAGGCCGAGATCCAGGAAATCGGGCCCTCGCCCACCCGAGACCCAACATCAAGGAAATCGCGCGGGACCCCGCCTACCAGCCGGCCGGCGGGCGGACCGCGCCGGACGGGGACCCTCTTTGCCGGGGACGCCGGTGGACACCGGCGTGCTTCTCCAGCAACGGCTTGACCGTCCGCACGTACGCGATCCGGAACGGGCTTTTGTCGAAACTCTCGCGGAAGGCGGTCAACTCCTTGAACCGGACGGCATTCCGCAACATCTCGGCGGCGGGCATGGACGCCGCCAGCTCGGTCGGCAGGCGGGGCGGAGCCGTCGCGGCCGAGGTTGCGAGCTTCTTCAGCTGGGCCTCCAGGAAGTAGTCGTCGAGCTGCTGCTGGCGCGCCACCGCGAGATATCGGTCCTCGCACTCGAGGACGAGCGTCGTGAGGTAGCGCCGCATGACGTTGAGGCCGTTCCGAAGCTCTTCGTCCTCGTGCAGGGCCGGAGCCGCGGTGATCCGCCGCAGGACCGCCCGGACTTCCCGGCAGGTCTCGATGAACCGCTGATAGGACGCCGCGGAAATGTCCGCCTGCAAGGTCCGGCCCGCCATCTCGATGGTGTTGCCGGCCGCGATCACCTCGTGCATCAGGCCGGTCCACGCCTCGCGCCGTGCCCGCACCAGGTCGGTCCAGCGCAGCAGGGTGGCGATCGCGCCGGCCCCGACCAGCACCGTCGTGAGCTGGAGCAGCCACTTTCCGACCTCGAAGGCGATCCCCTCGCCGTGACTGCCGTTGAGCACGGCGATGCCGCCGATCGCGGAGGCGATCGCCAGTACCAGAAGCATGATCAGCAGGACCGGGCCGGCCTCCACAGTGGGCACACGACCGGGAACACGCAGGCGGAAACCCATCCCGCCATGCTCCGGCCTGCCGCCACCCGGCACAACCGGCGTCGAGGCCGCACTGGTGTCCGGTCTCGGTCAGGCCCGGATGATCTCCTGGCCCGGCATCGGCTCGGCGAGGGCGGCCCGCCACGCCGGGGACGGGAACGGGTCGGCGAAATACTGCGTCTCGTGGGACACCTGCTCGCCGGCGAACTCCATGATGCTCACCGAGTGGGTGGGCACGCCGTCGTAGGTGATGATGCACTCGCTGACCCACATGTCCCGGCTGCCGGTGATCCGCAGGACGGTGAAGTGCCGGTCGGCCGGGTGCCCGCCGCGCTGCGCGACGATCGTCGCGCGGCCGCGGAAACGCTCCCCCGACTGCGGGTGGTCGAGGATCGCGTCCTCGGCGTAGATGGCGTGCTCGGCGTCGGTCTCGCCCGCCTCGGACGCCCGCCAATGTGCCTCGATCGCGGCCCTGGTTCGAGAATCGCTCTCCATCGCGCGCCCCTTCCCCCGGCCTCAGCGTAGGCCCTCGATCGGGAAGGGGCGGCTTTCGAAGAGCCGCCCCTTCGCATTCAGGACAGGAAGCTGCCGTACGGGCCGGCCAGGATCGCGTTCTTCTGCGCCTGGCTGAAGTGGGTGTCCGGGTAGCTGTAGAACGACGCGGACATCGGGGTGCCGTCGGTCGACGTGGAGTCGGGCAGCCCGAACCCGTGGCCGAGTTCGTGCACCATGCCGCCGTACCAGCGGTTCATCGCCCCGTTGAGGCCGGCCGCGCCGTCCGCGTCGTGGCCGCTGAGCACCACCCAGCCGGGGCTGGCGCCACCGCCGGACTGGTTGGTCTCCTCGGCGCTGATCTCGCCCACGCACAGCCAGCGACTGTCCTGGCTGCTGATCCCGAACCGGCGCATCAGCTCCTGCTGCATGTTCTGGACCACGCACCAGTAGTGGTCGCTGCCGCTGCAGTTGGTGGTGATGTACCAGTTCCGGTCGTGCTCACCGTTTACCACCTCGACGACCGTGCCGTTGAGCGTGAACGTCTTGCCGATCTCCTGCTTGTAGTAGCGCTGAGCCTCCCGCATGACGGCGGCGATGCCGTCCGGGTAGCGCTGGTCGAAGGCGACGTCGGTGGGTTTGAGCCAGAAGACCCGAACCGTCTTGACGGCCGCCGAGCCGGTCGGCGCCGGGGTGACGGGCGTGGGGGTCGGAACAGCCGACCCGGTGCAGGCGACCCCGTTCAGGGTGAATGCGGACGGGAGAGGGTTGCTGCCGGTCCACGATCCGTTGAAGCCGAACGAGGTGCTCCCGCCGGTGCCGAGCGCACCGTTGTAGGAGGCGTTGACGGCGGTCACCGCGGCCCCGCTCTGGGTGACCGTGGCGTTCCACGCCTGGGTGATGGTCTGGCCGGCGCCGAACGACCAGCGCAGCGTCCACCCGGTGAGCGGATCCCCGAGGTTGGTGACGGCAACGGTGGCCCCGAAGCCGCCCTGCCATTGCGATGCGACCGTGTAGGACACCTGGCAGCCGGCCGCCGCGGCACTGGCTCCGGTCGCCGTGACCGCGACCGCGGCGCCGAGCGAGATGACCGCGGCAACCGCCGCCAGGCTGCGATTTCGTCGAGTGTTCATCGTTTCCTCCGGTGGCAGACGATCGATGTACGTCTATCACCGTGCCTCCCGAAAACGTTTTCGTAAAGAGGCAAGAAGAGAGGCGGCGTCACGCGCCGCCCCTCCTCGAACAAACGTCTACCGGGGAACGACCTTCTCGACCGCCCACTGCCGCCAGCTGTCCAGTTTGTGCTGGACGCCGGCCAGCTGCTCGGCGACCGGGCCGGGGCCGGTCGAACCGGGCGTGGTGCGGCTGGCCAGCGCCGACTCGACCGACAGCACCGCGCGGACCGACGGGTCCAGGTGGCCGCTGACCGTCTTCAGGTCGTCGTCGGTCAGGTCCTCCAGCTCGCAGCCGCGCACCGAGCACAACGCCACCAGCTGCCCGGTGATCTCGTGCGCCTCGCGGAACGGCACGTTGCGCCGGACCAGCCAGTCGGCGACCTCGGTGGCCAGCGAGAAGCCGACCGGGGCGGCCGCGGCGAGCCGGTCCACCCGTACGGTCATGGTGGAGATCATGCCCGCGAGAGCGGGCAGCAGGAGTCCCAGCGTCTCGATCGCGTCGAAGGCCGGCTCCTTGTCCTCCTGCATGTCCCGGTCGTAGGTGAGCGGCAGTCCCTTGAGCATGGTCAGCACCGTGACCAGGCCGCCGACCAGGCGGCCACTCTTGCCCCGGGCCAGCTCGGCGATGTCCGCGTTCTTCTTCTGCGGCATGATCGACGAACCGGTGGCGAACGCGTCGTCCAGCTCCACCCAGCCGAACTCGGTGGAGGTCCAGAGGACCACCTCCTCGCCCAGGCGGGACAGGTGCACGCCGATCAGCGCCGTCACGAACAGGAACTCGGCCACGAAGTCCCGGTCGGCGACCGCGTCCATCGAGTTCGGGGCCGGCGCGGTGAAGCCCAGCTCCTTGGCGACCGCGGCCGGGTCGAGCGGCAGCGACGAACCGGCGAGCGCGCCCGAGCCGAGCGGCGAGATCGCCGCGCGGGCGTCCCAGTCGCGCAGCCGGTCGAGGTCGCGCAGCAGAGGTTGCACGTGGGCGAGCAGCCAGTGGCCGAAGGTGACCGGCTGGGCGTGCTGCAGGTGGGTCATGCCCGGCGCCGCCGTGTTGACGTTCAGCGCCGCCTGCTCGGTGAGCGCGTCGGCCAGCTCGACCAGCGACACGGCCAGGCCGCGGGCGTGGTCGCGCAGGTAGAGCCGCAGGTCGGTGGCGACCTGGTCGTTCCGCGACCGGCCGGCGCGCAGCTTGCCACCCAGCGTGCCGAGGCGTTCGAGCAGGCCGCGTTCGAGGGCGGTGTGCACGTCCTCGTCGTCGATGGTGGGCCGGAACTCGCCGGACGCGCAGGCCGCCTCGAGGTCGTCGAGGGCGGCCAGCATCTGGCCCAGCTCGTCCGGGTCGAGCAACCCGGCCGCGGCGAGCACCCGGGCGTGCGCCCGGGACCCGGCGATGTCGTAGGGGGCGAGCCGCCAGTCGAACTGAACGCTCACCGACAGCCGGGCCAGGGCGTCGGCGGGGCCGCCGGAGAACCGGCCGCCCCACAAACTAGTTTTCTCGGTCACGACGCTCAGTCTGCCAGCCGCCGGTCCCGGCCCGCCGCCATGCGCGACGGGAGGCCCCAGAGCTGCACGAAGCCCTTGGCCAGGGTCTGGTCGAAGGTGTCGCCGGTGTCGTAGGTGGCCATCCCGAAGTCGTACAGGCTGGCGTCCGAACGCCGGCCGGTGACGGTCGCGCGGCCGCCGTGCAGGGTCAGCCGCACCTCACCGGTGACGTGCTTCTGCGCGTCGTTGATGAACGCGTCGAGCGCGTTCTTCAGCGGGGAGAACCAGAGGCCGTCGTAGACGAGCTCGCCCCAGCGCTGGTCGACCGAGCGCTTGAAGCGGGCCAGGTCACGCTCGACGGTCACGTTCTCGAGCTCCTGGTGGGCGGTGATCAGGGCGATCGCGCCGGGAGCTTCGTACACCTCGCGGCTCTTGATGCCGACCAGCCGGTCCTCGACCATGTCGAGACGCCCGACACCCTGCGCACCGGCCCGCCGGTTCAGCTCGCTGATCGCCTGGAACGGGGTGACCGTCTCGCCGTCGATGGCGACCGGATTGCCCTGGTCGAACGTGATGACGACCTCGTCCGCGTCCCGTTCGAGAGCCGGATTCGCCGTGTACGAGTAGATGTCCTCGATCGGCCCGTTCCAGATGTCCTCGAGGAAGCCGGTCTCGACGGCGCGGCCCCACAGGTTCTGGTCGATCGAGTACGGCGACTTGTGCGTGACGTCGATCGGCAGCCCCTTCTCCTCGGCCAGCGCGATCGCCTTGTCCCGGGTCCACGCGAAGTCCCGGGCCGGCGCGATCACCTTGAGCGACGGGTCGAGCGCCCCGATGCCGACCTCGAACCGGACCTGGTCGTTGCCCTTGCCGGTGCAGCCGTGCGAGACGATCGTGCCGCCGTACTGCTTGGCCGCCTCGACCAGGTGCCGCACGATCAGCGGCCGGGACAGCGCCGACACCAGCGGGTACCGGTCCATGTAGAGCGCGTTGGCGCGCAGCGCCGGCAGGCAGAAGTCGGCCGCGAACTCCTCGCGGGCATCCACCACTACGCTCTCCGCGGCACCGCAGTCGATGGCACGCTGCCGGATCACCTCCATGTCCTCGCCGCCCTGGCCGACGTCGAGCGCCACGGCGATGACCTCCCCGCCGGTCTGCTCGGCGAGGTAGGGGATGGCGACGGAGGTGTCGAGGCCTCCGGAGAACGCGAGAACTACCCGCTCAGTCACGGGGTGCTCCTTCCAGATTGTCAGGGTTGTGTGCGGCCCATTCGGCGAGCTTCTCGGCAAGTGCCTTGCCGCCGGTGACGTCGCGGGCCACGACGAGAATCGTGTCGTCGCCGGCGATGGTGCCGACGACATCGGTGAGTCCGGAGCGGTCCAGCGCGCTGGCCAGGAACTGGGCCGCTCCGGGCGGGGTGCGCAGGACCGCGATGTTGCCGCTGGCGTCCACTCCGGTGAGCAACTCCCGCAGCAGCCGCAGGAGACGGGCCGGGGCGTTCTCGGCATCGCGCAGCGGCCGCTTGCCGTCCTCCGGGATGAGGTAGGCGCCGCTGACCTTCACGGCGCCCAGCTCCTCCAGGTCACGGGAGAGGGTGGCCTGGGTGACCTGCACACCGTCGGCCGCCAGGAGTTCGGCGAGCTCGGTCTGCGACCGGATCGCCTTCTCCCTGATCAGCTCGACGATCCGGGCATGCCGCCCGGCGCGGGTCACCGGCCCGGTCACTGGGAATTCACCGCCAGGAGCCACGCCAGCAGCGCCTTCTGCGCGTGCAGCCGGTTCTCGGCCTGGTCGAACACCGCGCTCTGCGGACCGTCCATCACCTCGTCGGTGATCTCCTCCCCGCGGTGCGCGGGCAGGCAGTGCAGGACGATCGCCTCCGGCGCGGCGGCGGCCAGGAGCTTCTCATTGATCTGGTACGGCCGGAACGGCGTCAACCGGTCCTTGCCGTCGCCCTCCTGGCCCATCGAGGTCCAGGTGTCGGTGGCGAGCACGTCCACCCCGTCGGCGGCCTCGAACGGGTCGCGCATCACCTCGACCGAGCCGCCGGTCCACGCCGCGATCTCGGCGGCGCGGGACACCACCGCCGGGGAAGGATCAAAACCGGACGGGCCGGCTACGCGTACGTGCATGCCCGCGGTCGCCCCGGCGAGAAGATACGAGTGCGCCATGTTGTTGGCCGCATCCCCGACGTACGCAAGCTTGCGGTTTGCTGTTGATCCGAAGCGTTCCCGGATCGTCTGCAGGTCGGCCAGCAGCTGGCAGGGGTGGAAGCCGTCGGTGAGCGCGTTGACCACCGGCACGTTGACGCCGGAGGCCAGCTCGGTGAGCCGTTCGTCGCCGGTGGTGCGGAAGACCATCGCGGCGACGTAGCGGGAGACGACCCGCCCGGCGTCGGCGAGCGACTCGCCCCGGCCGAAGTGGGTGGCCTGGGTGTCCACGATGATCGGCTGACCGCCCAGCTCGGCGATGCCGGCCTCGAAGGACAGCCGGGTGCGCAGGCTGACCTTGTCGAAGAAGACCGCCACCGAGCGCGGGCCTTCGAGCGGCCGATAGGCGAACCGCGAAGCCTTCATCTCGGCCGCAAGCTCCAGGACGGCCGCCTGATCCTGCGGGCTGAGGTCGTCGTCACGTAGGAAATGCCTGGTCACTTGATGGCTCCGAAAGCGGCGATGAGGGCGTCGGCCTGCTCGGTGCTGATGATCAGCGGCGGGGCGAGCCGGATGACGTCGGGTTGGGGGGCGTTGACCAGGAAGCCGGCGTCCTGCAGGGCGGCCGCGATCCGCTTCGACTCGGGTCCCTTGAGGACGATGCCGAGCAGCAGTCCGGCGCCGCGCACGTGGTCGACCAGCGGGTGATCCTCCAGACCGCGGCGCAGCTGCTCCCCCACCCGCTTGACGTGGTCGAGCAGGCCGGTGCCGGCGATCGTGCGGACCACGGCGAGGCCGGCCGCGCAGGCGACCGGGTTGCCGCCGAACGTGGTGCCGTGCGAGCCCGGGGTGAACAGGTCGGCCGCCTTGCCGAAGGCGATGCAGGCGCCCAGCGGCAGGCCGCCGCCGAGGCCCTTGGCCAGGGTGATGACGTCCGGCTCGACGCCTTCGGCCTGGTGGTGGAACCAGTGGCCGGTGCGGCCGACGCCGGTCTGCACCTCGTCCAGCACGAGCAGCGCGCCGTTGCGGGTACAGATCTCGCGGGCGCCGGCCAGGTAACCGGGCGGCGGGACGACGACGCCGTTCTCGCCCTGGATCGGCTCCAGGATGACCATGGCGGTCTCGGTGGTGACCGCGTTGTCCAGCGTCTCCAGCGAGCCGAACGCCACGTGCGTCACCTCGCCGGGCAGCGGGCGGAACGGGTCGGCCTTTCCCGGCTGGCCGGTCAGCGCGAGCGCGCCCATCGTCCGGCCGTGGAACGCGCCCTCGGTCGCCACGACGTGGGTGCGGCCGGTCAGCCGGGACAGCTTGAACGCGGCCTCGTTCGCCTCGGCGCCCGAGTTGCCGAAGATGACCTTGCCGGGGCGGCCGGCCAGGGCCAGCAGCAGCTCGGCCAGAGCGATGCACGGCTCGGCGATGTACAGGTTGGACACGTGCCCGAGCTGGGAGATCTGCTGGGTGACCGCCTCGACCACGGCCGGGTGGGCGTGGCCGAGCGCGTTGACCGCGATGCCGCCGAGGAAGTCGACGTACTGCTTGCCGTTGTCGTCGGTCACCACCGCGCCTTCGCCGCGGACCAGGGCGATCTGCGGCGTCCCGTAGTTGTTCATCATCGACTGCGACCAACGGTCGACCAGCGCGGTCATGAGGGCACCACCATCGTTCCGATCCCTTCCGAGGTGAAGACTTCGAGCAGCGTGGAGTGCGGGACGCGGCCGTCGACGACGTGCGCGGCGGGCACTCCGCCGCGGACGGCGCGCAGGCACGCCTCCATCTTCGGCACCATCCCCGATTCGAGGCTGGGCAGCAGTTTCTCGAGGGCGTCGGCGTCGATCCGGGTGGTCAGCGACGACGTGTCCGGCCAGTTGGTGTAGAGGCCGGGGACGTCGGTGAGCACGACCAGCTTGCGGGCACCGAGCGCCTCGGCGAGGGCCGCGGCGGCGGTGTCGGCGTTGACGTTGTGCACGACACCATCGGCATCGGGGGCGACGCTGGCGATGACCGGGATGCGGCCGGCTGCGATCAGGTCGTCGACAGCACTGGTGTCCACCCGGGAAACGTCGCCGACCTGGCCGATGTCGACCTCTTCGCCGTCGATCAGCGCGCCGCGCCTGGTCGCGGTGAACAGCTTGGCGTCCTCACCGGACAGCCCGACCGCGAACGGGCCGTGCTTGTTGATCAGCCCGACCAGCTCTCGCCCGACCTGTCCGGTCAAAACCATCCGAACAACGTCCATCGCTTCCGGTGTGGTCACTCGCAGCCCACCGCGGAACTCGCTGGCGATGCCCATTTTGTCAAGCATGCGGCTGATTTGCGGCCCTCCACCGTGGACAACGACGGGCTTAATCCCGACATATCGCATAAAGACGATGTCTTCGGCGAAGGCCTGCTGCAACTGCGGGTTGATCATGGCGTTGCCGCCGTACTTGATCACCACCGTGGTGCCGTGAAAACGCTCCAGCCAGGGCAGCGCCTCGATCAGCACGCCGGCCTTCTCCAACGGTGAGCTCACGACGAGTACGCCGAGTTCTCGTGCACGTAGGCGTGCGACAGATCGGTCGTCCAGATCGTCGCGGCCATCGCCCCTTCCCGCAGGTTGATCGTGATCGTGACGTCCCGCCCGGACAGGTCGGCCTTCGACCGGTCCTCGGCCGCCGCCCCGCCCTTGCAGATCCACACGCCGTTGATCGCGACGTCGACCCGGTCGGGTTCGAACCGGGCCTGGGTGGTGCCGACCGCCGCCAGGATGCGCCCCCAGTTGGGGTCGTTGCCGAACAGCGCGGTCTTGACCAGGTTGTTCCGGGCGACCACCCGCCCCACCTCGACCGCGTCGGCCTCGGTATCGGCGCCCTCGACCACGATCGCGATGTGCTTGGTGGCCCCCTCGGCGTCGGCGATCAGCTGCTGGGCCAGGTCGTGGCAGACGGCGGTGACGGCCGCGGTCAGCTCCTCCGGCGACGGCTGCCGGTCGGAGGCGCCGCTGGCCATCAGCAGCACGGTGTCGTTCGTCGACATGCAGCCGTCCGCGTCGATCCGGTCGAAGGTGAGCCGGGTCGCCTCGCGCAACGCCGCGTCCAGCACCTCGTTGTCGGCCGACGCGTCGGTGGTGATCACCACGAGCATGGTGGCCAGGGCCGGCGCGAGCATGCCGGCGCCCTTGGCGATGCCGCCGACCGACCAGCCCTCCTTCTGCACGACCGCGTTCTTCGCCACCGAGTCGGTCGTCATGATCGCCTCGGCGGCCTGCTTGCCGCCGTCGGTGTGCAGCGCCCGGGCCGCGGCGGTGACGCCCGGCAGCAGCTTGTCCATCGGCAGCAGCTCGCCGATCAGGCCGGTCGAGCAGACCGCCACGTCGCCGGGACCGATCATCTGCGGCTTGGCGCCGCTGCGCAGCACGGTCGCGGTGTGCTCGGCGGTGGCGTGCGTGTCGCGGAAGCCCTGGGTGCCAGTGCACGCGTTGGCGCCGCCGGAGTTGAGCACGACGGCGCGCACGACGCCGCCCTTGAGGACCTGCTGGCTCCACAGAACCGGGGCGGCCTTGACGCGGTTGCCGGTGAAGACGGCGGCCGCGGTGTAGTCGGGCCCGTCGTTGACGACCAGCGCGACGTCCGGGTTACCGGTGGTCTTCAGGCCGGCGGCGACACCGCTGGCCCGGAAGCCCTTGGGATGGGTGACAGTCATGGGGCAACTCCGAACACGGACAGGCCCATCGTCTCGGGCAGGCCGAACATGAGGTTGGCGCACTGCACGGCTTGACCGGAGGCGCCCTTGCCGAGATTGTCGAGCGCGCTGACCACGATGATCCGGCCCGAGTCGACGTCGACCGTCGCCTGCAGGTGGCACGAGTTGGAGCCGGAGGTGGCGGCGGTGTGCGGCCACTGCCCGGCCGGCAGCACGTGGAGGAACGGCTCCTCGGCGTACGCATCAAGAAGCACTTGGCGCGGGTCACCGTCGCCGGCGAAACGCGCAGTGACGGTCGCGAGGATGCCGCGAGGCATCGGAGCGAGGACCGGGGTCATCGAGAGTGCGGTGGCGCCGGTGGCCTGCTTGATCTCCGGCACGTGCTGGTGGGCCCCCACCTTGTACGGCGAGAGATCGCCCATCACCTCGCTGGCCAGCAGGTTCACCTTCGCACTGCGGCCCGCGCCGGACGTGCCGGAGCTGGCCACCACGACCACGTCGGCCGGGTCGGCGAGCCCGCTCGCGATCAGCGGAGCCAGCGCGAGGGTGATGGTGGCCGCATAACAACCCGTGTTCGCCACCCGGGTCGACCCCTTGATCAGCTCCCGCTGACCGGGCAATTCGGGCAGCCCGTAGGTCCAGGTGCCGGCGTGCTCCCCGCCGTAGTACTTCCCCCACAGCGCGCCGTCCTTGAGCCGGAAGTCGGCCCCCAGATCGACGATCTTCACCTCGGGCGGCAGCTGCGCCGCGACGGCCGCCGACTGCCCATGCGGAAGAGCAAGAAAGACCAGGTCAGCGTCGCTGAGCCCGGCCGCATCGGTCACCCCGAGCGTCAGGTCGAGGCCGGCCAACTGCGGGTGTACGGCGGTGACGTGCGTCCCGGCCTGCGAGTGCGCCGTGGCCGCCACGAGATCGAACTCGGGATGCCCCGCGAGCAGACGCAGGAGCTCGCCTCCCGCATACCCACTGGCTCCCGCAACCGCGACCCGGATTCCCATACCAACCTCCGCATGACTATGCAGAGAACCGTATCAAGTTAAGTCCTCGATCGCCAACTACCTTTTGGGTACGCGTACCCATGACTGATCCTTCTCCACCGACAAGGCTGAGACCCGTGAATACGCCACGCCGCCGCGAACCCGCCGTCCTGCTCGGGATCGGCCTGATCGCCCTGGTCACCTCCGCGATCGGCGCCAAATCGCTGGGCACCTGGTTCCTGGAGGTGCTGGCCGCGGTGATCGCGGCCCCGATCCTGGTGCTCACCTACCGCCGGTTCCCGCTGACCCCGCTCGCCTACCGCCTGATCCTGGCCCAGTCACTGATCCTGATGATCGGCGGCCACTGGACCTACGCCGAGGTCCCCGCGGGCGACTGGGTGCGCGACGCGCTGGGTCTGGCCCGAAACCCGTACGACCGCTTGGGCCACCTGGCCCAGGGCTTCGTCCCCGCGATCATCGCCCGCGAGATCCTGCTCCGCCGCACCCCACTACGCCCGGGTGGCTGGCTGAACGCCCTGACCCTGTGCGTGGTGATGGCGGTGAGCGCCACATGGGAGCTGTTCGAGTGGATCTCCGCCCTGATCGGCGGCTCGGCGGCCGACGACTTCCTGGGCGCCCAGGGCGACATCTGGGACACCCAGTGGGACATGGCGATGGCCGGCGTGGGCGCCATCGTCAGCCTGCTACTGCTGACCCGCCTGCACGACCGCCAGCTGGCCCGCCTCCAGCCGGCGGCGTCAGCCGACGCCGGCGAGTAGCGGGGAGCAGTCGGCGACCGCCCCTGGTCCGTGGGCGGTCTTCTCCCGCATCGTCACGCCGCCGACCGAGACCCGGCAGGTGATCGTCGCGTCGGCCTTGGTGCTGCTGGTCCGGGCGATCAGCATGATGGTCAGCATCACGTCCGACGACTGCGAGTCGACCGTCTTCTTCCACGGTGTCGCCGCCTTGACCTTGACCGCCGGCGACCCGTAGGTGATCTCCGCCTTGCCGTCGCCGGTCACCTCGAGATCGACCGGGATCGGCGCGTTCTCCAGTCGGAAGCTCGCCGCCGGAATCACCATCGCGGAGGCGCCGGCCGCCGGGGCTTTCGGCGCGGAGTTCGGCGCGGACGAGCAGCCGGCGGTGAGCAGGACGGCCACCAGGGCCACATGAGATCGACGCACGGCGAGCATCCTCGCTCATGACCGGCTCAGCCGTTGTCCCCCGCCGTCGTCTCGGCGATGGCCCGGTCCAGGATCTCCAGGCCGAGGTCCAGCTCGGCGTGGGTCGAGGTCAGCGCGGGCGCGATCCGGAACACCCCGCCCATGCCCGGCAACTGCACCACGTTCATGTGCAGCCCCAGCTCCCGGCATCGCCTGGTCACCGCCGCGCCCACCTCGTCGGCCGGCTGCTTGGTCGCCCGGTCCAGCACCAGCTCCAGGCCGACGAGCAGCCCGCGCCCGCGCACATCCCCGATCACCGCGTGGCGTTCCGCCAAACCCCGAAGACCCTTGCTGAGGTACGCCCCGAGCTCCGCGGCCCGCCGATCGAGTCCCTCGGACTGCAGGACGTCGAGCACGGTGTTCCCGACCGCGGCCACCAGCGGGTCGGACACGTGCGTGGTGAAGAACAGGAAGCCCCGCTCGTGCGCGGTCT
>NZ_BOML01000092.1 GCF_016862175.1 Paractinoplanes durhamensis | reverse complement strand
GGATCGTTGCGGCGTGGTGATGACGGGCCGGTGCGGTGGGCGACGAGTGTGGCGGAGGCATGGGCGCGGGGTGCGGTGGTTGATTGGCGGCTGCCCAAGCCGTCAGCGCCGGTGGATTTGCCGACGTACGCGTTTCAGCGGCAGCGGTACTGGCTGTCGGCCGCTTCCGCGGATGGGCGTGCCGGGGCGGGTGCCGGGCCGGGCGTGCCGGGGCCGGAGCGGCGGTTCTGGGAGGCCGTGGAGGGCCATGACCCGTCGGCGCTGGTGAAGCTGGTCGGTCCGGAACGGGTGAGCGTTGATGCGGTCGAGGCGGTGCTGCCGGGGCTGTCGAGCTGGCGGCTGGCCGCCCGGGAAGACTCCGTCGTCGACTCCTGGCGATACCGGATCGGATGGCGGTCGATCGAGTTGCCCGATGCCGGGCGGCTCGCCGGCAACTGGCTCGTCGTGTCCCGGCCGGATGTGCCCGCTGACGTCGTCCGGGCCTGCACCGAGGCTCTGGCCGGCGTCGGCCTGACCGTGCAGACACTCGAGGTCGGCGCTGCCGCCGGGCGCCCCGAACTCGCCGCCGGCCTGGGCACCTGGGCCGACGCCGAACTGACCGGCGTCCTGTCCCTGCTCGCGCTCGCCGAAGGCAGCACCGCGCCGGACGGCACCGGACCGAACCCGGACGCCGCCGGTCTGACCGGGCTGGCCGCAACCGTCGCCATGGTGCAGGCGCTCGGCGACGCGACACTGGGCGCCCCGCTGTGGTGCGCCACCCGCGGCGCGGTCACCATCGGCCCCTCCGACCCGCTGCGCAGCCCGGATCAGGCGGCGGTGTGGGGGTTCGGCCGGGTGGCAGCGCTGGAGTACCCGCGCCGCTGGGGTGGCCTGCTCGACCTGCCATCCACCATGGACAAGCGGGCCGGCCGCCGGCTCGCGGCCGTTATCTCGGGGGAGACCACCGAGGATCAGGTCGCCGTGCGCGCCGCGGGCGTCTTCGGCCGCCGCATGCAGCACGCCCCGATCGCCGGCCGGCCGCCCGTCCGGCGCTGGCAGCCGCGCGGCACGGCGCTGGTCACCGGCGGCACCGGCGGCGTCGGCGGCCAGATCGCCCGATGGCTGGCGGCCGGCGGCGCCGAGCACGTGATCCTCACCAGCCGGCGCGGCCCGGACGCGCCCGGCGCTGTCGAGCTGCGCGACGAACTGGCCGCGAACGGCGCCCGGGTCACCGTGGCCCGCTGCGACGCCGGCGACCGTGACGCCCTCGCCGGTCTGCTGGCCGGCATCCCGGCGGGGGAGCTGACCACCGTCGTGCACGCCGCCGGGGCCGGCCAGTCCAGCGGCATCGACGAGACCGGCACAGCGGAGGCGGCGGCCATCCTCGCCGCGAAGGTCAGCGGCGCCCGGCACCTCGACGAACTGCTCGCCGATCGGCAGCTCGACGCGTTCATCCTGGTCTCCTCCAACGCCGGTGTCTGGGGCAGCGGCGGTCAGGCCGTCTACGCCGCGGCCAACGCCTACCTGGACGGCCTCGCGCAGTGGCGCCGGGCGCAGGGCCGGGTCGCCACCTCGGTGGCGTGGGCGGCCTGGAGCGAGGTCGGCATGATGAACCTCGACGGCGTCACCGAGTCGATGCGCCGCCGCGGCGTCCTGCCGATGGAGCCCCGGCTGGCCCTGCAGGCCCAGGCCCAGGCCGTTGAGCACGACGAGGCCTTCGTCGCCGTCGCCAACATGAACTGGCCCGACTTCGCGCCGTCCTTCACGTCCACGCGACCCAGCACGCTCATCGCGGACCTGCCCGAGGTGCAGCGGATCCCGGCGGCCGAACCCGACGACGCCGGCACGGCCGCGGGGACCGAGCTGGCCCGCCGATTGGCCGCCGCGACCCCGGCCGAGCGGGACGGCTTCGTGCTCGACCTGGTCCGCCGCGAGGTTGCCGGCGTGCTGGGTCATGCCGGTCGCGACGCCATCGAACCCGGCCGGGCCTTCAAGGATCTCGGCTTCGACTCGCTCACCGCGGTGGACCTGCGCAACCGGCTGACCGCCGCCACCGGACTGAAGCTGCCGGCCACCCTGGTGTTCGACTACCCGTCCTCGGCCGTCCTCGCCCGCCATCTGCGGCAGGAACTGCTCGGTGACAAGCCTGCCGACGAGCCGGCCGCGGGCGATACCCGGGCCGCAGTGGTCGCCGACGACCCGATCGCCATCGTCAGTATGGCCGGGCGCTGGCCCGGTGGCGTCGCCTCGCCCGAGGAGCTGTGGGACCTGGTCACCGCCGGCCGCGACGCCGTCGGTGACTTCCCCACCGACCGCGGCTGGGACCTCGACGCCCTGTTCCACCCCGACCCCGACCACCCCGGCACGAGCTACGTCAAGGAGGGCGGGTTCGTCACCGGTGCCGGCGAGTTCGACCCGCAGTTCTTCGGCATCAGCCCGCGCGAGGCCCTGGCCATGGACCCCCAGCAGCGGATCCTGCTGGAGTTGTCCTGGGAGGCGTTCGAGCGGGCCACCATCGACCCCACGTCGTTGCGCGGCAGCTCGACCGGCGTGTTCGTCGGCGCCGCCCACTCCGGCTACGGCGAAGGCCTGACCCGGTTGCCCGACGGGGTCGAGGGTCACCTGCTGCTCGGTGGCTCCGCCGCGGCAATCTCCGGACGCGTCGCCTACAACTTCGGGCTGGAGGGCCCGACCGTCACGATCGACTCGATGTGCTCCTCCTCGCTGGTCGCGCTGCACCTCGCGGCCCAGGCACTGCGCAACGGTGAGTGTTCGATGGCCCTGGCCGGGGGCGTCATGATCATGTACGGCCCGGGCGGTTTCCTCGCCTTCTCCCGCCAGCGTGCCCTGTCCCTGGACGGGCGGTGCAAGTCGTTCGCCGCCGCGGCCGACGGCACCGGCTTCTCCGAGGGCGCCGGCGTGCTCCTGCTGGAGCGGCTCTCCGACGCGCGGCGCCTCGGGCACCCGGTGCTGGCGGTGGTCCGCGGGTCCGCGGTGAACCAGGACGGTGCCAGCAACGGCCTCACCGCACCGAACGGACCCTCTCAGCAGCGGGTGATCCGCCGGGCGCTCGCCGCCGCGGACCTGTCGCCGACGGATGTCGATGCGGTGGAGGCGCACGGTACCGGCACCCGGCTCGGTGACCCGATCGAGGCGCAGGCGCTGATCGCCACCTACGGCCAGGACCGGCCGGCCGACCGGCCGCTGTGGCTTGGATCGGTGAAGTCCAACGTCGGGCACACCCAGGCCGCGGCCGGGATGGCCGGTCTGATGAAGTCAGTGCTCGCACTGCGGCACGGTGTGCTGCCGCGCACGCTCCACGTAGACGCGCCGACCCCCGAGGTGGACTGGTCGGCCGGCTCGGTCGCGCTGCTCACCGAGTCGACGGCCTGGCCGGAGGTCGACCGGCCCCGGCGGATCGGGGTCTCGTCGTTCGGCGGCAGCGGCACCAACGCCCACGTGATCCTCGAACAGGCCCCGTCCGACGACGCCGCGTCGACGGACCAGCCGACGACGGACCAGCATCCGACGGACCAAGCGCCGACGGACGAGGCGCCGGTCGTGCCCTGGGTGGTGTCCGCCAAGGGCGCCGCGGAGCTCCGGCAACAGGCCGGGCGGCTGCTGGCGCACCTGTCCGGCACCGCGCCGCGCCCGGCCGACGTGGCCTGGTCGCTGGCCGCGAGCCGGGCCCGGTTCGACATCCGGGCGGTGGTCGTCGGCGCCGAGCCGCAGGAACTGCTCGACGGACTGGCGGCCGTGGCCCGCGACGAAACCGCGCCCGGGGTGGTGACCGGCCGCACCGGGGAGGGTGGGCTGGCGCTGCTCTTCTCCGGCCAGGGCAGTCAACGCGCCGGCATGGGCCGCGAGCTGTACGAGGCATACCCCCGGTTCGCGGACGCGTTCGACGAGGTCTGCGCTCACCTGGACACTCGACTGCCGCGGCCGGTGCGCGACGTCGTGTTCGGCACCGAGGCCGAGACCACCGACGACGACCTCCACCGGACCGTGTTCACCCAGGCGGGGCTGTTCGCCTTCGAGATCGCGTTGTTCCGGCTCATCGAGTCATGGGGGATCCGCCCGGACTTCCTGGTCGGGCACTCGGTCGGGGAGATCGCGGCGGCCCACGTGGCCGGAATCGTGTCGTTGCCGGACGCTGCCGCGCTCGTCGCCGCCCGCGGCAGCCTCATGCAGGCGCTGCCCGCCGGCGGTGCGATGGTCTCGGTCCAGGCCGCCGAGGAGGAGGTCACCCCGCTCCTGGCCGGCCACGAGGATCTGGTCTGCCTGGCGGCGGTGAACGGCCCGCGGTCGGTCGTCGTCTCCGGTGACCGGGACGCGGTCGCCGCGATCACCGGCGAGCTCGCCGCGGCCGGTCGCAAGACCCGCGCCCTGACCGTCAGCCACGCCTTCCACTCGCCGCTGATGGAACCGATGCTCGCCGAGTTCGCCGAGGTGGCCGCGGGTCTCACGTACCACGCGCCGGAGATTCCGGTGGTCAGCAACGTGACCGGGCAGCTCGACGGCGCGCTGCTGGCCACGCCCGACTACTGGGTGCGGCACGTGCGCCAACCGGTGCGCTTCCAGGCCGGCGTCGCCGCGCTGACTGCGGCCGGGGTGCGCCGGTTCGCCGAGGTCGGACCGGACGGGGTGCTGGCCGGCATGGTGCTGGACTGCCTCGACGACCCCGCCTCGACCGTGCCTCAAGCCGTGCCCCAGGCCGTGGTCCTGCCGCTGCTGCGGCGCGGCCGGCCCGAGCGGCGATCGCTGCTGGAGGGGCTCGCCGGTCTGCACGTCTCCGGCGTCGACGTGCGGTGGCCCGCGGTCGTGCGGGCGCAGCCGGCCACGTCGCCGCCGTGCACCGTCGACCTGCCCACGTACGCGTTCCAGCGCCTGCGGTACTGGCTGGAACCGGGCGCCCGGGCCGGTGACGCCACCGCGCTCGGGCTGGTCTCCGCCGAGCACCCGCTGCTCGCGGCCGCGACTGACGTGCCTGGCACCGGGGAGGTGCTGCTCACCGGGCGGCTGTCCGCGCACAGCCATCGCTGGCTCGGCGACCACGTCATCGGCGGCGCCGTGCTGGTGCCCGGCACGGCCATGCTGGAGATGGCGCTGCGCGCCGGCGACCAGGTCGGCTGCGACCTGGTCGAGGAGCTGACGCTCGCCGCGCCGATGGCCCTGCCCGAACGGGGCGGGCTGGCCGTACATCTCAGCGTGGACGTCCCCGACGAGACCGGGCGCCGCACGTTCACCCTCCACTCACGGTCCGATGACGGCGCCGACGAGGACTGGAGCCGGCACGCGACCGGTGTCCTGGCCGTCGGTCCCGCCGCAGGGGACGAGTCCGCGGACGACGGTGTGTGGCCGCCCGCCGGCGCCGAGCCGCTGCCGCTCGACGACTTCTACGACAACCTCGAGCAGATGGGCAACGCCTACGGCCCGGCCTTCCGAGGGCTGCGCGCGGCCTGGCGCCGCGGCGACGACGTGTTCGTCGAGGTCGCGCTCGCCGAGGAGCAGCGGGGTGAGGCCCGCCAGTTCGATCTGCACCCGGCCCTGCTGGACGCGGCGTTCCAGGCGCTCGCGTTGATGAGCGCCTCCGGCGAGGACGGGGCGAGCACGGCACCGCAGGTGCGGGTGCCGTTCTCGTGGTCCGGCGTGTCATTGCACGCGACCGGGGCCGCCGCGCTGCGGGCCCGGCTCACGCCGGCCGGCGACGGCGCGGTCAGCGCGAGCCTGACCGACCCCGCCGGTGCGCCGGTCGCGACGGTCCGGTCGCTGGTGTTGCTGCCCGTCTCGACCGGGCAGGCGCCACCGGCGCGCAATCCGCTCGCCGACGCCCTGATGCGCATCCAGTGGGCCCCGCTCGGCGCCGGGGAGCCGGCGCGCCGACCGGCCGGCGCGTGGGATCTCGTCGGCCCGGGCGCCAAGAGCGTCGCGGCGGCGCTCGCCGGCACCCGGCTGGAGCTGCGGGTCCATCCCGACCTGCCGGACCTGGACCCGGACGCCCCGCATGCGAACGGCTCGGATGCGAACGGCGCGAATGCCAAGGGCCCGGCGCCGGGCGTCGTGGTGGTCTGCCCGCCGTCGGCGGGCACCGACGGCGCGACCGCCCGCCGGCTGACCCGCGACCTGCTCGACCTGCTCCAGCGCTGGCTGGCCGGTGACGCGGCCGCGTCGCACCTGGTGGTGCTGACCCAGGGCGCCGTCGCCGTCCAGCCCGGCGAGGGGATCGGCGGGCTCGCCCACGCCGCGCTGTGGGGGCTGGTGCGCTCCGCGCAGGCGGAAAGCCCGGGACGGCTGCTCCTGGTCGACGTCGACGGGGGCGACGCCTCCTGGACGGCCCTGTCCGGAGCGGTGGCGGCCGCGATCGCCGCCGAGGAGACCCAGCTTGCGATGCGCGACGGTGCACCATGGGTGCCCAGGCTGGCCAAGCTGCAGACCGCTACGTCGCTGGTGCCGCCGCTGGACACCCCGGCCTGGCGGCTGAACACCACCGGGCCCGGCACGCTGGAGAACCTCGCCTTGGTGCCGTATCCGGAGGCGACCGGTCCGCTGCTGCCCGGCCAGGTCCGGCTCGCCGTGCACGCCGCCGGGCTGAACTTCCGGGACGTGCTCACCGCCCTGGGAATGCTGCCCGGCACACCCGTCCTGGGCAGCGAGGCGGCCGGCGTGGTGACCGAGGTGGGCGCGGACGTCACCGGCCTGGGCGTCGGCGACCGGGTGATGGGCATGGTTCCCTTCTCGCTCGGGCCGGTCGCCGTGTCCGACGCGGGCACGCTCGTGCGGTTACCGGCCGGCTGGTCGTTCGAGCAGGCCGCGGCCACGCCGGCGGCCTTCATCACCGCGTACCACGGCCTGGTCGGACTGGCCGGGGTGCGGTCCGGCGACGCCGTCCTGATCCACGCCGGCACCGGCGGCGTCGGCACGGCCGCGGTCCGGCTCGCCCGCCACCTCGGCGCCGAGGTGTTCGCCACCGCCAGCCCCGGCAAGTGGGACCGGCTGCGCGAGATGGGCCTGGACGACGCGCACATCGGCTCCTCGCGCGACCCGGAGTTCGCCGAGCGGTTCCTGGCCACCACCGGCGGCCGCGGAGTGGACGTGGTGCTCAACTCGCTGACCGGGGAGCTCGTCGACGCCTCGCTGCGCCTGCTGCCGCGCGGTGGGCGCTTCCTCGAGCTGGGCAAGAGCGACCTGCGCAGGCCCGACGTGGTTGCCGCCCGCTGGCCCGGCGTGACATACCAGCCCTACGACCTGATCGAGCTGAGCCCGGCCCGGCTCGGCGCGGTGCTGACCGCGCTGGTCGAGTTGATCGAGCGGGGCGACCTGCCGCCACTGCCGGTGACCACCTACGACGTGCGGCGGGCCGCCGACGCGATGCGGACGATGAGCCAGGCGCGGCACGTCGGCAAGCTGGTGCTCACCATGCCCCGCCGGCTGGACCCGGCCGGCACGGTGCTGGTCACCGGCGGCACCGGCGCGCTGGGCGGCCTCCTCGCCCGGCATCTGGTGAGTGCTCGCGGCGTCCGGCATCTGATCCTGGCCGGTCGTCAGGGGGAGCGGGCGCCCGGTGCCACGCAGTTGCGCGACGAGCTGGCCGCGCTCGGTGCCGAGGTGACCGTCGCCGCGTGCGACATCGCCGACGTCGAAGCGCTCGCCGGGCTGCTCGCCGCGGTGCCGGCCGCGCATCCGCTCACCGGCGTCGTGCACGCGGCGGGTGTGCTCGCCGACGGCGTGGTGGGGTCGCTGACCGCCGACCAGGTCGATCGGGTCATGCGCCCGAAGGTGGACGGCGCGGTCGCCCTGCACGAGGCGACCCGCGGCCTCGACCTCGCCGAGTTCGTCCTCTTCTCGTCGGCGTCCGGCGTGTTCGGCGCCGCGGGCCAGGCCAACTACGCGGCGGCCAACGCGTACCTGGATGCCCTCGCCCAGCATCGCCGCGCTGCCGGTTTGCCGGCGGTCTCCCTCGCCTGGGGGATGTGGGAGCAGTCCGGCGGCATGGCCGGCGGACTGGACAGCACCGACCGCACGCGGATCACCCGGTCCGGGGTCCGGGCCATGCCCCCGGAGCTGGGCCTCGCGCTGTTCGACGCGGCCGGCGCGGTCGACGAGGCGCTGCTCGTGCCGATGCAACTGGACCTGGCCACGTTGCGCACCGGGGTCGGCGCCGGCCCGGTGCCGCCGCTGTACCGCGGGTTGCTGCGCACCGGCAACCGCCGCACCGCGGCCGACTCCGGCGAGGCTCAGTCCGCCTCGCTGGTCGCCCGGCTGATCGAGCTGCCGGCCGGCGAACGGGAGCGGGCCCTGCTCGACGTGGTGCGCGAGAACGTGGCAGTGGTCCTCGGCTTCGGTTCGGCCACGGCGATCGAGCCCGATCGGGCGTTCTCCGACATCGGGTTCGACTCGCTGACCGCCGTCGAGCTGCGCAATCGGCTGAGCACGGCGTGCGGGTTGCGGCTGCCACCGACGGTCACTTTCGACCACCCGACCCCGCGGGAGCTGGTCGCGTACCTGCTCGACCAGATGGTCGTGCCCGACGCCCCCGACGAGGGTGGTGAGGCCGAGGTCCGGCGGGCGTTCGCGGCGATCCCGCTGCACCGGCTGCGCGAAGCGGGCGTGCTGGAGACCCTGGTCCAGCTCGCCGACCTGGGGGCGGACGTCGGCGCCGCGCTCCTGGCGGGCGGTGCGACGCAGCCACCCGACTCGATCGACTCGATGGATGCCGAGGACCTGGTACGGATGGCACTCGGCGCAGACGACCACGAAGACGGGGAAGCATGACCACGTCGAACGACCAGCTTGTCGCCGCGCTGCGGGCCTCGCTCAAGGAGACGGAACGGCTGCGCGGCCAGCATCAGGCGCTGCTCGCCGCCCAGCACGAGCCGATCGCGATCGTCGGCATGGCCTGCCGCTTCCCCGACGACGTGCGCACCCCGGCCGATCTGTGGCGATTGCTGGCGGACGGCCACGACGCCGCCGCCGGGCTACCCACCGACCGGGGCTGGGACCTCGCCGACCTGTACGACCCGGACCTGAACCGGCCCGGCACCTCGTACGTGCGGGAGGGCTCGTTCCTCTACGACGCCGGTGACTTCGACGCCGACTTCTTCGGCATCAACCGGCGCGAGGCGCTGGCCATGGACCCGCAGCAGCGCATGCTGCTGGAGACCTGCTGGGAGGCGGTCGAACGGGCGGGCATCGTGCCGGCGGCGCTGCGCGGCAGCCGCACGGGTGTCTACATCGGCCTGGCCGCGTCCGGTTACGCGGCCGGGCTCCGGGAGGTTCCGGACGGGCTGGAGGGATATCTCAGCACCGGCGTCTCGCCCAGCGTGGCCTCCGGCCGGGTGGCCTACACCATGGGCCTGCAGGCGGCCGCCACCACGGTGGACACCGCCTGCTCCTCGTCGCTGGTCGCCCTGCACCTGGCCGGCCAGGCGCTGCGGTCGGGGGAAAGCGATCTGGCTCTGGTCGGCGGAGCCTGCGTCATGGCGCTGCCGTCGGCGTTCACCGAGTTCAGCCGGCAGGGTGTGCTGGCGGCCGACGGCCGGTGCAAGTCCTTCGACGCGGCGGCCGACGGCACCGGCTGGGGCGAGGGCGTCGGCGTGCTGCTGCTGGAACGGCTGTCGGACGCTCGTCGCAACGGCCATCCGGTGCTGGCGCTGGTGCGCGGTTCGGCGGTCAACTCCGACGGGGCCAGCAACGGCCTGACCGCGCCCAACGGCCCGTCACAGCAACGGGTGATCCTCGACGCGCTGGCCAACGCGCGGCTGTCGGCGGATCAGGTGGATGCCGTCGAGGCACACGGCACCGGCACCCAGCTCGGCGACCCGATCGAAGCCCAGGCGCTGCTGGCCACCTACGGGGCCGACCGCCCGGCCGACCAGCCGTTGTGGCTGGGCTCGATCAAGTCGAACATCGGGCACACCGCCGCGGCCGCCGGGGTGGCCGGTGTGATGAAGATGGTGCTGGCGCTGCGCAACGGCGTCCTGCCACCCACCCTGCACGTGACCGAGCCGACGCCCGCCGTGGACTGGTCGTCCGGCGCGGTGCGGCTGCTCACCGAGGCGGTGCCGTGGCCGCGAACCGACCGCCCGCGCCGGGCCGCGGTGTCCTCTTTCGGCATCAGCGGCACCAACGCGCACGCCATCCTGGAGGAGGCCCCGCCGATGGGGGAGGCCCCGGCGGTGGCGGAAGCCCCGGAGCTCGGGGCCCGATCGGCCGTGACGGATGGCAGCACGGTGTCGTGGCTGCTGTCCGCCCGCAGCCCGAAGGCGCTGCGTGCGCAGGCGCAGCGGCTGCACGACCACATGCTCGCCGCGCCGGGGGCACGACCGGCCGACATCGGCTGGTCGCTGGCCCGGTCCCGGTCGGTCTTCGAGTACCGGGCGACCGTTGTCGCCGACGATGCCACCGGCTTCGCCGACCGCCTGTCCGCGCTGGCCGCCGGCACCACGGCGGGCCGTGCGGCCGACGCCGCGGCGGGCGCCGGTGTGGTGTTCGTCTTCCCGGGGCAGGGCTCGCAGTGGCAGGGGATGGGCGCTCAGTTGCTGGAGCACTCGCCGCTTTTCGCCGAGTGGATGGGACGCTGCGCAGGTGTGATCGACCCGCTCGTCGACTGGTCGCTGCTCGACGTGGTTCGCTCGGCGCCGGGCGCGCCCGGCCTGGACCGGATCGAGGTGCTGCAACCGGTGCTGTTCGCCACGGCGGTGTCCCTGGCCGAGCTGTGGCGGGCCGCGGGTGTGACGCCCGCGGCCGTGGTCGGGCACTCCCAGGGCGAGGTCGTCGCCGCGTACACGGCCGGGATGCTCTCGCTGGCGGACGCCGCCCGCGTCGTGGTGGTGCGCAGCCGGATCTTCGCGCAGCGCCTCGCCGGCAACGGTGCCATCGCCTCCGTCGCCCTCGCCGCGCCGGAGGTCGCGGAGCTGGCCGACGAGCTGGGCCGGCCCGTCGTCCTGGCCGGTCGCAACGGTCCGCGGTCCAGCACGATCGCCGGGGAGCCCGGCCCGCTGGCCGATTTCGTCGCCGACCTGGAGCAGCGCGGCGTACGGGCCCGGATGGTGCCGGCCACCGTCGCCTCGCACTGCGCCCAGGTGGACGCCGTCCGCGAGGAACTGCTTGCCGAGCTGGGCGAGGTGCCCGGCCGCGCCGGCTCGGTGCCGATGTACTCCACTGTCACCGGCGGGCTGCTCGACGGTGCACAGCTCGACGCCTCGTACTGGTTCGACAACGCCCGCTGGCCCGTCGACTTCGACGCCTCCGTGCGCGCCCTGCTGGCCGCCGGCCACCGTACGTTCGTCGAGCTGAGCGCCCATCCCGTGCTCACCGTGCCGATCGAGGAGATCGCCGAGAGCGCGGGCGTGCCGGGGGTCGTGGCGCTGGGCACGCTGCGGCGCGATGACGGCGGCCTGGACCGGCTGCTCGGCTCGCTCGGCGAGGCGTGGACGCGCGGGGTGCCGATGGACTGGGCCGCCGTGCTCGCCGACCCCGACGTCCGCGCCGAGGAGCTGCCCACCTACGCGTTCCAGCGGGAGCGGTTCTGGCTGGCGACCGACCAGGAGAAGGCCAACGCCGACGCCGTCGCCGGTACTGCCGTCACCGTCGCCGACCCGGCCGAGACCCGGTTCTGGCACGCCGTGGCCGACGCGGACACCGACGCGGTCGCCGAGCTGGTCGGCGGTGCGGACGAGCAGGCGCAGACGATCGCCCGCGCCGTGCCCGCCCTGTCCGCCTGGTGGCGTGAGCACCGGGAACGCACCGTGATCGACTCCTGGCAGTACCGCGTGCGGTGGATGCCGGCGCAGGCGCTGTCCGGCGGGACGCCCCGGCTCGCGGGTTCCTGGCTGCTGCTCGTGCCGGCGGGTCACGACGACGCGGCGCTCGCCCAGCAGTGTGCGGCCGCCCTGACGGCGCACGGCGCGACGACGCACGTTGTCGAGGTGCCGCGGTCGGCCGACCGGGCCGGTCTGGCCGGCGTGCTCGCCGAGGCGGCCGGTGACACGCCGGTCACCGGCGTGCTGTCCCTGCTCGGGGCGATCCCTCCGGTCGACGACGTGGGCGGTGCGGCGGCCCCGGCCGGCCTGGTGGCCACGCTGCTGACCGTCCAGGCCCTGAACGACCTCGGCCGGCCGGCCCGGCTGTGGTGCGCCACCAGCGGCGCGGTCGCGGTCGGCCCGGCGGACGCTCCGCCGGACCCGGCGCAGGCGGCGCTGTGGGGTCTGGGCCGGGTGGCCTCGGAGGAGTATCCCGACCGCTGGGGCGGCCTGATCGACCTACCGGCGACGATCGACGACCGCGCCGGCCGCCGGTTGTGCGCGCTGCTCAGCGGTGTCGGAGCCGAGCCCGAGGATGAGGTCGCGCTGCGCCCGTCCGGCGTCTTCGCCCGCCGGCTCGTCCGTGCGCCGCTCGACGCCCGGCCGGTGGTGCGCGAGTGGCGGCCCACCGGCGCGGTGCTGATCACCGGCGGCACCGGTGCGCTCGGCGGGCACGTCGCCCGCTGGCTCGCCGGCAACGGCGCCGAGCACCTGGTCCTCGCCAGCCGCCGCGGCCCGGCCGCGCCCGGCGCCGCGGAACTCTCCGCGGAGCTCACCGCCCTGGGGGCCCGGGTCAGCATCGTGGCCTGCGACGTCGCCGACCGCGAGGCGGTCGCCCGGTTGATCGCCAAGGTGTCGCCGCTGACCGCGGTGGTGCACACGGCGGCGGTGCTTGACGACGCGATTCTCGACCAGCTCGATGCGGCCCAGCTCGCGCACGCCCATCAGGTCAAGGCCATGGGTGCGCGGCACCTCGACGAGCTGACCCGGGACCTTAACCTGTCGGCGTTCGTCCTGTTCAGCTCGCTGGCGGGCACGATCGGTGTCCCCGGCCAGGGCAACTACGCGCCGTGGAACGCCTACTTGGACGCGCTCGCGCACCGTCGCCGCGCGGCCGGCCTGACCGCGACGTCGGTCGCCTGGGGGCACTGGTCCGGCGACGGGCTGGCCACCGGGGCGGCCGCCCGGACGCTGCTCCGCCGCGGTGGCACCGAGATGGCGCCGGAACTGGCGGTCCGCGTCCTCGGCCAGATCCTCGACCGGGACGAGACCAATGCCGTCGTGGCGGCCCTGGACTGGGACGGCACGACCGGCCCCGGATTCCTGGAGACCCGCGCCCACCCGCTGCTGCGGGAGCTCGACGAGTACCGGCGGATGCGGTCCGCGAACGCGCCGGCCCCTGGTGAACCCGTGCACGCCGACGGCTCGCTCGCGGCGAGGCTGGCCGCGCTGGCGCCGGCCGAACGCGAGCGCGCCATGCTCGACGAGGTCCGTACGCAGGTCGACGGCGTCCTCGGCGGCAACGATCCAGCGGCGGTGCACCCGCGCCGGTCGTTCCGGGAGCTCGGCTTCGACTCGCTCACGGCGGTCGAGCTGCGTAACCGGCTGGCCGCCCTGACCGGCCTGACGCTCCCGGCCAGCCTGGTGTTCGACCACCCCACCCCCGACACGCTGGCCGGACACCTGCTGAGCAGCCTGGGCGGCTCAGCGGACCCGGCGCGGAGCGAGGCCGCCGCCGTGGCTCCGGTCACCGGTGCCACCGCGATCGACGAGGACCCCATCGTCGTCGTCGGCATGGCGTGCCGGTTGCCCGGCGGCATCTCGTCGCCGGACGACCTCTGGCGGGTGGTCCTCGACGGCACCGACGTGGTCGGGGACCTGCCGACCGACCGGGGCTGGGTGCGCACCAACGTCCTGCGGGAGGAGCACCAGAAGCTGGGTCTCACGTACCGCACGACGGGCGGCTTCCTCCAGAACGCGACCGGGTTCGACAACGAGTTCTTCGGCATCTCGGCAGACGAGGCCCTGGCCATGGACGCGCAGCAGCGGCTGTTGCTGGAGATGTCCTGGGAGGCCGTCGAGCGGGCCGGTGTCGACCCCGCGGGCCTGCGCGGGCAACCGGTGGGGGTGTACGTCGGCGCGTTCGGCACCAACTACTGGAGCGGCGTGCAGGACGTCCCGGAGGGCAGCGAGCAGTACCTCGGCATCGGCAGCTCGCCGGCGATCGCCTCGGGCCGCATCGCGTTCGCCCTCGGCCTGGAGGGGCCGACCTTCACCGTCGACACCGGGTGTTCCTCGTCGTCGGTGGCGATCCACCTGGCCCGGCAGGCGTTGCGCGAGGGGGAGTGCTCGCTGGCGCTGGCCGGCGGCGCAACCGTCCTCACGTACCCCGTGGTGAAGCCCGAGATCGGGGTCGGCGCCTCCGCCGATGGACGTTGTCGCTCGTTCGGGGCCGGGGCCGACGGCACGGGCTGGGGCGAGGGCGGCGGCATGGTCGTGCTGGAGCGGCTGTCCGACGCCCGCCGGCTGGGCCACCGAGTGCTGGCCGAGCTGTCCGGCTCAGGGATGAACCACAACGGCGAGACCAACGGCCTCGGCGCGCCGAGCGGCCCATCCCAGGTGCGGGTGATCCAGCAGGCGTTGGCGAGCGCCGGGCTGTCGCCCCACGAGGTCGACGTGGTGGAGGGCCACGGCACCGGCACGCCGCTCGGCGACCCGATCGAGGCGCAGGCGCTGCTGACCGCGTACGGGCAGGATCGACCGGCCGACCGTCCACTGCGGCTCGGCACGGTGAAGTCCAACATCGGCCACCCGCAGGCCGCGTCCGGCGTGGTCGGCCTGATCAAGATGGTGCTCGCCCTCCGGCACGGCGTGCTGCCGCGCAGCCTGTACGCCGACGAGCCGTCACCACAGGTGGACTGGTCGACCGGTGCGGTGTCCCTGCTCGCCGAGCAGGCGCCGTGGCCGCGAACCGGGCGCCCGCGCCGGGCGGGAGTGTCGAGTTTCGGCGCCAGTGGCACCAAGGTGCACCTCATCGTGGGTGAGGCGCCCGACGCCGACGCCGAGGTCGCACCGGTGCTGCCCGGCGCCGGTGCGGTGACCGCGGGCCGACTCGTGCCGTGCGTGCTCTCCGCCCGCTCGCCCGAGGCCCTGCGCGCACAGGCCGCCCGCCTCGCCAGGACGCTGGCCGAACAACCGGAATACGAGCCCGTCGACGTCGGGTGGGCGCTGGTCGCCACCCGTACGCCGTTCGAGCACCGTGCGACCGTGCTGGCCGCGCGGCGAGAGGACCTGCTTGCCGGGCTGGCCGCGCTGGCCCGCGGCGAGACGGCACCGGACGTGCTCACCGGTTCCGCCACCGAGCGCCGGGTGGTCGTCTCCTTCGCCGACGACGTGGTGGACAAGGCGATCGCCGCGGTGCCGGCGTTGTACGCCGCCCACCCGGCGTTCGCCGACGCCTTCGACGCGGTCAGCGCTCATCTCGAGGCCCAGGTGAACAGGTCCCCGCGCGACGTGCTGCTGCCGCCCGCGGGCGAGGTGGTGCGGCCGAGCGACCCGGTGCTGCTCGACACCTGCCGGCTCGCGCTGCAGGTTGCCCTGTTCCGGCTCGTGACCGGCTGGGGCTTGACGGTCGATGCGGTGACCGGGGACGGTGTCGGCGCCCTGGCGGCCGCGCACGTGGCCGGCGCGCTGGACCTGGCCGACATGGCCCGGCTGGTCGGCCGGCCGGCACCGGACCGGGCGACGGAGATCGCCCCGCGGCGGGCCGCGCTCACCATTCTGCCGGCGGACGACCCGGCGATGGCCGGCGACCAGTTCGTGGTGATCGTCGCCGGACCCGAGCTGGCCGGCGCCGAGGTTGTGGTGCGCATGCTGGCGCGGGCCTTCGCGGCCGGCGCCAGGGTGGACTGGCGGGCGGCGTTCGCCGGCGTCCAGGTCCGCCCGGCGGACCTGCCGACGTACGCGTTCCAGCGCAAGCGGTACTGGCTGCGGTCCGGCACCGGGCCCAACGAGGAAAGGTTGCGAGAGCTCATGGCCGAGGAGAAATCCCGTAAGGATGTCGTGTCGACCTACTTCGACCGGATCAACGCCGGGGACGTGGAGGGGGTGCTCGAGCTGTTCACCGAGGAGGCCACCGTCGAGGACCCGGTCGGGCAGGCGGTCCGGCGCGGGCCGCGGGAGCTCCGCGAGTACTACACCTTGACCATCAAGGAGGCGCAGGTCCACGACGAGGTCGGCACGGTGGTCGCCGCCCAGGACGGCCGGCATGTCGTGGCGACCATCGTGGCCTCGCTGATCGACCTGAACCTGCCGAGCCGCGAGCGGATGACAGTCAACGTGGTGGTCACCTTCCGGGTGACCTCGCAGGGGCTCATTGACGAACTCCGGGCGTTCTGGGGACTTTCCGACATCGTCAACCTCGCCTTGGGTGCCGATGCCCAGGGGCTTAAGGTCGATTGATGACCGTTGAGGGAACCTGGACTTTGTCGATCGACACGCCGATCGGCAAGCAGGCGGCCGAGCTCGTCCTGAGCCGGGACGGCAACCGGTTGACCGGGACCTTGGCCGACCGAACGGCCACGTTGGAGATCATCGATGGGGTGGTCTCCGGCGATGTCGCCGTCTGGAAGGTCGTGAAGACCACAAAAGTGCTCGTCAAGAAGATCAAGGTGCCGGTGACGTTCACCGTCACCGTTGAGGGTGACCGCATGCGCGGCAGGGTGTCGACCGGAAGGTTCGGCGCCTTCGCCGTGAACGGTCTGCGCGTCCGGTAACCCGGCGGTCAGGCCTGCGTACGGTCGTCTCCGTACTGATAGAAGCCGCGCCCGGACTTCTTCCCGAGCCATCCGGCCTCGACCATTCGCAGCAACATCGCCGGCGGGGCCACCTTCGGGTTCCGTGACTCCTCGTAGAGGGAGGTGGCGATCGACACGACGGTGTCCAGCCCGATCATGTCGGCCAGCCGAAGCGGCCCGATCGGGTGAGCGCAGCCCAGCGTCATCGCGGTGTCGATGTCGTCGGCGGTCACCAGGCCGTTGTCGGCCATCCGGATCGCCGAGACGACGTACGGGATCAGCAGCGCGTTGACCACGAAGCCGGCCCGGTCGGGTGCGGAGACGACCTGCTTGCCCAGCACGGTGGTCACGAACTCCTCGGCCCGGTCCCGGGTCTGCGGCGCGGTGCGGTGCGAGCAGACCAGCTCGACCAGCGGCAGCGTGGTGACGGGGTTGAAGAAGTGCACCCCGAGCACCCGTTCGGTCCGCTCGACGGCTCGGGCCAGCCGCATGATCGGGATCGCCGAGGTGTTCGACGCGAGGATCGCCGTGGGATCGCTGACCACCTTGTCGAGGATGGTGAAGATCTCGATCTTGGTCGGCTCGTGTTCGCTGACCGCCTCGATGACGAACTGCCGGTCGGCGAGGTCCCCGAGGTCGGCGGTGAACCGGATGCGGGCCAGCGCCGCGTCCCGCTCCTGTTCGGTCAGCGCACCTTTACGTACGCTGCGGTCGAGCGAGGCGGCAACCCGCCGCCGGCCCGGCTCGACCGACGCGAGGCTCGCCACGGCCACCAGCACGTCGAGATCGCGCCGGGCGCACACGTCGGCGATGCCGGAGCCCATGATGCCGCAGCCGACCACACCGACCCGCTGAACGTCGTTCATCGCGTCCTCTCCCCTTTGGAGTTTCCCCACCAGCGAAGCAGGCAGGCCCCGACGGCCATGCCCCCGCCGAACCCGGCGAGCAGGACGAGTTCGCCGTCGGCGAGCGCGCCGGCCCGGTTGACCTCGTCCAGCGTCACCGGCACGGACGCGCTTCCGACGTTGCCGTACCGCTCCAGCGTGTGCAGGGTGCGCGCGCCGCCGAGCCCGGACTGCTCGACGATCTCGTCGAGCAGGACCCCGTTGGCCTGGTGCGCCACGAAGTGGTCGACGTCGTCGAGGTTGTAGCCGGTCCGCTTGACCAGCGCCGTCAGGGCCGGCGGCACGTGCTCCATGACGAAGCCACGCACCCCGCGGCCGTCCATGCGGAAATAGTGCTCGCCGGCGTCGACCGTCTCGCGCGTCGGCGGGCGCCGGCTGCCACCCGCCTCGATCCGGATCAGGTGGTCGGTGTCGCGGTGGTTGAGCAGATCGAGGTCGATGATGCCGTACCCCTCGGGCACCGGGCCGAGCACCGCCGCGCCGGCGCCGTCGCCGAACAGCACCGCCGTGCGGCGATCGCCGAAATCCAGGATGCGCGAGTAGATGTCGGCCCCGATGACCAGCGCGTGCGCACCCGGCGCGAGCGACAGCAGGCCCCGAGCCAGCGCGACGGCGTACACGAAGCCGCTGCACACCGCGTTGACGTCGAAGCAGGCGGCCCGCATCCCGGGCAGCGCGCTCTGCACCAGGCTCGAGGTCGGTGGCATGGGATGGTCGCCGGTCGACGTGCTCACCACGAGATAGTT
Organism: Paractinoplanes durhamensis; assembly: GCF_016862175.1. Lineage (GTDB taxonomy): Bacteria > Actinomycetota > Actinomycetes > Mycobacteriales > Micromonosporaceae > Actinoplanes > Actinoplanes durhamensis. Next base: position 39,044 of record NZ_BOML01000092.1, on the reverse strand, counting down.
GATCTGTTCAGGCGCGATACCGGCGTGCGCCAGCGCGTCCGCGGCGGCGCGGGCCGCCAGGTCGGACGTCGCCTCCTCGGGCGCCGCCCAGCGGCGGGCCCGGATCCGGGTCTTGTGCTCGATCCAGCCCGGCTCCACCCCGACCAGGTGGGCCACCTCGGCGCTCGGCACCTCATGTGCGGGCAGGTACGACCCGGTGGCGAGAATGCCGACCGGTGGGAAAGCGCTCACGCCCTAGACCGTCGTCTGCTCGCCGGACGGCGCGTTGCCGACCCGGAAGCGGTTGATGCTGTCGAGGTGGCGCGCGCGCAGGGCCTCGTCCCGCACGCCCAGGCCGTCCTCCGGCGCCAGGCAGAGCACGCCGATCTTGCCCTGGTGGCGGTTCTGGTGCATGTCGTGCGCGGCCTGGCCGGCTTCGGTGAGCGGGTAGGTGCGGGAGAGTGTGGGGTGGATGGCGCCGCGGGTGATGAGCCGGTTGGCGGCGGCGGCCTCGGCGTAGTTCGCGAAGTGCGAGCCGATGATCTTTTTGACGTGCATCCACAGGTACCGGTTGTCGAAGTGGTGCTGGTAACCGGTGGTCGACGCGCAGGTGACGACGGTGCCGCCGCGGCGGGCGACGTAGACGCTGGCGCCGAAGGTGTCGTGGCCCGGGTGCTCGAACACGATGTCGGGGTCGGCGCCGCCGGTGAGTTCCCGGATGGCCTGCCCGAATCGGCGCCAGTCGGCCGGGTTCGGCGCATCGTCGCGCCAGAACTGGAAGTCAGCGGCGGCGCGGTCGATGACGAGCTCGGCACCCATGCGGCGGCACAGTTCGGCCTTGGCGGGGGAGGAGACCACGCAGATCGGGATGGCGCCGCCGTTGAGGGCGAGCTGGGTGGCGTACGAGCCGAGACCACCGCTCGCGCCCCAGATCAGGACGTGATCGCCCTGCTTCATCCGGGCACCGTTCCGCGAGACCAGCTGCCGATACGCGGTGGAGTTCACCAGACCGGGGGAGGCAGCTTCCTCCCAGGACAGGTGCGCGGGTTTGGGCATCAACTGGTTGGTCTTGACCAGGGCGATCTCGGCCAGGCCGCCGAAGTTGGTCTCGTACCCCCAGATGCGCTGTGCCGGGTCGAGCAGGGTGTCGTCGTGCCCGGCCGGGTCTTCCAGCTCGACCGAGAGGCAGTGCGCAACGACCTCCTGTCCGGGCTTCCACAGCCGCACCCCCGGGCCGGTACGCAGGATCACGCCGGCCAGGTCGGAGCCGACGACGTGGTACGGGAGGTCGTGCCGGGCGGCCAGCGGCGAGGATTTGCCGTACCGCTTCAGCAGCGGAAAGGTGGAGAGGGGTTCGAAGATGGACGTCCATACGGTGTTGTAGTTGATGGCCGAGGCCATGACGGCGACCAGCGCCTCGCCCGGCCCGACCTCGGGGGTGCGGGCTTCGACCATCCGCAGGGACTTGCGAGGGTCGCGGTCGCGGGTGGCCATGCCCACGAACATGTCCTGCTCGGCCGCGTGTACCGCCATACCTCGGTACGTCTCGGGCACCGGCATGTGCGCCAGGTCCGCGCTGCGGTCGGCGAGGATCGCTGCGAGCACCTCTTGCATGTCGTCATCCTCTCTGCGCTGCGGTCCGCCCTGCTCGGCGCCGGTACGGCTCATTCCGCAACGCGGGTGCGGCCGGTCCAACGGAAGACGACGGGTGTGCCTCCCGTGTCGGTCACCGATGCGCATTCGAAATGCTCGTAGCCGTCGAGGTAGGGCACCTTGATCTTTTCGTCGGTGTGCAGGACATGGTGGGTGCGCAGTTCGTTCGGCAGATTCGCCGGCCCGCCCTCAAGAACCGCCTCGACGAGTCGCACCGCGCTCGTGTCCGGATCGGACTCGAAATCCATCGAATGACCTCCCTTTTCGAGGCCCGGCCAAGGCTCGAGATCGCCTGTGTCGCGGACCGATGGATCGCTCCGGGCGCGGACCGATCGGGTCAGTCGTGAGCGCCCTTAGCAGCAGTCGTGACGTTATGCACAGCCCGGTTGGGGGCCAACCCTTAGCGGCCCCCTAACGCCATCGATAGGGGCGTCAGGGGTGGATCTTCGCCAACTACGCGGGCAATGATGTTCTCCATCCCGCCGACGGTTCGGCGAGCCCACCAGATCCAGCCCCGCCGTACCCGCCCCCGGTACGGCGGGGCTCCTCCTCGGGGGCGAATCCTGATCGAGGACACTCAGCCGCCGTCCTGAAGCGGCTGCCGCCGTACCGGATCGGCCTTCTGGGGTTGACTTGTTTTGTCCGGCCTTGCCGCCGACGTCTGGGGTTGTTCATCTTTGGTGGTGATGAATACCGTGATCCGGACATGCGGAGCTGGCTCCCAGGATCGGGTGCCCCGGTTCCAGTCGATGCCAATCGCGGGGGCGTCTATGCGTTATGAACTACTCGGTCCGATCCGGATGGTGGACGACGGCACGGTTTACACGGTGAGCGCACGCAAGGTCGAGGTCTTGCTGGCAGTTCTGCTGGTGCGTGCCGGTCAGGTGGTCGGGCTCGAGCAGTTGATGGCGGAGATATGGGGTGAGGACCTGCCTCGCCGTGCCACCGCCGGATTGCACGTCTACGTCTCGCAACTGCGCAAATTTCTGGCGAGGCCGGAGCAGGCGGACAGCCCTATCGTGACCACCCATGCCGGATACATGTTCCAGCTCGGCTCGGACGTGCTGGATGTGCACGAGTTCCAGAGAATTGTTGCCGATGGCCGGCGGAGCCGGCGCGAAGGCTTGCTGGAGCAGGCGTTCATGCAGTTCGAGAAGGCGATCGGAATGTGGCGCGGTCCAGCCCTCGGCGACCAGCGCAACGGCCCCGCACTGACCGCGTTCGCCGGCTGGGCGGAACTGGCCAAGATGGAATGCGCCGAGCAGCTGGTGGACTGTGCCCTCGAGCTCGGAAGGCACCGCGAATACGTCGGCTATCTCTACACCATGACCAGCGAGCACCCCTTCCGCGAGGTCTTTTATCAGCAGCTCATGCTCGCGCTCTATCGGTCCGGCTGCCGGGCCGAGGCGCTGCAGGTCTACCAGTCAGCCCGCACCGTGCTCGATAGCGAGTTCGGCCTGGAGCCGTGCCGCAACCTCCGCGATCTGCAGCGTGCCATCCTGCTGGGCGACCCGCAGTTGGAGGCCGCGGTCGCTTGAGTGCAGAGCCCGACCGAGCCCGCCCGACCGGGCGGGCCTCATGCTGTTTGCCGTGCGGTGAGCAGGCCGGTGCCGATCTGCCGGATCAAGTGACCGCCGGGTAGGAGCGCGGGATGGAAGCGCCGCATCCACCGCGTGAAATCTACTGTCACATCAACCTCGATCGGGATTCGAGCAGCGGTTGGTCACGTCACGGCCGAGCGTGCCAGGGCGCGCTAACGTCATTCCTGCCGTGCGCTAAAGCGCCTGGCCCGGCTGCGAAACCGTAGGTATCGCGATGGGTCGAGGCGAGCTAGGCCGCGGGCCGACGGAGCGGGTCGAGGCGAGGCTGCCGGTGCCGCGCGGGCGGGCTGACCTCGTACGCCTCGGCGGAAAGGTAGACCGTGACGCCCGGCCGGGGCGGGCCGAGCCGCAGCGACGCGTGCGCGATCAGGCCGACGCCATCGGCGAGCGGGCGCGTCGCGACGGCGGCGATGGCGCGGTCGAGCAGCGCTGGGTCGAAGCCGTGCCGGCTCAGCGCGGCCGCCACCAGGTCCCGGGCCTCCTGGTCGTTCGCGACGTAACTGCGGATGGGAACGTACACGCTGTAGCCGACCGGCCGGTCCGCGTTCTCGGTGAGCGTGTAGCTGCCGACCAGCGGCCGGGCGTCGAACGGCCCCGGCCCGCCGGTCGAGGTGCAGAACTGGACGATCTCCGCCGGGTCGATCCCGGCCACGACGCCGGCAGCGCGGGCGACGTCGGCCGCCTCGGCGTCGTAGTGGCTGAGGTAGAGCTTCACCCGGGCCTTGGGCCCGTCGTGCAGGTCGAGGGCGAAGAAGGCCAACCGGTCGGCCCGGCCGAACTCCCCGGGGCGTACGGCGTGGGCGAGCATAGCCCGGTACGAGGCGCCCAGGCCGAGCCGATGCAGGGCCTCGCCGACCAGATCGGGGGCGCGGTCGGGGCCGGCGATCTGTGGGTTCAGGTACACCTTGAACTCGGGCGCGTGGCCGGCGCGGAACACCAGCGAGCACCACAGTCCGAAGTCGCCATGCGGGCGTTCGACGGCGAACAGGTCGCGGACCGCGTCGAGGCGCCGGGTGGACAGCCCGAACCGGGCGCTCCGGTCGGCCAGGAACGCGTACGCGGCGGACATGTTCTCGATGACGCCCGGCTGAGTGCCGGACACCTCCGCGAGAATGCGCAGGGACGGCCGCTCGGTGTCGTTGTAGGCCACCGAGAACTCGACGGGGGAGTGGTCGTCGGCGATATCGGAAGGCCAGACGGGCGGCTCGGACAGCGGGCGGTCGCGGTACCGGCCAAGAATGCCGGCGAGAAGTTCCGCGGGCGTTTCCGGATCGATGCCGAGGACCTGGCACAGACGGCCTAGCTGTCCGCCCAGATGATCGAAGATCGAGACGTGTTGCATGGGTTTCCTGTTCTTCCGTGGCCGTCGCCGGTTGCGGCCGTTGTGCCGCCGCGCGACGACCGGTTGTTGTCCTGACCGGACTCGAAAACCAGCGGATGACCTCGTTTTCGGGTCAGGCCGGTGGATCGGGATCGCCGGTGGCGCGGACCGATCCGTCAATCGCGAGCGCCCTTGGCGGCAGTCGTGAGGTTATGGACGGCCCGGTTGGGGGCCAACCCTTAGCGGCCCCCTAATGCCATCGATAGGAGCCGTCCGGAGTGGGTCCACGGTGTACTAATGGTTCAGACTGTGGCGCGCTGATGGCAGGTGATCTGCGGCGACCCCACCGTTGTCCGCATTGATAGGGCATGAGTAGGGGTTGAACCCGACATCGGCCCTCTCTACCGTCCGATGGGAACCGGAAACTCACCTTCGCGGCGGCTCGGCCGTCGATCCGTCTCCACCCTCGAATGGTGGCGCGTCCGCGCGGTGCGGAATGCCGGCGGCGAATTGCGAAATCCTGCAATGCCTATTAAGGAGCAGAAGTGACGAATCCATTCGAGGATCCGGAAGGCACCTATCTCGTCCTCATCAACGACGAGGAGCAGTACTCGTTGTGGCCGGCCTTCATCGACGTGCCGGATGGCTGGCGGGTCGTGCGGGAGCAGAGCTCCCGGCAGGACTGCCTGGACCACATCGAGCAGCACTGGACCGACATGCGCCCGAAGAGCCTGCGGATCGCCATGGAAGAGAAGGTGTGATCCGGTGCTGCCCGTCGAGACCCCGCTGATCCGGCGCGCCCATCGCCGCTCCTCCCGGGTCCGTCTGTTCTGCCTGCCGTACGCCGGTGCGGGAAGTTCCATCTTCGGAAGCTGGCCGGACCGTTTCCCGCCGTCGGTGGAGATCGCCACCGTCCAGCTGCCCGGCCGTGAGGACCGTCAGTCCGAGGCGCCGTTCACCGAACTCGGGCCGATGGTGCGGACGATCACCGCGGCGTTGCGTCCTTACCTGATCACCCCGATGGCGCTTTTCGGTCACTGCGCGGGGGCCCTGCTCGCCTACGAGGTTGCGGCGGAATGCCGGCGCCGGTTCGGGGTACAGCCGCGGCACCTGTTCCTGGCCGCGCAGGGCGCTCCGGATCTGCCGCCGCGGAACCCGCCGGTGCGCCATCTGCCCGACGACGCGTTCAAGGAGCAGCTGCGTGACTTCGACGGCTTCGCGCCCGAGGCGCTCGCCGACGACGACCTGATGTCGATGCTGTTGCCCTGCATCCGCGCCGACTTCACGCTGTGGGAGCAGTACGAGTACCGGGAGCGGACCCCCATGTCCTGCCCGATCACGACGTTCACCGGCAGCCGCGATCCGCGTACCGACCCGGCCGATGTCGCCGCCTGGGAGAAGCACACCACCGGCCCGTTCACCATGCGCGTGGTCGAAGGCGGGCACTTCTTCGTCAATGACAACCCGGACGAGATCATCGAGGCGATGGCCGAAGCGCTGTCCTGACCATCGATGGTGCACACCCCGCGGACAGGAGGCCCAGCACATGACCGGATTCACTGACGAGACGGCAGAGCTGGATCGGCTCGTCGCGCTGGCCGGCACGGTACCGGGGATCGCCGACGCGGCCGCGGTCGTCCGCTACGCCCCGGCGCGCGTCCTGCCCGAGGCGCCACCCGAGCCGGCCGCGACCCGCGCTGCGCCGGCCGTGCCGGAGGCCGAGAGCTTCGACGGGCCACCGGCGGTCGCCGACGGTGGCCCGTTGTCGTTGCCGGCCGACTGGCCGGCCACGCTGCCCGCCGCGCTGGCACGTGCCGCCGAGCGGCATCCCGGCCACGGCACCACGTACATCGGGGCCGACGGCTCCACCCGGCGGCAGACGTACCCGGCGCTGCTCGACGGCGCCGAGCGGGTGCTGCGGGGTCTGCGCCGCCTCGGACTGCGGCCGGGCGAGTCGGTGCTGCTGCAGTGCGACGACAACCAGAACTTCGTCACGGCCTACTGGGGCTGCCTGCTCGGGGGTTTCCTGCCCACCCCGGTCGGCGTGGCGCCCACCTACACCGTGGACAACGCCGTGGTCCGCAAGCTCCGCAGCGCCTGGCATCTGCTGGACCGTCCGCCGATCGTCACCGACGCCGCCCTGCTCGACGTGGTGGGCGCGGTCCGTGAGCTGTGGGACGGCGACGTCGTGGTGGCCGCGGTGGAGGAACTCGCCGACGGCCCGCGCGACCCCGACTGGTACCCCGCTGAGCCGGACGACATCGCCCTCAACCTGCTCACCTCGGGTAGCACCGGCGTGCCCAAGTGCGTGCAGCACCCGCACCGGACGATCGCGGCCCGCACCTGGGCCACCGCGGTGGCCAACGGGTTCGACGAACACGAGGTCTCGCTCAACTGGATGCCGCTGGACCATGTCGGCGGCATCGTCATGTACCAGGTCCGGGACGTCTTCCTCGGCTGTGATCAGGTCAACGCGCGCGCCGACGCGTTCGTCGCCGACCCGTTGCGCTGGCTGGACTGGGCCGACCGGCACCGGGCCACCAACACCTGGGCGCCGAACTTCGCGTTCGCGCTCGTCAACGCCCAGGAGGCCAGGCTCGGCCGCGGATCCTGGCAGCTGTCCGCGCTGCGCAACATCTGTAACGCCGGCGAGGCGGTGGTGGCCCGCACTGCCCAGCGGTTTGTGCGTCTGCTGGCGCCGCACGGCCTGCCGGCCGACGCGATGGTGGCGACCTGGGGTATGTCGGAGACGTCCTCCGGGGTCACCGGCGGCCGTCTCTTCGGCGCCGACGAGGCTGCCGGCACGGTGACCGTCCAGCAGAGCTCGCTCGCCGGCGCCCTGGTGTACGACGTGCCGGGTGCGCCGGACACCGTGACCCTCACCGAGGTCGGCGCCCCGATCCCCGGTGTGACCCTGCGCGTGGTCGACGGAACCGGCCGGGTGCTGCCGGAGTCGCGCGTCGGCCGGTTGCAGATCCGCGGGGCGACGATGCTGCGCCACTATTACGGCAACGCCGAAGCCAACCGCGAGTCGTTCGTCGCCGACGGCTGGTTCAACACCGGCGACCTGGCGTTCATCCGGGCCGGCCGGGCGACGCTCACCGGCCGGGAGAAGGACCTCATCGTCGTCCGCGGCGCCAACTACCTCTGCCACGAGATCGAGTCGACCGTGTCGCAGGTGCCCGGCGTCGCGGTCACCTACGTGGCGGCCTGCGGCGTCCCGGACGAGGACGAGGGCACGGACCGGCTCGCGGTGTTCTTCGTCCCCGCGGTGCCCGGCGACGACGACGGCACGGTCTGCGCCGCCATCCGGGCCACCCTGGCGGCGGACCTCGGCCTGCCGCCGGACATCGTCGTGCCGGTCAGCGAGGCGGAGTTCCCGAAGACCGAGAGCGGCAAGATTCAGCGTACGGAGTTGGTGGCCCGGCTGCGGTCCGGCGACTTCGACGAGCGGTTGCAGAGCCTCGCCGTGCCGGCCGATCCCGACCCGTGGTGCTTCGTTCCGGTGTGGCAGGCGGAGCCGGCGACCGTCGCGGCGGCCGGCCCCGGTGGTGTGCTGTGGTTCGCGCCCGCGGATGCGGACCCGGCCGGGTTGGCGGCGGCATCGGTGCACACCGTGCGGCCCGGCGCCGGCTTCGCTCGGGTCGGCAGCCGTCATCACGAGATCGACCCGGCGGCCCCGGACGACTATCGCCGTCTGGTCGAGGAACTGCGCGCCGACGGCGTTGCGTTGTCCGCCGTGGTCTTCGCCTGGCCGCTCACCGAACAACCGGACCCGGCCACTCCGGCGGAGTTCCGGGCGGCCGTGAACGGCACCCTGGCGGCACTGCTCTGGCTGACCCAGGCGCTCGCCGGCGAGCCGGTCGACCTGCTCGTGGTCACCCGCGGGGGCCATCAGGTGAGCGGCGGTGATCGCTTCGACGCCCGCGCGGCCGGTGTCGCCGGTTTCGTGCGGAGCGCGGCCGAGGAATCGGTGCTGCGTTCGGTCCGCCAGCTGGACGTGGCCGGGAATGCCGAATCGGTCGTCGCCGCGATCCGCCGCGAACTGCGGGCCGCCGGCGACGAGCCGATCGTGGCCGATCGCGGTGGGCGGCGTCTGGTGCCGCGGTTGCGGCCGGCTCCCGATCTCGATGATTCACCGGCCGGGCCCGGTGCGCTGCGGCCCGGCGGGCACTATCTGCTCACCGGCGGCCTCGGCGGGATCGGCTTCGAGCTGGCCCAGTACCTCCTCGCCACCTACCGGTGCCGGCTGCTCGTCCTCGGCCGGACCGTGAACGTCGCACCGGGCCAGGGCGTCGCCGGGCTTCGCCTGGCCGAGCTGCGTGAACTCGGTGACGTGCGGTACGCGAACGCGGACGTGACCGACCCGGACGCGATCGACGCGGCGGTGATCGCGGCCGAACGCGACTGGGGCCCGGTGGACGGTGTGCTGCACCTCGCCGGTGCGAGCGTGTTGCCGCAGTGGTCGGAGCCGGAGTCACACACGCTGCTGCGTGAGGCGGCCGGCTGGTTCGAGCAGATGACTGACGCCAAGGTGTGCGGCGCCTGGTCCCTCGACCGCTGGCTGGCTGCCCGGCCGGACACTCCGCTGGTGCTGTTCTCCTCGGTCAACGGCTACTTCGGCGGCAGCACCTTCGCCGCGTACTCCGCGGCCAACAGCGCGCTGTTCTCCCTGGCCGGCCATCGTGCCGCCGGTGGTCTCCCGACCCGCTGCCTCGCCTGGAGCATGTGGCGCGACACCGGCATGAACACGGGCAGCCCGTTCGCGGACGCGGCCACGCATCGCGGTTTCCGGATGATCGAGCCGGGCTACGGCATCGCGGCGTTCGTGAGCGCGCTGTCGGCCGAGCACTCCACCATTCTGATCGGTCTCAACGGCAGCAACGAGCACATCCAGGCGGCACTGGCCACCGACCACCTCGATATCGTCGGCACGCTGCTGGCGGTGACCGCCGTCGACTCCACCGTGTCCGGTACCGATCTGGCCGAAGCGGTGCGCGCACGGCTCGCCCGGGCCGATCCGGACGCCGCGGCCCGGTGCACCGTCGCCGTGCTGTCCGAGATCCCCCGGGACGCCGCCGGCCGGCCGGCGGCCCCGCAGCTCCGGTCCGCGGCCCGGCTCGTCGCCGGCGGCGGCTACCAGGAACCGCAGGGCGACTTGGAACATCGGCTCGCCGGCATCTGGGGCCAGGTGCTGGCCGCGCCGCGGGTCGGCCGCGACGACAGCTTCTTCCATCTGGGCGGCAGCTCCCTTCGAGCGATGCGGTTGCTGGCCCGGATCAACGAAACCCTCGGCACCGACTACCCGGTCCGGATGCTTTATGAGAACCCGACGTTGCGCCAGTTCGCCGGCGCCGTCGCGGTTCAGGTATGACGAGGATGGCCCAGATGCCGGATCAACAGCCGACCGTGTTTCCGCTCTCCGCCGCTCAACAGGCGATCTGGTACGCGGAACAGCTGGACCCGGCCAGCCCGCTCTACCTGGGCGCGGAGTACGTGGAGATCCTCGGCCCGGTCGACGAGGTGCGGTTCGAGGCCGCATTGCGGCACACCGTCGAGGAATGCGAGTCGCTGCACCTGCGGGTCATGGACACGGCGGACGGCCCGGCCCAGGTCTTCGTGCGGCCGGGCGACTGGCCGATGCCGATGGTGGACGTCTCGGCCGCCGCCGACCCGCAGCCGGCGGCGATGCAGTGGATGCGGGCTGCGATGACCGAGCCGATCGACCTCACCACTCAGCCGCCGTTCCGGCTGGCGCTGCTACGCCTGGCGGCGGACCGCTACTTCGTGTTCCTGTGCATCCACCGTACGGCGATCGACGGACATGGTTTCGCCATGGTCGTGGAACGGATGGCCGAGGTGTACTCGGCGCTGATGTCAGGCGAGACGGTCGCTGTCCGCCCCCGTCCGATCGAACCGCTGCTGCGTGCCGAGGAGGCCTACGCGGCCTCGCCGGAGTGTGCCGTCGACCGCGAGTATTGGCAGGACCGGCTCGGTGACCTCGCCGGTACGCCTCGGCTCACCCGCCGGTACGTCGAACGCCCCCGGCTGCAGCTGCGGAGCACCGACTATCTGCCCCCGGAGAAGGTCGAACGGCTGCGGCAGCTCGGCGAGGCGACCGGTCTGCGCTGGACCCGCCTGGTAATCGCGGCGACCGCGATCTACGCCTACCGCACCAGCGGCGTACCCGACGTGCTGCTGGGCCTGCCGGTGAGCGCCCGGGTGACCGAGATCGCCCGCACCACTCCCGGCATGGTCACCAACGTGCTGCCGCTGCGGCTTACCGTGACCCCGGATCTGCGGCTGGCCGCACTGGTCGCCGAGGTCGGCGCGAAGACCCGGGACCTGGTGCGGCATCAGCGTTACCGCGGCGAATGGCTGCGCCGCGACCTGCGGCTGCCCGATGACGTGCCGCTCTTCACCGGGCCGATGATCAATATCCAGGCCGGCGGGTTCGAGGGATTCGGCGCCCGGTTCGCCGGCCATCCGGCGGTCGTCCACAACCTGTCCAACCGCTACATCGACGACATCAGCATCACGGTGTACGACTGGCCCAACCCCCGCGGTATGCGGATCGACTTCGAGGCGAACCCGCTGCGCCACGACGACGCGGGTCTCGCCGACCGGCAACAGCGCTTCCTCCAGGTCCTGAACGCACTGATCGGGGACGGCGACGGCCCGGACCTGGCGGGCAGCGTCGCCCGGCTCGACGCCTTGCTTCCCGGTGAGCACCGCTGGCTGCTGGGCCGGCCCGGCGCCGCGACACCGCGACGGGCCTCGATCGCGGAGCTGATCCGGGACCGGGTGGCCGAGGAGCCCGGGATCGCCGCGGTGGAGTGGCCGGGCGGGGCGTTGTCGTACGCCGACCTGGACGAGACCGCGAACCGGCTCGCGCACCTGCTGACCGCTCGCGGGGTGGGCCCGGGAGCCCTGGTGTCGCTGCGGTTTCCCGCGGCCGGCGGCCACCTGCTCGCCGTCAGCCTGCTCGCGATAGCCAAGATCGGTGCGGCGTACGCGATCGCCGGGACGCCGGGCGCGGTCCTGGAGCTGACCCTGTCAGAGGCTGATCTTCCGGAGAACGACGCGGTGCCGCGCCTGTTACTGGACGACGCGGGGATCACCGAGCAACTCGACCGGCAGCCCGCCCACTTCTCGCCGCGCCCGGCGCACCCCGAAGAGCTCGCCGCCATCGCCGGCGGTGCGGTGCTGCTGACGCAGGCCGGGCTCAGTCAGGCGCTCGTCGCCGAATACGCGGGCGTGGGCGGACGGCGTACCGTGCTGATCGGATCGACTGATCCGTCCTGGTCGGCGTACGCCACGCTGGCGATCCTGACCGCCGGCCGGACCCTTGTCGCGACGCCGGATTTCTCCGACGACAACCCGGAAGAACTGGTTCCCTGGCTGGAGAGGTCCGATGCGGATACGGTCAGCTGCACCGGTGCGATGCTCGCCCAGCTGGTCGAGGCCGCCGACGCGGTGGGCAGTGACCTGCCCGGTGTCCAGCAGGTGGTTCAGTCCGGTGACCGGTTTGTCCCGGTCGCCAATCTGCGCCGCTGGTGGGACCGGGTGCCGGGACGCCGGCTGCACCATCGGTACGGCCTCGCCGAGGCGCCGGTTGCGGCGGCGACGACCTGGCCCGAGTTCGCCGGCCGGTGGCCGACGGTTCTGGCCGGTGGACGGCCGGTCGCCGGGCACGCCGGGTTCGTCCTGGACGCCGGACTGGCCCCGGTGCCGCCCGGCGTCCCCGGCGAGCTGTACCTGTTCGCGGCCCACCTTCCCACCTGCTACGCCAACCGCCCCGGCGCGAGTGCAGCCGCGTTCGTGGCCTGCCCGTACGGTCCACCCGGCGCGCGGATGGTGCGCACCGGCGACCTGGCGCGATGGAACGCCGACGGCGAACTCGAGGTGCTGGGCCCCGCCGCCGACCGCCGTACCGTCCGTGGCTACGGCATCGAGGCCGGCCGGGTGGAAGCGGCGATCGCGGCCCACGAATCGGTCGCCGGGGTCGCCGTCGTGGCCCGTGACGCGGCGCTCGTCGGCTACGTCACGGGCGTCGCCGGCATCCCGGTCGACGAGGAGGAGCTGCGCCGGTTCGCCGCCGACCGGTTGCCGGAGTTCATGCTGCCCGCGGCGTTCGTCGGAGTGGGCCCGCTGCCGTTGACGCCACGCGGGACTGTCGACCGGGCCGCACTGCCGGCCCCGGGTACGCCGGCGGACCGCGCCGGCAAGGGTGCACGCACCGAGGCCGAGGAACTGCTGTGCAGGTTGTTCGCGGATACCCTCGGCGTCGCGTCGGTCGAGGCCGACGACAACTTCTTCCTGCTCGGCGGGTCCTCGCTCCAGTGCAGCCTGTTGCGTAACAAGGTTCAGGCCGCCTTCGGCGTCGACGTGCCGCTGCGCGACGTGTTCGCGCATCCGACGGTGGCCGGGCTCGCCGGGCGCCTCGGCCAGGCCGGAACGCCCCGCCCACCGCTGCGCGCGGAGACCCGACCGGAACGGGTCCCGCTGTCCCCGGCGCAGGACCGGCTCTGGTTCCTGTACCGGATGCAGGGACTGAGCGCGACGTACAACATGCCGCTCGTCCTGCGACTGTCCGGCCGATGCGACCGGGAGGCCCTCACCGCTGCGCTGTGGGACGTGACCGAGCGGCACGAGACGCTCCGGACGGTGTTCCCCGAGGACGGCGGCATCGCCCATCAGCGGGTGCTGCCGATCGAGGCGGCGGCGCCGGTGCCGCACGTGCACGTCACCGACGAGGAAGAGCTGCCGGCGCGGCTGGCCGAGGTCGTCCGGTACGGCTTCGACCTCGCGGTCGAGGCGCCGATCCGGGTGGAGCTGTTCGAGGTCGGGCCGTCTCTGCACGTGCTGGTCGTGCTGTTGCACCACATCGCGGCGGACGGGTGGTCGCTGGTGCCGCTGGCCCGGGATCTGGCCGAATCGTACGCGGCACACCTGAATGGCGACTCGCCTCGGTGGGAACCGCTGCCGGTGCAGTACGCCGACTACACGCTCTGGCAGCGCCGGCTGATCGAGGAGACCGCCGACCCGGACAGCGTGTTCAGCCTGCAGAGCAAGCACTGGCTACGGGTTCTCGCGGGGCTTCCGGAGGAGCTGGTCCTGCCGGCCGATCGCGCACGTCCGGCCGCCGGGTCGTACCGCGGCGGCACGGTCCCGGTCGTCATCGACGCCGACCTGCATGCGGCGTTGATCGCCATCGCCCGGGAGTGCGGCGCCACCGTCTTCATGGTGCTGCACGCGGGCCTCGCCGCGCTGCTCACCCGACTCGGCGCCGGCCGCGACATCCCGATCGGCGTACCTGTCGCCGGACGCTTCGACAGCGCCCTCGACAACCTGGTCGGGTTCTTCGTCAACATGCTGGTGCTGCGCGCCGACACCAGCGGTGACCCGGCCTTCACCGAGCTGGTCCGGCGGGTGCGAGATGCCGACCTGACCGCGTTCGCCCATCCGGACGTGCCCTTCGAGTACCTGGTGGAGGCGCTCAACCCGCAGCGCTCGACCGCACGGCATCCGCTGTTCCAGGTCATGCTCGCGGTTCAGGACGCCCCCGGTGCCGCCTTCCAGATGCCCGGCCTGCAGGTGGAACTGCAGCGGGTCGCCACCGGCACGGCCCGGGTCGACCTGCACTTCAACCTCTTCGAGTACCGCGACGAGCGGGGAGCGCCGGCCGGCCTGGCCGGCACCTGCGAATTCAGCGCCGACCTGTTCGACGAGCCGACCGCGGTCGCGCTGGCGGAACGCTGGGTGCAGCTGCTACGCGGTGTGGCCGCCCGGCCCGAGGCGCGGATCGGAGCGGTCGACCTGCTCTCGGCCGGGGAACGCCGGGCGCTGGCGCCCGGGCGGCCGGCGCAACCGGTCACGGCGACACTGCCCGAGCTGTTCGCCCAGCAGGTGTCCCGCACGCCGGAAGCGGTGGCGGTGAGCGACGGCGAGCGGGAGCTGACGTACGCGGAGCTGAACGCCGCCGCCGACCGGCTGGCCGCCGCGCTCCGGGCTCGCGGCGCCGCCCCGGAACGGCTCGTCGGCCTCGCCCTGCCGCGCTCGGCCGACCTGGTCGTGGCCGTCCTCGCGGTGCTGAAGGCGGGTGCCGGCTACGTGCCGCTGGATCCTTCGTACCCGGCGGCCCGCCTCGCGTTCATGCTGGCCGACGCCGACCCGATCGTCGTGGTCAGCACGCTCGCGACGGCCGGTTCGCTGCCTCCGGGCACGCCATTGCTGATCATGGACGACGCGGACCTCGCGTCGCCGGAGGCCCCCGCGGCACACGCTCCGGCGCCGGACAACGTCGCGTACGTCATCTACACGTCCGGGTCCACCGGGCGGCCGAAGGGCTGTGCGGTCACCCACGCGAACGTGGTGCGGCTGATGTCCTCGCTACGCCAGTGGTTCGACTACTCCGCCGACGACACGTGGACGCTCTTCCACTCGTACGCCTTCGACTTCTCGATCTGGGAGATGTGGGGTGCGCTGCTGGCCGGTGGCCGGCTGGTGGTGGTGCCGTGGGAGGTGACCCGGGCCCCGGACCGGTTCCTGCGGCTGCTCGTCGATCAGGGCGTGACCGTGCTGAGCCAGACCCCGTCGGCGTTCTACCAGCTCATGGCCGCTGATGCGGAGCGTCCGGAGATCGGTTCCGGGCTGCGGCTGCGGCGCGTGGTGTTCGGCGGCGAGGCGCTCGACGAGTCGCGGCTCGGTGACTGGTACGCCCGGCATCCGGACGACGCCCCCGGCCTCGTCAACATGTACGGCACGACCGAGACGACCGTGCACGCCACCTTCCAAGCCGTCGACGCGCGGACCGCGGCCGGGGGCGGCGGCCGGATCGGCGTGCCGATCCCCGACCTGGACCTCTTCGTTCTCGAACCGGGCCTCCAACTGGCCGCCCCCGGTGTGACGGGCGAGCTGTACGTGGCGGGCCCGGGCTTGAGTCGTGGGTACCTGGGTCATGCGGGCTTGTCGGCCGAGCGCTTCGTGGCGTGTCCGTTCGGGCCTCCGGGTGCGCGCATGTACCGGACCGGCGATCTGGCGCGATGGGCTGCCGATGCGACGTTGCGGTACGTCGGCCGGGCCGACGACCAGGTGAAGGTGCGCGGGTTCCGGATCGAGCTGGGCGAGATCGAAGCCGCGCTGGCGGCCTGCGCCGGGGTGGGCCAGGCCGCGGTGGTGGCGCGGCCGGACGGTATGGGGGGCGTACGGCTGGTGGGTTTCGCGGTGCCGGCCTCGGGAGCCGGTGAGGTGGACGGCCGGGCAGTGCGGCGGGAGCTGGCCGAGACGCTGCCCGAGTACATGGTCCCGTCGGCCTTGATGGTGCTGCCCCGGCTGCCGTTGACCGGTAACGGGAAGCTGGACCGGGCGGCTCTGCCGGAGCCCGATCGCGGTTCCGGCGACGAGTTCGGACGGCCGCCACGTGGGGTGCTGGAAGAGCTGATGTGCGGCCTGTACGCCGAAGTGCTGGGCTGGCCGTCGGTGGGCGTGGACGACTCGTTCTTCCAGATCGGCGGGCACTCGTTGCTGGCGACCCGGTTGGTGTCGCGGATCCGGTTGGTGCTGGGTGCGGAGGTGGCGATCCGGGACGTGTTCGACTCGCCGACGCCGGCCGGCCTGGCCGCGGTCGTGGCGGCGGCCACCGCGGTGGTACGGCTGCCGTTGCGGGTGTGTGCGCCGGTGAACGGGCCGGTGCCGTTGTCGTACGCCCAGCGGCGGTTGTGGTTCCTGCACCGCCTGGAAGGGCCGGGTGCGACGTACAACGTGCCGCTGGTGCTGGAGTTGTCCGGGCACCTGGATGCGGCGGCGTTGCGGCTGGCGCTGACGGACGTGGTCGGACGGCATGAGGCCTTGCGTACGGTGTTCCCGGACGAGGACGGGGTGGCCTGGCAGCGGATCCTGCCGGCCGCGGATGCGGTCGTGCCGTTCGAGGTCGTCGAGGCGGCCGAGGACTCCGATGACCTGCTGGCCGAGGCGGTACGGTATCCGTTCCGGCTGGCGGAACAGATTCCGGTTCGCGTCACGCTGTTCCGCCTCGGCCCCGACGAGCACGTGCTGCTGGTCCTGATGCATCACATCGCCTGCGACGGGTGGTCGCTGGCCCCGCTGACCGATGATCTGGTCGCGGCCTACACGGCCCGTTCGAACGGCCACGAGCCGTCCTGGACGCCACTGCCGGTGCAGTATGCCGACTACACGGTCTGGCAGCGGGATCTGCTCGGCTCCGGCGAGGACCCGGACGCGATGCTGAGCGCGCAGGTCGGCTACTGGCGTGCGGCGCTGGCCGGGCTGCCCGACGAGTTGCCCATGCCGGCCGATCGGCCGCGTCCGGTGGTGACGTCGTTCCGGGGTGGCTTCGTCGATTTCGATTTCCCGCCGGAGCTGCACGCGGCCATGGCCGCGCTGGCCGCCCGTACCGGCACGACGTTGTTCATGGTTCTGCAGGCTGGGCTTTCCGCTCTGCTGACCCGGTTGGGCGCCGGCACCGACATTCCGATCGGCACCCCGATCGCCGGGCGCACCGACACCGCGCTGGACGATCTCATCGGATTCTTCGTCAACACTTTGGTGTGTCGCATCGACACCGGCGGGCGGCCCACCTTCACCGAGTTGCTGACGCGGGTACGCGAGCAGGCGCTCGCCGCCTACGCCCACCAGGATGTCCCGTTCGAGTATCTCGTCGAGGCGCTGAACCCGCCGCGCTCGGCGGCCCGGCATCCGCTGTTCCAGATCGGTCTGGTGCTGCAGAACTCCGCCGCCGGCACGCTCGAGATGCCCGGGTTGCGGCTGCGGCAGCGCCGCGTGCCCACCGGAACCGCCCGCTTCGATCTCATGATCAGCGTGCGGGAACAGGATGGTTCGCTCACCGCCACGGTGGAGTACAGCACCGACCTTTACGAGCCCGGCACCGTCCGTGCTCTCACCGAACGCTGGCAGCGGCTGCTCACCGCGGCGGTGGACCGGCCGGACACCCCGATCACCGACATCACCGTCCTCGCTCCGCACGAGGTGGCGGCTCTGGTGCCGCCGGTACCCACCGACGTGGACGCCGGCTCGATGCCCGCGCCGTGCGAGCTGTTTCAGCGTCAGGTGGCCCGGACCCCGGACGCGACGGCCGTCGTCGACGGTGCGGTGCACCTGTCCTACGCGGAGCTGGACGCGGCGGCGAACCGCCTCGCCCGGCTGCTGGTCAGCCACGGCGCCGGGCCCGAGCGGGTGGTGGCGGTCGGGCTTGCCCGGTCGGCTGAACTCGTCGTGGCGATCGTCGCTGTCCTCAAGACCGGCGCGGCGTACCTGCCGGTCAACCCGGACCACCCGGTCGCCCGGATCAGCCGCGTGCTGAGCGACGTCCGGCCGACGGCGATCGTCAGCACCGGGGCGGTGGCGGCCGGCTGGGCCGGCGCCGTCCACCCGGACCTGCCGGAGCCGTTGTTGCTCGACGACCCGGGCATGATGGCGGCGCTGGCCGGTCTGCGGGACACCACGATGACCGATGCCGAACGGCTCCACCCGCTGCATCCGGCACACCCGGCGTACGTCATCTACACCTCCGGCTCGACCGGTACGCCCAAGGGTGTGGTGATGCCCGCTGCCGCGCTGTCCAACCTGGTGCGCTGGCAGATCGGTGTGCTCCCGGGCGGCCCGGGCCGGCGGACCGCGCAGTTCGCGGCCCTCGGATTCGACGTGTCCGTTCAGGAGCTGCTGGGCGCTCTCGCCTGCGGCCGCACCCTGGTCACCATCGCCGCCGAGACCCGGGCCGACATGGCGGCGCTGGTTCGCTGGCTGGACGACTCCGGGATCGATCAGCTCTTCGCGGTCAACTCGGTGATCGGCGCGCTGGCCGGGGCGGCGATGGACGCCGGTCTGCCGCTTGCCGGGCTCCGTGACGTCATCCAGGGTGGCGAGGCGCTGCACCTGGGGGAGCGGGCCTGGCAGTGGTTCGACAGCGTTCCGGGCCGGCGGCTGCACAACCACTACGGCCCGACCGAGACGCACGCGGCCACCGCGTACACCGTGCCGGACCGGGCCGGGTTGCGGCCGGAGCCGCTGCCGATCGGCGCGCCCATCGACGGCTTGCGTTGCTACCTGCTGGATGCGGACCTGCGGCCGGTCCCGCCGGGTGTGCTGGGGGAGTTGTACCTGGCCGGCACCGGGCTGGCCCGGGGGTACCAGGGTCGTGCCGGGATGTCGGCCGAACGGTTCGTGGCGTGCCCATTCGGGATCGGGGCGCGGATGTACCGCACCGGGGACCTGTGCCGGCAGGACGCCGCCGGGGTCTTGCGATTCGCTGGGCGCACCGATGACCAGGTGAAAGTCCGGGGCTTCCGGGTCGAGCCGGGCGAGATCGAAGCGGCGCTGGCAGCGTGCGCCGATGTCGGCCAGGCAGCGGTGGTGGCCTGGCCGGGCGGCGCCGCGGGCGTACGCCTGGTGGGCTACGCGACGTCGGTTCCGGGAGCGGCTGATCTGGACGGCCGGGTGTTGCGGGAGCAGATGGCCGTGCGGCTGCCGGACTACATGGTGCCCGCGGCGGTCATGGTGCTGGAACGGCTGCCGTTGACCAGCAACGGAAAGCTGGACCGGGCGGCATTGCCGGAACCCGACTTCGGCGCCAGCGGTGGACGGTCGCCGCGCGGGGTGCTGGAAGAGCTGATGTGCGGCCTGTACGCCGAAGTGCTGGGCCTGGACGCGGTCGGCGTGGACGACTCGTTCTTCGACGTGGGCGGGCATTCCTTGCTGGCGACCCGGTTGGTGTCGCGGATCAGGTCGGTGCTGGGCGCGGAGGTGGCGATCCGGGACGTGTTCGACTCGCCGACCCCGGCCGGGCTGGCCGCGGTCGTGGCGGCGGCCACCGCGGTGGTACGCCCGCCGCTCCGGACGCGCCCGGCGAGCATGTCGAGGGTGCCGTTGTCGTTCGCGCAGCGGCGGTTGTGGTTCCTGCACCGCCTGGAAGGGCCGGGCGCCTCCTACAACATGCCGCTGGTGCTGGAGCTGTCCGGGCACCTGGACGAGGCGGCGATGCGGCAGGCGCTGACGGACGTGGTCGCCCGGCACGAGACGCTGCGCACGATGTTCCCCGACGAGGACGGGGTGGCCTGGCAGGAGATCGTTCCGGTCGACCGCCTGAGCGTGCCGTTCGACGTGGTCGAGGTGGGCGGCGGCGCGGTCGCGGAGCTCCTCGCGGAGGAGGTGCGGTACCCGTTCGAGCTGGCCGAGCAGATCCCGGTCCGGGCCACGCTGTTCCGGCTCGGCGCCGACCGGTACGTGCTGCTGGTGTTGTTCCACCACATCGCCGGTGACGGCTGGTCGCTGGCCCCGCTGCGGGCCGATCTCGTCGCCGCGTACCTGGCCCGCCGGGACGGGCAGGCGCCGTCCTGGGAACCGCTGCCGGTGCAGTATGCCGACTACACCGTGTGGCAGCGGGAGCTGCTGGGCGCCGAGGATGATCCGGACGCGGTGTTCACCGCGCAGGTCGGCTACTGGCGTGCGGCGCTGGCCGGGTTGCCCGACGAGCTGTCGCTGCCCACCGACCTGCCCCGGCCGGCGGCGTCGTCGTTCCGGGGCGACACCTTCACTTTCGACTTCCGGCCGGAGTTGTATGCGGCGATGACCGCGCTGGTCACCCGTACCGGCACCACGCTGTTCATGGTGTTGCAGGCCGGGTTGGCGGCGCTGCTGACCCGGTTGGGCGCGGGCACCGACATCCCGCTCGGCAGCCCGATCGCGGGGCGTACCGACACCGCGCTGGACGACCTCATCGGGTTCTTCGTCAACATGCTGGTCCTGCGTACCGACACCAGCGGCCGGCCCACGTTCACCGAGTTGCTCACCCGGGTGCGCGAGCGAGCCCTCGCCGGGTACGCCAACCAGGACGTCCCGTTCGAGTATCTCGTCGAGGCGCTCAATCCGCCCCGGGCCGCCGCCCGCCATCCGCTGTTCCAGACCGGCTTGGTGCTGCAGAACGCGGCCACCACCGATATCGAGATGCCCGGTCTGCACGTGCGTCCGTACCGGGTGCCCACCGGAACCGCCCGCTTCGATCTCATGATCAGCGTGCGGGAACAGCACGGCACCCTGACCGCCACGCTGGAGTACAGCACCGACCTCTACGAGCCGGACTCCGTCCGTATCCTCGCCGAACGCTGGCAGCGGCTGCTGGTTGCCGCGACCGATCGGCCGGACACCCCGATCACCGACATCGCCGTTCTGAGCGCGGACGAACTGGCGTGGCTCTGCGCCCCGCCGGCGCCGGCCGCCACCATCGGAGTCCTTCCCGGTCCGGCCGGGACGCCCACCGGCCCGGCCGCACCGGCGAGGATCGCGGCGCTGGTCGGGCAGCCCGAGAACGCGGCGGCGATCCACCAAGCGATATTCGCGGCCGGCGCGGTGTGCGTGCCGGTGGATCCGGACTGGCCTGGGACGCGGATTCGGGCGGTGCTGGCTGCCGCCGGGGCCGAGCTGCTGATCACCGACCTGGCGCAGCTGCCCGATGGCGTCGGCCCGGACATCGCCGTCCGGGGTCCGCTGGACCTGCCGGCGTCCGGTGCCACGCCCTGGCCCGACGAGGCGGCCTACCTGCTGTACGACCGGGAGACCGACGGGCTCGTGACACAGACCCATCGAGGGCTGGCGGCCGTCGCCGCCGATCCACGGTGGAGCGGTACGGCCGGTCCGTTGTTCGTCGAGCGGCTCCTGCTGACGACAGCACCGGCGGCGACTGTCTGGGCACCGCTGTTGTCCGGCCGGACGATCGTCTCCGACCCGGGTCAGGCAACGGAGATCATGCTGACCGCGGCGGCCTTCCACCGGATGGCCGGAGCCGACCCGGCTGCCTTACCGAATGCCGGACACATCGTGGTGCTGGACGGGCTGCCCCGTTCAACGGCCGTCGACGCGGTGACAGCGGCGTGCCCCGGGACGACGGTGCTCGGCGTGCCGGGGACACCGTCGACCGGTGGCGCACCCCTGGCCGGCGAGACGGTCGGTGGAACGGCCCGATACGTGCTCGACGACGACCTGCGGCCGGTGCCGCCGGGCGTGGTGGGACAGCTGTACGTTGCCGGACCGGCCATCGGGCGGGAGTGCCATGGCGCAGCGTCGCGTACCGCCGAGCGGTGGATCCCGTGCCCGTTCGGGCCGCCCGGCGGCCGGATGCTCCGCACCGGCCGGCTGGGGCGCTGGACAACGGGCGGCGAGCTGCGCCTCGTGGTCCCGGCCGCGCTGGTGGAGGACGTCACGTCGTCCCATCCCCATGTTGCCGATGTCGCCCTGGTCGGCGGCGACCGGCGGGTGGCGTACGTCGTCGCCTCCGGTTCCGTCGCACCGGAACCGGACGAGCTGATGAACTGGCTGGCCGAGCGGCTGCCCGAGTCGTCGGTCCCGGACGCCGTCGTCGTCGTGGACGCGTTGCCGTTGACGCCGGACGGCGGCGTCGACTGGTCCGCGCTCACCGAGGCACCGGCTGTCGCGGAGTCGCGCCCGCCGCGCAACGCCAGGGAGGAACGCCTCTGCCGGCTGTTCGCCGACGTGCTCGGCCGCTCCGACGTCGGCGTCGAGGAAGGCTTCTTCGCCCTCGGCGGGGACAGCATCGTGTCGATCCAGCTGGTCGCCCGGGCCCGCGCCGCCGGACTGCTGTTCACCGCGCAGGACGTCTACCGCTACAAGACTCCGGCGGCCATCGCGGTCGTCGCGGCCGAGCCGGACGCCGGCGCGGACGACTCGACCGGGCCGGTGCCCGCGCCGCCGCACGTCGCGTGGTCCCGAGGCCGGCCGGACTCGCCGGACCGGCATCACACCATGGTGCTGCGGGCTCCGGACGGTGCGACACCCGAGCTGCTGCGTGAGGCGCTCGAGGCGGTGTGGCGACGCCACGGAGCGCTACGGGTACGCCTCGACGAGGCCGTGATTCCGGTCGCCGCGGAGGACGCGCGGCCCGGACTTCTCGACGTGGTCGACGCGTCCGACTTCGACGAGCGGACATGGACCGAGCAGGCCGGTTCGGCGGCGACGGCCGCGGCCGCCCGGCTCGACCCGGGCGCGGGCACCATGCTCCAGGCCGTCCACCTCGACCCGGGACCGCCCGGCGGCGGCTGGTTGGTGGTCGTGGTGCACGACTTCGCGGCCGACGCCGAGTCCCTGCGGGTACTGGCCGACGGCCTGGCGGACGCCTACGCGGCAGTGGCCGGGGGTCGTCCACCCGCGCTGAACGGGCCGGCGCTCAGCTACCGGAGCTGGGCGTCCCCGTTGCCCGAGCTGGCCGCGGAGCTGGCCGGCGAACTTCCGCACTGGTGCCAGGTGCTGGCCACGGCGCAACCGCCATGGCCCCCGGACGGCGCCGACGCGGGCACCGCACCGCCGCTGCGTACCGTGTTGCCGGCCCAGACCGGAACGGCGCTGCTCACCACGACCGCCGCCGCGTTCCTGGCCACCACCGAGGAACTGTTGCTCGCCGCGCTGGCCATCGCGGTGGCCGGTGCGGGGAACAGCCCGGACACCGGGGTTCTGATCGAGGTGGACCCGCAGGACAGGCCGGCCGGCCTGGCTCCCGGCGAGATCGGCCGGTTCACCGCACCGGTGCCGGTGTGCCTGCGACCGGGCCGGATCGAGCAATCGGACGGGGCTGCGCTGAGCGACGCGGTCAAACAGATCAAGGAGCAGATCCGTGCGGCGTACGCCGGCGGGTTGAGCTTCGGATTGTTGCGATATCTGAATCCGGAGACCGCCGCGGTGCTCGGCGGGCTGGACTTGCCGCCGATCGGCTTCTGCCACCGGGGGCCCGCCTCCGGTGGATCGGCGAACCCTGCATCGGATGCCTGGCCGGAGGTGCCGGGCGTCGTGGACGGCGGTGACCGCGCGCCCGGCGGCTATCTGCTCAGCCTGGGGACGGGCACGACCCGCGAGGGCCGGCTGGCGGCGACCTGGCAATGGGATCGTGGGGTGCTCTCCGCCGTACAGGTGCGGCGGCTGTCCGACGACTGGGTGGAGGTGCTCAGCACGCTGGTGGAGGCTGCGGAAGGCAAGGGCGTTCGCGGTCTGACGCCGTCCGACGTCGGGCTGGTGAGCCTGAGCCAGGCCGACCTCGACGAACTCGACCTCAACTGGATGACGTGACGTGGCCGCACACATCGAGCTATCACAGAGATTTCTCCAGGGCTGATATGACGCGGTGCAGGTCGGTCCGGCGCTGAACACCGAGCTTGCGATAGACATGGGTGAGGTGCTGCTCGACGGTGCTCAACGTGACGAACAGCGACGACGCGATCTGCCGGTTCGTGTGTCCGCTTGCGGCCAGGGTGGCTACCTTCAGCTCGGCCCGGCTGAGGTTGGTGTTGATGTCCAGGTCGGCGATGCCCCGGGGGTGAGGCGCCGTGAGCTGGGCCGGTTCGGCCGCCGTGCCCGGCCGGGATCCGTTCTGGACGGTGTTCCGGTCAACGGCCGGGTTCAGCTCGGCCAGAACACGGTCGAGGTCCGCCCCGATGTCCGGGGTGCGGTTCGGTGAACCCTCGGCGATCGGGTTGAGCTGGCTCAGATGTTCGCCGACAAGTTCCCGGGCCCGGGCCGGCTGCCCGAGATGGAGCATCGCCGCCGCCATGTCGACCCGCCAGGGGAACAGATTCGGGAGTTTGAGGTCCCATTCGGCCAGGACCTCCCGGCAGGTGTCGAAGTCTTTCATGGCTGCGTGGGTGTTGCCCCGGTTGAGGTTGAAGCGACCGCGGGCGCGGAGGTAATAGAGGCCGAACCGGCTTTCCTGCAGGGATTTCGGCATGTGCAGGCTGAACTGCGGCACGGCGGTGGACTCGCCGGACCGTCCGGCGGTGTGCAACAGCACCGACAGGGGCATGCCGAGCATTACCCCCCAACTGTCGGCCGGCAGCAGCAGTAGTGCGAAGCGTGCTGACTCCTGCGCCGCCTCCAGGCCGCCCTGCTGCAGTTGGATGAGCGACCTGATCGCCCAGTACATCGCCTGCCAGACCGTCACGCGCCGGCGTTCCGCCTGCTCGAGCAGGGTGCCGCACCAGAGAGCGGCGGTCTCCAGCTGCCCGGCGATGATGAGGCGATCCAAATAGGCGACGCTCAGGATGGAGGTCGTCTCGTCGAGTCGGTTGGTTTGCAGGATGTGCTGAGCCTCGGCGGAGGTTTCCGGGGTCAGGTCGTCGGCGAGCAGCGCCTGGATGACCATGGCCACCTGTAGTTGCAGGGTGCGCCGGCCGGGCGCCACGTCGGTGTCGGGCGCGCACCGCTGCGGGCGTATCCGCGTGGCCAGGCTCGGGTACAGATAGCAGGCTTGCATCTGGTGCAGGTACAGCCCGGCCGCGGTGTCCTCGTCGTGTGCGGCCGAGCCGAGACGCTCCATCACCTCGAGCGCACCTTCGGGTTGCCCGCGCCACAACAGGGAGCTGATGAGCGGCAATGCGTGGTGGGCGGCGAGCCGGCCGGTCCGGGCCACGGATGACAACTCGACGAGTGTGCGTTCCGCGGCGGAGGGAACCACTCGGAGCTGGATCCGGGCCCGCAGCGCCTTGAGCGCGGTCCCGTCCTCCTCGCCGGCCCGGATTCGTTCGGCCATCCGGCAGCAGGCCAGGGCCAGCGCGGTGTCGTCGGACTGCAACGCGTTCTCCGCCGCCTCCACCAGCGTCGCCCCGAACCGGGTCACGTCCGGCACGTTGGCCGCGATCACATGGCGTGCCACCACCACCGGCGACGCGCCTTCGGCGTGCAGCACCGTCGCCGCCCGCTCGTGCAGTGCGGCGCGCTCTTCGACCGTCATCGCGTCGAGCACGGCGGCGCGCGCCTGTTCGTGGCACAGCCGCCCTCCTCTGAGCAGACCTATCTCGGTCGCCGCCGAGATGGCGAGAGCGATGGAGCCCGGATCGAGCCCGAGTATCTCGCCGATCAGGGCCAGGGGGGCCGGCGCGCCCAGGACGGCAAGCACTTGAGCCAACCGCAGCAGGTGGCCGGTGCTGCGGTACAGGCAACTGAGCACGGCCTGACCGAAGAACTCCCCGGCGACCGGGGAGGTGACCGCCTTGGCGGTCTGGGTGCTGATGGCCAGCCGCTTGTGGTCCTGGATCAGCGCGTTGAGCAGCAGGGGACTGCCGCCACTGATCCGGTGGTAGGCCGAGGCGAGCCGCTCACTGTGCGGCAGCCGCACGTTGAGGATGTCCGCGATGCCCTGGCGGGACAGCGGCTTGAGCCGCACCTGGCGATAGTTGAACTGACTGGCGAGTTCGGCCTGGAACACCGAGTACCGCGGCGAGGGTCGTGGCGCCTCGGCGAGGACCACCAGCATGCGCGCTCGATCGATGCGCCGGGCCAGGTAGAGCAGGAACTGCAGCGAGGCTGCGTCGGCGAGGTGGGTGTCGTCGACGATCAGCAGCATGGGCGAGCGGACCGTCAGGTCGATCAAGATGTTGGCCAGACCGCTGAACATGCCGTTCAGCGGGGCTGAGGCTTCCGCGCCGGCCCCGTCGAGCAGGGTCGCGGTCAGCATGCCGTCCTCGATGAGCCGGGACGCCCGATCGGCCTGCTCCGCTGACAGTCTTGCGCTCGCGAACAGCTGACTGACCACACCGAGCATCAGTGTGCTCTCCGCCCGCGAAGCGGTTGCGGCGAGGACGGCGGCGCCGGACTGGAGAGCCTGCTGTGCGAACTGACGTACCAGCTCGGTCTTCCCGCGGCCCACCGGCCCGCTGATCATGGCGATGAGGCCGGCGCCTGCCCCGCAGTCCGCGAGTGCGCTGTTCAACGAATCGAGCGCATCACTTCTTTCAACCAGAACCATGAACAGTTCCCCCCGTTGAGAACTTACTCGGCATGCTTGAACTTTGTTGTTGATCTAATGAACCACCTCCATCGATGGATTATTCAACGCACACACCCAAAGGCAAGTTGATCCATTGTAGCGAAACCGACAAAACTGTGAGGATCTTGATAAAACAAAAGGCGCTGATTCGTGCGAAACGGGCGCACTCGGCAAGTGCGGCACCTTCGATTACTGGGGTAGAGGTCGGATGCGCCTTGTGATATCCGTTCGTGGGGGCGGGTGCCGAACGGCTTTTCGAGTGCGTCCATAAGGTGCCTGCCGCGGCTCGTTGGCCGTGGGCAGGTGTGTCTGATCTTGGCCAAGTCGGCCGAACCCAGCGGGCCGCGTCACTCTACCGCGATGAGACTTCGTTCGTGGGTACGCCCTTTCCCGAATGGGCAGGCGGCGCGGTGCGCGTGCGTATTTCGCCTGGTGGTGGCGGGTGTGAGTGGCCTGTACGGGGCTGCGGGGCCCGCTGGAGATGACGCCAGTTTTAGGGGTGTCCGGGGCGGTTCCGGTCTTGTACCGTGGGCCCTTGTCGGGTTTGCCGCGCCTGAATCGACTGCCTTAGTCCGTATGGAATCGTGAGTCCGTGTGGAATCGTGCCTTAATTCCGGCCGGGAAATGCCAGCTGAGCCTCCACGGCTATCCGGCTCGCGGCAGGATGCCACGATCGACGTGCCGGAAACGTCGGCGCATGATGTCTCGGCGATTATTTCGGAACGGGACGGCAACCGCCGGCGGCCGTTTCGCATTATCGAGGTTGCGTTTCCCTTACGGCAACAAATCCGCCGTTGCCGCGCGCATTCGCTTGCTACCGGAAGCAGCGGGGATCACGCAGCGAACAGACCTTATCCGCGGACCGGCAACGTAAGTATTCAGCTTGCCGTGGGGTGGAGGCTCGTAACCCCTATCAGTGGTCCTCCGGGTTGGCAGGAAACCCCCGGGAGCGGCACGGTGTGAGGCGGACCCCGAGACGGAGAGGCAGACGCGCCCGAGGACTTCGACGCCGAACCGCCCGGCTACCGGGGTGCATCGGTGGCGGCGACAGCCGGGGTGCCCCCACCCGACCCCGAGTCTGAAGGAAAGCGTGATGACGGACATCGACAGCATCTCCGCGGAAAGGCTCACCGCCTTGGAGGCTGCGGTCGCGGCCCAGGCGGGCGTGACCGACGTCGCCGCAGTCGTTCGGTGGCAGGCCCGGCCCGCGCAGAGAGGCTCCGGAGTCACGGTGGAGACGCCGGTGAGCGCGGCCGGGGCCGACCCGGTTCCGGCCGGGCCACCCGCTGATGTCTCCGGCGCCGAGCTGCCCGACGATCCGTCGGCGCCGGCCACCTTCGGGGCCGCGCTGGAGCGTGCCGCGGCCGAGGCCGCCGAGCGTGGCATGACGTATCTCGCGTCGGACGGGACGGAACAGTTCCAGAGCTTCGCCGAGCTGCGGTCCGAGGCGGCCCGGGTGCTCGGCGCCCTGCGCACCGCGGGGGCGGTTCCCGGCGATCCGATCATTTTCCAATGCCTGGCCAAACGCAACGTCGTCGTCGCGTTCTGGGCCTGCGCGCTCGGCGGTTACGTGGCGACCCCGGTCTCCGTCCCGCTCGAGTACGGCCGGGACGACGCCGGCACCCGCAAGCTTCGCGCGATCTGGGACCTGCTCGACCGGCCACTCGTCCTCACCGAGGAGCGCCTCGCGGCCGACATCGGGGACCTCGGCTCCCGGTGGACCGGTGCGTCCGTGCACCTGCTCACCATGGAACGGGCCCTGCTCGCCGAAACAGCCGAGCCACGCGCGGCCGACCCGGAGGAGGCCGTCCTGCACCTGCTCACCTCGGGCAGCACCGGGGTACCGAAATGCGTGCGGCACACCCACCGGAGCCTGCTCGCCCGCATCCGCTCGGCCGCGCTGCACAACGACTTCACCGCCGCCGACACCTCGCTGAGCTGGATGCCGATCGACCATGTCGGAGGCTGGCTCTACAACGCCAGCGCCGCGGTCCACCGCAACGATCACGTGAACGCCGAGATGGACGCGTTCCTGGCCGACCCGCTGCGCTGGATGGATTGGGTGCACCGCTTCCGGGTCGCCAACGTGTGGACCCCGAACTTCGCCCTCTCGCTGGTCAATGAGCATGCACACGAGATGGCCGGCCGGGACTGGGACCTGTCCTGTCTCCGGCACATCTGCAGTGGGGGCGAGGCGGTGGTCAGCCAGGTGGTGCACCGGTTCAGCCAGCTGCTGCGGCCCTTCGGCCTGCCCGACCGCGCGGTACATCCGAGTTTCGGCATGTCCGAGGTGGCCGCCGGGGTCACCTACTCCGCGCTGGACGGCCGGGACGAGAACGTCGGCGTCCTGCGGGTCGACAAGGACTCGCTCTCGGGACGGCTGCGGTTCGACGGCCCCGCCTGGCGGCAGACCGCGTTCACCGAGCTCGGCGGGCCCATTCCCGGGGTACGCCTGCGGATCGTCGGCGAGGACAGCCGGGTCCTGCCCGAGGACCACGTCGGCCGGCTCCAGATCAGCGGCGTGACCATGATGGCGGGCTACCACCGCAACGGCGAGGCCAACGCGGCCTCGTTCACGGCCGACGGCTGGTTCGACAGCAAGGACCTCGGCTTCCTGCATCGCGGCAGCCTCACCCTGACCGGCCGCGACGGCGACATGATCATCGTGCAGGGGGCGAACTTCTTCAGCCACGACATCGAGGCGGTCGTCGAGCAGGTGCCCGGCACCGAGGTCAGCTTCGTCGCGGCGCTGGCCGATCGGGGCGCCGGCACCGGAGCCGACCAGCTGATCGTCTTCTTCGCCCCGGTCGGCGAGGGCGTCGAACAGCTGCGGACCACGATCTCGGGAATCCGTGCCCGGATGGTCCAGGAACTCGGCATCTCGCCCGACCGGGTGGTCCCGGTGCCCCGGGCCCGGTTCCCGAAGACCGAGATCGGCAAGATCCAGCGACGTCTGCTGATCGACCAGCTGCACGACGGCGCGTTCGACGAGACGCTGCGCGCGGTTGCCGACGCCGGCGCCGAGCCCGGATCCGCGCTCTTCGCACCGATCTGGATGACGGTGCCGGCGCCGTCGGGCCCCGCCCCGGTCGGTGTCTGGATCGTGCACGAAGGCCGGCACACCTCACTCGCCGAGCAGCTGCGCCCGTTGCTGCCGGCCGGTGTCCGGCTCGTCGTCACCCGGCCCGGCGACGGTTTCGCCGGCACCGGCGCTGACGAGTTCACGGTCCCGCCGACCGACCGCGGCGCCCACGACCGCCTGCTGGACACCGTCACCGGCTTCGGGCCGGTGGTCGCCGTCCTGCACGCCGGGAACCTCGAGCCCGCGCCGGCCCCGTCCGACATCGACGACCTCGCCGGCTTCTTCGCGGCCCGCGCCGTCCTGCAGGCGCTGGCCGCCCGCTCCGGTCCCAAGCCGGCGCTCCTGGTGCTCACCACCGGCGGCGTCGTGGCCGAGACCGGCGACCGGGCCGAACTGGCCAAGGTGGCGCTTCCGGGGCTGATCCGCACGGCTGCCGCGGAGGGGGCGCTGCCGGTCGTGCGTCTCGTCGACCTGCCCCCCGCGGAGCCCGCGACCTGGGCGGCCGCCGTCGCGGCCGAGCTCGGCACGGCCGGCGAGGAGGTCGTGGCCCACCGCGATGGCCGGCGGTTGGCGCGCCGGTTGCGTTCGGCGCACCCGACTGATGGCGGCCGGCCGCACCTCGTCACCGGCGGGTTCTATCTGGTCACCGGGGGCCTCGGCGGTATCGCGTACGAGATCGCCCAATACCTGCTGGCGGCGTACGGCGTGCGGCTGTTGCTGGTAAACCGGTTCGCGACGGCGCCGAACCGGCGGCTCGACGACCTGCGCGCTCTGGGCGAGGTGCTGCACCGCACCGTGGACGTGGCCGACGCGGATGCCCTCGAGACGGTTGTCCGCGATGCCGAGCAGCAGTGGAACCAGCCGCTGGCCGGAGTGTTTCATCTGGCCGGCGCGACCGAGCGGCGTGGCGACGACCTCGAGCTGAGCACCGTGTCCCACGAGCCGGACAGCGCCTTCGTCACCGCCATGCACGCCAAGGTCTTCGGCACCCTGGCCGTCGCGCGGATTCTGGACCGGCGTCCGGCCGCCGACCTGATCCTCTTCTCGTCGGTCAACGGCGACTTCGGCGGCGGTTCGTTCGGTGCGTACTCGTCCGCCAACAGCTTCCTCGGCGGGTTCGCCGAGCATTGGTCGCGGGAGCGCGGCCGTCGTGTCTGGTGTCTGTCGTGGAGCATGTGGGCGGGCGTCGGCATGAGCGACAGCACGCTGGCCCCCGCCGCGGAATCCCGTGGCTTCCGCACCCTTCCCGTCGAGGACGCGCTCGACTCGCTGCTGGGCGCGCTGACCATTCCCGGCGGCCACCTGATCATCGGTCTGGACGCCGGCAACCGGCACATCCTGCGGGAGATAACCGCGGACGAGCTGTACGTGGCTGAGGTGATCGTCGCGTACCGCCGGGGCACCGACGAGCCGCTACCCGCGGACACGCTGCAGGCGCCGGCGCTGAATTTCCCCTTTCCGGTACGGGTTGAAGCCGTCCCCGACCTGCCCCGCGACGCCGACGGCCGGGTCGATCGCGCCCAGCTGCTCGCGAACCTGCAACCCTCGGCCGCCCGGCGGCGGTATGTCGCCCCGCAACCCGGCTTCGAGCAGCGGCTCGCCGACATCTGGGCGCACGTGCTGGGCCGGGCACGAATCGGACGCGACGATATTTTCTTCGACCTCGGCGGCAGCTCCCTGCGGGCGACTCAGCTGGTCAACCGGATCAACGACGAGATGCGGGTGGATCTGCGGCTGCACCAGCTCTACGCGGCGCCCACCGTCGGGAAGCTGGCCGAGCTCCTGACTCCGGCGGCGCTGGATGACGGCTCGGTAGCACTCAATCCGGGATGACCGCGGTCACGACGAGGTTGCGGTTCACGATGAAGCGGCCGTGCAGCTCGCTCAGGGGCGGACCGCCGTCGATCCTGGCCCCGTCGACCAGCAACCTCGCGGCGAACGTGCCGGCGTCCGGGTCGATGGTCAGACGCGCTTCGTCGAACCCGAGCCAGCGGCGGGTCACCGGGAACCAGGCCTTGTAGACCGATTCCTTCGCGCTGAACAGCAACCGGCCCCACTCGGTGCCGGGATGCGTAGCGGCGAGCCGTTTCAGCATTTCCGGTTCGCAGGGAACGGTGACCGACTCGGCGACGCCCTCGGGCAGCGGGCCGTTCGGTTCGGCGTCGATGCCGAGCAGGGCGACGTCGGTGGTGCGGGCCAGTGCCGCCGCCCGGTAACCGGCGCAGTGGGTGATGCTGCCGGACATCCCCGCCGGCCACAGCGGCTCACGTTGGGGCCCGGGGCGGATCGGCGCGTCCGGGTGGCCGAACGCGCGCAACGCCGTCCGGGCACAACGGCGCGCGGTGATGAACTCGCGCCGACGGCCCTCGACGGCCTTGGCGATGAGGTCTTCCTCGCCGGGGAATGGCGCCTCGCCCGGCGTGTCCTCGAACGCCTCGACAGCCACAACCGTCGACGGCAGCAGCGCCTCGATCACGCGTTTCCTCCCCGAGCCCACGGCATCGGTTGATCGTGCCATCTCCGCACGGCCGGCGCGGCCCCTGATCTCACGACCGGGCCCGATGTGTGCCACCAGTAGGGGTGCCGAGGCCCGGCGCCCCGGGGCGGCTCCGGCCGATAGGCGCTTTCAAATCTTCGATATGGCATGCCGCAATTCCGCCGGAGGCCCCTACTATCTCGGCAGCAGTGATTCTCCGCACCGCCAGCATCGGTACGCCCCGGCGCCTTCCACCCGAAATATTGTTTACCGCAGCCAGGTCCGCGATTTCCCGCGGAATATCTGAGTCGGCTGTCGATGACTCCGGTCCCGGCCGAAGCGTGCGCCGATGGTGGTCGAGACGAGGGCTCGTCAATCGGGAGTAAGCATGCAGTTGACTCAGGCTCAGCTACTCGAATATCGCGAACGCGGGTTCATTTTTCTGGACTCCGTCTTCACCCCGGACGAGATCGCCGATCTCAATCAGGCCTTCGCGGAGGATTGCCGGACCTCCGGGCCGCACGTGATCCGGCAGGGCGACGACACCACCGTACGTGCGCTGTACGCCTCCCACCTCCGTCACCCGAGTTTCGCCTGGCTGGTCCGAGCCCGCCGACTGGCCGGCGTGGCTTCTCAGCTACTGGCCTCCGACGTCTACGTGCACCAGTTCAAGACGAACGCGAAGCAGCCTTTCGGCGGTGAACAGTGGGCCTGGCACCAGGACTACGTGGTCTGGCGCGACCTCGACGACATGCCGGCGCCACATGCGGTCAACGTGGGGGTCCTGCTGGACGACGCCACCGAGCACAACGGACCGGTCATGTTCCTGCCCGGCACCCACCTGCTCGGTGATCTCGTGTCCGGCCGGCAGTCGTCGGCGCCGAAGTCGACGCTGCACGCGGACCCGGACGACTACCAGCTCGGCAGTGCCGAAATGGACCGGCTGATGGCCGAATACGGATCGGTCAGTGCGAAGGGCGCCAGCGGTGGTGCGGTGCTCTTCGACCCGATGATCGTGCACGGCTCATCGGCCAATATCTCGCCGCACCCCCGCCGATTGCTGATCATCACCTACAACGACGTGCGCAACGCGCCACGCTCGCAGGGCGCGGATCGACGCCCGGAGTACCTGGTGGGCCGCGACTTCACGCCGATCGTGGCGACGGACGAACCCCTGCCGTCGGGAACGCTGGGAGGTTCCCACTCATGACCGCGGCGACAGGGGCT
Source organism: Paractinoplanes durhamensis (assembly GCF_016862175.1). Classification (GTDB taxonomy): domain Bacteria; phylum Actinomycetota; class Actinomycetes; order Mycobacteriales; family Micromonosporaceae; genus Actinoplanes; species Actinoplanes durhamensis. The sequence goes on along the minus strand of NZ_BOML01000092.1, from coordinate 5,906 downwards.
GTCCTTCCCGGGCCGCGCGAGCCGGTCGAACTGCGTACCTTTGCGGTGCCGGAGCCGGCGACCGGCGACCTGGTGGTCCGGGTGTCCTACGGCGGCATCTGTGGCACGGACCTGCACCTGCAAGACGGCCATCTGGCCATTCCGACGCCTCTCGTGCTGGGTCATGAGGGTCTGGGGATCGTGCATCAGCTCGGCGCCGGGGTCACCCACGACGCGGCGGGCCGTCCGCTCCGCCCCGGTGACCGGGTCATGTGGGCGTCGTCGATCTCCTGTGGGGAGTGCCGCGCATGCCGCGTCCACCGGGAGCCGACGCTCTGTGTCAATCGCCAGACCTGTGGGGTGAACCGCCCGGTGAGCGTCGAACCGGCGATCTCCGGCTCCTGGGCGGAGTACATCTATCTGCGTGCCGGCACCACGGTGGTGGTCCTGCCGGAGGCGACCGATTCGCTCGCGGCGATGGCGTTCGCCTGCGCCGGGCCGACCGTGATGCACGCCCTGGAACGCCGGCCGGTCAGTGCCGGCGAGACCGTCGTGGTTCAGGGCAGCGGGCCGGTCGGTCTGGCCGCCGCCGCGGTCGCTCAGCTCAGTGGCGCGGCGTCGGTGACGATTCTCGGCGGTCCGGCGAATCGCCTCGAACTGGCGCGTCGATGCGGTATCGGCGATCACCATCTCGATGTGATCGAACCGGGCGACCGGACCCGAGTCTTCGAGTCGGCCATGGAGCTGACCGCCGGTGGGGCGGGCGCGGATCTCGTCATCGAGTGTGCCGGCGTGCCAGAAGCGGTGACCGAGGGAATACGCCTGGTCCGCCGGGGCGGCGACTATCTCGTGATCGGCCAGTACACCGACAGCGGTGACACCGTCTTCAACCCGCACCAGATCGTCTACCGCCAGCTGAGGATCCTGGGATCGTGGGCGTTCACCGGCGCCCATCTGATGAGCTACATCGATCTGCTTCCGGCTCTTTCCGAACGCTTCGACCTGGCGCGCCTGGTGACCGCGTTCCCGCTGGCGGAGGTGAAGCAGGCGATGCGTTGCGTCAAGAACGGCTCACATCTCAAGGTGGTGCTCGATGCCCGGTAGGTGAACCGAGCCACGCGCCCATAGGCCGGAATTCCGTTATCAAGGGAGTTGATGTGGCCGGACTGCTTAATGTCATAATGACCGATCAGAAGCCTCGGGTGCGACCCTACATCCGTGATCTGCTCGAACGGGCCAAGCGTGAACATGGCAGCGGATCGGATGCCTATCTGGGAATATACAACCAATATTTCAGGATGCCGCGCAAGGAGCCGGGAATCGCCCGTGGCACGCGCCACTACAATGCGCTGGGTGACCTCCCGGAAGGGCTCGAGCGACTCTACCGTCGCGTCGTTGTCATCGATATGCTCAGCGCATGTTCGAGTGAGTGCGTCTTCTGCATCCGGGGTTTGTACGACCCGCATACGCTCAAGGACGGCCAGATATCGCAGATCCTTAAGTACCTGGCTCGTGACGAACATCTGGAAGAGGTGCTCATCACCGGTGGTGATCCGCTGATCGCCACCAGGAAGTTGGACGAGTTGGTGTCCGGTATCGCGGCGGCGGCGCCGAACATCAAGGTCGCCCGGATCGGCACGCGACTTCCGGTTCAGGACCCACTCGCCTTCAGTGACGCGACATATGAATTATTCCGCCGCCATTCGAAGCGTTTCCTCTTCGAAATATCGCTCCAGGTGAACCATCCCTTCGAGCTGCAAACCGAGGCGGTGGAGGTTATCCAACGGCTGAGCGATTGCGGCGTTCGCGTGCACAGCCAAAATGTGATCCTCAAGGGTGTCAACGACAACCTGAACACCCTCTTGGACCTGTACGACAGGCTCCGGGCGCTCAGGGTCATTCCGCACTATCTCTTCCACGCTGTCCCGATGGTGGGAACCGACGAATTTCGTACGTCCGTGGCGCGCGCCCTGGAACTGTCGGCACAGCTCAATGATGGTGGGTTCCTGAGCGGTCTGGGTAAACCGAAATTCGCTATCATGACCGCGGTCGGCAAGGTTGTTCCCGCCCCGGGAAGCATTCTTGCGGATCGCGACGGAACCTTGACGATCCGAACGTCCTATCGACTGGAGGATCGGCTGCGCTGGAACCCTGGCTATGTGTTGCCGGAGTCCGCAACGGTCAACGAACTAGGTACGCTCGACGTCCAGTATGTCGACGGCGAGGACTGAAGCGAGTGGGTGCCGCCGTCCTGTGCAGGGCGGCGGCCGGCACCGGCTCCTGCCGTCCGGTGACCTCCTTGATGCCGTCCAGCAGGGTGAGCACGGCACGGGCTGACGGCAGCGCCATCGCTCCCGCACGGGTGAGCTGGACCCCGCCCGGATGGCGGGCGAACAGTCGCGTGCCCAGCTCGTTCTCCAGGCATTTGATCTGATAGCTGACCGCCGGTTGAGAGTAGCCGATCGAGATGGCGGCAAGGTCCATCCGGCCGACCTCGGCTATCGCCACAAATGCCCTCAGCTCGCGCTCGTGCATCAGAACTCCCCGTATCGTCGCAGTGCCACGCGCGAAGGAACAGCCCGGACGCTGCGCACGGCATTCCGTCCCCGTTCCGGCCGCCGGTCAGATTGGGCTGTCGCGCTTAAGGATCGCTATCGTTTCGCTTTCGCGCGCGGCGCCGGCCGGGGTTGTCGGGCGCTGGCCCCTATGTTTCGCGTGCCAATAGGGGTTGAGCCGGGCATCGTGACTCTCTACCGTCCGAATTGAACAACGTCCACTCTCCCGTCGAGCGGCGTCTCGTTGCAGCTTGTTCAGCGCCTAATCGAAGGAGCGGACGTGACGAATCCATTCCAGGATCCCGACGGTGAGCCGGTGTTGCCCGTGGACACGCCACAGGTCCGCCGCATCTGCCGCCGCTCGTCCCGGGTGCGCCTGTTCCGCCTGCCTGAGCGGGCGCGGCGAGTTCGATCCGTGCACCACGCGCGAGATCGGCGGCGGGCACCTCTTCGTCGACGAGAACCCGGACGAGCCTGACGCGTCCGCCGCCGGCCCGAAGCCCCGGACGGCCCCGCCTTGACCGACACCGGCAAACGGCTTAAGAAGCAGATCCGCGCCGCGTACGCCGATGGACTGCCCTGCGACCTGCGGCGTCACGTGACTCCGGACCGCCGGGCAGTCCGGCGACGTGGAGCGCCCACGGATCGGGTTCCGCCACCGGAAGGCGATGCCTCCGGCTCGAGGGCGTGGCCGGAGATGCCGCTCGCCGCGGTTCGGTGGCCCGGCGGCCGGCCGGTGGACGGCTTGCGGAAACCGGTGTCGTGCGACTCACCGCCTTCCGGCGTCGTTCCGGTGAACCTGAGCCGGGACGACATCGATGAACTTGACCTTAACTGGAGGTAGCGGCATGGAAACGCCCCGTTTGACCGACGTCTGGCCGCTGTCACCGTTGCAAAAAGGCCTGCTCTTCCACGACGAGTTCGACCGGGACGGCCCGGACCCGTACCTGTTGCAGTACGTCTTCGATCTGGAGGGCGAGCTCGACCTGGCGGCGTTGCGGGTCGCGCTGGGTGCGCTGCTGCGCCGGCATGCCGTGCTCCGAGCCGGCTTCCGGACCGTGCGTTCGGGAGATCCGGTGCAGGTCATCGTCGGTTCGGTCGAGCCGCCCCTGGAGTACCTGGACCTCAGTGAGCTGGACGAGGCGGGCATTGCGGCGGAACTGGACCGGCTGCGGATCGAGGACCGGCGCCGCCGCTTCGACCTGGCCCGGCCGCCGCTGCTGCGCTGCACCGCGGTGCGCTGTCCGGCAGGCCGGCATCGCGTGCTGTTGTCGATACACCACATCGTCATGGACGGCTGGTCCGCGCCGCTGGTCCTGGACGAGCTGTTCCGGCTCTACAACCACGGCGGCGACGATCCGTCGCTGCCGCCGGTCGTTCCCTACCGGGACTACCTGGCCTGGCTCGGCGCAAGGGACCGGGACGCGTCGATGGCGGCGTGGCGCGAGGCCCTTTCCGGAGTCGACGGGCCGACCCTGATCGCGCCCGAGGCACAGCGTTCCCTGCCGGCCGAGCAGGAACAGCTCCAGGCCGAATTGTCGCCGCACCTGTCGGCCGAGCTGACCGGCTTCGCCCGCCGGCACGACCTGACCACCAACACCGTCGTGCAGGGCGCCTGGGGCATGCTGCTCGGCAATCTCATCGGCAGCTGCGACGTGCTCTTCGGCGGTGCGGTCAACGGGCGGTCGCCGGAGATTCCGGGCATCGACCGGATGGTCGGCATGTTGCTCAACACCGTGGTGGTACGCGTCCGGTGGCAGCCGGGCGACACGGTGCTCGACCTGCTGACCCGGCTGCAGGACGAGCAGTCCCGACTGTTGGACCACCAGTACCTCAGCCTGCCCGAACTGCCCGGCCCGCCCGGCAGCGGCCCCCTGTTCGACACGCTCACGGTCTTCCAGAACATCCCGCTCGACGAGCCGGAGATGCGCAGCCAGATCGAAGGCCGGGGAACGCGGCGGCTGATCGGCCTCACCGGCCACGGCGGGACGCACTATCCGCTGGCGTTGATCGCCGTGCCCGGCCGGTTGCTGCTCAACTACCGCCCGGACGTGTTCGACCGCGACGCCGCCGTTCGGCTGCTCGACCGGTTCCAGGCGGTCCTTGCCGCCTCGCTCGCGCAGGACGGCGGGCAAGCGGTGGACCGGGTGGACGCGTTGCTGCCCGGCGAGGCGGATTGGCTGTTGACGGCGGGCTCCGGTGCGCCGCCCGCGCACCCCTCGCCGCCGGTGGTGGAACGGTTCGCCGCCCAGGCGGCTCGGGTTCCGCAGGCGCCGGCGGTGTCGCGCAGCGGCGTTGCGGTGTCGTACCAGGCGTTGGCGCAACGGGTGGCGGGGTTGGCCGGCCGGTTGGCGCTGGCCGGCGTCGGTCCGGGTGACCGGGTCGGTGTCGCCGTGCACCCCGGCGAGTACCTCGTCGTGGCCGTGCTGGCGGTGTTGTGGCGTGGTGCGGCATTCGTGCCGGTGGACGTGTCGGCGCCGCACCAGCGGCGGGAGTGGATGGTGCGGGACGCGGGTTGCCGGGTGCTGATCACGGACGAGGCGTCGCCGGTCGGCGCGGACGTGCTGGTGCTGGCTCCGGACGAGCGGGGGCCCGCTGCCGACCCGGTGCCCGTCACCGCGGCGCAGGCCGCGTACGTGATCTACACGTCCGGGTCGACCGGGACGCCGAAAGGTGTCGTGGTGTCCCACGGTGCGCTGGCGAACTACCTGCATTGGGTGACCGGCACGTATCCGGGGCTGTCGGAACAGGTGCTGTCGCACTCGTCACCGGCGTTCGACCTGACGGTGACGACGTTGCTGGGCCCGTTGACGTGTGGCGGGTGTGTGCGATTGGCGGCGGCGGACGAGGCCGATCCGACCGGTGTGGGTGATGCGCTGGTGAAGGCGACACCGTCGCATCTGCCGATGCTGCGCGGCCCGGTTCCGGGCGGGCTCCTCGTTCTCGGTGGTGAGCAACTCTCCGGTGAGATGCTCCGGCGACACCGGCCGCCGGGCGTGACGGTGGTCAATGAGTACGGGCCGACGGAGGCGACGGTCGGCACCACGGCGTTCTCGATCGAGGCGGACGCGCCCGTGCCGGACGGCGCGGTGCCGGTGGGCTGGCCGGGCCCGGGCACCCGGGTGTACGTGCTGAACCGCGGGTTGCGGCCGGCGCCGGTGGCGGCGGCCGGCGAGGTCTATCTCGCTGGAGCGCAGTTGGCGCAGGGCTACCTGGGACGGCCGGGATTGACCGCGCAGAGGTTCGTCGCCGATCCGTTCGGCGCTCCGGGCGCTCGCATGTATCGCACCGGTGACCTCGGCCGCTGGCACCGCGACACGGGTCTGCAACTGAGCGGCCGGGTTGATGGTCAGGTGAAGGTTCGTGGGTTTC
>NZ_BOML01000091.1 GCF_016862175.1 Paractinoplanes durhamensis | reverse complement strand
GCCATGTAACCCGTGGGTCCCGGGCTGGGCGGGCACGTCGAACACCAAGCTGTCTCCGGCTGGGTGGGCACGTCAATGTCGAACCTGGCCGGCTTGCCGGCCGGCTTGCCGGAGGCTGGGGACGGCCTTGGGGTGCAGGGAGCTTTGCCCTGGGGCGGGGGGCTCTGGCTGCGGTTGGGGGCTGGCGAGGGAGCGTATTTTTATGGGGTTTTGGCCTGTTCGGTTTGTTGTCTTGCTTCTGTTACGTCGGCCATCAAGTCGTCCCAGACCTCGTCGGGGCGGAATGGGGGCAGTGGCAGGCGTGGGGTGATGCGGGCGTTGGCGTATTCCCACCATGCGGCTACCCGGACCGGCCAAAGGCCCACCCGGATGGCGCCCGCTAGGAAGCAGCGGTGGGCCAGCAGCGTTGCCGCCAGGAGTTCGGGCTCCAAGCCCTTCTCGTCCATGGCCTTGCCGAACGCCCGGACGTCTCGGTGCATCTCCGAATACGCGATCAGTGTGGGCATCGCGGGGACCCGCAGCTCGGCGCCCTCGGCCAGGACCGCGTCGGCGTAGGCGGGGGTGAAGACGAAGTCATCCGTCGTGACGATCAACGGGAGGATCTCGCGGCCCCGGCGGATTTCCAGCTGGACGGCGGGGGCGCCGGTCGGGACGAAGACCGACTCCGCCTCCGTGACGTCGTCGGGGTCGAGCATGGCCGTGTCGCCCAGGGCCGGCTGGTGGATGTTGACCGCGCCTCGGCGGATCTTCACCTCGGCGGTGGCGATCTCCTCCAGCGCCTCGGTGAGTTCGAAAATCCGCATGCGCCCGTTATACGACACCCGGGCCAGGGTTGCTTGCGGCGCCCCGGATCGCGTCGCCGCTGCTTCACCTGGAGGAGAAACAAATGTTTCTCGGAAGTATCTGAGTGATTGCGGTGGGAGCGCTCCCATGTAATGCTGTGCGAACAGCCGGGAGCGATGCCCCTCGATACGCGAACGGCTGATCCCCCTGGCGCCAGGGCGCGCCATCGCATGTCTCGAGGAGCCACCACATGAGACCTGTCCTCATCCGCGGCCTGACCGCGGCCGCCGCGGCCTCACTGGTCGCCGGTGTCGGCATCTTTGCCGCCACCAGCGCAAGTGCGGCCGCAGGTTGCCGGGTCGACTACTCGGTGAACCAGTGGTCCACTGGCTTTACCGCGAATGTCACCGTCACCAACCTGGGCGACCCGATCTCGAACGGCTGGAACGTTACCTGGGCCTTCGCGGGCAACCAACAGGTCACCCAAGGCTGGAGCGCAACCGTTGTGCAGTCCGGGGCCAACGTCACGGCGACCAACCCGTCCTGGTCGACGTCGATCGGCACCAACAGCTCGGTCAACTTCGGTTTCAACGCGAACTACTCCGGCACGAACGCCGCGCCGGCGTCGTTCAAGTTGAACGGCACCGCTTGCACGGGCGCTACCGCGACGACGCCGCCGACCACGACGCCGACGACCACGCCCACCACCACCCCGACCACCACGCCGACGACGTCGCCGACCACTGCTCCGACCGGTAACCCGGGCGCCAAGGTCGACAACCCGTACGCGGGTGCCAAGGGCTACGTGAACCCGGAGTGGAAGGCCAAGGCCGACGCCGAGACCGGCGGCAGCCGCGTCTCGAACAACCCGACCGCCGTCTGGCTCGACCGGATCGCCGCGATCGCGGGCACCTCCGGCAGCAGCTCGAACGGCTCGATGGGTCTGGCCGCTCACCTGGACGCCGCGCTCGCTCAGGGTGCCGGCTACATCCAGCTGGTCATCTACAACCTGCCCGGCCGGGACTGTGCCGCTCTCGCCTCCAACGGTGAGCTCGGCCCGACCGACCTGCCGCGCTACAAGAGCGAGTACATCGACCCGATCGCCGCGATCGAGGCCAACGCGAAGTACGCCTCGCTGCGGATCATCAACGTCGTCGAGATCGACTCGCTGCCGAACCTGGTGACGAACACGTCCGGCCAGGCCGGCGCGACCGCGATGTGCGACACGATGAAGGCCAACGGCGGGTACGTGCAGGGTGTGGGGTACGCCCTGAACAAGCTCGGCGCGATCGGCAACGTCTACAACTACGTGGACGCCGCTCACCACGGCTGGATCGGCTGGGACTCGAACTTCGGCCCGACCGCGGACATCATGCTGCAGGCCGCGCAGGCTTCCGGCAGTGTCAACAACGTCACCGGCTTCATCACCAACACGGCGAACTACTCGGCCCTGCAGGAGCCGTGGGTGCAGCCGTCGATGACCGTCGGTGGCACGAGCGTCCGGCAGTCGAAGTGGGTGGACTGGAACCAGTACACCGACGAGCTGACCTTCGCTCAGGCGTTCCGGACGAAGCTGGTCTCGATCGGCTTCAACTCGAACATCGGCATGCTGATCGACACCTCCCGCAACGGCTGGGGCGGCTCGGCCCGGCCGACCGCGGCGAGCACCTCGACCGTCGTGGACACCTATGTCAACGCGTCGCGGATCGACCGCCGCATCCACGCCGGTAACTGGTGCAACCAGTCCGGTGCGGGCCTCGGCGAGCGTCCCAAGGCCGCTCCGGCGACCGGCATCGACGCCTACGTCTGGGTGAAGCCTCCGGGCGAGTCCGACGGCTCCTCCTCGCTCATCCCGAACGACGAGGGCAAGGGCTTCGACCAGATGTGCGACCCGACCTACACCGGTAACGCACGCAACGGCAACAGCATGTCGGGCGCTCTCCCGAACGCTCCGATCTCGGGTGCCTGGTTCTCGGCTCAGTTCCAGCAGCTGATGGCCAACGCTTACCCGGCTCTGTAGTACCTCGACGTAACCCGCCCCCATAAACGCCGGGCCCCGCTCTCTTCCCACGAGGAGCGGGGCCTGGTGTTTTCTACGTGTCAGCCGAGCGCGGCCGCCAGCTTGGCGACCCCGTCTCCGGTGAGCTGGGAGAGCGCAACCGGTCGGCCGGTGCAGGCCAGCAGGAGTGCGGCCATCGGGCCGCGCACCGGCGGGCCTGCACCGGCCGACCAGTCCGTGTCGGTGGCGGCGAGACGGAAGCCGGCCACTTTGCGAGCGGCCGGCAGCGGCGGCGGGAACCGCATGGTCAGGACCCTGGTCGCCGCCACCGCCGCGACCTCCGGTGGCATCGCCAGCTCGCGGCCCAGCGGGATCGCGATGTCCTGGCCGTGCACCAGCGCGTCGGTGAGGGTCTCGAGGCGGGTGACGCCGACCGTGTGCCGATGGTCGCCGGCCGCGTCGCGGATCTCGGCGACCAGCTCGCTGGTGGTCCGGGTGGCGGCCTTGCGGCGGGCCGCGTCGGCGATCGTCCTCTCCAGGGTGCCGCGCCAGCGGAGCATCATCCCGGCCACCGCCGCCGGTCCGAGCTGCTGCAAGGTCAGGTGGGCGGCCACCTCGCGCACCGTCCAGCCCGCGCACAACGAAGGTTGCCGCCACTCGTCGTCGCTCAGCCCGTCGAGGAGGGTAGCCAGGCCCAGCCGCTGCTGGTCGATCGCGTGCCAGACGCGGTCGGCGTTCATCGGCCGATCAAACTCGTGAGCAGGGTGTGGATCTGCGAAGCCGGGTCGAACTTCGGTGCCGGGCGGGCCAGCTCGTGCAGCACGATGCCGGTCCAGTGGTTCATGATGATCGGCCCGTCGCGCTCGGGGTCGGCCGAGCCCGCCAGCAGCAGCCACGCGCGGAACCAGGCGTTGACGTTCGCGCCGGTGGCACCGAGCTGGTCGCGCAGCGCCGGCCGGATGCCGGCCTCCACGAGGATCGCGTAGCGCGCCAGGGTGAGCGCCCGGTTGGGCCCGGTGGCGTCGTGCGCGAACGCCACCAGCACTCCCGCCAGGTCGCCGGCCGTGCGCGGGGTGGCGCCCGCGAACATCGCCTCGGCGTTGGCCCGCTCCCGCTCGGCGAACCGCACGACGATCGCATCGAGCAGCGCGCCGCTCGTGCGGAAGAGATTGGACGTGGAGCCCGCGGGCAGCCCCGCGACGGCATCCACCGCCCGATGGGTGAGCGCCCGGATGCCCTGCAGCCCGACCACCTCGATGCCGGCATCGAGCACTACCTCACGACGACCCGCCATGGCCGGACACTACCACCGTAGTCAAAAAAACTACAAAACTAGTTGGCGTACGATAGTGAGCGTGACTCACTATGAGGATGACGCACGGTTTGCCGCAGCGCTCGACCGGATCCTGCTGCTGACCGTCATGCTCAACGACGACATGAACCGTGGGCTGGCCGCCGATGGGCTCACGCCGTCGCGCACCTCGCTGCTCTGGACGCTGCGGCGCATCGGGCCCTGCCCGCAGAAAGCGATCGCCGCCGCCATGAAGATCAGCCCCCGCACCGTGACCGGGCTGGTCGACGGCCTGGTCGCGACCGGTTTCGTCACCCGCGAGCCGTCGCCGGCCGACCGCCGCGCCGTGCTGGTCACCTTCACCGGCAAGGGCACCGCCGCGGTCGACTCGCTGATCGAGCAGCAGCGGGAGTTCGGCCGCCAGCTGTTCGCGACCATGCCGCCCGAGCGTCTCGCCGGGTTGGAGGCGGGCCTCGATGACGTGCTCGCCACGCTGCACGCCCTCGGATTGAGGAGCCCCTTCTGATGCGCATCGTCAAGTTCGTGATCATGTATGAGGTCCGGCTGTGGATCGCGCTGTTCCGCTGGATCCTGCGCCGCCCGGTCCGCCTGCCCGCCGGCACCACCCCGTTCCAGTACTCGGGGGCGGTGACGATGATCCTGGCGGTGCTGCTGTTCGTGTCGGCCATCGAGATCCCGATCCTGCACCTGATGCTGCCGTGGGCGACCGTCCGGGCCATCTCGCTGTTCGTCGGCGCCTACGGCCTGTTCTGGATGATCGGCCTGCTCGCCACCATGCGGGTCTACCCGCACCTGGTCGGCCCGGCCGGCCTGCGCATCCGCAACAGCATCACCCTCGACCTGCCGCTGGCGTGGTCCGACATCGCGTCGGTCCGGGTCCGGCCGCGGTCGATGCCGCCCGGCGGCCAGACCCAGGTCGAGGACGGCGTGCTGTCGTTCGGGATGGCGAGCGGGACGACCGTCGACGTGGTGCTGGCCCGCCCGACGGTGGTGCCGGTGAAGAAGACCAGGGGCGAGCCGGTCACCGCGATCCGCTTCCATGCCGACGACGCCGATGGGCTGGTCGCGGCGGCCGGGGCGTTCCTCGCCGCCGAAGTGGGCTAAGAAGAGCGGGTGGACATCGAGATTCAGAAGGTCGGCTGGACGGCGGCCGGGCAGCGGCTGACCGCGGCGGCCGGCAGCGTGGTCGGCAACCACTACCGGGAAAACTACGACGTGCTGCACCTCGATCCTGGGCGGGCCTTCGCCGTGGTGGCCGACGGGATGGGCTCCGGGCCGGGCAGCGCCGCCGCCGGCCGGACCGCGGTCGACGTCTTCACCCGCTCGGCGCCCGCGGCCGCCGACCCGGACGGGCTCCGGCAGGCCGTCAATCTCGCCCAGAAGGACGTGCGGAACGCGGGCCAGACCCTCGACGAGCTGACCGGGTGCACGCTTGTTGCGTTCGTCGCCGACGCCGGCTCGTCGGCCTGGATCGTGCAGATCGGCGACTCGCGGGCCTACCGGCTGCGCGACGGGCTCGTCGAGCTCCTCACCGTCGATCACACCATCGCCTGGCTGGGGCTGCTGCACGGCTGGTTCGCGGCCGACTCCGAGGAGGCCAAGGCCGCCCGCTACCGGCTGACCCGCTACGTCGGCCACCCCGCCGATCCCGAGCCCGACATCCTCAACGTCACCCTTCAGCCCGGTGACGTCTATCTGCTGTGCTCGGACGGGGTGGCCGACCAACTCAGCTACGAGCGGATCATCCAGCTGCTCGGCACCAACCCCGACCCGGCGGCCGCCGCGCACTTCATCCTGGAGGACACCCTCGAGGCCGGCGGTGCGGACAACGCCACCGCCGTGGTGATCAAGGTCGAACAGACGATCTGAGATCGGGGGTCGCGGCCAGGATCAGCGCCGACAGCATCGCGAAAGCCGTCGCACCGACGAAGATCAAACCAGGGCTTGCGTACGCCAGGGACCAGCCGAACACCGTGCCTGCCGCGATCGGGACCACGGTTTCCGCGGCTGCGCCGATTCCGGTCAGGGCGCCCTGCACCGTGCCCTGTTCGTCGTCGCCGGCGGTGCGGGAGATCCACGACTGGGCGGCCGCGCCGCCGAACGAACCGAGGATGCCGATCGCCAGGAAGACGTAGAGCGCGGGCGGCGTGGTCACCACCGCCAGGCCCGCGAAGGACGTGACGCCGATGATCGTGCCGGCCACCGCAGCGCGCTTGTCGCCGAGCCGGGCCACGATCGGGCCGACCGCCCTGGCCTGGAAGAGCGCGCCGGCCAGGGCGGTCGCCGCCATCACCACGCCGATGTGGGCGGTGTTCCAGCCGAAGCGGTGGGCCAGGAAGAACGTCCAGATCGACTGGAAGATCATGCGGGCGATGTCGGCGGACAGCCGGGCCCAGGCCAGCCGGCCCAGGACCGGGCGGCGCAGGAGCGCGGCGACCGCGGTGATCGGGTTCGCCATCCGCAGGGTCAGCGGGACCGTGCGGTCGCCGGGGTGCGACTCGGGCAGCACGAACCAGCCGTAGGCCACGTTCGCCAGAGACAGCGCGGCGGCGGCGAAGAACGGCAGGCGGACGTCGACGGCGCCGAGCAGGCCGCCGATGACCGGGCCGGCCACGAAACCAAGACCGAAGGCGGAACCGATCAGGCCGTACGCCCGGGCCCGCCCGGTCGGCGGCGTGACATCGGCGATGTACGCGTTGACCACGGTGTTCGTGGCCGCGCACGCCCCGGCCACCGCGTGGAACGCCAGCAGCGTCCATGGGCCGGTCGCGGTCGCGTGGGCCAGCCAGTCGACGCCCAGGCAGCCCAGGGCGATGAGCAGGATCGGGCGCCGGCCGTAGCGGTCGGACAGGCGGCCGAGCAGCGGTGCGGCGGTGAACTGGAGCAGGCCGAAGATCGAGCCGAGCAGGCCGGACCAGAAGACGGCCGCGGCCGGATCCGTCGTGACGGCCGACCACAGCGCGGGCATGATCGGCACGATCAGGCCCAGGCCGAGCATGTCGACGAAGACGGTGACGAGCAGGAAGGGGAGGGCGGGTGCCCGGCGCATTGCGGCTCCTGTGGATCGAGAAGGGCAGGGCCCCTCCCGAACCTCGCGGACCGCGCTCGAAAGCCGCCGAAAGTACGGAGGATCAGATTATCGGTGCGGTCAAATTATTTTTTGACCAGGGCTTTTGCGCCGGCGATGGGCGCGGCGTCAGGAGACGGCGAAGATCGCGCTAGTCCTTAGCGGCGAAGTTGCCGTAGATGTGGATGCGCTTGCGCTCGATCGACGTCGCGTACGCCTCGTAGGTGTCCTGGTCGGCGTTGCGGGCCCCGCCGCCGTATTTCGCGGTCAGCGTGTACTCGCCGGCCGTCAGCGTCGACCCGGGCTTCAGCGTGAAGTGGTAGAGCAGCGCGTCGGCCTGCTTCTCGACCGTCGCGGTCACCGCGTCGGACGAGGACGCAAAACCGGCGTCGGTCAGCCCCGGCGTCGTGGTGACCCGGATCGTCAGGTCGAGCTCGGTCAGGTCGGCGCCCGGCTTGAGGGTGACCACGCTGGTGCCGGCGGCCGCGATCGAACCGTCCGACCAGAGCGTGCCCTTCTCCACCTGGGTGTCGCCGGGATGGCCGCGGACCAGGCTCGCCGACGGGGTCGGTGCGCCGGTGGTGGGCGTGGTGGTCGGCTCCGCGGTGCGAGGGTGGCTGGTCACTTCGCGGCTCGACGGCGCCGTCGCGGTGGCCACCACGCTCGGCTCGGGGGTCGCGGAGGCGGCGACCGCTGGGGGCGCGGCCGGCGTCGGGTTGTGGTCGTCGGCCAGCGCATACCGCGCCACGCCGCCGATGCCGAGCACGACGAGCACGGCCAGGGCCGAACCGGCCAGCCGGGCGACCCGGCCGCGTTGCGGGCTCGCCGACGCCGCGCGGTTGGCGGCGATCCGGTTGAGCATCGCGGTGCGGTCGGGTGCGCGACTGTCGAGCACCTGGCGCATCTCGGACCGGAGGAAGTCCTCGTCGTGGTCGATCACCGGGCCACCTCCCATCCGTCGAGCGTGTCCGGCAGGCGCATGTCCTGCAGCAGGTCGGCGAGTTGTTTCGCGCCGCGCGAGGTCTGGCTCTTCACGGCACCGACCGAGATGCCGAGGACCTCGGCGACTTCCTTCTCGGACAGGTCGAACGCGTAGCGCAGCACCACGCAGGTGCGGCGGCGGTAGGGGAGGTGCTTCAGCGCGGTGCGCACGTCCAGCACGGCGGGCACGTCGGGGCTCGGGCTTCGCTCACGCTCGCCGCCGAGCCCGAGCAACTGCAGACCCCGGCGGGCGCGGCCCTGCTTACGGATCCAGCTGCGGGTGAGATTGGCGACGATCCCTCGTGCGTACGCCGCCGGGTCGCCCGCCGCCGAAACCCGGTCCCAGTGCTTCCACACCTCGGTCAGCGCGTCGGCGGCCAGATCGTCGGCGACCGAGGAGTCGCCGCTGAGCAGATAGGCCAGGCCGGAGAGCTCGCGGTGGTGCCGCTCGAAGAACGCGTGGAAGGCTTGGTCGCGCACGGCACCGCCTTCCGGTCGAGATCAGCCTGACGACGATAGCGTGTCGAGGAGATCATCGGCGATGGCCCGGGCCGGTTCCCGGGCGGCCGCCTCGAGGTCGCGGAACACCTTCTGGGCGCGGACCGCGGGCCAGTCGGCGGGCAGGTGCTCGACCGGCAACCGGGGGTCACGGCGGATCGCATCGAGCCACTCGGCGACCAGGCTGAGCCGGGACGCGAGCGGGTCTCTTTTAATGTCCCCCGTGTCCGGGCGGTCCCAGCGGTCGAGGAAGTCCTGGTAGCGGGCGGCGACCTCGGTCAGGTCGTACGCGTCGGCGATCAGCGCGGCGATGTCGGTGGTGTCGTCGGCGCGGGCCTGGCGGAACACCCGGGCGTGCGCGGCCAGGCCGAGCTCGGCCACGATCTGCTGGGCCGGCACGTCGCCGGGGGCGATCCACAGGCCACCCTGGACCGGGCCGAAACCGGCCCACGCCAGCCGGGATCGCAGGTCGTGCCGTTCGCGCTGCATCGACTCGGGCAGTGAGAAGCTCAGCAGCGTCCAGGTGCCGTCCCAGCGGTCGTTGACCGCGCCGTCCTGCCAGATGCGGGCCCGGCCGTCGCGGAGGATGGTGGTCGAGCGCTCGGTGAGCCCGAAATACATCTTCCGGCCGACCGGGTGCCGCTCCAGCAGGTCGCGGCCGACCATCCGGCTCAGCGTGGAGCGGGTCGCGTGGGTGGAGACGCCGGCCCGGCCGAGCACCTCGATGACGCTGCCGGCGCCCAGGCTGACGCCCTGATCGAGGGCGTAGGTGCCGAAGAGCATCAGCATCAGGGTCTGCGGTTGCATGCTCCGATCTTAGGCACATTCTTGACGGCCGTGAAGATCGCGCCTAACTTCGGAAACGTGGACGACATGATTCTGACTGGCAAAGTGGCCATCGTGACCGGCAGTGGCCGAGGGCTCGGACTCGCGTATGCGGAGGCGCTCGCCGCCGCGGGCGCCAAGGTCGTGGTGAACGACGTGGACCCGGCCGCCGTGGAGGCCGCGGTGGCCGAGATCGGTGACGCGGCGACCGGAGTGGTGGCGGCGGTCGGCGACACGGCCAGTGCCGACCAGCTCGTGGCCGCGGCCGTCGAGCGGTTCGGGCGGCTCGACATCCTGGTCACCAACGCCGGCATCCTGCGCGACAAGGTGCTGTGGAAGATGAGCGACGACGACTTCGACGACGTCATCCGGGTGCACCTGCGCGGCACGTTCACCTGCGCCCGGGCCGCCGCGGTGCGGATGCGCGAGCAGGGCGAGGGCGGGCGGATCATCCTGATCTCGTCGCCGGCCGGGCAGCGCGGCAACTTCGGGCAGACCAACTACGCGGCGGCCAAGGCCGGCATCGCGGCGATGGCCCGCACCTGGGCGCTCGAACTCGCCCGCGGCGGCATCACGGTCAACGCGGTGGTGCCGGTGGCGGCGACCGAGATGACCCGGACCATCCCGGCGTTCGCGCCGGTCATCGACGAGGCCGAGCGGACCGGGCAGCCGTTCCCGGCCTGGCTGCGCCGCGACGAGGGCCTCGGCACCGTCGAGGACGTCACCGGGCTGATCGTGCACCTCGCGTCGGACGCGGCCAAGGACATCACCGGCCAGGCGATCGGCATCGGCGGTGACCGGCTCGCGCTGTGGTCGCACCCGACCGAGAAGGCGGTCGCGTTCGCCGACGGCGGGTGGAGTGCCGCGGCCATCGCCGAGAGCTGGGCCTCCGGCGTCGGCTCCGACCCCGAGACGTACGGGATCCCCGCGCCGAAGCCGCCGGCGGCCTGAAATGAACCTCGACGCCCTGGTCGCGATCGACGTGCACACCCACGCCGAGGTGGGCGCGGACGGGCACAGCTCGCTGAGCCCGGACCTGATGGCGGCCTCCGCGGCGTACTTCAAGGCGCAGGGCCACCGGCAGCCGACCATTGACGAGATGGCCGCCTATTACCGGGAACGGTCGATGGCCGCGGTCGTGTTCACGGTCGACGCCGAGCACATGACCGGGCATCCGCGCATCCCCAACGAAGAGGTCGCCGAGTCGTGCGCGGCCCACCCGGACGTGCTGATCCCGTTCGCGAGCATCGACCCGCACAAGGGCCGGGCCGGGGTGCGGGAGGCGCGCCGGCTCGTCACCGACTACGGCGTGCGCGGCTTCAAGTTCCACCCGTCGCTGCAGGGGTTCTCGCCGGACGACCGGCTCGCCTACCCGCTCTACGAAGCGATCGAGGAGCTCGGGGTGCCGGCGCTCTTCCACACCGGGCAGACCGGGATCGGTGCGGGCGTGCCCGGTGGCGGCGGGATCCGGTTGCGCTACTCGAACCCGATGCTCGTCGACGACGTGGCCGTGGACTTTCCGGAGTTGCGGATCATCCTGGCCCACCCGTCGTTCCCGTGGCAGGACGAGGCGCTCGCGGTCGCGACCCACAAGCCGTACGTCTATATCGATCTTTCCGGCTGGTCGCCCAAGTACTTCCCGCCGCAGCTGATCCGCTACGCCAACACGCTGCTGCAGGACAAGGTGTTGTTCGGGTCGGACTACCCGGTGCTGACGCCGGACCGCTGGCTCGCCGACTTCGACCAGCTCGACATCAAACCCGCCGTCCGCCCCAAGATCCTCAAAGAGAACGCCGCCCGGCTGCTGGGCCTGGCTCCCACCCCGAAGGAGACCCCCGCATGATCACCGTCAACGGCCTGGACGAGCTCAAGGCGCTCGCCGGCAAGGACCTCGGCCACAGCTCCTGGCTGGAGATCACCCAGGAGCGGGTGAACACGTTCGCCGACGCCACCGGCGACCACCAGTGGATCCACGTCGACGTCGACCGGGCCAAGGCCGGCCCGTTCGGCGGGCCGATCGCCCACGGCTACCTCACGCTGTCGCTGGTCATCCCGCTGTTCGGGGAGATCCTGACGATCGACGGCATCAAGATGGGGATCAACTACGGGCTGGAGAAGGTGCGCTTCCCGCACCCGGTGCCGGTCGGCTCGAAGATCCGGCTCGGCGTCAAGGTGGTGTCGGTGGAGGACGTCGCCGGCGGCACCCAGAGCACGTTCGACTTCACCGTCGAGATCGACGGCGTCGACAAGCCGGCCTGCGTCGCCCGCACGGTCTACCGCCAGTACGCCTGAGCCATGCGCAACGCCGGACTGGGTAGCTGGCCCGAACGCCGGGCCGTCATCTCGCCCGACCGCGTCGCGCTGGTGCACGGCTCGCGGTCGACGACGTACGCGGAACTGTATGAACGGATCCGGCGGCTCGCGGCGGCGCTGCTGGCCGCCGGGGTTTCGCCGGGGGATCGGGTCGCCTATCTCGGGCCCAACCACCCGGCGTTCGTGGAGACGATGTTCGCCACGTATTTCATCGGCGGGGTGTTCGTGCCGCTCAACTTCCGGCTCACCGCGCCGGAGATCGACTACCAGTTGCGGGACAGCGGGGCTCGCTACCTCATTTATGGGCCGGAGTGTGCGGAGGCGGTGGCCGGACTCTCGCACGTCGTGCCGGGGACGCCGCTCACCGCGTACGAAAAACTGCTGAGTGAGCACGGCGAAGCGCAGGTGGCGGCAGTGGCGGTGAGTCTCGACGCGCCCGCCTGCATTTTGTATACCTCGGGCACCACCGGGCGGCCGAAGGGCGCCGTGCTCACCCACGGGAACGTGGTCTGGAACTGCTACAACCTGCTGGTCGGGGTGGACGTCGGCGGGGATGAGGTGACGCTGATCAGTGCGCCGCTGTTCCATGTGGCGGCGCTCAACCAGTGCCTGCTGCCGACGTTCCTCAAGGGCGGCTGCTCGGTGATCATGCCGGCCTGGGGGGTCGAGGAGTGCTTCGAGCTGATCGCGCGGCATCGGGTGACCTGGATGTTCGGGGTGACCACGATGTATGCGGGGCTGGCCCAGTCGCCGCGGTGGGCGGACGCCGATCTGTCCTCGGTGCGCAATCTGATCGTCGGGGGCGCCTCGATCCCGCCCGAGCTCATCCGGATCTACCTGGCTCGGGGGCTCAAGTTCTGCCAGGGGTACGGGATGACCGAGACCGCACCCGGGGCGACCTTCCTGGAGGCTCCGGAAAGCGCAGGTCATGTCGGGTCGGCGGGGGTGCCGGTGTTCTTCGCTGAGGTGCGGTGCGTGCGGCCGGATCTCAGCCTCGTCGAGCCCGGTGAGCCGGGGGAGGTGCAGGTGCGCGGGCCGAACGTTACGCCCGGCTACTGGGAGAACGCGGCGGCCACCTCGTCGTCGTTTGCCGAAGACGGGTGGTTCCGGACCGGGGACATCGCGGTGGTCTCGGCGGACGGGCATTACCGGATCGTTGATCGGCTCAAGGACATGTTCGTCTCCGGTGGGGAGAACGTGTATCCGGCCGAGGTGGAAGCGGCGATCTTTGAGCATCCGGCGATCGCTGAAGCGGCTGTGATCGGGGTGCCGGACGAGAAGTGGGGTGAGGTGGGGCGGGCGTTCGTGGTGCTTGTGCCGTCGCATTCCCTTACGGCCGACGAGCTTCGCGCGTTTCTCGCCGGGAGGCTCGGGCGGTACAAAATACCGAAATATCTGGACATTGTGGCGGACCTGCCGCGTACCGGATCTAACAAGGTGCGTAAGGCGCCGTTGCGGGAGTTGCCCCTCCCGAAGTGAAACAGGCCGGCGCGCGATGCGCCGGCCTGTTTTTACCGAAATGTCTGGCGGATCTCGCCGATGCCCTCGACCGTGCTGACCAGCGTCTCGCCCGGCTGCAGGTAGCGCGGCGGGGTGCGGCGGTTGCCGACCCCGGCCGGGGTGCCGGTGAAGATCAGGTCACCGGGCAGCAGCGGGCAGACCGCCGAGATCCGGGCGACGAGATCATCCACCGGGAAGATCATCTGGCTGGTACGGCCGTGCTGGACCACCTCGTCGCCCAGCCTGGCCTCGAAAGCCAGGTCGTCGCGGTCGTCGAACTCGTCCGGGGTGACCGTGACCGGGCCGGTCGGCCCGAAGCCGGGGAACGACTTGCCCAGGCTGAACTGTGCGGGCGTGCCGCGCAGCTGGGCGGCCCGCTCGGACAGGTCCTGGCCCACGGTCAGCCCGGCCACCGCCGACCACGCCTGCTCCCGGGGGATGGCATAGCCGCCCCGGCCGATCACCGCGACCACCTCGATCTCCCAGTCCGGCTTGCCGGGCGGCAGGGTCACCTCGGTGACCGGCCCGGCGATGCAGGACGGGAACTTCGTGAAGATCAGCGGCTCCTCGGGGGGCTGGAAGCCGGCCTCGGCCGCATGTGGGCGGTAGTTGAGGGCGACCGCGAAGACCTGCCGCGGGTGCGGGACCGGCGGGCCGAGCGTCTCCTCATCCACCGGCTTTCCGGCAGCCTGCGTTTGCGATGCCCACGCGGTCAGCTCGTCGAAGCGGGCCAGCGCCGCGTTGACGTCCGCCGGAAGGTCGCTGTGCTCCGCGACGTCGATCGCGAGCCCGTCCTTGACCAGGACGAGCCGCCCGTCGACCGTGCCGAATCGCATCGCCGTCAGTCCGTGTAGAGCGTGCCGACGAACGGCTTGTCGTGCGCGGCGCTCCACGGCACCACGTGGTTGCGCAGCGTGCCGACGCCCGCGATCTCGGCCTCGACCGTGTCGCCCGGCTTCAGGTAGAAGTCGAACGGGTTGGGCTGCACGGCCGCCACGCCCGAGATCGTGCCGGTGGTGATGATGTCGCCGGCCGAGTAGCCCTGCGGCGAGTGGTGCGCGACCAGGTGCGGGATCGACAGCACCATGTTGTCGGTGTTGCCGGACTGCCGGACCTCGCCGTTGACCCGCAGCTCCATGTTGAGCTTCTGCGCGTCCGGGATCTCGTCGGCGGTCACGATCCACGGCCCGATCGGGCAGAACGTGTCGATGCCCTTCGAGAACGAGAACACCCCCGACTGCATCTCGCGCCGCTGGATGTCACGGGCGGTGATGTCGTTGAAGACGGTGTAACCGGCGATGTAGTCGACCGCTTCGTCCGGCCCGAACCACTTGCCGGTCTTCCCGATGATCACCGCGAGCTCGAGCTCGTAGTCGAGCTCCTTGGTCAGCCCTTCCGGGTAGACGATGTCGTCCTCCGGCCCGATGATCGAGTCGACGTTCTGAAAAAAGACGATCCCTTTGTGTACGGGGTGGGACCAGTTCACCTTCTGCAGCTCTTCGTGGTGCACCGCGAAGTTGCCGGCGGTGTGGAAGAACTTCTTGGGCACGATCGGCGCTCGCAGCCGCACGCCGTCGAGGGGCAGCCGCTCACCCGTCTCCGGAACGGCGCTGCCGCGCTCGAAGAACTCCCGCGTCGACCCGCAGTCGAGCTCGATGACGAGATCGTCCTCAAGCCGCCCGACCCGCCCCGCGTCGAATGTCACCAGCCGCATGCCGTCCCTGCCCGTCCTCGCTTGATTCGGCAGCTTTCGCTCTACGAAAGTCGCTTTCTACTCCCGAAATCCTCCGCTTACGTCACCGTCATGTCAAGGCAGCATGCCCAGCGGGTCGGCTCATGGCTGCTTGCCCAGTCGGTCGGCTCACGGCAGCTTGCCCAGCCGGTCGGGCTCATGGCTGCTTGCCCAGTCGGTCGGCGAAGTCGTTGGTGGCCGCGATCAGGCGGGCGGTGATGGCGGGCTCCAGCGAGGAGTGGCCGGCCGCCGGGACCATCTGGAAGTCGGCCTCCGGCCAGCGGGTGGCCAGGTCGTAGGCCGTGATCGGCGGGCAGCACTGGTCGTAGCGGCCCTGGATGATCACGCCGGGCAGGTGGCGGATGCGGTCCACGCCGTCCAGGAGCTGGGTCTCGGGGGTGAAGAAGCCGCCGTTCACCGCGTAGTGGGCCAGGATCTGCGAAGCCGGCAGCACGGTCTCGTCCGCGGTCAGGGTGCTGATCAGGGCCGGGTCCGGGGTCAGCGTCGAGATGATCGCCTCCCAGCGCATCCAGGCGTCGGCGCACTGCCGGGCGATATCCTCGTCCGGACCGACCAGCCGGCGGTGGTAGGCGGCCAGGATGTCGTCGCGCTCGGCGGGCGGGATGGGTGCGATGAAGCGCTGCCACTCCTCGGGCTGCAGCCGGTCGAGGCCGCGCTGGTAGACCCACTCGCGCTCGACCGCCCGGACCAGGCAGATGCCGCGAAGGATCAGGCCGGTCGCCGCCTGCGGGTGGGTCTGGGCGTAGGCCAGCGCGAGGCCAGAGCCCCACGAACCGCCGAAGAGCAGCCAGGCGGGGATGCCCAGCCGGGCGCGGATCGTCTCGATGTCGGCGACCAGGTGCCAGGTGGTGTTGTGGTGCAGCGAGCCCCGCGGAGTGCTGCGGCCGGCGCCGCGCTGGTCGAACAGGACGATCCGGTAGCGCGCGGGGTCGAAGAACTGCCGGGCGATCGGCATCAGGCCGCCGCCGGGGCCGCCGTGCAGGAACAGCACCGGGATGCCGTCCGGGTTACCGGCCTCCTCCACGTGGAGGAGGTGGCCGTCGCCGGTGTCGACGGTGTGGGTCGCGTAGGGCTCGATGGCGGGGAAGAGCATGCATCGACCGTAACGGCGATACTAAGGTTGACGATATATAACGCTAGGGATAGCGTACCGGCTCATGCAGGAGCCGATGAGCGCCCAGCTGGAACGTCGCTATCAGCGGCTGCTCCGGGCCTACCCACGGTCGTACCGGAGCCATCGCGGCGTCGAGATGGTCACCACGCTGCTGGACATGGCCGAGGCCGGGCGCGGCCGGCCGAGCCGGTGGCAGGCGTGGCACCTGGTCCTGAGCGGCATGCGGGAACGCTTCCGGCTGCCCACCCGGCGGCCCCTCGCGTGGGCCGGCGCCCTGCTCGCGGCGGTCCTGCTGGGCGGGTTCGGGGCGGTCGCCGGCACCTGGCTGGGCTGGCGGACGGCCGGTTCGGTGCCGTCCGCGGGGGAGTTGCGGGCGTTCAACTCCGCGCTGACCGGGATGCCGGCGCCCTGCGCCATCTACCCCGACCGATCGGCGATGAACGGACCGACCATCCGGGCGCGGGCGGACGGTGTCGCCGGCTATTCGGACACGCGGCTGCGGGCCGCGCTGACCGGCGCCGGCTGGCAGATCACGACGTTCCATGAGCGGCACGGCGACGACGTGCGTGCTCCGGTCGAGTGGGTCACCTACCGGGCGACCAAGGGCGGACTGAAGCTCGACGGCGACGGGTTCTTCGACGTCAGCGGCTCCGCCTCCTACCGCACCGAGGTGTGGCCGCGCGAGCCGGCGGTCGTGCGGCCGCTGACCATAGCCGGGCTGGTCGCCGGTGCTCTGGTCGGATGGCTGCTGGCGGTCGCGTTCGGCTTCCGGGTGCGCGGCACCGGATGGCGCCGGCGGCGGGCGGCGACGGCACTGTCCACGATCGCCCTCGCGGCCACCGCCGTCCCGGCTTACGAGCACTACCGCGACGTCTACCAGGTGATGGTCTATCAGCACGGCTCGCCGATCCCGTACATCGTGTACGGCACCGGCGACCGGATCCCGATCCTCGGGTGGACCGTGATCGGCCTGGCCGCCATCGTTGCTGCGCTCGCCGTGCCCCGGCGCGGATAACTCCCAGTTCAATTTTCCGAAAGGGGATCGGAATTGAACTCTGCCCACATCCTGTCAACTCCCGTTGACGCACCGCCGGTTGCGGATCGACGAATAGGCGGCATTGACGGGCTCCGCGGGCTCGCCGCTCTGTATGTCGTCGTTTTTCATTGCTGGCTGCTCGGCTTTCCCGGATTCCCGGTCAATTCGGGACCGGTCTGGTTCGGCTGGCTCATGTACGGCCGCCTCGCCGTCGTCTTCTTTCTTGTTCTTTCCGGATTCTCGTTGGCTCTCTCGCCGGCTGCGGTCGGCTGGCGGCTCGGTGGCGTGCGGCGGTTCCTGCGCCGCCGCGCGTTCCGCATCCTCCCGGCGTACTGGGCGGCCCTGGCGATCAGCCTCGCGGTCGCCGCCATCGTCGTCCCGGCCTCGCGGCAGGGGCCGCCGACCAGCGGCACGACGATCGTCTACGCCCTGCTCCTGCAGGACATCGTGGTCGCGCCGACGCCCAACGGCGCCTTCTGGTCGATCGCCGTCGAGGTGGAGCTGTACCTGGTCTTCCCGGTCCTGGTGATGCTGCGCCGCAAACTGGGCGCGGGCGCCCTGATGGCCATCGCGTTGCTGCCGTTCGCGACGTACGTGCTGTGGTCCGGCGGCAACACCCCGGTCGAGGGCGTGAACCGCCTGGCGATGAATCTCGCCCCGGCCTTCGTCGCCGGCATGCTGGCCGCCGCCGCGGTGACCGGCCCGCGCCTGCCCTGGCACTGGTTGAGTCTGCTCACCGGCGCGCCGGTCGTCTACGTGATCGCGACGCGCGGTTCGGCGTGGACAGCGCTCCACTATTTCTGGATCGACCTGGCGGTGGTTCCCGCGATGACGTTTCTGATCATCGCGGTGGCAACCGGCCGATCCGCCGTGCTGCAGAGCGGCCCGTTACGCGCCCTCGGCTCGTTCTCCTACAGCCTCTATCTCATTCATCTGCCGGTGGTCATGGTGATCGGCCGGAAAATAGTCCGGCCCGCCCTCGGTTTCGGCACGCCGGCATTTCTCGCCACCGTTCTCCTCGGTGTGCCGATTTCGCTGTTCGGCGCGTGGCTTTTCGCGAAGGTGTTCGAGGAGCCGTTCCGGAAGAACCGCTCGTGGCGGGAGCTCGTGCCCGCTGTCTATGGTGTGCCCATGCCGACCGACCGTTTCCGCCATTCCTTCCACGTCGCGGCGCCGGCCGGGAAGATCTACGCCCACCTGACCGACCCGCAGAACTACGTCGGCCTGTCACCCCTGCTGGTAGCGGTGCGCGACGTCCGGCCGGGCCCCGACGAGACCACCTACGTGGGCATCGAGCGTTTCCGCTTAGGCCCGCTGAAGTGGGACAACCGCCTGCGAGTGACGCTGACCCCGGTGACGCCGGACCGCCAGTTGCGCAGCTCGGTGATCAGCCCCGGCGCCGTCCGCCTGACCGCCACCGTCAACCTGACCCCGGAGGGCAACGGCACCCTGGTAACCGAGTCGATCGAGCTGCACACCCCGGCCGTGCTGCGGCGTTTCGCCCTCGGCCAGGCAACCACCGTCCAGAAGTCCCGAGCCACCGAACTGACCCGCCGCATGGAACGCTGACCGCTCTCCGGCCGCTGACCGAGGCCGGGGCGATGCGTCCATTTCGCGCAGCGCAGCCCATCTCGGCGGAGCGGCCGCCGCGCTCTGCATGCCGGACTACCAGACGTTTCTCCGCCCTCTGCTCTGCTTACCCATGCGCCGCATCTGCGCCGCACCGGTGCGTCTGGGTGCGTCTTTTCTTGATGTCGGGGTCTCGGGTGTGCGACGAGAGCCCGTTTCCCTGGATCTCGGCCGCTGGCCGCTGGGGCGAGGCCCCGACTTCCGCGAAGTCGGTAGCTCCGGCCTGGCCTGGCTTCGGCCCGCCGGCGAGGGCCCGTTTTCCTGGATTTCGGCCGCTGGCC
>NZ_BOML01000090.1 GCF_016862175.1 Paractinoplanes durhamensis | reverse complement strand
TGGCCCGGCTTCGGCCCGCTGGCGAGAGCCCGTTTTCCTGGATTTCGGCCGCTGGCCGCTGGGGCGAGGCCCCGACTTCCGCGAAGTCGGTGGGCCCGGCTCCGGCTCCGGTCGATCTTTGAGCAACCGGCTGACCTGGGCGGCGTTCGGTCGAAGCCATGTGAACAGTTACCGAATCCACGACCAGGCGCCAACGATGCGGGCTGCCGGAGGGCTTCGACGTCGGCTTGAGCGTCACCGAGGGCCCTGATCTCTGGGTGAGCAGAGCGGGGCGTCTGGCGCGCATGCGTGCGCTGCGTAAGCAGAGCAAGGGGGCGGCTGGTGGGGGCTGGCAAAATGCTGACGTGGACGACGCGTTGACGGTGCTGCGGCGGGAGTTCGAGGCGTCGGAGGGCAGCTTTCTTCTGGGCCTCCGGGGTAGCGGCCTCGTGTGGGAACGGGCGGCGTTCAGCCGGTTGGAGCGGGCGATGCGCGTGGTCTGCAAGCAGTACGAAGATTGTGACGACGTGCCGCGCTGGATGGCGGAGGGGTTCTACTACGTCGCACACTTCGTCGCCGAGTGGACCAGCCACCCGAACTTCCCCCGGCCGGAGCGGCGCAGTATTACGAGGAATGCCTGGAGCGGCTGCGCGACCTGGCGGACTGGTTCTTCCACGGGTGGCACTCCTACCTGGAGCCGCACGTGTGGCGTGACCTTTAGCCACTCGTCAGGCGGCTACGGACAGACTCAGGGCGCCGATCGTCTTGGCCTTCTTGGCCTCGTACATGGCCAGGTCGGCTCTGGTCAGGATGCCGTCGGTGGTGTCGTCGGGGTGGGCGTGGGCGATCCCGACGCTGACGCCGATGCGGACCTCGGTGCCGGCCGCGGTCAGGGGGTGGGCGGCCAGGGTGCGGATGCGGTCGGCGATCACGTCGACGGCCTGGTCGCCTCGGGTGATGATGACGAACTCGTCGCCGCCGAAGCGGCTCACCAGGTCGCCGTCGCGCAGGTCGCGGCGCAGGTGGTCGGCCACCGCGACCAATAGGTCGTCGCCGGCGGCGTGGCCGAGGCGGTCGTTGACCGGCTTGAAGCCGTCCAGGTCGCAGAACAGCACGGCCAGGCCGGTCGGGTCGGACGCCAGGGCCTCGGTCAGGTGGTCGACGCAGGCCGCGCGGTTGGGCAGGCCGGTCAGCGGGTCGGAGGTGGCCATCCGGTGCAGGGCTCGCTCGGCGCGGCGGCGGGCGCTGGACAGGCGGGCGATCCGGATCATGACCAGGGGGATCAGGGCGGCGGACGAGATGGCGATCAGGACGCCGTCGGTGGGCAGGCCGAAGATGACCCGGCCGCCGCCGACCAGTGGGCTCAGCGCCATCATCGTGCCGAGGAAGGCCAGCCGGCCGGTGCTGAGGTTGTCGACCGGGGCTTCGCCGGGCCTGGTCACCGCGGCGACCGACGGGTGCAGGGCGGCGCAGCCGAGGGCGGCGTACGCGGCCAGGTAGGTGATGTTGGTCCAGTCGGCGCGGGCGCCGGTGGCCGGGTCGACGGCCAGCGCGCCGGCCACGTTGCCGAACAGGGCGATGCCGACCGCCAGGGTCAGCAGCCGGACCGAGGCGAGCGCGTCCGAACCGGCGAACGAGATGCGCAGCAGGGCGCCGAGCGTGCCCGCCATGACCAGCACGTTGACGAAGACGGCCGCCTCGCGGCCGGTGGTCGCGCCCTGGTCGCTGAGGGCCGGGAGCAGCAGCGTGTCCCAGAGGATGCCGGTCAGCGCCAGCGCGCTGATGACCGAGTCGATGATGCCGCCGATGTCGCGCTTGCCGCGCTGGACGACCACGATCAGGGCCGAGCCGAGGACGAGGACGCTGCCGCCGGTGAGGAAGAACTCGGCGGCGCTGCCGTCGCCGGTGGTCCGGCCGTCGGCGAGTACCAGCCACAGCCACATGACGTTGCCGATGTTGTAGAGCGTCATCGAGGCGAGCAGCAGCCACCAGGCTTGCCGCGCCCCGGCCGGCGCGCGGCGCAGGGCCACCGCGATCGCGGGCATCGCACCCAGCGTGACCAGCAGGAAGATCCACGAGCGGTTCATCTCGGCCGGTAGCAGGCCGTACAGGACCACGAGCACGGCGTTCGTGGCGGCGTACAGGCTCAGCAGGGGCACGGCCGGTCCATCGGCCGTGCCGGGCGCGACTTAAGGAGCGGCCACCCGGAACACCCGCAGCTGCAGGGCGAGGGTCGCGTAGTAGCCGACCAGCGTGGTCAGCTCGAACAGCACCGGCAGGCCGAGCCCGTCCTCGGCCGCGGCGTACTCGTCGTCGGTCAGATCGTGGCGAGCAGCCAGGGCCGTGGTGGTGGCGAGGACCAGGCGCTCGCGCGGGTCGGGGAAGACCGACTCGTCGCCGGTGCGGAGCGCGGCCAGCTCGGCGTCGGTCATGCCGGCCGACCGGCCGACGGCTTCATGGGCGTACGTCTCGAAGGCGCTCGCCCAGGCCCGCGCGACCGTGAGGATGGCGATCTCGCGGCAGCGCAGGTCGAGGGTCGAGCCGTAGCGGACCGCGCTGCCGAGGGCCTGCAGGGCCGACCCGACCGACGGCTGCAGCAGCATCGCGTTGAACGGGCCTTCCAGCCCACCGTCCGCGTTGAGCAGCGGAAACGGCGAGCCACCGGCGGCCCGGGGCCCGCCGGCGATCGCGTCGTAGAGCTCCCGCTGGCCGGCGGAGAGGTCGGCGGGCGAAAACGGGGTCAGGGGGCGGTTCATCCGGTGTACCCCAGGAGGGCGGAGATGTCCCGGCAGGCTTCGGCGACCACCGGCTTGAGCTCGCGCACGATGCGCTGGCTGGACCAGTCGCGCGACTGCACGGCCAGGTTGGCGCCGGCCACGACGGAGCCGTCGCGGCCGTAGACCGGGGCGGCGACGGATCTCAGCCCGTACGCCAATTCCTCGTCCTGCATGGCCCATCCGTCGTTTCTGATCTTGGTGAGCTCGCCGTGCAGCTCGTCCAGGGAGAGCTTGGCGTTCGGGCCGTGGTTGAGCGTGAACGACGCGTCGGTGACCTGCTCGGTCAGGTCGGCGGGGGAGAGGAACGACAGCAGCAGTTTGCCGATCGACGTGTGCACGGCCGGCAGCGTCGAGCCCACCTGGATGTTCGCGGTGACCAGGTCGGAGTTGCGCAGCCGCACCAGGTAGAGCACCTTGTCGCCGGTCAGGACGGCCAGGTTGACCGTCTCGCCGGTCTCGGTGGCGAGCCGCTGCAGCCGGGGGGTGGCCGCGGTGACCAGGTCGAGGCTGCGCAGCGCCGCCCCGCCGAGGGTGAGCACCCGCACGGCCGGGCGGTAGTCGCCGTTGGGCAGGTGGTCCAGGTAGCCCTCGGCGGTCAGCGTCATCACCACCCGGTAGACGGTGGGCAGCGGCATGCCGACCGCGGGCGCGATGTCGCTGACCCGCCACGTCGGCCGCTGCTCGGTGAAGAGCGACAGGATGCGCAGGCCCTTCGCCAAGGCCTCGACCCGGTATTCGGGCTTCCCGGCCACGGCGGGCTTGGTGGGTACTGAGCGAGTCACGCCATGGAAGCTACTTTCGCAGAGCGAGAAATACAAGTTTGCTGAAAGCTCGGTTGTGACCATTGACACCGCAGGTGGTGAGCGGAAACACTCGGGTAACAACTGATGGAAAGCCACTCTCGCAGAGTGAAAGCAAGGCCAAAGAAGGGGCTCAGCCGATGGCACGCACGGTCTTCACCAACGGGTTGGTCTTCGACGGCACCGGCAGCGCCCCCACCCCGGGCGAGGTCGTCGTCGAGGGCGACCGGGTCGTCGAGGTGCGGGCCGGCTGGCGCGACGAGCACGGTGGTGACCAAGTTGTCGATGCCCAGGGCGGCACGGTTATGCCGGGCATGGTGGAGTCGCACAGCCATCTCACCTTCCCGTCGGCCGTCGGGCATATCGACCCTTCGTTCAACCCTCCCCTGGACGTTTCGTTCTTTCACCACATCGAGGGCCTGCCGAGCGAGCTCGCCCGGGCCGAGCGCAACGCCGCGATCCTGCTCGACCACGGCTTCACCTCGGCCTACTCGGCCGGCTCGATCCTGCCGATGCCCGTCGAGGTCATCCTCCGGGACAAGATCAAGGCCGGTGCGGTGCCCGGTCCGCGGATGCGGGCGGCGAGCATGGAGCGCGACAACCACCCGGTCCGGCCGGACGGGCACACCGAGCCCGACTGGCAGGGCCCGGAGGCGTGCGCGCGGTGGGTGCGCGAGCAGGCGGCGCAGGGGTACGACAGTGTGAAGTTCCTGCTCAGCAACGACGACGTGTTCGTGCCGGGCGGCTCCCAGATCACCCAATACACGCTGGAAGAGGCGATGGCGGCCGGCGCGCAGGCCCGCGAGTCGGGCGTCTGGCTCAACTGCCACGCGCAGTCCGCCGAGTCGGTCAAGCTCGCGGTCAAGGCCGGCTTCCGGAGCATCTACCACTGCACGTACGCCGACGAGGAAGCTCTCGACCTGCTCGAATCGGTCAAGGACACGGTGTTCGTCTCGCCCGCCCCCGGCATCATCTACGCGAACGTGTACGAGGGCGAGGAATACGGCATCACCCGCGAGGTCGCCGAGAAGATGGGCTCGGTCGCCGCGCTCGACGGCATGCGGGCCGTCTACCCGGAGATCCGGCGCCGGGGCATCCGCGCGCTGCCCGGCGGTGACTACGGCTTCCCCAACAACCCGATCGGCCGCAACGCCCGCGACCTCGAACTCTTCGTCAAGGAGCTCGGTTACACGGCGCTCGAGGCGCTCAACGCGGCCACCGAGCTCGGCGGGCAACTGCTCGACCTCGGCGACATCGGCCTGCTCAAGCCCGGCTGGGTCGCCGACGTGCTGGTCGTCGAGGGCAACCCGGCCGAGGACGTGACGATCCTGCAGGACAAGGACAACCTCAAGGTCATCATGCAGGCGGGCCGGCTGCACAAGGCGCCGGCCGTCGCATGAGGGCTTTCAAGGGCCTGAATCAAGACACGATTGATCTGTACGTTCCGGACGGCGCCACCACCCTCTGCGTCTACCTGCATGGTGGTGGCTGGCGGCTCGGCGACCGCACGCAAGGGCCCGGGGCCGCGGCCAAATGGCAGCCGAGCTTCTTCGAGACGGTGGCCGGTCTGGGCATCGCGATCGCGAGTGTCAGCTACCGGAAGAGCTTCGAGGCCGTCTATCCGGCGCAGTCGGAAGATGTGGCCGGAGCATTGCGGTTCCTGTCGGCCGCTCGTACGTCGTACGGAATAGAAAGCGAACGGACCGTGACGTGGGGTGTTTCCGCAG
This sequence comes from Paractinoplanes durhamensis, assembly GCF_016862175.1. Taxonomy (GTDB): domain Bacteria; phylum Actinomycetota; class Actinomycetes; order Mycobacteriales; family Micromonosporaceae; genus Actinoplanes; species Actinoplanes durhamensis. The sequence continues at coordinate 38,342 of NZ_BOML01000090.1, read as the reverse complement.
GTGGGCACCTGGCTGCTCTGGCGGCCCTGGCCGCCGGTAATCGCATCGCCGCGTCGGTGTGCTGGTACCCGCCGACCGATTTCGACGCCCTGTCGACGGATATCGAGGAGGCCGGCGGCACCGGTGACCGCAGCGCCGGCTCGCGTGAGGGGCAGCTGATCGGCGCCGGGATCGACGAACGGCCCGACCTGGCCGCCGCCGCCTCGCCGGTGCATCATGTCCGGGCCGGGGCGCCGCCGTTCCTGTTCCTGCACGGCACCGCCGACCTGGCCGTTCCGCCGCGGCAGAGCTCGCGGCTCGCTGAGGCGTTGCGCGCGGCCGGCACTTCGGCGACGGTCGAGTTGATTCCCGGCGCCACGCACATGTTCCCGGAGCTCGACGACGAGGCGACCTTGGCCCTCGTCCGGCGGTCGGTCGACTTCTTGAGGTAGTCGGCCGGTTGCGGCTCGGTGGCAATTGCTACCGAAGGAAGGCTCAACTAGGCGGCTTCGGCGCCGACGGTGGTGATCGACACCCGGCCCCGACCCCCAGGGACTAGCCGAATATGAGTACCCGCCTTCCCCGAAGCGTGGCCGCCGCCCTGACTGCCGCCATGCTGTGCGGCAGCCTGAGCGGCTGCAGCAGTCTCAAGGAGTTGACGAGCAGCAGCAAACCGCTGGTCGGCGCCAAGCCTTCCAGCAGCCCCAGCGCTTCGCCGTCGCCGACCGCGGCGGCCACGATTCAGGCGGTCGCGACCAAGGTGGCGACCCGCCCGAGCGGGCCGCTGGACACCGGCTCGGTCGTCCACAAGCTGAAGCAGGGCACCTTCACGGTCCAGATCACCTACTGGACCACGGACAACGCCAAGCTCTACACCGCTGAGACGGTCAAGAACCTGAACGTCGCCGTGCACATCGAGGACACCGACAGCACCCATCGGGTCAACGTCTCGACGTTCCAGGTGACCCAGGACGACGGCACCAAACGCGCGATCGTCACCACCGACAGCGGCAAGTTCGAAGTCACCCCGCCCTACCCCTACAACACCGTGGTGACGGTGCCGGCAGCGACGGCGGGAGCATCGGCGCTCACGCTGACTTTCCGGCTGGATCTCCTCGTGGAGACCGCCCCGAAGTCGAACAGCTACTACCGATCGACCGCCCTCGACACCCTGACCTTGCCGCTGCTCACGGATGGTGCCAACGAATGACCGAGTCAAGCCCCGGCCTGCGCCGGGCCACCGACCGCCAGATCCTGTTGCCGCGCAGCGCCAAGGCCGGAACGCTGGCGCTGCCGCCGGCCCCGGAGCCGCAGCTGCACGCCCTGGAAGCGGTCGAATCGGTGGCCGGCGAGATCGCCGCCAGCGCGTCCTCCGCCACCCCGCGGCACGCCACGATCAGCTGCATCATTCCCTGCTACAACGAGCAGGACACGATCGGCGACGTGCTGAAGAGCCTGCTGGCCCAGACCCGGCTGCCGGACATCATCCACGTCATCATCAACAACACCGATGACGACACCCCCGAGATCGCCCGCAGCTTCCAGGGCGTGCACACCCGCACGGTGAAGGGCGAGGACTTCGTCACCACCGTCCAGGTGCACGACATGGGCGTCAACCCGGACAAGAAGGTCGGCGCGCTCAACTACGGCTACTTCCTGTCCCGCGGCTACGACTTCATCCTCGGCGTCGACGGCGACACCACCCTCGCCCGCGACACCGTCGAACGCCTCGAGCTGGAGATGACCGACGACCCGCGGATCGGCGGGCTCAGCGCCATCTACAGCATCGACAAGAACCGGATCAAGGGCGCGATGGCCCGCTTCCTGATCTCCGGCCAGCGGGCCCAGTTCGCCGCGTTCAACATGGACAACCTGCTCCGCGGCCGCAACATGGCGGTGCTCGGCGGCCAGTGCAGCCTGTTCAACATGCGCGCCCTGGAAACCGTGATGATCCGGCACCACCAGCAGGCGCCGTGGGTCCGCGACAGCGAGGTCGAGGACAGCAAGCTGTCGCTGCAGATCAAGGACGCCGGCTACAGCACCAAGATCAGTGCCTCGGCCCGCGCCTACGTCGGCCCGATGACGAACCTGCGCGCCCTGCACGGCCAGCAGGTCAAGTGGAACTTCGGCGCCATCGACCTGTTCTGGCCCGGCCAGCGCGGCGACAACAAGGGCCAGCCGATGCACCCCAACCTGCGGCTGCGCTGGTACGAGAACATCTCGATGCTGTTCAACATCGGCTCCCGGCTCGGCTTCCTGCTGCTGCTGGTGGCGGCCCTGTCGATCAAGGCGTTCGTGTTCAACCCGATCTGGCTCATCCCGCCGGTCATCGCCATGCTCCTGAACTTCCGCCTCGCCATGGCGATGAAGGACAAGAGCGCTTCCGACCTTCTGTACGCGGCGTTGATCCTCCCCGCCGAGATGTACATGTGGATCCGGATGGGCCACTTCCTCTCCGCCTGGACCCAGTTCCTCGCCAAGTCGGACCAGGACAACTGGGCCGCCCAGGCAAACGCCGAGAAGGGCAAGGGCTCCGCGTACGTCATGCCGCTGGTGGTGCTCCTCGCCGTGGTCGGCGGCGCGATCTTCGCCTGGACCCAGCAGAGCGTGGGTGTCCAGTCGGCGATCCTGTCGCTGGGCTGGCCGATTCTCTACATCGCCACCATCGCGCAGAGTGTGTTCATGCTGCGCAAGCTGGTCCGCCGGCACCGGGGTTTCGCGGTCTGAGTTGGTTTCCTGACCTTCTTACGGGCCTTTCTATGCCCGTAAGAAGGTCAGCACCGCGAGCACCCGGCGGTGCTCGCGTTCGTGCTGGATCAGGCCCAGTTTCGTGAAGATGGCGGTCACGTGCGCCTCGACGGTTTTCACCGCCAGGTGCAGGTCGGCGGCGACGGCGACGTTCGACAGGCCCTGGGCCATCAGGGCGAGCACGGCGCGCTCGCGGTCGGTCAGATTGTCGAGCGGGTCGCGTTCGCGGCGCCGGGCCACCAGCCGGGCCACCAGGTCGGAGTCGATCACCGTGTCGCCTCTGCCTACCCGCCGTAGGTCGGTGCCGAACGCGGCCAGGTCGGAGACCCGATCCTTGAGCAGGTAGCCGACTCCGCCGTCGAACTCGTTGATCAGCCGCAGGGCGTGGTGCACCTCGACGTACTGGGACAGCAGCATCAGGCCGACCGCGGGGGCTCGGGCGCGGATCGCGGCGGCTGTCTCGATGCCCTCGGCCGCGTAGCCGGGCGGCATCCGCAGGTCGATCACCGCGACGTCCGGGGGATCGGCCCGGATCAGGTCGAGCAGGGTATTGCCGTCGCCGGCCTGGCCGGTCACCGTGAAGCCGGCGTCGGCCAGGATGCGGGCCAGGCCCTCGCGGAAGAGGACGGCGTCGTCGGCGAGCATCACCCGCACGGGATCACCGTCCGCAGCCTCGTGCCGTTGCTTGCGCTGTCTATTCGTAGGCGGGCGTCGAGGACCGCCAGCCGGTCGGCCAGGCCCTGGAGGCCGCCGCCGGGCCGTTTCGCGGCGCCGCCGCAGCCGTCGTCGGCCACCTCGACGGTCAGGCCGGCCTCGCTCTGCCGGATCTCGACGGTGATCAGGGTGGCGGCGGCGTGCTTGGCCGCGTTGGTCAGGCATTCGCTGACCACGAAATAGGCGGTGGCCTCGATCTCGGCCGGCAACCGGCGCTCGACCGCCACGGTCAGCCGCACCGGGACCGGGGAGCGGTCGGCGAGGAAACCCGCCGCCGCCTCCAGGCCGTCCTGGGTCAGCACCGCCGGGTGCAGGCCGCGGGCCATCTCGCGAAGTTCCGCGGTCGCCTCGAGCAGGTGCGCTCGGACCGTGTCGGCCTCGGTCGCCACGTCGGTGGCGCCGGCCGCGGTGGCCTGCCGGACCACCCCGCCCAGCTCCATGGCCACCGTGACCAGCCGCTGCTGTACGCCGTCGTGCAGGTCGCGTTCCATCCGGCGGCGGGTGGCGTCACCCGCCGCGACCAGGCGCTGCGCCGTCGCCCGCAGCTCCAGCACCAGGCCGGCCTGGGCGGCCAGGTCGGCGACCAGACGTTTCTCCGCGCTGGACATGACCTCGCCGGGTGCCTTCGTCACGGTGATCGCGCCGCGGAAATCGCCGTCGTGCAGCACCGGGGGTCGCTTCCAGATCGGTCAGGCGCCGTGGCTCGGGCGGGAGCGGCGCGGTCGCCGGCCAGGCCGATGCCGCGCGCAGTTCCTCCGGCGGGCCGGTCCAGAGCACCACCTCGCGGGCGCCGATCGCGTCGGCAACGGTCGTGCAGATGCCGTCGAGCGGTGCGGTCACATGCGCCGACAGGCGGGCCAGAGCTTCGTAGGGGGTGACCCGGCGGCCGTGGACGAGCCGGTCGGCCAGCCGTTGCACGCGCCGGCGCAGCGGCTCGAACGCCACCGCCACCACCGCGGTGGCGATCAGCGACAACACGGTGCCGTGGCCGTCGACCAGACTGCCGATGCCGGTCACCACGGCTATGTAGCCCGCGGTCACCACCAGCGCCATCGCGCCGAACACCAGCGATTTGTTGATCACCGGGTCGATGTCGTAGAGGCGGTACTTGACGATCGCGGCGCCGGCCGCGGCGGCGATCAGCGGGACGGCCAGGACGCCCGGGATCGGGGAGCGCCACAGCACGAAACCCAGGAGCATCACGGCGGCGGAGACGGTCACGGCGTACACGAACCAGCGGAGCTGCCTTGCCTCGTCGCCGGACGCCGCGCGGACCCGGACCACCACGCAGACCGCCCAGGTCAGCTGGAACAGCAGGTAGCCGATCGGGCGGGCGGTGTCGTAGAAGGTCTCGGCGGCCGCGCCGCCGGGCAGGGCGAGGGGGTGGGCGGCGAGCAGGCCGGTGCGGGCGTACTCCACCGGCCACAACGCCGAGACCCCGGACAGGACCAGCCCGATCGCGGCCATGACACCGACGACCGGCCGCCACCTCCTGGAGGGCAGGCGGCCGGACGGGAAGCACATCACCGTGACGCCGACCAGCACCAGCACGAGCGGCAGCGGCCAGACGCCCAGCCAGCCGATCCAGGACCCGCCGGGGCGCAGACCGTACTGCCGGCCGAAGAACATCACCGCGTGGGCGACACCCGTTGCGGTGAACAGCATGCCCTCGCGGTTGCCGGGGCGGCGGTGCACCACTTACAGCCCGACCGTGGTGAACGACGCCGCGATGAGCCCGTTGTGCAGGTTGGCCAGGTGCACGCCGCCGAGGGCGAAGCCGACGCCGACCAGGGCGACGGTCACCGCGGCCGCCACCCGATGCAGCGTGCCGGCCCGGATCACGCTTGTATCGTGCCAGCGCACGGCGCCGAGGGGACCAGGGTTAACCCGGTGATATCGCCGGGCCTGCCCCGATGACCACGGCCGGCCGCGGCGCGACCGTACTGGCATGACCTCACCACTCGACCGGGTGCTCACCGCATCGCTGATCGCCGGCCCGGCGATCTACCTCATTGCCGACATCCTGTACGCCGTGAACGGCTGGGCCGACCCGACCGCCGCGGTCTTTCACATCCTCGGCGCGATCGGCTACACCATCGTCCTGGTCCGGCTCCTGACCTTCGCCGACGGCTACTGGGCCGCGGCCCTGCTGATCGTGGGCGCGCTCGGGGCGGCCGGCAACGTCGCGTACGGCTTCAACACCATCCACGTCTCGCTCGGTGACACCGATCTGGTCGACGCGACCGGCGCCGCCACCCTGATCAAGCCGCTCGGCCTGTTCTTCCCGCTCACCCTGCTGCTGGCCGCGGTGATCCTGCGCCGCTCCCAGCCACTGTGGACCGCGGCGCTGCTCGGCGTGGCCGCGCTGGCGTGGCCGGTCGCGCACATCGCCAACATCGGCTGGCTCGCGGTCGCGGTGAACGTCGCCCTGGTCGTGGCGCTCGGCGCGGTGGCCGTCACGGCGTTCCGCGCGCCGGCCCCGGCCGCTCAGGTGGCGTAGCGCAGCAGCAGGGCGCCGCCCCAGGTGAGCGCGGCGATCGTGCCGACCAGGAAGAGGAAGGCCCAGATCGCGCTCGGGATCAGGGTCAGCGCCTGCAGCGACACCGAGTCGTTGACGTCGTCGTCGTACTGCCGGTTCAGCACGAACAGGATCATCCGCTGGACCGCGCCGATCAGCAGGAACCAGACCCACATGTGCGTGTAGAGGGTCCGCTGCGGCTCGTCGACCCTGGTCGCGATCAGCCAGATCGCGGCGATCAGGCCGGGCACCAGCAGCCAGCCGAGAAGGCCGCGAACCGCGAACAACATCAGCACGAGGAACCCGAGGCTCGCCCACAGCACCTGCGCGGTCATCCCGTGGATCAGCATCCACGCGCCGAGCAGCCCGAACGCCGACGGCCCGAGATAGCCGGCCAAGAAGATCAACACATTGAACAGCCAGGGTACGTCGTTGGCCGGCACGGTCGCGCCACCGCCGCCCGAGGTGAACGAGATCCCCTTCAGCTTCTGGAAGAACAGCTTGGCGAGCAGCGCGTGGCCGCCCTCGTGCGCGATGACGAGCACGAACTTGGTGACGAACCAGAGCGGCACCGCCAGCAGCCACGAGAGAACGGCCGCCGACCAGGCCAGCCTCGACGGCCCGTCGGCGAACGGCGCGGCGAACAGGGACATGTGGCCGAAGATATCGACAGTTATGAGCCGCGTATACAGGGCGTCAGGACGGCGATACGCACCGATCGTGCTAGTTACTTTTACCGGGGCCAACGAACGACGGTGCCGGGCTTCGCCGGCTCCGGGATCTTCAGTGCCATGCCGATGCCGGTGAAGAACAGCACCGGCACCAGCATCCAGAGCACGATCGAGTCCTCGCGGCCGTCGTTGGCCAGCACCACCGCCAGGAGGATCGAGGCCGGCAGCAGTCCGCTCGCCCACCCGATGTAGAAGCGCCGGGTGTGCGCGTGCGGCGGCGGATCGTCGGTGGCGATCACCGCCGGGTTCCGGTCCACCCACTCCGCGGCGACCGCTTGGGGAACCTCGGGGATGCGCAGGTCGCCGAAGCGGGTGCGGAACGGCAGCTGGCGGGGGAGCCCGCGGTACTGCACCAGGTAGGACAGGAACGATATCGCCGAGACCACGACGGCGTAGCCGCCGGACAGCAGCCGGTCGGTGAAGGCCGAGGACAGCCACACGGCGATCAGGATGACGGCCAGGAGAGCGGACCACGGCGCGAGCCAGAAGTAGCGGCGAACGACCCGGGCGCTGCGCGGATCGAACGGAAGCCGCTGGGTCGGCGGCGGCTTGATCCGCCGCCGGTACAGCGGCACGTCAACCCAGACCGGATCGGCCGTGCCGTCGGTGACGGCAAGCGGCGGAATCTGCAGACCGGCGACCGCAGCGGCCGGAATCACGAGATCAGTTCGCTGTTCGATGCCCGTCATGGTAAACCGGTTCGCCCCCCAGATAGACGCGCAGCGGCCGCTGCAGGGCGGTGATGTCGGCGACCGGATCCCCCTCGACGATCAGCAGATCGGCGTCGAAGCCGGCCCGGATCCGGCCCTTGCGATCCGGCACACCGCAGGCCTCGGCGGCATGCACGGTCGCCGAGGTCAGCGCCGCCGCCGGGGTCATCCCGCTGACCACGTACTCCGCCAGCGTGCGAGGCAGGATGCCGTGCGGCTTGGCCGGCCCGATCCCCGCGTCGGAGCCGGCCACGATGCGAACACCGGCGCGGGCCAGCCGGCCCACCCCGTCCTGCAGGATCGCCTGGGTGAGCCCGGCCCGCTCGGCCATGGCGAGGATCTCCGGCGGCACGACGATCGCCGGATCGGTGCCGAGCGTAGGGCAGACCACGATGCCGCTGTCCGCCAGCGCTTTCGCGAGCTCGTCGTCGACGTGCGCGCCGCCCGGCCCGACCGAGGTGCAGTGCTCGATGCCGTCGACGCCGGCCCGCAGCGCCTGCCAGACAGCGGCGTGGGCATGCGCGTGCGCCGTGATCGGAAGCCCGTGCGCGTGCGCCTCCGTGACGGCCGCGGCCATCTCGTCGTCGGTGAACTGGGTCCCGGCCGTGTCGGTGCCAGGCGTGAACACCCCACCACTGGCCATGATCTTCACAACGCCGGCCCCGTCGGCCACCCGGTCCCGAACCGCCCGGCGAACCGCATCCACCCCGCGCACCTCCCCACCGAGAAACCAGCAGTGACCACGGGGCGTGGTGAGCGGGGTGCCCGAGGCGATCACGTTGGGCGAGCTGGTGTAGCGGCTGAGGACGGCATTGTGCACATCACCGAGGTCACGCACGGTGGTAACGCCGGCCAGCAGATGAAGCAGCAGCGAGTTCTCGATGGTGGCGGTGAGCTCATCCGGGGTGGCGCCAGGCAGCCGGTCGAGCGCACCCGGCCCGGCGTCGGCACAGAGATGGACATGACAGTCGACGAGCCCGGGCAGCAGAGTCCCGTCCACAAGTTCAACGTCGTCCGGGTGCTCACCAAGGCGTACCTCGATGATCCGTCCTTCGGCCGTAACGACGACGCCCCCGTCGCGATGCAGCCGTTCCCCGTCGAAGATCCGAGCCACCCGGATCGACACCACACGTCCCCTCGGCATACCGGCCAAAGTAGCCCAAGGACGCACCGGTACCGCGCCTCACGCAGGGGGTGTCCCGGCGCGTGGTTTCCCCTCGTTGCGGCGGTACAGGTTCCACGTCTCGGCGGCGTCAGCGAGGGGGCCGAGGTGGGTGACGGACGGGCGGGGTCGTGCTTCGTAAACTGCAAAACCTGCGCCCCGAGCTGGCCCGGTTCAAGAAGGATCCGCATGTCCGCAATCTGGACACCGAGATCGCGCACCTGGTCTTTTCGTCGCATTGACCAGCTCAACAGAAGGGCTCCCCGTGTCCACCGAAGCCGGCAAGATCTTCCGCGAGGCGTGGATCGCTGGGGTCAACAAGCACTACCCCGGCGAGCCGAAGGCAAGCTACGTCACCCCGTGGGATGAAACTCCGGAGTGGGAGCGGCAGAGCGCGGCCGCGGTCTGCCAGCTCGTCGCCGAACTCCTACGCGTCAGCGAGGGCGCAGCACGACGCCTCTCCCGAGTTCAGAAGAGCCAGTTCGTCGCGGCCGGATGGACCGCCCAGATGTTCCTGCGGATCGAGAACCCCAAGCCGGCCTATGTCGCGCCGTGGGAGCAGCTTCCGGCCTGGCAGCAAGAGGTCGACGCGGACATCTTTGAGGCCATCGAGGGGTTCACCTCGGCCCGTGACGCGGTCAATTGATCGATGTTTCGGTTTGAGCTTCGGCCCCTTGCTGACGTTCCGCCCTGGGGTGGGGAGCGGCCGAAGCTGCATTGGTTTGGGCTTACCAGTGGCTGGTACTGGGTTGAGCTTCCGGATGGCGAGTTTCTGCGCTACCACGATGACGCCGTTCGGCGGTGGGCGCTTGAGCGGCCCTATCCCTCGTACTACGTCGTGCGGTTCTGGGAGGACCTGCTCGTGCTGCGGTGGGCGCTGGAGGAGCCCGTACCCGAAGATCTCCTTTCGTTTGTGGACGGGTCGTTCGGGGCGCGTGAGTTTCCGGAGGACGACGACTGGATGGGTGATGACCGGGTCGATGCCGCCTTTGACCTGAAGAGTGACTATCTCGTCGATTTCGGCTACCTCACCGACTCGCCGATCCTGCGTGCCTGGCGCCATACCGTCGACGGGCGGGATGTCGTGGTGTTCAGTCAGGAGATCCGGCCGGCTGAGGAGCGCACCTTTGACGGGCCGGCTCGACGGGATGTCGTGATGCCGGCGGTGGAGTTCTTCGCGGCGGTCGAAGACTTTGATCGGCGGCTTTTCTCGGCGATGGATGAGCGGGTCGCTGAGCTGGAACGCTGCGGGCCGCCGGCCGGAGTGGATCTTGATCTGGGGCAACTGCGGGCCGAGCATCGGCAGCGCAGCACCTGGCTTGCGCAGCGCCTCGCCGCACCGAGGCAGGTCGACTGGGCGAAGGTGCGGGCCGGCGTCGCGGTGGTCTCCGCCTGGGAACGAGTTGATCCCCGCCCGTAAGAAGCACGGGCGGGGATCACGTGGCAGAGGGTCAGTGGGCCATGGCCTTCGGGGCGTCGGGGTCTACGTCCAGCGGGCCGGAGCGGAAGATCGTCACCGAGACCAGGGCGGCCAGCAGGAAGAAGCCGCACGACCACCAGAACACCGTGTGGTAGCTGGACAGCTGGGCCTGGGCCTGGACCAGCGCGGACGGGGTCTTGCCGGCCGCGTAGTTCGTCGCCGCGCTCGCCGCGAATGAACTCAGCAGCGCGGTGCCGATCGAGCCGCCGATCTGCTGCATGGTGTTGACCATGGCGGACGCCACGCCGGCGTCGCGGTGCTCCACGCCGCTGGTGGCGGCGTTCTGGGTCGGGGCGAAGACCAGGCCCAGGCCGAGGCCGATGACCAGCAGGCCGGGCAGGACGCCCGATGCGTACGTCGAGTCGAGGTCCAGGCGGGTCAGGAAGGCCATGCCGGCCGCGGCGATCAGGGCGCCGACGGGTACCAGCGGGCGCGGGCCCACCTTCGGGGTCAGGATCGAGCCGGCCGTCGTCGCCGACAGCATGATCGAGCCGAGCATCGGCAGGAACGCCAAACCCGTCTGGATCGGGGTGAAGCCCAGGAAGCCGACCAGGTAGTAGGTCAGGAACAGGAAGATGCCGAACATGCCGGCGCCGGCGATGCCGATCGAGGCGTACGAGCCGCCTCGGTTGCGGTCCAGGACTACGCGCAGGGGCAGCAGCGGGTGCGGGACGCGCAGCTCGATCAGCACGAACGCGACCAGGATGACCACGCCGAAGATGATCGGGATCAGGGTGCCGGCGGCGGTCCAGCCGTCGGTCTCCGCCTTGCCGAGGCCGAAGACCAGGCCGACGAGACCGGCGATCGCGGTGACCGCGCCGGGCACGTCGATCTTGTTGCGGTCGGTGATCTTCTCGTCCTGCAGCTTCATCAGGCCGCCGACCACGGCGATCGCCGCGATGACCAGGTTGACGTAGAGGCACCAGCGCCACGACGCGTACTCGGTGAGGACGCCGCCGAGCAGCAGGCCGACGGCGCCGCCGGCGCCGGAGATGGCGCCGAAGATGCCGAACGCCTTGCCCCGGTCGGCCGGCTCGGTGAACGTCGTGGAGAGCAGCGACAGGGCCGCGGGGGCCAGCGCCGCGCCGAACGCGCCCTGCAGGATGCGGGCGATGATCAGCATCTCGAAGCCGTTCGCGGCGCCGCCGAGGGCGGACGCGAGCGCGAAACCGATGAGGCCGATGAGGAACATCTTCTTGCGGCCGAAGAAGTCACTGAGCCGGCCGCCGAGCAGCAGCAGGCTGCCGAAGGCGAGGGCGTAGCCGGTGACGACCCACTGCCGGTTGGCGTCCGAGAACGCCAGGTCGGCCTGGGCGGTGGGCAGGGCGATGTTCACGATCGTGGCGTCCAGCACCACCATGAGCTGGGCCATGGCCAGCACGACCAGCGACCACCAGCGGCCGTTGCCGCCGGTCGGGGCGGCGACCGGTGGGGCCGGGTGGGACAGTTCGGTTGCGGTACTCAAGACGACGCCTTTCCGGAGCGGAGCGAGGGTTATACCTCTGAGGGATCGGTCCGGCTCCGCGAAAACTGAAAGGGGGCGCTTGCGCGCCCCCTTCTTGCAACCGTTCGGCTCAGCGAGCGGGCCAGGTCAGCCCATGTGCGTACGGGTAAAGCGGGTGTTCGGTGTCGTTCGGCACGTCCTCGCGTGACGCCTCGACCTCGGCCATCGAGGAGGGCAGCTCGAACGGCAGCGTCCCGGTGGCGGCGGAGCGACCGAACAGCACGTCCAGCAGCGCCTCGTCGCTCACCCCGAACGTGCCGACCAGCCCGGCCACCTTCCCGGAGAGCTGGGTGAGCACGGCCGGCCGGTCGAGCAGCACGTCCACGACCGTCGGCACCTGGCCGGCCAGGTCGAGCACCGGCGCGATCTCCGCGCCGGTCCAGTCGAGGCGCCCGGCGTGGAAGAACGTCTCGAAGCCCGTGGTGCGGGGCTCGAACGCGGCGCCGCGCCGGACGATCGCCACGTCGGCTTCGGCCGGGTCGGTGACGACCTTGGCGTAGCGCCCGGCCACCACCGGGTCGACGCCGTCGAGGAAAACGGTGCTGCCCTCGGTCAGCGGCAGCCGCGCCGACGCCTCGAGGACGACCACCGAGCGGCGCTGGGCCTCCAGACCCGCTTCGAGGTACGCCGGGGTGCCGACCGTGTCGGCCGCGGCGGCCGAGTCGACGTAGCGGCGGTCGTCGAACAGGCCCAGCCGGAACTTGTCGCGCAGGATCCGGCGGGCCGACACGTCGATCCGCTCCTCGGTGACCCGGCCCCGCTCGACGAGTTCCACCACCAGCTCGGGAGCGAACTCGCCGCCGAGCTGGTCGGCGCCGGCGTCGATGATCCGCTGCACCCGGCCGAGCCGGTCCAGGCTCTCCACGCCCCAGGCGCGGGCGGCCATCGGCGCGCCCATCACGTCGTCGGCGTCGGTGACCAGGCCCCAGTCGGTGCAGACCACCCCGTCGAAGCCGTAGTGGCCGCGTAGCAGGTCCTGGATGATGCCTTTGTTGAAGCCGAAGCCGACCTCCTCGTGCTCGGTGCCGACCGGCATGCCGTAGTAGGGCATGACCTGCGCGACTCCGGCGGCGAAGGCGGCTTCGAACGGCTTGAGGTGGTCGGCCCAGCGCCCGCCGGGGTAGACCTGCTCACGCCCGTACGGGAAATGGGCGTCTTCTCCGTCTTTTTGTGGGCCGGCGCCGGGGAAGTGCTTCACCATCGCGACGACGCTGTCCGGGCCGAGGGAATCACCCTGCAGACCCTCGACGTACGCCGCGACCAGCTCGGACACGAGCTCGGGGTCGGAGCCCAGGGTGCCGCTCGTGCGGGCCCAGCGCGGCTCGGTGGCCAGGTCGGCCATCGGGTGCAGGGCGACCCGGATGCCCGCGGCCAGGTATTCGCGGCGCACCGTGTCGGCGAACTCGCGGACCAGATCCGGGTCTTTGGTGGCCCCCAGGCCGATCGGCTCCGGCCAGGCCGAGAAGCCGCCCGCCGCGGCCGAGGTCGCGGGGTTGTCGACGGTGCCGTGCCGGGGGTCGGTGGAGATCGTCATCGGGATGCCCAGGCGGTTGCCGGCGGCGAGCTGCTGGATCCGGTTGTGCCACTCGGCGATCTTCTCCGGCGGCACCGGCGCCATGGTGAGGATGTTGAGGTGGGTGATCAGCCTGTCGGTGACCAGCCAGTTCGTCGAGGTGAACATGCCGCCCTTGGCGGCCGGCTCGTGCAGGGTGCCGTCCGGGTTGACCGCGACCATGGTGTGGAACATCAGCGCGGCCTTCTCGGCCAGCGTCATCCGGGAGAGGAGGTCGGTGACGCGCTCGTCGATCGGGAGGGCGGGGTTCTCATAGGGGTTCATTTCGGCAATCCCTTCAGCGCGCGCCGCGGACCATGCGGACCAGGACCGACCCGGCGACCGCGACCACGGCGCCGAGCAGGAACAGCAGGCGGTAGTTGGAAGCCGTGCCGGCGCCGATGGCGAGGACCGGGGCGGCCAGGATCGGCACCAGCGACTGCGGCAGGGCGTTCGCGATGTTCAGCACGCCCATGTCCTTGGCGGCGTCGTCCGGGTTGGGCAGCACCTCGGTGGCCAGGGCCAGGTCGACGGCCAGGTAGACACCCTCACCGAGACCGAAGATCGCCGCCGCCACCAGGAAGACGCCGTAGCTGCCGCTGAACGCGGTGATCGCCAGGCCGACCGCGATGACCAGGCCGGCGCCGAGCACGAACGGCTTGCGCAGCCCGGTGCGGTCGGAGAGCCAGCCGCCGACCGACGAGCCGAGGACCAGGCCCGCGGTGGTGATCAGGGTGGCGACGAGCACGCCGGAGGCGACGTTGTCGGTGGTGTAGCCGAACCGGTCGATCAGCAGGTACGCCTGGTAGGTGGTGAGGCAGGAGAGGCCCATCCAGAGCAGGAAGCGGCTGAGCAGATTCCACGAGAAGTCCGGGAAGCGGCGCGGGTTCACGTAGAAGGTGCGCAGGAACTCCTTGAACGTGTAGCGCCCGAAGTGCCCGGGCGTGGCCGGCCGGTCCTTCAGCACGATCACCAGGGCCAGCACGGTCAGCAGGCCGATCCCGGCCGGGACCATGAACATCAGCAGGGTGTTGCCGTCGAGCAGGGCGGCGAGCGAGGTGCCGCCGAGGATGGCCACCGAGGTCATCAGGCCGAGGATGCCGCCGACCCGGCCACGCTGGTGCGCCGGGATCTGGTCGGGCATCAGGGCGGTCAGCGTCGACAGGGTCGCGTTGACGCCGAGCTGCGCGAGCGCCCAGCCGAGGGTCAGCATCGGGATGGCGCTGCCGGTGGCGACGACGAGCAGGCCGAGGAAGCCGACGCTGATGCCGCCGATCAGCCACGGGCGGCGGCGGCCCATCCGGGCGGTGGTCCGGTCGGACATCGCGCCGAAGAACGGGTTGCCGATCAGGGCGAGGAGCGCGCCGACCGACAGGACCGTACTCAGCGCCGAGGTCTTGTTGTCCGGGGCGATCTGGGCCACCCGGATGGAGAGCGTCACGACGACCGGGGTGAGGATCGTGAGGTATGCGCCGAACTGGGCCAGGGCCATCGCCGCGATCAGGCGGGCCGGAGCGTTCGGCGGGGTATCGGGGGAGACGACGGCGGGAGCGGTTTGCCGGGCCCGACCGGTTTCGACAGCGGTCATCGCACACCTCTTCGGCTAGCGCGGGACGAAAAATCAGGCTTTGCGGCCGGGCCGGCACCGTCCGCTGATTACTGCTTGATAACCCGAAGGTATCGAGCCGATTAACGCGAAACCAGCACCCGAAGGCCCCTTCCTGTGCCCTGATTCGGCCTCACGTGGTTCTGATCACGGTTCATTTGCCGGAATCACCACGTAGGTGGCTGTGAGAACCCCGGAGTATTGTCTAACTCCAGCAAAACCCTGGGGGGTGAGCATGCACCATCGGGACCTCATCCTGGCCGCCGTGCGGGAAACCGGCGGGGCCGGGCGCACCGATCTGGTCCGCCGCACCGGCATGGCCCGCGCCACCGTCAACGCCCTGGTCGCCGAGCTTCTGGCCGAGGGCGTCCTCGCCGAGGAGGAGGCGTCGGCCGACGGAAGCCGGCCGGGCCGGCCGGCCCGATTGCTCACCCTGGGTGCGAACGCGGGCGTCGTGGTCGGTGCGCTGGTTGCCGCTTCGGGTGTACGGGTGGCAGCAGCCGACCTGTCCGGAACGATCCTGGCCGAACGCTCCGCCGCCGCCGACCCGGAGGACGGGTCGGCCGGCCTCGACACTCTCGTCGGTTTGATTACCGAGGCCGTCGGTGGCCGCCGGGTCTGGGCGGCCATGCTCGGGTTGTCCGCCCCGGTCGCCGGCGGGGTCGTGCAGCCCAGCAGCGTCCTTCCCGGCTGGGCCGGGGTCAATCCCGGGGTCGAGCTGCGGCGCCGGCTCGGCCATCCGGTCGGCGTCCGCAACGATGCCGACCTGGCCCTCATCGGGGAGCTGCGGCACGGGGTCGCGGCCGGGCGGCGCGACGTCTGCTACCTGCGTATTGCCACCGGTATCGGCTGCGGGCTGCTCCTCGACGGGGTGGTTCAGCACGGCGCGAGCGGGGTGGCGGGCGAGATCGGGCACGTCCAGGTCGACGAGACCGGCACCCTCTGTCGTTGCGGCAACCGTGGGTGCCTGGAGACCATCGCGTCTCCTCGTGAGGTCCTGGCTGCGCTCTCCTCGATGTACGGCGAGGAGGTCAACGCCGTCCGCGCCGTACAGCTCGCGGCCAGCGACGCCATCGCCGAGCGGGTCCTCGCCGACGCCGGGCGGATGATCGGGCGGGTGGTCGCCGACCTGGCCAACACCGTCAATCCGGCGCTTGTCGTGCTTGATGGGCCGTTGATCACCGAGCATGGGCCGCTCGTTGCCGGGGTGGCCGACTCGGTTCGCCGCTACGCCCAGCCTGAGGTGGCCGACGCTCTTGAAGTTCGGGCCGGGGAGCTCGGTGATCGGGCCGCTCTGATCGGGGCGGTCACCGCCGCGCTGCACGGCACTCCGGTGGCCAGGCATGTCGCCCCGGCCGCCGGGCCGCCCGCGGCCCGCGAGCGCGATCACCGCCGGGACGCCGTCCTTGATCTGCTGCGGCAGCGTGGCGTGCTGGCCCGCAGTGACATCGCCCGGATCACCCGTCTGCCCCGGGCTGCCGTCGCCGACCTTCTTGACGGGCTGGCCGCGGACTCGCTGGTCGAGCCGTGCGATCCGCCCGCCGGGGCCGCGCGATCCGGGCGGCCGTCGCCGCACTTCCGGGCGGTCGTCGCGGCCGGGGTGCTGGCCGGGATGGCGATCCGGGCCGACGGGGTGCAGGCCATCCTGACCGATACGGCCGGCAATCGGCTGCACGAGGCGTTCGAGCCGCGGCCGATGAGCATGGCCGGCGAACCGCACATCCGCGACGCCGGGGAACTGACCCTTTCGCTGCTCGCCGCGCACGGCCACACCACCGCCGACCTGAAAGGTGCCGTGGTCAGCGTGCCCGCCCCGGTCCACCCGGTCACCGGGCGATTCGGGCCGCGCGGGGTGCTGCCGATCTTCGCCGGGTTCTCGCCGGCCGAGCAGATCGCCGAGATCCTCGGAGTGCCGGTCACCGCCGGTAACAACGCCCACTTGGCCGCGCTCGCCGAGACCCGCCGGGGTGCTGCGCGTGGTGCTCGGGATGTCCTCTACCTGCGCGCCGACCAGTTCACCGGGGCCGGGATCGTGGCCGGCGGGCGGATGTATCGCGGCGCGATCGGCTACGCCGGGGAGGTCGGTCATCTCAACGTGCGCGAGGTCGGCCCACTGTGCATCTGCGGCAGCCGCGGCTGCCTGTCCACGTACCTGTCGCCGCGCTACTTCCTGCCACTCGGCGGGCCGCCGTCCGAGGAGCGCTTCCTGGAGCTGGTGTCCGGCGGCGACCGGCCGGCCCAGCGGGCGCTGCTCGACGCGGGCCGGCTGATCGGGCGCACGGTCGCGCCGCTGTGCAACGCCCTCAACCCGCAGATCGTGGTGGTCGGCGGCCATTTCATCGAGGCCGGACCGTACGTCGTGGACGGCATCCGCGAGTCCCTGCAGCGGCACTGCGCCCCGGCCGCCGCCGCTGCCCTGACCGTGCGTCCTGCCTCGCTGGGCGCCGACGCGGAGATCGTGGGAGCAGTCGAGTCGCTGCTGTAGCGGTTCAGATTGTGAGCGGGCCCTGAGTTACTTCGGGGAAGCTCTCCCGATCCAGCGGGAAATCGGTGCTCGTGCCGGTGAAGCGGCCACTCCCAACAACATGCAGCGGGGTCGCGGCGTTGGGTCGACACTGCGACGCGCGTACCGTAATCGGGGTGAATGACCTTGAAGGTGCTCTTCTGTTTGCCGGGGTTCCGCTTGCGGTGCTCGGGCTGGTCTTTGCGATCGTCTTTCGGACCAGCGACAAACCGAGCCGGGAGCCGATCACCAAGCCGGTCATGGACGACGACCGCTCGCACTGAGCGATGCGGATTCTGAGCCTGAACGCCTGGGGTGGTGCGCTGGCCGATGAGCTTCTCGGCTGGCTTCCGGGGAGCGGGGGTGACGTCGTCTGCCTGCAGGAAGTCACCCGCACGCCGGGGCTGGCGGGCTGGACTCGCTTCGCTGATGGGGAACGCAGTCTGCCGCAGCGGGCGGACCTTTTCGACGACGTGCGCGGCGTGCTGCCCCGGCACCAGGCCATCTTCGTGACCAGCGACTCCGGGCCCGTGCACGACGACTCGGGCGGGCGGCATCGGCAGGACTTCGGGGTGGCCACCTTCGTCGGGGCGAGCCTTCCGATCGTCGGGGTGGATTCCGAGTTCGTGCACGGGCAGTTCACCGTGCACGAAGAGTGGCCGGACACGGATCGGCCGCGTATTGCGCTGGCCGTGCGGACCGTCGAACGCGGCCGGTCGGTCTGGGTCGTGCAGATGCATGGGCTGCGGGACTCGGCCGGCAAGGGCGACACACCGGCCCGGCTGCATCAGGCCAAGCGGCTCGCGGAGCTCGTCGGGCGGATCCGCGGGCCGGGCGATCTGGTCGTAGTGTGCGGTGACTTCAATCTGCTGCCGGGGAGCGAGACGTTCGGGGTTCTGGCCGAGGCCGGCCTCACCGATCTGGTCGGGGCTGCCGACACTCGGACCTCGCACTATGCCAAGCCGGTCCGGCACGCGAGCTATCTGCTCGTCTCCGACGTGGCGGCGGTCGAGCGGTTCGAGATCCTGGCTGAGCCGGAGGCCTCCGATCACCGGGCCCTGGTCCTCGACGTCTAGGACACGGCGGGGCGGCGGAACTGTCTAGAGTGGGCCGATGCCTCGTCCCTGCCGTGTTGGTGTGCAACTGCCCGAGATCGAGCGCCGGGTCGACTGGCCGGAGCTGGTCGCGATGGCCCAGGCGGCCGAGGGGGTCGGGTTCGACTCGCTCTGGGTCGGTGACCATCTGCTCTACGACATGCCGGACGGGACCGTGCGCGGGCCGTGGGAAGCGTGGACATCGCTGGCGGGGCTGGCCGCGGTCACCTCGCGCATCGAGCTCGGGCCGCTGGTCGCGGCGACCGCGTTCCACAACCCGGCGATGCTCGCCAAGCAGGCGGCCACCGTGGACGCGATCTCCGGCGGGCGGCTGATCGTCGGGCTCGGCGCGGGCTGGAACGAGCGGGAGTTCTCCGCGTACGGGCTGCCCTACGACCACCGCGTCGGTCGCTTCGAGGAGGCGTTCACGATCGTCCGCAGCCTGCTGCGGGACGGGCACGTCGACTTCCGCGGGCAGTATCACCAGGCGGTCGACTGCACGCTCGACCCGCCGCCGGTGCGCCCGGGCGGCCCGCCGCTGCTGCTCGGCTCGACCGGGCCGCGCATGCTGAGCATCGCGCTGCCGCACGTGGACGCCTGGAACATCTGGTGGTTCAACTACGGCAACACGCCCGAGGGTTTCGCCGCCGTCCGGAAGCAGGTCGAGGAGGCCGCGGTGGCGGCCGGCCGTGCCCCGGGCGAGGTTTCCGCGACCGCAGCCACGATGATCCGCCTCCCGGGCGGCGTCGGCCGGCCGCGCGGCAAGACGCCGCCGATCGAAGGCACCCCGTCCGACATCGCCGAGCACATCACCGCGCTGGCCCAGGCCGGCGCCGAGCACGTCCAGATCGTGGTCGACCCGATCACCGTCGAGTCCATCGAGTGGCTGGGCCAGGCCTTGACGATCCTCGACGAGTGACTAGCCCTTGAGGATGCGGCGGCCGGCGGCCAGCAGGTGGTCTCGGAAGTCCTCGTCGTCCAAACCTGTTACGGCCGGGTCGGCGCCGGCCATCATCAAGCCGCCGGCGATCACCGCCATCCGCACGCGGCTTCCCGGGTCGGGGGCCGTGCCGCCGAGCAGGCGGCGGATGCGCTGCAGGTTTCGTAGCGCCGGGTGAGCCCGCACCAGGCGCATCACCACCGGGTCGAAGCTCAGCGTGGCCGACACCTTGCGGAAACCCACCACCAGGTCGACCACGCCGGCCAGCACCTGCTCGCGGCGGGCCGCATTGCCCCGCTGGGCCTCGGCCTCGTCGGCGATCGGGCCCAAGCGGTTCAGTGCCGGGTCGATCACCGCCAGGACGATGTCGTCCTTGGACTGGAACTGGTGGTAGACGGCCGCCTTCGTGACGCCCAGGCGGTCGGCGATCATCTGCAGCGACGTGCCGCTGACGCCGTGTTCGGCGAACAGGTCCAGGGCTGCGGTCAAGAGACGTTCGCGTGCTGAGACGACATGCATCGAAACCCCCGCCCGGATCCTATCGACCCTTGTCCTGAACTAGCCGGTCGGCTACCTTACTGGCTAGCCGATCGGCTAGCAGGGGGAGGCGTGGGCGATGACCGAGTCGTGGGACCGCGAGGTTGATGTTCTGGTGGTCGGGTCGGGTGCGGCGGGGCTGTCCGCGGCCATCGCCGCCGCCACCCAGGGGCTGCGGGTGCTGGTCGTCGAGAGCACCGCCAAGTGGGGTGGGACCACGGCGCTCAGCGGGGGCGGGCTCTGGATGCCGACCAACCCGTTCGTCGACGGGGACTCGGTCGAGAAGGCGCTGACCTACATGGAATCCGCGATCGGGGAGGCCGGGCCGGCCAGTTCGCCGGAGCGGCGGCGGGCGTTCGTCGAAACCATCCCGGAGGTGTTCGCCTTCCTGCAGAAGCTCGGCGTGCGGTGGGTGCCGGCCAAGGACTACCCGGACTACTACCCGGACCGGCCGGGCGGCATGGTCGGGCGCGGCATCGAGGTGCAGCCCTTCGACACCAAGAAGCTGGGGGAGTGGTTCGCGACCTTCCGGGGGCGGGAGAGCATTCCGGCGCCGTTGCGCACCGACGACGTCTGGCTGCTGTCCCGGGCCTGGTCGACGCCGTCCGGCTTCGTGCGGGGCGCGCGCTTCGTCTTCCGTACGATCGGCGGGATCGTAACGGGAAAACGCCTCTACGGCATTGGCGGGGCGCTGTCGGCGAATCTGATGAGTGTCGCGTTGAAGGCCGGCGTCGAGGTCGAGTTGTCGGCGCCGCTGACCGGGCTGATCCAGGGCGACGGCGGTGCGGTGATCGGGGCTACCGTCGGCGACGGCAAGCGGATCCGGGCGCTCGGTGGGATCGTGCTCGGCGCGGGTGGCTTCGCCCGGAACACCGCCTGGCGTAAGGAATACCAGGGCACGCCCGGGTTCACCTCGGCCTCCGAAGGGGACCTCGGCGACCCGATCCGGATCGCCCGGGACGAGCTCGGCGCGCGCACCGAGCTGATGGACGACGCCTGGTGGGGTGCCTCGGTGCCGCTCGCCGACGGGAGCGCGCAGTTCGTGCTCTCCGAGCGGTCGATGCCGTTCAGCATCGTCGTCGACCAGGCCGGCGAACGCTACGTGAACGAGTCGGTCAGCTACATCGACTTCGGGCACGCCATGCTCGCCCGGGACAACGCCGTGCCCAGCTGGCTGATTCTGGACACGCGGCACCGGCGGCGCTACCTGTTCAACGCGTTCCTGCAGGGCACCAAGAAGCTGCGCGAGGCCGGCATCGTCCGCTCGGCACCCACCCTCGCCGAGTTGGCCCGGCAGCTCGACATCGAACCGGCCACCCTTCAAGCCACTGTCGATAGATTCAACGGCTTTTGTCGTACGGGGGTGGATGCCGACTTCGGGCGGGGCCGCACCGCGTACGACAACTACTACGGCGACCCGAGCGTGAAGCCCAACCCGAACCTCGGCCCGATCGAGAAGGGGCCGTTCACCGCCGTACAGCTGGTGCCGGGCGATCTCGGCACCAAGGGTGGGCTGCTCACCGACGCCGCGGCCCGGGTGATCGGCAGTGATGGCGAAGCCATCGAAGGGCTGTACGCGGCCGGAAACACGACCGCCTCCGTGATGGGTCGCACCTATCCGGGGCCCGGTGCGACGATCGCGCCGGCCGTGGTTTTCGGGTATCTCGCCGGGCGGCACGCGGCCGCCCGGGTCCGTTCTTGACCTGGAGTGCGCTCCAGGATTTAGCGTCGTTTTCATGCAGACGATCGAATTGGGCCGTACGGGTACGCAGGTCAGCCGGCTCGCTCTGGGCGCGATGCAGATGGGCAACGCGACCAGTGAGCCGGACTCGATCCGGATCCTCGACCGCTACCGGGAGATCGGCGGGTCGCTCATCGACACCGCCGACTGCTACGAGTGGTGGGCCAACCGGGGCAGCCGCGGCGGGGAGAGCGAGGAACTCCTCGGCCGCTGGCTGCGCGCCGGCAACCGGCGCGACGAAGTCTTCCTCGCCACCAAGGGCAGCGCGCTGCCGCACTACTCACCCGAGCTCTGGACGGCCGACGGCACCCCGGACTGGGAACTGGCCCGGCGCACCTTCGCCGGGGCGGGCGCCAAGACGCTGCGCGACGCGCTCGACGGCAGCCTGCGCCGGCTCGGCACCGACCACGTCGACCTCTACTACATCCACGTCGACGACAAGGGCACGCCGCTGGAGGAGACCCTCGAGGCCCTCGCCGGGTTCGTCGAGGCCGGCAAGGTGCGCTATCTGGGCTGGTCGAACGTTCGGACCTGGCGGCTGGAGCGGATCCGCGGGCTGTGCGAGCGCAACGGCTGGCCGCTGCCGGTAGCGATCCAGCAGCAGCACAGCTACCTGCGGCCGAAGGCGGGCCTGGAGTCGGCGTCGATCGTCGGCGCCGAGCAGCTCGACTACCTCAGCGACCACGACGACCAGACGCTGGTCGCCTACTCGCCGATCCTCAAGGGCGTCTACGACTCGCCGGCCAAGCGCACCGGCCACTGGATGATGGCCAACTACGCGGGGCCGGACGCGGACGCCCGGATCGCCGCGGTCGAGGAGGTGGCCGCCGAGGCCGGGGTCACGCCGAACCAGCTGGTGCTGGCCTGGCTGATGCACCAGAGCTCGCCGCGGGTGCTGCCGCTGATCGGGCCGCGCACGACCCAGCAGTTCGAGGACGCGATCCCGGCCCTCGACGTGAAGCTGAGCGGCGAACAGCTCGACCGGCTGGACGCGGCCGGGGCGTGAGGGGAGGTGCGCCGGCCGTCAGAGCGGCCGGCGCACCACCAGCGCCGTCCCGGTGCCCTCGTCGAGGTGGAAGATGCCGTCGCCGCGCAGGTGCACCGCGCGGGTCGGATAATTGATGGATTCCAGAATGACGGCGCCGCCGGTGGTGGGCGTGGCGCAGAAGGTGGCGTCCTTCCGGAACAATTCGGCGTTCTGCCGGTTGCCCTGCTCCAAACGGAGCACGAAGTCCCGGTGCCGCAGGAAATAGCCCGGATAATTAACGGATTCGAGCGAGACGCAACCGTCGTCGGCCAGGCCGTCGCGGACGGTGAAGGCGGCGTCGGCCTTCTCCAATGGGCTGTCGGCGGAGCCCATCCGGTCGGCGCGGGCGATGAAATTCCGGTGCCGCAGCCGGACGCCGGGGCTGCCGCTGATCTCCAGGCCGACCGTGCTGCCGACGGTCAGCGTGACCGCCGGGGTGGGCTTGGTCGTGGTGGTGCGGGACGGGGTCGCCGACGGGCGCTTCGTGGTGTGCTCGGCGACCGGCTGGGTCTGCGTCGCGATGACCACCGGGGGTGGCGCGGAACTGCTGGCCGGGGCCGGTAGCAACGAGATCGGGGTGAGCGGCTCGAACGACGGGAAGGCGAGCTGGGCGACCGACGGCAGCGGATCGTCGTCACCGTCGGTGGTGACGAGCAGCGCCATCACGCCGGCCACGCCGACCACGACCGCGGTGCCGCAGGCGAGCAGGACCCGGCGGGAGCGGTCGGACGTGTCGGCCGGCCTGGCCAACGGTCGCGGACGGTACGGCATGAGCGCCGTCGACGGGACCTCCTTACGGGGTTCGGAGAACCAGCCACCGATCCGGAGATCGTTGAGCTCGTCGTCGTGGGGCATGCGGCATCCGCTCCTACGGCCGGCGACCTAAGACACTCTTAAACTCTCGAAAAGGCATTGTTGCGGCGAATGACCCTAATGACAAGGGTGAGATTTAAGGTCGCCTTTGGCCGGTTCCCGAACGTCTGCGCGGAAAATCGAACCGACCGGCGCTGTTGCTCCGTATTCACTCACGACGCCATACGCAGCCGGGCGCAGGGGGCGACCGGCCGTACCAGGGAGACGATCGCGTGGACGGCTCCGCCTCGAGTGATCTCGACACCTCGGTCCCGCAAACCGACACCGACACCGACACCGACGCCGCCGAGAGCTGGCCGCGGATCTCCGACTACTGGCCCGATGCTCCACATCGGATGGGGCCGGCCGCCGACTGGTATCCGGACGGAGACGAGACGGCGGGGGCGGCTTCCCCGCCGTACACCCAGGAACCTGATCTTCCGCAGCTGATCAGCCCGCCGCCCCGCCCTCGCCGCGGTGGCCTGCGCTTCTTTCTCGCGGCGCTCGCCGCCGTGGTCTTCCTCGGCGGCAGTGTGCTGGTGCTGGCCCGGATGGTGCTGCGCAACGACGCCTCGCCGGAGGCCGCGGTGACCGCGCAGCCGACGGCAGCTCTGCCGGCCGACCCGCAGAACCCGCCTGTCTCCGTGCAGCCCGCACCCGATCCGAGCGCCGTCACCTCGGCACCCAGCGCCGCCGCGAGCACGTCGGCGCCGGCCGCCGCGTTGCCGTTCACCTCGGGCACCTTCGAACTGACCGGAAACGTCGTCGAGCTGAACGTGACGATCGCCGCGCTCGGCACCGACGCCGTGCAGGTCAGCACCCCGGACGGCAGTGGCCTCGACCCGAAGGTCGCCATCGACGGCGACACCCTGAAGGTGAATGCGAACCCGGACGGCAGCAAGGGCAACGGCCGCCTCGACGTGAAGCTCAACGGCAAGGTGACCTGGGCGCTCCGGATGTCCGGCGGGATGACCACCGGCAACTTCGCGCTCGGCAACGCCAAACTGCGCCGCATCGACCTGAACGGCGGCGCCAACCGCTTCCAGATGTCGCTGCCCACCCCGGATGAGACGCTGCCGATCAGGATGACCGGCGGGGTCGGCACCTGGGAGATCACCACCGCCGACAAGGTGCCGCTGTCGGTGCTGCTGCGTCAGGGCGCCGGCGAGGTCCAGCTGAACGGCAACCGGGTTCGCAACATCAAACGCAATACGAACGTACGGGCGGACGGCGGTGCCGGGGTCGAGTCGGGCGGGCTCGGCATCGACGCGGTGGCCGGACTGGGGACGTTGACCGTGGCGCCCGACTGACCGATTTTCACCGGCTTTTCCACTGCGGAACGTGACCGGTTCGGTACGGTCGGCAGTGTGTCAGATCTCCTCCCGACAGGTCGCCGACAGATGCTGGATCGGCGGTCCGCCGGTGCTCACGCTATTGGCATGACGACAACGTTCGACCGGGAGCTCGTGCGCGGCAGCGCCCACACGCTCAAGGAGAAGCGGCAGGAGCTCTCCGCGCTCGAGATCCCGCCGGGCCGCGGCTGGGATCCGCTGCGCGACCGGATGGCGGAGGTGCTCGGCGACCAGCCGCAGGGCATCTCCGATGTGATCGACAAGCTGGTGATCACCCAGACGATCCTCGACGACCTGCCGCCCAGCCGGGCCGCCAACCGGGTCGCCGCCTTCAACGAGCTCTACCTGAAGATCACTCGACGGGTCGACGACGCGCTCCGCACCGGCGTCAACCAGCCCGACTTCCTGGAACTGCTCGACGTCGAGTTCGCGAAGCGCTACTTCGCCGCGCTCGACCTGTGGAACTGCGACAACGAGGACACCCCCGACGTGTGGGAGGTGCTCTTCAAGCGCGGCCACGACACCCGGATGAGCAAGCTGACCGCGGCGATGCTCGGCGTCAACGCGCACATCAACCACGACCTGTCGCTGGCGCTCATCGGCACCTGGAACGAGCTGGGTGCGCCGACCGACGACCTCATCCACCCCGACTACCTGCTGGTGAACGAGATCTTCTTCGAGGAGATCCCGCCGCTGCGGCGCGGCTTCTCCACCCACTGGCAGATGGAGATCGACGAGTTCGTCGGGCCGCTCGACGACTGGACCCAGCGGATCCTGGTCAAGGTGACCCGGGCGCACGCCTGGGACCAGGGCCGGCACCTGTGGGAGCTGCGCGACGACCCGGAGGACTTCGAGCAGGCCCGGCGGGCGATGGACCGGGCGGCGTCGCTGGTCGCCGAGTGGGCGATCTTCGGCGACCGGCTGGTCAACGGGGTCGGGCGGGTGGCGCGCGTCTTCGGCGGGTGATCCTTTCCGTACGGCGCCCGGGTTGTAGGGTGAGGCGCCGCACGGGGAGGAGGGGGCTTTGTCTTCATCATCTCGTGCGTCCGAGTTCGGGGCTGACGCCCTCATCGTGTGCGACAGCCTGGTGCGCATCTACCAGTCCGGGCCGGTCGAGGTGCAGGCGCTGCAGGGCCTCGACCTGATCGTCGAGAGCGGCGAGATGGTCGCCGTGGTCGGTGCCTCCGGGTCCGGCAAGTCGACGCTGCTGTCCATCCTGGCCGGGATCGACGCGCCGACCGCCGGGCGGGCCCGGGTCGACCGGTGGAACCTGCTGTCGATGTCCCGCGCCGACCGGGTGCACTACCGCCGGCACACCGTCGGCTTCGTCCGCCAGCAGACCGCCGGCAACCTGGTGTCCTACCTGACCGCCCGGCAGATGGTCGACCTGCCGATGACCGCCGCCCGCGTCCCGGCCCGCAAACGCCACGCGCGCAGCCTCGAGTTGCTCGGCGCGCTCGGCGTCGCCGACTGCGCCGACCGCAAACCCGGCCAGCTCTCCGGCGGCCAGCAGATGCGGGTCGCCATCGCGGTGTCGCTCGCCAACGAGCCGAAGGTGCTGTTCGCCGACGAGCCGACCGGCGAGCTCGACACCGCCACCTCGGCCGAGGTGTTCGGGGCGATGCGCGACGTCAACCGCGAGCTCGGCGTCACCATCGTGATCGTCACCCACGACCCCGGGGTCAGCGGCCAGGTCGAGCGCACCGTCGCCATCCGCGACGGCCGGACCAGCAGCGAGGTGCTGCGCCGCACCGCCACCGCCGACGACGGCGGCACCCACGTGATCGCCGAGGAATACGCGGTGATGGACCGGGCCGGCCGGGTGCAGGTGCCGGCCGACTACCGGGAGGCGCTCAACCTGACCCGCCGGGTCCGGCTCGCTCTCGAACCGGACCACGTCACGATCAGGCCGGACGCATGAGTTCGGCGCTCCTCTCCGTCGCCGGGATCCACCGCACGTTCGGCTCCGGGCCGGCTGCCGTGCACGCGCTGCACGACATCTCGTTCGAGGTCGAGCCGGGCACCATGGTCGCGCTCGTCGGCCGTTCCGGCTCGGGCAAGACCACCCTGCTCAACGTCATCGGCGGCCTCGACCGGCCGGACCGCGGCACGGTCACCGTGGACGGCATCGACGTCACCGCCCTCGACGAGGACGGCCTCTCCGCGCTGCGGCGGGAGCGCGTGTCGTACGTGTTCCAGACGTTCGGCCTGATCCCGGTGCTGTCCGCGGCCGAGAACGTGGGCGTGCCGCTGCGGCTCGCCCGCACCCCGCAGGCCGACCGGGAACGCCGCGTCGAGCTGCTGCTGGAGCTGGTCGGGCTGGCCGGGCACGCCCAGCAGCGGCCCGGTGAGCTCTCCGGCGGGCAGCAGCAGCGGGTCGCGATCGCCCGGGCGATCGCCGCGTCACCCCGGCTGCTGATCGCCGACGAGCCGACCGGCCAGCTCGACGCCGAGACCGGGCTGTCGGTGATGGCCCTGCTCCGCGGGATCGTCGAGTCCGAGGGCGTCACCGCGCTGGTGTCCACGCACGACCCGGTCATGATGGCCCTCGCCGACCGGGTGATCCACCTGGCGGACGGACAGCTGACGACGTGACCGCGCTGCTCCTGCGGCGCGCCCGGGCGCAGTGGCCGCTGCTGCTGTCCCTGCTCGCGGTCCTCACCCTCGGTGCCACCCTGCTCGGCGCCAGCGCGCTGCTGGTCACCCGCACCTCGGAGCGGGCGGTCGAGGTCGCGGCGGCCCGGGCCGAACCGGACGACGTCGAGGTCACCGCCTACACCGTGACCATCGCGGCGGCCGACGCGCGGTCGGTCGCGGCCGACACCAAGTCGCTGCTGACCTCCGCTCTCCAACCGTTCACCGCGACCACCACCACCCGGGCGTCGTCCCGGATGCGGATCCTCCCCGCGCACACCGACGACGCCCGGAGCCTGCTCAGCGAGGCTTACCTGTCCGGGGTTCAAGGGCTCCAGGACCGGGCCTCGCTGGTCGGCGGCCGCTGGCCCCGGGCCGGCGCTCCGCTGGAGGCCGCACTCTTCGACAACACCGCCCGGCTTCTCGGGCTCCGGGTCGGCAGCCGGGTTCACCTCGGGCCCGAGCTCGGTCGCGACCCGGCGCCGGCGCTCGACCTCACCGTCGTCGGGCTGGTGCACCCGCTGCCCGACGCCGGCTGGGACCGGGACCCGCTCAACGGCACCGGCTACGACCCCGACCCCAAGGACGCGGTCTACGCCGACGACGTCAACGCGTACGGGCCGTTCCTCGTCGACCTCGAGGGCCTGCTGGCCAGCGGCTCCGCCCTGGACCGCCTCGAGGTCACCGCGCACCCCGACCTGTCCGCGCCGGACGGCCGCGACCTCGACCGGCTGACCGCCTCGGTGCTCGGCGCCGACCGGCGGCTCGGTGGCACGCTCGGCGACCGGGTGCAGATCGAACGTGTCTCGTCGCCGCTCCCGCAGACCCTGCTCGGCGACCGCAGCCAGCAGGAACTCACGGCCGGGTCGGTGCTCGCGCTCGCCCTCATCGGGATCGTGCTGACCGCGATCGCGCTCGCCCTCGCTGGGCGGCTCACCACCGGCGTACGCGCCGAGGAGAGCGACCTCTTCTCCGCGCTCGGCACCAGCCGCGGCCAGTTCGCCGCCGTCGCCACCGCCGAGGCCGCGATCCTGGCCGCGCTCGCCGTCGCCCTCGCCATCCCCGGATCGTCCGCGCTGCACTCGCTGCTCACCCATCTGCCGCCGCTCTCCGGGGCCGGGCTCGCCGCCCGGCCGGCCGTGACCCTGACCCAGGTCGTCGCGATCGGTTGCGGTGCGCTCGCCCTCGCCGCCCTGCACGTCGGGCTGGCCATGCGGCCGACGGCGAACGGTGCCCGCCGCGGCCGGCGGGAGCTTCTCGCTCGCTCGGGGGTCGACCTGCTGCTCTTCGGGCTGGCCGCGGTCGGGTGGTGGCAGCTGCGGGCCCAGCCCGCCGGGGCCGGGTCGCGGGCCGACGCCGTACGCGTGCTTGCCCCTGCTCTCCTTCTCGCCGCCGGCACCGCGCTCTCGCTACGGCTGATGCCGCCGCTGCTGCGGCAGGCCGAACGGCTGGCCGGGCGGTCCCGTGGTCTCGTCCTTCCGCTCGCCGCCTTCCAGGCCGCCCGGCGGCCGCAAGCCTTCGCGGCCGGGCTGCTGATCGGGCTGGCCTGTGCGGCCGCCACGTTCGGGACCGCGTTCGGCAGCACCTGGACCGCCGCCCAGCACGACCAGGCCGACCTGTCCGTCGGCACCGACCTCGCACTCACCCTGGACGCGCCGCCGCTGGCGGGGCAGAGCGCGGCGGTCGGTGCGGCAACCGGCGGGGTGCTCAGCCCGGTCGCCTCGCACAACATCGCGGTCGGGCAGTGGCTCGGCGGCTCCGGCCCGTCGCCGAAGCTGGTCGCCGTGGACACCCGGCAGGCGGGCCTTTTGCGGGGGCGCGACTCCTCCTCGGTCGCCGATGGCCTCACGCCTGCCGTACAGGTGACCGGACCTTTTTTGGCGGCGGGCGCTACCCCGACGATCACCGGCACCGCGACCCGGGACACACCGGTCATCGTCACCCCGCGGCTCCTGCTGCAGGACGACAAGGGGCTGCGGACCGCGTGCAACGGCCCGCCCATGGCGCTCGACGGCCGGCCGCACCCTCTCCCCGGCTGCGTGCCGGTCGCCGGACTGCGGCTGGTCGCCGTCGCACTGCCGGTCACCGCCGGGTGGGAAGGGCAGCCCAACAGCGCGATCGACGTGTGGATTTCCGTGCCCGGCGCCGCGGCTGCCTGGACCGCCCGGTCCGCCGCTCCGGAAAGCCGGCAGCTCACCGACCCGGCCGTCACCGCCGCCGGCGACCGGCTCAACCTCCGGGCGAACGTGCAGTTCGCCGACCCCTCCGACATGAGCCGCGTCCTGGTCGCCACCACCTTCGCCGACCCCGGG
Source organism: Paractinoplanes durhamensis (assembly GCF_016862175.1). Lineage (GTDB taxonomy): Bacteria > Actinomycetota > Actinomycetes > Mycobacteriales > Micromonosporaceae > Actinoplanes > Actinoplanes durhamensis. The sequence continues at coordinate 8,646 of NZ_BOML01000090.1, read as the reverse complement.
CCGGTGCCGCTCGCCATCTCCGAGCGGTTCGCCGCCGACGTGAGCGCCCGGGTCGGCGGCAAGCTCAGCCTCACCTTCGGCACCACCCCGATCGAGGCCGTCGTCACCGCGATCGTGCCGACCGTCCCGTCCGCGCCCGGCGAGCCCGCCGCCCTCGCCGACGTCGACACCCTCTCCCGGGCTCTTGTCGTGCGCGGTGACTTCGACTCGCCGGTCTCCGCCTGGTGGGCCGGAAACCCCCGGGCCGGTGCCGCCGCGAGCGTCGGCGACCTGCATCTCGGGACGGTTATCACGCGTACGGACGAGACCGCGCGCCTCACCGGCAGCCCGCTACGCGCCTCGCTGCCGGCCGTCCTGCGGGTGCTCGTCGCCGCGGCCGTCCTTCTCCTCTTCGGCGGCGTGATCCTGCATGTCGCCTGCGACGTGCAGCTGCGCGCCCTCGAAGTGGCCCGGCTCCGCGGCCTCGGCATGTCCCGCCGCGACATCCGGGCCGCCCTGCTCGGCGAACACTCCGCCGTCCTGCTGCCGCTGATCGTCACCGGCGCGCTCGTCGGCGCCCTCGCGACGTGGGCGGTCGCCCCGCTGTTGATCCGCTCCGACACCGGCGCGGCACCGGTGCCGCCGGCCGCCGCCCACTGGCCGTGGGCCGCCGAGGCCGCGCTGCTCGCCCTGCTGATCGCCGGCTCCTGGCTGGCCGTTGCCGCGGTCGTCACCATCCAGGCCCGCCGAGCCGACGCCGCCCACCTGCGGGTGGCGTCGTGATCCCGGCCCTGCACCGGCCCAGCATTCGTGGGCGGGCCCGCGCCGACCTCGGGCCGCTGCTGCTCGTCGCCGGGGTCGTCCTGGTCATCACCCTGCTCGCGGCGGCCGTGCCGCCGCTCATGCGGGCCACCGCCGACCGGGCCGCCCAGGAGGCGATCCGCAAGGCCGGGCCGGACGCCGCCGTCCAGGCGCAGGCCCGCTGGGAGGACGACTACGGGCCGAACGGCGGCCGGGTCCGCAGCACCGGCATCGCCGCCGACGTCGACGACTTCCGCGGCCGGGCCGAGGAAGCCCTCGACCCGGACCTGCGGGCCGCGCTCCGGCCGCCGATCACCACGGTCGCCGCCGTCACCCTCGCCGTCACCGACGGCAGCGTGCAGCGGCACTTCCAGGTCGACTACGTGCAGGACGACGCCGGCGGCCCGGCGGTCACCTGGATCGCCGGGCGCGCGCCGGGCGGCACCGCCGACGGCAACGTGGAGATCCCGCTCAACGGGCCGCTCTGGGAGGTGCAGGTCGGCCTGTCCGAGACCGAGGCGGCCGCCCTCAAGCTCAAGCCCGGCGGCCACGTGCCGGTCCAGGACGAGCTGCGGCAGCCGTACAACCTGCTGGTCAGCGGCATCTTCCGGCCGGTCGACCCGGCCGACCCGGCCTGGCGGACCGTCCCGTGGGTGCTGCAGCCGTCGTCCGGCCTGGACGGTTCCGGCAGCACCCGGCTCGGCGGCCTGCTCTCCGCCGACTCGCTGCCCGACGCCCGGCTCGCCTTCCAGCAGGACCAGCTGCGGCGCACCGTCTGGTTCGCCGCCGACCCGGACAAGCTCACCTGGGAATCCGCCCAGCAGCTCGCCGCGACCGCCGCCGCCCTCAAGGCCACCTCGGCCTCCTCCGGAGCCCGCGACGACTCGCTCAAGTGGGACACCGGCCTCGACCGGGTGCTGCGCGACGTACGCGCCCAGGTCGACGCCGCGTACGCCCAGGCCGCGGTGCTGCTGATCGCCGTCCTGGCCGGCGCGGTCCTCGTCCTGCTGCTCGCCGCCGATCTGATCGCCCGCCGGCGCGCGACGGCGCTGGCCGCCACCCGGCAGCGCGGCGCCGGCCTGCCCAGCCTCGCCACCGAGCTGCTGATCGAATCGGCGGTGGTCACCGTGCCGGCCGCCGCGCTCGGGATCGCGCTGTCCCTGCTGCTCGCCGGCGGCGCCGCGCTGCTCTGGACCCTGCCGGTGGTCGTCTGCGCCATCGCCGCCGGGCCCGCGTTCGGGGTGCTCGCGGCGGCCCGGGCCACCCGCGACCGGCGTGCGCCCGCCAACCGCAGCGCCCGCCGCCGCCAGCTCCGCACCGCGCAGCTGCGCCGGGTTGCGATCGACGCCACCGTCCTGGCCGCGGCGGCCGGCGCGGTCGTCGCCCTTCACCAGCGCGGCATCGCTTCCGGTTCCGACTCGGCGCTGCCGGCGAGCGCACCCACCCTCGGCGTCATCGCCGGCACGCTCCTGGTGCTGCGCCTGATGCCGGTCGGCACCGGCCTGGCCCTGCGCCAGTCGCTGCGCTCGCGCCGACCGCTCGCCGTCTTCGGCGCCGCCCGGGCCGCCGCCACCGCCGCCCGGGTGCTTCCGCTGCTGGTACTGACGGTCACCACGGCGCTGGCCGCGTTCGCGGTCACCCTCGACACGACCACCGCCCGCGGCACGGCCGACGGCGCATGGCAGACGGTCGGCGGCGACGCCCGCCTCGACGTGCCCCCCGACTCCCGCGACGACGCCACGAAGATCGCCGCCCAGCTGGCCACCGCACCCGGCGTGAAGCACGCGGTCGCCGCCGAGGTCATCGACGGCGTCCGGGTGATCGCCGACAACAACGCGCTCACCCCGACCCTGGTCATCGTGGACGCCGCCGCCTTCCAGCAGCTCCGCGCCGACACCCCGCTACCCGCCGCGCCGGACCTGGCCGGGCTCTCCGGCCCGCGCGCCCTGGTCCGCTCCGGCGACGGCAGCCTCCGCCCCGGCATGACCATGCGCCTGCGCCTGGAGAACACCGACCCCATGGTCGAGCTCACCGCCGTCGGCACCGCCCCCGCGATCGGCACCGCCACCGACGTGATCCTGGTCGACGCGTCGGCCGGCCTGGCCTACCAGCCCGACACCGTGTGGGTGACCGGATCCGGCGCCGCCAAGGCCGTCGAGGCCGCGGCCACCGGCGGACGGGCCGAGACCCGCGCCGAGGTGCTCGACGACCGCCGGTCGGCACCGCTGAACGCCGGCCTGGCCGCCCTCGAATGGGCAGCGGCCGGAACGCTCCTGCTTCTCGGCATGCTGGGCTTCGCGCTGAGCGCCGCATCGAGCGCACCCGCCCGGTGGGAAACGCTCGCCCGCCTGCGCACCCTCGGCCTGCGCCCACGAGACACCCACCGGGTCGCGGCCGGCGAGCTGCTCCCGCCGGTGCTGGTCGCCGCGATCGGCGGGCCGCTGCTCGGCCTGTTGCTGGTGAAGCTGACATTCGGCCCGCTCGCGCTGCGCACGCTGACCGGCCAACTCGCCGACCCGGCCACCACGGTGCCGTGGTGGCTTCTCGGAGTGGCAGCGGTGCTGCTGCTCGGCACGCTGGTCGCGGTGGTCGCCGCCGAGGCCGCGCTACGCCGCCACCTGCGCCTCGGGGACGTCCTGCGAGCAGGCGGTTCGTAGCCGCGTCCCGGAGGTTGGTTCGGCCGCGGTGGTCCGGCTCGGGTCGTAGCAGTTGGCCCACGGTCCCCGGTAAGTGCGAGGATGGGTTTGTGAGTATCAACCAGATGCTGGCCCGTGCAGGCGGCGTTGCCGACCGCATCCCCGGCCGGGGTGAGTTCGCTGGCCCAGCAGACGGCCTGGTTGAGCTCCCGGATCTCGCAGCGGTCTGACCCGGCGTGGATCCATCAGTAAGTGCTTGATCCGACCGAAGTCTGCGTCCGTCGGCACGTCGAACGGGACGGGCGGAAGGTGCAGCCCAAAAGGGGCTCTATCAGATGTGGAGGGCTTCGACGCGGGAGCTGGCGGTGGGGGTGTCGGCAGTCAGCTCGAAGCCGCCGAAGGCCACCAGCAGGTCGTCGTGGACCGCTGCCGAGAACGAGGCCCGGCCGACCGTGAGGAGCGGATCTAGCGTGCGCCAGCGGTCGGCGTGCGGTTCGTACACCTCGGTCGTGCGCAGCGGACCGTTCGCGCTCGCGCCGCCGACCACGAAGATCCGCCGGCCGCCGTCCGCCGCCACGCCCGGGTTGCCGCGGCCGGTGTGCAGCGGAGCCACGGTGTGCCAGCGGTCAGCCGCCGGGTCGTAACGCTCCACCGTGGCCTGGAAGACCTGGACGTCGACGGTGCCGCCGATCGCGTACAGGTGGCCGTCGAGGACCTCGGCCTTGAGCAGGCCGCGCGCGGTGCGCATCGGGTGTGCGTCATGCCAGGCGTCGTTGTGCACGTCGTAGACCGAGACCGCCGTGGTCGCGTTGTCGGTCGCGTCGAAGCCGCCCACCACGTAGAGCCGGTCGCCGATCGCCGCCGCGGCCGCACCGCCGCGGGCACCGGGCAGCGGCCGCCCCGTCCGCCATCGGTCCCCGTCCAGGATCTCCACGACGTCCAGGATCTTGTCGTCGGCGTAGCCGCCCAGCACGTAGACGTCACCGCGCACGGTGGCGGCGGCCGGGTTGCCGCGCGCGGTCGGCATCGGTGCGATCAGCCGCCAGTGGCCGCCGGCCGGGTCGAGCCGCTCGACCGAATCCAGCCCGGTGCCGAAACCCGAGGTGAAGCCGCCGATCGCGTACGTGGTGCCGGTCGTCGTGCCGATCAGGCCGCCGCGCGCCACGTTGAGCGAGGGGCGGGCCTGCCAGCGTTCCGTCCTGTTCTCCGTCATGCCCTCCACGCTGCGGTCCGGCAGCCGACAGGCGCCATACGACGTACGTCGTAGGCTCCCCCGATGGGTATCAACCTGGGCGACGACACGCTCCGCCGGTTGTTCGAGGCCACGGCCATCGCCGACGTCCTCGGTGTCCTGGCCGAGGTGGTCCCGTGCGACGTGGTGTCCTGGTCCCGCCTCGACGTTCCCCGCCGTCGGGTTCTCGACAACGAGACCTCGGTTCCCGACGACTCCTCCGACGAGGCGTTCTGGGAGCACTACCACGAGCACCCGCTCTGTCACGGCCCCGGCATGCTTCGGCCGGTCTGCTCGATCAGCGACCTGCTGGGCGAGCGAGCCTGGCACCGTACCGCGATCTACCACGACTGCTTCCGCCCCTTCGGCCTGGAGCACGAGATCGGGGTGAAGCTCCCCTGCCCACCCGGCCAGACCAACGTGCTGCTGCTGGATCGGGCTCCCGGCGCCGGCTTCACCGACCACGACCGCTTGGTGCTGACCCTGCTGCGCCCCCACCTGGAGGCCGCCGTCCGCCGCGCCATGACGCCGAGCCTCACCCGGCGTGAGCGGGAGGTGCTGGCGCTGGTCCGCGAGGGCCTGACAAACCGGGCGATCGCCCACCGCCTGGCGGTCTCCCCGCACACGGTCCGCAAGCACCTGGAGAACGCGTTCGCCCGCCTCGACGTGCACAGCCGCACCGAGGCGGCGATCTCGACGGAGGCCGGCGGGTACCGGTAACGCCATCCGTGCTGGTCAAGCGGCATGCCCGATTCGTGGAGGCGCCCGCCGAGTCGGTCGTATCGGCGGAAGTCTCCGGGCCGGGTGTCGGGTCGGGGGTAGCGAAGCGCGGGGCCTTCGTCGAACTCAGGACCGACGTACGGGAGCCGCACGCGCTACCTGCCCAGCCCCTGATTTCCCGCCCGGTCGCCAACCCCGCGGCTACAAGTAGTTCCCTGCCGCGCAACTATCGGCGGCAGATCCGGATGCATCGTCGCCGCGGCCGCCGGCTGCCGCCGCACTCCGTGCGCTGGTTTGCGACCTAGACCAACACAATTTCCAGGATGTCGGGGCCGTCCAGCCTCGTTGAGGCACCGACATCCTGGACATTGTGTTGATCATGAATGCGTCCGCTTCTCGGTATGACCGGACGCTCGGGTGCTGGCAGCGGGTGCGCGTGTATGGGTCTCGTTTCGACTGTGCAGGTGATGATGATGGAGGCGCCGGGTTGTCGGTGGTGATCTTCGCCCCCGGCGCGGCATGTCGGCCAAGGACGCGTAAAGAGATTCCTCTTGCGTCACATGCGGCGGGTGGCAGGGGGACGGTCGGCCCGGGGCGTAGGTCGCTTTCTCGTGAGGTGGGTTCATGGGTGGTGTCGTGCTCCGCGATACATTGGTGATCTTCATCTGGCCGTCGGGGCAGGCTACGGGTACCGCTGCGGACGCCGGCCTGCCGCGCTGACGGGTGTGACACCACGAACCCGAGGGACGACATGGACTCGTACACCATCACCATCACACCTGACGATGACAGCGGGAACAGCACCACCCTGACCGTGGACACCTCTACCGGCCAGGCCCGGATCACCAGCGTGCACATGCACGCCCCCGGCGGCCTGACCGGCGCCCAGGCACCCAACGTCAACGTCGACTTGCTCCTGCAAGCCGTGACCGGTCCTACGCACACCCCGGCCGCGATCACCCCGGCTTCCACACCGCTCACGCAAGCCGCACCGGGACCATCAGCCGTGAACACCGACCTCGGAGCCGGCGAACCCGCGACAACCGCCACTGCGGCGACACCGCAGCCCGTGACCGGCGGCGCCACGCCGCAAGCCTCGACCGCGGCGCCCGCCAAGCGTGCGAGTCGCCGGGCAGCCGCCGCCGAAGGCCGGACCGCCGCCGGCGAGGCGGCACCGTCGAGCGGGGCGCGCCGCGGCCGTAGCCAGCCGGCTCCGAAGAAGACACCGAGAAAGCCAGTACGCAAAGCGGCAAGTCCCGCAGCCGGTGCCGCAGCCGGTGCCGCTGCCGATATTGCTGCCGAACGGGTATACCGCAGAATGCCCGACGACTTCAGCGCCGTCTATCGCCAGGCCGGCACCGCCGCCGTGATCGCCGATCACTACGGCGTACCCCGCCACACCGCACAAGGCTGGATCCGCCGACACAACAGACACGACGCGACCGCCACCAACTGACCACCGCGAGCCCGGCGCTGACGCGGCCCGCCCGAGCCCCGCGGAAAGGCCAGACCACACAAACGGTCAACCTGCCAAGGCTCTCCACCAGCCCCCGTACCCCAGCCGGCGGGCGTTGTACCCGCAACCGCCCGCCGGCTCACCCCAACCGCCGCCAAGCAACCGACACGCAGCCAGACCCCACCCGTATGCCGCGCCCGGTCGGCGGCTACTTGCACTCGGCGTCTGCCGGCGCGTCGGTTGCCTGCGGATGATGAGATTGGCTCGACGGCGCTTGGTCGAGGACGCCCGTCATCGAGATTGTTGAAGGCGGCGAAGACGCTGGCCCATTTCCCGACCGTTCTGTGTTGCCGGCATATGAGATACCGGATCAGTCGAATTCGTGAGCCTCGAACTGACGCCCGGGTCATGTACGTTTCGTTCAGTCGGCGTCAGGATCGAAACGGGTCGTCCGGCTCTCGTGCACCACGTTGTAACGAGGGTGCAGTTCGTCAGCGCGCCGGCGCAGGGTGGACTTGCTGATCACCCAGCGGTCCGGGTCGTCATACTCGAATTCGACGCTGATCGTGCCACCGGCACGCCCGACGCGCACCAGGCAGGTCTTCCACGGTAACCGGTCGTCAGCCTTGGCCATCTCGTCGCGTAGCTTGCGCAGCACCGCAAGCGTCTCGAAGTTGCGTGGCGCGGCGGGCTCGTAATCACCCGCCGCGTCATAGCAGAAGCCGGTCATGCGTGACTGCCCGGCATCGACGACACCCACCAGCGCCAAGTGCTGCCAGTTCTCAGTCGCGACTTCCGCGTCACCGACCAGCAGCGAGCAGAGCTGCTGGATCAGGTCGTCCTTGGCCGCCATGCCCGCGACACTACGTGGCCGGCCGCGCGTCCTGCGGGCCGTCGAGGTGGCTCCCTGCCGGGCAGGCGTACCCCAAAAGATGGGTTCGGCTACTCATCCGCCGACGGCGGACGATCAGCAGACTGGCTCGCATGCGAATGACAGGTACCGAACCGCCGAGAGGGGCACATGGCGGCGGCACGCTGCTCACCCTCGGCGCCGCGTCCACGGCCGCCGCGGTGGCCGCTGCAGTGCGTGCTCGTCCTCGTGGCCGTCGCCGGTGGCCTCTTCGCCGGTGTGCTGCTGGTCTTCGCGGACGGGCTGACCTGTCGAGGTGGGTCGGGTTCCGCGGACTCGCCATGGTGACTGTGCTGAACCTCTCCGCGTGCTCCGTGGTCCTGGACAACGTGGAGTCCGAGGACCTGCCCGCCGACCGGGAGAACTATCTGGTCAGGATCGGCATGATCGATAAGGGCGAGAACGTGCGCTTCTTCACCAGCGGCGGGGTGCCTTTCGAGGAGGCAGGGCAGCTGTTCACCGACGTCCGGGTCGGCTCCTATTGGCTACCCGACCACGACCACCAGGAGGACAAAGTGCAGTCGATCCTCCTGAAGGACGTGACAGCCATCGAGTTCACCGACCGCGACGCCTGGACCTACGCGGACTACGTCACCGTGACCCCCGCGAAGGGAACGGACATGAAGGTCTACCTACCCGGATCCGATGACTTCCCCGAGCGCTTCTACGAGGCCCTCAAAAAGCAATGGAGGAACGTCAACGCGCAGAAATGACCCCGCCGGCCCTGGACACCCGGCGGAGCACCTAGTTCGTAGTTCGCCGCCCGGGCCGCGCTCGGTCCCAGCACCCGAGCAACAGATATGCGGGATCCTTGCCGGAACGCTCCGTGCCTTGCCGGAGGCGCGCTCGTTGAGACAATGACAATGCGTTGCTCTGCGGCGGTACACATTGCTGCCTGCGGGTTCTTCGTAAC
>NZ_BOML01000089.1 GCF_016862175.1 Paractinoplanes durhamensis | reverse complement strand
GCCCCGCGTCGAAGTCACCCGCCCCGCGCAGGAACGCCCCGGACCGGGTGTGGCTGGTGCCGGGCCGATCCGGATCCGGGTCGAACAGCCGCTCCAGGTCCCAGCCCCGGTCGGCCGGGAAGTCCACGACCGCGTCCTGCCGGCCGACCAGCAGCTCCCACAGTTCCTCCGGTGAGGACACCCCGCCCGGGTAGCGGCACGCCATGCCCACGATGGCGATCGGCTCGTCGGCCACCTCCCGGGCTGCCACCCGGGGCGCCGCTTCGGGCTGAGGTGTGCCCGCGCCGGGCAGCTCGGAGTCGAGCCATCGGGCCAGGACACGTGGCGTCGGGTGGTCGAACACCAGCGTGGCCGGCAGTCGCAGCCCGGTCACCGCGCCGAGCCTGTTGCGCAGCTCCACGGACGTCAGCGAGTCGAACCCGAGGTCCTTGAACGGCAGGGAGACCTCGATCGAGTCGGGGTCGCCGTGGCCGAGCACGGCCCCGACCTGGCGGCGGATCAGGTCGACCAGGATCCGGTCGCGTTCGGGGCCGGTGAGTCCGGCGAGCTGCTGGTCCAGCCCGGAGACCGCCTGGCCGTCCGCCGCAGCGACGCCCCGGGTCGCGGTCACCAGGCCGGACAGCAGGCGGGGCAGCATGCCGGCCGCGGCTTGGGCCCGCAGCGCCGCGACATCCCACCGGGCCGGCACCACGATGTGCTCGTCGCTGCCGGCGCAGGCATCGAAGAGCGCCAGCGCCAACTCGGTCGGCAAGGCGACCAGTCCGGAGCGGCTGGTGTCGACGCCGGCGAGCTGACGGCCCATCCCGCCGGACTGTTCCCACAACCCCCACGCCAGGGACACCGCCGGCAGGCCGGAGGCCCGGCGGTGCTCGGCGAGCGCGTCCAGGAAAGCGTTGGCCGCTGCGTAATTGGCCTGCCCGGGGCTGCCGCGGAGCCCGGTGGCCGAGGAGAACATGATGAACGCGGACAGATCCCGGTCGCGGGTCAACTCGTGCAGGTTGCGAGCACCGTCCACTTTGGGACTCAGCACCGCGGCCAGCCGCTCGGGCGTCAGCGCCTGCAGCGTCGCGTCATCGAGAACGCCGGCGCAGTGCACGACCGCGGTCAGATCCCGGACGTCCACCAGCACCGCCGCCAACGCATCCCGGTCCGCCACATCACACGCCGCCACGGTCACCTCGGCGCCGGCCGCCGTCAGCGCGTCACGCAACTCGACCGCCCCGGCGGCGGCGAGACCCTGCCGGCCCACCAGCACCAACCGCCGCACGCCGTACGCCGTCACGAGATGGGTGGCCACCAACCCGCCGAGCGCCCCGGTGCCACCGGTCACCAGCACCACGCCATCCGCATTCAGCGACAGCCGTGGCGCCGCGGTCGCCCGTGCCAGCCGTGGCGCGAGCAGCACACCGTCCCGCACCGAGAGCTCCGGCTCCCCGGAAGCCAGTGCCGCGCCCAACGCCGAGGCGCCGACCTCCTCATCCACGTCGACCAGCACGAACCGGCCCGGATATTCCGACTGCGCCGACCGCACCAAGCCCCGCACCGCGGCGTGCGCCAGATCTGCGCCGGTGCGGGTCACGATCACGACCGGCGAGGCGGGGATGTCCGTCCGCGCCAGCTCGGCCTTGAGGTCGGCGAGCATCCGGGCGGTCGCCTCGGCCGGCGGCGGGCCGGTGGGGCAGCGGCGGACGTCGTCCGGCGCCGGCGCATCGTCCCGGGTGTTCACCGGCGTCCAGCGCACTCCGAAGAGCGCGTCGCGGACCGCGGCGTCACCGCCACCCAACTGGTCGCCGCCGATCGGCCGGGAGGTCAGCGACCGCACCTCGGCGACCGGCCCGCCGGCCGGGTCCCACATGGTCAGCGACAACGCTTCCCGGCCGGCCGGTGCCACGCGAACCCGCAGGGCCGTTGCGCCGGAGGCGAACAGCGACACGCCGGCCCAGGCGAACGGCAGCCGGACCTCGTCGGTGCCGTCGATCAATCGCAGGGCGTGCAGTGCGGCGTCCCAGAGCGCGGGGTGCAGGGCGAACCCGGCGGCCGCCTCGCGTAGCTCCGGCGCCAGGCTCACCTCGGCGAAGATCTCGTCGCCGCGTTGCCAGGCCGTGCGCAGCCCGCGGAACGCCGGCCCGTAGCGGTAGCCCGCGCCGTCGAGCCGGTCGTAGAGGTCACCGGTGTCCACGACAGTCGCCCCGGCCGGCGGCCAGGCGCCGGCCCACGCCTCGCCACCGCCGGCGGCCGGCGGCACCAGCACACCGCCGGCGTGCCGGGTCCATGCCGGTTCCCCGTCGCCCTGCGGGCACGAGTGCACCGACAGCGGCCGGCGGCCCGTGTCATCGGCCGCCTGAACGAGCACCTGTACGTTCACCGCGCCTCGCCTGGGCAGGACCAGCGGCGCTTCGAGCGTCAGCTCCTCCACTCCGGCGCAGCCCACCTCGTCGCCGGCCCGCACCGCCAGCTCGGCCAGGACCGCGCCGGGCAGCAGGACGGTGTCGAAGGCGCCGTGGTCGGCCAACCACGGCTGGGTGGCCAGCGACAGCCGTCCGGTCAGCAGTACGCTGTCGGCCTCGACGAGCTTCGCCGTGGCCCCCAGCAACGGGTGGCCGGGGACGGCGAGCCCGACCGCGGTCACGTCACCGGAAGCCTGCGGCGCCAACCAGAACCGCTCGTGCTGGAACGGGTACGCCGGCAGATCGGCGCTGTTGCCGGTGGGCAGGTGCCAGGACACCGGCACGCCAGCGGTGAACACCTGGCCCACGGAGGTGAGGAACCGGTCGAGACCACCGTCGTCCCGTCGCAGCGTGCCCACCGCAACGACCGGCACGCCGGCCTGCTCGGCGGTCTCCTCGATGCCGACGGTGAGGACCGGGTGGGTGCTCGACTCGACGAACAGCCGGTGCCCGGCGCCGAACGCGGCCTGCACAGCGGCCTGGAAGAGCACCGGCCGGCGGGCGTTGGCGAACCAGTACTCCGGGTCCAGTTCGGCGGTGTCCAGCAGGCCGCCGGTGACCGTGGAGTAGAACGGGACGTCGGTGCTGACCGGCCGCACCCAGCCGAGCAGGTCGAGGATCTCGTCGTGCAGGGGGTCGACCTGGCTGCCGTGCGAGGCCACCGTGGAACCGATGACCCTGGCCCGCACCCCGTCGGCCTGGCAGGCGGCGACCAGCTCCCGCAGGGCCTCCTCATCGCCGCAGACGGCGGTGGCCGAGGGTCCGTTGATCCCGGCCACGGCCAGACCGGGCCGGTCGGCGATCCGGTCGGCGACCGCGTCGGCGCCCAGGTTCACCGAGGCGACGGCGCCGTGGCCGACCAGCCGCCGGGCGAACAGCGCCGAGCGCAGCACGACGAGGCGCGCGGCGTCGTCGAGGCTGAAGGCTCCGGCGATGTGGGCCGCGGCGATCTCGCCCTGGGAGTGCCCGATGACCGCGGCGGGCCGCACCCCGTACGAGCGCCACAGCCCGGCCAGGGCGACCATCGAGGCGAACAGGACCGGTTGCAGCACCTCGATGCGCTGCAGGTCGTCGCCGGAGCGCAGGACGTCGGTCACCGACCAGGGCACGTACCGCTGCACGGCGTCGGCCACGACGGCGAGTTCGGCGGCGAACGCGGGGCTGCTGTCGAGCAGTTGCAGCGCCATGCCCCGCCACTGGGTGCCCTGCCCGGGGAAGACCAGTACCACCCGGTCGTCGCCGGCCATCGAGCCGACCGGTTCGCCCGCGGCGAGAGCTCGCATCCCGGCGACGGCCCCGGTCCGATCGGTTGCCACCAGCACAGCGCGATGGGGCAGAGCCGACCGCCCCGCCAAGGCACCGGCGAGAGCGTCGAGCGGCAGGTCGGTCCGGGTTTCGATGGTGTCGGCGACCCGATCCGCGTACGCGCGAAGGGCCTTTGGGGTCCGGGCGGCGATCGGCCAGGGCAGCGCAGCCGGCTCGGGTCCCGGCTCCGGCTCGTACGCCGTGGGGGCCTGCTCGATGATGAGGTGGGCGTTGGTGCCGCTGATGCCGAACGAGGACACGCCGGCCCGGCGCGGACGACCGATCCGCGGCCATGACTGTGCCGAGGTCAGCAGCGCGACGTGCCCCGCCGTCCAGTCCACCCGTGTCGAGGGACGATCGACGTGCAGGGTCGGTGGCAGCATCTCGTGCTGCAGCGCCAGCATCATCTTGATCACACCGGCGACACCGGCGGCGGCCTGGGTGTGCCCGATGTTCGACTTGACCGAGCCGAGCCAGAGCGGGCGGTCGCCGGGCCGGTCCTGGCCGTAGGTGGCTAGCAGGGCCTGCGCCTCGACCGGGTCGCCCAGCCTGGTGCCGGTGCCGTGCGCCTCCACCACGTCGACGTCGGCGGGGCCGAGCCCGGCGTCGGCCAGGGCCTGACGGATCACCCGCCGCTGGGCGGAGCCGCTGGGCGCGGACAGGCCGTTGCTCGCGCCGTCCTGGTTGGTGGCCGACCCGCGGATCAGCGCGAGCACGCGGTGCCCGTGCCGGCGGGCGTCCGACAGCCGCTCCAGCAGCAGCATCCCGACGCCCTCCGCCCAGCCGGCGCCGTCGGCGGTGTCCGCGAACGCCTTCGACCGCCCGTCCGGGGCGAGGGCCCGTTGCCGGCTCAGCTCCACGAACATGCCCGGGGTGGCCATCACCGTCGCCCCGCCGGCCACCGCCAGCGTGCATTCCCCGCGACGCAGCGAGTGGGCGGCAAGGTGGAGGGCGACCAGCGACGACGAGCAAGCGGTGTCCACGGTCACCGCGGGACCCTCGAGGCCGAGCGCGTACGACACCCGGCCGGAGGCGACGCTCGGCGTGCTGCCGGTGAGCAGGTGGCCTTCGAGGCCGCCGGAACCCTCGTGCAGGCGGGGCCCGTAGTCCTGAAAGGTGGTTCCGACGAAGACGCCGGTGGCGCTGCCACGCAGTGATGCGGGGTCGATGCCGGCCCGCTCGACCACCTCCCACGAGACCTCCAGCAGCAGCCGCTGCTGCGGGTCCATGGCCAGCGCCTCGCGGGGAGAGATCCCGAAGAACGCCGCGTCGAAGCCGGCCGCGTCGAGGAAGCCGCCGCGGCGGACGTAGCTGCGCCCGGCCCGGTCGGGGTCGGGGTCGTAAAGCCCGTCCAGGTCCCAGCCGCGGTCGGCCGGGAAGTCACCGGTGGCGTCGCCCTGGGCGACGAGCAACTGCCAAAGCTGTTCGGGCGAGCCGATGCCGCCGGGCAGGCGGCACGCCATGCCGACGATGGCGATCGGATCGTCCGCACCGGGCGTCGTCGTCGCGACCGGCGTGTCGTGGTCGCCGGCCGGCGAGGCGAGATGCCGGGCGAGTTCCAGTGGTGTCGGGTGTTCGTAGAGCAGGCTGCTGGGCAGCGACCGCCCGGTCGCGGCCGACAGCCGGTCGAGCAACTCCTGGCCGGTGAGCGAGTCGAAGCCGAGATCCTTGAAGGCGCGCCGCACCTCGATCCGCGCCGGCTCGTCGTAGTCGAGGACGTCCGCGACGTGGGAGCGCACGAGGTCGAGCGGGTCGGTGATCGCGTCACCGCCGGTGCCGGGCGCCGCGGGTGCGGTCGTGATGGGCTGGGCGGGTGCGGTCGTGATGGGCTGCGCCGTACCGTCGACCCAGTGGCGGCGGCGGTCGAATCCGTGTGTGGGCAGCCGGACCGAGCGCGGCGCGGTGCCGGTGAACAGGGCGTCCCAGTCGACGCCGACACCATGGGTGTGCGCCCGGGCCAGCGCGCTCATCATGGACCGCACCTCGGGGCGGCCGTCGCGCAGCGTCGGCACGAACGCGGTCGCCTCGGCCGGCAGGCAGGTGCGGGCCATGGCCGAGAGCGCCCCGTCGGCGCCCAGTTCCAGATAGGTACGCACGCCTGCCGCATGCAATGCGCGGGCGCCGTCGTGGAACCGCACCGCCTCGCGGACGTGGCGGACCCAGTAATCGGCGGTGATGGGCTCGGTGATCGCGCCGGTCAGGTTGGACACGATCGGCACGGTCGGCGCCGCGTAAGTCAGCCCCGCGGCCACCTCACCGAACGCGTCCAGCATGGGCTCCATGCGGTGCGAGTGGAAAGCGTGGCTGACCCGCAGCCGCCGGGTCCGCCGGCCCTGCGCCCGCCAGTACGCGGCTTCTTCGAGGACGGCCGGCTCGTCGCCGGAGAGCACGACCGCGGCCGGACCGTTCACGGCGGCCAGCGACACCCGATCGGCGAGCCCGGCCAACCGCTCGACGACCTCCGCCTCACTCGCCTCGACGGCCACCATCGCGCCGCCGGCCGGCAGCGACTGCATGAGCCGGCCGCGGGCGGCGACGAGCGCGGCGGCGTCGGGCAGCGTCAGCACGCCGGACACGTGAGCCGCGGCCAGCTCCCCGATCGAATGGCCGAGGAGGTAATCGGGGCGGATCCCCCACGACTCGACCAGCCGGTACAGGGCGACCTCGACGGCGAAGAGAGCCGGCTGCGCCCAGCCGGTGCTGTCCAGCAGCGTCGGGTCGGATCCCCAGAGGACGTCGCGTAACGGCCGTGGCAGGTGGCGGTCGAGCTCGGCGCAGGCGGCGTCAAAAGCGGCGGCGTACCCGTCGTACGCCGGGTAGAGCTCCTGGCCCAGACCCAGCCGCTGGCTGCCCTGGCCGGTGAACAGGAACGCGGTGCCGCCGTCCAGGACGCTGCCGCGGACGGTCCCGGCGGCCGGGCCGCCGGCGGCCAGGGAGTCCAGCCCGGCGGCCAGTTCCGCCCGGTCGGTGGCGAGGACCGCCGCACGGTACTCGAACGCGGAGCGGGTGGTGGCCAAGGCGTGCGCCAGGTCGGACAGGTGCGGCGTTTCGTTGTCCAGCCAGGCTCGCAGCCGGGCGGCCTGGGCCGGTACCGCCTCCGCGGTGCGGGCGGCGACGACGAACGGCAGCACCTGGGGCTTCGTTCCGGCGTCCGGGAAGGTCGCCCGGTGCTCGCCGGGCGACTCGGCGAGCACCAGGTGGCAGTTGGTGCCGCCCATCCCGAACGAGCTCACCCCGGCCAGCAGCGCTCGCTCGGGGTCGGGCCAAGGCCCGGTCTCCACCCGCACCCGCAGCCCGAGCGCGTCGAACGGGATGTCCGGGTGGGGGGTGGCGAAGTTCAGGCTCGCCGGCAGCCGGCGGTGGCGCAGGGACAGGGCGACCTTGACCAGCCCGGCGATGCCGGACGCGCCCTCCAGGTGGCCGATGTTGGTCTTCACCGACCCGACCTGCAACGGTGCGGCGCTTCCGGGGCGGCCCAGCACCGCACCCAGAGCGGCCGCCTCGACCGGGTCACCGCGCCGGGTCCCGGTGCCGTGCAGTTCGACGTACTGCACCGCCGGCGGGTCGACGCCGGCCTGCGCGTACGCCCGGCGCAGCACCTCCTCCTGCCCCGCCTGGCTCGGCGTGGTGAGGCTGTCGCCGGCGCCGTCGTTGTTGACCGCACCGCCGCGAATGACGCAGTAGACGGGGTCGCCGTCGGCGAGGGCCGCCGACAGCGGTTTCAGCACGACCACGGCGCCGCCTTCGCCGCGGACGTAGCCGTTGGCCCGAGCGTCGAAGGTGTAGCAGCGCCCGTCCGGCGACAGCGCGCCGAATTCCGCGACGACCAGCGAGGCGGACGGGACGATCATCAGGTTGACGCCGCCGGCGAGGGCGATCGCGGACTCCCCGCGCCGCAGGCTCTCGCAGGCCAGTTGCACCGCGACCAGGGACGATGCCTGGGCCGCGTCAACGGTGAGGCTCGGTCCGGTCAGGCCGAGCGCGTAGGAGATGCGGTTGGCGATGATGCCGCGGTTGATGCCGGTCGACGAGTGCTGGGTGATGCCGGCGCGTCCGTAGCTCTGCAACAGGCGTGCGTAGTCGTCGGCGATGGCGCCGAGGTAGACGCTCACCGGCCGGCCGTCGAGGGCCGACGGCACGATCGCCGCGTCCTCCAGGGCTTCCCAGGACAGCTCCAGCATCAGGCGTTGCTGCGGGTCCATGACCGCGGCCTCGCGCGGCGAGATCCCGAAGAAGGCGGAATCGAACTGGTCCACCTGGTCGAGGAAACCGCCGCGGGTGGTCTCCACCGGCAGGCCGCTGGTGTCCCAGCGGTCGGCGGGCACGTCGGTGACCGCGTCGCCGCCGCCGCACAGCAGCGACCACAGCGCGGCCGGGTCGGCCGCGCCCGGCAGGCGGCAGGCGAGCCCGACGATGGCAACCGGCTCCTCCGGCCCACCCCCGGCCGCACCATCGAGCCCCGAGCTTTCCGGTGTCACATGTGCCGACACGGCGCCCAAATCCTCACTCCAGTCGCCGACGCTGTAGGTGACACCAGCCGGCGAAAACCGCACCGGGCTGGCAAGTGGGCAGGATGCGCCACTGCGGAGCGCCCGGCCATCCCCCGCGAACAGCGCCGACCCGGGCTCCTTACTACGACCCTGTCGAGCGGCCCGGACGGTGCCAACCCCTAACCGGCGATCACGGGGCGAGGCCCTTCCCTAGGGGTACTGGGCATCGCCGATCCCGGTGACAATGGGTCCGGACCCGACGACCGGACGCACGGAGAAGGGGATGACCGGTGCCCGACGAAGCGACCGTCAAGGCCCTGGCGCTCGAGCACTGCCGGCGGATCAACGCCCGCGATCTCGACGGGTTGCTGCGGCTGTATTCGCCGGACGTCCGCTTCGAGGACCCGGTCGGCTCCGGTGTGCGGCAGGGTCACGAGGCGATGCGGGCGCACGCTACCGGTGCGATCGCCACGGGCGTGCGCGAGTTGCCGGGCGACCCGGTCGCGACGCTGGACGGCCGGCATGCGGCCGTGCCGGTGGTCGGCGTGCTGCCGTACATCCGTGGCAACCCGCTGACGACCGCCCTCGGCCTTCCGGAAGCCCCGGCCGGCGACCACGGGAAGGTGCTGCGCATCGACTACGTGATGGTGATCGCGGTCGGCGCGGACGGACTGATCGATGAGATGCAGTCGTACTGGGGAACGGACGAGATCACCGTCGCCGACCGCTTCGACGTACCGATGGAGGCGACGGATGCCCGCGGGTGAGCTGGTCGACGCGGCAACGCGCAAGCGGCTGGCGCTGGATTACTGCCGGTTGATGAACTCCGGGGACGTCGACGGCGTCCTCCAGCTGTTCGCCCCGGACGTGCGGTTCGAAGATCCGGTCGGCTGGACGCCCGTCCACGGGCGGGCCGCGTTGCGCACACACCTGGCCACGGCCATCGCCGCGCGGGTGCACGAGGTTCCGGGGGTGCCGGCAGCTGCGCAGGACGGCCGGCACGTCGCGCTGCCGGTCACGGCGACCCTGGACTACCTGCCGATGGGCGCCGGGCTCGCGGCCGCGGGCCTGATCGCGGCGCCGCGGCGTCCGGAGGCTGCCCGGCTGCGATTCCGCCTGGTCAGCGTCATGCGGGTCGGCCCCGAGCAGCTCCTGCAGCATGTCCGGGTGTTCTGGGGCAGGTCCGACATCACCGTGCTCGAGGACGCCGTGCCACCGCGCATGTCCGCCGCGGACCGCTAGGGAAGATGGGCCGGCGATACCCCCTGGCGTCCACCGGCCGCACCGTCAGGCGCTCGCTGCTTCGCCGGCCTCGTACAGCATCGCGCTGATGCTGCGGACATCCCGGAACGTCGTCGCGGTCACCTTGGACAGCGGGATCGCGGTGCCCAGTTCCTCCCGTACGTATCCGATCAGGGTGGCGGTGTTGAGCGAGTTGAGAATGCCCCATTCCAGCAGCGGCGTGGTCTCGGTCAGCTCCCCTTGCGGGTCGCCGGAGAGGAACCGCTCCCGGACGAAGGCGATGAGGTTCGCGGTGACCTGTTCCTGCGACAAGGGCTGTGTCACGGTGTTCTCTCCTCAGGGACTTGGCTGTTGGTGGTACCCACGAGGGCGCTGCGGTCGACCTTGCCGTTGGCCGTCCTGGGCAGCTCGGCCCGGAAATGCACCTCGTCGGGAATCATGTAGGGGGCGAGACGCCGGCTGCTGTGCGCCTTGAGCGCGATCACACCGGCCGTGCTGCCCGGCGCCGGCACCACGAAGGCGATCAGCCGCTGGTCGAGCCCCTCCCCGGCGGTGACGACCGCGACCTGGGCGACGTCCGGGTGGCTGCCGAGCACGGTCTCGACCTCGCCCAGCTCGACCCGGTAGCCACGGACCTTCACCATGTGGTCGTTGCGTCCGACATAGTCGAACGACCCGTCCGCGAGCACTCGCACCACGTCGCCGGTCGGGTAGGAGCCACGCTGCGGCGGCCGACCCCAGTAGCCGTGCATGACGGTGGGGCCGTCGACCATCAGCTCCCCCTCCTCGCCCGGTCCGGCCACCGCACCGTCGATGCGAGCCGCCCAGACCTTGTCTCCACAGGTGGCGCGCCCGATCGGCACCGGGCGGTCGCGTCGCAGGTCGCCCGGGACGACCTCATGGAACGTGCAGACGTTGGTCTCGGTCGGGCCGTAGAGGTTCAGCAGCCGGGCGCGGGTCCAGGCGGCCAGCTTCCGCACGTACGCGATGGGCATCGGCTCGCCGGCGAACAGCACCGCGCGCAGATGATCCGGCGCGGGGGTATTGAGCAGGCCGCCGTCGCGCATCATCAGGACCAGCGCGGACGGAACCGAGTACCAGACGGTGATCCGCTCGTCGTGCAGCAGAGCGACCAGCTCATGCGGCGCGTACGCGAGTTCGGCGGGAATCGGGCAGACCGTCGCGCCGACGGCGAACGCCGCATAGAGATCCAGCACCGACAGGTCGAAGGTGAACGACGCGTGGTTGGCGAACCGATCCGCCGGGGTGGCCGCCAGCTCGGCGACGGTCCAGTCGACGAAGGCGCGGGCGTTGCGGTGCGTGATGCACACGCCCTTGGGCGTGCCGGTCGAACCCGAGGTGTAGAGGACGTAGGCGAGGTCGTCGGGCGCGACCGGATGGTCTACCGGCTCCGGGGGATCGCCGGCGTCCAGCGGCTCGTCGAGATTCACCCGAGCGGTGCCAGGCCCGAGGTCGTCGGCCAGCCGGCCGAACAAGTCGCCGGCGGCACAGACCGCGCGGGCGGCGCAGTTTCGGGCCATCAGGGCCGTCCGGCCCGGTGGTGTGTTCGCGTTGGCCGGGACGTAGGCCGCACCGAGCCGCAGGACGGCCTGCATGGCCACGATGATCGCGGGCGTCTTGCCACCCCAGACGATGACCCGGTCGCCCGGGCCCACTCCGGCGGCGGCGAGCCGGTGCGCCAGCACGTCGGCCTGCCGGTCGAGCTCGCCGTACCGCAGCCGGCCGGCCGGTCCGTCCACGGCGAGCGCCTCCGGATCGCGCCGCGCGGCCGCGATGACCAGCTCGTGCAGGCTCATCGGTGCGCCCACGCCGGCACTTCCAGGATCCGGATCACCGTTGACTTGTAGGTGATGCCGGGCGAGAACCCGCAGAACAGCACGTTGTCACCCGGCTGTAGCTGACCGCTGGAGAGCAGATGGTGCAGCGAGACGAGATAGTCGCTGGCTCCCATGTGGCCGGTGCCGCTACCGAAGTCCCACGTCGACTGCTCCAGCGCGAAGCCCAGGGTCTTCAGGTACGCCGTGACGTCCGCGCGAGCGAGGTTGTGCGTCACCACCCTGGTGATGTCGGCGGCCGTCAGCTCCGCCTCGGCCAGTGACTGCTCCAGGCACTGCAGATTGCGCTGCTGGTGACCCAGCAGAATGCTCGACCCCAGGCCTTCGGCGATGACCTTCTGCTTGTACGCCTCGGCGCGCGCGCCGAAGTTCAGCTCCCGGCCCAGGGTCGCACTCGGCGGGAACAACTCCTCCCCCGCCCGATGCGCCTCCTCCATCATCGAGAAGGTGGCCGTGCAGCTCGACAGCACCTGGGCGAACCCGGCGCGCTTGCTGAGCACCATCGCGCTCGCCCCGTCGCCGAGCACGGTGAAGCCCGCGCCCTGGCTCCACCGGTCGATCAGCGGGCTGCCGAAGTTGTCGCTCGCGACCACCATCGCCGCGGTGTGCGCCTCGTCGGCGCGCAGCATGCCGACGGCCAGATCCAGGCCGATCAGCATGCCGTTGCATCCCTCCCGGATGCCGACCGTCAGTGGCCCGTCGCCGATCAGCTCCCGCTGCAGGTAGTGCTGCGGATCCCAGCCGTCCGGGCCCTGGTGCCAGACGCAGGCGTAGAACAGCGCGGCAAGATCACTGGTGGCCAGCCCGCTGTCCTTGAGGGCGTCCTCGGCGGCCCGCACGGCCATGTCCGGGGCCGGCAGATCACCGGCGACCGCCGCTCCGGTGAGCCCGCGCGTGGCCACCTCGCCGGCGGGGAACAGTCCCTGCTCGACCGCCGACTCGACGGGCATGACCTCGGGCCGGAAGACGCCGATCCCGTTCATATAGACATCGTTGACGCGCATGCGCACCCTCCGTCGTCTGCGGCCTCAGAGGCCGATCTCCCGAGCGATGACTTCCCGCTGGATGTCGTTGGTGCCGGAGAAGATCGCGCTGGGGACGGCATCGCGCAGCTGTCGCTCGATGCCGGTCTCCGACAGATAGCCGGCGCCGCCGAACACCTGCACCGCGTCCAGCCCGTTCGCCACCGCGGCCTCGGAGACCGCCACCTTGGACAGGGCGGCGGCCAGCGTGTGGTCCCGGCCCTCGTCCAGCAGCCAGCAGGCCCGATAGAGCAGCAGCCGGGCCGCTTCCAGCCGCTGTTTCATGGCCGCGATCCGGTGCGAGACCGCCTGGAACTCGCCCAGCCGCCGGCCGAACTGCCGCCGCCCGCCGGCATGCGCGACGCACCGGTCCAGTTGCTCGTCCATCAGTCCTACGTAGATGGCGAACAGGCAGGCCCGTTCCCAGCCCATGGAGTGCTGGAACACCGCGCCGCCCTGCCCCTCGGCGCCCACCAGGTGCGTCGCGGGAACCACGCACTGGTTGAACCGCACCCGCCCGGCCGGGCATCCACCCAGCCCCATCTTGACGAAGGCCGGGCCGACCTCGACACCCGCCAGCTCGCGGTCGACCAGGAAGGCACTGTTACCCAGGAACGACGCGGCCGGATCGGTGACCGCGTACGTGACGAAGACGTCGGCCATGGGCGCATTGCTGGCGAAGGACTTCTCGCCGTACAGGATGAAGTCGCCGTCCTTGCGTTGCGCGACCGTCCCGAGCCGCCCCACGTCCGAGCCCGCCTCGGGCTCGGTCATCGCGTTCGCAGCGATCACCGCGCCGCTCGCCATCCCGGCGAGCACCCGCTCGCGGACCTCGGCGGTGGCGAAGTCGCGGACCGGCACGGCACACGCCAGCAGGTGCGCGGCCACCCCGAACACCAGCCCGGTGTCGGGGCATCCCCGCCCGAACGCTTCCAGGCACAGCGCTGTGTCCAGGGCGCCCAGGCCACCACCGCCGTATTCGGCCGGCAGGCACAGCCCGGTCAGGCCGATCTCCGCGGCGGTCTGCCACCGCTCCCGGGTGAAGTGCTGCTCCGGTGCGGCGGGCGACTGCCCCAGCCGCTCCCTGGTCGCGGCGAGCACGTCGTCGTAACGCCCCCGCTGGGCGGCGGTGAGGTCGAAATTCATCCGGCAATGCCTTTCGGGATCGCGGCACGCCCGTGAGTGGCGGGATCGCAGCCAGGTTATGTAGCCGACGGCCGAGCGTCAGCCCCTAGCCCCGGCCTCGGCCGATAGGGGTATTCCCGGGACCGGCCTGCGGTTAGCGTGCAGGCTCAGCAGCCTCTGGAAGGAGTGTGTGGCGTGCCTCAAGCACAGACCGCGGCAGACGTCTGGATCCGGCTTTACCACGCTTCGCCGACGGCGTCGGTCCGCCTGGTGTGCTTCCCGCATGCCGGCGGGTCGGCCAGCTACTACTTCCCGTTGTCCGCCGGCCTGGGCCCGACGGTCGAGGCCCTCGCGGTGCAGTACCCCGGGCGCCAGGACCGGCGCGGTGAGCCCTGCGCACAGACCGTCGGCGAGCTGGCCGACGGCATCGCGGCGGCGTTGCGGCCGCATGTGGGACAGCCGCTGGCGTTCTTCGGCCACAGCATGGGTGCCGTGCTCGCCTTCGAGGTGACGCGCCGTCTGGAGCAGCAGGCGGAGTCCCCGGTGCAGATCCTGTTCGTCTCCGGCCGCCGGGCGCCCTCGGCCGTCCGGCACGAGACGGTCCACCAGGGCGGCGACAAGGAACTGCTCGCCGAGCTGCGCCGGCTCAACGGCACCGACGATCGGCTGATCGACGACGAGGAACTCCTGCAGATGATCCTCCCGGCGCTGCGCGCCGACTACCGAGCGATCGAGACGTACGAGCCGGACGACGGCGCCTCCGTGCGCACCCCGATCGTGGCGCTGACCGGTGACGCCGACCCACGCACGACCGTCGAGGAGACCGACGGCTGGCGTCGGCACACCACCGGCCAGTTCGCCCTGCATGTCTTCCCGGGCGGCCACTTCTACCTCGACGCCGAGCGCTCCAACGTCACCGCGACGGTGCTCTCCCACCTGAACGCGCGCTGACCCACCGCCCTCCGCCGCTTACGTTCGCCGCGTCACCGGCGTGGCGTGCGCGACGTCGCTCAGGCGGCGGGCGTGTCATCCGGCCTGCTGCGGCTGCCTCGACGCAGGCAGTGAGTCTCATCTATATAACTACTTCGATTTCCGGCTGGCGGGGTCAGGGCGCCTCCACATACTGAGTTGGTCACTTGTCCAACCCAGCCGTGGCTCGAGGCGGAAGGTACCGATGATTCGCCGGATTCCGCCCGGGCAACGCCGGGACGAACTTGTCGCTGCCGCCATCCGGGTGATCGCTCGCAGCGGTGTCGCCAAGGCGACCACACGGGCGGTCGTTGCTGAGGCCGATATGCCGCTCGGCGCCTTTCACTACATCTTCGGCAGCCACGACGAACTCATGCGCGCCGTAATCGAGACGGTGACGGACGACGAACGGTTGGTGGCCGAGGCCGCCTCGATCGACGCGACCTCCGTCGAGGCGGCGATCCTCAGCGGCCTGAACGCGTACATCGATCTTCTGGTTGCCGAGCCGGAGCGGGAACTCGCCCTGCTGGAACTCGGGCTGTTCGCCCGGCGCCAGAGCGCGGACGGTCTGATGCGCAGCCAGTGGCAGACCTACTTCGAGACCGCCGCGGGGCTGCTGCAGTACGCGGCCGTCCTCACCGGGACCCGGTGGGCGTCTCCGCTCGACGAACTCGCGCGCACCCTGATCGCCGTCGTCGACGGCATCACCATCGGCTGGCTCGCCGACCACGACACCGCCGCCGCCCGGCGCACCGCGGCCTTCGTCGCCGTGGCCTTCGCCGCCCACGCCCGGCCCGCCTCATCCCCCACCTGGAGCTGAACCATGCGAATCCGAACCCAGGGCGCTGCGGCGCTCGCCATAACCACCCTCCTCGCCCTCGTCATCGCACCGCTCAGCGCCGGCGCGGCCGGCACCGAGACGTCCGCGGTCGATCTCGACGGCGGGTGTTACCAGCTGCGCGTGACCACGACCGGTACGACCGCCGGCTCCGCCAACTACATCCAGAAGGCGAGCGTCGGTTACGGGACCCGCGGCACGAGCGACACCGCCGAGCCGATCTCGTTCGAGGCCACCCAGCTCGGCCGCTACCGCCTGTACGACACCACCGGCGGCATCCTCTATCTGAGCACCCTCTCGTACGTGTGGGCCGGCACGTCCTACGGCGATCGCGCCGACTGGACGATCGCGCTGGGCCCGGCCGGATACCGGATGCGGTCGACGCTCACCGGCCAGCTGATCGGCAGCGTCTCCGGGCAGCTCACCACCTCCGACGCCTCGTTCACGCTGGTCCCCGCGGCCGGCTGCTACCAGCCGTACGAGGCGGGTACCGGGTTGGTGAGCGCGGCGACCGCGCCCGCCGTGAACAACGACGGCACGCTCAACGGCTTCATCGACGCCCACGCACACCCGGTCGCCAAGGCGGGCTTCGGCGGCGAGTTGATGTGTGGCGATCCGTTCGCCGAGGGCGGCATCCAGGTGGCGCTGGCCGGCTGCCCCTCGCACGCGGCCGGGGCCGGGGCCCTGTTCGAGGCGGTCATCGGCGGCACGGATCTGTTCGGCGGGGACGACGGTTGGCCGACCTTCACCGACTGGCCGACCACCACGAGCATGCTGCACGAGCAGTCCTACTACGTCGGCATTCAGCGAGCCTGGCAGAGCGGGTTGCGAGTGTTCAACACCCTGCTGGTCGCCAACCGGGTCATCTGCGAGCTGTATCCGACCCGGGTCACCAGCTGCGACGAGATGGAGCAGATCCGGGCTCAGGCAGCCCTGCTGTACGAGATGCAGGACTACATCGACGCGCAGAACGGCGGCCCCGGCAAGGGCTGGTTCCGGATCGCGACCACCCCGGAGCAGGTCCGCACGATCGCCGCGCAGGGCAAACTCGCCGTGACCATCGGCGTGGAGAACTCCGAGCTGTTCGGTTGCCGGGAGATCAACGGCGTGGCGCAGTGCGACGAGGCCGACATCGACACCGGTCTCGACGAGCTCCAGGCGATCGGCGTGAGCGGCATCTACCCGGTGCACAAGTTCGACAACGCGTTCGGCGGCACCCGCTTCGACTCGGGCACGACCGGCGCGGCCGTCAACGTCGGCAACCTTCTCAGCACCGGGCACTGGTGGACGGCGACCAGCTGCGACGGCCCGTCCGACAACGAGCAGCCGATCACCAGCGATGCCATCGCCGCGCTGCTCACCTCGGTCACCGGGCTGCCGCCGGGCACGGTGGTGCCGGTCTATCCGACCGGCAAGATCTGCAACACCCGTGGCCTCACCACCCTCGGCGCGTACCTGATCAACCGGATGATGGACCGCGGCATGATCATCCACATCGACCACATGGGGGTCAAGACCGCCGGGGCCGTGCTCGACATGGCCGAGAAGGCCGGCTACAACGGCCTGGCCGCGGTACACAGCTGGTCGGACCGATCGATGACGGCCCGGGTCGCCAAGGACGGTGGTTTCGTCGCCGGCTACGCCTACTCGGCGTCGGACGCCGGCAACGACCTGCCTGACTTCCTCTCCGAATGGCGTGCCAACCGCGCGGCCGCCGACCCGAGCGTGCTGACTACGTACGGCCTCGGGTCGGACGTCAACGGCTTGGCCGAACAGCCGGGCGCCCGGCTCGATGCGGGGACCAAGCCGCTCGCATACCCGTTCACGGCGCCGAACGGCGCGGTGTTCGGCAAACAGGTATTCGGTCAGCGCACCTGGGATCTGAACACCGACGGGGTCGCCCAGTACGGCCTCTACGCCGACTGGATCACGGACGTGCTCCGGTACGCCGGCTCCGACGGCGCCGAACTCAAGCGTGAGTTCATGAGCGGAGCCGAGGCGTACGTGCGGATGTGGGAGAAATCGATCGCCTGGCAACGCTGAACGCATCGTTACCGTGAACCGGGAATGCGGTGTTGTCGTTGGCCCAGGCCGCGACGGCGCGGTCGGCGGCGCGCTGGTCACGGACGGCTTGGACGTGGTCGTCGCGAGTGGCGCCCGAATGTGGCGTGGGGCCGACGGTGCCGCGCAGGTAACGGCGTTCGGCGGCTTGACGGCTGGCCACCCCGAGCACGGGCGCGAGGGCTTGCCAGGAGACCCCGGCCGTGCGGGCGGCCGCGATCAGGACCGGCTCGAGGCCGGCCGGCTCGGTCTGCGCCCACCGCAACAGAACCAGCGTTTCGAGCAGTGCGGCGGTGCTCACCGCAGGCACCGCGGCGCTGGGGTGCCGTACGGCGTGCGCGGTGGCGGCGAGCGCCGTGACGACCGCGGCCAGGTCCCGGCCCGCCGGCGGCGGGTTCGCGCCGGAGGCGGCGTCGTCGTCAGGCATGTCTCGCCCTTTCGTCTCCCGCATCCGTCATCCTTCCGATGACGAAGTGCTTGTCATCGTGGCGATGACGTGTTAGAAAGACGGTATCGCGCATTGACTGCCAGAACGAGACCGCAGGAGGTGGGAATATGTTGATGCGCAGCGAGCCCTTCACCGAGGTCAACCGGCTCACCCAGCAGCTTTTCGGGGTTCCTGCGACCGGGACCTGGTCACGTCCGACGGCGATGCCGGCCGACGCGTTCCGCAACGGCGAGGAGTTCGTGATCGCGTTCGACCTGCCGGGGGTCGACGCCGACGCGATCGACATCGACGTGGAACGCGACGTGCTGACCGTGCGGGCCGAACGCCGCCCGATCAACCTGGGCGAGCAAGCCACCACGCAGCTCAACGAGCGCCCTCTCGGAGTGTTCTCCCGGCAACTGTTCCTCGGCGACGCCCTGGACACCGAGCACATCGACGCCGCCTACGACAACGGTGTGCTGATACTGCGCATCCCGATCGCGGAGAGCGCCAAGCCCCGCAAGATCGCCGTGACCGGCGCGCAGCAGTCCGAGCAGAAGGTGATTACCGGCTGACCTGGGCGGTTCGCCCAGGCCGGCAGCAAGAATGGATGCGGCACGTGGTGATCGGCATGACCAGCAACCTTGTGGCACGCGCGGGCACAGCCTTGTCCCCGGAATGGGACCACGGCTTCGACGAAGCGTTCGCCGAACTCATCAGCAACGACCCCGACCTGGTCCGCGCCGAGTTCGAGGCGCTCATCGCCGCCGGCTTCAACCAGCCGCCCACGCCCCGACGCCACCCGCCCCATCCGCAGCCCCGCCGGCACCCGAAGATCCATAACCGGCGGCCCGCACCCCGACCCCACACCCTCCTCCACCGCCCGCCCTCCCGGGACCGGTTCACCACACCGGCCCCGGGAGGGCGGCACAACGACAAGCCCACTTTCGTGGCCCACCGCATGCGTCCGCCAGCCGGGCAGCACCGCAGCACGAGCGGCCGCCGTGCTCGGGGGAGGCATGCTCCAGTCGGGAGGTTCGGCGGGGTGCAGCGCCGGGTCGTCGACCGCGAAGGTGAGCACGGGGCCGGGTGGTGTGCTTGGGCCTTCGAAGCGGACGGTCACCCGCCCTTGGCCGCTGCCCCAGACCCAGCCCGCACCGTGCTGGCTGATCTGCCCGGCCGCTACCTCAGCCGGCAACTGGCCATGGTCCTCCCCCACTACCGGCACCCTCTGTCGTAAGGGGCTACCGGCCCTGCTCAACGTCCTTGGCGAACGCGCGCAACGTTGCCGTGAAACCCAGCCGGCCCGCGGCCGACAGCAGAGGGCCGGCGAAGCGCATGATCCGGCGCGGGGACACCGTCACGTCCTCGTCCCACACCACCCGGCTTCGGGAACCTGGCAACGGCTGCACCGAGAACCAGGCCCGGCCGTGCACCACACGACCTGATTTGGCCACCTCGCACCGCCCCGGCTCATCGGCGGAACCGTCACCGGTCGGCCGCTGCCACAGCGTCACCGTCATCGGGTCGTCGAAGGCCAGCGGGCCTACCCCCGTACGCGCCACGAACTTGGCACCGACACCGTCCGGGCGTGGCGTCACGGTACGCACCACGGTCAGCGGCGCCCACCGGCCATGCCGCGGCCAGTCGACCAGAGCAGCCCAGACAACGCCAGCCGGTGCGCCGACCTCTTGCACGACCGTGAAACGCGCCATCGTCGACTCCCTTTGCCGGCTAGCCTGCAGACGATCATCTCGCACCAACCCCACGAGAACACTCATCCTCTCCTCAGGGCGCGGCAAAGCCACTGGAATCCGTCCGACTGGTGCGGCCGGATTGTGGCGACGAGCCGCAGCCATGGCAGTCGGCCGACGTGGGCCGGGCGGGCGTCTCTCCCCCGGCCCACGGTCGGTCAGAAGCGGCGGAACGCCGTGATGAAGGAATTGGTCGGGGTTCCGATGCCGGTCACGTCGTCGAAGCCGGGGGTCACGGTGAGGCCCAGGTTCGCGCCGAGCGTGGTCAGGCACGGTTCCGCGTCGGCGTCACCGGTGCAGTACTTGATGCCCGCCGTGATCGGCGGGTCGTGCGGATTCACCGGGAGGATGTCGTGTACAGCGCGGGTGCCGGCCAGTCGATACAGGGCGGGGTTGACGAAGCCGAGAGCATGGCCGGTGGCCTGCTTCGCGTCCGCCTCGAGCGCGGCCAGCAACGGCGACGACCCACTCGTGCCACCGCCCACCGGCCGCTCGGCGTAGACCGGCGGACCGGGAGCGGGGTCGGTGTCGGACGGGCCGGGATCGCCCGGCTCGACCGGCGCAGGCTCACCCGGCGCGGTGTAGCCGACCAGCCAGAACGCCCCGGCATCGGCGGACACGTCCGGCACCACCCGGCGCGCCGGGACCGTGCCGCCCGCAGTAGCCAGCGTTTCCGGAACCACGCCGCGCTGATAGGCCGGCTGGGCGATCTTCGTGCTGAGCCCGCCGCCGGAACCCATCAGGAACGTGCCCGGCGGGGTCACCGCGTACCCGGAATCGGTGATCGCCGTGACCGTGTCACCCCAGCCCCATTCGCCCAGTACCTTGCCGCCGGCCCCGATCGCCAGGCTCGTGCCACCGACACCGGTAGCCCACGGGTCGGAGGTAGGGAACGGCACCTTGGCCTTACCAAGGCTGTCGTCGCTGCCGTCGCCGTAGTCGCCGGAAGCGAAGTTCATCCCGATCCCCTCGATCGCGCCCTGCTGCAGGATCAGCTCCCAGGCGGTGATCATGGCGGGTGAGGTGTCCGACTCGATGCCCGGCCACGAGTTGCTGACCACGTCGGCCAGGTGGTCGTCAACCACGCGGGTGTGCGCGTCGAGGAAGTCGTACTCGCCGTAGGCACAACCGGCGCTCACGAACACGACCTCGGCGTCCGGCGCGATCATGTGCACGGTCTCCACGTCCAGCGCCTCCTCCGGGTTGTCACCGTCAGGCCACTCCGAGCAGTCAAAATCGGGCGGAAGGTTCTCGGTGTACTGACCCGGTTTGAACCCGGCGACCCCGTGCGCCGCGAAGAACCTGTTCGCGTCGGCCTCCATGGTGGGCGAGCGTCCGTCCAGCACGATCGCCACACTCGCGCCCTTTCCCGTGTACGGGCTGCCCTGCACGCCATAGGCCTGGCGCATCTGGGTGGGCGTGTACCCGCAAATCTCCGTGGGTGCGGCGGTCCGGCCGTACGCCATGGGAATGCTCACCCGGTGTTCGCCCCAGTAGTGCGAACACGGGTACGTGTCGTCTCCAACGGCCGCGGTCCGGGCCGACTGCGCCGGCGGGACCTCCAGCGCCTGCCGGCTGCCGGTCGACCGGCTGTCCGACCTCGGTGCCGACGCACCCCAGGCGAAGGCGGTCAGGCCGTTGACGGCGGCGACGGCCCGGCCGATGCCGGCCGGCACCGACACGTCACCGACCGGCACGATCTGCCAGTAGGACTCCTTGCCTGTCCCCATGTGGTAGGCCCGGAACTCGGTGCCGAACGCGGTCGCCGCCTGCCCCACCGTGGCATCCACCGCCAGGTAGTGCTCGGTGCTGACGGTGACGGTCATGCCCTGGCCGGTGAGCCAGTCCCGCACCTGAGCGGCCTGCTCCTGGGTGGCTCCGAAGCGGAGCCGGTACTGCGCCGGGGTCAGGAAGTCGGCATAGAGGGGACTGTCCGGATCGGAGACGGCCAACGCGGTGCGGACGCGCCCGGCGCCGTCCCGGCCGGCGAGGAACACGCGCATGTGCAGCTCGGTGCTCGGATCGGCCGTCATGGACTCGCCGGTCGGCGGTTCGCTCACCGGGGAGGGCAGGATGACGCGCCCCTCGGTTGGCGTACCGGCAAACGCGACACCTGCCGATCCCATCAGGGCGGTGGCCGCGAGGCTGACGAGCAGTCCGCGCCACAGCTGTTTCGAAGTCATGCTCCTATGACGCCTGCCGTTGGTCATCTGTGGCCCGGCCGTGACGATCAGCCGATCGCGATACGGATGCCCGGGGACTCGGAGACATCGCGTCGCCACCGGGTATGCGCAGGGCGGTGGTCAGCTACCTGCGGGTCGTGGTGCAAGCACGCAGTTGGATTTTCCGGACTCGGCTGTCCCGTTGACCGCGGTGACGCAGAGATAGGTGATGCCGTTGGTGGTGCCCCGGATGATGTTCTCGTCGGCCGTGGCTTGGCTACCGTTGTTGACATTGCGAACCCACACCCGGTACCCGGCTGCCACGCTCGAACCGCTCCAGCTCAGTTGGACCGTGGTGGGGTCGGTCGAGACGACGCTCAAGTTGCTCGGTGCGGGTGGAGTCCCGGCACCGATGGTGACTGGACGGGCGCCACCGGGCAGTCCCCCGCCTGCGGCGTTCCAGGTCGCCACCCACACGTCGTAGCGGTGGCCGGGGATCAGCCCGTCAAAGTGCACCGATCTGCTCTTCACCGCGGTGCCGCCGATGAACGCGCCGGGGGTGTCCCGGTCCCAGACGATGAGCTCGTATCGATCGATCGTGTCGGTGTAGGCGCCGGTCGCGGCACCCCAGGAGACATCGACATCCGACTTGAGATTGTCACCGTTGTTGGTACGGACCTGGTATTCCCACACCTGGCCGTTACTGGTCCAGGTGGTGTATTTGCCATTCGTCCCCACGTGGGATTCGGTCCAGGTGGACTGGCCCTGCAGCCGTGACCGGACGTCGTAGCCGAGTGCCCCGAACACTGGAATCCAGGTCACCTTGATGCCACCGGGAACGGTCTCGGCATTGATCGGGTACGCAGCGGGGGTCGGTCGTGCCGGGATCTGGGCGGGGACAGCGGGCACGGAGGCGCCGAGGCCGTAGCTGTCGTGCAGGGTCCGCTCGAAGGCCTGCGCGATCTGGTACTCGCCGAGGGCGTTGGGGTGCAGGCCGTCGTAACCGGCCGGGCAGCCGCCCGTCTCGCAACTGTAGTTGCCGCGCCAGTCGACAAGTGCCACCGGCGATCGGGCGGTGCTCCAGGTCGGGATCGCCCTGGCCAGCATGCCGTTGTAAGCGTCGGTGTTGACCGGCAAGTCGTCGCGCCCCCCGATGAAGGTACGCTGAGGAACGTTGGCCAGCGCGAATTTGACCGCCGGGTTGGCCGCACGGGCCTCGTCGACAAGGGTCTTCATGCTGGCGAGCGTGCCGTCCGGGCCGCTGACGAACCAGCCCATGTCGTTGAATCCGAGGCCGACCAGCAGCATGTCGGGTTGGTAGGGGCGACCGAGGCGACCTGACTGACGACATTGCCGTTGCCATCTGCCATCGTGGTTCCACCACACCCGGCGACCGGGTAGCTCGGCGGCCCGTCGTCAGCTCGTCGCTGCCGCAGCTCGCGATGTGGTCGTGCGGTGCAGAGCCGTTCGGACCGCGTCGAGCAGCGGAGCAGGTCCGCCGCAGTAGAGCCGGGAGCCGTCCCGGATGATCCCTCAGCCGGCGGCGAGCGAGAGCCTGCGACGCGCCTGTTTCGCGGCGTACATAGCCGCGTCCGCGGCCCGCATCAACGCCGACACGTCGTATCCGGTCGCTTCGGCGGTGCCGATGCCGATACTGCCCCCACCCCTCACCTGCACGACGCCGTCGACCAGCTGCAGCCGGGAAGGTGTATCGAGCGCGCGTTGGATATTCGGTGCGACGTACGCTTCGGCGTGGTCCGCGGTGCAGCCCTCCAGGAGAACGACGAACTCGTCCCCGCCGAGCCGAGCCGTCGTTGCCGCCGCGCCGACCGACCCGGACAAACGTTGCGCCGTCTGAACCAGCAATTGGTCGCCCGCGTCGTGCCCGTACCGATCGTTGATCTGTTTGAAGCCGTCGAGATCGATGAAGAACACCGCGAGGTCGGTCGAGTGTTGCCGGCACCGCGCCACCGCGGCCGACAACCGATCCATGAACAGCCACCGGTTCGGCAGGCTGGTCAGCACGTCCGTCTCGGCCTGCGCGCGGATCCGGGCGAACAGCGTGGCCCGCTCCAACACGAGCGCACCGACATCGGCAAGGTGTTCCAGAAAGGACCTTTGCTCGACGGTATCGGCGTGAGCGCCGATCAGGAGCAGCCGCCCCAGGCTCGACCCGTCAATGCCGAGATCGAAGAGCATCGTGTCGGGGAGCTCGACTGGCTCGTCCGCCTCGAGGACCGACGGGCAGTCGTCGATGGTGCCGGCGCGGGCGGCCAGGACGTCGCCTTCCGGACCGGTCAGGTAGATGGCGGCCCCCTCCACCGGCCCGGCGGCGACGAGCATCTCGGCGATGTCGCGTACCGCCTGATCGACGTCGACAACGACGGCGAGCGCAGCCGTGGCGTTGTGCAGTTGCTGCAGGCGGCGCAATTGCTCCTGCGATCTTACGTACAGACGGGCGTTGTCGACGGCAAGAGCGATGCGGCTGCCGACCGAGGCCAATTCCTGTACCTCAGCCGATTCGAACGGAGTATCGCCGCGCCGCAATAGCAGCAAATACCCCAGGTGCTCTTCGCGGGCAGTCAAGAGACTCCATGCGACGTGCCGGGGGCGGCTGGCGAGCAGCCACGGTGGCAGGACGAAATCAGCTATCGGCCCGGCTTTGACCGGGGCCGCAGCCGACAACTGTCCGGTCGGCGCCAGATGGGTTAGAGCGCCGGCCGGAAGGTCGCGGGCCGCGAAGCCCCATTGCGCCGCAGTGAGAACGCCGTCGCGGGCCGGGGTGAAGACGGCGACGATGTCGGCGCCGAACTGCTCGGCCACCTCGCACACCGCGCGTTCGAGGATGTCGGTGACGTCGGTACGCTGACCGAGTGCACTGACCAACTGAGCCAGGCGGGTCGCCCGGGCGAGTGCTCGGGTCGAGGCGGCTCGGGAGGCGGCCAACTCGCTGCGCAGCCGGCTGACCTCCTCGGTCAAGCGTTCTACCTCACTGTCGGGCACCGTCCGCATTTCTGCACCTATCATCGCTCAAACGGCCAGGACGACCACTGTTGCGTTGTGGAAGCCGGTTGAGCCGGTCACTCGGGCGAATTCACCGAAGGTGAAGAAGCCGGCGACCGGAACGTCACCGAGTCCGGCGCTGATGGCCGCGGTCTCCGCGGCCACCTGCGCGCCGAGCGGGGCGATGCGGCCCGTGCAGCTGAAGATCAGAGCGCCGCGGGACGGCCGGTCGAGCTGCTCGGCAGCCTGGGCCGCGGCCCGTCCGGCGGCTCGCACGAGATCGTCGGCGTCACCGGCCATCACTTGTACGACCGACTGCTCGCTCACGTGACCGAACATGATCAGGGCGCCCTCATCGGTCCGGCCGAGAATATGCCGACCGTCCAATCGGCCGGATGCGTTCGCCAGTCCAAGAGGATGGTTGAAGGTGTCCGCCGCGAACGTGCGTTCCGGGGACCCGTAGTTCTGGGCCGGAGCAGGGTCGGTGCTGCGCTGAAAGAGATAGACCTCTGCGGCCGGGCGGCCGTCCAGCTCGTGGATGACGTTTCCTTCGGCCCGGGTCACCACCATGGGCTCGCCGATCGGGTGCCAGCCGTGCTCGACTCCGATACCTAGCGGGTACGGAGCGTTGATCCAAACCGCGATCAGACCATTCGACATCACCTCGCCCTCGGCGAACTGATACGTACCCGACATGGAGAGGTCGTCGGAGGCGGCCGCACCCACGAGCGGAACTGTAGCGCCGGTCACGGAGTAGCTACCCCGGACGATCTCTCGTTGGTCGCCCGCCAGGCCGTCCGACAACACAAGCAGGACCGCGTGGTCTCCCTGATCCCCGGCACGTTCGCGCGCCCGGGTGGTGACCTCCTGGGCGCACGCGAAAACGGCCGTGCCAATGGGTGCCACCGCCGCGATGCCGAAGCTTAGGTCGTCCGCCGGGAGGTAAATCGCCACCGCGTCCATCGCGCCGGAGTTGCCCGAGACGAACCCGGCGTGCGAGCTGCACCCGACCACCTGTGCCGGTGCCGCCGCGTCCGCCGCCGCACTGAAGAACACGTGCGGGTCGTACTCCACAGACGGGAAGACGACCATCAGATCCGCTGACTCCGGATTCCGGCCGCCGAGCGCCTCCTGAACACACTCTCGTGCGGCCTTGTCCGCGTCGGTGGCGATGCTGCTGCCGTGCCCTAGACGCCGACGCTCGTCGCCATCATGCATCTCGCTGCTTCCTGTTCTCACGGCTGACCGGGTGGGGCTCTCGATCTAACATCGGCCGGTCGGCGCCGGAATCAATGAAACCCCAACAATCCGCCGTCGGAGACGCGTTGGCGTGCACCAGTGCACCGGCGACGACGGGTGATCCCCCGCAGGTACCTCTGCGGCTTTGATAGTACCTATAATTAATTTACAATTTTTCAGACGTATAACGAGGTTTGTACGGTTTTGGAAGTGAATCGGCGGGATCAGGTCACTGACAACAACGCCGCGGCTCGGCCCGGCTCCTGATCAGCGAGTAAGCAAGCCGATGCGGCGCAGCCAGGCTTCGCCGGCCGGCTCGGCGTCGGCGACCTCCTCGCCGCGGACGGCGAGAACTTCCCGAGCTTCGCTCCGGGGCAGGAGGCGGCATAGTCGCGCTCGGTGTTTCCCAGACCGCTCATGGCGTACGTCGTGATGGGGTGGATGGTTTTGCCGTTGAAGTTGAGCCCGGAAACGAGAGTTGTCATGATCCTCGGGGCCCGGACGTTCCCATCGGGCTGCCCAGCAGGATCCTGTCGCCGTACCTGGACATCAGCCTCCCGCGCTACCCGTGACCTGCACCTTCACGACGAAAGTGGCTCCGGGTGTATTGCCGCCGCGGCCCGCGGGTTTGGTCAGTCCGTGGTCGAGCGCACGGTCGTGCGGGTCAGCTGCCCACAAAGACGGTTACGACCGCTCCGCTTCGCGGCGTACAGGTTGCGGTCGGCGTCGCCGAGGACGTCGGTTGATCGGGCCGGATGCCACCCGCCGGCCACTCCGATGCTGACGGTCACGGGAAGGTCCCCGGTGAGCAACTGCCAGGGATAGCACTCCACCGCAAGGCGCAGCTTCTCGAGCCGGTCCAGCACGTCGGCTTCGGCCAAGCCTGCGATCACGACGAGGAACTCCTCGCCGCCGAGGCGGGCGGTGAAGCCGCCGACGCCGACCCCTTCGGCCGGCACAGCCGGTCCTAGTAGGCCAGCGATCGCGATCAGCACCTGGTCGCCGATCTCGTGCGACCAGGTGTCGTTGATCCGTTTAAAGTGGTCGACGTCCACGATCGCGACCGCCAGCGGCTGGGCGGCGGTGGCGGTGGTGAGCAGCGCCGGCAACTGGGCGTCGACGTGCCGGCGGTTGCGCAGGCCAGTGAGCGCGTCGCGCAGTGACTGCTCACGGAAGTTCTCGGCGTCCCGCCGGGCCTCCGCGGTCTCGAAGGCGGCATGCCGGATCCGGGCCTGCGCTTCCCGTTCGCGGGAACTGAGTTGCTCGCTGGCCTCGTGGTACGCCTTGTAGGCGGCGAACGCGGCCGGGAAGTCGCCGCTGGTGGCGTGCAGTTCCGCCTGTTCGCGCAGCACGTTGGCCTGGACCCTGGCCAGTTCGGGTCCGGCTGAGAGTTCCCGCGCCCGGTCCAGGGCCGTCTGCGCGTCCGTCAGTGCGCCCGCTTGGTGGTACGCGGCTGCCATAGTGAGCGCGGCCTCGGCCGGCCCTTCCGGATAGTCCGTGTCGCTCTGATTGCAGGCAACCAGCCGTTTCGCGGTCTGGATCGCGTCCTCGGTGTGGCGTTGGGCGAGCTGGATGCGGGCCAGCGTGTCGAGCATCGCCGGGAGCGGCTGGCTGCCCTCGCTCTCCAGGAGTGCGAGTAGCCGAATCATCGCCGATTCGGCGCGTTGCGCCTGGCCGGCCGCGTAGAGGCAATACGCCATGTCGTTGACGACATAGGAGCAGAACAAAGTGTCGCCGGCGGCCAGGGCAACCTGCTCGGCCTCCTGGTAACGCCGTACCGCCGACTCGGTGGACCGAGTACGGAAGAGCGCCTCGGCGAGCGCCATGAGATGCATGATCCGGATGCGCGGACTCGCGTGGGCCGGCAGCAATTGGAGCCCGCGCAGCGCGTGATCGAGTTGGTCGGCATAGTCGCCCATGTTCGCGGCGACCCGGGAGAGCAGCCGGTGGACACGGGCCTGCAACATGATCAGCTGATGCTCGGCCGCACGGTACTCCAAAGTCCGCAGGATTCGGGTGGCCTCTCCCGTGGTCTCGGCTTGACGAAGCAGAACGTCGGCGACCAGCGCCTGGCCCCGCAACTCCAGTTCGACGTTCCTCACGGCCCGGCCGGTCTCCTCCGCCTCAGCGGCGAGCACCGCGGCCGCCTGCTGGTCGAGGACGAAGGACTCCTCCATGGCACTGACGGCTGAGGACAGTCCGATCGCGTGTCCATCCACGACCGCTGAGCGTAGTCAGTTCGATGGTGTGCGCAATGCTCTGTTCAGCCGGGAGCACATCGGGCTGGATCATCGGGTTGACGACAGGCCCTGGGCGGCGCGTGTGGCGAACGCGGACGTCAGGTGCACTTGCTGGACACCAGCGCCGGCATCGTCCTGACCACACCGTCGTCGGCGCGAACTTGAACGAGATCCGTAGGGCTGTCACCGGCGGCGACTGTCGATGGTTCCACCATGGGGGCGACCTATTCGCGAAACCGATGACCACCCATGCCGTCCATCGCCACCCTGGTCCAGTCGATCCGGTTCGCCGCATGCAGCCTCGCCGGCAAGATCTAGTGGACCTGGTCGAAACACGCCGGCGCCTGGCCGCGGGTCGACCTGGTCGAGCACGTGGCGACCGACCGGGTCAAGGAGGACGTGCTCGTCAACAGCGCCGACGCGCCATCGAGCTTCTCCTTCCGGCTGTCCGAGGCCACTGCGACGCCGACCGCAGCGGGCGGAGTGGACCTCGTTGCCGGCGGCAAGCTCGAACGCGGCCGACCCGCCACCCGACAACGCCGCCGCGAGAGCGTCACCACGCGCCCAGGTACGAGTCACGGTCGCATAGCTGCCCGGCGTCGCGGTGACGCTCTGCACGGCGCCATTGACGCTGATCACCGGGTTGCTGGTCCAGGACGGGATGCGCAGCCGGATGCTCCACGAGCCGCTCATCGCCCCGGACAGGGTCAGCGTGGTGGTGTCGCCGACCGGATATGTCGTGGACTGGGTGACCGTGATCCCCCGCTGGGTCCAGGTAAGCGCGGACGGGACGTACAGGTTCACCGTCAGGGTGGTGCCGTTGTAGAAGTAGATCGAGTCCGTCAGCTTGGTGTTGGTCTCGATGCCGGTGCCCTGGCAGCACCAGAAGCTGTTGTAGTCGGTGGACCAGGTACCACCGCCCCAGGCCGGGCCGACGCCGCGGCGCCCGCCCGGTCGCAGCGGGGTGAAGAGCCTTCCCTTCTTTCCATGACGGTTTTTCAGATAGAACCTTTAGATAATGATGTAAAAGCATCTGGAGAAAACGGTTTCGCTAACCCGGCAAAATCCCGTGCACACTTCTCAAGACAGTTGTCGCACGCTCGGCTGAGTGACGAGAGTCAATGTCCACAAACGCTACCTCTTCGTCGACGAGACCGGCCCTGGCCGCAACGGCCCGGACCTGGACGCCGAGAGCCCCTGGGCCGGCC
Source organism: Paractinoplanes durhamensis (assembly GCF_016862175.1). Taxonomy (GTDB): domain Bacteria; phylum Actinomycetota; class Actinomycetes; order Mycobacteriales; family Micromonosporaceae; genus Actinoplanes; species Actinoplanes durhamensis. Next base: position 33,926 of record NZ_BOML01000089.1, on the reverse strand, counting down.
GAATCGGCTCCACAATCATCGAGGCCACCCTGCACTGGACCGCGGTGAAGCTGAGCGACCAGACGACCGAAATCCGCCGGGAACGCGGAATGCCGCCCGTACTGGAGCTGCACGCGGCCCTCCGGCTCGACTTCGACGCGGGCCCGGTCTGGTTCGTCGCCGCGATGCCGTGGCCGCCGACCATGCCGGAGGCCACCATCACGGGCGAAGAAATCATGGTCGTCTGCACGGCTGAGAGGGGCAACCCTCAGCAGTAAACGGCGCTTGGCCAACGGGAAAATTGAGTCAGGCATCGGTGTGCCGTAGCAAGCGAAACGCAGTTGCCGGCTGCCTGCGACAAAGTACAGAAGCGGCGATGCAAGTCAGCACGACCAAAGGGTCGTCGTCACCGCTTGGGGGTGGCCGTGTGGCCGGGGAGGCGAAGCAGCAGGCTGGTGCCGGGCTGGTGGGCGGTGTCGAGGGTGATGGTGCCGTGGTGCAGCTCGGCGATGGTGCGGGCCAGGGCGAGCCCGAGACCGGTGCCGGGGATTCCCTGGTGGGCGACGTTGCTGGCCCGGTAGAAGCGGCCGAAGAGTTGGTGGTGGTCGGCCGACGGGATGCCGATGCCACGGTCGCTGACGCGTAGCTCGGCGACGCCGGCCTCGTCGCGTAGGTGAAGGTGGACATCCCCTCCGCCGGGGCTGTACTTGATGGCGTTGGAGATCAGGTTGTCCACCAGTTGCCGCAGCCGGGCGGCGTCGCCGTGCATCGCAAGGTGGTCGGGCAGGTCGGTGTGCAGGCGTACGGCGTTGGCGGCGGCGGCCGGGCCGGCGGCGACGATCGCGGCGGCGACGACGTCGGCGAGGTCGAGCGCGGTGACGGTGAGCGCCAGATGGCCGGACTCCAGCCCGGCCAGCTCGAGAAGGTCGTCGACCAGGTCGCACAGCGAGCCGGCGTTGCGGTTGATGGTCTGGAGCATCAGCCGGACGTCGTCGGCCGCGGCATGGGGCTCGTCGGTGAGCAGGGAGGCGTTGCTGGCGATGATGGCCAACGGGGTGCGCAGCTTGTGGCCGACGAGGGTGAGGAAGTCGTCCCGGGTCCGGCTCAGCTGCCCCCGGAGGTCGGCGGCCCGGCGGGTCGCCACGAACAGCCCGATCTGAGAGGCGATGCTGCCCAGGAGCATCGCGAGCAGATCCTGGTCGTGCTCGGGGGTGTCGGCGTAACAGGTGAGCACACCCAGCACGGTGTCACCGTCGCGCACCGGGACAGCCAACACCGTGCGGATGCCTAGATGGTCGCAGGCTTGTGCCCGGGCCAGGGACTCCTCGGTCGCCAGGTGCGCGCTGGCGGTGATGTCCGGCACCCACAGCGGTTGCCCGGTGGCCCAGACGGTGCCGGTGATACCGACGCCCTTGTCGACGGTGCCGCCCACCGGGCCGTCGAGTCGTGATCGCGGGGCGCTGTACGCGGCGACCAGGTGCAGGGTGTCGTTGAGGGAGTCGATGAGCCACAGCTCGGCGTGCGGCCAGCCCAGCGTGTCGGCCACCGCTTGCAGCACGTCCGGAGCGGCGTCCTCGACGGTGGGTGCGGTGGAGAGGATCCGCGTCACCTGCTGTTCGCAGGCGCGGAAACGTTCGGCGCGGCGCATTGCGGTGACGTCGTGCAGCGCCGCCACCGCCCCGAGCCGCCGCCCGTCGCTGGTGGTGATCGGCTGGGCGTGGGCGACGAAGGTCCGCTCGTGCTGGTCGGGAGCCTGGACAAGCACGTCCGCGGCGCGTACGTGCTCGCCGCGCAGTGCCCGCATCAGCGGACTTTCCTCCAGAGGCAACGGGGCGCCGTCCGGTTTGAAGGTCAGGTCGGCGAGCCGTTGCGCGACCAGCTGCGGGGCCCAGTCCTCCGGGACGTCGTACAGCTCACGCAGTGCCTGGTTGAAAACAGTCCATTCACCTTGCGCATTCATGGCGGCGACGCCCACGTCCAGGTTGTCCAATAGGGTGGCGAGGAACCGGTTGGCCTGGTGCAACTCGTCGGAGCGTCGCAGGATCTCGGCCTGCATGCGCTCGGTCCGTGCCTGTAGCTCGGCGGTCTGCTGCTGGGCACGGTCGTCCTGCTGCTGGAGCATCACCAGCTCGGTGACGTCCTCGACTTGGTGGATGATGTGGGTGAGCTGCCCGTCGTGGCCGAGGACCGGGGTGTTGCGCGGGCTCCAGTAGCGCACCTCGAACCCGCCCCCGTCCGGCCGGGCCACGTCGTACTTCTGCACCGCCATCGTGTCGGGCACCTGCCGGCGGATGACCCGCCCGAGCGAGGCCTGCAGGTTCGCCACACCGGTGGCCTCCGGGTCGTCGGGGTTGTCCGGGAACACCTCGAACAGGTTCCGTCCGAGGATTTCGTGGCGTTTGGTCATGGTGGCACGCAGGTAGTTGTCGCTGACAGCGACGATCCGCAGCTCGGGATCCAGCACCAGGTACAGTCCGGGCGCTGATTCGAACAGCGTCTGGAAGTTCACCCGGGTGTCAGTGGCGTCGAAATCCATCGCCCAGACATAACCAGGCGATTCGGTCATATGTTCAGGCTATACGAACACGAGTTCCGATAACGCGATCATCGCAAGCATGCCAAGGCATCCACCGCGCGCACGCCGGGCAGGAGCACACGGCAACCACCCCGGGCCGGGCCACAGGAACTCGCAAAGCTCGGCGTCTCGCTACCAGAGCACCGTAATGTCCGCTCGCGCAACGTGCTGACCGTGCGCGCCGAGCGCCGCCCGATCGATCTGGGCAAGCAAGCAGTCGCGCAGCTGACTGAACGCCCCCTCGGCGCGCTCTCCCGGCAGTTGTTCCTCGGCGACGCCCTGGACACCGAGCACATCGACGCCGCCTACGACAACGGCGTCTCGATGACGCCGTTACGAGACGTGGTGGTGCGCTGCCAATGCACCGCGACCGCGCGTCCCTCCAGATCGATCTTTCTCCCACTTGAGCCCCCAGCAGCTCCCCAAGGCGCTGGCCAGCCACAATGGCCAGCACCCAGGCCGTGTAGAGACGATGATCAGCGTGGTGGGTCAGGACGCCGCGCTTCTCGGCGCCGGCGCTCGCCGCCCCCGCCAGTAGCCCGAGCAGCGGCCCGGCACCGCACCGTGGGGGCTGGGGTGGTGCCGGGCCGCCGGTCTCATCAGGCGGACAACGCCATCTCGACCTCGGTGGCGGCCATCGCGGGTTCGGCCGCCGACCGCCGCCGACGGGTGAGCAGCACTGCGCCGGTCATGGCGCCCAGCGCCACCAGGACGGCCAACACCGTCGTGACCGGCTCGAGCGGGACCGCGGGGGCCACCGGTGGCGGCCCGCCGGCGACGCCCCAGGTATGCACGTCGGTCGCTGCGGGCAGGCCGGGGCGCAGCACCGTCACCGACACGTGCCAGGTGCCAGGCGTGTCGATGTCGTCGGTAGTCACCGTCCACAACCCGTCGCCGGTGCGCGTGACCGGCCGCACGACCTCGCGGCCGTCCGGCGCCAGCAGGACGACCGACACGCCGCCGATCGGTGCGAGGGCCGGGCGACGGGTCTCGTTGAGCGTCACCGACAGGACGTTGCGGCCGGGCCGGTTGGGGCGGATCACCACAGCGTCGACCAGGTCTGCCACTTGACCACTGACCTGGGGAGTTGTCGCGACCGCGACGGATTCGTAGCGGGGACCGCGGGCCGGTCCGGCCGAGGCCAGCGCCGCGGCCAGCGCCAGCACGCCGAGCAGCGCGATGCCTTCGCCGATCAGGCCCCAGGCTGGTACGCCGCGGTGGCTGCGCAACCGACCGGCGGTGCGCAGGCCGAGCAGTCCCGCGCCGGCGGCGAGGATCAGCTTGGCGACGAGCAGTCCACCGTACGGAGAGGTGAGCAACGCGCCGACCGTGGCCACCACGTGCCCGGCCATCAACAGACCGGTCACCGCGAGCAGGGTCACGCAGACCGCCGCCAGCTTGCCGAACGCTCGCAGCAGCAGGCCGGCGTCCGCGGACCGCGTCGTTCCCGGCAGGGCCAGGGCGAGTACAGCGGCCAGGACACTGCCGGCCCAGCCGCCCGCGGCCAGCACGTGGATCACGCTCGCGGCCATGACGGTCGCCGACCCGCTCGCGGTGTGCCCGAGCAGCGCCCCCGAATAGGCGGTCGACAGCGCAGCCGCAACGCCGACCGCGACCGCCGGGCGGCTCCGGGTGCGGGCCATCAGCACGGCGGCCAGCAGTACCGCCAGGCCGAGTTCGTAGCCGATCCAGCGCGGGCTCAGCTCGGCCAGTGGCAGGCCGCCGGTTCCGGCGTACACCTGGGTGATCAGAAGCGCGGGCGCGGCGACCAGCGCGAGCACGCCACCGGCCACCGCGACGCGCAGCAGCCGCCGGCGCAGGCCGGCGGCACGGCCGGCCAGTCCGGCCAGCGCCGAACCGCCCAGAAGGACCAGCAGGCCCAGCAGACCGGCCGTACGCAGGACGGTCTCCACCGGTGCCGGTCCGGCCGGACCGGGCGGACCGGCGGCGGGCCCGACCTGGTGCTGTACCCCGAAGACCAGGTTGCCGCTGGTGATGTGCAGGTCGTCGCTGGACAGCGTCCGCCAGGTCAGGTGGTAGACGTCGGCGGGCAGCCGGGGCAGGCCCACGACGATGTCGGCCGGCGCCTCGGAGTCGGCATCCTCGCCGTCGGGCCGGCGCATCGTCAGCGATGTGGGCACGTAATGCCGGTTGCTGCCGTCGGCGAGGTCGATGTGTGTGGCCCGCAGCTCCACCTGTTCGGTGAAGCTGAGCACGATCATGTCTGGTGCCGATGCGAGGACCGTGCCGTCGGCCGGTGAGCTGTTCGTCAGGTAGGCGTGCGCGCTGGCCGGGCCGGCCGGCCCGGCCAGCGCGCCGAGGACGCCGGCCAGCGCGGCCAGCAGGACCACGGCGGCGCGGCGCCGGCGAGTCGTCATCGCACCGGGACGTGCGCCAGTTTGCGCGCCGTCGTGCCGATCTCCAGCTTGTCGCCGCGTTTGATCGCGTTCTGGTTGTTCAGATAGAGGATGTAGTAGGTCTGACCGGGCCGCAGTTCATGACCCTGCTTCATCAGGGCGGCCCGCCAGGCGGTCTTGCCGGTCCTCTCGTTACGCAGCACCGGCGGGTGTTGCACGTCGTTCTGGAACCTCGACGCCCGCTGGGTGTCGAGCACCACGTAGCTGATCTCCACCAGACCGTCGTCCCCGACCAGTGCCGCCTGAGTGAAACGCACGCCCAGAGTGCTCTCCATCTGGCCGTCCTGCGGGACACGGTAGGGATCGCGGGCGGACGCGCCGGTGGCGAGCCGACCGATCACGGCGGCGGCGAACAGCAGGGTCAGCAGTACGACGGTTGTCCGGTACAGCATCGGTCCCCGGCGAATCGAAAGGTTCATCGCAGTCTCCTTCTCCTGGTGCGGGGCCCGATCCGGGCCCCGCACCAGGCGCGGCGGTCAGCGGGTGGAGGTGTAGTTGTCGATCGCGCCGGCACCGGTGGTGGCGCCGGTCGAGACGATCACGCCCAGGGCAGCCGACTCGATCTTGCGGTTGGACGTGTTGCCGCTGGCGGTGCCGGACGCGGCGCCGTTGATCGTCAGGACGGCCGAGCCGGCGGTGGCCGACTTCCAGTCGACCGTGACGGTGGCGGCCGTCACCGGAACCGCCGCCCAGCCTGAGTAGACCCAGGTGCCGGCCGAGTTCAGCAGGCCGGTGCGCAGCTGGCTGCCGTTCGCGGCGGTGCGCCGGTACTGCACGTTCACGACCGCCGCCCCGGCGGCGTTGCGGCCCTGGAAGATGTCCACGATCGCGCCGTTGGTGTTGTACGTGCCGGCGGCAAAGCCGAACTGGACGTGCAGGGCCGCCTCGTTCGCCGGCGTGTTGTCAGCCACGTAGGAGGCCACCCGGCCGGTGACGGTCAGTGCCGGTGAGTTGCCGAACGCTGCCGCCGGAGCCACCCGGACCGTGCCCACCTGTTGCGACCAGGCGCCGGTATCGAAGTTGTTGGCGAAGATCAGCGCCGAACCGGTCACCGTCACCGTCGCCGTGCCGACCGGCCCCCAGTTGCCGGCCGCGTCCTGAGCCCGTACCGCGAACGTGTGCGCACCGTTGGCCAGGCCGGCAACCGTCGCCCGGAAGGTCGTCGGGGTGACGACGGTCATCGGCTGGGCGAAGCCCGCGCCCGGGTCGGCGCCCTCGAAGAACTCGGCCTTGGCGATCCCGGACAGCGCATCGGTGGCGGTGGCGTTCAGGGTCACCACGCCAGCTGCTGCGGTGGCATTCGCCGTCACAACCGGGCCGGTGCGGTCCACCGTGAAGGTCAGCCCGGTCAGCGGTCCCCAGTTGCCCGCGGTGTCCCGCGAGTGCACCAGAATCTGGTGTGCCCCGTCGGCCAGCCGGGTCAGCTCGCTGAGCGGCACCAGTGCGTAGGTGTTCTCGGTCGGTTGGCCGAACGAGCCGTCCAGGGCCACGAAGGTGAATCCCGAACCGTCCGCCCCGGCCGTGTCGATGAAGCCCTCGGCCACGGCGATGCCGCCGTGCACACCACCGGCGGTGGTGTCGGTGAAGGCCGCGTTGATTCGCAGATCGGTCGGGTCCGCCGGCGAGCCGTTGGTCCCGTTCGTGGTGGCCGGCAGGACGGCGCCGCTGAGCAATGTCGGCCCGGTCCGGTCGACGATCAGGTCGATGGTGGCCGGCGGACCCCACAGGCCCAGCGAGTCCAGGGTGTGGACCAGGATCGTGTGCCGGCCCTCGGACAGGGCCCCGACGACCGCCGCGGGAACAGTCCCGCTCTCGGCGCTGATCGCGGTACCGGGGGCGTTCAGGGTGAGCGCCTGACCGGACCCGTTGGCCCCGGCCGCGTCGACGAAGTACTCGGCTGCGGAGACGGTGCCGCCGAGCGCGGAGTCGTCGCCGGTGGCGCTGACCGCCAGATCGACGATCCCGCCGACCGGGTTGGGCGACACGGTGAGTCCGGTGGTAGACGCTCCGGTGACCGACAGGTTGATCGTGACCGAGTCGACCGCGCCCCAGTTGCCGGCGGCGTCGTGGGCGCGCACCCACAACGTGTGCCGGCCCTGGCTGAGTCTGGTCAGGTCAGCGGTGCCCAGGGTTGCCGTTGCACCGGTGACGCTCGATGCCCCGAACGCGCCGGCGGTGAACGCGATGCCGGTTCCTTCGGCGACGCTCAGGTCGTCGACGACGACCTCGGCCCGGTCGATGGCGGAGTTGCCGGTAGCGACGTCGGAGAAGTCGGCCGTCACCGTTACCGGGGTGGTCACCGAGACCGGACTGGGTGCGGCCGACACCTTTGCCGCCGTGGGGCCGACGTGGTCGCCGCTGACCGGCAGCGGGTTCGTGTCGAGGTAGGTCATCATCCCGCCGAAGGCCTGCTGCGGGCTGACTCCGATCTGGGTCGGGCCGACCTTCTGGCCGGCGTTGTTGAGCAGGCTGCCCGATTCGAAGAGCATGAACCGGCGGCCGTCCGGGCCGCCCGGCAGCGCGGTGATCGCGTCGGCGCTTTCCCCCGGCGGAAGCGGCAGCGTGACCGCGCCCTCCGGGTAGGCGGTCGGCCGGGAGTTCTGGCCCACCACGGACTGGTCGACGCCGAGCACGGTCATCGGGTGGGCGAGTACGCCCCCGTTGACGTAGCGCAGCAGCACCTTGCGACCGACATCGGTGGCGACCGGGTCGGTCTCCGGGAACGCCTTGCCGTTGATCAGTCGGTATTTCGGCCGGTAGGTGCGCAGGTCGGTGGAGAGCGGGTCGGCGGCGCCGTTGAAGGCCGGGTCGACCTCGCTGAGCACCAGCACGGCCTCGTCGTCGTAGGTGGACGCGGCGTCGCCGTACGCGCTCGGTTTGCCGGCGGCATCCGGCGCGCGGACCACCAGTGCGCCGGTCAGGCCCATCATCGCCTGCCGGGCGCCGTTCTCGGTGTGCCCGGCCTCGTAGAGGTAGGTGCCGGGCCGGCCGGCCTTGAAGGTGTACGTCTTGCTGCCGCCCGCGGCTGCGCCGGTGTGGTCCGGGGCCAGTCCGGTCATCGCCGGCACGGCCAGCGACAGTGCGGTGCCGAGACCGTTGTGGACGGTGACGGTCACCGTGTCGTCCTGGTCGACGACCAGCACCGGGCCGGGGGTGCCGGCCGGAGCGTCCGAGGTGGAGGCGAAACCCCAGATCGGCACGGGCGCGGCGGCGCCGGGTAGAACCAGTTGGCCGTTCTTGGCCCACAGGTCGCACACGGCGGTGGAGCCGGTGATCGTGCATCCGGTCTGGCGCAGCACTCCGGCGGGTGGGCCTGGCGGTCCGAGCCGCTGCGGCGCCGCCGCGAACGTGACGGGGATCCGGGCGGGCGGGGCGGCGTGTGCCGCAGCAGGTGAGAGCGGGATGAGCAGGCAGACGGCGACGAGGGCCGAGCCACGCAACCCGGAGGGCGGCTTCATCGGTGGTGATCCCTTCGTCGTCACGGGGCGGGACAGCCGACGGGAGGATCGATGCGGATGAGAGTCATCATCCCGCCGAAGCTCGCGCCGTAATTGGTGGACTGCTCGAGGGCGTGACTGTGCGCGACGTGGTAGTACTCGCCGCACTGGTTGTTCTGCACCACGCCGGGCGGCAACTGGCCGCCGGTGTACCCGAGGTAGGGGTTCTCGCTGAACCAGGTCTCCGTGCCGGGGCCGACGACCTGGTCCTGCAGTTGTGGCAGCTGGACCGGGATCGGGTTGGTCACCGGGTCCCAGTGCTCGGAGTCCCGCCAGGTCATCAGCGTGTCGACGGTCTGGCCGGGCGCCACGTCGATGAGGAAGTTCGAGTACGACAGGTCCTGCCCGGCCGGGCCCTGGGCCGGGTGCCCGTCGCGCGCGATCAGTTGCTCGTCACTGCCGTGCGGGTGGAACGGATAGCTGGTCACCCCGGCGTTGAGGTAACGGATCAGCGCGCTCCTGGGGTTGGTGGCCGCGTCGTACGGCCGGATGTGGATCAACGACCCGTACGGCTGGTTCGGAAGCCAGGCGGCCCGGTTCGGGGCGATCGTGTCCGGCATGCTCCGGCCGTTGATCATGAAGTAGCGGGCCTTGTACTTCGTCCAGTCGTAGCCGCGGCCGCGTTCGACGGCCAGATGCGCGTCCGGGTCGACCTCGCTGAGCATGTAGAGGTATTCGCGCGCCGGGTCGAACAACGAGTCCGCCCGCTCGTTCTCCTGGTCGGGATGGCCCTTGGGCCGCACGACCAGCGCCCCGAACAGGCCCATCTGCTGCTGTTTCTGCACGTCGGTACCGGACTGATAGAGGTAGGTCCCCGGCGCTCCCGCGGTGAAGGTATAGGTCGTCGAGCCGCCGTTCGGCGCCGCTGTGGTGGTCAGCGAGGTGAGGTTGCCGGTCGCGTCGTTCTCCGGTTGCGCCGGCTGGCCGCCCGCGAGCACCTGCGGCTGGCCGGGGAAGATGATCGACGTCGGCTCGGGCAGCGCATTGTGCAGCGCGACGGTCACCTTGGCGCCGGACTCCACGCACAGGGTCGGCCCGGGCAGCTGGAACACGCCGCCGGAGTTACCGAAACTCCACATGAAGATCGAGTTGCCGTCCGGGGTGGAGATGTAGCCGCCGGCGGCGGTCAGCGAGAAGCTGTTGCTGGCCGAGACCTCACACTCCAGCCCGGCCTCGGGCGTCGCGGCCCGGCTCTGCGGCGCCGGCAGGATCAGGACGGCGACGATCGCGGCGACCAGGAACAGCGGGGCGGTCCGGCGCAGCCGCGGCGGTGCCGGACGCAGGCGGGACAGGGCGGTGACAAGGGTGCCGAGCACGGCTGGCCTCCTCATGCGTTCGGGCCCGTCTGGGCGGGCAAGGTGCCACTGGGCGATACCCGGATCTCGGTCATCTGGCCGCCGTAGCCGCTGCCCGAGCCGTTGGTCAGTGCCAGGTAGTCGCGGTCGTAGAGCAGATACGTGCCGGGTGCCGGAGCGGTGAAGAGCACGTCGCGGCTCTCGCCGGGCCCGATCTCGACGGTATTGGTGACGGTGTACTCGCTGGAGCCATCCCGGCCCCGCAACAACGCCGCGTCCTTGCCGATCACCGTCAGGTCGATGCCGTCGACGGTCATGACGTGGTCCTGGTAGCCGAGATTGGCCAGGCGCAGCAGCACCCGGTCGCCGCTGTTGCACGTCACCAGCGACGAGATCGGCTGGTAGCGAAGCCGGCCCGCGGCCGCGCTGTTCGGATCGCCGTTCGAGGCCATCGTGTCCGGATAGGCCCGGCCGTTAAGGGCGAAGAACGTCGGTTTGTAGTCGGTCCAGTCGCTGACCTGGATGTGCGCGTCGCGGTAGTGCGCCTCGGCCCAGATCTCGGTCATCATGAACGCGAACTCCCGGTCGTACCGGGAGGAGCCGTCGCCGCAGTTGTAGGCGTACTTGCCGGCCGGCAACGACGAGGTGCCCTTGTTCTGCACGGGCCGGACGAAGAGCATCCCGGTCATGCCCATCTGTACGTGTTCGACGTCCTCGAAGTGGCAGTGGTACATGTACGTGCCCGGGTCGTGCGGCCGGTAGAAGTAGGTGAAGTCGCGGCCGATCGGCACCGCGATGGACAGCTCCGGCACCCCGTCGAAGAGCGGGATGGCGTTGCGGAAACCGTGCCAATGCACGGTGTGACCGTCGACCAGATCGGGCCGCTGAGCCAGTCCCAGGTTCGACAGCGTGATCTTGATGTCGGTCTCCTGGTCGAAGGTCAGCATCGGCGCCGAGATCTGGGCCTTGCCCCGCTGGGCGGTGACGTCGACGGCGTTCATCCCGGTAACGTCGCGGAAGCCGAAGACGTACAGGTTGCTGCCGGTCGGGGCGAGCGAGTCCGGCCAGAACGGGGCGATGGCCGGTGAGTTCGGGGGCATCGAGACCCAGCCGTCGGTGCCGGCGAGGTGGATCTCCTGCACCGGGTCGGGCACGGCGGCGACCAGCCGCCGGGCCTGCGGGCGGCCGGCGGAGCCGCGGGGCAGCAGCAGGGCCGCGCCGGCCGCGCCGGTCAGACCCGCCAGCAGGGAACGCCGGCTCAACCGGCTCAGTGATCCACGTTCGGACACGGTTGTCTCCTCGGATATGAGATCGAAGAACGGCGGGCCGGGAGTCCGGGTGGCAGTGGTCGCCGCCACCCGGACTCGCCATGCGCTATCGCTCGTCAGCGCCGATGTCCGGCTGGGTGACGCTGCGGGTGTTGCCGTCGATGTCCGAGCCGGGCGCGCGCACCAGCGGCGGGAAGTTCCGGCTGCCGGACCCGGCGTTGTTCGCCGGTGAGCCGGCCGCCAGGTGGTAGTCGCCCATATTGGTGCCGGCCACCGGCTGGATGACGATCACCGCCTGCCGGAACGACGGGAAGGTGCGCGACGTCTCGATCAGCACGCTCGTCGGGAACGACGCCAACACCTGCGGGTCGACCGTCTTGTTGGTGACGCTCGGCGTCGTGCCGGTGGTGGTCTGCAGCACCGAGTTAGTTGGCGTCAGCGGGCCGAGGCCGTCCGGGGAGCCCATGTCCCAGAGGTTCAGCGGTTCGCCGGCCGGTGCGCCGGCCGCGTCGATGCCGGCTACCCGAAGCCCGTTCCAACTGCCCGCCCGGTTGTTCCAGAACACGTTGTTGAACATCTTGGGTGAGCTGAAGTGCGGTGCCGACGCGGGCAGGGTGGCCTGCAACTGCGCGCTGTTCTCAGCTGTGGACAGACCTGCCGGAGCGGGCTGGCCGTTGCTGGTCACCGCGGTCGCCGTGGTGATGTTGTCCATCACCGTGTTGTTGACGAGCCGCACGTCCGGAGTGTCGTCCAGGGCCACCCCGCCGCCTTCATGGGTGGAGATGTTGCCGGCCAGGACGTTGTTGGTGACGGTCTCGGTGAAGTTGCCCGCCGACAGGAACCGCAGTCCGCCACCGTCGTCGTTGGACAGGTTCGCCTGAACCGTGTTCGCGTCGATGGTCACCCGGCCGGAACCGGCGGACAGCTTGGTCGGATCGGACGGCAGCTCTCCGGCGATCATGATGCCGCCGGCCTCGTCGTACGACTGGTTGAGGTAGATCCGGTTGGCGGCGATCCGGCCGTTGTCGGACAGGCCGTAGTGCGAGACGCCGCCGCCGTACTCGGCGGAGAAGTTGCCGCAGATGCTGTTGTGGTCCACCGAGTAGCCGGTGCTGCCGGCGAAGATCCCGATGCCGCCGGCCAGGTTCGTGCCGCCGTTGTCCCGGATCTGGTTCCGGGCGATCGTCACGTTGTCGTTGTGGGTGTCGGTGTACGGAGTACCGACCCGCACCGCGCCGCCGTAGGAGCCGCTGTTGCCGGCGATGACGTTGTTCGTGACCTGGGTGTAGTGCGCGTCGGCGTGCAGGTAGACGCCGCCGCCCTGGGTCACGGCCGCCCCCGGGGCCCCGTACGGCGTCCTGGTGCCACCGGTGACGTCGTTGAGGTTGGTCGCGAAGTCGGACTGGTTGCCACCGGTGATCCGCAGGCCGTCGATCGTCGGGGCATTGGCGATGTTGAACTGGTTCGCCCGGGCCAGCACCGTGACCACGGCGCCGTCGGGGACAGCGGCAGGACCCGAGTGCGGCAGGGAACCGACCAAGGCCAGCCAGGCGATGCCGCTGGCGTTGTCGATGCCGAACCCGCGCCCGTCAAGCACCGAACCGGCGACCGTCGTGCCGTCGGCGTACTGCCCGCCGGGTCCGACCCCCTGCAACCGGGCCGTGGAGTGGATCACCACGTTCTCGTAGTAGACGCCGGCCGGGTTGTCCGTGGCCGGCGTGCCGGGCCAGACTACGACCACCGTGACTTGGGTGCCGTTGCCCGCCGCCGCGTCGTTCAGCGCGGCCTGGACGGTGGTGTAGGTCTTCTCGCCGGGCGAGACGGCGCCCGCCGGTGGGTTGACCTGCCGCAGTCTCGGGTTCAGGAAGGTGCCCAGCAGGGGGCCGGCGCCGGAACCGAGGAACTGCATCGTCAGCCCGTTGATCGTCTGCTTGCCCACCCCCGTGGTGACGGTCAGGTTCGCCGCCGTCGGCAGCGCCGAGGCGCCCAGTGTCACCTGGATCTCCCGGTCGGTCCACGAATTCACCGTGGCGCCGATCGCCCCGAGCATCCCGGTCACCCGGACCGTCCCGGTGGCGGTGCCGAAGCCGCTTCCACTGATCGTGATCCGCCGGGCCGCGCCGGTGTCGGCCGGTCGCAGGTACGGCTTGGAGACGGAGAACAGTTGGGGTACGTCCGCGGCCGGGTCGCACTGCACCGGGTCGATCTGGGTGCTGCCCGGTGCCACCGCCGTCGCCGCGACCTGAGTGGGCGCCGTGTCGGTCACGGTGAAGACTCCAGGCCACGCCTGGAAGTTCGTGGCGATCGTACGGAATCGGCTGTTGTAGTTGCGGTTGAAGTGTCCCGGCTGCCCCGGGTCGTTGCCGACGAAGCGGTACATGTTCGGGCACGGTCCGGCGGGCAGGGGGCAGTTGTAGGTGCCGGTCGACGGCTCGATCGCCTCGTAGAAGCCGTTGAAGTCGGTGTCGACGGTGTCCTTGAGGTTGCCGGCGAAGTCGTAGATGCCCATCGGGACGTTGGGTAGGCCGTCGGCCTCGCCGTACTCGATGCTGCGTTTGTCGTGCGACAGCGCCAGGTCGTTGATCGTCAGCCCCCAGAAGTGGGTGGGCAGTGGGACCTGGGTGAACAGGTTGAAGTTCGGCGCCGAAGTCTGGCCGGCGCGCACCTCGACCAGCTTGGTGTCGCAGAGCGGCTTCGGCCGGCCCTCGAACGGGCTGCCGCCGCCGGCGACGAACGCCAGGTCGGTGACGTGCACGGTGTGGTTGGCGCCGGCACAACCGCTGACGATGCCGTTGCCCTGCGACGGGTCGGGGCCCGGGTCGGGTTGCGGCTGGGCGCCGTCCGGCGGGGCGGACGCCTCGGCGGGCGACGGCGGGAAGTTCTCCTGCGGAAGGTACGAGTCGCCGTCGAAGACGTTCACGTCCTCCTCCCGGGTCACCTGGTACATCGGCTTGCCGTCCACCGGGTCGGCCGGGATCTCGACCTTGACCAGGTAGTCGTCGGGGACCAGTTGCTGGGTCGTCCCGTCCGGCAGTGGGGCGTAGAGGGCGAGGTCGTGATTCGGGCCGGGGTTCTTCGGGTTGCCCGGCGGGTAGAGGTTCAGCTTGGAGTCGCTGAACGCGTAGTTGCCGTTGACGTCCTGGCCGAAGCCGGCCGGGTCGTTCTCCGACGGCGCGAACTGCACGCCCATCATCGGCGCCTCGACACACCGCTGGTTCGCGGCGGTGCCGAAGTCCGGCAGTGCGTTCTGGTCGGTCAGCGGCCGGCCGTCGAACATCCGGGCGGTGCAGCCCCGGCCCGCCTTCCAGGTCTCCGAGGTGTACGCGTCGTTGAGCTCCGGGCCGTGCTGGACGGAGCCGTCGGGGTTGATGATCGGGTCGCCGTTGTCGTCGCGGGCCACCGCGTAAAGGTGCACCGGGACGTTCGGCACGCCCGGCTGGTAGCTCTCGGTGACCGCGTTCGCGGCGTCCAGTTCGTTGCGGGTGGTGTCGTAGGTGACCGTGCCCGCGATGCCGCCGTTGTCGGCGCCGCTGTACGGCTGAACGCCCCAGTCGACGGTCCCGGCCAGGCCGATGATCGGCAGGAAGTTCAGGTCGACCGCGGCGCCCATCAACGTCGTCGGCGCCGGCTCGTTGTCGGCCTGATAGGTGATCCCGGTCGTCTTGAAGCGGGTGTTGAACGCTTCCAGCACCAGCCACTTACTCATCGGGTAGGTCTGCTTGATGTCGTACTTACCGTCGTTGTCGGTGCTGACCAGGTTGGTGCCCTGGTCCATCACCGCGTTGTCGCGCTCCTTCACCGCGACACCGAACCGCGGCACACCAGTCTCACCCGCGTCGCGCTTGCCGTTGCCGTTCCGGTCGAGGTAAACCGATCCGCGGATCTCGGTGAACCAGCCGACCAGGATCTTGTTGCCGACGTCGACCTTGTTGCCACCCCGCACGGTCACGTTGAACGAGTCGAGGATCAGCTCCTGCGGCGCGTCCCAGATCGTCAGCTGGTAATCGCCGTCCGGCACGTTCTTGATGTCGAAGGTGCCGTCGGCGCCACCGCGGGCCAGGTAGGCCATCTGGTCGTTGTTGCCCAGGGCGCTCAGCGCCACCCACGGGCGGGCGACCGGGCCGGCGATGTTCGCGCCGGCCACACCCGCGTTCGGCAGCGTCACTCCGCCCTGACCGCCGACGTACGTCCGTCCGACCACCGCCGTGCCGACGATCTCACCCGTAGCAGGGCCGGTCGGCAGCGCCTTGGGCGTCACGAAGCCGAAGTCCACATAGGGCACTCGTTCGCCACCGATGGTCTGTTCGGTGTCGTAGCCGGTGTCACCCTCCTGCACCCAGACGTCCCAGTCCCAGTTGCCCTCGAGAGTGGTGGTCTGTGCCCAGGTCTCGCCGGTCGGTGGCACGACCTGGGAGGCGTACCGGTCAGGGCCGAGATTCTCGATCGTGATGTCACCGCTGGCGTTCGAGACACATTTGCCGGTCGAGCCGGCCGCGATCTTCGGCTTGCCGTTCTCGAAGACGATCGACCCGGCGGGGTGGGTCGCGTCCGGGGCATTGTGCACGTACTTGGTGCACAGCGGGTTGCCGTAGTAGTCGACGGTGACTTCGCCGAGAACGTCGGCCAGGTGGGCGGTGAAGCCGGGCAGCCCCCGTTCGGCCCCGACCTCGTACGTGCCGTCGACCGGGATCGAGTCGTTGAAGACCCGCAGCCGCACGGTGCCCAGCGGGAGCGGGTACGGCTGCATGGCGACCGTCACGTCGGTCTGCTCACCGCCGGCGACCGTGAAGTGCGAGCCGTCGATCTTGTAGCCATCAGCGGTCACCGAGATCAGATATTTGCCGACCGGCAGCGCACCCAGCGCCTTGCTGGCACTCAGATCGGTCTCGTCCCCCTGCGCGACGATCGGGACCGCGCCCGGCGTGTAGCGGATCGACGGCCACTGGCACCGGTCCGCGAAGTCGGGGGTACTGGCCACCCCCGCCCGCGACGGCAGACAGTTCACCACCGCGTCGTGCGGGTTGCCCACGTCGTCGGCGGTGATCAGCCAGTGGTACGCCGTAATCGGATCGCCCTTCTGGATCTCGGGCGCGGCACCGACCGTCCGGGCGCTTTCGACCCGCAGGGACGCGCTGCCGTCCGGCGGCGCGGCAGCGGCGGCCGGAGCCACGGCTGACCCGAAACACCAGGTCATCGGCAGGAGCCCGACAACGGCGGCGGCGGTCCACACTCGCGGGGAGCGGCGACGCATCATGCGGTATCCCCCTTGATGAATCTCACGAGCCGGCCGAACTGGCCGATGTGGGGAATCGTGGGGGTCCGGAGGGTCAGCGTCCGCGTTGATGACAGAGCTGTCATCCGGCCGTCATCTCGGGGACGCATCCGCCGGAGGTCCCCTCCGTGGGGGCCGACCGGCCGTGGCCGGGATCATCCGTTCCGCCGGACATTCGGGACCAAATCCACCAAGCGCCGCGCTCGTCGCATCCGATGTGGACCCTTGGACTCTTCGGAGACTCTAATGAAATCAGTAATCGCACCGGCACCAAGGGTCAACGGGGGCGTCATGGATCGGGTGCTCATCATCGAGGATGACGACCGGATAGCCAGGCTGGTGTGCCGGTCCCTTCAGGACGACGGCTATCTCGTCGAGTGCCGGGCTCGCGGCGACACCGGCCTCCAGGACGCCCTGACCGGCAAATTCGATCTGGTCATCCTCGACCTGATGCTACCCGGCCTACCCGGCGCCCAGGTCCTCGAACGCCTCGTCGAGGCCAAGCCGGACCAGCGAGTGCTCGTGCTCTCGGCCGTCCCGGAGATCGGCGCCCGGGTCGGCGTCCTCGAGGCCGGAGCCGCCGATTTCCTGGGCAAACCGTTCGCTATCGCCGAGCTGCGGGCCCGGGTCCGCGCCCGGCTGCGCGCCCCGGCACCCGGCTCGGCGATGCGCTGGCTGCGCGCGGGCGCGGTCGTGCTCGACCTACGGACGCGTCGCGCCGCGATCGGAGACCGGCAGGTCGACCTGTCCTTCCGCGAGTTCCTGCTGTTGCAGCATCTGCTCAGCCGCAGCGGCCAGGTGTGCAGCCGCGGCGAGCTGCTCTCCGATGTCTGGGGCATCACCTTCAACCCCGGCAGCAACGTGGTGGACGTCTGCGTGCGACGCCTGCGCGCCAAGCTCGATCGCCCCGACCGGATAGAGACGATACGCAATGTCGGCTATCGCGTCGCCCAGCATTAACCGGCTGCTGATCGGCGGCTGGGCGGCCGCCGCCGCGCTGTGGTCCCTGCTGATGTGGATCGCGCCGGGCAAGGAGACCGTGCCGTTCCATTTCATCTGGATCGCCCTGGCCCTGGTCTACGGCTTTACCCGGTGGAGCACCGGGGAGATGGTGTTCGCCCTGGTGGCGGTGGCGGGCGTGACCGGGTTCATCATGGTCCACCATGCCGCTTCCGGGCAGATCGGCTGGGAGGAAACCTCCGAGGTCCCACTGATGATGGCGGTCTTCGGCGTCATGGTGTGGCACGTCCGCCGTCGCAACCTGGCGGTCGCCGAGGTGCAGCGGCTCGCCGAGATGGAACAACGGCGGCTGGAACTCCAGCAACTGCTGCTGCGGCTCGCCTCACACGAGCTGCGTACGCCCATCACCGTTGCCCGCGGTTACACCGAACTGGTTCGGGACGCGCATCCGGACCCGGTGACGAGGGAGGACACCGACGTGGTCCTCGACGAGCTGGACAAGCTGGCCCGCATCACCCAGCGTGTCGTGACGCTGATGCAGGTGGAGGAGCCGCACCCGCTGCGCCCGGGCGACGTCGACCGCGCAGTCGAGCGCATAGCCCGCCGCTGGCGCCCGTCCGCCGACCGGCAGTGGTACGCGAGCTCCGATGTGGGCCTTGCCGTCATCAACGCCGAGCGTTTGGAAGCAGCCATCGACTGCCTGATCGAAAACGCCTTGAAGTTCACCGGCCCAGGTGACCGGATCGCGCTGACCGGCACCAGGGAGCCGGCCGGCTGGCAGATCGAGATCGCCGACAGCGGCACCGGCATGACCGCCGAGCAGGTCGCGGCGCTGTCGTCCGGCCGGCCGATCGGGCACACCGGCACCGGCCTCGGCATGGCCATCGTCCGCTCGGTGCTCAAAGCGCTCGGCGGCGAACTGCACATCCACAGCACTGTTGGCGCCGGCACCGTTGTCACTCTCGCCGTCCCGGCGGCCGGTCCCGGTCTGGACACCGCCGCGGCGCCGGCCGATCTGACCGTCGCCGATCCGGCAGCCTGAACGGTCAGGCCCGCCCACCACCGCCGAGAGCACGGCCTCGCGGCCCTGGCGGCGGACCTGGCCGCCAGGGCGGGTGGAGGTCCCTGTTGCCTACTGACGCCTTCCATGACAAGTGAGTCATTTCCTTGCCGCACGATCCGAGGAGCCTGGCTTCCGGTTCAGCGCTCATCGAGGTCAACCGCACTCTTGACTGCGGGCCTGGCGTGCGGCCCTTGTGCCGGCTGGCCACGCGGTTACCGTGGGCAGCGTGGCGGTTCCGCGCCGCGCCGGATGAGAAAGTTCTCATCCGTGTCTCACTGAGGCGCGTGTCGCCGGGACTCAGGATCGCGAGATGGGCTGGAAAGTGCTTGCCGGGGCCGGAGCGGCTCTCCTGGCCACCGTCGGTGGCGTCTGGTGGGCCGTGGCCGCCTCCGCCGTGCCGCCCGGCCCGGTCATCGGCCCGGCGCTGGTCGTGACGCCCCGCACCGCTGGGCAGCCGACCTCCAGCCCCACCCGTACCGTCGGCCAGCCGGATCCGTCGGATTCCGCACCCATTCCCAGCTTCTCGTCGCCCTCCGCCTCCCGTAGCCGGGCCACTGCCGCGCCGGAGACCGTCGACCCGGAATGGGCTCGCCCGGTTGAGAGTGACGACGACCAGCACGATGAGGGCGACGATTGACCGGCGCCGGGTGGCGGCCCACCGTCGGTGTACGTGTCCGGATCCTGGCCACCGTGCTGGTGCTGGCGGGCCTGGGGATGCTGGTCACCGGCGCGACGTCGCTGCTCGTGGCGCACCGGCAGCAGATCACGGCCATCGACGCCGACCTGCGGACCGAGGTCGACGAGTTCCACACGCACATCCAGCGGCTCAGCGGGGAGGGTGCCACCGATGTCCGGTCGCTGCTGCGCTCGGCGCTGCGCGAGCAGGTGCCGATGGACGAGCAGGTGCTGCTCGGCATGGTGGACGGCGTGCCCGCCTACGTCACCCGGGGCGAGCGGCCGTTCCCGCTGGAGAAGGAGTCCGGGCTGATCGCAGCCGTCGCGGCGTTGCCGCCCGGCGAGCCCACCCGGATCCGGCAGGCCACCACCACCTCAGCCGGGACGATCCGGTACGCGGTCGTCCAACTGCGCGTCGCCGGGCGGCCACAACGTGGTGTCTTGGCGGTCGCCACGAGCCTGCGCCCGGCGTACGCCCAGCTGGCGCAGAGCGCCTGGCAGTACGCGGCGCTGTCCGCCGGCGCGCTGGTCCTGATCGGCGTGGGCGGTTGGCTGGTGGCCGGGCGGCTGCTGCGCCCGCTGCGGCTGCTGCGCACCGCGGCCGACCGGATCTCGCACACCGACCTCACGGCACGGATCCCGGTCACCAGCCGGGACGACGTGACCGAGCTGACCGTGACGGTGAACCGGATGCTCGACCGGCTGGAATGGGCGTTCGACACCCAGCAGCAGTTCCTCGACGATGCCGGCCACGAGTTGCGCACCCCGCTGACGATCGTGCGTGGGCATCTCGACGTGCTCGACGTGGGCGACCCGGCCGAGGTGGCGGCCACCCGCGACATCGTCACCGACGAGTTGGACCGGATGGCACGGCTGGTCGACGATCTCGTCCTGCTCGCGCAGTCTCAGCGGCCGGACTTCGTCCGGATGGCCCCCGTCGACCTGGATCGGCTGCTGCGCGAGGCGCTCGACAAGGCGCAGGCGCTCGCCGACCGCCGGTGGGTGCTGGACGCCACGCCGCCGATCGTGGTGCTCGCCGACGCCCAACGGCTCACCCAAGCACTGCTGCAACTGGCCCACAACGCGGTGAAGCACACCGGAGCACAGGACGTCATCGCGTTCGGCGGGATGCAGGCCCCCGGCGGGGTGCTGCTCTGGGTCCGTGACAGTGGCCCCGGGGTGCCCGAGGAAGACGTCGAACGGATCTTCGAACGCTTCCAGCGGGCCCGCGCGGCGCGGGGCACCGAGGGATCCGGGCTCGGACTGTCCATCGTGGCCGGGATCGCCGCCGCGCACGACGGCCGCGTCGCCCTCGACCAGGGCGGCCCCGGCGCGCGGTTCAGCCTCATGCTGCCGCTGCGGGTGGTGTCCCGTACACCCGGCCCCACCCGGCGGCCCGGCGGCCGGTACCTCCCGGCCGAGCCGTCCGTCCCGTATCCCGACGAGTGGTCCCACCGGTGAACCGCATCCTGCTGGCGGAGGATGAGCAGCGGATCTCGTCCTTCATCGACAAAGGCCTGCGGGCGGCCGGTTTCACGGTGACCGTGGTGACCGATGGCCCGGCCGCTTACGAGGCCGCCATGTCCGGCGGCCACGACCTGCTGCTGCTCGACATCGGCCTGCCGCTGCTGGACGGGTTCGCTGTGCTGCGGCGGCTGCGGCAGGCCGGCGGCCGGATCCCGGTGATCATCCTGACCGCCCGGTCCGGCCTCAACGACACGGTCGCCGGGCTGCAGGGCGGTGCCGACGACTACATCGCCAAGCCGTTCCGCTTCGACGAACTGGTCGCCCGGATCCGGCTGCGCCTGCGCGCCGAGCACCCCGCGGTCGAGGCCACCGTGCTGCGTTACGGCGACCTCGCCCTGGACCTGACCACCCGGCGGGCGGCCGTGAACGGGCACGAGGTGGACCTCTCCACGCGGGAGTACCACCTGCTGGAGACGCTGCTGCGACACCCCGGACAGGTGCTCAGCCGGGAACAGCTGCTGAGCCGGGTGTGGGGCTACGACTTCGACCCCGGCTCGAACGTCGTCGACGTGTACGTCCGCTACCTACGGCGCAAGCTGGGTTCCGCACGGATCGAAGCGGTGCGGGGCGTCGGCTATCGGCTGACCGAGGGGTGACCGCACAGCCCGTTGATGAGAACCCTCTCATCGCCGGGCACCGGCCGGCCTCATCCGCGGGCGCCAGGATCGTTCTCACCCGGCGGGCACCAGGCCCGCCCGTGAGACCGAAGGAGCCGGCGATGAGACGTACGCACCGGACCGGCGCGGCGGTCGCCGCCGCGGCGACCCTGCTGACCGGCGCGGGATTCGCACTCGCCTCTCAGCGCAGCGCCCCGCCGCTCGGCGGCGTCACCGCCGTTTCCGACAACGAGCCCACCACGGACGGCGAGGACCTGGACGCCACCGCGCGGCAACTGCGCGCCGAGGCAAAGGACCTCCGGTCGGAGATCGCGGACCGGGCGAAGGCCGCCCGCCTGGCCGGCCAGCGGGCTCGGAACGACGCCACCGAAGATCCCACGACCAGCCCGGCCGCCAGAGCCACGACGACCGCGCCGCCGACCGACGCGACCACCGGGGCCAGCGGCTCCGGCGGGGACGAGCAGGACGGGGACGACCGCCACGAGGACGAGGACGAGGGCGGCGATGACTGACCCGGGGGCCCGGCGGACGCAGCTCACCGGGGTGGCGCTGCTCGCGCCGACCGCCGCCGCACTGCTCGCCGGGGCCGTCACGTGGGCAACCGCGCACGAGCCGGGCAAGACGACGACCACAACGGCCGGGGTGCCGTCCACCCGCCCCAGCACCGCGGACGCCGAGCAGCAGCGCCGGATACGGGAGGTGGCACAGCTGCGCGACCAGGTCGCATCGTTGCGTGAGGAGCTGGACGGGCTGCCGAAGCCGTCCGCCGCGACGACGGCGCGGCGGCCCAGCCCCGCGCGAACTTCCAAGCCGGCCGCCCGGAAGCCGGCCCGGACTACACCCCCGCCGGTCCAGGCCACCACCGGTGCGTCGTGACCGCCGCCGCGGAGCCGGTCCACACCACCACGTTCTCCGCCATGGCGTCCAAGGTCACGATGCGGGTCGTGGAGGGTGGCCCGGACAGCACCGCGGCCCTGGCCGTTGCGAGGGAGGTGTTCGCACGGGTCGAGGCGGCCTGCACCCGGTTCGACCCGGACAGCCCGCTGATGCGGGCGAACGCCGACCGGACCGCCTGGCATCAGGTGCCCGAGGAGTGTTATCTGGCCGTCGCGGAGGCCGCCCGGGCGCACCAGGAGACGGGTGGCCTGTTCGACCCGCGGGTCCTGGACACCCTGGTGGCTCTGGGCTACGACCGGACGCTGCCCTTCCGGTCCGGCCGGGTGGCGGTGACCGGGTCGGGTGGGCCGGTCACCGTACCGGTCACGTCGTGGCGTCCCGGCTTCGACCCGGCGCACCGATCGATACGTCTTGGCGCGGCCCGCATCGACCTCGGCGGGATCGGCAAGGGACTCGCCGTCCGCCTGGCAGCCGAGTTACTGGCCGACGCCGGTGGCTCCCACCTGATCGAGGCCGGTGGTGACTGCCACGTCAGCGGCGTCGGACCGGACGGTGACGGCTGGCGGATCGGCGTCGAGGACCCGGCCGGCGGCGACCAGCCGGTCGCGGTCGTGCGGCTGCGCGATACGGGATGCGCCACCTCGTCGCTGCGCGTCCGCTCGTGGCTGGTGGACGGGCGCCCGGTGCATCACCTGATCGACCCGCGTACCGGACGCAGCGCCGAGGGCGGGCTGCTGTCGGTGACCGTCCTGGACCCCGACCCGGTCCGGGCCGAGGTGTGGAGCAAATCGCTGCTCATCGCCGGACGTGGGCGGATCGCCGCGCTCGCCCGGCAACGCCGTCTGCCCGCACTCTGGGTCGACGACCAGCACCGGATCACGGCAAGCCAACAGATGCAGCCGTACGTGATCTGGGAGGCAACGGATGCGGGCTGAGTCGCCGGGCCGCCCCCTGGCGGTCGACGTCGCCCTGATCACCGGCAGCGCGGGACTGGCCGCGTGGCTGGTGGCCCGCGCGGTCACCGCCGTCGCCGGCGACCGCAACGCCCCGTGGATCCTCGGGCGGGCCTCGGGCCTCGGGGCCTACCTGCTGCTCGTGGCGCTGGTCGGGACGGGAACGCTGCTGGCGCACCCGTGGAGTGTGCGCTGGCGCCGCCCGGGACCGGCCGCGCGGCTACGCCTGCACGCCGGGCTGGCCGCTTTCACCCTGGCTTTCCTTGTGCTGCACGTGGTGGTGCTGGCCACCGACCCGTACGCCAAGGTCGGCTGGTGGGGTGCCGTGCTTCCGATGGCCTCGCAGTACCGGCCCGCGTCGGTGACCCTGGGGGTGGTCGGCGGCTGGTGCGGGCTGATCGCCGGGCTGACCGCCGCCCTCGCGGGCCGGATCACCCGGCGGTTCTGGTGGCCGCTGCACCGCGCCGCCGTCGGCTGTTTCATTCTCGTCTGGCTGCACGGTGTCCTCGCCGGCAGCGACACCACCGCCCTCCGCGCCCTGTACCTGCTCACCGCGGCTGCCCTGCTCATACTGGCGACCACCCGATACGCGGCGACCAGCCGGGCCGACCGCATGCGCCAACTCCCGGCACGCCGACCCACCGCCGGAGGCCGCCCGTGAGCGCCGCCACCCGCCTGGCCGACGAGGCCCCGCCACGCCCGATCCCCCTGCTCGACGGCGCCATCCGCTACCGCGCCGCCGACCGCCGGCTGCTCAGCGGCCCACAACCGGACGGCCTGGCCGAGCACCTGGCCCGCTACGGCGCCCGGCCCCGCCGATCCGGCCGCAGCCTGATCACCGCGATGGACGCGATCCAACTGACCGGACGCGGCGGAGCGCGCTTCCCGGCCGCGGCCAAATGGCGCACCGCACTTGCCGCCGGCGGCCGCGGATACGTCGTGGCCAACGGCGCCGAGGGTGAACCGGCAAGCGCCAAGGACGCCGCCCTGCTCCAGCACCGGCCGCACCTGGTTCTGGATGGCCTGGCGACGGCCGCCGAGACAATGGACGCCACCGGCGCCGTCGTGTGGCTGCACGAGACCGCACACGCCACCCGACACGCGATCGGCCGCGCTCTGGCCGAACGGCGTGCCGCCGGCCTGATCGAGCCGCCCGTCCACGTGCTGGCCGGACCGGACCACTACCTGACCGGGGAATCCAGCGCCGTCATCAGCGGCCTGGCCGGCGGCCCGGTGCTCCCGGCGTTCCAGCGGGTCCCGGCCGCCCGCGCCGGACTGTACGGGCGGCCCACCCTCGTACAGAACGTGGAAACCCTGGCGCGGGTCGCCCTGCTCGCCCGGACCGGGCCCGTCGCGCCGCAGCCCGGACCGATGGTGACCGTCGCCGCCGGCGGCCTGCTCACCGTACTCGAACCCCCGCCGAACGCCACCGTCGCCCGGATCCTCCAGGTCAGCGGCGTCCTCGGCGGACCGTCCGCTCAGCCGCCGCAGGCCGTCCTGCTCGGCGGCTACGGCGGCGGCTGGGCCACCTGGACGGCGATCGGAGGCTGTCCGATCGGACACCTCGACGGCCACGGGCCGGTCCCGGCCGACACCCCGTCCCTGGGCGCCGGGATCATCGTGCCCCTGCCACGGGACGCCTGCGGGGTAGCCGAAACCGCGTCCGCCCTCGACTACCTGGCCCGCTCGAGCGCCGGGCAATGCGGGCCGTGCGTCTTCGGCACCCGCGAACTGGCTGACACGATGACCCGGCTCGCCACCGGCCGGTCACGCCGGCACGACGGGGACCGCATCCGGAGGCTGACCGGCGAAATCGACGGCCGGGGAGCCTGCGGCCTGCCGGACGGCGCCACCCGGATCGCGTCGACGGCGCTCCACGTCTTCGCCGCAGACGTCCACGAACATCTCCGCCGCGACCGGTGCCTGCACCCGGGCAGCCAGGCGGTCCTGCCAGTGCCGGAGATCCGATGAACCGGCCTCAACGCCCCACCGGCGCTGCCACCTCCGGGCTCCCGGGCAGCGCTGTGCTGCGAGTGGACCCGACAGCCTGCGACGGCGTCGCGATGTGCGCCCACCTGGCCCCGGACTTGATCGAGCTCGACAGCTGGGGCTTCCCCATCGTGCGGGCCAACCTCACTGAACGCGCCGAACTGCGAGCCGCGCGGGCCGCCGCGGCCGGATGCCCCCGGCGGGCATTGCACGTGGACAAAACACACTGAAGCCCACAGCGCTCCCCCGCGACAAGATCTCCTTTCGAAAAGGTACTTTCCGTCGATCCGTATCAGGGCTTGATCGCGTTTTGACGATTCTCAGGAACCTCCTTTACTCGAATTCCGTCGACGCGCTACCGGACCGTGACAGGATCTCGCCGCCCCGCAGGCGGGCGAGTTTGGGAATCCTTCTTTGCCGCGCCTGCGGTGCTTAACACCGGATAGAACGTTCCGGGCCTCAGCCGGTGCGCATCTCCGCAGAGGTATCTGCCTCAGGGAGAAGGCTCGTGTTCTAGCGAGGGAAGATACAAGGCGGTGCGGATCGCCCTACCTGCGCACTTCCGAGCCGGCGCACCAGAAGCTCCTCAGCTACCCGGCTGACGGATTGCGGCGCCCGGATCGGTGCTCTGCTCAAGGGCCGTCCACCACTCCTCCAGCTCATCGACCCGGCCCTGGAGTGCGGCGTTCGCCGCCCGGGCCGTCGCCAGTTCCTCGGTCAGCGCACCGATCGGCCCGGAGGCGGTCAGGGCGTCGAGCCAGCCCGCGACCAGCCGATCCTCAGCGGCGACCCGGCGGAGCGCGGAGGCGACCACCTCCGGTGACAACTCAGCCACGAACTCTCTCGGGAGCGTGAGCAGGCGAGCGACCTCGCCGAGGTTCCGCGCGGCGCTCATCTGGCGCCGAAGGCGCTCGGCGGACGGCACCGCCGGTTCGGCCGGTGTCGCAGCCGCGATCGGCTTGGCGGGAGAAGGAGAGGGCTTCGACACAGGCGCGGGCGTAGGTGCCGGCTCCGGGTCAGGCTCGGCCTCTGACGGGAGTTCGGGAAGGTCGTCCCCCACCCAGGCGTAGGCCAGAGTGTCGCCCTTCTGCCGTCGGACGACATTTGGCCACTTGGGCAGAACCGCCAGCGCGCGGGGCCCGTGCCGGGCCCAGGTCTCGTTCCGGAGACCGAGCTCGGCCAGACGCTCCCGGATCTCTCGCACCTTCAGCGGGACGGACGACTCGGCCAACAGGTGGAGAACCACCGCGAGGGGCTCTTGGGCGAAGACGGCGTGGAACAGCCGGGAGTCGGACAGAGCCAGGAAACGCAGCGAACCCCTCGTCGCGACGTGAACGCCGGCGCCCCGTGGGACAAGCTCTTCCTCATCGGTGTCATCCCACTTGACCTGATAGTTTGTCCCGTCATCCGCGAGGATCGATCCGGCTCGGGTACGGCGTACGCCGAACGAATCGGACACCCGGACAAGACCCTGATCTGCGCTCACGAATGCGACTGTAATGGTTATCGTCGCGGCCGGGGCGCCGGCCGGAGCCAGCCCATCCTGGCCAGGCTCATCGGCCGTGTGCGCCCAGCGCCGGCTTGGCCGAACAACTCTGAGAGGAGATGGGCGCGCTTGCCGGTCGCCCGTACGGACAGATCGGTGAGCTTGTCACTCGGTTCGAGGTCGAGCGTGAACGTGTGCCCGTCCCGGGGCTTCCTGGACGCGCTGCTGGCGCGGATGGGCATGGAGACCGCCAGGCCGCCCAGCATCGAGAGACAGTACGAAACGTTCAGCGCTGGCCGCGTAGACTCAGTCAGCTGCGAAGCAGCGAGCACATAGTTGTACCGAGTGGTCTCCGGATGATTCCCGGCGCGCAACCACCGGTCCCAGTCTCTCAGCAACACTGCCCAGGCCTGACTCTGAACACCAGCCAGCAGATTCTCAATCTTCATTGCCAGCTCCCCGGTCAAAGAGTCGCTGCCCCGGTATCTGTCAAGTCAAATGAGACATTTTGGGGTCAAATATTCTGTAGTTCTGGGCCATTTATTTTAGTTAACGACACGTCAGCAGCGATTCGCTTGCGCTCACCTTCTCGATCCCTACCTGACGCATCAAGTACGCCTTTTCCTCGACGCTCACCACGACGGTCATCAACCAACGCAGCACGAGGCGGTTTGAAGCCTCCCCCCGCAGGGCGGCTCCGAAGGGCCAAATCCTTCATCATCTGCGCAGCACGCATCGACCGAGGTCTCCTACGTCAACATCGACTACCTCGCTCTCTGCGCTCGTGGCGCACGGACATCACGAAACTGCCCGGCCCTACTCGGGGTGTCTACTACGACGCCTACGTGATGATCGACATCTTCAGCCGGTACATCGTCGGATACAAGGTCGCTACGACCGAGTCCGCGGCACTGGCCGAGGACTTCATCACCGGCGTGTTCGCGGTCCACGGCGTCCCGCAGGTCGTGCACGCCGACCAGGGCACGTCGATGACCTCGAAGAAAGTCGCTGACCTGATCGCTGACCTGCATGTGCTGCGTTCGCATTCGCGCCCGCACGTCTCCAACGACAACCCGTACTCCGAAGCGGCGTTCAAAACGGTGAAGTACCACCCGTCGTTCCCGGGCCGGTTCGGCTCGATCCAAGACGCCCGCGCGTTCTGCGACACGTTCTTCACCTGGTACAACCACGAACATCACCACACCGGCATCGGCCTGCACACCCCGGCCTCGGTCCACTACGGCCACGCCGACGCGGCAGCCGTTGCCCGCCAACGGGTCCTGGACACCGCCACCATTCACCAACGTTCGGCCTCAACCGCGTCGGTGGATCGATGCTGAGGTCACCGACGGGCGTTCAGCCACTGAGAATTCGGTGCATAGTTAAAGCTCAATTTCGACCTCAACTAGCTTATCGCCAACGAGTCAAGGCTCGTTGGCACAGAAGCAGAGCGAAGGATCCAAAATTATCACCGAGCCTCTCCATGCTTTGACGGTCCGCGATACCAGGATTCCACACAAGGACCGGATACTCGCCCTCCTGATCAGCTTTTGAGGCGTCCAGGACTACCAATCCACCCATTCCGTCGAACATAACTACAATCAATTCAAATGGCATTCCATACTGACCGCGAGCATCCATGGTCTCAGTTACGGAACCCAGCAATTTCTGCCCAAAGGCAGGCGTCTGATACACGCCGAGGAACTCTTCGCCAGCAATATCCCAGGTTCCGAACTCTTCGATCATCCGCCGGTACGATGGAGGAAATGCGACGCCCAATTCCCGCTCAGCGGCGGCTACTGTCTCTATGTCGCAGCCATCTGCATGGCTCGCGATGTCGTCGTTGCCGCGAACCAGTTCTATCAGACCTTCACTGGCCTCGATCGCAGTTGTCATCCGCCAAATCCTGCCGCTCTGTCTTTCCAGTATTGGGATTTCCATGCATTGAAGGCATCTCGATCTATGCCGCTGGGGATCTTGGTACCCGCCTTCCAATGCAGCTGATTATAGCTCCCAAAGTGCATCGAATGCGTCACCTCGGCGATAGGCCCGTCCTGCGTCTGAAGCATGTGATGTAGATTCAGCGGCTTACCATCCGGACCAATCGGCGCCAACCCTTGCTGCATTCTTTTGAGGTTGCTCCGCCCATATTTGTCGACTGGAGAAAAGTAGGAGGGATTCACCAGATCGTCTCGCTGATAAATTCGCTGGCCATTGTATTCGGTTCGCGACCAGAAGCTATCCCCGCAGTCCCAGGCGGTTGCTGAAGGCAGTTGGTTGCCGTAGCGCTTGAGGCCGAGGACGGTGCATCCGTCCTCTTCCCACCACACCTGGCTCTGGCGGTCGCCATCGTTGTGGTCGGCCGATGGCCCTCCGCCCTGAGATCATCTCGGGAGTGACGCCGAACATGAGAAATTCTCGCCCGTGATCGGCTGGTGTGGGTCAGCCAAAATGAGACTTCATCGATGAGCGGGAGCGGACCATGTCGACGGTGGACGTGATCACGACGGCACTGGCTGCTGGCGCAGGTGCCGGCATGACGGATACGGCTTCGGCGGCTGTGAAAGACGCCTACACCGGGTTGAAGGATCTACTCAAACGTCGCCTCGGCGGTGACCGCGCGGTGTTGCAGGCGTTGGAGGCCGATCAGGAGGGGGCAGAGCCCGGCGTTTGGCTGACTCAGATCGGTGACGCTCTGACCGCGATCGGCGCCGACCGCGACGAGCACATCATTGCAGCCGCCTACCGGCTGTTGGAGCTGTCCGACCTGGCGAGGTCGTCGGCTGTTAGCTACCACGTCGACGTGCGGGAGGCGAAGCCCTCTCCGCCAAGATCGTTTGAGACACCTCGTGTGAGTGGGGTGCTGGCTTGAGGGCGGGGATCGGAGATCCTGGTGAGCGTGTCCACTTCATCTGGCAAGCAGTCGTCGGCGGGCGGGTCTGATCCGGCGCCGAAGCCGTCGCGTCGTGCGTTCAGCCCGGCGTACAAACTCGCGATGGTTGCCGAGTACGAGAGCACCCCGAATGGGGAGAAAGGCTCAATGCTGCGGCGGGAGGGCCTGTATTCGTCCCACATCATCGAATGGGCGCGGGCGCGTGATGCCGGCCTGCTCGGGAAGCCTGACGGGTGGGAGACAGGTTCCGGAGCATCCGGGCCCGGGCGGGCCAGGAAGAAGAGCAGTGAGCAGCTGGAGTTGGAGCGGCTGCGTCGGCAGAACGAGAAGTTACAGGCGGATTTGAAGAAGACCCGCATGGCCTTGGACATCATGGGAAAAGCACACGCGCTCTTGGAGGAACTGTCCGGGAGCGCGGACGATCAGAATCCGCCGAAGAAATCCTGAGCACAGCGTTCGAGGACTTACGCGTGGCCGAAATATCGGTGCAGCGGGCGTGCACGCTGACCGGAACGTCGCGGGCGACCTACTACCGGCGGGTGAAACCGGTCGGGCCGCGGCACGGGCCGTGGCTGCCGCGGACCCCGCCACCGCAGACCTTGAGTTCTGCGGAACGTGTGCAGGTCCTGGCCGTGCTCAACGCGCCCGCCTACGCCGATCTGGCGATCCCGCAGGTCTGGGCGCGGGAGCTCGATGCGGGCCGGTACTGGTGCTCGATGTCCACGATGTATCGGATAGCGCGGGCGGCGGGGCAGAGCCGGGAACGTCGCCGGCAGGCCACGCACCCGCCGCGGGTCCGTCCGGAGCTGGTAGCGACCGGCCCGTCGCAGGTGTGGTCGTGGGACATCACCGCGTTGAAAGGCCCGGTGAAAGGCGTCTGGTTCAAATGCTATGTCATTATCGATATTTACTCGCGTTACGTGACCGGCTGGCTGGTCGCCGCAGCCGAGGACGCGATCGTCGCCCGCGATTTCCTGGCCACGGCGGTTACCGGCAACGGAATCGAGCCGCATACCATCCACGCTGACCGCGGCGGCGCCATGACCTCGAAACCGGTGTCAGAGATGCTGGTCGACCTCGGTGTCCTACGGTCGCATTCCCGGCCGAGAACGTCGAACGACAACCCGTACTCCGAAGCCCAATTCAAAACAATGAAATACATGCCCGACTTCCCAGACCGGTTCGGATCTATCGCCGACGCCCGCGCCTTCTGCGACACATTCTTCACCGCCTACAACCACGAACACCGCCACTCCGGGATCGGCTGGCACACCCCGGCGTCGGTGCACTACGGCACCGCCGACCAGATCCGCAAACACCGCCAGACCACTTTGGACGCCGCCTACACGCAACACCCCGCCCGGTTCACCCGCCGGCCCCACGCACCCCAACTCCCGGAGCAGGCCTGGATCAACCAGCCAACAACTCAGGCACAAACCGTCTCAATTTGACTTGACAAATACCGAAGGGCGTCCAGGTCGGTGACCACAACACCCAGCACAACACCTTCTCCTGACTTCGACTCGGACCGGCGTCGTTGCCGGCAGGGCGTGGGGTGTGTTCGCTGGCAGTTACGGCAGCCAGTACAACTACTTCGCCGAGGAACCTCGATGTCATCCGCCCGCCGGATCGGTATCGTGCCGCAGTCGGCCGCCTCGCTCGGGCCAGCACAGATACCGAGCAGAACGAGCCACGGCCGGCCGCGCGCCATAGCGACGCGGACGTGGAGATCAGGCCAGCCTATCGGCTACCTTCATTCAGAAGATGGATGATGCACTCGAAGCGACAGACAGCGGGACGACTTGGCTTAATGCCAGTGGCGCGCAGGGCCTGCAGGTTGGTTCAAACAACGTGCAGCTCAACCGCTTCGGTTATACACCGCCGGTCGTTCGTTCCTCGTACCTAGAACAAGTACGACAAATCGCTCCCTCGACGTTGATCGGCCGCGACGCCGAATTGGCCGACTTGGCCGCATTCTGCGCCAATGATGCGGAGCACGCCTACGGGTGGTGGCGCGCATCAGCGTGGGCGGGCAAATCGGCACTATTGTCGTGGTTCGCCCTGCATCCGCCGCCCGGCATCAAGGTCGTGTCCTTCTTCATCACGGCACGGCACCACCGACAAAACGACCGAAAGGCGTTCATCGACAACGTCCTGATGCAGCTTGCCGAACTACTCGAGTATCGAGGCCTCCCGCCTGGTCTCACCGACTCGACGCAGGAGGCACACCTGACTGGGATGCTGTCCGCGGCGGCGGCAGCATGTCGGCAGTCCGGTGAACGGCTCGTTCTGCTCGTGGACGGGCTCGACGAAGATCGCGGCGTGACCGTGGCACCCGATTCCTACAGCATCGCGGGAACCCTACCTCGTCGGCCGCCATCCCAATTGAAAATTGTGGTGTCGAGCCGGCCCGATCCGCCACTCCCGCAAGACGTCCCTGATGATCATCCCTTACGTGCCAGTTGCCGAATCTGGGATCTCCAGCAGTCGGCGGACGCTGACATCGTTCGCGCCGATGCCGAGCGGGATTTGAAGCGGATTGTCACCACCGGCGGCGTCGAGCGCGACATCCTCGGCTTCGTGGCAGCCGCCGGGAGTGGTTTATCGATACGCGATCTGACAGAACTGATCAACGAAGAGGAATGGCTCGTCACGGATCACCTGTCCAGCTTCACCGGCCGGACCTTCAGACGCGTCGACGCCACCTACGTACTCGCTCACGAGGACCTGCACCCAACCGCGACGAGGTTGCTCGGGACTCGCCTGCACGACTATCAACAACGCCTGCACGAATGGGCCGAGCATTACCGCCGACTGGGCTGGCCGGCCGGGACACCGGACTACCTCCTGCGCGGATACTTCCGGATAACGCACAGCGACGTCGCGCGTATGGTGCGGTACGCCACCGATGCCGACCGCCACGACCGCATGCTCGACCACACAGGCGGCGACGCAGTTGCACTCGACGAGACCGTCCAGGCACAGGAGGCACTGCTCGCCTTCACAGAACCAGACCTCCCGGCGATGTGCCAGCTTGCGCTGCACCGAGCGGACCTCGAGGAACGCAACGCGAAGATGCCACTGAGCCTTCCGAGGCTGTGGGCCGCCGTCGGCAACCTCGACCGGGCCGAGGCACTGATCCGTTCGATCCCCGAGGACGGCAACCGCCGCGCAGTCGCGCTGATTCTGCTGGCACCCGAGGTGGCCGCCGCTGGGCATCATTTGCGGGCCGAGGTGCTGGTTGCCATGATCCCATCACGCCTATACGTGGCCGCCGAAGAGCCGGACAAGGCAATCTGTGCGGTAGTGCGCAAGATCGCCGAAGGCGGCGACTACGACCGGGCCATCAACCTCACGCAGACAGCGCAGCAACCCTTCTGGCAAGCCCGAGCATACGGTGAGGTCGCTATCGCGGCAGCGATCCGCGGCGAGGACCTCGCACAGGCCGAGGCGTTGGCCGAACAAGTTCCCATGCCTTACTGGCGGGCGCAAGTGTTCGCTGTGCTAATGAAGATGGCCGCCCGGGCTGGCAACGCCGGCTTGGCCGCCCGGCTGGCCAGCCGGGCGGAGACTGAGGTCGACAACATCCCGAAAGGTAACGACCGGCCCATCGCTCTCGCGTTTCTCGCGGAGGAGGCCGACGACTCGGGAGACGGCGATCGGGCCAAACGGTTCGCCGCGCTCGCTGCCAAAGAAGCATCGGCGTTGGAAAACCGACTCAACCGCATCGACAAGTTGACGAGTATCGCTCCACGACTCGCAGAGATCCTCGACCAAAGTGACCTGGCGAAGCTCGCACAGATCGCCGAGATGACACTCAATGCGGCGTTGGACGATCATCAGATCACGCTCGAGCAACAGATCAGACTGGTAGGTCCCACTGCGGCGGCTTGGTACACGGCAGGCGACAGAGAACGTGCATTAGCGGTCACAGATGCAGTCGCGGCCCCGTCGCATCGCGACACCGCTCTCCTCGACCTAGTCAAAGTCGCCGCCGGAGCCGGTGACCTTGAGCATGCCCGTGCACTGCTGGGATCCTTCTCCGGCTCATCGGGCAGAGACTCGGCCCTCGGCAGAATCGTCGGAACCCTCACAGGCCCGAACGCCGACGAGCAGATCGCCGACCTTGTGAACGCCATCCAGGACCGCGCAAGTCACGCCTCCGCGCTCGCCGCTTGGGGTTATCGCCTGGCCAAGCGCGGTGACCTTCAAACCGCGACCGAACTCGCGGAGCGCGCCGAGGCAGTCGTTCGATCCGCCGGTGATCCCGCCGGACGAGTCGCGCTGCTGGTCCCTCTGCTGTCCGTGCTTGTCGAGGCCGGCGACACCGAACGTGCCCAGGCCGTGGCCAACCGAGCCGTGGAGGCTTACCAGGCCATCCCCGAGTGGTTGCGGTCCGACTTCAAACTGGCCGCGTTCGTCCGAGCGTCCACCCGGGCCGGCGCCCACCACGCGGCCGCCACGGCCGCGCAACTGATCAAAGGACCGGATGTCCGCGCAGAGGCGCAGATCGACCTCGCCATCTCGGTGACCCAATCAGGTGAACGCGACGTGGCGCTCGAT
>NZ_BOML01000088.1 GCF_016862175.1 Paractinoplanes durhamensis | reverse complement strand
ACTGCCCCAGTGCAACGTGATCCTGATCGATTTACTTCGAGTTGTTCGCGACGAGCTTCCTGATGTTGAGCTGAGTGAGGCGGACCTTGGCGAGGCTTTCGTCGGTGGTCGCGGTCCACTGGAACGGTCGGGGTTCGGTGTTCCAGAACGCGATGTAGGCGCGGATGGTCCGGATGAGGATCTGCACGGAGGCGAAGGTGCCGCGCCGGACGGCCTGGCGGGTGATGATCCCGAACCAGGTCTCGATCTGGTTCAGCCAGCTCGAACCGGTCGGGGTGAAGTGGAAATGGACGTTCGGGTTCGCGTCGAGCCAGTCTCGGACCTCCGGGGTGGTGTGGGTGGACAGGTTGTCCAGCACGACGTGGATCTCGCGGCCGGCGTGCGGGGCGACAGCCTTCTTGCAGAAGGCCAGGAACGCAGACCCGTTGCGGCTGGGCACACAGTCACCGACGATCTCGCCGGTACCCACGTTCAGCGCCGCGAACGGGTTGGTGGTGCCGTGCCGCACGTATTCGTGGGTGCGCCGCTCGGATCGGTCGAACTCGATCGGCAGCAACGGCTGGGTCCGGTCGAGGGCTTGGATCCGAGTTTTCTCGTCCAGGGTGAGCACGACCGCGCCGCCGGGCGGATCCAGGTAGAGCCCGACGATGTCGGCGACCTTGTCGGCGAACCGCGGGTCCGTGCTGAGCGTGAAGGTGCCCTGCTTCTGCGGTTTGAGGCCGTGTTCGCGCCACAGGTTCGCCACCCAGTGATGCGAGACGCTCGTGCCGGTCCTGCGGGTGATGTAGTCGGCCATCGTTCGGGTCGACCAGTGCGACAACCCGGTCTCCGCCGGCGGCGTCGTGCGGGTCAGCGCCAAAACCCGCGACCGGACATCCGCGCTCACCTGCTCACGCGGCCCGCCAGGCTTCGCGGCGAGCAGACCCGCCGCGCCGTCTGCTGCGTACCGCGCCAGCCACAGATCCACCGTCGGGCGCGACACCCCGGCCAGCACGGCGATGTCCTTCTTCATCCGACCCTCGGCATGCCACAACACGATCCGCGCCCGCGTCCCGACCGCCGCCGACACCTCCGTGCCCGTCGCCAGCGCCCGCAGCTCAGCACCCTGCTCAGCCGTCAGTTCCACCCAGACAGCCAACCACACCACCATCATGTAAAGACAACAGAATCACGATTCACCAGCCGTTGAGTTTTACCCGGTACTTCGGGTTTTTATGCCGATTGGTCCAGGTGGTGGAGGAAGACTGAGGCGAGTGTCTTCCCCGTCAATCGGGAGTGTCGATGGTCCGCACCGAAGCCCGGCCGCTGCTGCTTCGCCCGATGCTGGCCGTCTGCGAGCGGCTGCGGACGAGCATGCGCTTGCTGATTCTCGTCGTGGTCCTGGTCGTCCCGGGCGCGCTGGCAACCGCGATGTACTCGGTGGTTCGCGGCAATCAGATCGACTTCAGCATGGCCGAGCGCGAGGGCGCTGACGCGGTCCGGCCGATGCTGCTCGCGCTCGCCGATACCGTCGCCGGTGAGGAGCCCGACCTGGCCGCAGTCCGCCGGGTCGCCACCGACCAGCCCGGTCTCGGCTTGGCGAAGGTCAGTCGCGCAATGCCGGAACTGGGCGACGGCAGCCCCGCGAGACGACTTGAGGTAGCCGGTTCGCTGGCCGCGATGATCACCGAGGCCGGCAATTCGTCGAACCTGATCCTCGATCCGGATCTGGACTCGTTCTACGTGATGGATGCACAGGTCGTCCAGTTGCCCAAGGCGTTGATGGCGGCGATGAGTGCGGCCAATCCCGCTCCGGGTGACAGCGTGCAGGCGCGTCTGGCCGCGCGGGCTGTCATGGCGGGCAACCTCGCCTCGGCGGCGGATGCTCTGGGCAGCGATCTCGACACCGCCGCGCGAAGTACCGAACTGACCGGTCTGAAGGATCGCCTGGATCAGGTGCAAAGCCTCCAGGACGAAGCCGCGTCATTGGCCCAGACGATCACCACCGCGCTCGCGTCGCCCAGCAGCGCTGATCCGGCGGCGCTCGGTGCGGCGGCCCGGGTCGCGGTCGCCCCGCTGTACCAAGCACTTGTCGACCTGCTCGACTCCCGGATCCGTACCTTCAACGGCGAACGCCGCCTGGTACTGGGCGCCGCGATCGGTGGCTTCCTGCTCGCAGGCTGGTTTGCCATCGCCGCCGTTCGCGGCACCACCCATGATGTGCGGCGCACGGTACGCGCGGTAACGGCCATCGCGGAGGGGGATCTCGGGGTCCGGCCGCTGCCGGACGGGCGCGACGAACTGGGCGACATCGGCCGCGCCCTCGCCGTCGCCCGAGATCGACTGCAGCAGCAGGACGACGAGATCCGGTCCGCCCAGGCCGCTCGCGAGCAGCACCTCCGGGCAAGCTTCCAGCACCAGCGACAGGTCGAGATGCAGTTCCGCAAGCGCACCCAGAACGTCATCGACGAGTCGACCGGAGTGATCGCCGAGGAACTGCGTGGGGTCACGGCTCAGGTCAGCCATGTGCGCGACGCGGCCGGCATCATCGACTCCAGCATCACCATCAGCGACGCGGCGACCGCCGCCGTGATCCAACAGGCTCGCCAGGCCGAGCAGGTGATCAACTCACTCGAGCAGAGCCTGCGCCGGGTCGCGTCGACCGCCGAATTGGTGACCGGAATTGCCGGGCAGACCCGGTTGCTGGCGCTCAACGCCACCATCGAGGCGGCCCGGGCCGGAGACCTCGGCCAAGGCTTCACCGTGGTCGCCGACGAGGTCAAGGAACTGGCGAACACCACCGCGCGCTCGACCGAACAGATCACCGCCACGATCAAGGACCTGGAGCGGGACACCTCCGAGATGGCCCGCACGATCACCACGATGATCGAGGGGATCGGTAGCGTCGGCGAGGCTGCTGTGTCGCTGCGTGCCGTGGCGGCGGATCAGGACACCCTGGTCAGCGAGCTGTCCGGGCAGATGCAGGAGACCCTCAGCCGGGTCGAGCAGATGTCCAACCTGGCCGCCCAGCTCGAACGGCGTCAGCACGCCCGGATCGCAGCGGCCGGTAAAGCGCAACTGTCGGTGCGAGGCCGGCCGCCCGTCCCGGTCACCACCGTCAACATCAGCTCCGGGGGGCTACGGTGCTACGCGCCGTCCGAGCTGGGCCTGAGTGACGGCGACACCGTCTCGGTCGAGCTGAGCCATGGCGAGAGGCGGCTCACCGTCCACGCGGTCGTGGCCAATGCGGTGGCCGGCGAGAACGGTGAGGAGGCGGAGATCGGCTTGCAGTTCCTGGTGACCGACGAAGCTCTCAACGAACGTCTGTCCGCCTTTGTCGAGGATGTTCTGGGAAACGCCTGAGCGCTCATTGCCGGCGAACTCATCGGTGTGTTCGATGCTCACGAGCCAATCCGCTTTCCCCCTGCCGGCCCGCCACGACGATGGTAACGGAAAGGTAACGAAGCCTGTGGTGGCGTGCCGTGGCGATGGGCGGGGGCGTGGGAGTCTCGACAATGCCCCCTGGGACGAAGGACCCCAACATGCGAAAGCCCTTGCTCACGGCCATCGCCATCGGTGCCGTAGCTACCGGCCTGTGCGGCGCTCTGGCCACTGCTGCGATCGCCGCCACCGGTGACGAAACCAAGCCGGTGGCCGCTGCCGCACCCGTACAGGTTCAGCAGCCCGTGTCGAACAATGCCGTCACCCAGGCCAAGGCCGGGAAGTCGGCGAACAAGGAGCTGCTCCGGCTCGAGGAGAAGATCAAGCTGGGCGGGCCGTGGACCTCGGTACAGGTCGCCGAGATGAACCGGCTGGTGGAGCAGTTGAAAGCGGACGGCACGGCCACTCAGGCACAGCTCACCTGGCTCGCCCTGACGCCCGCCGAGAAGCTTGAGAACGCCGCCCCGGTGGGTCGTAACTGAGTGGAGCACCAGCACACCGGTGACCGGGAACAGCCGGACTTCGACGAGTTCTACCGGTCCGCGTACCCGCGGCTGGTCGGTCAGCTGTTCTCGGTCACCGGCAGTGTCGAGCAGGCCGAGGACGTCGTGCAGGAGGCGTTCATCCGCTCCCTGGGCCGCTGGGCCCGGATCCAGGCCTACGACGTCCCCGAGTTGTGGGTCCGCCGGGTGGCGATCAACCTGGCGGTGAGCGACCTGCGCCGGTTACGCCGCCGGGCCACAGCCCTGCTTCGGCTGGGCGCCCAGCGACCGTCGGCCGCGCTGTCGCCCGAAACCGCCGATCTCGCCGAATTGCTGCGCCGGGTGCCGGCGAACCAGCGCGCCGTTCTGCTCCTGCACGACGTGCTGGACCTCCCGCTGGAGCAGGTGGCCGCCCAGCTGAACCTGCGCGTCAGCACCGTCCGTGGTCGCCTCGCCCGGGCCCGCGCGATCCTGGCCCGGCACGTCGCCACCGATACCGATGCGGAAGGACCGGTGTCCCGCCATGTCTGATCCTCGCGACAGCCTGCGCCGCCTGGTCGAGGAGGGAGCTCTCGCCGCTCGGCAGCCACCGCCGGCGAGCTTGCGCCGCCGCGCCCGACGCCGCCGCAGGGCCCGCGCCGTCACCATCCCGGTGGTCCTGGTCGCTGTGGCCGGTGCCGCTCTTCCCCTGACCCGCCCCCATGATCACCAGCCCGCCCCGGCGACAACTGCCGCGCCCCGGACGCTGACCGCCGATCCGGCCAAGACCGTCTCCGGCGGCCTCATCACGATCTCCGGTGCCGGCTGTACCCCGGGCCGGACCGTGTCCTTCGGCCTGCGCTGGGACGCCGGCGCTCCGCTGAGCCCGACGATGACACAACGAAAAGAGCAGTTGAACCCACCGGCCACCGCCCCCACCGCCGGCAGCCGCGACCTGACCACGACGACTGCCCTCGCCACCGGAACCTTCACCGTGAAGGCCACGGTCCCCGCCGACGTCACGATCCGCGCACCGACCCTGTGGGCACGCTGCCCGGCGCCGGACACCACCAACCTGCTGACCCAGTCCGTCCTGATCCAGATCAACAACCCCTGAACAACCTCTTCGTACGCGCGACGGTCCGCCAGACCGGCCGGCGACGCCCCATCCAGCGGCCCGCATGCCCAACTCGGACAAGTCGCCCGCCGGCTCCAGCTCTCGGGTCGTCTCAGTAGCGGAAGGTGGCGACCAGTGACTGCAGGTCCTCTGATGCGTGGTTGAGGTCGCGGGCCGTGTCCTGGGTGCGGGCGGCACCGGAGCTCGTCTGCTCGGCGGTTGTCGCGACAGCTTGAATGCTCCCGGCGATCTCGCTGGCACCGGTGGCCGTTTCGCTGACGTTGCGGCTCATCTCCGCGGTGGTTGCGGTCTGTTCCTCGATCGCCGACGCGATGGTGA
Organism: Paractinoplanes durhamensis; assembly: GCF_016862175.1. GTDB lineage: Bacteria > Actinomycetota > Actinomycetes > Mycobacteriales > Micromonosporaceae > Actinoplanes > Actinoplanes durhamensis. Next base: position 62,910 of record NZ_BOML01000088.1, on the reverse strand, counting down.
GCTGCGTGGAGTTGATCTCGGAGACCACCGAGCTGATCCGGCCGATCGCGTCGACGGCTGCCTCGCTGCCCGCACGGATGGCGGCGATCTGCTGTGCGATGGTCTCCGTCGCCGACGCGGTCTGCTGAGCCAGCTCCTTCACCTCGCCCGCGACGACGGCGAAGCCTTTGCCGGACTCACCGGCCCGCGCTGCCTCGATGGTCGCGTTCAGGGCGAGCAGGTTGGTCTGCTGGGCGATCGTCGTGATCAGATCGACCACCGATTGGATCTCCGCCGAGGCGGTGCCGAGCTTCTCGACCGTCTCATTGGCTTCCGTGGTGGCTCGCACACCGCTCTCGACGATCTGCGTGGCCATGCTCGCGCTGCGGGAGATCTCGGCGATGGAGGCGCTCATCTCGTCGGCGGAGGCGGCCATGCTGGAGACGATCGCGGATACCTCCTCCGCTCCCGCGCTGACCACCCCGGCCTGGGAACTGGTCGCGGCCGCGCCGTCGGCGAGTTGGTTGCTGACGGCGCCGAGCTCGTCCGCCGCCCGGGCGACCCGGGCGGCTTCCGTCGCCACCTTGCTCACGAGTGCCTGCATGCGCTCGGCGAACCGGTTGAAGCTGCGGGCTGCTTCGCCGATCTCGTCGCGGCTGTCGTCGTGGACGCGCTGGGTGAGGTCGCCGTCGCCGTCGGCGATTTCGCTCAGCCGCCGGTTCAGCATCCGCAGCGGCCGGGTGATCGAGCGGATCAGCAGGAAGGCGAGCACGACGCCCATGATCACGACTCCCGCGCCCGCCGATAGCATCAGCCATGATGCCCGCCGTGAGGCGGATGCGGCGGCGGTGACCGCCTCGGTCGACTTCCGGTCGATCGAGGTGACCAGGGTGTCCACGACCGCGGCGAGCTTGTTGAAGATGGCGATCTCGTCGACCGCGACGAGTTGTTCTCCGGCCGCGGTCCGCGCCGGATCGTTGCTACGCAGATCCGCGATGATCTGGTTGTCCATGGACATGAACTCGTCGAACAGGCCGAGGGCCGAACTGACCGTGGCTTGCTCCGCGGAGGTGAGACGGGCCTGTCCCAGGGCTTGAAGCTCGGCCCGGAACGCTGTCGCTGATGTGAGGAAGGCGGCCCGGCTCTGTGCGGTGTCGTCCGTCGCACTCCGAAGGCCGCGGGTCACGTCGAACGCGTACGCGGTCTGCCAGCCATTGAAGTCGGCCGACCGGAACTTGACCTGCATTGCCAGGCGGGTCGCGGCGCCGTAGTCCCGCACGTCCGCGGTGGCTTTGCTCTGCACCGACACGGCCGACATTCCCACGAAGATCAACCCGGCGATCAAGGCCAGCAGGACAGCCATACTGGCGGTCAAGCGGACTGCGATCTTGATGTTGCGCACTTCGTTCGTCCCTCTATTCCAGGTCCAACCACTCTGCGTCAGGCTCACCATCGGCCGGTTAGGGGCGCGGTTTAACGGTCACTCGTAAGCCGTCAGCCACTTCGCCGGATGCTGGAGACGTAGACAGCACCGCGGCCGCTCGCTCGGACGTAGGTTGCCGTGGCGCCGGGCTCGCTGGTGCTGTCTGCGTGGCCGGCGAAGGCGCGGGCTACGGCGTAGCCGTAGGTGCGTTCGACCCAGGTCAGTGTGGTGTGTCTGATCCAGTGGGCGCTGATCTGCTGGATCGCCACCCACGGCAACTCCTTGCCGATCCGGGCGGTTACGAACCAGGTCGCGGAGGTGTTCTCGTCGGGCCGTCGCGTAGGTGTCAGGCGCGGACCTTCTCTCTGCGGCTCGGCAGCCCGGTGAGGGCCAGTCGACGCAGAACCTGATCGAGCAGTCGGCGGACCCGGGCAGGGTTCCACTGCGTGGGCCCCTCGGCGCTGGACAGGACGACGCCGTTGATGAACACACGCAGGAGCTCGACGGTGTCGTCGAGTTCGTCATCCGGAACGAGTTCGTGAAGGTGGCTGCGGAGCAGGTCGCGCATCTTGCGGTCCATGGCTGGGTTCGTACGTCTTCACCGACGATCCGGCACGGGCCGCACGCGTAGCCGACCGCCTCGATACCGGCATGGTCTTCATCAACGGAGTCGGTGCTGAGGGTGTCGAGTTGCCGTTCGGCGGCGTGAAACGCAGCGGGTTCGGCCGCGAACTCGGGCGCTTCGGGATCGACGAGTTCGTCAACAAGAAGCTCATCCGCACCATCCGTTGACGAGGTTCAGAGATGCCCAACATCCAGAATTGCCCGCCGTCGACCTACCGGGGGGAGGCCGGCGCCCCGATAACCAAGGTTCGGTTGTCTCGGATCTGCCGGTACCCGGTCAAGGGCCTCGGCGGAGAGGACCTTGACGCCGTGGTGCTCACCGAGAGCGGTGTGCCCTTCGACCGCGTGCTCGCTCTCGCCACGGGCCAGATTCCCATGCAACCGCGCGGCAACTGGACGACGTACGAGGCATTCTCCGCTCTTACCACCAACAACTCGTTCGGGCTCGGTCGTGCGCGCGTGCTCGCCCTTCCGGCTGACGCCGATTCGGCTCCCGCAGCACCGCGATCCCTGCTCGACCGCAACGGCGCAGGCACCATCACCGTTTCGTACAAGGGCAGCGATGTCGTGTCCATCCCGGTGCTCGGCGGCCTGCCGCAATTGACCACAGCGCCCACGGAGTGGATCAGCCATTTCGCCGGCGGCCGAGCGCTCTCGCTCGCCGCGCACTTCGGACACGCCTACTGCGGCGTATACGCAAGAGTCGTACGTCCGGCGCGCGTGAGCGTCGGGGACAGCGTCACCGTCGTCGCTGGGCTGCATCAGAAGTTGAACGGTCCCGACACAGATCTGGTGGTGCCCGCGACTCCGCGAGCCGCGACCATCGCGGGAAGCCTTCAATCCTCGAGTACGGCGCGTTCCGTGGTCATCGACGACCCGTTCGGCATGCTCCAGAGCGCCGCTGCCGGCCAGTATCTGCGCGTACACGGCGGGAACGCGGTGGACGGCTGGCGCAACTACACCATCTCACGCGTGGATGGGGAGACCGTGCGTGTCACCGTGCAGCCGGCCCCTGACGGGCGCTTCTCCCCGTGGCTGAGCTCGATGCCGGAAGTCGGCCGGATCCTCGTCTCCGGGCCGTACGGAACCGCTGTGCTCGCCAACGGCAAGGGACCGATCACGATCGTCACCGCCGGCATCGGTATCACCCCGGCGCTGCGGCTGCTGCAGCATCTTCGCGTGCACACACCCGGCCGCCCGGTCTCGTTCATCCATGTCACGCAGCGCGTGCAGGAGATCCCGCATACCGCAGAGATCCTTGAGGCAGCAGCGGGCCTGTGGGCACACTCGGCAACGCTGTTCATCACCGGTGAAGGAAAGACCGAGAGCCTGAGCGGCCGGGAACTCGGATTCAGTGCCGTCCATCGTGGTCGGCCAACACCCGTGGTGATCGGGCTGACGATGATGCCGTCCGAAGCGGCTACCACCCCGGTGGCGAACGGCGTCTACCAGCTGGCATCCGCCGCCAGCGGCAAGTGCGTCGATGTCACCGGTGCGTCCACCGCGAACAGTGCGCTGCTCATCCAGACTGCCTGCGCCGCCACCACCGCGCAGCAGTGGAAAGTGCAGGGCTCCGGCCCGTTCAACCTGGCCAACGGCAACAGCACCCGCTGCATCGACGTGCCCAGTTCGTCCACCGTTTCGGGCACTCAGTTGCAGCAGTATGGCTGCGGCGACGGCACCAAGTCCAATCAGCTCTGGACGTTCACCGCCTCCACAGCGGCGTCAGGCAAGTACCTGGTCAAGAGCGTCGCTACCGGGCTGTGTATCAGTGACAGGGACGGCTCGACGGCCGGTAACAACCCGATCGTCGAGGAGACATGCACCGACATCGCCCGGATGCAGTGGTCCTTCAACTACGTCGCCGGCCCGACGACTGCACCCACCACCAGCCCGACCAGCGGTACGCCCCGTCCGCCGTGCGACGCTTACGCCGCCGGCGGCACGCCCTGCGTGGCCGCGCACAGCACGACCCGGGCCCTGTACGCCGCTTACAGCGGCAACCTCTACCAGGTGAAACGGGCGTCGGACAGCACCACCAAGAACATCACGCCGCTGACCGCGGGCGGGGTGGCCAACGCCGCCCTGCAGGACGCGTTCTGCACCGGTACGACCTGCCTGATCAGCATCATCTACGACCAGTCGGGCCGCGGTAACCACCTCTACCAGGCGCCGCCGGGGCACTTTTCCGGGCCGGCCGCGGGCGGCTACGACAACCTGGCCGACGCGACCGCGGCACCGACCACGGTGGGCGGCCACAAGGCGTACGGCGTCTATGTCGTTCCCGGGGTGGGTTATCGCAACAACAGCACGAACGGCATCGCCACCGGCGACAACCCGGAGGGCATGTACGACGTCATCGACGGCACCCACTACAACGGCGGCTGCTGCTTCGACTACGGCAACGCCGAGACCAACGGCGAGGACAACGGCAACGGCACCATGGAGGCCATCTACTTCGGCAACACCACCAAGTGGGGCGCCGGCGCCGGCGACGGCCCGTGGGTCATGGTCGACATGGAGAACGGGGTGTACGGCGGGTCGAAGGCGCAGGACAACACCAACGACCCGACGCTGACCCACCGCTACCTGACCGCCGCGATCAAGGGCAAGCCGCACAACTTCGCCATCCGCGCCGGCAACGCCCAGACCGGCGGCGTGACCACCTACTACAACGGGGTCCGGCCGACCGAGTCGGTGCTCGACCCGACGGTCAGCGGCTACGACCCGATGCGCAAGGAGGGCGCCATCATCCTGGGCACCGGCGGCGACAACAGCATCAAGGGTGCCGGCACCTTCTACGAGGGTGCGATGACCAGTGGCTATCCCACCGACGCGGCCGAGAACGAGGTCCAGGCCAACATCGTGGCCGCCGGCTACCGCTGAGCGATCAGCCGCCCCGGCGTGTAGCCGGGGCGGCTGCAGTCCTCGTCGTCAGGCTTCAGTGGAGGCGGTAGCCGGCAACGGCGAAGTCCTCTGCTCCCGCCTGGTCCTGGTTCTCCACCGACCCGGCCGCCACGAGCCGGTCGTGCGGAAGCTTGGCCAGGCCTCGTACCCCCGCGTCATATCCGAAGTCGCCGGTGACAAGTGAGGTGCCGGGTGCGCTGGCGTCGCCCGCGACGATCACCCCGTCACCGATAGCGGCCACCGCGTTGCCGCGGTCGTACCAGCCGGCGAAGTCGGTGACGACCTCGCCTCGGTCACCGAAGAACGAGTCGAGGGCGACCTGGGCTCTGGTTCCGGCGGCCGCCGGGCCGCCGGTGAGTGTTACGGCTGCCAGCGCGGCGGCCGTGGCGGCACCGAGCGATCTCCGTACGGATTGGTAGGTCAACGTACGTGTCAGCTTGATCATGTACATCTCGCATACTCCTGTTCGCAATGATTCGGGTTCACCACGCGAAGCGCTCGCGGTGCAGTCGGGCGGGCGCGACGCCGGCTCGGCGGGTGGAGCGCAGGACGGCAGCGCGATCGTGACCAATGCCAACGGGGGCGCCAACGGCAGCAGCTTCAGCCTGCGGATCGGCACCACCGCGGCGTTCTCCGGCGGCGTACGGCAGCAGATCACCGTGCCGGCCGGCACCTACCAGCTCGCCGTGTCCACCAAGACCACCGGGACCGTATCCGCCGCCCAGGTGACCGTCACCGATGCCGGCGGCGCCGTCCGGACCCTGACCGTCCCGGCCGGGAGCGCCTGGACCGTTCGCCGTCCGGCGGCTTTCACGCTGGCGGCCGGCACCGCCACGGTCGCCGTCCAGGCGGCCGGCACCGATGGTTACCTCTACGTCGACGGCCTCTCCCTGGTCCGCGCGTCCTAGTGGTCGCGGCCTGCTCCGGGCATGTCAGCAGCCCAGAGCAGGCCGCGTTCGGTGATGGTGTCGACCTCGGGCAGCGCCAGGTCGGCCGGGGCGTGGCCGAGCGTCGAGACGAACACGCGACCCGCCCCGAAACGGCGCAGCCAGACCACCGGCATCACCACCCCGGCCGTTTCGGGCTCGCCGTGCTCGCCGCTGAACGTGGTGGTGGCCAGCACCTCGAGGGTGGGATCGGTGTGGCAGTAGTACTGCTCGGTGTGCACCCGGAAGCTTCCGATCCCGTGCACGACGGGATGATCGCCGGTGATGTCGACCCGATGGTCGATCAACCCGCCCGGATGGCAGAGGAATCGGCCGCCGACCATGTACTGGTAGCGGCGCGCCTCGTGGAAGGTGGCCACGACGCCGCCGTGCCAGCCGGCGAAGCCCGCTCCGGCCCGGACCCGGTCGACGACGTTCTCCTCCTGTTCGGCGGTGATCCGGCCGGCGGTCCAGCACTGCAGGATCAGGTCGGCCCGGGCGAGCGCAGTCCGGTCGTCGTAGACCTCCAGGGTCTCGGCGACCTCCACGGTGAAGCCTCGATCCCGCAGGCGGGGCAGGAACAGCTCGGTGCAGGCCACCGGCTCGTGCATGGCCCCACCTCGTACCACCAGAACTCGCATCGGTTATGCCTCTCTCAGGCGGTGTGTGCCAGGTCGTCGGGGTGGACCGGCCGGAGCAGCGGTTGCCCGGCGGCGAGCCGGGTGAGCTCGTCCAAGGCGCCGTCGGTCATCCGCAGGATCTCTGATCCGGACGATCCGGCCACGTGCGGAGTGATCATGACGTTCGGCAGGTCGTACAGCGCGGAATGCGCGGGCAGCGGCTCGGGATCGGTGACGTCCAGGATCGCGTGCAGCCTTCCGGCGGCGCACTCGCGCTCCAGGGCCGCGGTGTCGATCAGGCTGCCCCGGGCGGTGTTGATGACGCAGCTGTGGTCCGGCAGTGCGGCCAGCTGGGCGGCGCCGATCATGTGCCGGGTAGCGGGCAGCTCGGGCGCGTGGATCGACAGGACGTCCAGAAAGGGTCTCGGCCAGGCCGTCCGGCGGCGGCGAACCCTTGCGCAGGTTCCAGTGCAGGGCGATGCCGAGGCCGTCGACGATGTGGCCGCCGTGCCAGGCGCCGCCGTCCCACGGGAGCCCACGTAGCCCGGCCGCGAGCTCCTGCGGGGTGGGCAGGCGGATCGGCTCGGGGAACTCGCTGCCGAGCAGGTCGAGGGCGTAGCCGGCGCACAGGACGTGGTAGGAGTCCGTGCCGTCGAAGAGGTCGAGGGTGGGGACGTGGTGAAGTCGTTCGGCCTGCTCGTCGGCGGGCAGCTGGGACGGGGCCCGGCCGAGCAGGAGGTCGGCGATCTCGATGGCGTCGCACTGTGCGCGCACGGTGACCTCGCCGCCGGGCTGGTCGGTGAACTGCCGCGAGTCGGGATTCCAAGCGTTGGCCAGGATTGCGGTGGCCTGGTCCCGGGCGCGGTCGGCGAAGACGGTCAGGTCACTCATGGCCGGCCCCGGCTGCGGGACCCGCCAGCGCAGCACCCGGGCCGGGTTGCCGCCGACGACCGCGCCGGCCGGGACGTCCTTGGTGACCACCGCACCGGCGGCGAGCACCGCACGGTCGCCGACCGTGACGCCGTCGAGGATCACCACGTGCGAGCCGATCCAGACGTCGTTGCCGACGGTGATGCCGCGGTAGGACATCGGCTGCCGGAACACCTCGGTGTCCGGGTCGGTCCAGCCGTGGTTGAACCCCAGGATCGAGGTGTGCGCGCCGATCCGGACCGCGTCCCCGAGCCGGATCTTCCCCCGGACCACGGCGTACGCATTTATCGTGCAGTCCCGCCCCGGCCTGCAGCGTCCCGGTGAGGTAGGCGCCGGCCGCGACATAGCAGCGGTCGCCGAGAGTCAGCTCCTCGTTCTGCACCGACGCCAGGCCGGAGACGAAGCACCGGTCGCCGAATTGGTGGCCGCGCCCGGCCAGATCGCGCTGCACCGCCTGCTGGGCTGCCTCGATCTCCGGGGACGCATCACTCCAGAACAGCCAGGGTGAGTAGTCGATGTGGTCTGCCGTCATGTAGCGGAGTAGATCTCGCCGCGTACGATCGAAGCAATCAAAACGTTCAGACTCGAACACGAACGTTCGTGAGGAGCGCGCGTGCCGGCCGATGCGGAACGACTGACCTTCGCCCGGCAGCGGCAGGATCGACTGCTTCGCCTGCTGCGGTCGCAGGGTTCGATCGTGGTGCGTGAGGTGGCCGAGCAACTGGGTGTCTCGCAGCTGACGATCCGCCGCGACATCAACGCGCTCGCGGGCCGGGGCCTGCTGACCCGGGTGCACGGCGGGGCCACCCTGCCCGACGAGCCCGGGCCGGGGCGAGGCTCGCGCTTCACCATCGGCATGGTGGTTCCGCACATGGGCTACTACTGGCCGGAGGTCATCGCGGGTGCGCAGGAAGCCGCTGCGGCGGTGCGGGCCCGGCTCGTCCTGCGCGGCTCCTCCTACGACATCCATGACGACCGGCGGCAGATCGGCTCGCTCGCCGGCACGGCCGGGCTGGACGGCCTGATCGTGGCCCCGGACGTCGAATCCCCGGAGTGGCCGGTGCTGTTGCGCTGGCTGGACTCGCTCCCCGTGCCGGTGGTGCTGGCCGAGCGCCGCCCGCAGGCGCCGGCGCACACCCACGGGCTGGAGTCGGTGGCCTCGGACCATGCGGCCGGCGCGGCCATGGCGGTCCGGCACCTCCACGAGCACGGGCACCGCCGGATCGGCCTGCTGACGCACAAATCCGGCCCGGCGCCCCGGCACCTGCTCCGCGGGTGGCGGGCCGAGTTGCGGGAGCTCGGCCTCGATCCGGACGCCCAGCTGTCCGGATACACCGACGGGTTCACCGAGGCGGGCCGCGAGGTCCTGCTGGACGCGCTGCTCGACGACTGCCGCCGCACCGGGACGACGGCGCTGATACTGCATTCGGATCCGAGCGCGGTCGCTCTGGTGCAGCACTGCGCCGACGTCGGGCTGGCGGTGCCTGGCCGGCTCGCGGTGGTGGCCTACGACGACGAGGTGGCGGCGTTGTGCCAGCCGCCGGTGACCGCGGTCCGGCCGCCCAAACGGCACGTCGGCCGCAGTGCGGGGGAGCTGATCGTCGCCCGGCTCGCCGAGGGGCAGCGCCGCCCGCCCCATCACCTCTCGATCAGCCCGGTGCTGAACGTCCGCGCGTCCAGTGTCCCCTCAGCCGGGTAACCGGTCGCCGACCAGCGCCAGGCACTCGCTCGCGGCCTACGAAACGCTGCTCGAGAGGTGTCGCCTACTCATCGAGCAAGCTCGAAGAGGGCCTGCGCCAGGCCCGCTGACCTCCTCTGGCGCCGGTTTCGGTGTCAGGGGACGAGTACGAGTTTGCCACGGTGGCCGGGTTCGGTAAGGGCGCGGTGAGCGTCGGCGATGCGGTGCAGCGGGAAGATCGTGTCCACCGTCGGCCAGACCGAGCCGGTGGCCACGTGCCCGGCCAGGTCGTCGAGGAGCCGGGTGTCCGGGTAGCTGCTGAACGTGCGGACGCGCTGCTCGCCGAAGACGGTCGAGGCGGCGATGGCCGTCATCGCTTTCGCTGAGCCGAAGTTGATGGTGACCATGCGCCCGCCGCGCTTGAGGCGCCGTCGGTAGGCGAGCAGGTCAGTTCCGGTCGTGTCCACGATGACGTCCGAGGGCTCAAGATCAACCGAGGTCACCGTCCGATAGTCGATGACCTCGTGCGCACCCAGGGACCTCACGAAGTCGAGGTCCTTGGCGCCGGCCAAGGCGGCCACGTGAGCGCCGAGGGCGGCAGCGAGCTGGACGGCGACCATCCCGACGGTGCCGGCGGCGCCGCGAATCAGGACCCGTTCGCCGGGGCGGACCCGGGTCACGTCGCGCAGGGCGGTCAGCGCTGTCGTGCCCGAAGTCACCAGTGCAGCCGCGTCGGTCCATGTCAGTGCGGCCGGCATGCGGGCCACCCGGTCGGCCGGTACCACGACGTACTCTGCGGCGGAGCCGGTGACGTGACCTGATTTCGGGGAGACCATGCCCCAGACGGGTGTACCCGTGGACAGGTCTGTCCCGGCGAAGTCGAGGCCGACGCCGAGCGGGAATCTGCGGCCGGTCACGATCTTCAGGGTGCCGCTGCGGACCACCGCGTCGTGGTGGTTGACCGCGGCTGCCTCCACCTTCACCAGCACCTCGCCGGAACCCGCCGACGGCCGGGGCACCGTCGTCAGTTCCAGCACTTCAGGTCCGCCGTAGCGCTGGAATTGTGCCGCCGCCATCTGCTGCATGGAGAACCTCCGGTTTTTGTTCGATGTGAACGTCACTAACATAGCAGCAATGTTAGAGTCGTCAACATGGCGGAGCGCAAGACTTATCACCACGGGACGCTGCGGCAGGCGCTGGTCGACGGGGCCAAAGAGATCCTCGCCGAGAGAGGGCACGACCAGTTCAGCCTCAATGAGGTCGCCCGGCGTGCCGGGGTCAGCACCGCCGCCCCCTACCGCCATTTCCGCAACCGAGACGAACTACTGAGCGCGGTAGCCGAGGAGGGCTACGTGACGCTTGCCGAAAAGCTCGAGAACGCCAGCGGCCTCGCTCGCCTGGGCGGCGCCTACGTCCGGTTTGCGCACGACAATCCGGGGCTGTTCGTCACCATGTTCCGTAGCCGGCCTGAAGGGGCGGAGTCCGCCGCGGGCCGGGCCGCCTTTGAGATGCTGCTACGGGCGACCGCCGCCGCCCAGGACAGTGGGGAGATCGCCACCCACGCCACACCGGAGATCACCGCCCGTTCCCTCTGGGTCACGCTGCACGGCTTGGCCGTGCTGCACCTACAGCAACCGCACGACCGGTACGGCCTGGGCGAAGAACCGGAACAACTCGCCACGACCACCCTGTCAGCGCTGCTGGGCCTCAAGAGTGATTGACGCGGCGCCTGCCCAGGCCGGCGTGAGGCGTCCTGGACCTGGCGCGCGGCTGGCACCGGACCCGCCGAGGATGAGTTGGGTGACCGTGCGATCGACTTGTTCGACGTGCAAAGGGCGCCTGTCGCACGCGTTGCTGGGCGTAAGGGCGTCGTGCTACACCGACCTGGAGCCGGGCACGGGCCTCGTCGCGGCCGAGAACTGTTCCGAGCTCGGCGGACGTGATGACAAAACCAGCCGAGATCTGCTCGCGGGTCGACAGTAGGCGGGGCCGCGGGGGATCAGTCCTGTGCCGTCATGAGCTGCGCGATGCGTGCTTCGAGGTCGGCGGACGTGTGGGCGTGTCCGTCGCGCATGACGAGGGAGATGGAGCTCAGGCCCTCGATCGAGGCCAGTGGGTCGGCGTCGAGAAGGAGCAGGTCGGCGTCCATCCCCACCGCGATCCGGCCCATCCGGTCGGTGCGGCCGAGGTAGGTCGCCGGCTGGCTGGTCGTAGCCCGCAGAATCTGTAGCGGGGTGAGACCTGCGCGTCCCAGTTCGCGGAACTCGATCGCGAAGCTGTTGCCGACCCCGCGACCATTGCCGTCGGTTCCCGTCATGATCGGCGCTCCTTCCTTCGCCCAGAGACCCACGGTCTGGAGAGTGCGTTCGTAGTACTCGTGGAAGATGTCGAGGTCGGCCGACGGGGTGGAGCGGAACGATGCGACGGCGGCCAGGTGTTCCTCCTGTTCCTTGGCGGGGAGCTGCTTGAGCCAGGGGTCGTCACGGAACTCCGCATCGTCGAGGACGTACTTGCTCCTGATGTTGGCCATGGTCGGGATGTTCCAGGTCCGCCTGTCGACGAAGGATCCGGCGAGCTCGGTCGCGCGGTCCTCGGAGTAGGTCGCGAAGGCCTGTTCCAGGAGAGCGAGCTGTGCGGCATTGGTGGTTTTGGTGGCCGGGCCGAGGAAGTTCTTCTTCAGGAAGGTGTCGAAGGCCCAGCCGGCGAAGGGAATGCTGGCAGCCCAGGTGGGGAACGGCAGGGTGGACGGGGTCTGTGCCCAGAGTTCGTCGGCCTTCGTGGAGAGTGTGAGGAAGACGCTCGAACCGGTCCCGAGATGCTCGATGGAGTCGAATCCCTTCTCGGCCGCAGCGTCGATGTGCACCGGTGGAGGCAGATGACCCGCGATGCGCAGGCCCTTCTCGTGCGCCGCGTCGATGGCGGCGGAGAAGACGTCCTGGTCGGTCAGGATCATCTTGATGAAGTCGGCACCCTGATCCCATTGGCGGGCGATCTCGGTTCGGGCGTCGTCGGCGCTGTTCGCATTGAACGGCAGGAGCAGTGCGCCCGGCATCTGCAGGAGCCGCGGGGCTGTCTCGTTCAGCCCGAGCCGGTTCTCGGCACGGTTGGTCAGAAGCTCCTCGGAACCCTCCATCTGGCGAATCCCGGTGATGCCCTGGGCCAGCATCAGCGCGAAGCCGAGCTCCTTGTCGGGTGACTGGAGCACGTGGGTGTGCATGTCGTTGTAGCCCGGGACGGCGAAGCGCCCCGCGCCGTCGATGACACGCAGGGACGACTGGACCGGCGCCGACGCGGTCGGCATGACCTCGGCGATGCGCCCGTTGCGCACGACGATCGACTGACCGGCACGGCGGCTGCCGTCGATCGGGTCGATGACGGTCACGTGGTCGATCCGCACGCCGTCCGCCGCGGTGACGGTGGTTCGTGGCGGCACCACCGGCGCTGTCGCGCTCCTGATCGTTTCGTCGGCGGCCACCCCGAGCCCCACAGCGGCGGTACCCAATCCCGCGCGCTTCAGAAAGGTCCGCCGGGTGCTGCGCCGCGCCGTCCTCGCCTCCGAAGAACCACGTTCCACCTGCTCATCGACGGGGTCGTCCGTACTCTCAGGCATGTCTTCGTCCTCCGCTCGATCAGGTAATTGATCGTACCACCACTATTGATAGCTCCATCAAAACTGCGGAGTGCGGTAGATTCGAGAGGTGTCAGCCCTCAGTTCGCCGCGTCCCGCCCGGCAGAACCGCCGCAAGGAACGGACCCGCGCGGCCCTTGTCGCAGCAGCACAGCACCTCCTGTCGGAGGGTGCGGATGCGCACGCCAGCATCCAGGCGATCACCGAACTCGCCGATGTCGGATTCGGCTCGTTCTACAACTACTTCTCCTCCAAGGAGGAACTCTTCGAAGCGGCGGCGACCGCGGCCGTCGACGACTATCTGCGCTGGCTCGCCGAGCGCCTACCCGATGGCGTCGATCCTGTTACCCGCCTGATCGAAAGCGTGCGCCACACCGGACGGCTGGCTCTCGAGCAACCGCGGATCGCCGCGATCCTTACCCGCCGCCTCGCACTGCTCGACGACGGCGATGATCCGCGCGGGCAGAGGATCCGGGCGGATGTGCGCGCCGCGATGGCCGTGGGCGGCGCGGTGCCGGAAACGCTCGAGTTCGACATCCTCGTCACCGCCACCCTCGGTGCGATCATGGCCGTTCTCCGGCGAACGATGTCGCTCTCGCCCGCAGAGACCGCCGAAGCCGCCGATGTGCTCGCCCACGCCGTCCTGCGGCTGCTGAGCCTGCCTTCGGCAGGGGCGGTCCGTTGAGCACATCGATGGCTCTTCGAAGTTGAGCGGGGTGGGGTGTTGACGGCGACCCAGGTGTAGAGGCCCTTGAGGAACGTCGGAACGAAAAGTCACGCTAAGGACGATCTTGACAAGAATCGAGCGGGCGTCGAAGCTGACGCTCGCTCGCGGGGTTGGTGCTTGTGCACGGCTCGTTCGCCGGATCGAGGCCGGGCCGCACCCGGGGATCACGCTGCCCGGCTACTGCGATCGGAGGCTGCCGATCGGGGCGCTGCTGGCGATGACCAGGCCATGACGCCAGCCGCCGGGAGCGGATCAGAACCAGTGAGAAGAGATTAGCTCCACTGAGAACCTGCAGTGGGGGCATGACGGTTCCGATCGGAGAGCGGTGGACGAGATGGACTCCGCGATGCGTCGACCGGCTCGCGTCCGCCGAGCGGGACCGCGTGGTCGCCTGGCTGTCCGGCGTGGTCGGCAAGCGCACCCCGGACAGCACCTGGGTGCTGTTCCGGGTGATCACCGGCCAGTTCCTCGCCTCGGTGGGCGGACCGCACGACCCTGGCGAGATCGAGGCCGGCCTGGAGCGCATCGAGGCCTGGCACACCGGCGACGGCTGGTACACCGACGGTCCCGGGCAGAATTTCGACTACTACAGCGGCTGGGCGCTGCACCTGTACTCGATCCTCTGGGCGCGGATGGCCGGCGACGCCGTACGGACGGCTCGTTACGCCGGGCGGCCGGCCGCCTTTCTCGAGAGTTACCAGCACTTCTTCGCCGCCGACGGCCGGCCGGTGTTCCAGGGCCGGTCGCTGACCTACCGGTTCGCCACGGTGGCGCCGCTCTGGCTCGGCGCGCTGGCCGGCGACGACACCGTGCCGCCGGGGCGGGTCCGCCGTCGTCGGCACGATGCGCCTGGGCCGTCAAAGTCGGGCCGGGACCGGCAATGCGGCCTCCAGGCGGGCGCGCAGGTCGGCGAGGTGCGCGTTCAGCTGGGCGGGCAACCGTTCGAAGCGGGCGAAGTGCTCGGCTATCGAGTCCGCCTCCGCCAGCCACTGGACGGTATCCACGTCGAGCAGTTCGGCGACGTCCTCGTCGGACAGTTGCAGGCCGTCCAGATCCAGCGCACCCGCGGCCGGAAGGTAGCCGATCGGCGTCGGCACCGCGGCGGTGCGACCGTCGGTGCGGCCGAACACCCAGGCCAAGACCCGGCTGTTGTCCCCGAACCCGGGCCACAGCCAGCGCCCGTCGGCGGCCTTGCGGAACCAGTTGACGTGGAACACCTTCGGCGGCTTCGCGCCGGGGGAGTCGGCCATGCTCAGCCAGTGGGCCCAGTAATCGGCCATGTCATAGCCGCAGAACGGCAGCATGGCGAACGGATCGCGGCGCAGCTGCCCGACCGCCCCGACAGCGGCGGCGGTCGTCTCGGACGAAACCGTGGCGCCCAGAAACACGCCGTGCGTCCAGTCCCGGGCCTCGATGACCAGCGGCACCACGCCGGCCCGCCGCCCACCGAGAAGGATTGCGTCGATCCGCACACCCGCCGGGTCCTCCCAGTTGTCCGCGATCGACGGACACTGCGCGGCCGGCGCGGTGAACCTGGCGTTCGGATGCGACGACGGCGTCTTCGACGAGGGCGTCCAGTCGTGCCCCAGCCAGTCGATCGCGTGTGCCGGCGGCTCCGGGGTCAGGCCCTCCCACCAGACGTCACCCTCATCGGTCAGCGCCACATTGGTGAAGATGCAGTTGGCGTACAACGTGCCGATCGCGTTGGGGTTGGTCTGCGGACCGGTGCCCGGGGCCACCCCGAAGAAGCCGTTCTCCGGGTTGATGGCGCGCAGTTCACCGTCGGCGTTGAATCGCATCCAGGCGATATCGTCGCCCAGCGTCTGAAGCGTCCATCCGGGCATCGTCGGTACCAGCATCGCCAGGTTCGTCTTGCCGCACGCCGACGGGAACGCCGCGGCGATGTGCCGCACCTCGCCCGCCGGGTTGGTCAGTTTCGCGATGAGCATGTGCTCGGCCAG
Organism: Paractinoplanes durhamensis; assembly: GCF_016862175.1. Taxonomy (GTDB): domain Bacteria; phylum Actinomycetota; class Actinomycetes; order Mycobacteriales; family Micromonosporaceae; genus Actinoplanes; species Actinoplanes durhamensis. The sequence continues at coordinate 47,507 of NZ_BOML01000088.1, read as the reverse complement.
CCAGCCCTCGTCCCGCGCCATCACCGAGGCGATACGCAGCGCGAAGCACTTCTTGCCCAGCAGCGCGTTGCCGCCGTAGCCGGAGCCGTACGAAATGATCTCCCTGGTCTCCGGGAAATGGGCGATGTACTTCGTCTCGCTGCACGGCCACGGCACATCGGGTTGGCCGGGCGTCAGCGGCGCGCCGACGCTGTGCAGTGCCTTGACGAAATTGCCGGCCGGACCGATCAGGTCGAGGGCCTGCTTGCCCATCCGCGTCATGATGCGCATCGACACGACGACGTACGGCGAGTCGGTGATCTGCACGCCCAACTGCGAGATGGGCGATCCGAGCGGTCCCATCGAGAACGGCACCACATACATCGTCCGGCCGCGCATCGCTCCGGCGAGGCAGGTGTTCAGGGTCTGCCGCATCTGGTCCGGGTCGGCCCAGTTGTTCGTCGGACCCGCGTCACCGGCGTCTGCCGAGCAGATGAACGTGCGGTCTTCGACGCGGGCCACGTCCGACGGATGCGAGCGGGCCAGGAAGCTGTTCGGCCGTAGCGACGGGTTCAGCCGGATCAGCGTCCCCGCGGCGACCAGGGCGCCGGTCAAACGCGTCCATTCGGCCTCGGTGCCGTCGCACCAGATCACGTCGTCCGGTTCGGTAAGAGCGGCGACCTCCGCCACCCAGGACAGAAGCCCGGCGTGCTGGGTGGGATGTTGGTTTTCCATGATTCCATGTCCTCCGTCTTGTCGCGGAGGTGACCACAAATCGTGGGTCATCCTTGGCCGAGTCCATCAGCCCGCCGGACACCACGGCAGGGCCAGAAGACCCGACCGGCTTCGTTCCCCGCACCGGGGACGAGGTCTCCGGCGCGGCGCGTGAAGGCCGACCGCGAGCGGTGACACCGCGTGATCCTCGATGACGGTAGCCGACCAGCACTTGCTCACCGGGCCGGTACGCCGCACGCTGACGGGGAACCTCTATCGGGAGAGGACCGGGGATGGGCGTCGATGAGTTCCGGGCAGCCGGGCGGGTGGTTGGTGACGCGCTGGCGGGGGTCGTGGCCGTGGTGCGGGACACCCACCGGGCGATCGCCGACCGGGCGTTCACGGCGCTGGGACCGGCGGCGAATCCGATCCGCGCCGTGCACGGCGTCATCGCGGGCGGGGTGTACGCGACCGTGCTGACCGCCCACGCCGTACTGCCGCGGGTGGCCGGCATCGCCGTCGGCCACGGGTGGCGCCCCGAGCAGGCTCCGCTGTCCGGTCACCGGGCCGGCCGGATGACCCTCGCCGTGGTCAACGGTCTGTGGGGGGACACGCTCATCGGGCGGCATCCGGAGCTGGCGACACCGATGACGGTCCGGGCACACGACGCCGACGTCCCGCTCACCGCCGCAGCGCTGCGGGCCGCGTTCCCCGCGGCGAGCCCGCGAATCGCGCTGTTCGTGCACGGCCTCTGCGAGACCGAGGAATACTGGTCCCTCGCCGCCCACCGGCACGGGACGGGGCCCACGACGCTCGGCTCGCGGCTGCGGCGTGATCTCGCCTGTACCCCCGTCTACCTGCGGTTCAACTCCGGTCTGCACGTCTCCGACAACGGACTGCGACTGTCCGCGCTGATCGAGGAGCTGGTCCGGCACTGGCCGGTCACCGTGCGGGAGATCACCCTGATCGGCCACTCGATGGGCGGCCTGGTCATCCGCAGCGCCTCCGAGCAGGGCGCGACCGCCGGGCACCGGTGGGTGCCTCTGGTGACCCATGTGGTGTACCTGGGCACGCCCCATCGGGGAGCGCCGCTCGCTCGCGGCGTGCACGTCGCGGCGTGGCTGCTGGCCCGGTACCCGGAGAGCCGGCCGGTCGCCGGGCTGCTCGCCCGGCGCAGCGCCGGGGTCCAGGACCTCGGCTACGGCGCGCTGGTCGAACCGGACTGGCGCGATGCCGACCCCGACGCATTGCCGAGTGACCGCTGCACCGACTTGCCGTTCCTGCCGCAAGCGGAGCATCACTTCATCGGCGCCACCCTCGCCCAGCGGCACGACGGTCCGCTCGGCGCGGTCCTCGGCGACCTGTTCGTCCCGTACCGCAGCGCCGCCGGCATCGGCGCCGGGACCCGGCGGAGCCTGCCGTTCGACCCCGGTAACGGCCGCCATCTCGGCGGCCTGCACCACTTCGACCTGCTCAACCACCCGGCGGTGCACGACCAGGTGTGCGCGTGGCTCGCCGGTCCACCACCGGCGGTGGCCGCTGGGGACCGGCGATGACGGACCCGTTCGCGGCACCCCGCTGGCTGGTCCGGGGTGAAGCGTCGCTGCCCGCCGATACGCGATGGCTGTCCCCGGCCGAGGGTGCCCGCGCCGCCGCACTGCGCTATCCGAAGCGGCGCAACGAATACCTGCTGCGCCGGCTGACCGTCAAGCACGCGGTGGCAGCGGTCACCGGCCGGCCGGCCGACCCGGCCGCGCTGGCCGGTACGGAAGTTCTCAACGCACCGGATGGCGCGCCGTACGTCCTGCTCGACGGTGTTCGACCGCGGTTCGACGTGTCGGTCACCGACCGGGCCGGGTGGGCCGTCTGTGTCGTCGGCCGGCAGGTCGGCTGCGATCTGGAGCTGGTGGAGCCGCGCAGCCCGGCCTTCGTGCGCGACTTCCTGACCCCGGCCGAGCAGGGCCTCGTCGCCGCGCGAACGGACGGCGACGACCGTGACGCCGCCGCCAACCTGATCTGGTCGGCGAAGGAGAGCGCCCTGAAGCTGCTCCGGACCGGACTGCGGAGAGACACCCTCGGCGTGGAGGTGGCCCTCGGCGCGGCCGGCCGGGACGGTTGGGGTGCGCTGTCCGTGCGCAGCGCCGAGGGCCCGCCGATGACGGGCTGGTGGCGCCGGGACGGCGCGTTCGTGCTCACCGTCGTCACCGCGGCGCCGGGTCCGCAGCCGGTGGCCCTCGACCGACCGGACATCCTGACCACCGCGGCGCCGCGGCACTCCTGGCTGGCTCGGCCCTCACCGCGGTGAGCTCGGCCGCCACCGGGGAGGACGGGACATCCCCCGCTCCAGCGCGGCGATGAGGTCCGGTCGCAGCTGGTCGGCACTGATGATGCGGTCCACCGAGCCCACCGCCATCGCCCGCTGCACCGTGTGGATCCGGTCGAACTCGTCGGCTACCTCGCGCAGCTTCGCCGACCGTGCCGTTGCGGTGATCTCGGCCAGCCGGGCACGCAGGGGACCGGCGTCCTGATCCGTGGCGGCGCGCAGCCTCTCGGCCGCCTCGCGGACCCGGGGATCGCTTTTCGTGCGCGCTGTGACGTCTCGTGCGAACACCGTGGCCGCCGCCGGCGCGCCACCGATCACCGACGCGAACGAACCCTCGACGGCGACCATCTCCAGACGCTCGTTGAGCGCCTTGGAGAACACCACGAACGCCCCACCGTGATAACGGGAAACCACCACGAACACGATCGGGCCGCGGAAGTTGGTAATCGCCCGGCCGATCTCCGCGCCGTTCTCCAGCTGCCACTGCCGCATCGACTCCGGCGAGCCGTCGAAGCCCGACAGGTTGGCGAGCACCACCAGTGGCCGGTTGCCGCTGGCGGCGTTCACGGCCCGGGCCACCTTGCGAGACGCCTGCGGGAACAGGGTGCCGGACGTCCACGCCGATGGGCCGCCGGCCGGCACGAAACCGCGCCGGGTCAACGTGTGTGCCTCCAGTCCGAGCAGACAGACCGGGATGCCACCGATCCGGGCGTCCCAGACGATCGCGATCTCCGCGTCGCGCCAGTACGCCCAGCGTTCCAGCGGCACGGCGTCGGTGTCGGTGACGGCCCGCATCACCGAGCGCATGTCGAACGGCTTCTTGCGGTCGCCGTTGAGTTCGGCGGAGAACACGTCGCCGACCGACGTCAGCTCCGCTCCGGCCACTGCGGCGTGCGGCGAGGTCCGCACGTCGCGGTCGACCGGGTCGGTGGTCGAATGCCGGCGCGGGTACGCCTCGCCGGGCACGACGTACGTGTGCTCGTAGTGGCGCAGCAGGACGTCGCAGGCGTCGCCGAGGGTGGCGGCCCAGTACTGCGCCTGGCCGTTCGGTCCCATGATGCGGTCGAAGCCACCGATGCCGAAGTTGTCCTCGGCCGAGACACCGCCGGAGGCGTCCAGCGCCTGCTTGCCGGTCAGCACCATGGTGCTCGCCGGGGTCATCACCAGAATTCCGCGGGTGTGCATGAGCATCGTCGCCTCGGCGTTCCAGTACGGCTGAGCACCCACGTTGATGCCGGTGACGATGATGTTCACCTCCCCGCCGGCCTGTGTGAACTCGATCAGCCGGCGCAGGACCACGGCGATCCAGTCCATGTTCTCCGTGCCGCTGTCCATCGCGATCCGAGCGCCGGACGACAGGGCGAACCACTCGACCGGTACGCGTAGTCGCTCGGCCAGATCGAGCGCGGCGATCACTCGCCGGCATTCCGGCTCGGCGAGGTTGCCCAGGCCGCGGGTCGGGTCACCGAACAGCGCTACCCGCGCCATTCCCTCGGGCACCGTCACCGTGTCGTTGGTCAGCACTCCCACCACGATGTTCGCCGTGTTCAGGCCGTACGGCCGGGAGACCTCGGTCAGGTCGCCCCGCTCGTCAAGGTCGTATTCGGTGAACCGGCCGACCGGGAACCGGGAGACGGCGCCGGGCGGCGGGGAGAGCAGCCGCACGATCTCGTACGGATAGGGCGCACCGAACCGCCGGGCCCGCAGGAGTTTCTGCCGGTACGGCGTCAGCGGCCGGACGGGTTCCTGACCCGGCGGCCGTTCGCGCACCGTGACCCCGGTTTCCCAGCCCTCCACGTGCAGGACGGTGTCCCGGCCGTCGGGCCGCCGCACCCGCAGCACCACTTTCTCCAGCCCGGCGCCGGCGGCCAGCGGTGCCAGCGAGGCGGCCAGCTCGGTCCACACGTCCGGCGTCAGGTCCCACGGCGGCCGGACGTAGAGCACGATCCGGTTCGCGGCCGGCGCGTCCGCCGCCGGGAAACCGGTGAGCGCCTCCCGGATGCCGGACAACGCCCGCAGTCCCATCAGTTCGAGGCCCGGGTACCGCAGGGCGCCACCCGCGTTCTGGGTGGGCCGCAGGTCGCGGACCTCGGCGAGGGCGAAGAGCCGGTGGTCGCCCGGGTTGTCGTGGGCGACCCCGTGGAACAGGTAGACGTCCTCGGCGGACCGGAGCCGCTCGAGCCGGAAGTTCGCCAGCCGCCACAGGTCGAGCCGCTTGGCGAGCATCGGATGCAGGTTGCGGTACAGCCGGTCCTCGACGAACTCGCCGTCGTGCTGGCGGTAGGTGACGTGATGAGTCCGGAACCGCTCCGGGGCCGAGCCATCGACCGTGGTCACGGTCACGTCGAGGCGCCGCAGCCGGCGGCCGAAGTCGCACTCCGGCAGTATTTTGCCGAGCTCCATCAGGACGCCTTCGGCGTCGATCGGCTCCCCGTGCCGCCAGGTGGCCAGATCCACCACCACGTCGCGACCGGCGCCGTCGGTGCGCAGGTGGGCGGCCACGGCGCGGGCCGTTCGGGGCAGGTCGGCCAGCCGCGCGTACGCCGTCACCAGGTGGATCTTGTCTTCGGTCAGGTCGTAGTCCGCGCCGCACAGCAACTGGCCGTCCACTTCGGTGATCAGCGGCGCGGGCAGCGTACGAATGCGGTAGAAGCGGCGGGTGTAGACCTCCAGCAGGATCCGGTGCGCGGCCGGATCGGTGGTGCCGCGCCAGCGGCGCAGCAGCAGACCGCGCAGCGGCTGCGGGCAGCCGACCAGCCGGTCGATCAGGTCGATCAGGTCGGCCCGCTCGGGCGGCGGGCCGGCGCTCAGAGCGTCGAGAGCACTGTCCGCCCAGGCGTACTCCTCGGCCACCGCGGAGTCCAGCAGCGGTTCGTCGAGATAGCGGAATCTGATGTCCCGGGCCAGGTCGGCGATGACGGGATGATGTCCCTGGGCCGCGGCGGCGAGCCGGTCGAAGCGCTCGCGCGTATCGGCGTCCGCCAGGCGGGCGAGGTCACCGTGGTGCCGCAGCCGCCGTTCCAGAATGTTGATGACCACCGGCGCCAGCTCACCCACCCGGCGCAGCGAGCGGAACATCCACAGGACTGCCTCCTGGAGTTCCGGAGTGCGGTCGAGGCCGGCCACGCCGTACCGCAGCAGCGCCCGCTCCAACCGGCGACGGTACTCGTCGGGCAGCCCGGCCCGGTCGACGTCCAGCCACTGCAGATAGGACAGCAGATGCTCCTGGGCGCTGCCGTCGGTGGCGGCGTCGTCCGCCTCGACCGGGCCACGCGGCCGATACAGCGCGCTGACGTCGGCGTACAGGTCGAGCAGGCTGTTCTCACAGGTGAGCAGGCCAGGGTCGGCGGCCTGGGCGATTTCGCCGAGGCGGCGCTGCCGGGTGGTCATGGCCCGGACCGAGGCCGGGTCGAGGTCGTAACCGAGCAGATAACCGCGCAGGGCCGCGTACACCCGCTCACACGGCGGGGCGCCCGGCGGTGGGGCGGCAACGAGCCCGGTGAACTCCAGCCGCGCACCCGCGGCATCGGTCCGCGTGCCACCCGGCCGGATCCGCATCACCGGCGCTCCGGCATCCACCTGCACGTTCTCGGCGGTCTCGACCGACACCACCGTCCCCGCGACGGGGGCGGTGAGCGTCGACTCCATCTTCATGCTCTCCAGCATCGCGAGCGGCTGCCCCACGGTGACCGGGTCACCGGGTGCGACCAGGACCGACACCACGAACGCCGGGCCGGCACTGCGCACCACGCCGCCGTCGTCGCGCGAGATCACATGGGAACATCCGTCGACGTTCACCCGGATGGTGGCGCCCTCCGCGATGGCGGCGACGCGGTAGGACCGGTCGCCGACCCGTACCCGGCTCTGGTAGCCGTCCCGCCGTTCCACGACCAGGTCGGCGACACCGGCGCCGGTGATTCGGTAGCTGCGCCGGCCGGTGCGGTACACCCACAGGTCATAGGGCTGACCGCGATAGCGCAGCCGGCATCGCTGCCCCACCGGGCCGGTCGACTCGGCGCGACCGCGCCGCGCCCGCGCGTGGAACGCGGCCTGGTCCGCCGCCTGGTCGAGTTCGTACGACGTCAGGGCAGCCATCAGCAGCGCCACCGGATCGGCGGCGGGCAGGTGCGCTCCCTCGGCGGTCAACCGGTCCAGCCAGCGGTTGTCGTAGCGTCCGGCCCGCACCTCCGCGCGGCCGAGCACGCCGAGCAGGAAGGATCGGTTGGTGGTGCCGCCCTCGATGATCGCCGTGGTGTCGTCCAGGGCACGCCGCAGCCGGGACAGCGCCTCGGTGCGGTCCTTCCCCCAGGCCACGATCTTCGCGATCATCGAGTCGAAGTCGGGTGGGATCTGGTCGCCCTCGCGGAAACCGCAGTCCACCCGGATGCCGGTGCCGATCGGCAGGACGAGCCGGGCGAGCCGGCCGGGTGCGGGAACGAAGCCGTCCTCCGGGTCCTCCGCGCACAGCGTGGCCTCGACGGCGTGTCCGCGCACCGGCGGTCGCCCACCGGCGAGCCGGCCGCCGCAGGCCTCCTGCAGCTGAAGCTTCACCAGGTCCAGGCCGGTGGTGACCTCGGTGACCGGGTGCTCCGCCGGCAGCCGGGGGTTCACCTCCAGGAACAGCCATCGTCCGGTGTCCGGTTCGACGAGGAACTCGACCGTGCCGGCGCTGCGATAGCCGGCGGCGGTGACCAGTCGGACCGCCGCGTCGCGGATCGCGTTCTCGGCCGCGGCGTCCAGCACCGTCGAGGCGGACTCCTCGATCACTTTCCGGTGCCCGCGTTGCAGCGTGCAGTCGCGCACCCCGACCGCCCAGACCTGCCCGTACCCGTCGGCGATCACCTGGACCTCGACCTGCCGGGCGTTCGGCACCAGCTTTTCCAGGAAGACCGTCGGGTCGCCGAAGGCCGACCGCGCCTCCGCCCGTGCCGACGCGAACGCCTCGGCGAGTTCCGCCGATGTGTGCGCGAGCCGGATCCCGCGCCCCCCACCGCCGGCTGCCGCCTTGACCACCACCGGGTAGCCGATGCGGCCGGCCTGTACGACGGCCTCGTCGAGGTCGCCGACCGGCCCGTCGCTCCACGGCGCCACCGGCAGGCCCGCCTGCTGCGCCAGCCGCTTCGCGGACACCTTGTCGCCCAGCAATCGGATGGTGGTGCTGTCCGGACCGACGAACACGATCCCGGCCTCCGCGCAGCGCTGCGCGAAACCGGCCCGCTCGGCGAGGAGGCCCCAGCCCACCCAGACCGCGTCCACACGGGCGCGGACCAGCGCGTCGAGCATTGCCTCCTCGTCGAGGTACCGGGACCGGCGGTCACCGGAAACCGGGTCGAGGGTGGTTGCCGAACCCAGCGACACCGCCTCGTCGGCCGCCCAGACGAACCACGCGTCGGCGTCCGGCTCGGTGTACAGAACGACCGTGCTGATCCGCGGCTGATCGCCCACCTGGTTCAGGTCGCGCACGGCGGTCAGGGCGCGGATCGCCGGCTCACCGCGGGTCGCGATCGCCAGCCGCCGAATGGTCTGCAGCATGCTGCCCGTCCCCCTCATCCCGCAAGGCTGTTCATGGCCGACCGGAACGGGGCGACCACGGCCTCGGGCAGCGGTTCGGGGAGCCGCACCGTGCGGTATCCCTCGACCCGGACCACCACGGCGCCGTCGCCGGTGCGGACCACGCAGTCGAAGCCGCCCCGTCCGTCCGGCCGGGCCACGGCCAGCAGCCCGGGATCCTCCGCCGGGTCGGCGCCGAGCCGGATCGCGTCGACGTGGCCCGGCAGGGCCAGCCGACCCTCCTGGGCGGCCTCCCACAGCCCGGCCGTCTGGAAACAGAGCTCCACCAGGCGCGGTGCGGTCAGGGTCGGCGCGCCGGTCTGGATCGGCAGGCCCGGCGCGAAGCGGGCCGCCGCGCCGTCGTCCTGACGCCACGCCGAGCCGACCACCTGGTAGGCGGGACCGTGGAAGTACAGCCGGTAGACCTCGTCCGAACTGAGCTCCGGCGCCTGCGCGGCCACCTTGCGCTCGTCGTGGCCGGCCGGGCATGGCTGTGCGGCCAGGCGTACCGACCCGGTGAAATGGATCGTGCGCTGCACCTGGCCGGTGCCGGGCAGCGTGCGTTCGGCGGACAGCCGGCACTCGGCCAGCAGGTCAGCGCCGGCCGGGCGCACCAGCGCCGTGACGCGCAGCGTGCGAGGCTCGTCGCGGTAGAACTTCACCGGCGCCGAGAAGTCCACGTTCTCGACGGCCACCACGTGCCAGCCGGGCACGAGCAGGCGGGCCGCCTCGGCGAAGGCCTCGATGCCCATCACCCCCGGCAGCACCGGGGTGCCGCCGATGCGGTGGTCGTCCAGGAACGGTGTGGTCGCCGGGTCCAGCGTCGTGTGCACGACCAGTCCGTCGTGGACGCTGATGCCGATCGGGGAAGCCGCAACCGGTCCGCCGGCCGGCAGGTTCGCCGGGTCCAGCCCGCCCGTCCGGTGATACTCGGCGGCCATCTCGCCCAGCGCGCCGGCGACAACCACCTCGCCGCCGGCCGAGCCGGAGGTCAACTCCCGCCGGATCCAGGCCACGCCGGCCGCAGCCGGGAGCATTTCGACTCCGGCCCGCGCCATGAGCGTGGGGATCGAGCCGCGCGTGGCCATCCCGATGTCGCCCCACGCCGTCCAGTCGATCGCGAGGGCCCGGACCTCGGGACGGTTGCGCCGCAGACTGCTCAAGATCTTGCACTGCAGGTCGTTCGCGGCGCTGTAGTCGGTCTGCCCGACATTGCCGAACCGGCCCGCGACCGAACTGAACGCGATGACAGTGCCCAGCGGCAGCCCACGCGCGGCGTGCAGCACGTTGAACAGCCCGTCGCCCTTCACGCCGAGCACGAGGTCGAACTCGGCCGGTTCCTTGTCCGGCAGGGCGTGGCTGATCTCCACCCCGGCCGCGTGCAGCAGCACGTCGATCCGGCCGCCGGTCTCGCGCACGCCGGCCATGGCACTCTCGACGGCGGCGGGATCGGTAAGGTCGACGCTGTGGTAATGAGCTGATCCGCCGGCCTGTTCGACCGCCTGCACGGCCGACAGCGCCGCCCGCAGCCGTTCGAAGCGGGCCAGTTCCCGATCGATCAGCACCGGGGTGGGCCGCTCGCCGCGCTCGCGAAGCCGGTCCGCCAGTTCGGCCTTGAAGCCGTCCCGATCCTCGGCGTACCGGCGCAGGTCGGGGTCCGCCGGGTCCGGCTTCGGTGTCAGGTCGAGCAGGTGGAAGGTGCCACGTGAGGCGGCCGCGAGGTCGGCCGTGATCGCCGACACGATACTGCCGGCCGCACCGGTGACCACGAAGACCTGGTCCGGGCCGAGTTCGGCGTCCGCGACCGGGAACGGCCGCTCCGCCAGGCCGACCCCCCAGCGCCGGCCGTCGGCGTACCCCACTTCGACGCAGCCGGGATCCCGCAGCGTCTCCTCCACCAGCCGGTCCGCCGGTGCCGCCGTCTTCCGGCTGACCTCGAAGTCGACCGCCTTGACCAACGCGTCCGGGCGCTCCCGGCGGTATGCCTTGGCGAAGCCGGTGACCGCACCGCCCATCGGGCAGGTGGCGCCGGCCTCGTCGTAGCCGTGGTAGCCGCCGAGCCTGCTCGCGGTCACCAGGAACGGGCTGTCGTCGTAGAGCCGCCGCATGGTGGTGTAGAGGCCGCGAACGCGCCGGTTCAGCGCCGCCCGCCAGCCGCCGAGGTCGAGCGTGTCCAGTCCGCCCTCGTCGTCGAGCGCCGCCAGCCAGTACACGCCGTGCACCGGACCGGCGGCCAGGGCCGGCTCCAAAGCCGCGCCGGGGTCGTCGGGGTCGAGGGTCACCACCTGGACCCCCAGCCGGGTCAGCCGGGTCACCAGCGCGTCGCCGACGCCACCCTGGTCGGGCAGCACTACGACGCGGGTGCCAGCGTCCAGCGTGACGCCGGTGGGGACACAGGCGGCCGACTCCGGGCGCAGCGCCGCAACCGGCATCCGCCGGACGATCCCGTCGGTGGCCGCGAGGTCACCGACGACCGTGGCCGCGTCACCGGTGACCGCTGCCGTGTTCGGCGACCCGGCCCCGGCTCGCGCCCGCGAAGCCGGCTCGCCGGTCTTTTCCCGGACCCAGCCGATGACGTGGCTGAGGGTCGGGAAGTCGCGGAGCCGCAATTCGTCGTCGCGGGGCACGGCGAACCGTTCCCGGACCGCCGCGAACACCTCCGCCTGCTTGACCGTGTCGACACCCAGATCCGCTTCCAGGTCCAGGTCCACGTCCAGCAGGTCCGGCGGGTAGCCCGTCAGCCCCGAGACGATCTCCACCACCGCCTCGGCGATCTGGTCCCCGGCGGGCGGCTCGACCGCCGCCGGCCGAATCGGCTCGGGCGGTGCCGTCACCTGCGCGACGGCAGGCTCCACGGCCGGCGCCGGCCGGGCCGGCGGCGCCGCGGCGACGTGCTGGTCGATGACGACCGACGGTGCCACCGGCACGGGGGCGGCGGCCGGCACGGGGACGGCCGGCGCGGGTCGCGCCACCGGCGCGCCGCTGTCGGCGACGCGCAACCGGCGCTGCCGGACCTCCACCTGGGCGCCCGGGCCACCCGCCTCGGTCAGCCAGCGTTGCCACGCCGCCGGGTCGACGATCCGGTACGCGTAGCCCAGTTCGCTGGGCGCCCGGTGCCGGCCGTCCGCGAGCGGCGTCCAGCGCAGCAGTGACATGGCGATCTGCGAGCCGAAACCGGCCGCCAGCCGCAGCGCGTACCGCACCGGGTAGGCGCCGCCGGTGGACAGGTTGAGCGACCCCAGCTCGGGGTCGGGCTCCTTGAAGTTGGGCACCGGCGGAACCAGCCCGGTCTCCAGCGCCTTGATCGCGACCACGTCCTCGATACCGGCACCCATCGCATGCCCGGTGAAGCCCTTGGTGTTCGTGATGACGACGGCGTCGGCCTCCGCGCCGAACACCCGGCGCAGCGCGTTGATCTCGGCGGACGCGCTGCCGCCGCGCGCCGGGGTGTAGGTCTCGTGCGACACGAAGACGGTTTCCGGCGCGATCGCGTGGCGGCGCACGCCGCGAGCCTCGGCCTGCTCGAGAAGCCGATCCATGACCTGGCCGATGTGCTCGACGTCGAGCCGGGTGCCGTGGAACGCGCTGTTCGCGGTGACCGCGCCGAGGACCTCGCAGATCGGCTGCAGCCCCCGCTCGCGCGCCGCGTCGGCGGACTCGACGACGAATGCCGCGGCGCCCATCCCGACGATCATGCCGTGCCGCCGCCGGTCGAACGGCGTCGCCGCCTCCTCGACGATGTCGTCGGTCGCGGCCGCCCCGGAGGCGAGGAATCCGGACGCCAGCCAGGGCAGCAGGGCGTCGGAGGTGGCGTCATCGGCGGACACCACGACGACCCGCCGGCACCGGCCGGCCCGGATCCAGTCCTCGGCCAGTGCCGTCGCCTGGGTCGTACTCGCGCAGGCGGCGTTGATCTGGGTGTTCGGCCCGCGGGCTCCGATGAGCTCGGCGAACTGGGAATGCCCCATGGACAGTGTCCGGAACAGGAACCGCCGGTCGAAGGCGTACGGATCGGTGGCCAGCAGGTGGCGCAGATCTACGATGCGCCGGTCCACCTCGGCGGTGGCCGGTCCGTCGGCGTCCAGCCGGTCCCGGACGGCCTCGAGGGCGAGCAACTGCTCGCGGCGGCCCCGGTCGGTGACGTACCGCTCGATGTCCTTGGCGAAGTTGTCGTAGCCCGGGAACGCCGACGCGAAAATCACCCCGGTGTCGTCGCGCATCGAGGCGGGCAGGCCCCAGCGGTCGGGCAGAGTGGTACCCAGGGTGGTCGTCTTGTACTGCTTGACCAGGGGGATGCCGGCGTCGCGCAGCGCGTCGAACCCGGCGCCGATGGCCAGCCGGGTGGCGTTGTCGAGCGCCACGTCGCGTTCGGCGTCGACGCCGAACTCGGTGACCAGATCGACCGGTGCGCCCCGGCCGGCGAGCTTGACGACGTCGGACTCGTTGTCGATCGTCTCGAACGTGGGGTCGCCGGATTCCCGCTTCACCAGCCGGGTGATGTGCCGGTCGACCATCGCCCGGCGCAGCCGGTGCGGGATGGTGTCGATGAACTGCTGGCCGGCCAGGATCCGAGCCACGTTCTCGTCGTCGAAAACCCGCTGGACGCCGGGCAGTCCGAGCGCGGCGCCGGTCACCACCACCGGCTCCGCGACCGTGGCCGGTGGCCGTCCGGGGGAGGAGCCGGTGTAGACGTGCATACCGCGTTCGAGGACGTCGGCGAACAGGTGGCCCAGTTCGGTGTACCGGTCGGTGGTCATGGGGGTCCTCCCCGCAGTGGTCGGGTTGCCGGTGGCGATCGGTTCCGAGATGGCTGGGCGGCCGGCGGCCGGTGGGGTGAAACCCAGACCGGCGGCATACAGGCCGCAGAGCGCCTGGTTGAAGGACACCACGTCGCCGGCCTTCGGGTGGTTGGTGAACAACGCCGTCACGTCGTCACCGAGGACGTCCTCGACGAATCCGTGCAGGGCCTTCTTCGGGCCGACCTCCACGAAGACCCGGGCGCCGGCGGCGTACAGCGTGCGCAGTCCCCGGACGAACTGCACCGGCGACGCGACCTGCCGGCCGAGCAGGTCGAGCATGGTCTCGACGTCGGCGTCGGCCGGGTAGAACTCGCCGGTCACGTTGGCGACGATGGGAAGTGCCGGTGCCCGGACGTCGAGTCGGCGCAGCGCCACCTTGAGCGGCTCGCTGGCCGGAGCGACGATCGAGGTGTGGAAGGCGTGGCTGACCGGGATCCGGGTGGCGGTCAGGCCGGCCTGCTGGAACGCCGTGGTCGCCCGCTGCACCGCCTCGGTGGCGCCGCCGACGACCGCCTGCTTGCTGCTGTTGATGTTCGCGACGACGACGTATCCGTCGGTCTCCGCCACGATTCGCTCGATCTCCTCGAGCGGGCCGAACACCGCCACCATCGCGCCGTTGTCGGTCATGGTGAGGCTGGCCATCTCCCGGCCACGGGCGCTGACCGCCTCCAGGGCCGCCTCGAACGACAGCGCGCCGGCGGCGACCAGGGCGCCGTACTCGCCGAGGCTGTGGCCCATCACCAGGTCGGGGCGCAGGCCGTAGGAGTCCAGCAGCCGGGTCAGCGCCAGGTCGGTGGCCAGCACCGCGGGCTGGGTGATCTCGGTCTGCATCAGTTGCTGTTCCAGCCGCCGGCGGGTGGCCTCGTCGGTTCCCTCGTCGAAGATGTACGCCGACAGCGGCCGGCCCAGCAGCGGCGCCATCACCCGGTCCGCCTCGGCGAAGGCCTCGGCCACGACGGGTTCACGGGCGCGCAGCTCGTGCAGCATGTTCACGTACTGCGAGCCCTGTCCGGTGTAGAGGAACGCCATCCGGCCCGGAGCGCCGCGTCCCCGGAACACGCCCTGGGCGCGCAGCAGCCGCCAGCGGGCCGGATCGTCGGCACGCAGCGCCTCGACCGCCTTGGTGGCCTTGGCCGCGAGGTCGGCGGCGTCGGCGTAGTCGATGGCGACCCGGACGGCCGCACCGGCGAGCGCGGGATCGGGCGCTGCGGGAGCGGGAGCCCGGCCTGCCGCCGCGTCGGCTGCCAGCCGGGCCAGCTGCCCGGCCACGTCGGCCGCGTCCCGGCCACCGACGACCGCCGCACCACGCAGCGGAGGCCTCGGCACGCCGGCCGAGACCGCAGCCGGCTCCGGCACACCGGCTGACGCGGATGTGCGCCGGCCGAGGTCCGCCCCGGCGTACGAGCGGGAGGTCTGGCCCGGCGGGCGGTGCCGCCCGGGCCGGTACTCCTCGACGACCGCGTGGAAATTGGTGCCGCCGAAGCCGAAGGCGCTGACCCCGGCGCACCGGATGCCGTGCCGGGGCGCCGGCCACTCGCGCAGTTCGGTGTTGACCCGGAACGGGATGGCGTCCCAGTCCACGTTCGGGTTGGGCTGCACGAAGTGCAGACTCGGGGCGAGCACCTTCTCGTGCAGGCCGAGGACCGTCTTGAGCAGCCCGGCTGCGCCCGCCGCGGCCTTGAGGTGGCCGATGTTGGACTTGACCGAGCCGAGCGCGATGGAACCGGTCGTCGCGCCGGCCTTGGCGAACACCTCGCTGAGGCTGCCGAGCTCGGTGGCGTCACCGACCCGCGTCGAGGTGCCGTGCGCCTCCACGCAGGTGGCCAGCGCCGGGTCCAGCCCGGCGATCTGCCAGGCACGCTCCACCGCGAGCCGCTGCCCGACCGGGTTCGGGGCGGTGATGCCCTTGCCACGGCCGTCGCTGGAGCCGCCGAGGCCGAGCAGGACGGCATAGATGCGATCGCCGTCCCGTTCGGCGTCGGCCAGGCGCTTCAGGACGAACAGTGCTGCGCCCTCTCCCATCACGAACCCGTCGGCGCCGGCGTCGAACGGTCGCGTGCCGGTGGCCGACAGTGCACCGATCTTGCAGAACTTCACGAACGCGGCCGCATTCATGTTGCGGTCGACCCCGCCGGTGACCGCGGCGTCGAAGTCGCCGGCCTGCAATCCGCGGACCGCCGCGGACATCGCGGCCAGTCCGGAGGCGCACGCCGCGTCGGTGGTGAAGTTGGGGCCGCGGAAGTTGAAGAGGTTGGCGATCCGGCCCGCGATCACGTTCGCCAGTTCGCCGGGCATGGTGTCCTCGGTGATCTCCGGCAGCCCGGCCAGGAACGACTCGCGGGTCTCGGCCAGGACCGCGGAACGCACCGCCGGCGGCAGCGCCGCGAACGACGGCGCGGCGCTCAGCCGGTGTGCCACCTCGGCCAGCTGCACCCGCAGGACGGTGCGGTACTGCTTGTCACCGCCGATGGCGTTGCCGATGATGACCGCGACCCGCTCCGGATCCACCGTCCAGTCCGGCCAGCCCGCGTCGAGCAGGGCCGACCGGGCGGCGGCGACCGACCATTTCTGGCCGTCCTCCATCTGGGCGGAGACGGCCGGCGGCACGGGCAGCCGCCAGCCGAGCGGATCCCAGGTGAAGTCGCGGACCCAGCCGCCGATCCGCGAGTACGTCTTGTCGGGGGCGTGCGGGTCCGGGTCGTAGAAGAGCCCGGGATCCCAGCGCTCCGGCGGCACGTCGCTGATGGAGTAGCGGCCGCCTTTGATGTTCGTCCAGAACGTGGCGGCGTCCGGCGCGTCGGGCATGATGGCGCCGAGTCCGACGACGGCGACGGGAGCGGGCGCGGCGTGGGGGACAGTCATGATGACGCAACCTCCGCAGGAGATGTCCGGTCGTACAGGGCGTCGGCGATGTCGTCCAGGTCGGCGAGCAGGCCGGCCTGCGCGAGGCGTACCCGGTCCAGCGGAAGCCCGGCGGCCAGGTCCGGCCGGGGATCCGGCCCGGTGGGGGCCGGCTGCGCCCCGACGATCCACCGCAGGCCTTCGTCGGCGAGCTTCAGCGCGGTGTCCCGGGCGAAGACGCGGCTGATCGCCGCCAGAGCGGCCGGTGCGAATCGCCGGTCGGCCTTCTCCGGCAACGTGCCGGCGGCGGCCGCGGCGGCGCGGCGGGCGAGGGCGCCGGCGCTCTCGGCGTACGCGATCAGCTCACCGAGGCGTAGCAGGATGTGCTGGCTGCGGGTGAGCCGGCCGGTACGGCAGGCGTCGAGCACCGCGGCGAGGCAGTCCAGTGCCAGAGCCGCGGTCGGCCCGCCGGACTCCGGCGGCAGTTCGGCGAGTTGCCGTGCCATGTCCCGGTGGAAGCGGCCGGCCGTCTTCAGATGCTGCTGCCATCGGTCCCGGGCGATCGTCATCTCGAGGATCTCCGACGTGCCCTCGTAGATGGTGGTGATCCGGACGTCCCGTTTGATCTTCTCCACCAGATAGGGCCGGGTGTAGCCGTACCCGCCGTGTGCCTGGATCGCGGCCTCGGCCGCAGCGTTGCCGGCCTCGGTGGCCAGATATTTCGCGATGGCGCCCGCGGTGTTCAGCGCCCCGTCCGCCGCGCCGGCGTCGAGCAGCCCGGAGGTCTCCTCGAGGAAGGCGCGAGCGGCTTCCAGGCGCACCGCGTGCGGCACGATGAGCTTGTGGGTGTAGCCCTGCTTCTCGGACAGCGGCGTACCGCCCTGGATCCGGTTGACGGAGTAGGCGATGGCCCGGTCGAGTGCCTCCCAGCCGCCGCCCAGTCCGAACGCCGCGACCATCACCCGCGTGTAGCCGAAGACCTGCTGCGCCTGGACGAGCCCGCGGCCCTCGACCCGGCCGATCAGGTTCTCGGCCGGCACCAGCACGTCGTCGAGGAACAACGCCGCGGTGTTCGACAGCCTGATCCCGTGCTTGTCCTCGGGGGTGGCGGCGGAGAAGCCGGGTGTGCCCCGCTCGACGACGAACCACGACGGCCCGCCCGGGGCGAGGGCGAGGATCGTGCAGAAGTCCGCGATGGACCCGTTGCTGATCCACTGTTTGCGCCCGGTCAGCCGGTACCCGGTGACCCGGCCGTCGGACTCGACCGGCGTTGCCGTGGTGGTCAGCGCGCCCAGGTCGCTGCCCGCCTCCGGTTCGGTGGCGCCGTAGGCGAACAGCACGCCCTGCTCGGCGATCCGGCCGAGCCACTCCTTGCGCTGCTCCGGGGTGGCGCCGACCAGGATCGGATCGCTGCCCAGGAAGGTGGCGAACACCCCGGTGGCGACGCCGATGTCGATCCGGGCCATCCGCTCGCAGATCCGGTACGAGTCGAACGCGCCACCGCCCAGGCCGCCGTACTCCTCCGGGATGAAGACCAGGTGTACGCCGAGGTCGTCGCCGCACATCGCGCGGATCGTCTGTTCGGGACAGATGTCGTCACGGTCGAGGTCGAGTCGTCGGCTCTCCGGCAGTTCCTGGGCGACGAAGTCGTCCAGCGAGGACAGCATGAGGTGGAGCGTGTCCCGGTCGAGGCCGGTGGTCGTCGTCATGGCTAGGTCCTTCCGGGGTCGTCCGCGGTGATGGGTGCCGGCCGGTCCGCGCCGGTCGGCGGGGCGGCGGGATCGTGTACGGCGCGCAACAGGATCTCGGCCACGTCGGTCACCGTGACGTGGGTGCCGGCCCGGCCCTGCTGCCGGCGCAGCGCCACCCCGTCGGCGAGCATGTCGACGCAATAGGGGCAGGCCGCCGCGACCATGTCCGGCCCGGTCTCGAGCAGTTCGTCGGTCCGCTTCTCGTTGATCCGGGTGCCGAGCGTCTCGTCCAGCCACATCCGGGCCCCGCCGGCGCCGCAGCAGAAGGACTTCTCCCGGGTGCGCTCCGGTTCCGCCAGGCGGACGCCGGGCAGGTTGCCGAGAATCTCGCGAGGAGGGGTGAAGATCCGGTTGTGCCGGCCGAGGTAGCACGGATCGTGGTAGGTGACGGTGGCGTCGACCGGCGTCACCGGGGTGAGGCGGCCGTCGGCGACGAGTCGGGCCAGCAGTTGCGTGTGATGCAGCACCTCGTAGTTCCCGCCCAGTTGCGGGTACTCGTTGGCCAGGGTGTTGAAACAGTGCGCGCAGGTCGCCACGATCCGGCGGACGCCCGCGCTGTCGAGGGTCTCCACGTTCTGGGCGGCGAGCTGCTGGAACAGCACCTCGTGGCCGATCCGCCGGGCCGGGTCGCCGGTACACGTCTCGCCGCTGCCGAGCACCGCGAACCGCACCCCGGCGGTGTGCAGCAGTTGGGCCACTGCGCGGCTGGTGCGTTGCGCGCGGTCGTCGAAGGCGCCGGCGCAGCCCACCCAGAACAGGTATTCGACGTCGTCGGGAAGCCGGTCGCCGTCCAGCGTGCGCACCGGGAAGTCGAGCCCCGCGGTCCATTCGGTACGGGCCCCGGCTCCCCGGCCCCACGGATCACCGGCATGTTCGAGGTTGCGCAGCAGCACTCCGGCCTCGGGCGGGAAACTGGACTCCATCAGCACCTGGTAGCGACGCATGTCGACGATGTGGTCGACGTGCTCGATGTCGACCGGGCACTGCTCCACGCAGGCGCCGCAGGTGGTGCACGACCAGAGCACGTCCGGGTGGATGACGCCGTCGGTGCCGACCAGCGGGGTCTGCGCGGCGGCCGCGGCCAGCGCGTCCACCCGGGACTTGGCACCGGCCAGCAGGTACGGCGCGGCGGCGAGAGCATGGTCACGCAAATCCATGACCAGCGATTTGGGGGACAGCGGCTTGCCGGTGTTCCAGGCCGGGCACTGCGACTGGCACCGCCCGCACTCCGTGCAGGTGGCGAAGTCGAGCAGGCCTTTCCAGGTGAAGTCCTCGATCGAGGCGCGGCCGATCCGGTCATGTTCGCCGGGGTCCTCGAAGTCGACCGGCTTGCCCGCGGAGTACACCGGCAGCAGGGCGCCCAGCGCCCGCGGCCGGCGGCCGAACGCCACGTTGCCGGCCGCGGTGAAGATGTGCAGGTGCTTGGAGTGCACCACGAGAACCAGGAACAGCAGGAGGATGCCGAGCGCGGTGAGTAGACCGGCGGTCTCCACGACGTCGTTACCGGTCGCGCCGAGCGGCCGGATCAGCCGGGCCACGGCCTCGGAGACGAAGGCGCCGCTGCGGTACGGGAAATTGCCGGTGTTGATCTGGGCACCGCGGTAGAGCACCAGGCTCCACACCACGTTGAAGATCATGAACAGCACCAGCCAGGCGGCGTCCAGGTGCGAACCGAAGAAGCGTGAGCCGCGGCCTTCCCGGGCGGGCGAGTGCCGGATCCGGATCGCCGCGAAGATGAGCACCGACGCCAGGGTCGCGACGACGAACAGGTCCTCCAGGAAGCCGAGCCAGGGCTGGTTCCCGATGAGCGGCAGGTGGAAGTCGCGCTGGAACAGCGCACCGTACCCCTCGATCACGGTCAGGCCGAGGACCAGAAAACCCCAGAACGCCAGCACGTGCGCCAACCCCGGAACGGTCCAGGTCAGCAGCTTGCGCTGGCCGAGGACCTCGGTGAGTTCGGCGCGCAGCCGGGCGGCCCCGCCGCGGGTGCGGCCCGGCTCGACCGGCTGGGCCACCCGGCCGAGCCGGACGAGCATGGCGAGCCGCCGGCCGGCGACCGTGAACGCCAGCCCGGTCATCACCAGTCCGAGGATCATGCGCAGCGCCATGCCTCAGCCTCTTCGATTTTCGATCTCACCGATCAACGCCGGCAGGACGACGTGCAGGTCGCCCACCACGCCGAAGTCGGCGATCTGGAAGATCGGCGCCTTCGGGTCCTTGTTGATCGCCACGATGGTCCGGGATCCCTGCATGCCGGCCCGGTGCTGGATCGCCCCGGAGATGCCGCCGGCCACGTACAGCTGAGGGGCGACCGTCTTGCCGGTCTGCCCGATCTGCAGCTCGTGCGGGCACCAGGTCAGGTCGGTGGCGGCCCGGGACGCCCCGACCGCGCCACCGAGTACGTCGGCCAGCCGCTCGATCAGCCGGAAGCCTTCGGCGGAACCGACACCGCGGCCGCCCGCGACGACGACGGTGGCCTCAGTCAGTTCCGGCCGCCCGGTCGTTGCCTTCGGACGGCGCGCCACCACCCGGGGGACCGCGGGTGAGGCCGGATCCTCCAGATCGACGCGCTCGACAACCGGCCGGACGGGGGTCGCCACCGGCTCCGGAGTGACGGCGTTCGGCCGTACGGTGATGATCGGCGTGCCGCGGCGCACCCGGCCCTCCACCAGCCAGGTGCCGGCGAACACCGACTGGGTGACCACCGGGCCACCGGCCTCGGCGCGCACCTGTACCGCATCGGTGACGATGCCGGCGTCCAGCCGGACCGCGACGCGGGCCGCGACCTCGGTGCCGAGCGGCCCGGAGGTGATCAGGACGGCGGCCGGGGCGGTGCGGGCGGCGAGTTCGGCCACTGCCAGCGCCTCGGCCACCGGCGGGTACGCCGGTGGGGTGAGCGGGGTGACCGCGTACACGGTTGTCGCGCCGTGCCGGCCGAGGGCGTCGACCAGGGCGTCGCTCACGTCGCCGTGGACGACCGCCGCGGGATCACCGAGCCGGCGGGCCAGAGTCAGAAGTTCCAGGCTCGACTTCTGGACGGTCCCGCCGTCGTGGCGGACCAGGACCAGGATTGTGCTCATCTTCGTGGCCTCTCCGGGCTCGTGGTCTACAGGAGCTTGTTGGCGGCCAGGAACTCGGCCAGCCGTACGGCGGCGTCGCCCTCGTCGACGATGACCGTGCCCGCCTCGCGGGGTGGGCTGGGCCGGACCGCGAGTACCTCGGTGGCGGCGCCGGCGGTGCCGACCCGCTCGGGTGCGATCTCCAGGTCGGACAGCGACCAGGTGGTCACCGGCTTCTTCTTGGCGGCGACGATCCCCTTGAACGAGGGGTACCGGGCCTCGCCGGACCGATCGGTGACCGACACCAGGGCGGGCAGGGGCGCGACGACCTCCTCGATCGCGTCGTCGGTTTCGCGCTCGGCGGTCAGGGCGGAACCGTCCACCCGCAGCGTCACCGCGTTCGCCACCGCCGGGAGCCGGAGCAGGTCGGCCACCATCACCGGCAGCACCGACATCTCGGCGTCGGTGGACGCCATGCCGAAGATGACCAGGTCGAACTCCATCCGCCGGAGCGCGGCCGCCAGGACCGACGCGGTGCCGACGGCATCCGAGCCGTGCAGCGCGTCGTCGAGCACGTGCACCGCCCGGTCGCCGCCCATGGCGAGTGCCTTGCGCACCGCGTCGACCGCCCGGGCCGGACCCATCGTCAGGTAGCTGATCTCGGTGGCGGAGCCCGCCTCGACCAGCCGGACCGCCTGCTCGACGGCGTACTCGTCCAGTTCGGAGAGGCGGCCGTCGACGCTGTCCCGGTCGAGCGTGTGGTCCTCGGCGAAGCGCCAGGCCGCGGTCGCCTCGGGAACATACTTGATCAAAACAGCGATCTTCATGTCGAACCGCCCTGGTGTCGTGGTGTCCTGACTACGCAGCGTAGAGACACGCTTCGATCCAAATTCAGGCTCGGACGACCCTTGTCGGCAGAGTCTTCGGACCTCTCGACTTCGCCATCCGGCCGATCTGGAGGGTTCGGGCCGAACGGCACTGGCGGATGCCCGCGCCGTGGCGAGAGTCTCGGCGGGACTGGGTAACACCACCGGCAGGCTCCCGGCACGGCCATGGGGAGACATGATGATGACAAAGTCAGCTCTCGGCCCACGGATCATTCAGGGCGGCATGGGGGTCGCGATCTCCGGCTGGCAACTCGCCCGGGCCGTGTCGCAGGCCGGCCACCTGGGCGTGGTGTCCGGCACCGCGCTGGAGGTGGTCTGCGCCCGCCGGTTGCAGCAGGGTGACCTGGGTGGCGACGTACGCCGGGCGTTGAGCCGTTTCCCGGTGCCGGGTGTCGCCGAACGGATTCTGCGCACGTACTACGTGGCCGGCGGCAAGGCCGCCACGGCACCGTTCCGCCCGGTGCTGCGGTTCAGCCTTCAGCCGTCCCGCGCGCTGGCAGAGCTCACCATCGCCGCCAACTTCGTCGAGGTGTTCCTGGCCAAGGAAGGTCACGACGGCCTGATCGGCATCAACTACCTGCGGAAGATCGACCTCCCGATCCCGTTCGCCTGCTACGGCGCGATGCTCGCCGGCGTCGATCATGTTCTGGTCGGCGCCGGCAACCCGGCCGACCTGCCCGCACTGCTGGACGGGCTGGCCCGCCATCAACCGGTCGAGCTGCCGGTGCGGGTCCGGGGCGGCACGTCCGCGGACGGCGAACACGCGATCCGGTTCGACCCTCGCGCGTACGTCACGCCCGGCCAGGCACCGCCCCGGCGCCCTCTGTTCGATGCGATCGTCGCCTCCGTCGACCTGGCCGCGGCACTGGCCGCGAACCCCGCCACCCGGCCCGACGGCTTCATCGTGGAGGGTCACGAGGCCGGTGGGCACAACGCGCCACCTCGCGGCCCGCGTCGGCTGGACGACGCCGGTCAGCCGGTCTACGACGACCGTGATGAGGTCGATCCCGGACAGATGGCCGAGCTGGGCATTCCGTTCTGGATGGCCGGTTCGTACAGCACTCCGGCCGCCGTGGCCAGGGCGGTGTCCGCCGGCGCCGCCGGCGTCCAGGTGGGTACCGCGTTCGCGTACTGCGAGGAGTCCGGGATGGCCCCCGAGTGGAAGCGTCGCGTCCTCGAACTGGCGGCCCGGGGTGCGGTGCCGGTCCTCACCGACGGGCGCGCCTCGCCGACCGGATTCCCGTTCAAGGTGGTGCAGCTGCCCGGCACCCTGGCCGACGAGGAGGTCTACACCGCCAGGGATCGCGTGTGCGACCTCGGCGTCCTGCGCACCCCGTACCGCAAGGCCGACGGCGCCGTCGGCTACCACTGCCCCGCGGAACCCGTGACCATGTATCGCAACCACGGCGGACGGGAGGCCAACACGGTCGGGCGGAGATGCCTGTGCAACGGGCTGATGGCGGCGGCCGGGCTCGCTCAGCAGCGAGCCCACGACTACACCGAGCCGCCGGTGATCACCGCCGGCACGGACTTCACCGGCGTACGGCACCTGCTGCGGCGCCGGCCGGGCGACCGGCCGACCTACCACGCCGCGGATGTGGTGGCCTATCTGCTCGGCCCGGCCGAGGACTGAGGCTTTCCGATCGGTGGTGGTGCAGGACCGGTGGCCGGCGCAGGACCAGGATCGCCTGCCGGTAACTTCCGCGGCCGGTCGGCGCCCGCGCCCGCCGCACCCCAGGGGCGCATCAGCGCACCGCGGTACCGTTCCCGGCGGTGAACCACTGGCTCCCGGTGGGTGGGGACGCGGCCGGAAGGCCGACCTGGAGCAGCGCGCCACCGCGGGTGGAGCGGCCGGCCGTGACCCGGCCGCTGTGGGCGTCGACGACCCGCTGCACGATAGACAGCCCGAGACCGGATCCCGGCAACGCCCGGGCGCTGTCGGCACGGTAGAACCGGTCGAACACCCGCGGCGCGTCGGCGGCGTCGATGCCTGGTCCGGCGTCGTCGACCTCCAGGATCGCCGACGCGCCGACGGCACGGAGCCGGACATGGACCGGTTGGTTCGCGGGGGACCACTTGCCGGCGTTGTCGATGAGGTTGAGCACAGCCCGCTGCAGCGCGGCGGGACGCCCGCTCACCCACACGGAGCTCACGTCGAGCGCGACCTCGATGTCGGGCATGCGCGAACGCGCCCGGGCCGCGGCGGCCACCACCACGTCGGCGAAGTCGATCAGCTCGGTGCTCTCGTCGCTGACGTCACCGCGTGCCACCTCGGTCAGCTCGGCGGCAAGGGTGCTCAACTCGGCCACCTGGGCGCCGAGATCGTTGAGCAGCCGGGTCCGGCTCTCCGCCGGCAGTGAGCTGTCCAGGGTGCCCCGCCGATCGAGCCGGATCAGCAGCTCGACGTTGAGGCGCAGGCTGGTGAGCGGGGTCTTGAGTTCGTGGGCGGCGTCCTCGGCGAGCAGCCGCTGAGCCTGCCGAGAATCCCGCAGCGCGGCGAGCATGTCGTTGATCGACCGGATCAGCTGCCGGATCTCGCCACCGCCCTCGTCCGGGATGTCGGCGTCGAGGTCCCGGGTGTCCGCGACATGAACCGCGGCGGCGGTCAGCCGGTCGATCGGTGCCAGCGCGGCCCGCGCCACGGAACGCCCGACAAGGGCGCCGCCGGCCACGCAGAGCAGCCCGATCAGCAGCATGCCGAACCCGAACTGGTTGACCGGGCTGTCGTCGGCGAGGTCGGCCACCTGGACCGCACCGTCGCCCACCCGCAGCGTGTAGACGCGGTAGCCCTCGTTCCAGTCGGTCGACTCCAGCAGGTCGATCGACGCGCCCTCCGCGACGCGCCCGGCTTGCTCGCTGACCGGGGGCAGCGCTGGTTGGCCGGCCGGCGTCCTGGTTGACCCGTCGGACAGGATGACCCGCACCAGCCGACCGGATCCCGGGTACGGCGGCAGCTGGACCTGGGCCAGACCGGCGCGCTCCGCGTTGGTTGCCAGGACGCGGGAGTCGGCGTGCAGCTGATCCTCGGCGGCGTCCAGCAGCTTGCGGTCCATAAGCTCGCTGGCCACCTGGAAGGACACGAACACGCTGACCGCGATGGCGGTCGCCGCGATCACCGTCACCCTGGTCCGCAGAGAGCGCCCGCGCCACCACCGGGTCAACCGGCGCCGCTCCCGGCCCCCGGACCTGCTCACGGAGGAGTCTCCCGCAACGTGTATCCCAGTCCGCGCAGCGTGTAGATCAATCGCGGCTCACCCTCCGCCTCCATCTTGCGGCGCAGGTAGCTCACGTACACCTGAAGGTTGTTGTCGGTGGTGCTCATGTCGAAGCCCCAGATCGCCTCGAACAGCGCGTCGCGGGTCAACACCCGGGTCGCGTTGCGCACGAGCACCTGCAGGAGGGAGAACTCGGTCCGGGTCAGGCGCAGCAGCCGCCCGCCGCGCCACGCCTCGAAACGGTCGGGATCGATCCGCACGTCGGCGAACGACAGGACCGGCGACTCCGCGCCGGCCGGCGCGCGCCGACGCAGCAGGGCCCGCACCCGGGCCAGCAACTCCTCGGTGGCGAACGGCTTGGGCAGGTAGTCGTCGGCGCCCGCGTCCAGTCCCGCGACCCGGTCGGAGACCTGATCCCGGGCGGTCAGCATCAGCACCGGAAGATCCCGGCCCGCCGCCCGCAACCGCCGACAGGTCTCCAACCCGCCGAGACGGGGCATCATCACGTCCAGGATCAACAGATCCAACGTGTCACCCGCCATGCCCTCGACCCCGTCGAGCACAGCGAGACCGTTGGCAACCGTACTGGTGTCGTACCCCTCGACCTGGAGCACCCGCTCCAGCGACTCACGGATGGCCGCCTCGTCATCCGCGATCATGATCCGCACTCCAGCCCTCCTCCAACCGACCAACCGACGCCTTTGACGCTCATCCTCCCCGATCAACCTGAGGTCAGTATTAAAGTCGCCGCCGCTGTGCCGTGTTCACGGATGCACGACGATCTCGGCCACGCAGCCAAGGACGTGCCGGCCGCGGATAACCAGGCGGGTCGACCCGCTGGGGATCTCAGGAGAGTCGCTACTGCTATCGACGCCGGCGCATCACTTCACGGACACTTTCATTCTGAACAGTTTCTCTGCATTTCGGAACGCGATTTTCTCCTTGTCCTCGCGTGGCAAATCGACTCCGCGGAACCAGTCGGTCTGCGCCCGTATGTCCGCGAACGGGTAGTCGGTTGCGAACATCACTCGATCCACGCTTATGAACTTCAGCAGGAGATCGAGCAGTTCGGTCTGGGGGAATGCGCTGGTTGTGACCCAGAAGTTGTCCTGGAAGTATTGCTCGAAGGGCTTCTTGAGCGAGTTTTCGGTCGGCTCGCCCATGTCATTGACGATCCGCTCGTAGTAGAAGGGAAGCCCTTCGCCCATGTGGCCGATGATGATCTTCAGTTTGGGGAATCTGTCGAAAACCCCGTACGTGATCATCCGAATACATTGGGTCAGCACCTCCTGGTGCCAGCCATATCCAGACCCACTGAAAATGTAGTCTTGGAACTCTCCCGTGTAGTTGGACCGTGTGGTGCTGTAAAGGATCTTGAAGATCTCGTCAGCTGGATAGCCGGGATGCAGGTAGATCGGTACGTCGAGCGCAACGGCACGTGCCAGCACAGGCTCGAAATCGGGATGATCGAGATACCTCTTCGTGATGTGTCCGTTGGTCAGTGCGCCCAAGAAGCCATCTTCCCGAACCGAGCGCTCCAGTTCGTCCGCCGCCGCCTCCGGACTCTGCAAGGGCAAGGTGGCAAAAGCCTTGAAGCGGCCCGGATATTCGGCGATCGGCCCGTCTACAAGTTTCCGGTTAAGACGATAGGCAAGGTCGATGCCCTTTTGCCCCGGCACATTTTGTACGGACGGTGTATGGGCAGAGAGGATTTGAACGTCGAGTCCCCCGGCGTCCATGTCGCCGATGCGGCGTTGGCCTAGATCCGCAAGGCCAATTTCCTCGAGGAAAGCTATGTGATCCTCATTGATGGAGTTCAGCTTCAACAACGTGGGAGTCGAAAATGTCTCCTCCGTGCCGATGAAGGGCAGGTCCCGGTCTCGCTGGTAAATTTCCGCGGTCTTGTCCGCGTTCTGGTCCGGAGTCTTCTCCGGAGTCTTCTTGTTGTCGCTCGCTGCCGAGGCGATGGCATGCGAGGACACGCCGGCGCCGATGCCGAGTGCCGTGGCGGCGGCCAGGAAGCTGCGGCGTCCCATGGGCTTCATGTCAGTCTCTCTTCAGGTGTTTGTCTGGTGTGGTGTCCGTGCGGCATCCGCCTGGTGGACGCCCCGAACCTTGACAGCCCGGGCGGCGCTTCCCTGACGGCGCTGCATCCGCGGTCATCACCAGCCTCCAGCCGGCCGATTACCCCGCTTGTCTGACGCCGACTTCGTACCTGTCGAATCTGAGACGATCATTAATGTGCTGCTCAGGCCGGTTGTCCGAACCAGGTGCCCGGGGTCGAACGGCTTCGTGGCGTCCTCGCCGGGCTGCCGCTACCGCAGCGCACGGGCGTCTGGTCCTGGCCGTGGACGTCAGTGCCCGGCTGTGGACCGCACCGTCAACACCGTCACCGCCCGCACGGACCCGGGCGACGTCGACGCCTCGCTCATCCCGCCCAACGGCTGGTGCCCAAGACGCGCCCACCGAGTGTGACCTCGACGTCATGGTGCCGGCGTGTGCGCCGGGCACCTGGCTCGCACAACCGGCCTGAACAGCACATTAATGATCGTCTCAGATTCACTCGGTACGAAGTCGGCCTCGGACAAGCAAGGTAACGCCCGCTTAGGAGGATCGATGACAGTCAACGTAGCGCCGACCAGGGAAGCGCCGCCTGGTCGGCTGGCCGGCCGGTGGGTGCCGTGGGTGGTAATCGGCTTGTGGGTGACCCTGGCGGCGGTCATGGTGCCGTTGAGCGGCAAGTTGAGCTCGGTTACCACCGACAAAGCCGTGGACGCCCTGCCGGCCAGTGCCGAGTCCACCAAGGTGGCGATGCTGGAGGAGAGCATTCCCGGCGCGGAGGACAACACGTTCGTCTTCGTGTACCACCGCGCCGGCGGCTTGACCTACGCCGACCGCGCCACGGTCGAACGCCACTACGACACCCTGGCCAAGCGGTACCCGCCGAAGACGGCGACGTCCGGCGAAGAGGATGACGACGGTCCCCCGATCAGGCCGTCCACCAACGGCAAGGCGATGATGTTCACCCTCGACCTGAGCACGACCTACGGTCCGCCGGAGGAGCTCGTCGGCCCGTTGCGTGACGCCGCGAAGGACCGGCCCACCGGCCTGGAACTCGAGGTGACCGGCCCGGCCGCCATCGACGGCGACCTGGACGCCGTCTTCGACGGCATCGACCTGCAGGTCTTCCTCACCACCGTCATCGTCGTCGCGATCCTGCTCATCCTCACCTACCGCAGCCCGGTGTTGTGGTTCGTCCCGCTGGTAGTCGTGGGCGTGGCCGCCCTGACCTCGATGGCGACCGTCTACCTGCTCGTCAAGGGCTTCGGCATCGTGGTCGACAACCAGAACTCGGCGCTGCTGACGATCCTGGTGTTCGGCGTCGGCACCGACTACGCGCTGCTGCTCATCGCCCGATATCGGGAGACACTGCATCACCACCAGAACGTCCGAGTCGCGATGATCCACGCGCTGCGTGGGGCCGCGCCGGCCATCATCGCGTCCGCGGCCACCGTGGTCGCGGGCCTGCTCTGCCTGCTCGCCGCGGACCTGAACAGCATCAGCGGGCTCGGCCCGATCGGCGCGGCCGGCATCCTGTGCGCGCTGGTGGCCATGCTGACCCTGTTCCCGGCGGTGCTCGTGGTGCTCGGCCGCCGGATCTTCTGGCCGGCCATCCCGCGGTTCAACACGGCCATGCAGGAGAAGCCGGGGCTGTGGGGACGGCTCGGCACCGCCATCAGCCGCCGCCGGTGGGTGGCGACGCTCGGCTCGTTCGGCATCCTCGGCGTGCTCTGCATCGGCCTGACGGGTAACACCGGCGCTCTGCGGGAGCAGGACCAGTTCCTGTCCCCGCCGGAGTCGGTCACCGGCTTCACGGTTCTGCGCCAGAACTTCCCGGAACTCGGCGGCCAGCCGATGACCATCTACACGCGGCCGGCGTACCAGAAGCAGATTCTCGACGTCGTCAAGCGCACTCCCGGCGTGGCGCAGGCCGAACCGGGCCAGACCGTCCAAGGCTGGACAGACATCTCCGTGTACCCGACCGACGCTCCGGACACCCTCGCCGAGTACGACACCATCAAGCGGGTGCGCACCGCCGTGCACGCGGTCAACGGGGCGGAGGCAATCGTCGGCGGGCCGAGCGCGGAGAACCTCGACACCGAGGTCACCACCAGCCGCGACGAGAAGCTGGTGATCCCGCTGGTGCTCGCCGTGGTCCTGATTGTCCTCGGGCTGCTGCTGCGCGCGATCACGGCCCCGCTGGTCCTGATGGCGACGGTGATCGTCTCGTTCGCCGCGGCCTTCGGCGGCAGCGTATTTGTCTTCGAGACGATCTTCGGGTTCAAGGGCATCGATTATTCGGTGCCGCTGCTGGCATTCCTGTTCCTCGTGGCGCTCGGCGTCGACTACAACATCTTCCTGGCCGGCCGAGCCCGGGAGGAGACTGTACGTCTTGGAACCAGAGACGGCATGCTCAAAGCCCTCTCCGCCACCGGTGGCGTCATCACCTCGGCAGGCCTGGTCCTGGCCGCCACGTTCGCGGTCCTCGGCTCACTTCCGCTGGTGATGCTGGTCGAGGTCGGGTTCCTGGTCGCCTTCGGCGTGCTGCTCGACGCCCTGCTCGTGCGGTCGGTCCTGGTGCCCGCCCTTACCCTGCTGATCGGCCGCCGGATCTGGTGGCCGAGCCGGCGGTCCCGGCCGGTGGCGGAGGCGCCGCCGACGGGGCGGCACCCGCTGGCCGACGACGAGGAGCCCGCGCTGCAACGGTAAGCGCGTCCGCGCGGAGGAGATCCGCGACCATCCGACGATCGTGGGGATACCGGCGCCTTCCGTCAGTGTTCGGTGTCAGCTCAGCGCGCGGTCCAGGTCCCGATCGCGGCGATCGAAGTTTCGATAAGCGTCGAGTCGGCGGGACCGTGCTCGATCGTGCAGCGGTAGTAGATCGGGCCGACGAGCAGGGCAGCGGCGTCGCGACCGGGCATGGCGAGACTGACTTCGCCGCGTACCTGGGCAGTGGCGAGAGCGCCGGCGAGGCGGTCGGCCAGGATCGTTGCGAACTGTGCACGCCGGGCGTCCATCTGCTGGTCCCAGAGCGCGGTGCTGGCCAGGGTGGTGGCCACGGCGCGTACATCGTCCAGCTCGAGCTGCCGGGCGAGCGTGGTCAGCTCACGCGTCAGCCACTGCCGGGTCGGGATGGTCGGGTTGGCGAGCAACGGCATCGGCACCGTGGCCATCGCCTCCGCGAGCAGCTCATCGGCGCGCGGCCAATGCCGGTAGACGGTCGCCCGGCCCACCCCGGCCCGCTCCGCCACCTGCGCGTGTGTCACCGCGACCGGGCCCTTCTCCAGAAGCAGCTCACGCGCGGCGGAGAGGATGGCCTGCTGGCTGCGCTGGAAGCGCGGATCCGACTCGGTGTTCACCACCTCATTCTACGAGACATCTTGACTCATAACATACCGCGGGCCATACTCAGGCTATGAGACAAGATGTATCACAGGCCCTGAAGATCGGCGTCGTCGGAGCCTCGGGGGCAACCGGGCGGCACGTGGTGGCTACCGCACTCGAGCGCGGACACATCGTGACGGCTTGCGTCCGCCGGAACGCGACATTCGCCAAGCAGGAACGGCTGACTGAGGCGATCTGGCCGGACGTCAACGACACGCCGGCGCTGACCGATGCCTTGACCGGCGCCGACGTAGTGATCAGCACTCTCGGTGGCGCCGCCGGCGGGCCGACGACGGTGTGCACCGACGGCATCCGTACGACACTGACGGCGATGACGGCGACCGGAGTTACGCGCTTGATCGCCGTCAGCGCCCACGGGGTGCTGGAGACCCACGACCGGTCGCTCTACTCTCTCGCGGTATGGGCCGGCGTGGCCGACCGGATGCGCGACAAGGAGACGATGGAACCGCTGATCACCGCTTCCGGTCTCGAATGGACGATCGTGCGGCCGCCGAAACTGTCGAATCATCCAGCCACCGGGAGCGCCCGGATCGGAACCGACCTGCCAATCCGGGTGTGGAGTTCCCTCAGCCGCGCCGACCTCGCCGCCTTCCTGATCGACGAGGCAGAAACCCCGCACCACGCACGGTCCTACCCTCGGATCACTCGATGAACGCCGCGATTCCCGACCTCAGGCACCACACCGCGGTCGTGACCGGAGCAACCGGCGGCATGGGGCAGGTCATCGCCGCCACACTGATCAACGCGGGCGCCCGCGTAGTCACCGTCGCCCGCAACCCG
Source organism: Paractinoplanes durhamensis (assembly GCF_016862175.1). GTDB lineage: Bacteria > Actinomycetota > Actinomycetes > Mycobacteriales > Micromonosporaceae > Actinoplanes > Actinoplanes durhamensis. Next base: position 16,143 of record NZ_BOML01000088.1, on the reverse strand, counting down.
GCCCGCGCAGACGCCCTGCGCGCCCATATCGGCCGGGACAACGAGCGCCGGCTCGACATCATCCCGGGTGACCTGACCCGGCGCGAGGACCTCATCACGACAGCGCAGGTCATCGAGGACCGCTACGAACAGATCCACATCCTCGTCAACAACGCCGGTGCGCACTTCCCCGACCACCGGGTTTCGCCCGACGGCATCGAGATGCACATCGCCCTCGACTACCTTGCCGCTTACGGCCTCATGACCCGCCTGGACACACCGCTGCGGCGCGGCCGGGCACGCATCGTGAACGTCGCCAGCGACACCGTCAACGACACCCGCCGGGTCAAGCTCGCCCGAAAACCCCGCCCGGCGACCCTGGATCTGACCCACGTGGACGACCTGGCCGACCTCAACCCGCAAGCCGGATTCGTACCGTTCGAGGCCTACGCGCGGGCAAAGCTCATGACCGTCACCGCCGGCTATGCCCTCGCGCGCTCGTTCACCCCCGACGGTGTCACCCTCAACGCCGTACACCCCGGCATCGTCGCCACCGACATCATCGACGACCTGGTACCGCCACTACTGCGCCCGTTCGGCGCCATCATCCGCCGCACCATGCGCACTCCCGCCGACGGGGCTGGAACCGCGCTGCGCATCGCCACCGATCCCCAACTCGCCGGGGTCACCGCCCACTACTTCAACCAAGGCTCGGCTGCGGTCACGCCACCGGTCTCCCACGACCCCGCCGTCCAGCAGAAGCTCCTCACGCTCAGCGAGGCCCACTTCGCACGATGACCGCATACCGCCTGTTGTCCCAGTGGCACTGTTGTGTTGTTCCGGGACCAGGTCGGCGACCACGGCCGGGTGGGCCGCTGCGGCATCGGTCACCACCTCCGGCGCCACCTTGAACGACTTCAGCGCGGGTGAAGAACCGGCGAGCCGCGACGGCATCCCGCCGGGACAGCAGTACGTGGGGCTGTACCACGAACGGCACCTCTCTTTGTCAAGGCGTCGGTAGCAGAGAGGTCTTCGTTCGCGTACGGACCCGGGGCAAGCTGTCTGGACCCAAGGAAGGTTCTGGCGGGGTTCATAGGCCGACGACGACCCACCCCGCGACCATCGCGCAGGGCCTGGTGATCAGCCCGTAGGTTTGCTCGAAAGGACGCCCGAACGCCCCTGGCGGGTTTGGGCGCGGTCAGCAATCCTTCGCGGTAACACCCGTGACTTCGGGGAGGAGTCGTGCCATGACCGCCCCGGAAGGACCGATCCCCGGCCAGCGGATAGTCAAACCGGCGGATGCGCCCGATACCAACGTCCCGGGCCCGCTGCGGTTGCCCGCGGCCGGCAACGCCGCCATCGCCCGGCTGCTGCAGAGCGCGCCCTCGCCGGCCGCTCTCGGCGATCTGATGCAGCTCGCCGGCAACTCGCTGCTTGCTCGCATCGCCCTGCCGTCGGCCCCCGCCGGGGGAGCGCCCCCGGCCCCGGCCGGCCTGGCCGGCGGCGCCACCGGCAGCGAGATCGCCGACCTGCAGATGAAGCTCAGCCGGTTGCAGGCCTCGGCGGCCCCGCTGACCGAGGACGGCAAGTTCGGCCCGCTGACCGAGGCGGCCGTGCGCACCTTCCAGGGCAGCAACGGCCTGGAGGTCACCGGCCAACCCGACGCCGCCACCAGGACCGCGGTCGACACCGCGTTCGCTGCCCTGTCGCCCCCGGTGCGGGTGCAGGTCGCGCTGGGCTCCACCGGTCTCGACGTGGGCTTCGCTCAGCAGAAGCTCAACGCGGCCGGGGCCACCCCCCGGCTGGCGATCAACGGGGTCTTCGACAACACGATGCTGGGCGCGGTGATCGCGTACGAGATCGTCGCCGTCCACCGGTTCCCGCAAGGCATCGTCGACGCCACTGTCTGGGCCGCTCTTGACGCCGGCACCCAGGGCGGCTTCGTGGCCGACGAGGGCGCCAGCAACACCCCGATCGAGCAGCTCACCCCGAGCGGCACGGCCAACGCCCTGGGCGTGCAGGTGGCCGGCACGTCCCTGCACCCGGTCACCGGCGTCGGCGGCCTGACTTCGGGGCCCGCCGTGCACGAGCTCCAGCAGAAACTCAACACGGCGGGCGCCACCCCGCCGCTGAAGGACGACGGCTCGTTCGGGCCCAAGACGCGGGCCGCGCTGCAGGCCTTCCAGAACGGCAAGGTGCCGGTCACCGGCACGGCCGACGCGGCAACCTGGGCGGCCCTCGACGCGGCCGCCCCGGCCACGACGACCGGCTCCATCTCGCGGACGTGGGACGAGGTGGTCGGCGGCGCTACCTACGGCCTGACCTCGAACTACTCGTGGGAGATCCAGAAGACCCGGATGGTGGTCACCGCCAAGGTCAACTTCGTCGGCCTGGCTCCGCCCGCCGCCTGGTTCGGCCACGTGCCGGCGAAGTGGAACCAGTTCCAGGGCGTCGACCCCGCGACCGGCCGGACGATGCCGATCGACTTCCAGATGACCCGAGGCGGCGGGGGAGACTCCAACACGGTGGAGGTCAAGCGGGGCAACGACCGGGCCAACGCCGGTGAGTGGTACCTCGGTGACACCGACGCGGCCAACACCATCCCGCATGAGTACGGCCACCTGATCGGCCTGCAGGACGAATACCAGCTGCACCCCGCCGACTACGTGCGCGTCACCGGCCACGAGCCGCCGGTCGGCGACGCCGGCGGCCCGGCCACGCCGCCCGCGACCATCGCCACCGGGATCCAGGCGGCCATGGTGGCCCGCAGCGGCGTCGCCGCCAAGGCCGCGACGGTCGGCGCCGGACTCAAGCCGGGGGCCTACGCACAGCGAGTGGTCGCGGAATACGCCCTGCTCGCCCCGGTCAACCTGGCGGCGGTGGCGGAAGTTCCCGGGCCGCCCAAGATCACAGGTTTGCCCGCCTTCACCACCACCGGTGAAGTGCTCTCCGACCTCGACAACGCGCTGCGCGACGACCTGCCCCGCTACGACACGATCCAGGTGCTCAGCTATTCGAGCGGCTCCATCATGGGCGACCAGAGCCGGGTGAAAGACCCGCACGACCACGGCGCGCAGCCACGCCACTTGGCCCAGTTCATGACTATCCTCGGCCAGGCACTCGGCGGCACCTGGGAGGCGAGACGGCGATGATCCTGCGGTTCGAGATCACGAACGGCAGCCGGTCGCCGGCGCTGGCGGAGAGCGTCGAGCTCGGCGACGACGGCACGATCAGCGGGTGGCGCACGGTGAGCCCGGCCGGGGTCGGCTGGTTCGCCGGGCGGCTCCCCGAGGCCGAGCTGGCCGAGGTCCGAGCACTGGCCGGCGCGGTCAGGACGGCCCCCGCGCCGTCGCTGGCCCGGCCGGGGGCGTCGACCGAGACGCTGGATCTCGACGCGACCGGACCGTACTCGATCGCCGGAAGCCGAGACGGCCTGGCCGTCGCCGCCCGGTGGTTGGTGCAGCGCCTGACCGATTTTCCGAGAGCGGCCGTGACCGTCACGCATCCGTCTCCGGAGGTCGCCCGCCTGGAGCATCGCGGCACCGAGCCGCTGCGTCTCGACCTGACCTCGGTCGCGGTGAGCGCGGCCGTCTGGCGTGGCTACTACGAGCCGGCCGGCACCTGGTCCGGCGTGATCGGCGGGCCGGGCGAGATGGAGGCCGGGCCGGGGTGGACCCTCGACCTGCCGCTCGAAATCGACGCACCCGCCGACCCCGGCATTACCGTCCACCTGGCCGTCGACTTCGCCATCCGGCACGGCGGCTCGTCCATGCCGGTCGAAGCTCGCTACGAGCCGGACATCGAAGCGCCGGAGTGAGGCCGCGCCGGCCCTTTCCGGCCGGCGCCGGCCCCGCGGGTGCCGAAAACCTCATCCATCCTGGTCACAGCCATTTTGATCGTCGAGGTGTGCGGGCGGCCGGGTCGTGCGGGCGGCCACCGCCGCCCCGGCGGGCACGTCGGTGCTGGTCGCCGACCCCGGCGATGCGCTGGTCGCGTTGTTCGTGCCGGCGAGCTGACCGAAAGGCGAGGGGCCGCGAGGCGTCGGCCTCGCGGCCCGGCGAGAACCTACCCCTCCGGGGTACGAGCGATGAACGGAGACACCATGGCGATCACCGGAGACGACTTGTTCTGGGAGCTCGTCGAACCGATGTACGCCGATCTGGCGGTACAACGCTCGACGATGATGGGGCTGCCATGCGTACGCCTGCACGGCAAGTTCTTCGCCTCGCTCGACCCCCGCACCGGGGCACTGCTGGTCGAGCTGCCCGCCGACCGGGTCGGGCAGCTCGTCACCGCGGGCGACGGGGAGCCGTTCGCCCCCGCCAGCCGGGTGTTCCGCGAGTGGGTGGCTCTGCCCCGGCCGGACCGGCGACGGTGGCACGCGTTGCTCACCGAGGCCCGCGACCACGCCGCCGGCACCGGCGTCGTGCACCAGGCAAGCGCCAACGGGTTCCCGGGATTCGGTGCCGCCGGGTTGACGTTCCTGGCGCACTGGAACGCGACAACACCAAACGCTGTCCGGAAGGCGAGCGCCGCGTCCTCTCGCGGTCATTCCGAGGGGAGCTGTAGCGGCTCAGGGCCATGCACGACGTCGTCACGCACAAATGGCACGTCGGGTAGGCGCAGGCGGCTCGGCTGCTGCGTTCTGGCATTCCGGACGCATACGCTGCGGGGTTCCGCGACAGCGGGCACTTCGCCCACCTCGAGGAGGCCGAGCGCTTCAGCTATGTGGTGATGGAGTTCGCCCGGCGGGTCTCCGACGGGGGCCCCGGCGAGTTCGTTCGTCCCGGCCGTGTCAAGGGGCGGCCGGCCACGTGCTCCTCGGCGACGTTCGACATGACGCCGCCCGGCCGGATGGGTCCGGCCGGGCGATTCACGCCGGATCACTCGGGTAGTTGGTAGAGATCGTAGTAGGCCACGGTCTGGAAGCCGATCTTCTCGTAGACCGCAAGGCCGTCACTGCTGGACTGGAGGGTGGCGAATCGCCGGCCGGTTTCCCTGGTGATCCGCAGCGCCTCCAGGGTCAGCGCGGCCGCGATGCCGCGCCGGCGATAACCGGGGTCGGTGGCGATGGTGTAAAGGCCGCCGACGTCCGCGGTGCCGAGGGAAAGCGTGCACGTGCCCACGGTCTTGCCGTCGACGACGCCCGCGAGCCGCACCATGTCGGGATAGAAGTTCAGCTCCCTTTCGACGACGGGGCCTAGGTCGCCGGTGACCCCGAGCGGCCCGGCCCAGGTTTCGACGTACCGCTGGATCTCGGCCGGTTCCACGGCGAGGTGGATGCTCAGGCCTTCCGGGACTGCCGGAGCGGCGACCGTGGTGACGTCCACCGCCATGATCGGCGTGTGACTGATCTGCTTCGCGCCGTGCGCCAGCAGGCTCTCGGCTATGCCCTCGTCGCTGTCCTGCTGCACCCACCAGCTCCAACGGGAACCGGTCAGCCGTTTCCTGGCTTCCACGATCGCCTCCTCGATCGGCTGGTTCCGGACCCGCAGCACCCCATTGAGCAGGACGTGCTGGATATCGGTCCGATAGATCGGCAGGTCGTCGTCGAGTGAGCCGCCGCCGTCCCAACCGCTCCAATAGCGGCGGTTGGCAGCCAGTTGCGGCTCCAGATCGTGGATAGATTTCATGGTCATACCCTCAGGAGTCGCTGCGCCCGGGGAAAGTTCGATCGTCGGAGCGGTCGGCTTTCGGCGGCGCCGGTCGTGGCGTGCGCATGAAGCGCACCTCGGTCACCATGCCATCGTTCTCGTGGAGCAGCCAGGTGGCGCCCGGTGGGCAATGGAACGGGTCATCCGGCGGGTTGATGAACGCGTTTTCCCAGATAGTGACGCCGGCGCCAGCCACCACCCCGGTAATCCTGTGACCGACGCCGGCGTCGTAGTCCAGCCGGAAGGTGTCGATGAGCGGTTGCAGTCCGACTGTCCGGGTTCCGTCCGGCCAGAGGAAAGCCAGATCCTTCGCCCAGCGACGCGCCACGCGGTTCATGGGCACGCTGTCCGACACCGCGGACAGAACGGAGACCGCCTCCTCGCAGCGCTCGGCGTGGAGGGCGGCGGTGGCGTCATGACTTTCGTCGCTGGTCAGGGGCAGGACAATCGCCAACTGCCGCCGAGCCTCGCTGAGCCGGCTGCGGACGGTGCCGACCGGGATCCCGCAGAGCGTCGAGATCTGCTCGTACGAGTTGTTCTCGGTGAAGTAGCGCAGCATCGCCACGGTCTGCGTGGCCGGTGTCAACTGCCGCAGAGCGTGCCAGATCCAGTCACGCTGAGCGCTGCGTTCAATGCAGGTGACCGGGTCGTCCTCGGCTGAGGCGAGCAGATTCTCGCCGGCCACCCCGACGGCGACGGGCCGACGGGTGCGCAGGAACGCCCGGCAGTTGTTGCGCACGATGGCGTGCAGCCACGGCCGTACGGCGGAAGCGTCCCTCAGATCGCCGATCCGAGCGAAGGCGATAATGGAGGCGTCCTGACAGGCGTCCTCCGCATCGGGCACGTGGCCCAACATCTGGTACGCCACGCCCAGCATGCCCGCATAGTGCAGCTGGAACAGCAACGTGAAGCTGCGCGAGTCGCCCTGTTGGGCAGCGTGAACCATTTCCTCCGTTTCACCGGCTGACACGGGTCCGGTGGTTCTGAGGAGCATGTAAGGACGGTAGCCCAGGCGGGTGGAAAACTTCTTCCTCGGCGGGTCGAACTTCGCGCCGAGACGATGCATCAGCAAAGCATGTGCCCCCACACCACGCGGCTCTCCGCCTGTTCGGCTCACAACCAATCAAGTACTTGTCCACCAACCTTCTCTAGTCTTCGCCGTGATTTTCGGCCCTCGACGGCGAGGAGAGCGGCATCGGCGACGACCGCCAGAGAAGAGGCGACGGCATGACCGGCCCGACCACCCATCCTTCGCCCGACGAGGGGGACGAGACTTTGCGTCTGCAAATCATGGGGCCACTACGCCTCTGGCGTGGCAAGAAAGAGCTCGACGGCGGGCCCCGTCAGCAGCGTTGTCTGCTGGCGCTACTCCTGGCCCGCGAGGGACGGCCGGTCAACACCAATGAGCTGGTCGATCTGATCTGGGGCGCGGACGCGCCGGCCAGCGCGGTGAACGTCATCCATAAGTACGTCGGTACGCTGCGTCGGCTGCTCGAGCCCGACCGGCGGCTACGTACCTCGGGCACCTACCTGTTGCGGCATGGGAACGGATACCGTTTTGCCGCGGGCCAGACGGCACTCGACCTGGTCATGTTCCGCCGGCACGTCACCGAGGCGAGGTCCAGCCAGGCCCGCGGGGAGCTCGATCAGGCGCTCGATCACTATTTGGATGCCCTCCGGCTGTGCCACGGCCCGGCGGGTGACGCGCTCGCGGACAGCGCTGCCGCGGCCGCGACCTTCGCCAGCATCGACGGTGAGTTCTTCGACGCTGTGACCGCTGCCGCGGACGTTGCCGTGCAGGTGCGGCGGCCGACGCGGATGGTCGCCCCGCTACGGCTGGCGGCGCAGATGAGCCAGCTGAACGAGCCGGTTCAAGCCAGCCTGGTGGCGACGCTCGCCGCCTCTGGTCACCAGGCCGAGGCATTGTCCGTCTACAGGGCGATCCGGATGCGTCTCGCCGACGAGCTCGGTATCGACCCGGGCCATGATCTGCAGGCCGCTCAGCGGCGGGCGCTCACCCAGGAGACGATGCCGCCGGCCGGTCTCGAAGCACCGGTGCCCGTGCCGGCCCGGCCGATTCCGCTGGTGCGCCCGGCTCAGCTTCCGCCCGACCTCCCGCTGTTCGTCGGCCGCGACGCCGAGCTGAGCGCTCTGCACCATCTGTTCAACGGGATGCGCGATGCCGGCCGGACCAGCCCGCTGGTCATCGCGATGGACGGCATGGGTGGCGTGGGCAAGTCGACACTGGCCGCGCGCTTCGCGCACCTGGTGAGTGACGACTTCACCGATGGGCAGCTGTATCTCGATTTGCAGGGTCACCTCGGAGAGGATGAGAGCGTTCCGGCGGGCGAGGCTCTGCGTTCTCTGTTGTATGCGCTTGGAGTGCCCGCGTCCGACGTGCCGGACACGTTCGACGCGCGGGTCGGCATGTACCGCAGTCTGACGGCGTCGCGACAGGTGCTGGTCCTGCTGGACAACGTGCGCGACGCCTCCCAGGTACGCCCTCTGCTGCCGAATTCGTCGGCGAGCCTCGTGCTCATTACCAGCCGCCGGTCCCTGGTCGGCCTGGCCGCGTTCGACGGAGCCCACCTTCTGTGGGTCGACCTACCCGCTCTGCCGGACGCCCGCGCGTTGCTGGAACGCCGACTCGCCGGCCTGCCGGCCCGGACACCCGATGCCGGCGGGGACGCGCGGATCGTCGACGAGATCATCGAACTGTGCGGCCGGCTCCCGCTGGCGCTGGCCATCCTGGCCGCTCGGATCGCCGCCCGCCCGCGCCTGTCGCTGGCCACCGTCGCCGCCGAGTTGCGCAACGGCGCCCGCCGGCTGGAGGCCTTCCCCGGCGGCCGCGGCCTCAGCGATCCCCGTACGGCGTTCTCCTGGTCCTACCAGCAGCTCAGCTCCGGCGCCGCTCGGCTGTTCCGGCTGCTGTCGGTCGCTCTGGCGCCGGGCGCCACCGCGGAGGCCTGCGTAAGCCTGTCCGGCCACCGCGCCGACGACACCCGGGCCGAACTCGCCGAACTCGCTGAAGCGGCACTGGTCACCGAGCACGAGAACGGGCGCTTCACCTCACATCCGCTGGTGAAGGCGTATGCGGAGGAACTCTTCCAAGCCGAGGAATCGGTGACCGAACGGGAGGCGGCGCTCACTCGCCTGCTCCAGTACTACCTGCACAGCAGCTTCAACGCTCAGGTGGCGCTGAAGCCGAACCGTACGCCGATCGCACCGCCCCCGGCACTGCCCGGCGTTGTGCCCGCGCGGTCAGCGACCTACGACGAGGCCATCGCATGGTTCGCGGGACAGCGGGAGGAGCTCAAGGACGCGGTGCGGCTGGCGGCCGACGCCGGGTTCGGCATCATCCCCTGGCAATTGGCGATCACCATGCAGCAATACCTGCAGTGGGCCGGATACTTCCAGGACTGGGAAGACACCATGAGGGTGGCTCTGCGCGCGGCCCGGAAGAGCCACGACGCTGTCGGTGAGGCGCATGTGCTGCGCAGCCTCGCCGGCGCCCGGCACTCATTCGATGCCAACGAGGAGTCGATCGCCCTGCTCGCCGAGGCTCTGCGCATCTTCAAGGACCAGGGGATGAGTCTCGAGGAAGCCCTGGTACACAACAACTACTACCGCCTGTACCGCGCGATGGGCCGGCACGACCTGGCGCTCGAGCGCAGCGAGAGGGCTCTGTCATTGTTCCGCCTCCTGAACAACCGCCGGGGCGAGACTGTCAGCTTGTTGTTCATCGGCATGTCCCGGACCTCCCTGGGACGGCTCGACGAGTCGGACGAGGCGCTGCGGGAGGCGTTGAAGCTCACCCGGGAGAACGGCAGCAGCCTTGAGGAGCGCGAGATCCGGACCGCGATGGCCCGCAATCTGGCGGAGAACGGCCGCATTGAGGAAGCGGCCGAACAGCTCGAGCTTTCGGTCGAGATGTCGCGGCAAGCCAGTGATAGCCCACAGCTGTTCGGCACGCTGTGGCAGTTGACCGACATGTTGATCTCGGCCGGTGACGTCGCCGGCGCTGAACGGGCATTACAACGTGCCCGTGCCGTCCTCGAGGAACTGCAGGACGGTGGCACAGAGCGCATGCGTTCCGCCCTCGCCGCCCTCGCCGAGCGGATCTCCCAGCGCTGTCATGGGCAGGCCCGGTCAGGTTTCGCCGGTCTTCTGCTTTCCGACCATTCCGAAAGCCGCCCTTCGTGAATGCGGACGCGACCGGCGGAATGCGGGCGGAAGTCTTCATCCACTCGGTGTCCAGAGTGCGTGAATAGCATCGCTTTCGATGTTTAATCTTGCCATGCTCCTCGACGGCAGCACCCGCAATCAACCGGACCGGACCGCGGTGGTCGTGAACCCGCAGGACTGGACCTACGCCGACGTCGACGCACAGGCCCGCAGGGTTGCGGCCCTGTGCGTCGAGCGCGCCATCGCACCGGGAGACCGGGTGGCGCTGTCCTGTCCGAACATCCAATGGTTCCCGGCTATCTACTACGGGATCCTCATTGGAGTACTCCGGTTTCGTGAAAAGCGTCGCAACTTCACCTCGCCGGAGGTCTACTCATTGATCAAGCCGCCACGCCGCGTCAACAACGGTCGTGATCACTACAGCTAGACGACCACCCTGGACAAGGCGCTCCGGACAAAAGGAATGATAGTGAAGAGGTAGTCGCCGCTCTCGATGGTAACCCCCCGAATCGCGCCCCAAGCCGCGGACAATTTGACGCCGAAGTTCTTTACGCTTTGAGCGACTGTATTCAAAAGCGTCGGAATCGTATTCTTCCCCCACTTGAGTGCAGCCTCACCAAAAGCACTGAGCCCGGCCGAAACCAAGACGTTGACAAGCGTGTTACCCCACTCTTCTGCGCTCGCCAGCTTGTGGTCGAAGCCCTGCAGAATGACGTCCTTTACCAGCTCTGCCACTCCGCCGCTGAGTCCACCGCAGAACGGCGTAAAACCGGCTGCCGGGAAGGCGGCTGCGCACAAACCATAGGTCGTCACCAGGGCTACGAACGCGGTCAAATTCGCGATTGTAGTCTGCCACCAGTTAACTTGGGTGGTCACTTCGCCCTTGGTGACGGTTACGGTGAGTATGTAATTGCTCATGGAGATCGAGCCGTTGAACTGGGTGTTCAAAAACCTTTCCTGGAAAGGCGCGTGTGCGGGCAGCGCGGCGAGCGTCTGCTGCATGTACACCCCGATACCCTTATTCCGTGCCTCGGAAAGGATTTCGTTTATTGCCACCTTGCGGTATTTGGCGCTACTGAAGTCGGCCGTTATTTTAATAACTCTACTGGACGACAATGGGACGTTACCCGACGGTGATCCTGTCCCAACCGTAATTGGGGCACCCGTATTCGGGGCAGCCGTAATTGAGGTAGCGGCCGCTGAAATCGCGGCCGAGTTCACATCTGCGTGCGCGCTGACAGCGACGCTGCCTGCCACCACAACTGCGGCGGAAGCCAGGACGGCAACGAGCATCCTCTTCTTTCTCAGAACGTTCTCCTAAGGTAGTGTTGAATTCGCTGCAGTGTCATGGCGGTCGCACGGCTCTCGCCGCAATCACGTAAATAAATAGGCATTACGACCAGAACTACTCAACACTCACTGCAGCTTTCCATTCTGGTGAGCAGCCTAATGAGCCGGACTTGACGAAAACTTACTTGCGGCTCCGGCAGGAGATCCGTTTTAGGGTTCGGTGAGGGCGGAGTTCGTTGACGGTGATGTCGATCAGGCCGTCGGGGCTATCGGTGCCGGCCGTGGTGGCGGCAGCGAGGAACGCGTGGGCGGCGATGACCAGGGTGGTCCAGCGATGCCAGGCTCTCCAGCGGCGATGCTGATGTCGGTCCAAACCGAGGCCGGTTTTGGTGGCCTGGAATGACTCCTCGATGCTCCACCGCCGTCCGGCGACCGCGACGAGTTGGTGCAGGGCAACGGTTTCGGGTGACCAGCGATAGCTGCGGCCACCACGGCGAACGCCTCTGCCCGCGCATCCGCGAGCACAGAACCGACTCCACGGAACCCGGGGAAGATCATCAGGTCCACCAAACCGGGGGAAGCTCATGTCGAACCGGGACTCAGGACGCCCGTCAGTCAAGGCTGAGCAGCACGTCCCCGCCGATCTCTCGCCGGGTGATTCCAGGCCCGGTACGCGCCTCCAGGGCAGCCTCGAACGGCGTGCCGACGACCCGATCGCGCAGCACCACCACGCTGCGGACGCCAAGTTGGCGCAGTCGGTCGAGACTGGCCTCGCTGGGAAAGCTGTGCATTACCTCCCGAATCGCCCGCCGTTCTGGGCTTTCATAGCTTGCTGTTCCATTCACCATGGTCGGGAAGCGAACTGTCGACCAAAGCATGGCGGTGCTGTCGAACGCGTCGTCTGTGGGCAGCACGATGAAGGGCGCTGTCGCAGCGGCCATCGCTGCTGGTTCGCCCGGCTCGGTCACGTGCGCAAGGTTCGGTATGCCCTCGAGAAGCACCATTATCAACAGGGGTACGGTCACCACTCGGGCCGCAGCTACTGACCACTGCGGCAGGGTGACGTCGCGAGCGACCGTCGCGAGCCGCGTGACGAAGCCTGCGGCGAGAACAGCTAAGCAGATGGTCGGCCAGAGAATCAGCCTGCCAGGAGTCCGCCCGCCGTCGAAGCCGTGAACATAGAGGAACAGCAGCCGATACGTCGGGCCGTGGGTGCCCATCGCGCACAGCACCCCGAGGACCGTGCCGGTCAGCAGCCCCAGCCGTTGCCGTACCGACCATACCGACAGGAACAATCCCCCGAAGGCCAGCAGGTACAGCATGTATCCGCAGAGCAGCTCCTTCTCGTTGTCGGCGTTGCCGAGGGCGGCCCGGGCGGCCGCCTGCGGCGTGCCCCAGAGCGAGGAGGCGGGGGCCACCAGCAGGCTGCGGGGAATCGGCGAGAAGGTCGCCACGTAGTCCCACTGACGTAGCACGTCCGGGTAAAGGTCGCGGACGTGCTGGTAGATGTATGCGAGCGATAGGGTGGTCGCAGTAAAGAACAGGCCACCGGCGAGGTCGCCGACGATCAGCCGCCGCGGCAGCGGAGGGCGGCCACGCACCACCCAGCTCGTCACCGCGGCGAGGCACGCCACGGCGAGCAGGTAAACGAACGGCAGGCCGATGCCGAAGCCCAGACTGACCTGCCAGCTGGCGACCAGCCAGCCGGCCATCGCCCAACCTGGGCGCACCCGGTCCCGGCGATAGCCGTCGGTCATCGACCAGCCGTGGCCACGGGCAAGCATCGCGAAGGCGAGGGTGATACCGCCACTGGACAGGATGTTCAGGTGCCCGACATGACCGTAACGCCACGGGGCGTAAGCCAGGGCCGCGCCAGTCACCGTGCCCGCCACCCGATCGGCACCAAGCTGGCGAACTAACGTGTAGCCCCCGAGAAACACCAACGCGAACGTCAGCACGAACAAGATGTTGTAGCGCAGCATCGCGGCCGTCACGCCATTACCCAACAGCCCGATCGGCGCGTAGCCGAGCAGCATGTCGCTGAACGCCAAGGCGTCTTTGTCGGGATAGAACGCATTGGTGTTCCAAAGCCCGCTCAACCCGTGCCGTAACGCATGCCCGTCCCAGGCGATGAGCCACGCCTGCGCCGCTGGGTCTCCGCCGTCACCGGCGAGCGTGCGCGCTGGATTACCTACGGTCGCCGGCTTGACTCCACCAGAGATCAAATCGCTGGCGTACCACGGCAGCAGCCACGTCATCATGATCGCGAGCAACGCCGATCCGACCGACGCCAACGTCCACTCGTGCCGGAGAAAACCCGTCAGCCGGGCGCTCCGGACGGCCGGCTCGGAGCCCCCGGCTGCGGATTCGGTCACCTCTTCAACGGCGACATCGGACACGCGCACCCCTCAGGCTGTTGCCGGCCAACGCGAAGTGACGCTGCTCAGAAACATGCCCATTCGCCGTAATGCAACGATCGGCTCTCGATGTCCCGAGGGCTGAGCCGCATTCGGGGCGGCCCTGACCTCCCTCAGCGGATGCGGGGGTGCCATCGTTGATACGGCTGTCTTGGTGGTTGCTGCCACGCCGGCCGCACGAAGAAGGCTCTGGGCTTTCATCCTTCTACTCTCAGGCTTCACGCCTGGACAGGGACTTGACAATGACTTGATCGGAGACGGCCGATTGCACGCCTTGGGTTCACGAACGCGCCCGGAAAGCCGAACGCGCCGACGCCACCCGTATCAGGGTCCGTAACGCGAACGGCTGGCGGGGATCGCCCTGAGCTTTGGGGGCGTTTGTGGAACGAGGTCGTATCAGGCGAACAGATCTTCGAGCATCGCTCGGGATCTACCGGCGAGTTGCTCGCCGGGGAAGAACTGTGTGCAGAGTTCGAGGGCCGCGTCGACCGTGGTTATCCCGATGATGGTGGCCAGGGCGCGTAGGTCGTCCTCGTCGCGGCTGCGGGCCGCGAAGGCCTTCATAGCGAACACATGTTCCGGTGAAGCAGCCATCACCCTGATACCGGGATGGTCGAAGACCTCACGTCTACCCGCGTCCTTCTGGGTGGAGACGTAGGCGCTCGCCTGCTCGTTGAGCCACCACGGCGGCAACCCCATCGCCTCTGCCACGTTGCGGGCCTCTTCCAGGACCACGCCGTGCGGGACGAACGTTGCATCGACGTCGCGGGTCACTCGTTGGGAGTCGTAGGCGAGTGCCATGGCTGCTCCGCCCACGATGAACAGGTCGGCGACGACACCTCGGCGGACCAGGCGATCGCCGAGCGCGGCGAAGGCGCGTTCCAGCTCGGCCCGGCCCAGCAGTCCGTCGTCGCTCACGCAGCTTCCAGATCATGAGACGAGAGATACACGCCGTGCTTGCGGAATGCCGCCGGCGCCCAGACCAGCGCTTCCATTCGCTTGGACGGCAGCGACGAGGGAAACCACGGAGTCGCCAAGACCCGCGACCGCGTCCACTCGGGCGGAGAGCAGTCAACCTCGGACGCGAGATGCTCCGCCAACGCTCCCAGGAGCACGTCCCACCGCTGGTCCCCGGTCGGCGATGGTTCCTCCAGCAACAGCGCGGCCCGCTTCTCGACGGGCTCCCACCGATACTCTTCGAGGAACTCCCAGACGTGCTTCCATTGGATCTTCTCGTCCGCCTGACGGGAGAGATGACGGGCAAGCCCAGCGAGCGTCATCGCCTCATAAGTCATTGCTCGCTGCGCCTCCTTCACCGTCCGCAAGACCAATCTTAGAGAGGCAAGTCGTGGCAGCTCAGCCGCGCCTGTACTGAACACGGTAAGTAGGGCAGCGACAAGGACCTGCAGTGCGGCTGGGTTGTGCTCTGCTGGGAGTTTACGTGGTATTTAGGGCGTATCCCACGATTTTGAGCCTGAGTACTTCACCGTTTGCAACGCGATGAGCGACCGGCGATGTCGCGAAGTGCGGCGTTCTCCATGCCGCCGGATACGACTGTCAGCCGCTTCGTTGGCCACTGGCTCCCATTCGTTGCCGCCCGTGATCCTGGTCGCCCGCGACGCGCAGATGCACACCTGCAATGGGCCCCCGATCGAGGGTCTGCCGTATGGCAGACGAGTGCAGCCTCAGCAGTCCGGTCGCTCGTAGGAGGTACAACCCTCGTCGAGGTGACCGTGGCCAGGGTGAAGTCGCTGATGGGAGCCGAGACCCGAGACCCGCTGGTGCTATAGAAGAGTGGCGGCTTGCTTCCTGGGATCGCGGTGATCGATATGCCGTCGACAGTGGTTTCACCTCCATCAGCCTGGTCGTTCAACGCTTGGCTGCAGACACCTTCTGCAGCGGTTACGCGGCAGCGGGGGCGGCGTTCTGGCTCGCTGCGTTCGGTCGGATTGCGGTTCGCGTTCTACGGACGGATCTCGACGGCTGGCTATCAGGATCCGGTGTCGTCGCTGTCATGGCAGTCCGAGGCGGCCGACCGGCTGGTCGCTGGTCGGGGCCGGATCGTGGTGAAGTATTTCGACACCGGTGTCTCGCGGAGTCTGCCGTGGCCGCGTCGGCCCCAGGCAGCGGCGTTGCTGGCGGCAGCCGCGGATCCGAACCGAGAGTTCGATGCGGTGGTGGTGGGCGAGTTCGAGCGGGCATTCGCTGCTGGGCAGGCCCAGCCGATCATCGTGCAACTGAACGCCTATGGGGTACAGGTGTGGCTGCCGGAGGTGCAGGGACCGATTGACCTGAGCGAGCCGGATCATCGGGCCATCCTGATGATGCTGGGCTACCAGTCTGAACGAGAGGTGCTGCGTAACCGGTTCCGCACCACCGCGGCGATGGCGGCGCAGGTGCGCGAGCAGGGCCGGTTGCAGGGTGGCCGGCCGCCGTACGGGTACCGGCTGGCGGATGCCGGCCCACACCCGAACAAGGTCCATGCCGGGTGGGGCCGCCGGTCGCACCGGCTTGAGGTGGACCCGGTGACTGGCCCGCATGTGCGGTGGATCTTCGCCCGCAGGTTGGATGGGTGGAGCGCGGCGGGGATAGCCCGAGGGCTGAACGAGCGGCGGGTG
>NZ_BOML01000087.1 GCF_016862175.1 Paractinoplanes durhamensis | reverse complement strand
AATGTGTCTACATTGGATGAAAAGCCGGTTCGGGGTCACCTGCAACCGTCTTGGCTGGAGCGGCTTTATACCCTGTTTGCTGGAGCGGCGGGTGGTATAACGGTCAATCAATTGAGTGATGATTTCGGGTACCGTGGCTTGTCTGTCGCGCTGCTGGTGTCGTCTATTTCCGCGTCGGCGGTTTGGCTGCGAAGACTTCCGCAGCGTGCGCCGTTGATACGGTATGTGCAGCTTGCTCTCTTCTGCGTTGCTGCGATGGGTGCCTTTCTGTCCCCGCTTCCGCCGCTGTCGGCATCGCGACTTCCGGTCCTGATTTCGGTAGCGGCACTTATTCTCACCGCTTTGGTGTCTGCCAATCTATTTCAGGCGTCCCGGATCCTGTTGGGTGCTGCGACCGCGGGCGTAGCCGCCGGCGCGCTGCAATTTGGAGTCCTCAGTTTTGTGCGTCAAGACTGGCACGTGGGGTTCAATGCCACTTGCGTGGGCCTTTTTGCGCTCTGCGCCTTCTTTGGCATGGGATTCAACGATAACCAGCTGCGCCGGTTGGCGCTTCTTTCGCTTGCTGCATACGGCTTGGTGTGGACGGTCGTCCACCTGCTCAGCAATCATCCCCACCTTATTCTGCTCGACATGGCGACGACATATGTAGCCCTCCATTTCAACCGGAGACTCCCGAAAAGAAACATAACCTACTGTTCGGTTGCTCCAGGCGTCATGTTGGCCGTGGAGATTTCAACTCCGGACCGAACGATTCCAGAATGGGCGCGGCGCAGGCTGGACATGAACGCTGTCAAGGCGCTGGTGATCGCGTCCATGGGGCTTGCGATCGGTGTTGGATCGCTTGCGGCTGGCTATTACCTGGTCGGTACGGCGATGACGGTCGGCGGTGTCGGATCCCTGCTTCGAGGGCTCCATTATCTGCGCTACGGAATCTTCCTGGAAAGGCTGCGCAATCGTTTGTCCGTCCTGCGGGACGAGCCGTCCCGCGCGGCCCTCCACGAACTCCCCGCAGTATCCGTTCCCCTGCCTGATGTCGCGGAAGCACTAAAGGCCAAGCGCACGGCAACGGCCCGGGAGCTCGCCGAGCTCACCGGGCTGTCGCGTTCCGCCGTACTCAATCAGTTGCGTACTTTGACTGCGGCTGGAGACACCGTTCCGATAGGCGCGGCCCAAAGCCCAAAGCGTCTCTACAAGTGGGTCTCGCATGTGCCCGGCCCGCGTTAACGCGCGTTGCGGTGGATCATTCGCAGAAGGTGGCCGGGGTATGCGCGCCCGGCCACCTTCTCCTTCGCCTTTGAACTGGAAAACGGCCCCTTCAGTTCTTGAGGAGCGGCCGGCGCCCTCGCGGACGGATGCAGTCGAGGGAAGGTGACCGTGCGTTACCAGAACCGGGACCGCTTGGCGATGCCACGAAGGGCATCACGTACGCAGTCGGGGGCGACCGCAGGGCAGCAGGATGGCGGTCGCGCGCCTCGTCGACTCTCGGCACCGACGGGGCGCGTAACGACGACTCGCACGGACCCGACCGTGGGCAGGCTGGGGTAACACACAACATCGCGGCCGCGCATAGCGAGTCGCAGTCTTCACACGCGACTTCACACAGCTTCACACCTTCTTCACGCGCCGCTTGCTTGGTGTGAAGCTCGGGTGGTGAGATAGGCCCATGAGCGCTGAAAGCGTCAGGGAAGCCCTCGCCACGTTGCGTCGGATGGGCGGCGAACCGACACGAATCGAGGCGAAGCGTGCCGCAGGTGGGCTTCCCAAGGCGGTGCGGGAGACACTGTCCGCCTTCTCGAACACCGACGGCGGGATGGTCTTGCTGGGGGTGGACGAGGCGAGCGGCTTCAGTGTGGTCGAACTGACCAATCCCAGCTCTCTTCGCGATGCACTGGTGCAGATGTCACGAGACGACATCACTCCAGCGCTGCAGATCAGCACCGAGATTGTCGAGGTCGAGGGCCAGCGGCTGGTCGCGGCCGAGGTCCCCCCGATGTCGGCGGACCGGCGCCCTGTCTACGTCACTGCCCAAGGGATCTCCGGTGGTTCCTACCTGCGCGGAGGAGATGGCGATCGGCACATGACCGAGGCGGAGATCGCCCTCACTATGGCGGCACGGACTCAACCGGCCTACGACCGCGAGGTCATCGACGGAACCTCCGTGCAGGACCTGGACGACGAGGCGGTACGGCGCACCCTGCGACGGGTTCGCGTCGGGTTCCCCAAACTCGCACAGTCCGACGACACGATGGTTCTCTTTCGCCTGGGCATCACCGCTGGGAGTTCCGTGGACGCCCCACTGACACTGGCGGGGCTGTTGGCCTTCGGACAATTTCCTCAGCAGTTCTTTCCCCAGCTGATGGTCTCGGTCGTCGTACACGGCCCGGATTCCAGCTCCGGCACCCGCTTCCTCGACAACCAGACAGTCCGCGGCCCCATCCCTGAAATGGTCGAGACGACACTGGCCATGCTTCGCCGCAACCTCGCTGTCCGAGCAGTCATCAGTGAGCACGGCTCACGCGTAGACGAGGTCGAATACCCCTTGGAAGCGGTACGCGAGGCGGTCGTCAATGCCTTGATGCACCGTGACTACAGCCCGGTCACCCGAGGCACGCAAGTACAGATCGAACTGTTCCCCGACCGTCTCGTCGTCCGCAGCCCCGGCGGACTCTACGGCGGAGTCATCGTCGACGAACTCGGCGAGGAAGGCGTCTCGTCATCCCGGAACGCGGTACTGAGCAGCCTCCTCGCAGACACCTACCTGCCGTCATCAAACGAACTCGTGGCGGAGAATAGATCCTCGGGCATCCCCGCAATGCTGGCCGTGGCCCGGCGCCGAGGACTTCCCCGGCCGAGCTTCCGCAGCTCGATCGCCAGCTTCGTGGTCACCATGGCACGCTCGGAACTCCTCAGCCCCGAAGTCCGCGGTTGGATCTCCCGACTCGGAGCCCACCTGCCTACGCAGGCACATCACCTCGCCCTCGCCATGCTGCGCGACGACTACCTGACCAACGAGATGCTCCGGCAATGGGGCGTCGACCGCGTAGCAGCCGGCCAGGTCCTCCGTGACCTCGTCGATCAAGGACTGGCAGTGAAAGAAGGCGGCAGGCGCTATGCGCAGTACGTCCTCGACCCCGCAGCCTCAGGTCAATCGCGGGCTCCTGATCTCTTCTCGGCGCTCTCGCCTCAATCACCGCCCGGCGTCGCCGAAGCGCTCAAGGCACGTGGAGAAGCGACGGCGAGCGAGCTCGTTGAAATAACCGGACTGTCACGGAATGCCGTCTTGAACCATCTACGCGGTCTGGCCAAGGCCGAGACTATTGAGGTCGTAGGACCTACCCAGAGCCCCAAACGTCGCTACCGGTGGATTGCGCCTGACGCCTGAGCAGCCCGATCGCCGTCACTCCATTGCCGGATTCCCATCGCCGGCGGTCCTACCCGAAGCGTCTCGGGTCGAGTCAAACGGTATTCGAAGTTTCCAAGCGCCGAATTCCGTACAGCGGCACATTGGGCCGTCTATGCCACCCGAAGCCCTTCGAACTTCTCGCCCGCCAGCGGCGGCGCGTAGCTTCGCATGTCCATACTCGTGCGCTGCCGGATGCTGGACTGCCGACGCCGTTCACCGTCACGAACGCTGAGTTGCTGGGCTTCCGCGGCACGTTCGATCGCTCGAGCCAGTGCTACACGCAACGCTTCCGCCTCGGCCACAGTCATATCGCAATCGTCGAGGCCACCGACGTACACCACCGGCCCATACGCTGCGTCGGGATGCGGGGCGCTGGTGCAGCAGGTGCCGACGGTAGCAGTCTTGCCACCGCTGCCGACCGTGATCTCGTCCTCGATCGAGTGGAACCGGCTGTTGTCGCCGGACCTAGTGCTGTGATCGTCCGCGCACCAGGCAGGGCAGACTGGGTACTCGTACGGCTGCGCCAACTCGGCACCGATCAGGGCTTCGGTGAGGCGACCGCCACTCCCATTCATCAGCACCGACTGCTTGCCGTCGAGGATCTGCCACCGCCACCAATGGCCGTCCCAGCGAATCTCCGCAATGCGGGCACCGAGTCGGCGCACCAACTTCACCTTGCTGTTCTCCGGGACGGCGTACCAGCGCCAGTCGGCGATCTCTTCGACCGCGGCGCGAAGCGTCGGGAACGTCAGGCCATCGATGACATGCCCTTGGACTTTGCTCATTGCGTCTCCCTCTGGGCGGTAGCCCGCCTCCTCAGTCAGGCGGGTCGATGGGAGCAACGAGGCTTGTCCAGTTAACGCGCCGCTCAGATTCTGTCTGGAAGACGACAATTCGAACGCAGATGAGATCAGGCTGTGGAGGGAGTGGGCCGGTTTGGCCTTACGAGACTGCTACGTCTCGACAAGATCGGCCGGGCTGCCGCTACAGCGATGGCGACGACTGGCCTGGCGAACCTTCCGTGGCTGGCGCCCGAGATTGTCGGACACTAAGCGTCGTAACGTACGGTAACCATCACTGTCTCGCGCAGAAGATTCAGGGAGGTCGTTCGACATGGCGATACATGTGGGGCCGGTGAGGTGCTCGGTTGCAACGTCCGATGAGGACCAAGCAGATCGACACAGTCACGTGTATCTATCAACCTACCCAGGATTTCCCCAGGATGACAACAGAAAGTAACCCCAAGTAACCGAAAATGATACGCAATGCAGTTGGATGGATACGGAAAGTGGCCGGGCTTATATTCGCCCGACCACTTGGCCTCTGAACTGGGAAAACAGCCCGTTTAGTCCTTGAGAAGCTGCCTCGCCATTACAATCCGCTGCACTTGATTGGTGCCCTCGTAGATCTGGGTGATTTTGGCGTCTCGCATCATGCGCTCTACCGGGTAGTCGCGGGTGTAGCCGTACCCGCCCAGGAGCTGGACCGCGTCCGTCGTGATCTCCATGGCGGCGTCGGAGGCGAAGCACTTCGCCGCCGCACCGAAGTAGGTCAGGTCGGCGTCGTTGCGCTCGCTCTTGCCGGCTGCCGCGTAGGTCAGCTGCCGCGCCGCCTCGAGCTTCATGCCCATGTCGGCCAGCATGAACTGGATGCCCTGGAACTCGGCGATCGCCTTGCCGAACTGCTTGCGCTCCTTGACGTAGCCCTTGGCGAAGTCGAGCGCGCCCTGGGCGATGCCGAGCGCCTGCGCGGCGATGGTGACCCGGGTGTGGTCGAGGGTCTGCATGGCGGTCGCGAAGCCGGTGCCCTCGGCGCCGATGATCCGGTTGGCCGGGATGCGCACGTTGTCGAAGTAGACCTCGCGGGTCGGTGAACCCTTGATGCCGAGCTTCTTCTCCGGCGCCCCGAAGCTGACGCCCTCGTCGGACTTCTCCACGACGAAGGCGGAGATGCCGCGCGAGCGGGCACCCGGGTCGGTCACCGCGAAGACGGTGTAGAACTCGGAGACGCCGGCGTTGGTGATCCAGCGCTTCACGCCGTTGAGCACCCAGAAGTCGCCGTCGCGGACGGCCCGGGTGGTCATCCCGACGGCGTCCGAGCCGGCCTCGGGCTCGGAGAGGCAGTAGGAGAACATCGCCTCGCCGGAGGCGACCTTCGGCAGGTACGCCTGCTTGACCTCCGCCGACGCGGAGAGGATCAGCGGCAGCGAGCCCAGCTTGTTGACCGCGGGGATCAGCGACGACGAGGCACAGGCCCGTGCCACCTCCTCGATCACGATCGCGGTGGCCAGGGCGTCCGCGCCGGCGCCGCCGTATTCGACCGGGATGTGCGGGGCGTGGAAGTCGGCGGCCCGCAGGGCGTCGTAGGACGCCTTCGGGAATTCGCCGGTCTCGTCGGCTTCGGCCGCGTTCGGCGCCACCTTCGCGTCGCAGACCTCGCGCACCGCGGCCCGGATGGTCTCGTGGTCCTCCGGCAGCCGGTAGACGTCGAACTCGCTCATGACGGTGGCCCTCTCGGATAGGCGGTTCCCCGCCGCTATGTTACCGACGCGTAGCGCTCGCCCACCAGGGGCCGGATCGTTAACCGAAATGTGACACTTCCCCGCCTGTCGTTCCTGGGTACCGGCTATCTGGGCGCCACCTACGCGATCTGCTTCGCCGAGCTCGGCTACGAGGTTCTCGGCGTCGACGTGGACGAGGTCAAGATAGCGACGCTGGCGGGCGGCCGGGTCCCGTTCCACGAGCCGGGCCTGGATGATCTGCTGCGCCGGAACCTCACCGCCGGGCGGCTGCGTTTCGGCACGTCGTACGCCGACGCCGCCGGCTTCGCCGACGTGCATTTCATCTGCGTGGGTACGCCGCAACGCGCGGACGGCATGAGCGCTGACCTTACGTACGTCGAAAGCGCCGTCACCAATCTCGCCCCGCTGTTGCGACGCCGGGCTTTGATCGTCGGAAAATCGACCGTGCCGGTCGGCACCGCGACCTGGGTGGAACAGCTGGTCGCCAAGCATGCGGTTCCGGCGCTGGGCGTCGAGGTGGCCTGGTCCCCGGAGTTCCTGCAGGAGGGGTACGCCGTCGAGGACGTGCTGCGCCCCAATCGGATCGTCGCCGGGATCAAGTCCGACTGGGCGCACAAGGTCTTCCACGCCGCACACAAGGGCGTCTTCGACCTGGCCGCCACCGAGGACCGCGACGTGCCGCTGGTGGTGACCGATTTCGCGACGGCCGAGCTGGTGAAGGTGGCCGCGAACGCGTTCCTGGCCACCAAGATCAGCTTCATCAACGCGATGGCCGAGGTGTGCGAGGTGGCCGGCGCCGACGTGACCCAGCTGGCCCGGGCGATCGGCTACGACCCGCGGATCGGCAACCGGTTCCTGCAGGCCGGGCTCGGTTTCGGCGGCGGCTGCCTGCCGAAGGACATTCGGGCCTTCCAGGCCCGGGCCCAGGAGTTGGGCGCGGGCGAGGCGCTGCGCTTCCTGCACGAGGTCGACCTGATCAACACCCGCCGGCGGGGCCGGGTGCTCAACGTCGCGGCGGAGCTGCTGGACCGGCCGGTCGGCCCGGCGGGGCCGGACCTTTCCGGGACCCGGGTGGCGGTGCTGGGTGCGGCGTTCAAGCCCAATTCCGATGACGTACGCGACGCGCCGAGTCTCGCCGCCGCGGCTGCGCTGGCCGCGGCCGGTGCGGAGGTACGCGTCTACGACCCGCAGGCGATGGAGAACGCCCGGCGCGCTCAGCCGCACCTGACGTACGCCCCGACGATGGCGGCCGCGGTCGACGCCGCCGCCCTGGTGGTGGTCGCCACCGAATGGGCCGAGTTCCGCAACGCCGACCCGGTCACGCTCGGCGATCTGGTCGCCGCCCGCCGGGTCATCGACGGCCGGAACTGCCTGGACCCGGCCCAGTGGTCCCGCGCCGGGTGGACCTATCGGGGGATGGGCCGACCGCCCGTCTAGCGCCCCTAAGCACGTCTGCGGCGTTTCGCGCCCGTTTCCATAGATCTTCGCCCGCATGAGCCTGGTCTAATGAGATGTCGTACCGGCATGCTCTAGTTATCCCGGCTGAGCCTTCTGGGCGGCCAGGGCAGCCGGCGGGGGTCGAGGAGGTGCCGTGGCGCAGGCTGGGCAGGGCGAGGGCTATGACGATGAGCTGGCCCGGATCGAGGCCTCCATCGCGGAGCTGAAGATCCGCGACATGGCCGCGGCCAAGCAGCGCGCGGACATCGCCGCCAAGATCCAGGCGGCCCAGTTCCAGCGCGACATCCTGTCGCATGCCAACCAGCAGACGAAGGCGAAGAAGACGGCCCGCCCCCGGCGGGTCCGGCGCCGCCCGGCCGAGGAGTTCGCGGCCCCGCCGCCGCCCGGTGGCGCCACCCGGGAGGCCCCACCGCCGCCGCCCGGCGCCACCCGTCTCGAGGATGCTCCACCGCCGCCGCCCGGTTCCGCCCGCATGCAGGACGTGCCGCCCCCACCGCCCGGCGGCCGGGCCACCGGCCCGCGCCCGGAGTGGGCACCGGCCGGGTCCGCACACACCGGCCCGCCCGGGGTCGCCACCGACGGCGTGACCATGCTGCTCGACGACCCGCCGCCGACCGAGCGGGTCGGCCCGCCGCCGCGCCGGGTCGGTTTCACCGGCGGCGAGCAGCACCCGCCCGAGGCCTCACCCCAGTCGGTGCAGAACATCACGCTCGCCCTCGGCGCGCTGCTGATCGGCGTGGCCGCGGTGGTGTTCGCCGGGGTGGCGGTCAGCAACCCGTTCGCCCGGGCGATGATCCTGGCCATCTTCACCGCGGTCGCCCTGGTCGCCGCGCCCGGCATCGCCCGCCGCGCCCTGAGCTCGACCGCCGAGACGGTCGCCGGGGTCGGCCTGGTGCTGCTGCCGATGACCCTGTGGGCGCTGCACGGCAGCAGTCTGGCCGGCGGCACCGCCGTGGCCGGCCCGCTCTACCTGGGCATCACGTTCGCGATCACGTCGGTGGCGAGCTTCCTGTATGCGGCGGCGACCAGCCTGAGCGCCCCGCGGTACGCCACGGTGATCGCGTTGCAGCCGGTCCCGCTGCTGCTGGCCTATCCGACGATCCAGAGCCCGGCCGGCTGGGGCATGGCCCTGACCGTGGTGGCCGTCCTCGACCTGATGCTGCTCACCACCGTGATCAGCAGCGGCCGGCTGGTGCCGCAGTGGCCGCCGCACCGCCCGGGCCCGGCCGACCGGGAGGGCATGGCGCCCGGCGACGAGGACGCCTACGCGGCCGGCGCCGCCGACTTCGTGGCCGACTCCCCGCCGCGCCCCGAGTCGCAGCCCGAGGAACCCGACCTGATCCTCAGCGGGATGACCGGCCGCCGGCGCTGGCGCTGGATGCCCGCCCGCCTCTTCCCCGGCCCGCGCCCGGCCGGCGCGTCCGCCGCCGGCAGTGTGCCGGTGACCGCGCCCGCCACCCCGCCGTCCGCCGACTGGCTGCGCGAGCTCACCTTCGCCCTGCTGTGCGTGGCCAGCGCCGGCGCGTTGCTCTACTCGGCGGTGGCGCTGCTGCAGGCCCGGGTGGTGCCGGACGCTCTGCGTTCGAGCCTGGTGCTGGTGCTCGCCGCGCTGGCCGCGGTGGCCGCCGCCCGCCTGCTCAACAACGTCCTGGCCCTCAACATCACCGGCGGCGTGCTGGCCCTGGCCCTGATCGGCTCGTCGGCCCGGATCGCCGACGTGGTGTCACCGCGCTGGACCCTGGTCGTGGCCGCGGCCGCGATCGCCATCCTGGGCGCCCTGCTGGCGCTGCTGCCACCGGCGGTCCGGGTCGGCCCGGAGATCGCGTCGGCCGTCGCCCTGGTGATCATCAGCGTCTTCCTGACCATCGACGGCATCCGCGCCGCGATGGCCCCGCTGCAGGCGGCCCGCCCGGTCTGGAACGCCGACACGGCCAACTACGCGCACCGGATCGCCGAGGCGGCCGGCGAGTCGGGCTGGCTGCTGGCGTTCAGTGCCCTGCTCGTCACGTTCGCCGCCGCACTGGCCCTGCCGCGCAGTGTCCGGCACGAGGGCGCGGTGATCGGCGTCGCGCTGACCGCGCTGTCGGTGCCCGCGTCACTGGGTCTGCGCTGGTCGGAGGCGCCCTGGCCGCTGGTGCTGGGCGCGATCGCGATCGGCGCGGCCGGCCTGGCCGCCGACACCCGCCGGATCGCCATCACGCACGTGGCCGCGGCCGGCACGGTCGGCCTGTTCGGCGCGGGTGCCGCGCTGAGCGCCTCGTGGCTGACCGCGGCCGTGCTTACCGCCCTGGCCGGCGCCGGCGTCATGATCGCCGTGGCGGCCCGCCAGATCCCGTTCCGGCTGTATGCCTGGCTGATCGGCGACTGGGCCGCCGGGGCCGCCGCGCTGGCCCTGCCCGGTGCGGTGGTGACCGCCGCCCTCGCGGTCTCCGATGCCGGCGACGGCCCGCCGCCCACCGAGGCGGTCACCGTGCCCGCGCTGGCCGTCGGCTTCCTGGCGGTCGCCTGCACGCTCAGCTACGCGGCGGTGTTCCAGGTCGCCCGCCGCGAGGTGAGCGTCCCGCTGACCGCCGGCACCGGCCTCGGCGCGATCGCGATGGCGCTCGCCGCCCTGTTCGCCCCCGGCGCCACCCCGCCCGACGTGTGGGTGGGCGGCCTGCTGCTGGTCGCGGCGAGCCTGCTGTTCTTCGCCAAGTCCATCGACAACGGCCGCCGCAGCGACCGTGTCCTGGACGGTCCGGACATCGCCGCGGCCGCCGCCACGGTGGCGATCTGCGGCGCCCTGGCCCGGGTGTTCGCCCTGGCCTTCCCGGCCGCACCGCTGGCCGTGGCCGGCGTGGTCGTGCTGATCGTGGCGCTGGGCGTGGCGGCGCTGCCGGAGGACTGGCGGCGCGGCCCGTCCCGCGGCCTGGCCGCCGCCGGTGTGGTGGTCGGCGCGATCGCCGGCTATCAGGCCCTGGCCGGCGGCCTCAAGGTCCTGGCCCTGCACGGCTCGGTCTGGGCGGCCGACCTGTCGCAGTATTCGACGACCGCCAGGCCGGGCGCCTGGCAGGCCCCGTTCGCCCTGGTCGTGCTGGCCGTCGCGGCCGGTTTCGCCGCCCCGCGCCCCTGGTCGTTCGCGATGTCGGCAACCTGCGGCGCGCTGGCCGCGATCGGCACCCCCTACGCCCTCGGCCTGCCGTGGTGGTCCCCGCTGCTGGTGGGCGGCGCGGTGGCGATCGCCTACGCGATGGCCGCGGTGGCCGCCGCCGACCCGCGCGCCGCGCTCTGCCGGGCCATCGCCGCGGCCGCCGTGCTCCTGCACGCGGTCGGCGCCGGCCTGGCCCGCCCGTGGTCGACCTGCCTGGCCCTGCTGCTGATCGTGATGGTCGGTGCCCTCACCGCGGCGATGGCCCGCACCCCGGTCGCGGTCACCGACCCGGACGCCGCCGAGGCCCCGGCACCGTCGCGCTTCTGGTCCTCCGCGGTCACCGAGGCCGACCTGGCCCGCGACGACACCGGGATGCCCCGGCACCGGGCCCAGATCGGCGGGGCCGCCACCGGCGGCGCGCTGATGGCCGTGCCCGGCGTGCTGGCCGCCCTCGCCGCCGACCAGGGCCACGACGCCCAGACCGTGCTCACCGCGGCGATGGCCGCGTCGGCGCTGAGCCTGGCGGTGCTGGCCCTGGCCGCCCGCCGGATCCCGCAATACCTTCCGTGGGCCACGGTGGGCCTGGTGCTGGGCGCGACCGCCACCGCGTTCGCCTCGATCCCGACGCCCTATTCCACCGCTTTGTATGCGGCGGCCGCCGCCCTGATGGGTGTGCTGGCCGAGCTGCTGCGCGGCGCGACGCCCGCGCCCGGCCTGACGGTCGCACCCGACCGCGGCTGGTCCACGTCGCGCTACGAGTCGACCCGGTGGACCGCCCTGCGCCCGAGCGGTCTGAGCGGCCGCTGGCTGGTCGACCCGGCCACCAGCGCGGTCGTGCTCGCCCTCATCCCGACGGTGCTGGCCCTCTTCGCGATCGCCCCGGCGCTGCGGGCCGCGCTGATCGACCCGCTCCAGCAGGTCCGGCACATCTGGGACGGCCCGATCCTGGCCCTGTCCCAGCCGTCGTCCGGCTACGTCGACGGCACCAGCGTGCTGGCCATCGTCCTGCTCACCGGGGCGGCCGCACTGGCCGCGATCGGCTTCGGCGGCAAGGCGTCCGAAGCCGTGCCGGTGATCCTGCCCGGCATCGCCATCACCCTGCTGATCACCCCGATCGCCCTGCGCTTCCCGTTCCCCGCGGCCACCACGTCCGCCCTGCTCGTCTTCACCATCTCGATGCTGGGCCTGGCCCTGTCCCCGCCGCCGGCGTCCCGGCGGTCGCTGCTGCACACCGTGCGCAACGTGGTCTTCGTGATCGGCCTGCTCGGCGGCAACGCGGGTCTGGCCGGCAGCCTCGCCAAGGAGCAGATGACCCTGTTCACCCTGGGCAGCGCCGTCGGCGTCGGCCTGGTGGCGGCGCTGGCCGGCCGCAACCAGACCGCCCGGGTCCTGGGCTGGCTGTTCGCCGCGATCATGGCCCAGCTCTTCGTCCTGACCGTCGCGATCGCGGCCGGCGTGGAGCGGTCCTGGGCGGCCTTCGGTGTCCTCGCCGTCGGCGCCGCGCTGCTGATCATCGAGGCGGCCGTCCCGCGGATGGGCCTGCCGCAATACCGGCCCGAGGCCACCACGGTCGAATGGGCCGGCTACACCTCGGCCGTGCTGGCCGGCGCTCTCGCCTACGACGCTCCGGCCCATCTGGCCGCGCTGCTGGCCGCCTGGGGTGCCGTCCTGGGTCTGGCGGCGAGCCGGCGCGGGCGCACCACCAACCAGCGTCGCCTGCTGTTCTGGCTGGCGGTCGCCTTCGAGATCGTCGGCTGGTGGATGTTCATCGCCCTCAACGATGTCGGCCTGCCGGAGGCGTACACCCTGCCGTTCGCGGCGCTGGCGCTGGCGGTCGGCGTGGTCGAGTCTCGCACCCGGTCCGACCTGGGCAGCTGGGCGGCCTACGGCCCGGCGCTGCTGGCCGCGTTCGTCCCGACGATCGGCATCGTCCTGGCCGGCGAGGGCGGCGACCTGCGCGAGGTCCTGCTGCTGCTCGGCGCGGTGGCCACGCTGATCCTCGGCTCGACCTACCGCCAGCAGGCGCCGGTGGTGGTCGGCGCATTGGCGACGACGTTCGCCGCGGTCCACTTCGCGGTGACGCTGGTCGGCCCGTGGCTGGTCCTGCTGCCGGTGGGCCTGATCCTGCTGATCTTCGGCGCCACGAATGAAAACCGCCGCCGCACCCGGGAGGGCCTGCGCGACGCCCTGGTGCGGATGCGCTGAGCCGAAGCCGGCCCGCCTCCGCGGATGCGCTGAGCCGAAGCCGGCCCGCCTCCGCCGACGCGGGCTGCGGCGGACCGGGCGGTCAGCCGAGCAGTTTCTCCCGGAGGGCGGCGTCCTTCTCGGCCACCATCTTCTCCAGGCCGGCCTGGAAGTCGGCCATCCGCCCGCGCAGCACCGGGTCGGCGGCGCCGAGGATCCGGACGGCGAGCAGGCCGGCGTTCCGGGCGCCGCCGATCGAGACGGTCGCGACCGGCACCCCGGCCGGCATCTGCACGATCGACAGCAGCGAGTCCATGCCGTCGAGGTGCTTGAGCGGAACCGGCACCCCGATCACCGGCAGCGGCGTCAACGCGGCCACCATGCCCGGCAGGTGGGCGGCCCCGCCCGCCCCCGCGATGATCGTCTTGATGCCGCGGTCGGCCGCCGACTCGGCGTAGTCGATCATCTTGCGCACGGTGCGGTGCGCCGACACGACCCCGACCTCGAACGGCACCCCGAACTCGGCCAGCGCCAGCGCCGCCGCCTCCATCGTGGGCCAATCGGAGTCGCTGCCCATGATGATGCCGACCTGCGGGCTCATCTACTCGCCTTCCTGCAGCCACTTGGCGGCCCGGGCGGCCCGGGCGCGCACGGACATCATGTCGTCGCCGAGCACGGTCACGTGCCCGATCTTGCGCCCCGGCCGGACCTGCTTGCCGTAGAGGTGGACGCGCGCCCCCGGATCGGACGCGAAGAGGTGGTGCAGCCGCTCGTCGATGGAGATCCCGCCGGGCCGGCCACCCAGCACGTTCGCCATCACGACCACCGGGGCGGTCAGCGTGGTCGAACCCATCGGGTAGTCGAGGACGGCCCGCAGGTGCTGCTCGAACTGCGAGGTGCGGGCACCCTCGATGGTCCAGTGCCCGGAGTTGTGCGGCCGCATCGCGAGCTCGTTGACGATGATCCCGTCATCGGTCTCGAACAGCTCCACCGCGAGCAGCCCGACCACCCCGAGGGAGTGCGCCAGGTCGATCGCGAGCTGCTGAGCCTCCAGGGCGCGCTCCTCGGACAACCCGGGCGCCGGCGCCAGCACCTCCACGCAGATGCCGTCCTGCTGCACGGTCTCGACCACCGGGTACGCGGCGACCTGCCCGAACGGCGACCTGGCCACGAGCGCGGCCAGCTCCCGGCGCAGCTGCACCCGCTCCTCGACGATCAGCGGCGTCCCGGTCGCGACCAGCTCGGCGGCCTCGGCGGGGGTGGACAGCATCCACACGCCCTTCCCGTCGTACCCCCCGCGGGTTGCCTTGGCCACGACCGGCCAGGAGCCGCCCGCGAAGCTCTCGATCTCCGCCGCCGTCGTGACTTGCCGCCAGCGCGGCACCGGTGCGCCCAGAGCCGCCAGCCGCTCGCGCATCAGGCCCTTGTCCTGGGCGTACAGCAAAGCCTTGGATCCTGGATAGATCTTGACGCCGTCGGCTTCGAGCGCCTCGATGTGCTCGGTCGGCACATGCTCGTGGTCGAAGGTGACCGCTTCGCATCCGTCGGCGAACTCGCGCAGCGTGGCGAGATCGGTGTGGGTGCCGATGCGCACATCGGCGGCCACCAGGGCGGCACTGTCGTCGGCGGTCACGCTGAGCACACGCAGTGACTGGCCGAGGGAGATCGCAGCCTGGTGGGTCATCCGGGCCAGCTGGCCGCCGCCCACCATGCCGACTACGGGCAAACCGGTTCGGGTATCCATCGCCCGCCAAGCCTAACGACGCCCTCGATCAGGAGGTCAGCCGGGCGATGAGGTCGGCCGGGTCGGTGACCGGGCGATCGCAGACGAAGCCCCGGCAGACGTACGCCGTGGGCCGCCCGTCGATCAGCGGACGGTCGGCCAGCAGTGGCACTCCCGGCTGGTCCGGCTCGCCGACGACGAGCACGGTGCCGGGTGGGGCATGCCGCTGCGCGGCGGCGACCAGCGCATCGTCCGGGTCGTGGGTGGCGATCGCGATCTCGTACGGCCCGGTCAGCGCCGCCTCCGCCACCGTGGCCGAGTAGCCCGCGAAGCGCGGATGCTGCCCGAACAGCGGCGCCACCGTCTCCAGCGCCGCGTCGGCCGCCTCCCGGTAGGAGGTCTCGCCGGCCAGCGCCGCATACGACACCAGGGCCGCGCAGATCGCCGACAGCCCCGACGGCGTCGCGTTGTCGGTCGGGTCGGCCGGGCGGGTGACCAGGCGTTCCGCGTCGTCGGCGGTGTCGTAGAAGCCACCCTGCCCGGTCCCGAAGTGGGCCAGCGCCACATCCAGCAGCTGTTTGGCCAGGGTCAGCCACCGGCCGTCGGCGGTGATCTGGTGCACCGCGAGGAATCCTTCGGCCACGCAGCCGTAGTCCTCGAGCACCCCGGCCGGCTCCCCCACCAGGCCGTCCCGCGAGACCCGCCGCAGCCGCCCGTCGACCAGATGCCGCTCGGCGAGCACCGCCGCCAGCGCCACCGCGGCATCTCGGGAAGCCGCCGAGCCGGTGAGCGCGCCGTGCTCGGCGAGGGCGGTGATGGCGAGCCCGTTCCAGGAGGCGACGATCTTGTCGTCCCGGGCCGGCTGGGGACGCCGGTTGCGGGCGTCGAGCAGCTTCGCGCGTACGCTCCGCCACCGCTCGACCAGCGCCGGCTCGGCGTCGTCGATGTCCCGTGCCAGCACCAGCACGCTGCTGCCGTGCTCGAACGTGCCCTGCTCGGTCACCCGGAACAGATCGGCCGCCCAGCGCCCGTCGTCCTCCCCCAGCACCTCGACGAGCTGGGCGGGCGTCCAGGCATAGGTGAGCCCTTCGACACCGTCGGTGTCGGCATCGAGCGCCGACGCCAGCCCGCCGGCCGGCGCGCCAAGATCACGAAGCAGAAAATCCGCGGTCTCGTCGGCGATGCGCTTGGCGAGCGGGTCACCGCCGAGTCGCCACAATTGGGTGTACGCCCGGAGCAGCAGCGCATTGTCGTAGAGCATCTTCTCGAAGTGCGGCACGGTCCAGGTCGCATCGACCGCATACCGGGCGAACCCACCGGCCAACTGGTCGTAGATGCCACCGCGCCCCATCCGCTCGGCCGCGTGCCGCACCACTTCGAGCGCTTCGGCGGACCCGGTGCGCTGATGGTGCCGCAGCAGGAACAACAGGTTCATGTGCGGCGGAAACTTGGGCGCGCCCCCGAACCCGCCGTACAGCTGGTCCTGCTCCTTGTAGAGCCCCGCCGCCGCGGCCGCAAGCAGCTCGGCCGAGATCGGCGCCGTGGGCCCACCGACCAGCTGAGCCCCGCCGAGCACCTGAACCACGGCAGCGCCCTGCTTGAGGATTTCGTCGCGCTGCTCTCGCCAGGCCACCCCGACCGACTCGAGAAGGCGGGTGAAGTGCGGTTTCGGGTAGTAGGTGCCGCAGAAGAACGGCTCGCCATCCGGCGTGGCGAAGACGGTCATCGGCCAGCCGCCCTGCCCACTCATGGCCTGGGTGGCGGTCATGTAGACGGCATCGACGTCGGGCCTTTCCTCCCGATCCACCTTGATCGCGACAAACCCGTCATTCATCAGCCCGGCGACAGCCTCGTCCTCGAAGGACTCGTGCGCCATGACATGACACCAGTGACAGGCGGCATACCCAACGGAGATCAGAACCGGGACATCTCGCCGCCTCGCTTCATCGAAGGCAGCCTCTCCCCAGGGCCACCAGTCGACGGGGTTGTCCTTGTGCTGCAACAGATACGGCGACGTTGCGCTGGCGAGCCGGTTGGCCATCCCTGCCACTCCTGATCTTGACGTTCGTGGGTTGAGGGTGGTCCCGTGGATCCATTCAATCCACGAGTCAATCACACGAGAGATTGCGAAGCCTTGACCGAGCACCCGGCTCGCCCAGGGTGATTACCCACCGCCAGAGTCCGGGTGAGGTCGATCCGGCGGTCGTCTCGCCCCGGGTTGCCGCGCTGCCCTTCCGTCTGCCGGTCGCGGTGAAGGCCGGCGGGCCGGCGAAGACACGCTTGGCGCACGCCGCGCGGGACGGGATGATCCCGGCATGACATTGGTCGGCCGGGCGCAGGAACTCGGTGACGTCCTCGCCGCGGTACGCGATCCGCGGACCGGCGTGGTTCTGGTCACCGGCGAGGTCGGAGTGGGCAAGACGCGACTGCTCGACGCCGTGTCCGCCGCGCTTCCGGCCGTCCGCGCCTGGGGCACGCGGGGACTCGCGCACGTCCCGCTGGCGGCCCTGGCGCACTTGGTCGACCCGGCGACGACGTCGCTCGCGAACATGGTCGCCCAGGTGCTCCGGGCGGTGCCGGCCGGAGCGATACTCGCGGTCGACGACCTGGACGGTTGCGACGAGGTCTCCCTGGCCGTCGCGGTGCGGGTGGCCCGCGACGCCGGACGCACGCTGGTCAGCACCGTGCGGACCACCGACGGTCGCGTGCCGGCCGTCGTGGCCGAGTTGGCGGCGGCGTCGAACACCATCGTCCTGCCGGTCGCGCCGTTCGACCGGACGTCGACCGAGCAACTGGTTGAGACGCTGCTCGACGGCCCGGTGGACGCCGGAGTGGTGGACGACGTGTGGCGGCGCACCGGCGGGAACGCGCTGTTCGTCACCCAGCTACTCGATGGTGCGCGGCGCTCCGGCGCGTTGCGCCGCTCGGCGGCCGGCTGGCATGCCGTCCGGCCGCTACCGATCCCGGCCGGGCTGCGGAGCCTCTTGCCGACCCGCCTGGCGGGCCTGCCCGACGACGCCGTCGCCGCCGCCCGCTTCCTGGCCGCCATCGGCCGGGCGAACGACGGCGAGATCGAGCACGCCGGGCACCTGGCCGGAATCGAGCACCTGGTCGGCCACGGGATAGCCGTGTGGGCGGCGGAGACCGTGCGTTTCGTCCACCCGCTGTTCGCCGAGGTGCTGTGGGACGACCTGTCCCCGGCCCGGCGTCGAGCCGTACTCCGGGAACACCTTGCGGTCGCTCGCAGCCTCGCGCCGCACGACCACGTACGGTGCACCATGCTGAGCCTGGACGCCGGCGAGGCGGTGGAGCCGGCGCCGCTGCTGGCCGCGGCCCGCGTCGCCGCCGCCGGTGGCGCGACCGACGTCGCGGTGCGGCTGGCCCGGGCCTGCCTCGACCGGGTCCCCGACGTCTGGGCCACCCACCACGAAGCGGCCGTCGGCGCCGCCCTCGTCCTCGCGGTCACCCTCTGGGAGACCGGGCGCGCCGACGAGGCCGGGACCGTCCTGCGGGACGCGCTGGAGCGCACCCCGCCCGGCGGGGACGCCGCCCTGCTCGCCGTGACCCTGCACAAGGTGATCCTCTGGGGCCATTACGACCTGCCCGCCGCCCAGGACGTGCTGCGGCAGCAGTTCGCCCGGTATCCCGCCGGGGCGCCGGTCGGGGCCCTGTTCGCGGTCGCCGAGGTGGACGCCCTGGCCTACGCCGGAATGCCGGACGAGGCGCTGGCGCTCGCGTCCGGCATCGGGGACGGCACCGGACTGCCGCTGCCGGTCCGCACCATGCTGGCGACCGGCCGCAGCAACGCCCTGGCCCACATCGGACGGACCGCCGAGGCGGTCGCCGTCGTCGAGGAACTGCTCGACCAGATCGCCGGCGCCGGGCCGGAAGCCGCCGCCGGCACCCGCGACAAGCTGCTCGTCTACGCGAGCCACGCGCTGCGCGAACACGGCCGCTTCGACGACGCCGCCCGCACTGCCGAGCGCGCCTACGACAACTCGCTCGCCGACGGCGTCGTCTTCGAACGCGCCTGGGCCGCCGTGTGCGTCGGCGCGGCCCGGCTGCAGGCGGGCCACCTGGACGACGCGGCGCTCTGGGCGCGGCGCAGCCTCGTGACCGCGTCGGCCGCCGGGATGACGGACTGCACCCGGGTCGGCCTGTCCGTGCTGACCGCGGCGTACGGATCCCGCGGCCGCGCTCCGGACCAGGCGTGGGTGCAGCACCTCCGCTCGCCGGAGGCAGGCCTGGGGTTTCTGCGGCACACCGTCCCGATCGCCCTGAGCTGGGCCGCGCATGCCGAGGGTCACCACGCGGTCGCCCGCGACGTGCTGCGGCAGGGGCAGGCCCGGGCCGCTCAGGAGCGGGCGGTGGCGGCAGAGTCCTGGATCCTGCACGAGCGCCTGCGGATGCGCGACGGCGCCGGGGTGCGCGCCCGGCTGGCCGAGCTGGCGGGGGGCTCCCCGATCAGCGCCGCCCGGCTCGCACTGGCCACCGGGCTGGAACGGGCCAGCCCGGAAACCCTGCTCGATGCCGCGGCGGCCTTCGAGGCCACCGGTTCGCCCCTGTATGCGGCGGAGGCCGCGGCTGCGGCCGCCCAAAGCGCGACCGGCCGGGTCGCGGCCGCCGCCCGGCGCCGGGCCGACGAGTTCGCGCGCCGGGTGGGTGACCCGCCCACCCCGCTGCTGGCCGGGTCACCCGCGCCCGCCGACCGGCTGACCTCCCGTGAGCGCCTGGTCGCCGAGCTGGCGGCCGGCGGGGCGAACAACGCCGAGATCGCCGGGCGGTTGGTCCTGTCGGTGCGGACGGTGGAGAACCATCTGTCCCGCGCGTACGCGAAGCTCGGCATCACCTCGCGGGCCGAGCTCGCCCGGTCCGGGCTCGGGAAGCGGTAGGGGATGTCAGCAGGTGCCGCCGGATGCGCAGCCCCCGGCGCCGCTGCCCGGCGCCCCGTCGAGCGGGCTGGGCAGGTCGGGCCGGGTCTCGGGGTTGGCGGTGTTCCAGCCGGTGCCGACGACCATCGGCCCGACGTTGCTCCGGTCCTCGTCGCCGGAGAACAGCGAGATCAGGTCCCGCTTGTGCAGGACCGCATTGACGTCGTCGTCGGTCCAGACGCCGATCACGTCCGGGGCATTCTGAGCCGGGAGGACGGTCGTGCCCTTCGCGGTGAGCAGGGCGCCCATCGCGGCCGCCGCCACCTTGTGCGAGAGCCAGGCCGTGCCCGGCAGAACCCGGCCGGAATCCTCGTCACCGGTGGTCATCCCACCGGTGCAGTTCTCGCCCTTCTCGTCGCACTTCTCCCGGTTGGTGCTTGATCTCTCCGTGCCGTCGACCTCGGACCTCGTCTGCGTGTGCTCCTTCGCCGTCCCGGCGCCCTTCTGGGTGTCGGTGGTGTCCCGCCGGGAGGCGTCGTTGTGGTCCATCCACGATTGGCGGACCTCCTTGAGAACGGTGCCGTTGGCGTCACGCACGGTCTGGTCGTGGTGCCACCGGCCGGTCGGGTCCTGATACACCTCGTCGGTGGAGGTCGCCGCCAGGTTCAAGTCCGAGTCGTAGTACTCGGTGTAGCCGCTCGTGGTGCAGATGATCTCGCACCCCGCCAGGCTTGGCCAGGACCGGGACGAGGAGCCGTCGATGTACCCCCGGACGATCGTCTCCCCATCTTCGACCGCTTTGCCCTCCTGGCCACCGTGCGCGGCCGCCCATATCCCGGTCGAGTCGTCGAAGTCGCCGTACCAACTCGGGTCGAATCGGCCGAGGTCGATCTTCATGTTCTTCCCGGAGCCGTCGGAGTCGAACAGGCCGAAGGACAACCCGGTCACCCACGGCATGTCGAGTCCCGCGCTCTTGAGCAGCCCGTCGTCGATCCCGGCGAGCGCGAAACTGTCCCGGCGGGTGGGGATACCGAAGACCTCGGACGGCAGCCCCGATCCGGCGCCGGCGCCCGCGTACCACTTCTTTTCCAGGCCCGCGACGAACTCCGACGGGAAGACGGCCCACGTGCCGTACCCGAGCTCGTAGGTCGGCAGTTTCCCGTCGAGCGTCGCGTCGAGCACCTTCCGCAGTAACGGACGGCTCGCCGGGTCGAGCGGATCGGAGCCGAGGGCGATCTCGTCGGCGTCGGCCGTACCGTCACCGTCGGAATCCACCACCTGCAGCGCGAGGTAGCAGGCGGACAGGTCGCACACCCGCAGGTCGGACCGGTCACTGCCGCGCCGCCCGTCGTCGGCCCGGGCGGCCGGCGCGCGAAGAATGGACAGCAGAAGGGCACCGCAGGTCAGGACCGTCATGGCGGCCCGGAACCGAGCATCGGATCGGGAGAGCATCATGAGCCGAACCTAGGAAGCGGCCGGCCGTCTGTCCTGAGTGGTGAGTACTCAAACGCGTTTCCGTCTCGGAGCGGCGTCCGCAGACCACCCCGCATTTGCGGTGGCACACCAACGCACGTGAGCGTCCGCGGCGCGTCAGGCGGCGGTGGCTTGCTCCAAGGGAGAGGCCGGCTCGTTCTGACCGAGCACCGCGGCATAGGTGAAGCCGGCGATCAGCCCACCCATGATCGGCGCGACGATGAAGAGCCAGAGCTGGCCGAGCGGCCCGCTGCCGGCGAACAGGGCAGGGCCGATCGAGCGCGCCGGGTTCACGGACGTGTTCGTCACCGGGATGCTGACCAGGTGGATCAGGGTGAGGCTCAGCCCGATCGCGATCGGAGCGAAGCCCCGTGGCGCCCGGGTGTCCGTCGCGCCGAGGATGACGAACAGGAAGACGGCGGTCAGCACGACCTCAGCGACCAGCGCGGCCGTCAACGAGTAGCCGCCGGGCGAGTGGCTGCCGTAGCCGTTCGTCGCGAAGCCGGACTCGGTGGCGTCGAAGCCGGGACGGCCGGCCGCGATGACGTACAGGACCCCGGCACCGGCGGCACCGGCCACCACCTGGGTCACGATGTACACGGGCGCGTCCCGCCACGGCAGCCGGCCGGCGGCGGCCAGACCTAACGTCACCGCCGGGTTGAAGTGGCCGCCGGACACGTGCCCGACGGCGTACGCCATCGTCATGACGCTCAGCCCGAACGCGAGGGCCACCCCGAGAAAGCCGATACCCAGGTGGACGCCCGCGGGCGTGCGGAACCCGGCGGCGAGGACCGCGGACCCGCAGCCGGCGAATACCAACCAGAACGTGCCCAGGAACTCGGCCGCGACGCGCTTCGGCATGGTTGGTGCGGAGGTAGCCATGTCCGCCAGGCTCGCATGACTCCCAGCCCCGCAGCAGGCGTTCACTCGTAAGAGCAGCCCCGGAGGCGATCCCTGGCCGGATCGGGACGCCTACCTAAATACGGCGAGGTCGCAGCGCCCAATCGGTTCACATCGGCCGGCCTCCCACATCGGGGTCGAGCCACCCCCGTTGTACATGGCTCGACCCCGACCGCGGAGTCCTCCCGGTCACCGAGCATGGTCGCGCACAGCTAATAAAATGCTGTCGCCGAGGCTCGGCGGACGTGACGGACGACGGGAGACCATGGTGGAGGTCCGCCTGCTGGGTCCGGTGGAGATCTGGGCGGACGGCCGGCCGGTCGAGATCGGTCCACCGCAGCGACGGCACACGCTGGCGGCCCTGGCGGTCGATGCCGGTCGCCCGGTCACGATCGATGCGCTTGCCGTCCGGGTGTGGGACGAGCCGCCACCGGCGGCGGCCCGCATTCTGCAGGTGCACCTCACCCACCTGCGGCGGCTGCTGGCCGAAGCCGTGGGCACGCCACCGACCCGCCTGCTGCGCCGCTCCAGCGGCTACGTCCTCGACATCGCGCCCGAACGGGTCGACGCCAACCGGTTCGCCGACCATGTCCGGCGTGCCCGCGGCGCCGACCCGTCCACCGCGTTGACGCTGCTCCGCACGGCCCGCGGGTGCTGGCGGGCCGAACCGCTCGGCGGGCTGAAGGGCGGCTGGGTCGAGCGCTGCCGGCACGCGTACGGGGCGCTGTATCTCGACGCCACGGTGGCGTGGGGGCTCGCCGAGCTGCGGACCGGCAACCCGCTCGCCGTGCTCGGGCCGCTGGTCGAGCTCGCCACTGATCACCCGCTGACGGAGCCGCTGGCCGACGTGGTGATCCGCGCCTATGCCGCCGCCGGCCGGCCCGCCGATGCGCTGGCGTACTACGCGGAGTTCCGCCGTCGGCTCGCGGACGAGCTGGGCACCGATCCCAGTGCCGCCCTGCAGGCACTGCACCAGGCCATGCTGCGAGGGGAACCGGTGGCGACGCGGGAGACCGCCGACGTGGCGGCCGGAGTGCCGGTCACCGTTGTCGTGCCGGCCCAGCTCCCGGCGGATGTTCCCGGTTTCGCCGGCCG
Organism: Paractinoplanes durhamensis; assembly: GCF_016862175.1. Lineage (GTDB taxonomy): Bacteria > Actinomycetota > Actinomycetes > Mycobacteriales > Micromonosporaceae > Actinoplanes > Actinoplanes durhamensis. Next base: position 51,058 of record NZ_BOML01000087.1, on the reverse strand, counting down.
TGCCGCGACCCTGCGCATCCTGGACAACCTGCTCACCGAGACGGCGATGGCCGTCGCCGTGGTGTCCGGCACCGCCGGGGTGGGCAAGACCGCCCTTGCCGTGCACTGGTCCCACACGGTGCGGTCCCGCTTCCCGGACGGCCAGATTTTCCTGAGCCTGCGCGGCTTCGACCCCACCGGACAGGTCGTCGCACCGCAGGAGGCGCTCCGCAGCCTGCTCGATGCGCTGGGCGTCGCACCCGAGCGGGTGCCGGCCGGCCTCGACGCGCAGGCCGCCCTGTACCGCAGCGTGGTGGCCGGCCGGCGGATCCTCCTGGTGCTGGACAACGCCCGCGACGCCGAGCAGGTCCGGCCGTTGCTGCCGGGCACCGCCACCGTTGTCGTCGTGGTGACCAGCCGAACTCAGCTCACCGGCCTGCTGACCGACGGCGCGTCCACCGTGCCGCTGGGCGTGCTGTCCTGGGTGGAGGCCGAGGAGCTCCTGACCAACCGGCTCGGTCCGGGGGTCCTCGCGCAGCGCCACGCGCTCGATCAGGTCATCGCGGCCTGCGCCCGGCTGCCGCTGGCGTTGAGCATCGCCGTGGCCCGGACCCGGCAGACGAACTTTCCGCTGACGGCGCTCGCCGCCGAGCTCAGCCAGGTCGGTGACCGGCTGACCGCGTTGGAGGTCGGCGACCCGGCCGGTGATCTGCGGGCGGTGCTCTCCTGGTCGTACGCCGCCCTGAGCGAGCCCGCCGCTCGGCTGTTCCGGCTGCTCGGGCTCACCGTCGGACCCGACTTCGACGTCCCCGCGCTGACCAGCCTGGCCGGGCTGCCGGAACGCGAACTGCGCACACCCCTGCGCGAGCTGACTCGGGCAAGCCTGGTGACCGAGTACGACCTCGGCCGGTACAGCCAGCACGACCTGCTGCGCGAGTACGCCGCCGAACTCGCTCGCCGCGATGACGCGCAGGACGTACACCGGTCGGCCACCGTCCGCCTGCTCGATCACTACACGCACACCGCGTACGAGGCGGATCGCCTGCTCAACCCGGCCCGCGAAGCTATCGTGCTGCCCCTCGGCGAGCCGGCCGCAGGCGTGTCTCCGGAGCCGCTCAAGGATCACGGCGCCGCGCTGGCCTGGTACGGCGCGCACCGTCCCGTCCTGGAGGCCGCGCTGCGGCAGGCCGCCGCGGTGGGGCTCGACCGGCTCGCCTGGCAGCTCGTCTGGTCGCTGGACACCTATGCCGCCCGGAAGGGCCACCTGCATGATCAGGCCATGGCCTGGCAGACCGCCATCGAGTGCGCGGACCGCCTCGGCGAACTGCCGGCGCGCGCCTACGGCCACGGTGGCCTGGCTCGGGCCGACCTCCGGCTCGGCCGCTACGCCGAGGCGGACGACAACCTGAACCGCGCGCTGGAGCTGTTCACGACGATGGGCGACCGCAACGGGCAGGCACGCACCGAGAAGCACCTCGCGTACCTGTGGGGCCAGCGGAAGCAGCCCGCGATCGCCCTCGGGCACGCCCGCCAGGCCTTGGCGCTCTTCGCCGGCACCGATGACCGGACCGGGCAGGCCGAAGCGCTCAACGCGATCGGGTGGTACCACGCGTTGCTCGGCGAGTTCGAGCACACGCTGTCGTACTGCCGGCAGGCGCTGGAGCTTTTCGAGGCGGACGCCGACCTGTTCGGCGCCACCAGCGCCTGGGACAGCCTGGGATACGCCCACCACCACCTCGGTCGGCACACCGAGGCCATCGACTGCTATCAGCACGGCCTCACCTTGGCCCGGACCCTGGACCACGACCTGTTCGTCGCCGATCTGCTGGTGCACCTCGGCGAATCACACCGCGCGGCCGGGCGCCCCGCCGAGGCACGCACCGCGTGGACGGAGGCGGAACAACTGCTGACCGCCCTCGACGACCCGAGCGCCGCAGGCGTCCAGGAGTCACTGCGCCAACTCGACGACTAACTAGACCGGCCTCTACCCCGTGACCTCGAAGTCGTTACCTGCAACTTTGTCGCGCGCCAGCACTACTTCAGACCATTGCCACCAGTCAACCGGATTGTCCCGGTGCTGGAGAAAGATGGGGCGAGGCCGCATCAGCAAGGCGATTGACCCTGTCCCACCTTCTCACGCACCCTCCGGACCACTACTCGTGGTCGAGGTAGGTGTCCCAATCCGGTTCCCCCGGTCCAGGCCGCAGGTCAGTACCGGAACTCAGCCGTAGACGGATGCCGTCTTCCCATTCGGTCGCCCACGCCCGCAGGTCTTGGATCTGCCGGTCGTCAAGGCCGTAATCGGTGAAGGTGCGGTCATCGCGGTCGTCGATCGAGGCGAGCCGGTCAGCGAGGTCGGACAGGGTGAAGTGCGGGGCGTGTCGACGGCCGAGGCGCTCAAGGTCGCTCGGGGTATATCCGGATCGTGCTGCTGCTTGCACGTCGATGAAGTCGCGGTGCAACGCCCGGTCGTGCAGGGCGCGTCGGCCAACTGCTCGACGATCTGCGGTAACGGCAACGGCGAGGCAGTCGCGAAGTCGACATCGTGCGAGGGCCTGCTGGTCAACTCATGCATGGCGATGGCGTACCCACCCGCAAGCACCAGACCCAAGTCGTCGCCGGCGTCGAAAGCGATCTGAGCGAGCCGTCGGTGGAAGTCGTCCATCCGGGTCAGGCCGCCGCGAGGCCGGGTAGGCGCTGCTCCCAACGACGGGTCACCTGCGATGTCGTTGCTCGGCACAGCCGGGGCCAGTCGCCGCGCAGCAGGTGGGGGTCCACGTACCTGACGATGTCTTCGCGTTGGCCGCAGTCGAGCAGGATGGAGAACAGGGCGAGCCGGTTCGGCAGATGCACCACGCCGCTGGCCGGCCCACGGAACTCATCCCACGACTCAGGGATTCGCTGCTCCAGCCCCTCGAATCGATCGGGCAGTTCACTGGCTTCCATAGCGAGATTATGACGCACCGGACTTGTCAGGTCGCACTCTTGGTCGACGGGGACCGCATACCGAGGACCAGGATTGGGACGCCTGCCTCGACAAATAGTCGCCGGTCGACCCATGCCTCGCAGCCGGGGCGGGCGTTGTATTCACTGTGATTGCGCCTCTCGCTGACGAGCAGCTCGGGTCCATGTCGCGGCGTCATCCGGCCTGGGATGCCGTTGGGGTCGGCACGGTGGTGGTGCCGACGGTGGTGCTGGCGCCGCTGATGACGCAGGCGCCGTGGGCGGACGATCAGCTGAATGTGTACGCCTTCGGCGGGGTCTACCTGGACCGGCCGTGGGAGGTGCCGGTCGACGCGTTCCGGGCGGTGCCCTACTTCCTGAACCTCGGCAACTTCCGGCCGCTGGGGCGCACCTACGAGTGGGCCCAGAACGTCGCCGTGTTCGCGCTGTCGGACGTGTTCGGGATTCCGGTCAACGTCGGGCTGCGGCTCGCGGCTCTCGTCACGGCCATCGTGCTGACCGGCTGTGCGGTGCTGTTCGCCGCGTACGCGACCGGCCGCACCCGGCCGTTGCGTACCGCCCCGCCGGTGCCGGTGGCGCTGCTGCCGTTCGCGGTCGGCGGCGGTCTCGTCGCCGCCGGGCCGGTGAGCACCACCGTGCTGTTCAGCGGCCTGTATTTCATGACCAGCAGCCTCGTCCTGGCCGTCGCCGCGTGGGCCTGCGCAACCGTCGGCCTGCCGCGGCTGTCGCTCCTCCGGGGCACGCTGGCCGTCCTGGCCGGGGCCGCGATCGCCGCCTTCAACGAGATGGCCTGCCTAGCGATCCCGCTCTGCGTCGTCGCGGTCGGCCTGCGCGCCCGGCTGGTGTTCGCCGTCCGCCTGCGGAACATGCTTCGCGACAGCGGGGTCCGGTTCGTGCTTCTACTGTGCGCCGGGTTCCTGCCGGTCATCGTGCCGGTGCGGATGGCCATCGCGGAGACCTGCAGCCGCGGCGACTGTTACGAGGGGTCGGCGGTCTCCCTGCCGGGCGCGGCGGCCGCCGTCCCCGACCGCCTGATCTCCTGGCTGCCGCCGCTGATGTGGCAGTGGGCGACCGCGGGAACCCGCGGCTGGCTGGCCGCGCCGGTGACCGCTCTCGCCGCGGCCGCCCTGCTGGTCGTCGCCGGGCTGCTGCTGCGAGCCCTGCCGGCCCTGCCGAGCCTGGACGCTCGGCAGACGCTGACCCTGGCCGGCGTGTCCGCGACGGTCCTGGCCCTGGCCGCCGGGATCGCGTCTCTCAACGTCTGGATGCAGCAGGCCGCGGCCGCGGGCCAGTACGGCGTCGGCTGGCGCGACAGTGCCCTGACCACGGTCGGCGGCAGCGCCCTCGTCGTCGCCGCGGCCACCGCACTGCCCCGGGCTCGCCGGTTGACCGCCGCCGTGACCCTGATCGCACTGAGCGGCGTCACGGTGGTCTCGGCCGCGGCAAACAGCGCCTACCACCAGCGCTCCGCGACGGAGCGCGTGCCGTACCTGCACAACCGGATCGCCCAGGAGATCGCCGACGTCGACCCCACCGCCGACGGCGACCACCGCCGCTGCGCGCTGCGCACCCGCCTGCTGTCGGTCAAGAACCCCCTCGACACCCAGCGCATCGACCAGACCCTGGACGCCGCGACCGCTCAGGCCGCAGGCCGCCGCTTCTGCACTCGAGCCCCGAACTGGCCGGGCCCGCTACCGCTCTACCGCGACGCCACCGCCTGACCGAACGCTCACCGCCAGACGGAGAGCCCATGGCTCGGCCACCGATGCGGTCGGCCGGCAGTCCCCGGGGACTCGGCAAAGGCTGGGTGATGGCAGGGCGCGGAACCCTATGTTGCGCATGATCAGTTGGCAAGGTCTTCCGCTCAGCGCCACATGAACGATGAACAGTCCTAACTGGAGTGTCGCCACAACCTACCCGTTACGCCGTGACAGTCGGTCGATGGAGTCATGACTGCATGCAACGCCACGTGAGTATGGTCCCATCGATCCAAATTCCCGGTTCCCAGGTCAGGACCTTTCCAACGTAGCGCGGGCGCGGACTTTCCGCCGTCGCCCAGAGGGTGAGCGATGATGACTGCAGGAGCGCGCCAGCGTCTGCGTGCGCGGCGGCCGTTCGGCAGCGGAACGCGGATGTTGTTTCCCATTGCCCTGATGGTGTCGGCGACAGTGCTGTTCTCCCTGGTGTGGCAGTCGGTCGGGGAGCAGTCCACCTTCGCCTCGCTGGAGCGCGACGGCATCCGGTACATCCAGGCGCTGGAACCGTTGGAGATCGCGTTGACGAATGCGGAATCCGTGGCGGTCCGCGGCGGTTCGGCGCCACGCGAGCCACTGGCCCTTGCGGTCGCTGACGTCGCCAAGGCCGACAAGGAGCTCGGCGAACGGTTGCGCACCGAGGACCGATGGACCGAGTTGCGGACCAAGGTCGAGTCACTTCCCGCCGAGGGTGCCGCTGCGCCGATCATCGCCGCGTACGGCGGGGTCAGCGAACTGCTGCTGGCCCTGATGGACAAGGTTCGCAACACGTCCCAACTGATCCGCGACCCGGAGGTCGACACCTACTACCTGGAGGACGGCGCGGCCCAGGAACTGCCCGAGGGCATCGTCGCGGCCGCCCAGTACACCGATCTCCTGCTGAGCGTCGTCGGCGAGTCCCCGGCAGCCCAGGCCAAGGTGGCCGACGACGTCAGGTCCGCGTATTCAGGCCTGGCCGGCAACGCCAAGGACCTCTCCGACGACATCCGACTGGCCGTGGAGGGCTCCGACGGCGGGGCGCTCGGAACCGCGCTGCTGAGCAAGCTCGACCGCTTCAACCGGTCGATCGACGACCTGGCGCCCTTGATGTCGCCGCTGTCGAACGGCACGGGCCGGATCGACACGGCCAAGGTCGTTCGTTCCCGCGACGAGATGCAGGCAGCCGCGGCGGACCTCTCGGCGACGCTCCTCACCCAGATCGACAGCGCCCTGGCCGACCGGCTTGCGTCGCTGAGCCATCGTCGTCTCCTGGCGATCGGAATCCTGCTGGCGCCGGTGCTGCTGGGGCTCGCGCTGGTCGTGCCGTCGCTGGTGGCCCGGCGGCGCCAGGACAAGGGGGCACCGCCGCGGGAACGGCCGACGGCGGGCCGGCACGATCCGGCGCACCCGGCGCCGGCTCAGCCAGTGACCGTACCGCCGACTCCATGGCCGACCGGTCCGGTGCAGCGGCCCGAATCCCGGCCGAGCGAGACGGCCGGCTCCGAATACGCACGGTGGGAGCAGTTCAGTGCTCCTCAGTAAGCTCCGTATCCGCGGCAAGCTGACGCTGCTGGTCATGATCCCGCTGCTGGCGATGGCCGGCCTGGTCCTGCCCGTGATCCGCAACCTGGTCACCGACGCCAACCGGGCGAACGACGTCAACGCGGACGCCGTGGTGGCCGGGCAGGTCGGGCCGCTGTTGCAGGACCTCCAGCGCGAGCGGCTGCTCTCGGTCGGCTATCTGCTCGGCGCCGTGGACGCGGACGCCCTCCAGCTGCAGATCGCGGCGGTCACCGACCGGGTCCGCGACATCCGGCTGGACCTGGGTGACGAGCTGCCGTCCGCGGTGCGCACCGAGATCGACAAAGTGGCGGACCTGAACAAGGTGCGGCAAGGGGTGCGATCCCGGACCATCACGCCCGATCAGGTGCTCGAACAGTTCGCCCCGGTGCTGGACGACATGATCGAGTCGCTCCAGCTCACCCAGCACGCCGACGCCGGCAGCACCGCCGGTCGGCAGCTCATCACGCTGGACGCCGTGCTGGGCCTGAACGAGTCCAGCACCGAGAGCACGGCGCTGCTCGCCGTGATGGCGGCGGGTGGCGACATCGATGGCATGGCCGAGCGTTACCGCGAGGAGACGGTGGAGTACGAGGTCTATCTCGATCGGTTCGAGGCCTTCGCCACCCAGTCCGAGCGGGAGCTGTACGACCTGGTGGCATCCGCGTTCCAGGAACGCGTCGGCCAGAACTTCAACGCCAGGCTCGAGGCCGATCCGGCCAAGACGATGGCGGCGCTACCACTCGACACTCTGTTCCCCACCCTCCAGTCGTTCAGCGTGCTGGGTGGCTTCGTCGAGAAGCGTCTCGTCAGCGACACCACCGCGCTGGTCGACCAGCAACGACGGGAACAACTGACTATCGCGTACGGGATCGGCGCTCTTGCCCTTGTCGTTCTGCTCGCGGTTTTGATTCTGGTGGCGATCGTGGCCCGGGCCGTGGCGGTGCCGCTGACCCGGCTGAGCCGTTCGGCCGAGCAGGTGGCCGAAGCCGGTGAGGCGGAACTGCGGCGGGTGGCCGACGACGAGAGCGAGCCGGACGAGCCGGTGCGGCTCGACGTGCTCGACGTGAACACCAACGACGAGATCGGCGAGCTGGCGCGCGCCTTCGAGCGTGTCCGGAACACCGCGTCCCAGCTCGTCGAGCGCCAGGTCCTCAGCCGGCACAACGTCGCTGAGATGTTCGGCCACATCGGCCGGCGTACCCAGAACCTGGTCGGCGGGCAGGTGTCGCTGATCGACGAGTTGGAGAACGACGAGACGAGTTCGGATCGCCTGGCCAAGCTCTACCAGCTCGACCACATCGCCAACCGCCTGCGACGCAGCGCCGACAGCCTTGTGGTGATCTCCGGTGCCACCCGGGAACAGAACCACTCCGCGCCGGTCCGGCTGGTCGACGTCGTACGCCTCGCCCTCGCCGAGATCGAGGAGTACAACCGCGTCGACATCGACGTTCCGCTCGACCTGTTGCTGGCCCCCGCGGTCGTCAGCGACATGGTCCTGGTCTGCGCGGAGTTGCTGGAGAACGCCACCACCTTCTCGCCGCCGCACACCCGGGTCGCCGTCATCGGCCGGGCCGTGCCGGGCGGCGCGCAGCTGGTCGTCGTCGATCACGGCATCGGGATGCCCGACGAGCGGCTCGCCGAGGAACACGCCCGCATCGGCCGCCGCGAGCGACTCGACCTCGTGCCGACCCAGGTTCTCGGGCTGTTCGTGGTCGGCCGGCTGGCTCGGCGCCACGGTCTGGACGTCGCCCTGCAGCACACTCCCGGTGGCGGCGTCACCGTCAGCGTGCAGATCGGCGGTGGGCTGCTGGCCGGTGAGCGGGTCGCCACGTCCGCGGAGCCGGTCGAGCTCGTCGCCGTGCCGGAGCAGCGGCAGATCTCCGTCGAGTGGTCGCAGCCGCCGTGGGACACCGCCGGCCCGACGGCTCCGGCGGCCTCGGCCTCGTACCGGCCGGCGCCCGAGCCGGCGCCGCGGCTTCCGTCCCAACGCCGGCCCGACACGATATCCCGGGTCGCCGAGGCGATGGGCGATCCGCTGACCTGGAACGGCTTCCAGGTGGTTCGTAGCCTGCCGACGGCACCGCCGCACCGTGACACGCCGACGGTCACCTTCCGCGAGCCGCCGGCCGCGCCGCGGCCGCAGAGCCTGGTCCAGGCACCGATTCCGGACACGGCCCACCCCCCGGTTCCCGGGCTGAACCGGCGGATCCCGGGTGCGCGGCTGCCGGCGGGGACGTCCGCCGAGGTGCCGAGTCGGGAGCCGGTGCTCGCCGATGCGGCCGCGGCGCTGGAGGTCGTGGAGGCATTCGAGGACGGCGTTCGACGCGCGCTGAACGTCGTCGCTCCGGCTCCGCCCGGGGAGATCCGGGCGCTCAGCCGGCGGGTACCGGGAGCGACCCTGCCCGCATCCCCGAGTTCCCCTCGCCGCTCGATCGTCGACGTCGCGGCGGTCGAGCAGGATCCGGACGAGGCCCGCAGCCTCGTCGAGCAGTTCGAGTCGGGCGTGGCGCGGGCGCTCGAATTCGACGACTTCTCGCAACGAAACTGACAGTGAGCAAGGAGCGGCACCATGGACAGCATCCAGACCCCCGTCGTCGAGTTCAGCGCCGAAGTGAAGACGTTCAACTGGCTTCTCGGTTCGTTCGCCAAGAAGACGGCGGGCGTGGAAGAGGCGATCGTGGTCTCCTCGGACGGCCTGCTCATGGCGAAGGCCTCCAAGCGGGAACGGGCCGACTGCGACCGCCTGGCCGCCGTGGTTTCCGGCATGACCAGCCTGGCCGCGGGCGCGACCGAGTGGTACAAACTGGGCGCGCTGAACCGGGTCGTGGTCGACCTGGTGGACGGTTACCTGGTGATCACCTCGATCAGCCGCGGCTCGGCGCTGGGCGTCATCGCGACCAAGTCAGCGAACCTCGGCACCGTGGCGTTCGAGATGACGCTGTTCGGAAGCCGGGCGGGAGCCACCCTGACGCCGGGATTGATCGCGGAACTGAAAAGCGCTGTCCAGTTTTGAATGGCGGACATCGCGGCACACCGGACCCCGAGCCCGTCGGGAGAATCCCCCCATACCTTCGGGTACCCCCGCCCGGCGCCGCGCCGGCCGGGAGCCCGAGCCGCGCTGTCGGCAACACCGGCGAGCCGAACCGGGCGCCGGCCGACCGCTCCGCTGCCCTGCGCCCGTTCATCCTGACCGCCGGACGGGTCAACGCGGTCGATCGCGAGATCGAGCTCGAGACCCAGGTGACCGTCCGGCGTCCCGATCCACGAGTGGGCCGGCTGCCGCTGACGTCGCTCAGCCCGGAGATGCAGGCGATGGTGGCGCTCTGCGTCGAGCCAGTCTCGGTCGCGGAGATCTCGGCACGGTTGGGCCTCCATCTCGGCGTCACCAAAATCCTCGTCGGTGACCTGCGCGCCGCCGGCTACCTCGACGTGCACGTCGCCGACACCCTGAACCCGCTCACCTCCGACACCATTCTGCGAGTTATGCATGGACTACGTGCGATTTCCTGACGGGCCGAGCCCGATCCTGCCCGGCCCTGAGGTCAGGGTGGCGCCGGTCCCGGTGAAGATCATCGTGGCGGGCGGCTTCGGCGTCGGCAAGACCACCACCGTCCGGTCCATCTCCGAGATCGCCCCGCTGACCACCGAGGCTGAGATGACCTCGGTGGCCGCCGGCGTCGACGAACCGCGTGCGGACAGCCTGAAGACCACCACCACCGTCGCCATGGACTTCGGCTGCGTGACCATCGACACCAGCCTCAAGCTCTATCTGTTCGGCACCCCGGGACAGGATCGATTCGGCTTCATGTGGGACACCCTGATCCATGGCGCGCTAGGTGCGCTCGTGGTGGCGGACAGCTCCCGGCTGGACGACTGTTACCAACCGGTGGACTACTTCGAACGGTCCGGGCTTCCGTTCGTCGTCGCCGTGAACACGTTCGACGGTCAGTTGCCGTACAGCCTCGACGATGTCCGCTGGGCGCTCGCCGTCAACGAACGAGTGCCGGTCGTGACGTTCGACGCGCGCAGGCGCGCGTCGGTGCGCGACGCCCTCCTGATGGTGCTCGAACAAGCACTCGAACGCGTACGCGAAGCCGAGCTCCGGTAGGCCGTCACGGCAGGTAGATGCCCTTCATCGCGGTGATCTTTCCGTTCTTGACGGTCAGCTTGAACAACGTGCTGTTGTCCTTGACGGCCAGGAACGCGGGCAGCTTGGTGAACGACCCCGGCGTGAGCTCCGGGCCGCCGCCGGGGCCGAGCACCGCGACCTCGACGGTCTCCGCCACCGGCAGGGTGCGCACCAACTTGTTCGCGTTGACCAGCATGTAGTCGTTGGGCGGCCCGTCGGTCGCGCCCGGATTCTCCTTCTGGGAGGCGGCGAGCGCCGCATCACCCGTCAACATCTCCACCTTGTCGAACGAGACGGTGCGGGCACCCGTGTCGACCTTCACCAGGTAGGCGTCGTGGACGCCGTCCGGCAGCGAATTCTTGCCGGGCGTGGCCGTGCCGGACGGGCTCGCGGGCGAGCCGGCTGCGCTCGCAGCCGGAGCGGCGCTCGTGGTGGTCGCCGTGGCGGACGGGGCGGCGCTGTCCTTCTGAGCGCTACAGGCGCCCAGGGCCAGGGCCCCGCCCAGCACCGACAGGATCAGGCCGCGGTGGGCAAGGCGTCCGGCAGTCGTTCGGGGCATGTTCGTGTCGCTCCTCGGTCATCCCTCACTGGTCCACACAGCGTATGGAGACCAAGGCACCCGGAGATCCCGGATTCCTGCCACATCGGCCCGGCCGGCACCGCCCGGGCGTGGCGCTAGGAAGCGTCGTCGGCGCGCAGGGGGCGGATGTTGTTCGGGGCGGCCTCCGACAGCTGGGTCAAGGCCTGGACGATGCGGTCGGCCGGCATCGGCTTGCAGAAGTGGTAGCCCTGGGCGGTGGGGCAGCCCAGGGCGATCAGCGCCTCGCGCTGTTCGGTCGTCTCCACGCCCTCGGCCACCACCCGCACGCCCAGGCGGGCGCCCAGCTCGACGGCGCCGCGCACGACGGCCTCGGCGGCGGCTGAGTCGATCATGTCGTCCACGAAGGAGCGGTCGATCTTAATCTCGTGGACCGGCGCGCGCGTAACTATCGCTAGGGACGAATAACCGGTGCCGAAGTCGTCGAGGGAGATCTGCACGCCGGAGTCGCGCAGCGCAGCCAGGACCTCATCGACGATGGCCTGCTCGCTCACGGCGACCGACTCGGTGATCTCGAGGACCAGACGGGAGGCGGGGGTGCGATGACGACGCAGGGCGTCCGCCACCTGGGCGGGGAAACCCGGGTCGAGCAGGCTGCGGGCGGACACGTTGACCGAGACCGGCAGCTCGACGCCGGCCAGGTTCCATGTCGCGGCGGCGGCCAGGGCCAGGTCGAGCACCCGGTGGGTGAACGGGGTCAGCAGCTCGGTGTGCTCGACGGTGCGGATGAAGTCGTTCGGCGAGAGCTGGCCGCGGCGTGGGTGCCGCCAGCGGACCAGGGCCTCGACGCCGGTGGGCGCGGCGGTCACCAGGTCGACCGCGGGCTGCAGGTGCAACACGATCTGGTCGTCGACGGCCAGCGCGTCCTGCAGCTCGGCGAGCAGCGCCAGCTCGTCGGTGGTCAGCGCGTCCTGGCTGGTGTCGTAGGTGGCGATCGCCACCTCGGTCCGCTTCGCCTGGTCGAGGGCGAGCGAGGCGCGCCGGACCATCTCGGTGAACTCCACCCGGCCGGCGCGGGCGACAACGACGCCTACGGCGATCTCCACTGCGAGGCGTACGCCGGAGACCTCCATCGGCTGGCCGATGGACTCGACCAGCTCGCGGGCCCGCCGGACGGCCAGCGGCAGCGGGCTGGGTGTCTCGTGCAGCGGGGTGGCCGAGTCGGTGAGCGTGGCGATCGCCGGGATGAGCAGCGCGAACTCGTCGTCGCCGGTGCGCGCCACCAGCTCGGCCTCGCGGGTCAGCTCGCCGAGGCGCTCGGCGATCAGGGCCAGCACCTCGTCGCCGCAGCGGTGCCCGAGCGTGCCGTTGACCTCGCGGAAGCCGTTCACGTCGAGCAGGAGCAGCGCGACGTGCCGGTCGCGTTCGAGAGCGCGGAGCATCTGGTCGCCGTCGGCCAGCAGGCTGGCCCGGTTGCGCACGCCGGTGAGCTGGTCGTGGGCGAAGTTGTAGGTGGCCTGTTCGCGCAGCTCGGCGACCTGGACGCCGGCCGCCGCATCATGCAGCGCCGCGGCCAGTGCGTCGCCGTAGGCGGAGATCGCGGCTTCGTCCCGGGGCGCGGGCAGGGTCGGCGCGGCCAGCCACACGGTCAGCTCGCCGACCACCTCGCCGGCCACCGCCATCGTCCGGGTGATCGCCGGGCCGGGCAGGCCGGCCAGCAAGTTGTCCTGGCCGGGGCCGTCCTGGGCGTAGCGGTGCCCGCCCTCCGGGGTGTGCACCTCGAGCTCGACGCGACGGGCGCCGAAGACGTCGAGCGCGCCGCGCAGGCCGGCCGCGGCCACCTCGCTCTCGGTGCCGCCGGGCAGGGCCGAGGTCGCGGCGGCGAACGCCTCCCACATCCGGCGTTCCTCCTCGGCGCGCAGGTGGAAGCGGTAGGTGCGTTGCAGCAGCCACAGCCCGGGCACGAAGGCGAGCAGCCAGGCCGGGCCGCGGACCAGGGCGAACACGGCGCCGAGGCCGACCAGGATGTTGCCGACGACCATCGGGATCTTCGCGTACGGGATGCGGGCGAAGATCTGGCCGGTGGCGGCGTCGCGGTGCAGCGTGAGGGTGAGCGCGGCCAGGCCGAACGTGATCAGCAGATAGGTGAGCGCCCCGGCGACCAGCGCGCCCTGGGTGCGGACGCTCAGCACCGGCGCGTCGCCCCCGATCAGCCGGGCGACCGTGGCGGCGCCGGCCGCACCGAGGGTCAGCGAGGCGGCCAGGTGCGCCAGCTCGGCGACGTTGCGGTGCTCGTCCAGCCAGGACAGCAGCGCCCAGGCGGCGATCGCACCGGCCATGGTGGCCAGCGGCAGCCAGCCGGGTGGCGCCACGACGAAGCCGATGATGAACGCGGCTTCGCCCCAGGAGACGGAGACGACGCCGCGACCGAGGCGGAATCGAAGCCGGGCAAGCTGTCCGGCCGCGACGAGCAGCGCCGCGAGACCCACCCCGGCCATTACCGAGAGTGGACGGTCGGCGGGACGTGACACGGGCAACAGGACCCCGGCGACGGCCACCAGAACGGCGATTCCGACGACTCCGGCGGTGAGCGCCCGGACCGCCCGAGAACGCCCGGCGAGGCCTGCCGCGTCGATCCATGATCGACGGACACCGGCCCGGGCGACCGGCGGGGCGGTCACGAGTTGTCCCTGGTTACGAGCGGCACACGCGAATGCACGTGCATCTGCAGGAGCGAATGCCGGGGGCGGGGAATGGTCATTTCGAGCGCCCCCTTCCGCGCAGGGTCGGGGGCCGTTGGGACCCCCGGCGGAAGGCTAAATCAATCCCGATGAACACAACAAGGGTTGACGCACGACCCGTGGCCGTGTTTCGTCAGACAATTACGGAGCGTGTTGTCCACTCAGGCCGGTGCACGGCCTGCGACGTGGTCAAACGCGGCCCTGATCGCCTTCTGCGCGAGGGGCCTCACTGTCCGTAGTAATGCCTTTGACCTCGACTTCCGCAGGGGCTGCAGTAGCCTGCGATCGATCCTGGTCGACATTCTGCTCGGCCGATGCGGGGCCGGACTGTTCGAGATCGGCATTCAGGCGCGCGATCTCAGCTTCACGCTGTGTCTGCTCCACGTCCGAAAAACTGTCGGGAAGCCGACGCAAGCGCTTATTCATATTGCGAATCAGCAGAACAGTCGCTATGACCAGCAGCACGATCACGAACAGGCCCATCGGGCCGGCCAGACCGCCGGACCGGGTGTCGCCGAAGTTGTTGACCGCGAAGAGGTTCACACCTCGGATCGTACTGCCGACTCGTGGATGCCGGTGAAGAGGTCGGACTCGGGAATCGGGCTGTCGACCAGCGAACGGGCCAGCTCGAAGTCCTCCGTCGGCCACACCTTCTGCTGGAGCTCCAGCGGGATGCGGAACCAGAAGCCGTCCGGGTCGACCTGGGTGGCGTGCGCCCGCAGCGCGTCGTCACGGGTGTGGAAATACTCTCCGCACTCGATCCGGGTGGTGATCTTGTCGCCGCGGTCGTCGCGGTCGGACCACTTCTCCAGCCACTCCGTGTACGGCGACTCCAGGCCGGCGGCCAGCATGCCCTCGTGCAGGGCCAGCATGCGGGCCCTGGTCCAGCCGGAGTTGTAATAGAGCTTCATCGGCTGCCACGGCTCGCCGAGCTCCGGGTACTTCTCCGGGTCGCCGGCCGCGTCGAAGGCCACCACCGACACCTTGTGGCACATGATGTGGTCGGGGTGCGGGTAGCCGCCGTTCTCGTCATACGTCGTCATGACGTGCGGGCGGAACTCGCGGATCAGCTTGATCAGCGGCTTTGCCGCCTCTTCCGGGTCCTGCAGGCCGAAGCAGCCCTCGGGCAGCGGCGGCAGTGGGTCGCCCTCGGGCAGGCCGGAGTCGATGAATCCGAGCCACGCCTGGTCGACGCCGAGGATCTCGCGCGCCTCGGCCATCTCGGCCCGGCGGATGTTGGTGATGTCGGCCAGCACCTCGGGGCGGTCCATCTTCGGGTTGAGGACGCTGCCGCGCTCCCCACCCGTACATGTCGCAACCAGCACTTTCACGCCCTCAGCCACATACTTGGCCATGGTGGCGGCGCCCTTGCTCGACTCGTCGTCGGGGTGGGCGTGCACCGCCATGAGACGCATCTGCTCGGTCACCGTGTGAACTCCCTGCCGGTCAACCCATCGGGGCCTGCTGCGAAGATGGACTCTGCCATTCTGGCCGATCCCACCGACAAGAACTGCACGAGAGGTCGTCAGGTGAGCGAGACGCACACCACAAACCCGGTTTTCCCGCCGGGCCGCTACGGGCGCCGGCGCGAGCGCCGGCGCAGACCGGTGCTGTCGATCATCGTCCTGGCGCTGGTCATGGCGGTGTCGGTGCTGCTGTCGATCAAGCTCTACCAGCGGTACGGGCAGACCGACTACGAGCCGCAGATCGTGGGCTGGGAGGAACCGGCCGACACCACGATGCAGATCAAGTTCACCGTCCGGGTCCCGGCCGGCGGCGCCACCGAGTGTGTGCTGCGCGCCCGCGACTTCGGAGGCAACGAGGTGGGCCGCCGGACCGTGGTGGTCCGCGCGGCCGCCGGCGCGACCTCGATCGAGGCCGAGGAACCGGTGCCCACCACCGCGCGGGCGTCAGTCGGCGACATTCTCGGGTGTCAACCAGCCGATTGACCCCCTGCCGCTGCCGTCGTTATTAGTGCAAGATCGAGCATTCCAGGCACCATGCGTACCGCTGGTAAGCTTGGTGATTCGCTCCGTTCAGCATGCGACGGCGAAATTGAAGCGTGCCCCCTGTTCCAGCAGCGTTCCCGTTTCCAGCAAGGAGATCGACCGTGTCCAGTTCAGAGGCGCCCAAGACTTGGCTTTCTCAGGACGCTCACGACCGGCTGCAGGCCGAGCTTGACGAGCTGATCGCCGGCCGGCCCGCGGTGGCCGCGGAGATCAATGCTCGCCGCGAGGAGGGCGACCTGCGGGAGAACGGCGGCTACCACGCCGCCCGCGAGGAGCAGGGGAAGCAGGAAGGCCGCATTCAGTACCTCAAGGAGTTCCTGCGGAACTCCGAGGTCGGCGAGGTCCAGGCGGCCGATTCGGTGCAGCCCGGCTCGGTCGTGACGATCTACTTCGACAACGACAAGAGCGACACCGAGACCTTCCTCCTCGGCTCCCGCGAGATCGCCTCCACCACCGACCTGACGGTCTACAGCCCGGAGTCGGCGCTCGGCAAGGCGATCCTCGGCACCGCCACCGGCCAGACCGTGACCTACACGGCGCCCAGCGGCGCCGACATCAAGGTCACCGTGGTCAAGTTCGGCGCCTTCGAGGGCTGAGTTCTGATGGGCCCGCTCAGTAGCTGAGCGGGTCCATCCGGTAGCCCGCCCCGCGCAGCGCGGTGATCAGCGCCGCCGAGTGGTCCGGCCCGCGGGTCTCGACCGAGAGCGCCACCTCGGCCTCGCCGAAGCTGAGCCGCGGGTTCTGCCGGGAGTGCGCGACGTCGACCACGTTCGCCCGCTGCTCCGCGATCTCGGCGAGCAGCCGGGCCAGTTCCCCCGGCCGGTCGTCGCAGCGCACCGCCAGCCGCAGGAAGCGGCCCGCCGAGGTCAGCCCGTGCTCGATCACCCGCAGCAGCAGCATCGGGTCGATGTTGCCGCCGGACAGGATCGCCACCACCGGCCCACCGCCCGCGGGCACCGCACAGGCCCCGGTGAGCAGCGCCGCCACCGCCGCACCGCCGGCCGGCTCCACCACCATCTTGTGCCGCTCCAGCAGCAGCAGGAGCGCCGCCGACAGATCCTCGTCGGTGACCGTGACGATCTCGTCGACCAGCTTGCTGACGTGCGCGAAGGTCAGGTCGCCGGGCCGCAGCACGGCGATGCCGTCGGCGATCGTGACGCCCCGCGCCAGCTTCACCGGCGCGCCCGCGGCCAGCGAGGGCGGATAGGCGGCGGCCCCGCTGGCCTGCACCCCGACGATCCGGATGTCCGGCCGCAGCGCCTTCGTCGCCACCGCGACACCGGAGATCAGCCCACCACCGCCGGTCGCGGTGACGATGGTGGCCGCCTCCGGCAGCTGTTCGAGGATCTCCAGGCCGACGGTGCCCTGCCCGGCGATCACGTCCGGGTGGTCGAACGGGTGGATGAGGATGGCCCCGGTCTCGGCCGCGAAGAGCTGGGCGGCTTCGAGCGCGTCGTCGACACTCGTCCCGGCGTACTCGATAGCTGCGCCGTACCCCCGGGTGGCCATCACCTTCGGCAGCGGCGCACCCTCCGGCATGAAGACCGTGGCGCTCGCGCCGAGCAACTCGGCGGCGAGCGCCACCCCCTGCGCATGGTTTCCGGCACTCGCGGCGACGACGCCGCGCTTGCGCTCGGCGTCGGAGAGACGCGAGATCCGGGTGTACGCCCCGCGCACCTTGTACGACCCGGCGCGCTGCTGGTTCTCGCATTTCAGCCAGATCGGCACCCCGGTGATCGCGGACAGCGGGCGGGACTCGATCAGCGGGGTGGTCGAGACGACCCCGGTAAGCAGTTCACGCGCCGCCCGGACATCAGCGAGGGACAGGAGCTCCATGGCACCGATCGTGCCATGGAGCCGGTCACCCGAAAGCGTGACGTTGCCAGGGGTTGCGGACCTCGAACTGACCGGCGATGCCGAGCAGCAGCAACTCCGAGTCGGGCGGCCCGATGATCTGCACGGTGAGCGGCAGGCCATCGGGGCGGACGCCGACCGGGAAGACGATGGCCGGGAGGCCGGCCACGTTCCAGGGTGCGGCGTACGGGGCGTACTTCATGCTCACCGACATGTTGTGCCGCCAGGACCCGGTCGAGTACTGCTCGGCGGCCGGCGGCGCCGCGGCCAGGGCCGGGGTGACCAGCACGTCGACGTTGTGGTCGGCGAAGAACTTGATCGACGCCTCCCGCCAGGCATCCCGGTGCGACTGCTTGACCAGGCCGGCCTTCCACGCCCACTTCCCGAGCCGGATGTGCTGCCGGGTGCGCGGCTGCAGCTTCGACACGTCCAGCTGGCGCGACTCGCGGTAGGCCGACGCGAACCAGGTGGCCAGCACCCGCAGGCCCAGCGAGGTCGGGTAGCGCGGCTCGGCGGTGACCGTGTCGTGCCCGGCATCCACCAGCAGTTTCGCGGCGGTGGCGACGGCCTGGCGGTTGGGCTCGTCGGGCTGCACGCCGACCACCGGCGACCGGGTCGAGATGCCGACCCGCAGCTTCCCCGGCTCGACCAGCTTGGCCGGCTCGCGGCCGGCCAGCACCGAGAACCCGAGCACCGCGTCGGCCACCGTGGTGGTCAGCACGCCATTTTCCACCAGGCCGAACCAGCCGTCGATGCCCAGCTCGGCCGGGATGACGCCGCGGCCCGGCTTGAGCCCGACCAGCCCGCAGCAGGCGGCCGGGATCCGGATCGAGCCCAGCCCGTCGTTGCCCTGCGCGATCGGCACCAGCCCGGCGGCCACGGCCGCGGCCGAGCCGCCCGACGAGCCGCCCGGCGTGCGGTCGCGGTCCCACGGGTTGCGGGTCGGCACGTCGGTGTCATCGGTGACCGCCCAGAGCCCCATCTCGGGCATCCGGGTGACCCCGACGACCACCGCACCGGCCCCGCGCAACCGGCGGACCACCTCGTGGTCCACCTCGGCGACCGGGCCGCGGGCCGCGGCCGACCCGCCCCAGGTGGGCAGGCCGGCGACGGCCGTATTTTCCTTCACCGCGACCGGCACCCCGGCGAGCGGGAGGTTGGCCAGGTCTTCCTGGTCGTCGACCTTCTCCGCCTCGGCGAGCGCCTCGCCCGCGCGAACCACCCGGAACGCGTCCAGGGAGGGTTCGGAGATGGCTATCTGTTCCAGCGTCTCGGCGACGACCTGAGTGGCCGACACGTCACCGCGCCGCACCGCCCGGGAGATCTGCTTCGCCGTGGCCCCCACCCAGCTCGTGCCGTCCGACATGCCAGCTCCGTTTACATTCAGCCGAGTGCCTGCTCCAGGTCGGCGAGCAGATCGTCAACGCTTTCGATGCCGACAGACAGTCGCACGAGATCGGCGGGGACTTCAAGCGGTGAGCCCGCTGCGGACAGGTGTGTCATCTGACCCGGGTGCTCGATGAGCGATTCGACTCCGCCCAGCGACTCGGCCAACACGAACAGTTTCGTCCGATTGCAGATCTCGATGGCTGCCTCCTGGCCGCCGGCCGCGCGGAACGACACCATGCCGCCGAACCGCTGCATCTGCTTGGCGGCCGTCTCGTGGCCCGGGTGGGTGTCGAGGCCCGGGTAGTAGACGCGGGCCACGGCGGAGTGCTCGTTGAGGTATCCGACGATGCGCTCGGCATTGTCACAGTGCCGCTCCATGCGTACACCCAAGGTCTTGATCCCTCGAAGCGTCAGCCAAGCGTCGAACGGACCGTTGATCGCGCCCATCGCGTTCTGGTGGAAGAGGAGCTGGTCGCCGAGTTCGTCGTTCCCGACGACCAGGGCGCCACCGACCACGTCGGAGTGCCCGCCCAGATACTTCGTGGTGGAGTGGACCACGACGTCGGCGCCGAGCGCGAGCGGCTGCTGGAGGTACGGCGAGGCGAACGTGTTGTCCACGGTCAGCATCGCGTCGTACTCGTGCGCGAGCCCGGCCAGCGCCGCGATGTCGGCGATGTTGAGCAGCGGGTTCGTCGGCGTCTCCGCCCAGATCATCCGGGTGTGGCCGGGCCGGAACGCGGCGCGCACCTGGTCGAGGTCGTCGAGCGGGACGGCGGTCCAGTCGAGTCCCCAGTTCTCGGCGACCTTGGCGAACAGGCGATAGGTGCCGCCGTACGCGTCGCCCGGGATGACCACGTGGTCACCGGGGCGGCAGACGGCGCGCAGCAGCGTGTCCTCGGCGGCGAGACCGCTCGCGAAGGCCAGGCCGCGACGGCCGCCCTCGATCGCCGCGAGGCACTCCTGGAGGGCGTCGCGGGTCGGGTTGCCGGAGCGGGCGTACTCGTAGCCCAGACGTGGAGCGCCGACGGCGTCCTGGGCGTAGGTGGAAGTCTGGTAGATCGGCGGCACCACCGCGCCCGTTCGCGGGTCCGGTTCCTGGCCGGCATGGATGGCGAGGGTGTCGAAGCCGTAGCTGTTAGCCGTCATGGTCCGCAAGGTTAGTCTCGCCTGGTGGCGGACTGCGTGTTCTGTGCGATCGTGGCGGGCTCGGTGCCGGCCTTCAAGGTCGTCGATTCCCCTGATGGCGTGGGTTTCCTCGATACCCGGCCGGTGTTCAAGGGCCACGTGCTGGTCGTCCCGCGCACCCATGTGGTGACGCTGCCCGAGCTGCCACCCGCCGATCTGCCCGGATATTTCGGTCTTGTGCAGCGGGTCGCGGCGGCCGTGCCCGAAGCCCTCGGCGCGACCGGCACCTTCGTCGCCATCAACAACATCGTGTCCCAGTCGGTCCCGCACCTCCACACTCATGTGGTGCCGCGGACGAAAGGGGACGGACTGCGCGGCTTCTTCTGGCCACGAACGAAGTACGCCGATGATGCCGAGGCCACTGCCTACGCCGAGAAGATCGCGGTAAGGATTACCTAACTCCCGGCGTTGCAGAGACCGGATGAAGGGAGTGACCGTGTTCCTGCGGCACAAGAAGCTCGAACTGCCCACCCCCGACCAGGCCCTGCCCGGCCGCCTCATCGAGATGCCGGTCGCCGACACGCACACCGTGCTCGGCACCCCGCTCAAGGGCCCGTGGCCGGCCGGCCTCGAGGTCGCGGTCTTCGGCATGGGTTGTTTCTGGGGCGCCGAGCGCATCTTCTGGCGACTGCCCGGGGTGTACTCGACATCGGTCGGCTACGCCGGCGGCTTCACCAAGAACCCGACCTACGAGGAGACCTGCTCCGGTACGACCGGGCACACCGAGGCGGTTCAGGTGGTCTACGACCCCAGCAAGATCGCGTACGAGGACCTGCTCAAGGCGTTCTGGGAGAACCACGACCCGACCCAGGGCATGCGCCAGGGCAATGACGTCGGCACCCAGTACCGCTCGGCCGTATACACCACGACCGACGCCCAGCTGGCCACGGCGACGGCGTCGGTGGAGGCCTTCCAGCCGGTGGTCACCAAGGCCGGCCGCGGCCAGATCACCACGGAGATCCGCCCGCTGACGCAGTACTACTACGCGGAGAACTACCACCAGCAGTACTTGAGCGACACCAAGAACCCATACGGCTACTGCAACCACGGCCCTACCGGGCTCAACTACTGTGCCCCTCCGACGCAGACGGATACCGCATCCTGACAACGGCGACCGCCCCGGCCATCTGGCTGGGGCGGTCCTGATCCGCACGCCGTCCTGCTAATTTCCAGCTCATCGGGAGGACATCGTGCGCGCTGCCGGCACGTCCGTTCGGCGACCTTGAGTCAAGTCAGATCCAGGTCACACCCACCGGCACATCCCTCACCAGGATGGGGTTGACCGCCACCACGTTGTTGTAGTCGAAGTCGCACTTGGCTGCCCCGGCGGGCGTGATCGGGTTTTTCTTCCCGTCAGTCATGAGGAACCAATCATTGGAGCCTCTGGGGCTGGCGATGTGGATATCGGCACTGAATTCAGGGCCCTCGGCGATGTCCCGGATATCAGCCCGTTGTTTGATGTCGTCGAAGCTCCGGAAAAGAACGTGGAACGATGCTTCGTTTGCGAGATGACGTCGGTAGCCGTTCGGATCTACCAGGTAAAGCTCGTTCATCCCGATACCGTCGGTGTCAGTGATGAGAGAGCAGGTCAGATCGAGGCGCGGGCGCGGCGCCGCCTGTCCGGGCATCGCCTTTGCCGGACCTGACACCAAGCTACTGATCATTACGGCGACCGCAGCCGCCCCAATCCGAAATTGTTTTCGATTCACCAGAAACCCGCCCTCAGACTCGGATGACAGTGTCCGGATCGATACTCCGTCAGCCATCCTCCGTCCGCAGCCAATTCGGAATCTGAGACGCACCTTGGTGAACACGGCCAGCAGATCGAAGTTCCGCGCCGGGCGGAGGTGCTGCAATCCCCGCACCTGTCGCCTGCGCTCGCTCATACGCCGAAGGGCAACCGCTACCGAGCGCCCCTTCAACTCAACGGATAAACTGCATCCTGCATTACTGCGCCCCTGCACACAGAACCGAATGCGGGTAGCCGCGATGTTGTCGCCATGTTCCACAATGGCAACCGTGAATCGCTGGAATCGTCGCCGCGATGCCCGACCCGAGACTGGAACAGCCCCATCGCGGCGGCCGAGGCTGCCACGCACAGACAGCCCCTCAGCGAGGGGACTACGCCGCAAAGGGGTACCCGCCCCGCCGCCGCCACGCCCCGACTGGTGGCAACGCGGCACCGCAATCGGTGGCCTCGTATCAGTGCTCCTGGTCGGTTGTACCCGTTCGGTTCCCATGGAGCGCCCGGGCGCTGATCGTCCCGCTCTCGGACGCCTCTAGGCTCGGGCCATGGTCGTGCAAGCGGTGATCGGGGCGTTGGTCGGACTGGCCCTTATCGGCTGGGGTGTCCGCGTCCTCGTGGGCGGTGAAGCCCCCGTACTCAAGGCCAGAGGGCGGGCCTGGCGAAGCGTGTCCGAGGCTGCCGTGTTCTGGTTTCTGCTGGGGGCTGCTGTTTTGGTCGGCCCGTTTATCTGGGTTGCGGGAACCGCCCGCTGGTTGGGGCCTGATGCCGGCTTCTGGCTCATCTTCGTTCCTTGGCCGTTAGCCATCCTCGCCGTCGCGTGGTTCAGGCCTCGCAAGGCCGCGGATCTTCGCGGACAGTCGGAATAGGCCACTTCATGGTCGGCGGATGCAAGATCTGCGACGTACCGCCTTCGGACGGGTAACTGCATCCTGCACCGAACGGCATGACCTGCCCGGTGGGCGTGGCCAAGACCGCCTCGTAACGGTCTTGCACTCCGGCTGGCACCACCTGACCGCGGTCAGTTGGTGCCAATTTTGTACAGACTTCGCGCCAATAACTGCCTATACTTCGAGCATGACCGTCGTGCCGTTCACCGACGCCCGTAACCGCCTCTCGGAACTCATCGATGAGGTGACCAGAACGCATGAGCGGGTGGAGATCACGAGGCATGGCCACCCCGCCGCGATACTCATCTCTGCCGACGACCTTGCGGCCCTGGAGGAGACGCTGGATGTTCTGTCCAGTGCCGAGGCCATGCGGCAGCTCGCTGAGTCCAAGGCGGCTGTCGAAGCCGGTGACGTCCTCGACAGCGACGAACTCGCAGCATTGATGGCGAAGCGGTCGAGGCGAGCAAAGTGACCGACCCCGCGCCCGGCCGCTACCGGCTTCAGGTGGCCGGGCCGGCCGCGCGTGCCCTCGCCGGACGACTGCCCGAGAAAATCGCCGCAGCCGTCTACGAGTTCATCACCACTACCCTCCTCGACAACCCGCAGCGGGTCGGTAAACGACTTCTTCTACCGCCGTTCGAGGGCACCTGGTCGGCCAGACGTGGCACCTACCGCGTCCTTTACGAAATCGACGAAGACGGCCTCGTCGTGACCGTGACGGCGATCGAACACCGCGCCGACGCATACCGGTCTCGCTAAATCGCGCTTCGCCGCCTGGCGGAGCGCGCTGCGGGGATCCGCCTGAGCAAGTCGCTCGCGGCATATTCATGCCCCCGGTGGAAAAAGATCGACATGTCCCGACATCTTTCGCACACTGGGAGTCGACCCCCGACCACCCTGGGAGGTGCGCGCGTGTCGACTTTTCGCAGCGAGGAGGAGCGAGCCGCCTGGGCTCTCGCCGAATCCCTCACCGAGCAGGCCGGCAAGATGATGCGGCAGGCCGAGTCCGCGCTCGAGACCTGGAAGATGGGCAAGGAGATGAACCGCCTGCGCTGTGAGCGCCGCGGCATCAGCGCCTCGGACGCCGAGATCCGGTGGTCCGGGTCGGCCAACGCGAAGAACGCGCTGACCGACAACAGCTTCCACGTCGGGCTCGCGACCATGTATTTCAGCGCGGCCACCGCCAGCTACTCGCGGGCGCTCTACCTCCGCAGCCGGGAGAGCCTGGCCTAGCGCTTGTCCTTCTCGACGGTGGGTGCCGCGGCTGGGCGCGGAGTGTCGGACGGCGCGGCCGAGGCCGGTGCCGCGAGGGCCAGGCCGAGCACGGCTCCCGCGCTGATCAGGCCGATGCCGGCCAGCGAAATCGGGCGACGGTCGGGCTTCTCCATGTGCAACCTCCAAGCGGCGGCGAAACCGGCCACCAACGGTGCCAGCAGAAGCTGAGACGAAGCTGTGCGGAAGCTGCCAATCGATTGGCCTGTGTATGTAACGGTCGGTCGGGCACCATGAACAGATGGAGACCGCCAGCGAAACAGAACGCAAATACGACGTCCCGGATGGCTTCGTGCTGCCCTCGCTGGCGGGCACGGCGGGCATCCGCGACACCACCGGTGCGCAGACCCACGAGTTGGATGCCACCTACTTCGACACCGATGACCTGACCTTGATGCAAAACCGGCGGACGTTGCGCCGGCGGACGGGCGGCGAGGACGCCGGCTGGCATCTGAAGACTCCGGGCAGCGGCAACAGCCGCACCGAGCATCGCCTGCCCTTGAACGGGGACAAGAAAAAGGTGCCGGCCGAGCTGCGCGGCCAGGTCCGGGCGATCATCCGGCGCAAGGGTCTCAAGCCGGTCGCCCGTCTGCGTACGCATCGGGTCGAGACGCCGCTGCGCGACGCCAAGGGCCGCACGCTCGCGCTGGTCGCGCAGGATCAGGTGACCGCCGAGTCGGACGGCGTCGAGCAGCGCTGGCAGGAGATCGAGGTCGAGCTGGTCGACGGCGACGCCGCGCTTCTCGATGCGGTCGAGCGGCTCCTGCTCGCCGCGGGCGCCACGCCGGCCGCCGGCCCGTCCAAGGTATCCCGAGCCCTCAACGGCCGCCTGGAGAAGACAACCCCGAAAAAGCCGAGGGGCAAGGTCAACCCCGTGTTTGCGTACGCCCGGGAGCAGCGCGACGCCCTCGCCGAGTTCGACCCGGGCGTGCGGCAGGGCGACCCCGAGTCGGTACACAAGATGCGGGTCGCCACCCGGCGCCTGCGCAGCTCGCTGAAGACCTTCAAGCGTTCGTTCCCCGGCTTCGACGAGGTCGCGCCGGAGTTGAAGTGGCTCGCCGACCTGCTCGGCGAGGTGCGCGACGGCCAGGTGCAGAAGGGCAAGCTGCTGGCCGGGGTGGAGGAGTCCGGCGACCAGTTCACCGAGGTGGCCGCACGGATCCGGCAGCACCTCGACGACCAGGTCGAGCGGGGCCGCACGGCTCTCGCCGAGGCGCTGGAGAGCGAGCGCTACCTCGCCCTGCTCGACCGCATCGACCGCCTCAGCGACCTCCCCGGCAACGGTGAGCCGACGCCGATCAGGCGGGCCGCGAAGAGCCTGGCCAAGGCGGACGGCCTGCTCGACCAGGCGCTGGCCGACGGCGCGGACGCCGAGCTGCACGACGCCCGCAAGGCCTACAAGCGCGCCCGGTATGCGGTCGAGGTCTTCGCCGGTGGCGCCGGCAAGCCGGGCAAGCAGCTGGTCAACGCCCTCACCGACCTGCAGGACGTGCTCGGCGCCCACCAGGACTCGGTGGTCGCCCGGGAGCTGCTGCACGAGCTCGGTCCGGACAACTTCTGGTTCGGCGTGCTGTGGGCGCGGCAGGAGCAGGTCGGCAAGGACACCTACGCCGAGTTGCCGGTGGTGGTGGAGTCTTCGCGAAAGAAGAGTCTTCGCAAGTGGCTGGCCTGAAGTTCATCTGGGCCGGGTATGAAATCGGGTTATGCAGGCGGACGCACCAGAAGAGTTCCAGGACGATCAGGTCACCGAGGCCTACGACGGGCCGATCACGACGCTGGGCGGCTACCGGGTCGCCGATGACGACGACGATGACCCGGTCCTGCTCAACGCGGACGGCAGCCCGGTGGACACCTGGCGCGAGGACTATCCGTACGACGAGCGGATGTCCCGCCACGAGTACGACCGCCACAAGCGGCTGCTGCAGATCGAGCTGCTGAAGTTCCAGAACCACTGCAAGTCCACCGGCGAGCGGATGGTGGTGCTGTTCGAGGGCCGGGACGCGGCCGGCAAGGGCGGCACGATCAAGCGGTTCATGGAGCACCTGAACCCGCGCGGCGCGTCGGTGGTGGCGCTGGAGAAGCCCAGCGAGAAGGAAAGCACGCAGTGGTACTACCAGCGCTACATCGACCACCTGCCGTCCGCCGGTGAGATCGTGCTGTTCGACCGTTCTTGGTACAACAGGGCCGGCGTCGAGCGGGTGATGGGTTTCTGCACGCGGGCGGAGTACCTGGAGTTCATGCGGCAGACCCCGGAGCTGGAGCGGATGCTCGTGCGCTCCGGCATCCACCTGGTCAAGTTCTGGTTCTCGGTGACCCAGGGCGAGCAGCGCACCCGCTTCGCGATCCGCCAGGTCGACCCGGTCCGGCAGTGGAAGCTGTCGCCGATGGACCTGGCCTCCCTCGACAAGTGGGGTGACTACACCGAGGCCAAGGAGGCGATGTTCTTCTACACCGACACCGCGGACGCCCCGTGGACGGTGGTGAAGAGCAACGACAAGAAGCGCGCCCGCCTGGAGGCGATCCGGCACGTACTGAGCCGCTTCACCTACGAGAACAAGGACGACGAGGTGGTCGGCCGCCCCGACCCGCTGATCGTCGGCCCGGCCTCGCTAGCGGTCGAGGGCACCGAGATGTCGCCCCGGGTATTCCCACGGTTGTAGTGATCTAAATTCGTTGGCGGCGGGCCCTCGACCTGGTTAACGTGGCCGTACACGTGAAGGGAGGTGGTCCAAAGTTGGATAGCAACGGGACTCGTGAGGTGGCTGTCCGCTAGCCGCTGTCCTCGACAGCTTGTTTGAGCGTCGAGACCGTGTGGCAGCGGTCGCGGCGAATTTCAGGCAGCCATCCGACCCCTGGGGATCCGGCCTTGTCCGACCGGACCACGACTCGCTTCGCGTGCGTGGAAGCTCCCCGGGGGTCGACCATATTCAGGAGTCGGTGATGCGCGAGCTGGTCGTGCTCGGTACGGCGAGCCAGGTTCCCACCCGACACCGCAACCACAACGGCTACGTGCTGCGCTGGGACGACGAGGTGATCCTCTTCGACCCGGGCGAGGGCACCCAGCGCCAGATGCTGATGGCCGGCCTGGCCGTCACCCCGCTGCGCCGGATCTGCATCACCCACTTCCACGGCGACCACAGCCTCGGCCTGCCCGGCGTCCTGCAGCGCATCTCGCTCGACAAGGTGCCGCACCCGGTGACCGTCCACTACCCGGCGGCCGGCCAGGAGTTCTACGACCGGCTGCGGCACGCCACCAGCTACTGGGACAACGCCGACATCGTCGCCTCCCCCGCCGACGGCGCGATCTTCGAGACGGAGACCCCGGCCGGGCGCCTCACCGCCCTGCCGCTATGGCATTCCCTCCCGACGTACGGCTATCGCCTCACCGAGCCGGACACCCGCCGGATGGTCCCGGCGCTGCTGGCCGAGCACGGCCTGGCCGGCCCGGCGGTGGGCGAGCTGCAACGCACCGGCCGCCTCGGCGACGTGACGCTGGAGCAGGTGAGCGAGGTCCGCCGCGGCCAGACGTTCGCGTTCATCATGGACACCGGCCTGTGCGACAACGTGTTCGCCCTGGCCAAGGACGCCGACCTGCTGGTGATCGAGTCGACCTTCCTGCAGGAGGACGCCGTCCTGGCCGCCCAGGTGGGCCACCTGACCGCCGCCCAGGCCGCCGCGATCGCCCGCGACTGCCAGGTCCGCACCCTGGTCCTCACCCACTTCTCCCAGCGCTACCCGGACCCGGCGCGCTTCCTGGCCGAGGCCCGGCCGTACTTCGACGGCGAGATAGTCCTGGCCGAGGACCTCATGCGCATCCCGGTGCCGGCCCGGCGATAGCGTGTTGCGGTGACTGCCACCCTCCGTACCGGAAAAGACGTTGATCTTTTTGAAGTCGGCGCTTTGCATTTCCGGTCCCGGGCCGACGCCTACGCGCACATCCTCTCCGCGGAGGCGCTCGAGTCGCCGTCGGGTGACGCGCTCGGCGCCTGGTGGAGCGAGCGGTGGACGTGGGAGAGCGACACGCATCGGCTGACCGTCGCCGAGCAGGACGGGCGGCTGGCCGGTTTCAGCTACGTCGGGCCCAGCGAGGTCGAGGGGGCCGCCGAGCTCTACGCCATCCACGTCGACCCGGAGCTGGTCGGCAGCGGTATCGGGAAGCTGCTCATGGTCGACGCGCTCGATCGGCTCGCCGAGATCGGCGACCGGGCGGTGCTCTGGGTGCTCGAGGAGAACACCGTGGCCCGGCGTTTCTACGACCGCGGCGGCTGGCGGCCGGACGGTGTCACCCGGGTCGAGCCGATCAGCGGGGTGCCGGTGCCGCAGCTGCGCTACGGGCGGGAACTCACGCGTCCGGGCGACTCGCACGCCGCCCGGACGCTCCCCCTTGATGTGTGAGCTCCTGCTCTCATCCTCGGCGCCGGCCGGGCGGTCGCACAGGCAAGGAACCGGCAAAACGAGCGGCAATCAGCGGGACATCGCCACGTGGAACTGGTCGCGCTCGGCGTCGGCCAGGCCGAACGCGTCGGCGAGCAGCCGCACGGTCTCCGGGCGCGGCCGGCCGGCCTTACCGGACTCCAGGTAGCGGATGGTGCGCACGCTCAGCCCGGTGCGCTCGGCGAGGTCCTCCTGGGACAGACCGCGGCGCAGGCGGTGGGTGCGGATGGCGGACTCCGCGGCACGGCCGGGGGCAAGCTTCCGGCGCAGGTCGGCGGCTTGCGGATGGCCGAGGTCGACGAGGATTTCGTACGCCTGCCGCCAGCGTTCCGCCGCCACGCCCGAGTCGCGCACCGTTTCATACAGGTCGCCGAGGTGGGCGAGGATCTGCGCCTCCAGCACCGGATTGTCGGTCTTGCGGGCCAGCCGCAGCCCCTCCTCGAAGTGCCGGGCCGCGTGGTCGTGCTCGCCGACGGTGAGGTGCAGCATCCCGAG
Source organism: Paractinoplanes durhamensis (assembly GCF_016862175.1). Taxonomy (GTDB): domain Bacteria; phylum Actinomycetota; class Actinomycetes; order Mycobacteriales; family Micromonosporaceae; genus Actinoplanes; species Actinoplanes durhamensis. The sequence goes on along the minus strand of NZ_BOML01000087.1, from coordinate 22,139 downwards.
GCTGTCCCGGGTGACCGCCTCGTTCTCCCAGTCGCCGACCCGCTGCTGCAGCGCGAGCGCCCGCTTGAAGAACGGCAACGCGGTCGCCGGATCGGCGCGCTGCGCGTAATACCACCCCACCGCCAGCGCCGCCTTGCCCTCCCAGATCGGGTCGCCGGCCGTGCCGAACAGCTCCAGCGCCGTCCCGGCTTCGGCCAGCGCCCGCTCCTGATCCCCCTGCAGCCACCACAGGTAGGACAGGATGAACCGGCATTCCGCGACGCCGGCCACGTCACCGGCCTCCTCGACCAGGGCGAGAGCGCGGCTGAGATTGGCCTGCGCCTCGCCGAATCGCTGCCGGCGACCGTCGGCGACGGCGAGGAACGAGTACGCGTACGCCAGGGCCGGCCCGTCGGCGAGGGTGGCCGCCGCATCCAGCGCCACCGCCCACGCCGCGCCCTCGTCGTCCCAGCGGCGCTCCTCGTTCAGGAACGAGTCGAGCGCCCAGCTCAGCTGCCACGCCTGGGTGTCCAGCCCTTCGTCGCGGGCCTGCCGGACGGCGGCGAGCAGCGTCTCCCGTTCGCCGCGCAGCCAGTCGATGGCGGCCTTCATGTCGACGAGCGGGCTGGGCCGGCTGTCGTCGGCGGGCGCGCCGAGCGACATCGGGATCGGCGCCCGGGTCGGGTTGAGCACGAGATCGGCCTGGTACGCCGTGTGCGTGTAGTGGTCGAGCAGCCGGGTCAGCGCACCCCGGCGGCCGGTGACCGGCTCCTGCTCGCGGGCCTGCTCGGCGGCGTAGACCCGGATCAGCTCGTGCATCGCGAAGCGGCCCGGCACCGGCTCGGTCAGCAGCCCGGCCTCGACCAGCTCGCGCAGCGTGCGCCGGGTCTCGACGGGCGGCTGCCCGTTCAGCGCGGCGGCCGCGGCGAGCGCGATGTCCGGCCCGGCGGCCAGCCCGAGCAGCCGGAACAGGCGGGCCGGGTCGGGGTTGAGCCCGTGGTAGGACCAGGAGAAGACGGCCCGCACCCCGCCGGGGCGGCCGTCGTCGAGGGCGTCGAGGCGGTTGGCCGGGCGGCGCAGCTCGGCGGCGAGGGCGGCCAGCGCGGCGAGCGGGTAACCCGCGGTGCGGATGCGGGCGGCGGCGAGGGTGATGGCGATCGGGAGACCGCCGCAGGCCCGGATGATCTCCGCCTCGGCCGACGGTTCGGTCTCCTCGGGGCCGAGCCGCCGCCGGAACAGCTCGGCGGCGTCGGCCGGGGGCAGCACGGCGACCTCGAGCGGCCGGGCGCCGACCGCGGCGATCAGGCCGGTCAGCCGGCCGCGGCTGGTCACCACGGTGCGGGTGGCGTCGCCGGCCGGCAGCAGCGGGCGCACCTGCTCGTCGTCGCGGGCGTTGTCGAGCACCAGGAGCAGGCGCAGCGGCGCGGTCAGCTCGCGGTAGAGGCCGAGCCGGCCGTCCAGGTCGGCGGGCATCGCGCCCGGTTCGACGCCGAGCGCGGCGAGCAGCAGGCGCAGGGCGTCGGCCGGCTCGCGCGGCGCGGAGTTGTCGAAGCCGCGCAGGTCGAGTTGTAGGCGGCCGCCCGGGAAACGTTTGGCGGCCGAGCGGGCCCACTGCACGGCAAGGGCGCTCTTGCCGGTGCCGGGCGGGCCGAAGACCACCGTCACCCCGGCCGGTTCGGCGTCGAGCCGGGCCATCTCGGCCTCGCGGCCGGTGAACCCGGCGACGGCCGGCGGCAGTTGCGCAGGAACGGGCATGGTGGTCGCCGCACCTCCACTATGGACCGCTTCCACTATAGGTGGGCGGGAGCGCGCGACCGAGTTATTGCGGGGGAACCTGTGGTCACGCGCTCCCGCCAACCGCCCCGCCCAAACCGGGGGTCGCGCCTGGCCGGAGGCGCTGGACCAGCGGAGGCGTGCCGGTCCTACCAGTTCAAGGGCGGGTCCTTGGTGCGGGATGCCGCGGCGCTGGCGGGGCGCAGCGGCGTCACCGCCGGGAGACGTCGGCCGGGCTGAAAAGCCGGGGCCTGCCGGGGGAGGTCAAGCTGTCGGCGACGTCGGAGCCTTTTCGATGGAATTGTCAGTCGTAGTAGGCACCCCGGTTACGGGACCGTTCGTGCCGGTCGACGTTGTCCCCGAACCCGGGCATGGCCCGGATGCTGTTCAGGTCGTGCCGGAGAGTCCAGGCTTCCCGCCACGGCCGCCGGGATGCGGCGTCGGCGCGTTCGGCCAGCCGGCGCGGGGCGCACGGCCACCTCCATCCACACCAGACGCAGTTGCCTTCGTGATCCGCCCCGGCGTGCCGCCCCAGCATCTGCTGGGCGTCACGCCAAAGAAGGCGATCCACGATGTCAGGCGGCACTGACTGGTCGGCGATGACCATTCGTCACACTCCGTCGGGACGTGTTGCAACCTCCGGTACGTCAGATACAACCGCAGCAGGCTCACCCTCAGTCGGACAACAGGTGCGATCCGTGACTGTCGCTGTTCGCCCTGGGCGGACGGGAGCCCGGCATCGGCCCCGCCGGCCTGGGTGTTGCAGGCTTCATGGATACCGAACACACGGGTGTCGAACCTGGGGCACTTGATGCCTACAGCCGCGTCGTGACCGGTGTCGCCGCCAGCCTGCTCCCCTCGGTCGCCGCCCTCTCGGTGCGCACCGCTCGCGGGGCCGGCGCCGGCTCGGCTGTCACCTTCACCGACGACGGATTCCTGCTCACCAACGCCCATGTGGTCGCCGGCGCGACCGGCGGCGCCGCCGATTTCGCCGACGGCACCGAGACGAAGTTCGACGTGATCGGCGCGGACCCGCTCTCCGACCTCGCGGTGGTCCGGGTGCATCACCTGGGCGCCCCGGCCGCGCCGCTCGGCGACGCCGACCAGCTCAGGATCGGCCAGCTGGTGGTCGCGGTCGGCAATCCGATGGGTCTGGCCGGCTCGGTCACCGCCGGGGTGGTCTCCGGGCTGGGCCGGTCGCTGCCGGCCCGGGACGGCCGCCGGGTCCGCATCATCGACAGCGTCATCCAGACCGACGCAGCGCTGAACCCCGGCAACTCGGGCGGCGCGCTGGCCGACTCGACCGGCACGGTGGTCGGCATCAACACGGCGGTGGCCGGCTACGGTCTCGGTCTCGCCGTACCCATCAACACCACCACCCGCACGATCATCGGCGAGCTGGTCGCCACCGGCAAGGTCCGCCGGGCCTGGCTGGGTGTGGCCGGTGTGCCCACCCCGCTGCCCCCGCCGCTGGCCGAACGCCTGGGCCAGAAGGTGGGACTGCGGGTGGTCGAGGTGGTCCCGGGCAGTCCGGCCGGGGCGGCCGGCGTCTACCTCGGCGACATCCTGATCTCGGCGGGCACCCAGCCGCTGCAGACCGTCCAGGCCCTGCAGCGGCTGATGCTGAGCCCGGCGATCGGCAGCAACCTGCCGATCACCCTGCTCCGCAAGAACGCCCTGGTCGACGTGGTGACCGTCCCCGCCGAACTCAACTAACTCAGATGGGTCAGTAGGTCCTGGCGGGTCAAGACCCCGGCGGGCTTGCCGTCGATCAGGACCATGGCGGCGTCCGCCTTCTCCAGGAGGGCGACCGCCTCGCCCACCGGCTGGCCGCCGCCGATCATCGGCAGCGGCTCGGTCATGTGTCGTTCGATCGTGTCGTGCAGGTGGGCCTGACCGGTGAAGAGCGCGTCCAGCAGGGCCTTCTCCGCTATCGACCCGGCCACCTCGCCGGTGACCACCGGCGGTTCGGCCTTGAGCACCGGGAGCTGGCTCACGCCGTACTCCCGCATGTAGTCGATCGCGTCGCGCACCGTCTCGGTCGGGTGCACGTGGATCAGCGGCGGCGTCCGGCCGTCCTTGCCCGCGAGGGCGTCGGCGACGGTGGGCGCGTCGCCATCGCCGGTGCGCAGGAAGCCGTACCGGGCCATCCAGTCGTCGTTGAAGATCTTCGACAGGTAGCCGCGGCCGCCGTCCGGCAGGAGCACCACGATCACGTCGTCCGGGCCGGCCTTGCGGGCCACCTCGAGCGCGGCCACCACGGCCATCCCGCACGAGCCGCCGACCAGGAGGCCTTCCTCCCGGGCCAGGCGGCGGGTCATCTCGAACGAATCGGAGTCGGAGACCTCGATGACCTCGTCGCAGATGTCCCGGTCGTAGGTGGTCGGCCAGAAGTCCTCACCGACACCCTCGACCAGATAGGGCCGCCCGGTGCCGCCGGAGTAGACCGAGCCCTCCGGGTCGGCGCCGATCACCCGGACCGGCCCCTGCTCCTTGAGGTAGCGGCCGACGCCGGTGATGGTGCCGCCGGTCCCGACCCCGGCGACGAAGTGGGTGATCCGGCCGTCGGTCTGCTTCCACAGCTCGGGGCCGGTCTCCTCGTAGTGCGACCGGGGATTGGCCGGATTGGAATACTGATCCGGCTTCCAGGCGCCCGGCACCTCGCGGGCCAGCCGGTCGGAGACGTTGTAGTAGGACCGCGGGTCCTCCGGGGCCACCGCGGTCGGGCACACGACGACTTCAGCGCCGTACGCCTTGAGGACGTTTCGCTTGTCCTCGCTGACCTTGTCAGGGCAGACGAAGATGCACTTGTAGCCGCGCCGTTGCGCGACGAGGGCGAGCCCGACACCGGTGTTTCCGCTGGTCGGCTCGACGATGGTGCCACCCTCCCGGAGCAGGCCGGCCTTCTCGGCGTCGAGCACCATCCGCAGGGCGATCCGGTCCTTGACCGACCCGCCCGGATTGAAGTACTCGACCTTCGCCAGCACCGTGGCAGAGATGCCCTCGGTGACTTGACTCAGCTTGACCAGGGGTGTGTCACCGATGATCTCGACGACATTGTCGTAGTAACGCACGCCCTAGATTACGACGACGCGATCCCGCTCCTTCTCCCACTCCAGGAAGCGCTCGGTCTCGGCCAGCACCGTGCCGGCCAGCCAGGTGATCATCACGGCGTCGTCGGCCAGGCCCAGGACGAACAGAAATGCCTCGGGAACGAGGTCGATCGGTGACACCACGTAGGCTGTGGCGGCGGCCATCATCGCGACGCGTACGCCTCCGTCGTATTGGCCTTTTGCCGTTGCCTTGAGCATCCGTGGCAGGGCCGCGAGGCGTGTGCTCAGCGACGGGCCGCCGCGGGCACCGGACATCAGCGACCTGGCCAGCGCCGTGAACGCCGCAGTTCGCTTCAAGGTCTTCGCCATGGTTTCCCCTTTCTGCTACTCCAGCATGACCTGAGCGCGCCATGATTGCCTCTCGCGGGAGCGAGTTAGCCTCGAAATCCAAGGCGGATCTGGGGGGAGTACCCGTGAGCGGCCTCGAATTCACACCACAGGACTGGCGCCGGATCAAATTGGCCGGTCAGGTCCTCGGCGGCGTGACCGGCACCCTGGCCGGCCTGACCGCCATCTCGGCGGGGCTGCTGATGCGGCAGGCGGCCGACGCCCGCCGGATCATCCCGATGGCCGAGGCACCGCCACCGCGCGGCGACGGCGTCTACGGCGCGAAGTTCGGCGGCAAACCGATCACCATGGTCGTCCTGGGCGACTCCTCGGCCGCGGGGTACGGCGTGCACCGTCCCCGCGAGACACCGGGCGCGCTGCTGGCCACCGGGGTCTCCCGCCGCCTGCGCCGCCCGGTCAAGCTCTACCGGCTGGCCGTGGTCGGCGCCATGTCGTCCGGCCTGCCCTACCAGGTCGACGCGGCGCTGGAATACGAGCCGGACGTCGCGGTGATCCTGATCGGTGGCAACGACGTCACGCACGTGTCGGCCCGGGCGATGGCCGTGCGCTACCTGGGCGATGCGGTGCGCCGGCTGCGCGCGAACGGCTGCAAGGTGGTCGTCGGCACCTGCCCGGACATCGGCGCGATCCAGCCGATCAAGCCGCCGCTGCGCTGGCTGGCCCGGAAGTGGAGCCGCGAGATGGCCGCCGCGCAGACGGTCGCGGTGGTCGAGGCGGGTGGCCGCTCGGTGTCGCTGGTCGACCTGCTCGGCCCGGTCTTCGAGGCCGACCCGGTGCGGATGTTCAGCTCCGACCACTTCCACCCGTCCGCCGAGGGCTACGCGCGGGCCGCCTCGGTGGTGCTGCCCACCCTGCTGGCCGTGCTCGGCGAGGACGACCGCCCGGCGCTGGCGGCCGGCGAGGGCGTGCGCAGCCTGGCGGAGGCGGCGCAGGAGGCGGTCAACACGGCCGGCACCGAGGTGAGCGCGGTAAAGGTCGGCGGACGCGAGCGGGGCCCGGCCGGGCGCTGGGCGGTGCTGCGCCGGCACCCGTGGTTCGGCGAGCCGCGGACCTGGTTCGGACATAAGGCGCCCGTTCCGAGCGGCCGTCCGGCGGCCGGCGCCGTAGGCTGGACTCCAGCGGATCAATAGCGCTCCGCGGTCGACAGGGCGATATAGGGAGGCGAGAGATGGCGGGGCTGAATGCACGCATCGGCAGAGCCGCGGCCACCGGTCTGCTCGCCGGGGCGGTGAGCGGGGTCGCCCTGCTCGCCGGCGAGGTGCTTGCCGCCAAGGCCCGGCGCTATGCGAAGCCGACCATGGGCCTGGCCCTGCGCACCTCGATGGGCAAGCTGTCCTCGCCCACCCTGCGCCTGGTGCTGCTCGGCGACTCGGCCGCGATCGGGGTCGGCGTGGAGTGGCTGTCCGAGACGGTCGGCGGCCAGCTGGCCCGCCTGCTGGCCGAGGGCGGCACCGAGAGCGGCGAGCGGCACGTGCTGCTCTCCAGCGTCGGGGTTGCCGGTTCGCGCTCGGCCGACCTGGCCACCCAGGTGGCGCGGGCGCTGCTTGGCGACCGGCCGGACGTGGCCGTGGTGCTGATCGGCGCGCACGACGCGACCAGCCTGCGCAGCCCGGAGGAGTCGGCCGAGCTGCTCGGCCAGGCCGTTCGCCGGCTGCGCGACGCGGGCGTCCGGGTCGTCGTCGGCACCTGCCCCGACCTGGGCGCGCTGCGCGCGATCGCGCCGCCGCTGCGCCAGGTGGCCGGCGTGCTCGGCCGCCGCATGGCGAAGGCGCAGACGAAGGCGGTCGTGGCGGCCGGCGGCGCGGTGGTCGACCTCGGCGAGGAGACCGGTGCGGTGTTCCGGGCCGACGCCGGCACGTTTTGTTACGACGGTTTCCACCCATCGGCCGACGGCTATCGGGTTTGGGCACATGCGCTCTACCCGGCGGTCGCGAAAGCGGCGATGTCCGGGGTGTAAGACACGCAATGTCCGGGTTGTCGGGACGCTGTGTGACGTTGAGATAGGGCTGTGTGACAAAGTTGCACTCGCACGGGTTGTTACTCGCTGGTTAACATCGACCCATGCCCGAAGCCGTCATCGTCGCCACCGCGCGCTCCCCGATCGGCCGCGCCGTCAAGGGGTCATTGAAGGACCTCCGCCCGGACGATCTTGCCGCCACCATCGTGGACGCGGCCCTGAACAAGGTGCCCGAGCTCGATCGCACCCTCATCGAGGACCTCTACCTCGGCTGCGGCCTGCCCGGGGGTGAGCAGGGCTTCAACATGGCCCGCGTGGTCGCCACCCGGCTCGGCCTGGACGGCCTGCCCGGTGCCACCGTCACCCGGTATTGCTCCTCCTCGCTGCAGACCACCCGGATGGCCTTCCACGCGATTAAAGCGGGCGAGGGCGACATCTTCGTCTCGGCCGGCGTGGAGACGGTGTCCCGGTTCGCCCGCGGCTCCTCCGACGGCCTGCCCTCGGCGGCGGCCGCGCTGGTCGGCGGCGGCTGGGAGAACCCGTTGTTCGCTTCCGCCCAGGAGCGCACGGCTTCCTTTGCCGAGGGCGGCAAGACCTGGCACGACCCCCGCGAGGACGGCCACGTGCCGGACGTCTACATCTCGATGGGGCAGACCGCGGAAAACCTCGCCCAGATCAAGGGCATCTCCCGGCAGGAGATGGACGAGTTCGGCGTACGCAGCCAGAACCTCGCCGAGAAGGCGATCGCCAACGGCTTCTGGGAGCGGGAGATCACCCCGGTGACGCTGCCGGACGGCACGGTCGTGTCGAAGGACGACGGCCCCCGCCCGGGCGTGAACATCGAGGGCGTCTCCGGTCTCAAGCCGGTGTTCCGCCCGGACGGCCGGGTCACCGCCGGTAACTGCTGCCCGCTCAACGACGGTGCCGCCGCGGTGGTCATCATGAGCGACACCAAGGCCCGCGAGCTGGGCCTCACCCCGCTGGCCCGGATCATCTCGACCGGCGTCACCGCGCTCTCCCCGGAGATCATGGGCCTCGGCCCGGTGGAGGCGTCGAAGCAGGCGCTGAAGCGGGCCGGCATGAGCATCGGCGACGTCGACCTGGTCGAGATCAACGAGGCGTTCGCGGCCCAGGTGATCCCGTCGTACCAGGACCTGGGCATCCCGATCGAGAAGCTGAACGTGAACGGCGGCGCGATCGCGGTCGGCCACCCGTTCGGCATGACCGGCGCCCGGCTCACCGGCACGCTGCTCAACTCGCTCGACTGGCACGACAAGAGCATCGGCCTGGAGACGATGTGCGTCGGCGGCGGCCAGGGCATGGCCCTGATCATCGAGCGCCTGAGCTAGTTCTCCCTGTTTTCCGCCGGGTTCGGCCTGCCACGAGCGGCCGGGCTCGGCGGTTTTTCATATGTGCTTGCGGACCTCGTCGACGGCGGCGGCCGCCTCGGCCAGCACCTCCGGCGCGGGCGCGGCAGCGACCAGGTCGTCGGCGACCACCCGCAGCTGGTCGGCCAGGATCATGTCGTGCTCGCGCGGGACCGGCCGGCGCGGCTGACCCTCGGCCGCGGCCCCCAGGTCGGCGAGGAGCTGGACCAGCCCGTACATCCGCTCGGCCTTGCCCTTCCACCGCGGCTGTTCCCAATGCCGCACCTGGTTGTGCAGGCGGTCGACGGCGGCGGCGAAGTCGGTCACGACGTGAGCCTAGTCCGGACGCAAAAAGGGCCCGGGCGCAGAACGGCGCCCGGACCGTGGGAGGACAGTCCGGGCGCCGGGGTGGAGCGTCAGTCTCTGCTGCTGCCCTGCAGGTAGCTGAGCAGGCGCAGGATCTCCAGGTAGAGCCAGATCAGGCCGACCAGGATGCCGAACGCGCAGGTCCAGGAGTAACGCTGCGGGAGGCCCATCCGGACACCCTGCTCGATCTGGTCGAAGTCGAGGATGAAGCTCAGCGACGCGACCACGATGCAGACGATGCTGAAGATGATGCCGATGGCACCGTTGTCCCGGATGCCGGTGTGCACGCCGAACAGCGAGAGCACGAAGTTGAGCAGCATGATCATGAACAGGCCGCCCATGACGGCGATCAGGCCCTTGGTGAACTTCGGCGTCGCGCGGATCACCCGCGACTTGTAGAGCAGCGCCATCAGGAAGAAGACGCCGAACGTGGCGACCACGGCCTGCAGCACGATGCCGTTGTAGAAGGACTCGAACGCCTCGCTGACCAGGCCGACGAACGCGCCCTCGATGACCGCGTAGGCCACCACGAGGACCGGGTTGGCCATCCGGGAGAACGAGATGATCAGGCCGAGGACCAGGCCGACGAGCGCGGCACCGATCCAGGCGGCGCCGGCCATGCTGTCGGGAATGAGGTTCCACGCGGCGATGGCCGAGATGCCGGTGATGCCGAGCAGGATGACGGTCTTGACGACCACGTCATCGATCGTCATCGGCTGGGCGACCGGCGGAGCGGCCGCGTAGCCCGGACCGGAGGGGTACGGCTCGCCCAATCCGTACCCGGCCGTCCGCTCGCGTTCGGCCGCCTGGCCGAGGCGGCTCAGAACCGGGTTCGAAGATTTCACTGTGTCCAGCCTCCCTGAGGTCAACTGCGGTCTTTCCAGGGTAAAGGCCCTACGCACCGGATGAGGGTGCCAGAAGCTGTGAGCCGCCTGAAAATACGACGACTATCTAAACAGCATGGGGCGAGAGGGATGCCCGGGGCGGGTCACGCAGAACATCTCAAACGCCGGCCGGCCCGCGCCGCGCCGGTCAACTCGTCATCGAGGAGCGCGTTGGCCTGCGGCCGCGCCAAAGTCGAGCGAACCGTACTGATGGGGTTACGAACTGCACGTTTCTTACAGGTCGCGGTAGACCTCACGGCGGTGAGCGACGGCGATGACGAGCACGATGAGTTGCTCGTCACGAACGGTGTAGACGACTCGGTGGTCGCCGACCCGGATGCGCAGCAGACCGGAGTGGCCGGTGAGGGCCTTGACACCGGCGGGGCGGGGGGCAATGGCCAGCCGGTCGATGGCGGTCACGACCCGGCGGCGCACCATGCCGTCGAGCCTGCGCAGCTGGCGAACAGCAGCCGGGGTCAGCTCGATCTTCCAGACCGACGCCGTGGGGTCGGTCTCAGGTGGGCCGTCCGGTACGGGATCGGTCACCGCTCCGCTTCCAGGTCAGCCTTGACCTGGTCCCACGGGACCGTCGGGGTGCCGGCCTCGACCTCAGCTAAGGCTTCGCCGGCGAGCCGGGCAAGGTAGGCGTCCTCAGCGTGCTCCAGGCGCTCGGCATCCACCGCCGGCACGATCGCGGCCACCCGACGCCCACGCCGGGTGATGTAGGTGACCGAGCCGGTGTATACGGCCTCGTTCACAATCTCGGCGAGACGGTCCCGGGCGTCGGTGATGCCCAACTCGTCGTCGTTGGGCAGAGGCGGAGCAGCAGTCATGCTTTTAGCGTACGAAACGTACGCTACGTACGCTAGGCCCGGCTGCCGACGACTGCCTCCCATGCATATGGTGCAACGGACTCATCGATCCGACCGAACTGGTGATCGACATGCACCCCGAACGGGAACGCGAGACCCAGATTCCGTGGCGCGATGCCGACTGTCGATGAATTCCCTCCGCCGGGCAACTCGGACGCGACGGGACGTGGTAGTCGAACTAGCCAACAGCTCACCAGAGCCACGGACCTCGGCAAACCCGCTACAGACGGGCGAGGCCGGTCATGGTGCCAGCAGTCGCGCCTTTGCTTGCTCGAACTCGACTTCGCTGAGGGCACCTTGCTGATGTAATGCGGACAGTTTCGCCAACTCGTCCGCCACCGACACGGGCATGCCAGCCGGCCCGAAGTGATTGCAGGAAGCCACGATCGCCCGTTCCACTGCGATCCGCAACGGATCGAAGGCATCCATCTGCCTCCGCGTGATCATGACCGTGTTCCGATCATGGAGTGCGTCCTTCGGCCGCCTGAAGGTTCTCGGCTGAGCGCCAGTTTCAAAGGTGATATAGCCGTTCCATATAGGAGTCGGCGCCACATACTGCACGCTACGCAACGACGTGACAGCAATCCTCGTCTCCCGATTCAAAGACAGCAGGCTGAACAAACCCTGCCGGGTGATGGTGATGGTCACTCCGTCAAACTGGACTCGCCCGCTTCGGCCTTGCACTCGCATCACCCGCGAATTATCCCAGCATGATCGAGCTCGTGGATCCGTCGTTTGGCTAATCTGTTCCTATCCCTCAGGGAGCGGAGGTAATCGAGGTAGTCCGGGTCGTGTTTGCCGTTGCCCGCCTGAAGGTTCCCACGGTGGTAACGGTGGGTGGGCAGTACAGGCCATGGCGAGGTCTGGGCCGGGGAGCGTCCACCACGCTTAGCTTGTCGTCGTCAGTCATCGTCTCCCCCTGATCCCGGCAGGAGCTTGGGAGTCACGTCCGACAAGATCAGCCGGATATGCCTGGACATGTGCTTCATAACGTCGAGTGAGCAGTGATTATCGCCGCTGGACCACGACGAGTTCATCTCGGGCACGGGTGGCGGCTACATATACCAATGACCGGGCGCGCAGTTCGGCGTCGTGTCGTTCGTTGTCGTCCAGGTCGTCGAGCCTGGCCTTCTCCGCAGCCGACTGGAACCCGACGTCGGCGAGCACGACTTTGGCGAACTCCATGCCTTTCGCCCGGTGCATTGTCATTACGAGCACCCGGCCTTCCGCCGGCCGTTCACGGTCGACTGCTCGCGCCTGCACGCCGCGCTCGTTGAGCGCGTTTACCACTCGTTCCCGCTGGAATTTGTCATGAACGAGGACGGCGATTGTCTCGGGTGCCGCGCCGTGGTCGAGCCAGGGGCGGATACGGTCCGCGATCGTGTCGAGTTCGGAGACGAGCGACTCCACGGTCTCTACCGCCGGGGTCGGCCCCGATCGAGCTGAGCGGTAGCCAGTGGCTTCTGCCTGCTCTTCAAGGTCAACGTAGTCGCCGCCGTCGAGCACCGCCATCGCGTAGCGCAGGTTCTGCGCGGTGGTGCGGTAGTTGAGGGTGAGTCGCTGCGAGCGGCCGACGATCTTGATGCCGTAGCGGCCCAGGACTGTCCGGTTGCCGTAGATGCGCTGGTGGGAGTCCTCGGCTATGAACAGGTCGTCCTCGCCTTCGGCGACCAGGGCGCGCAGCATCTGCCAGTGCGTCGGCGACAGGTCCTGGCCTTCGTCGACGAGCACGTGGTCGGCTTGGCCGCCGGTGGCGGCGAGGTGGGCGGCGGCAACGGCGGCGGCCTCGGCGAAGTCGAGAGTGCCTTCGATGCGGCACTGGGCCCGGTACGCCGCGATCAGCGCCCACACGCTGTCCCGTTTGGCACGGTCCAGGGCAACACCGCGGCTGGGCCGCCGGATGCGGCGGTATTCGTTCTCGTTCTTCACCCGGTTGGGCAGGACGACGAGAGCGTATTCGGCACTCAGGAAGGTCTCGTTGGCGATCTCCGTGGGCAGCTTCGACGATGACGCCTCGATGACCTCGCGCCACCGGCCGTTCGGGGTGCGCCCGGTGGGTGTGGACCGGGCATCACCCAGGACAGCCTGGACGGCATCGGCGATGCCGGTTCCGGCGGCGCGGATGACGGCTGCGGCCAGGGCGTCGACACCGGTCACGTAGACGCCGGGCTGGTTGAGGGCGCTCGCCTGTGGAACCGTCGGATCGAGTTGGGCAAGGCCGTCGCGCAGTGCGTCTGCCAGGTTCGTGGTGAACGTCGTCAGCACGATCCGGGCGTCTTGCTGCTCGCGGGCCAGCACCCGGGCCCGGTGGATGAGCACGACAGTCTTGCCGGTACCGGCGCCTCCGGAGAGCCGGAACGGGCCCTTGTACCGGCGTACGGCGTAGCGGCGCTGCTCCGGGTGCAGGAACACCCGCCACGACCCGAAGTCGCCCTTTTCGATGACCCGGCGAAGTTCCTCCTGGCCGTCGATGAATGCAAACTGCGCCTGGGCGGCGGGCTGTTTGAGCGAGCGCAACAGGTCGGCGTCTTCGTCGCCGGTCGGTTCTGGCGCCGCGAGTTGAAGTCGCTCGGCGATGGTGTCGATCGAGTCCGGGGTGGCCAGGTCGACCAGGAGCATCCCGAGCCAGCCGTCGTGTTGCTGGGCGAGGTCGAGGATCGCGTCCTCATCCGGCGCGGCCAGTGCCAGATCAGCGATGTCGGCGGGAACGCCGAGCCGGTCGACGAGGTCATCGCGGGTGCGCCCCAGCCGACCCAGGAGAGGCTTGGCCCGCGACGGCGGCGGGACAGCGGGATGAGCGGCCGGTTCCGCTTGCTCGATCTGGGGCAAGCCGTTGATCGGGTTGACCTTGAGACGGACCCGGGCGGCGATAGCGATGGCATCGTCGTGGGGCCAGACGCCGTGGATGACGTAGTGGCTCTCACCCGCGCCGTCGAGCCGGAACATCACGGCGCGCCAGAACTGGTCGACGCGGCCGGTGCGCACGCGTGAGTCGGCCGCGCCGGCGATCGGTTCGAGGTGCAGACCGGCGGTGGTGTCGTCGGCGGAGAGCTTCTGCAGGAAGGTCATCGCCTTGGCCTTGACCGAGCCGTCAATCTTGACGGGCCACTTGGTCATGATAATCGTCGGCATCAGCTCTCCCCGCGGTCGGTGGTGCCGGTCAGCGCCGCGACGATGGCGTCCGGTTCCGGCTGCACCACGTGCCAGCCGGCGGAGGTCAGGTCCGCCCGGTCCTCGTCGGGCATGTCGTAAAGGTCGACGGCGATGTGCACGCGCGGCCAACACATGTCCATGGGGATGCCCTGCGGGCCTTCCACGCCGATCTGCGGCGCTTCGAGGCCGCCGTGGATGGCGAGGAGCCGGATCAGGTCGCGTTCGACGCCGAGCGCGGCCGACTCGTACGCGGATGCCCAGCTCTCGTCCGCTCCGTCGGGGAGACCGTCGGCGGTGTCCAGCTCCGGGGTGGCCGCCGCTGTGACCGCGCTCCCCACTCGGCTGGAGGTCGTGATGACGGTGGGCCAGTCGCGGAGCGACATGGCGTTGGACAGTTGCAGCCATAGCCGCCAGGCATCGGCGTGTGCGGCGTCGAATGCCTGCTCCCGGTCGTCCAGCACGAGTGCGGCGTGCACTGCCGCCCTGGTCGGTTCGACGACGACGGCGAGGGCACCGAACTGCCGCACCAGGACGGTCCGGTCGCCGGGCGGCAGCTCCTCTGCTAGCAGCGCAGCCCGCCCGACCGCGGCGAGGCTGATCCCGTCGGCACAGGTGCGGCGAGACTGGCCGTCGACCAGGAACATCGGCACGGCCCGCGCGACGATCCCGAGGTCCACGGGCTTGGGCGCGGACACCCAGGCGAGCAGCCAGGAGATCGGGCCGGCCCGCAGCCCCTCGTACGCGCTGGGCGCGGCCTGGAACGGTGCCTGCTTGATCAGCCTGGCGACGGTGGCCTCGGAGAACCACGCCGGGGCGGCCGGGGCTTGCTGCTCGGCCGCGGCGATGTCGGCTGCGGTCACCGCCAGGACGATGCGGCCGGTGTCGCGCAGAATCTGGCGCTTCTCGGCGTCGTCAGCGAGCCGGTTGCGGGACGCGACAGCGTGGAAGGCGTGCCCGTCGGTGAAGACGGCGACGGCCGGTATGGAGGTGTCGTTGGATTCCAGCAGGAAGTCGGGGCGGGAGTTCTCGACGTTGACCTGCGGGGTGAGGGTCCATTGGCGGTGGTCGCCGGGCAGGGTGAAGCGCAGGGCGTTGCCCCACGGTTTCGGTACCTCGGTGGTGGCTGCCCCGATCGCGGTCAGCCGTTGCGTGATCAGCTTGCGGAAGCGTTGTTCTAGGTGTGATTCGGGGCTGTCCTGCGGTGGGGTCCTGACCAGCGTCCACGATGGGCCGTCGGCGGTGTCGGCGTCCTCGTCCAGGCCGAGCAGGTGGGCGAGGTGCCGTTCGGCCGAAGCGCGGGACGTACGGCGCAGCAGGGTGAGCGGGGTGAACGGCAGTAGGCAGCGGTGGCAGGCGAGGCGTTCCTCGTGCCGGCATTCGCAGTCGTGCACCCGCTGCCAGGCGAGCGCGAGCAGGTCGCGGAGCAGTTCCGGGGTGGCCAGGTCGGCCAGGTATCCGGTGCCGCCGGGCACCACGTCGTGCAGCAGCAGGGCGTCGTGGTTGTCGGTGCCGTCGCTGAGGGTGGGGTCGACGACGTGCTCGACCCGCAGGTGGTCGGGGTGTCCGCCGATCTGTTCGCGCAGCCCGAGCAGGACGGCGGCGGCCAGGCTCGGCACGGCGAAGTCGTCGCCCAGGGTGACCGCGTACGGCAGGCGCAGCAGCAGCCCTTGGGTGCGCAGGGTGCGCGAGAGGGCGACGGCGACCGTGTTCTCCACGGCCGACTTACGGTACGGGCACCAGGCGCGGTGCTCGTGCGGGCGGTTACGGCCGGAGTCGGTGTCGAGCTTGCCGCATCCGCTGCACACCCGGAACAGTGAGCCGGTGCGTTCGTCGGCCGAGATGATCCGCGACGTGCCGTGGCCGGGGACGCCGACGTTCAGCCAGCGCAGGTCCATAGTGCGCAGATAGGTGCAGCCCAGCCCGGTGTTCTCGGCGAACCACTTCTCGCCCGCAATGCCGGCCGGGTCGATGTCGGCGGCCGAGATGAGCTGGAACGGGATGTGGTCGCGTTGGTCACGCCGGTCGGAGATCTTCACCTCGTCGCGGCGCACCTCGGCCGAGACGTGTGAAAGTTCGACGACATCGAGGCGCTGACCGGTGTCGGCGATGCCGGTGCTGCCGCACCGTGGGCATTTGGGGATCTGTTGTTCCTGGCCGGTGGCGGCGATGTCGGCGGCGAATCCGCAGGCGGGGCAGAACACCCAGGGACGAATGGATTCGCCGTCGATGCCGAGGTCGATCGCGTCGACGGCGATCTCCCACCCGCGGGCATAGAAGGTGGCGCCAGGCGCGAACTCCCGGATGGCCTGCGCCGAGCCCCGCTGGAACTGGGCGCTGTCGGTCTCGAACTCGCCGGAGTCGGGGTTGGTCCAGCTGATCCCGACGGCGAGGGTGACAGTGTCGTCGAGGAGCGTGTAGTTGGGCAGCAGGCCGTGCTCCTCGAGCACGCTGATCCAGTATTCGCCGCGTAGGTGCCCGAGTTGCCCGCCGATCAGCTTGCGGGTGGTCTTGGCTGACCGCAGGGCCCGCTTGTCGTCGTCGGTGGCGGCCGGCGACACGGCCTGGGCCTCGAGTTCGGGCAGCACCTTGTTGATCTCGGTCTGCCGGCGCTTGAGCGTCTCGACGGTTTGCTGCCAGCGACGACTGGCCGCGTGCACGTGCCCGGCGAACACGCTGGTGCCAGCCCCGGCACTCGGGTTGACCCAGTCGGTGAGCGCGACGACGGTGGCTTCGGGCAGCGAAGCGAAGGTGTCGGTGAACCGGCGCACTGCGGCGGCACCACCCGCCTCGGCGGCGGCGATGAGTTCGCCGAGGAACGAGTCCGGTTCGCTGGCTCCGATGGCCTTGCTCGCGCTGTTCGGGTGAGTGTGCCGTGGGTCGCGGGCCATGCCGTCGACGAGGCTGGCGGTGAACTGGCGGCGCAGGATCTCCTCAGCGCTCAGGTAGGTGGCCGGCGGGCGGACCTCACCGTTGATGACCGACAGCGGGTCGCCGAGCTTGGGTAGTTGGTCGCCGCGCCCGGTGAGGTAGGCCAGGTTGAGGGCGTTGCCGGTGAGACGCCCGGCCCGCCCGACCCGTTGCAGGTAGGACGCGACGGTGCGGGGCAGCGACGAGAGCAGGACGGTGGACAGGTCGCCGATGTCGATACCCATTTCCAGGGTGGGGGTGGCGACCAGCACATTAGGTGCCTGCGGCTCGGTCGAGGACTTCTTGAAGCCGTCCTCGTAGCTCAGCCGGGTGGCGTCGTCGAGCAGGCTGGTGTGCTCGCGCGCGACGATCCGGCGCATGTCCGTGGAGGCGTAGAGCCGGCGGTAGAAGTTGTCGGCCAGCGCTTCCCGGGTCAGCCGGCCGTGGCAGCGCACCAGCATGCATGGTGCGCCATCGAGCTGGTCGACGGTGGTGCGACTGCCCGGCACCAGCGCCCGGCAGGTGTCGCAGGCCAGTAGATGCCGTTTGGCGGTGAGGTCGTCGAGCCTGGCCGGGGCGACGACAACACCGGACGGCGGGATCGCGTAGACGGTGGCGCCGCTCTGACTGGTGACGGTGGTGAGGACACCGTCGCGGGCCAGCCGGTCCAACAGCAGCCGGGTGAGCCGCCCACCGTCGGCGGGGCTGACCGACAGCGCCCGCGAGGTCCAGCGCGCGAACCAGGACTGCGCCGAGGTGACCGCGTCCAGGTCGCTGTCGCGGACCGGGTTGACCGCGCCGCCGACGCGTGGATAGCTGGGCGCCGGCCGCGTGTTGGGAAACGCGGGCATGCCCTCGCCCCGCGGCCGGCCACCCCAGATGGACCAGCGGTTGCCGTCCTCCTGGCGGAAGGTGGTGAACCAGGGATGGTCGATCGCGCCCTGTGCCCGCATCCGGTCCAGCACACCGCGTACCCACTGCACGAGGGTCTCGTCGGCCGGTTCGGCGTTGTCCGGCCCGAGCGGGTTCTGCACGGCGAACCCGGTCAGCACGGTCCGGGCGGCGGCGGCCATCCGGGCCGGCTGGCCCGCCTCCACCTCGACGATCGCGGCACCGGTCAGTTCGAGCGTCCGGCCGGTGCGCGAGTTCATCCCGAACTCCAGAGCCACATCGAGCGCGAGCCGCTTTCGGACCCGGGACATCACCCTGGCGGGCACCCCACGCAGGGTCTTCGACTTCCAGAACGGAGTGAACGACTCCCGGTCGACGCAGTCCGGGCCGAGCAGCCGGTACCGCTGGAAGTCATCCTCACCGGTACGCCGGATCGCGTCCTCGACCAGCGCGTCCAAGGTGAGGCTGCCCGGTGCGATCGCGGCGTTGAGTGCCGCCCGCAAGGTCAGCGTGTGCGAACGGGCTTCCACAAAACCGGCCCGGTGCGCAGCGTCCTGCACCGAGTCGGTGAAAACCAGGGCCTTCTTCTCCCGTACGTCCAGAGCCGCCGAGCCGAACAACGTGGACAGTGACACCGACAGCAGGGTGGCGATGGCGCTACCGAGGAACCGAATACCGTCCGGCTGGGCGCAGGACGGGCAGGTGTCGTGCCGAGCGTGCTCGTCGGCGTCCCGTCCGGCGCTGGTGAGCACCGGCAGGATCCACCCGTCGCGCAGATCCGGGTCGTCGTCGCCTGGCGCGGCAGTGAGCAGTTCCCGGCCACGCACCGAAAACCAGGCCAGCCCGTCGGGGTGCCCGGCCCCGTCGTAGGCGGCGTTGGCTTCGGCCGGCGCGTAGAGCAGTGCCCGGAAACGGCCCTCGCGGGAGGCGTGATTACGCCGGATGGTCTCGTCGTCGACGGCGAGACCGGTGCCGACCGGGGCGAGCGCGACGCCCCAGCCGGACCGGCCGCAGAAGCGGCAGTAGACGGCCGGGAACGACGGCCGGATGTCCTCGGTGTCGCCGCCGGCTACCGGCGGACCGTCGTCGCCCCAGCGGAACCGGGCGGTGGTGTCGGCGGCCCGGTCGATGCGGGTGAGTTCACGCACCCATAGGTGCACGTCGACGGCGAGCGCGTCACGGCCGGCGACCGCCCGGATGTGCCCGAGAGCTGCCACCACCGCGGTGATCGCCCGCGACCAGTCGGTGTCGAAGCCGTCCGCCGCGAGGCTGGAGGTGCGCCGGTCGGCCTGGCTGGCGATCCGGCGGACCAAGTCGTCCACGCTAACCGCATCGGCGGTCTCGTAGGCTAGCTCCTGCACCAACGGGTGGGCCTTCGCCAGGGCGAGCAGCAGATCCGGCTCGGCCGCAGCGAGCCGGTCCCGGTCACCGGCCCAGAGCAGACCCAGGACGGTACGGGCGAGAGCCGCGCCGTCCGGGTCGGCGCCAAGCGCGTCGACGGCAGCCCGTACCTCCTCGGCCCGGAACTCGTCCGCGACGGCGAACCCGGCGTCGGCCACGGCGGTCTCCGCGTCACCCACCCATTCGGCAAGGTCCTGCCGGGACTCGGTCACCACGGCGTCGGCCGGGAACGGCTCACCGAAGACGGTTTCGGCGAAACCCAGCATGGCACCCGGGTCACCCTTGTCCCCGAGGGTCGCCGACGTCGCCACCGGCGTGATCAACCCGAGCGGCCGGAACCGGGCGTTCTCGGTGATGGCCGGGTCGCCCTCGCTCCAATGGCTCTTCAGGGCCAGGCCGAGCCGCCGTAACAACATCGCCACGTCGGTGCCCTGCGCGCCGTCGTACGTGTGGAACTCGTCGAGCACCAGGTAACGCAGGCTGGTCGCGGACTGCCGCCACAGGTTCTGGTCCTCGTGGCGCAGCAGCAACTGGTCGAGCATCTTGTAGTTGGTCAGCAGGATGTCGGGGGCAGTGTCGCGGATGATCCCGCGGTCGGTGATCAACCCGTCCGCGGTGACAATGGTCCGCGGCTTGTCCTTCTGCCCGGTGTAGAGCGCCGCCGTGATCGAGGCCAGCTCCGGGTGGCTGGTCAGCAGCCCGGTGAGGCGGGCGGCCTGGTCGTTGGCGAGCGCGTTCATCGGGTACAGGATCAGCGCCTTGGTCCCGGGGACGCCCTCCAGCCGGGCCCGGCGCACATGGTCCAGGATCGGGTGCAGGAACGCCTCGGTCTTGCCTGAGCCGGTGCCGGTGGTGACCAGCGTCGGCTGCGGACGCCGCTTGCCCAGCGAGGTCAGCCGGGCGAACGCGGCGGCCTGGTGACCGTACGGGGCCGGGCCCGCATACCAGTCGAGGTGCTGCCGCCAGCCCGGCTCGGCCGGGCGGAACGGCAACCGCAGGTGTACGTACGGGCCCTTGAACATGCCGCTGACAGGGTCGGACAAAAACGTGTCGAGACCGTCGCGTGCGTCCGCCTCAGTTAACGCGAATGTCGTCGTCAGGTAGTCGACGAGGCTGTCCCGGACGTTGGCCGCCTGGACGGTGGGCAGCAGCTCGGTCACGAACGCTCCCGCAGCCGCTGCTCGAAGACCGCGAACGCCTCCCGCATGTCCGCCTCCCGATCCAACGTCACAAACGGCAGTTCATAGGTGTACGTGTTCCTCGCCTGGTTGGTCGCGGTGCGCTCCTCGGCGGTGATCCGGTCGCCCTTCTTGCGCCAGACTGTGAGCACTGAGTTGGGCACGAGCCGACCATTCGCGTCGTAGATGTAGACGTTGCGGTCGTAGCCACGCAGCACCGCGAACTGGGTTCGGTAGATCGAGCACAACTCGTCTGCGGTCAACCCAAGCGCAAGCGCGACGAGCGCATCGATCTCCACGAGCGCCTGCCGCCGATCGGCTGCAACCCGCAACGGCGTCTCGGGGGTCCACTCGGGGCCGACCCCTCCGAGGGAGGCTTGCCGCTCGTGTGCGAAACCACCGGCCCAGACATCCTTGGAGAACTCGTTTTGGTAGCAGTCCGTCCACAGATCGGCGTAGGCGTTGGTCACGGCGTTGAGTCGCAATGCTCTCAGCACGAGTTCTGGCTGGGCGGCATGTGTTTCGACAATCGGAAGGCGGCTGAATGAACCCTCGTAAATGCCACTCAAGGGCGCAGTCCGGATCAGGTAGTCGGCGAGAAGTGATCCGGCGAAGGCGACCACAATTGCGATCTGCCGACTCGATGCGGATGAACCTACACAGAAGACTCCGTTGACATGCGCCGCGCCGGGCGGAATGATTGCCGGAATCAGGGTTCGCTCGTTCTGAATATCAGCCATCGCTCGCCAGGCAACGCGGTAGTAGTCACGGGCAGGATCAGGGTGCTCCTCGTCGCCCCAATCGGTGTAGGCGCAGTCATAGTCGTATTGGTCGCCGACGGGTTGGTAGGCCGTGGCTGGGATCGCGTCGGTCGAGAGCTGCTCGAAGTCCGTAGCGGACCAGTCTTGGTTGTTTCGCAGTGACCTGTTCGGTGTCTTGTATAGGGGCGTCGAGACGAACAGATGTGGCCCCTGCAGAATCACGTCATCCCAAGAAGTCGGCACGCCCCACCCTGATTCGAAGTAGCCTTTCCTCCTGTCGTCCTTCTCATGCCAGCCAGCAGAAAAGCGCAGTCCGAGCTCGCCGATGCGCTGGGCAGTTGCCAGTTTCTGGAGCACTGCGGTGCTGGACTGGTTCACCGCGTAGACCATCCGAGTCTGGCGCACTGGAACTTCGTCGTTCTCCATGGTCGCGTGCCATACACGGAGCAGTTCTTCGGCAACATGGGTGATTCGCGAACGATGTGGGCGCACGTCCCAGCGGCCCTCGTCGTCTTTGAGTCCCGGCTCTGGTCCGGATCCGTCGTGGATCAGCGACCGATCTGCTGTATCGGGGTGATACAGCGAGCTTGCTTGGATGAAACGCGGCGAAGCCTTCCTCGCTCCGTACACTGTAATGCCGAAGTGATTGTGGTGATGGATCTCAAATAGTTTGAGTTCGTTCACAAAATGCCAGTGGCGGCGGAGGCGTAGGTAGAGTTCGTTACGCAGCACACCTGCCTTTTTATCGGTGAAGTGCGAATTTAGATGAATCATGCCAATCGTGCCCCGGGCCGATTCATGCCGCCACATCACCTCCATGAAGCAGCGGTACAGATCCGGTTGGAGCCCCTGCAGGTGCGGATACTGTGCAACCGACCCAACGAACGCCGCGATCGACAGCACCTCCACCATGCCGTCGACGACCAGTTCGGTCATGCCCGGCAGTGCCAGGGTCGCGGCCCGTTTCTTGGCGACCTGTGCCTGGCTCGGCTTCAGCGCCAACTGCCACCATGGATCGCCCTCGGCCAGCAGCGCGTCCACGTCTGACCGGGGCCGCACCCAGGGCGGGTTACCGACCTGGAGGTCGAAGCCGCCACGGGCGAACACCGTGGCGAAGTCCAGTTGCCAGTGGAAGAAGCCCTGCCGCTGGGCGATGCGTTCGCATACCATCAGCCACGGATGTTTTCTC
>NZ_BOML01000086.1 GCF_016862175.1 Paractinoplanes durhamensis | reverse complement strand
TGGCGGATCGCGGGTGGCGGATCGCGGGCGGCGGATCGCGGGCGGTGGGCGGCGGATCGTGGGCGGCGGATCGTGGGCGGCGGCGGGCGCCATACGCGGGCGGCGGCGGGCGCCATACGCGGGCGGCGGCGGGCGCCATACGCGGGCGGCGGCGATCGTGCAGGCGGGTTTGTGTGGCAGCCGATCTTGGCGAATTGCTGTTTGAAACGGTGCGTAACTCGACAAGATCGCGGGTGGTTGTGCGGCGGAGCCAGTTTGTGAGGCGGTGGGCCTGGTTGGTGCAGGAACTTGTCGAATTCTTGCGCGTCGCGCGTAGCAGATCTACAAGATCGCGGGCGATGCCGCTGCGTTAGCGGGCCGGGGACGGTGGCCGGCGCGACGCGCGGTTGTCGACCATGAGGAGGTGGCTGGCGTGCGGCGGAGTGTGGCGGTGGCTGGCGGGAGGTGGCTGGCGTGCGGCGGAGTGTGGCGGTGGCTGGCGGGGGTGGCTGGCGTGCGGCGGAGTGTGGCGGTGGCTGGCGGGAGGTGGCTGGCGGGGGT
>NZ_BOML01000085.1 GCF_016862175.1 Paractinoplanes durhamensis | reverse complement strand
GGGGGGTGGGGGTGAAAGGGGCTCCACTTCGCTCCACCGGGGCTCTCCACTTTCCTCCCGAGGAGGGGTTGACAGCATGTCGTGCAGGGAGAAATGGGAAATTTTGCGGTGGTATGTCATGAGTGCCGAGACCGGTGTCGCAAACCAGACGCGGTTGATCATGGAAACGCCCTCCACCGGGTGGACTCGGCGCTGAGCTGGGCTTTTGGGCTTGACTAAGAATCGTGGACGTGCTCAATCCGCTTGCGGGTGGAGGGAAGTGGAGTAGAGTGGAGCGCAGTGGCAGGGCCGAGGGGGACCGACCGGAAGCCTGCCGGCCCGAGTTGACAAGCGGACCGCGAACCGCTGGGGGCAGGGGGTGGACGGCCGATGTTCCTCGGCACCCATACCCCACGCCTCGATGACAAGGGGCGGCTGATTCTTCCGGCCAAGTTCCGAGATGAACTGGCGGGAGGTGTCGTGATCACCAAGGGGCAAGAGCGCTGCTTGTACGTGTTCCCGATGCCGGAATTCCAGAGCATCGCGGGCCAGCTTCGTCAGGCGCCGGTGACCAACAAGGCCGCCCGGGCTTACAGCCGGGTGTTCTTCGCCAGTGCGCACGACGAGGTGCCGGACAAGCAAGGGCGGGTGACCATCCCGGCGCACCTGAGGGAATACGCGGCCTTGGACCGCGACCTCGTGGTGATCGGTGCGAGCACCAGGGTGGAGATCTGGGACAAGCAGTCCTGGGACGACTACCTCGCGGCGAGCGAAGACGAGTTCGCCGACATCGAGGAGGGGGTGCTGCCCGGCGGGCTGTGAGGCGTGGCACCGACCGGCCCCGGCCGGCACCGCCGCCGTACTGCGAGATCTCCACCCGCTCCGACTCCTGGCGCCTCTTCCCCGGTGCCAGGCGTCTCGCCCGGACAGCAGACCTGCTGGCAACAGGCAGCTGGAACGGCACGAGCGGATGGGGATCTGGCGGTACGGACGCGGTGCGGACGATGTCCGGGCCGGTGCGGCGACTTGGGAACAGCCGGGGTGCGAGGGGGGTCGACATGGGGGAGCTGCGTGGCACGCACGTGCCGGTGCTGCTCGAGCGCTGTCTCGAGCTGCTCGCCCCGGCCCTCGACATGCCCGGCGCCGTGCACGTGGACTTCACTCTCGGCCTGGGCGGGCACGCGGAGGCGGTCCTCGAGCGATACCCGGATGTGGTCCTCATCGGACTCGACCGGGACACCGAGGCGCTCGCGCATTCCCGGCAGCGGCTCAGCCCGTTCCGCGCCCGGACCCATCTCGTGCACGCGGTCTACGACGAGCTTCCACAGGTGCTCGCCGACCTCGGGTACGAACAGTTCCACAGTGGCCTGTTCGACCTCGGTGTCTCCTCGTTGCAGCTGGACGAGGCGGACCGCGGTTTCGCGTACGCCCAGGACGCGCCGCTGGACATGCGGATGGACCAGACGACGGGGGTCACGGCCGAGGAGGTCGTGAACACGTACGAGCCGGGCGAGCTGGTCCGGATCCTGCGGCAGTACGGCGAGGAGAAGTTCGCACCGCGGGTCGTCTCGGCGATCGTGCGGGAGCGGGCGAAGGGGCGGATCACTTCGACGGCCCGGCTGGCGGAGCTGGTCAAGGAGTCGATCCCGGCCGCCGCGCGACGAACGGGTGGAAATCCCGCAAAGAGAACGTTTCAAGCACTACGTATTGAGGTAAATGGCGAACTCGCCACGCTCGAATCGGCCGTACCGGCTGCTTTGGACGCATTGGCGCCGAAGGGGCGCCTTGTGGTGATGAGCTACCAATCTTTGGAGGACCGGATCGTCAAGCGCGCCCTCACCGAGAGGACGCGCAGCACGGGACCGATCGACCTGCCGGTCGAACTGCCCGGAACCGGTCCGACCTTGCGGCTGCTGACAAAGGGGTCGGAGCCGCCGACGGACGAGGAAGTCGAGGCCAATCCGCGAGCGGCCTCGGTGAAGCTGCGCGCGGTCGAGCGAATCGGCCGGGAAACGACGACGACGGAGGCCGGCCGGCCCCGGAAGTCAACGCACGGGGGACGAGGGCGGTTACGCCCGGGGGAAAGCAACGAGGGGGAGGGGAAAGCATGAGCGAGCGCACCGCGCCGCGGCCGGGGGGCCGGGCCACGGATCATGCGGACGCCCAGCGAAGTGACGCCCGGGGGGCGCGCCACTTCACCGGTGCCACGGACGAGCGGTCCGACACGCGCCGGTCAGGGATCGGGCGGGACACCGCCGGCAAGCAGGCCTCCAGGGCCAAGACCGCCAAGGCGGCAAAGGCCAAGACCAAGACGACTGATGACGTACGCCCGGAGAGCCGTCCCGATCTCGTGCGCGGCAAGGGTCGCCGCCCGGAGCCGAAGATCCTGACGCGTCGTGAGGAGAACGCCGCGGCCAAGCGGCGTCCGGTCACCGACGCTCCGGTCGACGGGACCGCGGCGCTGCGGGTCGAGGAGCCGCTGGCGGCACCGGCGCGGGTCACCACCGGTGAGGTCAAGACCCCGCGGCTGCAGGTGGCCCCGCCGGCGCCGATCAGCGCACCGCGGGCGCCGTTCGTGGCCTCGGTGATCGGCGTGGTGGTCGTCGGGGTGCTCGGCATCCTGCTGATCAACACGAAGACCAACGAGAACTCGTTCCGGATCGCCGACCTGCAGAAGCAGGGGTCGGCTCTGGACAGTCAGCAGCAGGACCTGGAGAACCAGCTGGTCGAGGCGTCGAGCATCGGCAACCTGGACGCGGCCGCTCGCCGGCTCGGCCTGGTCCGGGCGGAGAACCCGGCCCGGTTCCGGCTGCCCGACGGCAAGATCATCGGGGTTCCGACGCCGGCCAACGGCCGGCCGGCGGTCACCGCGCAGGACGCCAAGACGGCCGGGCCGACCGCCAAGTCGGACGCCGGTGCGGGCAAGGTCGCGCCGGTCAACGGCTCGACGACCGCGGACGGGCAGGCCAACGGCGCGGGGAACGGCCAGACGGCGAATGGGGCGACGGTGGGTAACGGCCAGACGCCGAGCGGCACGGGGCAGTAGGCCGCATGTCACCACGATCCGATGACACACCGCGCCGGGGCAACCAGCCCCGGCGCGGTACGTCTCGTGACCTTCCGGTCGGGGACACCGACCCGGAGGAGACCGAGGAGAACGGCCGGGGCCGCGGCTTCGGCGGCATCGGCGACGCGCGGGCCTACACCCCGCGCGGGCGCACCATGGCCGAGCGCGACCAGCGCACCCGCTCACCGCGGGCCGGCCGGACCACCGACCCGTTCCGCCCGGCACTCCAGGTGCTCGACGGCGGCCGCCCCCAGCGTGGGCGCCGGCCGGCCGCGGAGCCCGAGCAGCCGCCGGAGAAGACCACCAAGTCGAAGACCGGGACCGGGGAGAAGGGCGACACCGGGCGGCGTGCGCAGCGCGACGCGCGTCCGACCCCGCCGCGGACCCGCCGGCCGGAGTCCGGTGAGCGGGACGACCGCGATGAGCTGAAGCAGCGCCGGGACCGGGTCACCGGCCGTGGTGCCCGCGGCGGCGAGCGCTCCGGAACCGGGCGGCCCGCCACCCGAGCTCCCCGGTCGCCTTTTGGTACCCGTACGAAAAAAGCACCCGGCCCCAGCCGCGCCGTGCGTGCCGTTGTCGCCGAGCCGCCGAAGCTCGCCAATTCCACCCGCCGCCTGCGGCTCGGCACCGTGCTCGCGCTCTCCCTGTTCGTGATGATCGGCGTGCGGCTGGTCGTGCTGCAGGTGGCCTCGTCGCCGGGCGACGCGGCGCGGCTGATCAAGCTGCGTGAGCAGCGGATCACCGAGGTCACCCTGCCCGCGCCGCGCGGCAGCATCCTGGACCGGGACGGCACCGTGCTCGCGCACAGCGTCGAGGCGCGCTACGTGGGCGCCGACCCGGTGCTGGTCAAGGACCCGGCGGCGGCCGCGGCCCAGCTGTCGCCGCTGCTCGGCGTGCCGCAGTCGAAGCTGATCGAGAAGATGACCCGGCACAAGCGGCCGGGTGGTGGCGAGTCGCGGTTCGAGTTCCTGGCCCAGGGTGTGGACATCTCGATCGGGGACCGGATCTCCAAGCTCGACATCAAGGGCATCGTGGTGAAGCGGGACGAGCGGCGCGACGTGCCCGGCGCCGACCTGGCCGCCAACCTGATCGGCTGGACCGGTGCCGACAACTCGGGCCTGGAGGGCCTGGAGGCGCGCTACGACTCGCTGCTGCGGGGTACCGCGGGCACCCAGGAGTTCGAGATCGGCAAGGGCGACCTGAACACCCCGATCCCGGGCGGCTACCAGCGCTACGTGGAACCGCAGCCGGGTACGTCGTTGCAGCTCACCATCGACGCCGACCTGCAGTACGAGGTCCAGCGGATCCTGTGCGAGCAGGCCACCGACTGGAAGGCGACGATCGCCGGCGCGGTGGTGCTGGACGTCAAGACCGGTGAGGTGCTGGCCCAGGCCAGCTGCCCGACCTACAACGCGGCCAAGCCGCTGGACTACTCGCCGTCGGACCGGGAGGACGTACCGAGCGCGATCGTGGCCGACCCGGGCTCGATCCACAAGGCGTTCGTGATCGGTGCCGCCCTGCAGGAGGGCCTGATCACGCCGGACTCGACGGTGACCGTCGGGCCCGCGCTGGAGCGCGGCGGTTACCGCTTCCAGGACAGCCACATGCAGCCCAAGGGCACCAAGATGACGATCCCCGGCATCCTGGCGCTGTCGTCCAACGTGGGCACCATCCTGATCGGCGACAAGCTCGGCAAGCAGAAGGTGTACGAGTACCAGCAGAAGTTCGGGCTGGGCAAGGCCACCAACGAGGGCATGATGGGCGAGGCGACCGGCAAGATCCTCACGCCGGACGAGTGGAGCGGGTCGGCGTCCGGCTCGGTGCCGATCGGGATGAGTGTGGACGCCACGCTGATCCAGATGGCGGCCGGCTACGCGGCGATCGCGAACGACGGCACCTACATCCAGCCGCACCTGATCAAGGCGATGATCTCCGGCAAGAACGGCAAGGTCACCGCGGGGCCGACGGCGGAGTCGCGGCAGGTGCTGCGCCCGGATGTCGCCTCCGAGCTGCGGACGATGATGGAGGCCGTGGTCGACGAGAAGGACGCCACCGGCACCCAGGCCGCGGTCACCGGTTACCGGGTGGCGGGCAAGACCGGCACCGGCAAGCGGCTGATCGACGGCCAGTACACGAGCAGCAACTACGGGTCGTTCATCGGCATGGCGCCGGCCGAGAACCCGCGGTTCGTGATCGCGGTCTCGGCCGAGGTGGCACACGGCACCGGTGGTGACGTGGCCGCGCCGGCGTTCAGCAAGATGATGTCGTTCGCCCTGCTCCACTACCGGGTCCCGCCGTCGTCGACCAAGGCGCCGAAATTCCGCATCCATCCATGATCGGAATGAACACGTCGATAGGCCGCATGGCGTTTTCCGTCGCTCACAGGGAACCGGGTAGGGTCTGACGCCGTGCCCGGAGTTCCCCGTCCCGAGACTGTCGCGCCGCTGCGGCTGACGCGCCTGGCGACCCTGTTGCCGGCCGAGCTGAGCGGCGCGGACGCCGAGGTCACCGGCATCACGCACAGCAGTCGCGAGGTGCTTCCCGGTGATCTTTACGCGGCGCTGGCCGGTGCGAACCGGCACGGCGCGGAGTTCGTGGCGGGGGCCGCGGAGGCCGGTGCGGTGGCGGTGCTGACCGACGCCGCGGGCCGCGAGGCGGCCCTGGCGGCCGGCCTGCCGGTGCTGGTGGCCGAGGACCCGCGGGCGGTGCTCGGCGCCGCTGCCGCGGCGATCTACGGCGACCCCTCGGCCCGGCTGATGATGATCGGGATCACCGGTACGGCCGGGAAGACGTCGACCGCCTACCTCGTCGAGTCGGGGCTGCGCGCGGCCGGGCTGACCACCGGCCTGATCGGCACCGTCGAGACGCGCCTCGGCGACCTGGTGGTCAAGAGCGTGCGCACCACCCCGGAGGCGACCGACCTGCAGGCGATCCTGGCCGCGGCGGCCGAGCGGGACGTGACCGCGGTGGTGATGGAGGTGTCCAGCCACGCGCTGGCCATCGGCCGGGTCAACGGGCTGCGGTTCGCGGTCGGCGGCTACACCAACTTCGGGCTCGACCACCTCGACTTCCACTCCGACGTGGACGACTACTTCGCGGCCAAGGCGAAACTCTTCGACGGCCGGTGCCGGTTCGAGGTGCTCAACTACGACGAGCCGGCGCTGCGGCCGCTGTTCAAGCCGGCCACGATCAGCTATTCGGCGGCCGGTGACACGGCGGCGACCTGGTGGGCGTCGTCGGTGCGGCCGTCGGCGTTCGGGCAGCGGTTCGTGGCGCACGGCCCGGGTGGCATCACGGTCGAGGCCGGGGTCTCCCTGCCCGGCCGGCACAACGTGGCGAACGCGCTGCTCGCGCTCGCGTCGCTGGTCGCGGCCGGGATCGATCCGGCGGTGGCGGCGCGCGGCATCGCGGCCTGCCCGGGGGTGCCCGGCCGGCTCGAGCAGGTCGACGCGCCCGGCGACGTGCTGGGCGTGGTCGACTACGCGCACAAGACCGACGCGATCGTGGCGGCACTGGCCGCGCTGCGCGAGCTGGCCAACGCGCGCGGCGGGCGGGTGATCTGCCTGATCGGCGCGGGCGGCGACCGGGACAAGGGCAAGCGGCCGCAGATGGGTGCGGCCGCGGCCCGCGGCGCCGACCTGGTGCTCGTCACCGACGACAATCCGCGCACCGAGGACCCGGCGGTGATCCGGGCGGCGGTGCGCGCGGGGGCCGAGGGTGCCGGTTCGTCGGCGAAGATCATCGAGGTGGCCGGCCGGCGGGCCGCCATCGACGAGGCGGTGCGGCTGGCCGGTGCCGGTGACGTGATCGCGCTGCTGGGCAAGGGGCACGAGTCGGGCCAGGAGGTCAACGGAGTCATGTTGCCGTTCGACGACCGGATCGAGCTGGCCGGCGCGCTGCTCGCCGCCGCGGGGGGTCATTCTTGATCCGCATGACGCTGGACGAGATCGCCAAGGTCACCGGGGGGCGTCTCGTCAACGCGACGCCGTCGGTGATCGTGTCCGGGCCGGTCGAGTACGACTCCCGCAAGATCGGGCCGGGCGGGCTCTTCGTCGCCTTCCCCGGCGAGAAGGTGGACGGCCACGACTTCGCGCCGACCGCGATGGCGGCGGGGGCCGCCGCCGTGCTGAGCACGCGCGACACCGGCCACCCCGGAGTGGTGGTCGAGGAGCCGCTCGTCGCGCTGGCCGCGCTGGCGCGTGCGGTCGTCTCGCGACTTCCGGAGCTGACCGTGGTCGGGCTGACCGGGTCGTCCGGGAAGACCACGACCAAGGACTACATCGGGCAGTTGCTGGCCCGGCTCGGGCCGGCCATCGCGCCGGCCGGGTCGCTGAACAACGAGCTCGGCTTCCCGTACACCGTGCTGCAGGCCACCGAGGAGACGCGGTTCCTCGTGCTGGAGATGGGTGCGCGCGGTATCGGACATATCCGTTATCTCTGTGATATCGCCCGGCCGAACGTCGGCCTCGTGCTGAACATCGGCGCCGCGCACATCGGCGAGTTCGGGTCGGTCGAGGGGACCGCGCAGGCCAAGGGCGAGCTGGTCGAGGCGCTGTCGCCGGCCGGGGTCGCGGTGCTCAACGCCGACGATCCGCTGGTGGCCGGGATGGCGCCGCGCACGTCCGCCCGGGTCCTGCTCACCGGTGAGTCGGCGGACGCCGCGGTGCGGGCCACCGAGGTTTCGCTGGACGGGGCCGGGCGGGCCTCGTACACCCTGAGCTTTGATGGTCATTCCGGACATGTCCGGCTGGCCGTGGCCGGGCGCCACCAGGTGGCCAACACCCTCGCCGCGGCCGGGGTGGCACTCACGCTCGGGATGGACTTCGACGATCTCGTTGCCGCGCTCGGTGCGGTCGGGATCGTGTCGAGCCGGCGGATGGATGTCTTCACCCGGCCCGACGGGGTCACGGTGATCGACGACTCGTACAACGCCAACCCGTCCTCGACGGCGGCGGCGCTGCACGCACTCGCGGCGATGAAGGCCGGGGGCCGCCGGATCGCGGTGCTCGGCTACATGGCCGAACTGGGCAGCCATGAGGTGTCCGGGCACGTGGAGGTGGGCCGGCTCGCGGCCGAGCTCGGCGTGGACCGGTTGATCGTGGTGGCCGCGAACGCCCGTCCGATCCTGGACGGGGCGAGCGAGGTCGAGGGCTGGCACGGGACGGCGATCTTCGCCGAGGACCAGACCGTCGCGCTCGGGATCGTCACCGGGGATCTGCGCGACGGCGACGTCGTGCTCGTGAAAGGCTCCCGGTACCGGACATGGGACGTGGTCGACGGATTACGTCCCGAGGGGGGTCGCCCGTGAGGGCAGTCATCGTCGCGGCTGCGGTCGCGTTCATCATCTCCCTGTTCGGCACGCCGGTCGCGATCCGTGTCTTCACCGCGATGAAGGCCGGCCAGCCGATCCGCGGCGGCCTCGGCCTGGCCAGTAACCAGGGCAAGAAGGGCACCCCCACGATGGGCGGGGTGGCGTTCATCCTCGCCACCGTGTTCGCCTACGTGGCCGGGCACGTGGCCCTGACCACGCTGCCCGAGCGGCAGATCGCGCAGGAGGGGCCGACCATGACGGCCCTGGTCCTGCTCGGCCTGTTCGTGTTCTGCGGCGTGGTCGGCTTCCTGGACGACTTCCTGAAGATCCGCCGGCGCAACTCCGACGGCCTGAGCGCCAAGGGCAAGCTGCTCGGCCAGCTGATCGTCGGCGGCGGGTTCGGCGTCGCCGCGCTCTACGTGACGAGCACCAACGGCCAGACCGTGTCCAGCGAGCACATCTCGTTCATCCGCGACGTGAGCTGGCTGAACGTCGGCAAGGTCGGCTCGGTGCTGGTGTTCGTCTTCGTCATCATGGCGATGTCGAACGGCGTGAACCTCACCGACGGCCTCGACGGCCTGGCCACCGGCGCCTCGATCCTGGTGCTGGCCGCGTACGCGCTGATCGGCTTCTGGCAGTACCGGCACTGGTGCGGTGACACCGCGTACGCCAACGCCAACGACTACTGCTACCAGGTCCGAGATCCGCTGGAGGTTTCGATGATCGCGGCCGCGGCGGCCGCCGCCTGTGTCGGCTTCCTCTGGTGGAACACCTCGCCGGCCCGGATCTTCATGGGCGACACCGGGGCGCTCGGTCTCGGCGGCCTGATCGGCGGCCTGGCCGTGTCGACCCGCACCACGCTGCTGTCGATCATCATCGGCGGCCTGTTCGTGATCATCACGATGTCGGTGGTCATCCAGATCATCTCGTTCAAGACCACCGGTAAACGGGTGTTCCGGATGTCCCCGCTCCAGCACCACTTCGAGCTGGCCGGCTGGAGCGAGGTCAACATCGTCGTCCGGTTCTGGATCGTGGCCGGCATCTGCGTGGCCATCGGCCTCGGCCTGTTCTACTCGGACTTCCTCGCCGTAATGGGATAGATATCTCTCGCGACACGCCCGGTCATGACACCGGCTCGCGTGTCGCCGGAACGATGATGTGTCCATGGCGGACGACCGAAACCCGAAGGTGGCTCGCCCGTCACTGAGCAGGCAGCTGCTGCCGGCCGTGCACGGGCTGCTGGCCCGGCCGCTTTCGTCGTACTACCTGCTGATCGCGAGCTCCGGCCTGTTGCTGCTCATCGGGCTCACCATGGTGTTCTCGGCGACCAGCGTGAAGGCCTACCGGGACAACGGCAACGCCTTCTCGGCGATCGCGAACCAGTCGTTGTACGCGCTGCTCGGCCTGGTCGTCTTCTGGATCTGCCAGCGCCTGCCCACCCGCACGCTGCGGGACATCGGCAAGTACATCCTGGGCGCGGCGATCGTGCTGCTCGCGATCCTCGACCTGCTCGGCGCGCTGGAATCGGTCGGCGTGCTCAGCTCGCCCAAGATCGGCCCGGTCCACGCCAACCTGCTCTGGCTCTACTTCGGCCCCATCGGCCTGCAGCCCGCCGAGCTGGCCAAGCTCGGCATGGTGCTCTGGGGCGCCGACGTGATCGCCCGCAAGGGCCCGGCGCTCGGCCACTGGCGCGAGCTGTCCCGGCCACTGTTCCCGGTCATCGGCCTGCTGTTCGTCCTGGTCGGCTACAACGACCTCGGCACCATGCTGGTGCTGCTGTCGCTGATCGTCGGCCTGCTCTGGGCGGCCGGCGTGCGGCTGCGGGTGTTCGCCGCGCTCGGCGTCCTCGGGATGGCCGGCATCGGCCTGCTGATCGCGGCGGCCTCCGGCGGTGCCGGCTCCGGCTCGACCGACGCCGAGAACTACCGGCTGGCCCGGCTCACCAACTTCCTCCAGCCGCTCGAGAAATGTGACCTCCAGGACAACTGCTACCAGCTGATCCAGTCCCGCTCGGCGATCTTCGAGGGCGGCTGGTTCGGGGTCGGGCTGGGCAAGGGGGTCCTGAAGTGGAACTGGTTGCCGGAAGCCTCCAACGACTTCATCTTCGGCGTGGTCGCCGAAGAGCTGGGCGTGGTCGGCTGCAGCGTGGTGCTGGCGCTGTTCTCGGTGCTCGCCTACACCGGCTTCCGGATCGCCCGCCGCTCGTCCGACCCGTTCCGCCGCCTGGCCGCCACCGCGATCACCACCTGGCTGGTCGCCCAGGCCGTGATCAACATCGGCGGCGTGACCGGGATGCTGCCCATCACCGGCCTCCCGCTGCCGTTCATCTCCGCAGGTGGCAGTGCCCTCGTCGTGACGCTCGCGGCGATCGGGATGCTCGCCTCGTTCGCCCGCGCCGAGCCGGACGCGAGCAAGGCCCTCAACGCCCGTCCGCCCGCCAGATGGGTACGGCTAGTCTGGGCCCCGCTGCCGCCGCTCCCCCCGCAACGGCAGCCGGCTCCGAAAGACAGCCGGGCACCTGCCGGCAAGGGGAATCGCCTCTAGTCCGCACCACGGTGACGGGCGGGGCGGAGGACGTGGGAGGAGAAAGCAATGCTGCGGTCGGTCGTGCTCGCCGGAGGAGGCACCGGTGGACACATCTATCCGCTGCTCGCCTTCGCCGATGCCGTGAAACGGCACTTTCCGGACGCTCGGATCACCACGCTCGGCAGCCCCAAGGGCATGGAGAACGAGCTGATCCCGGCGGCCGGTTACGACCTGCGGGTCATTCCGGCGTTCCAGCTGCCGCGCTCGGTCAACCTCAACCTGCTGCGCACCCCGGACCGGATGTACAAGTCGTCGCACGCGGCCGGCAAGATCATCGACGAGGTGCAGGCGGACGTCGTGGTCGGCTTCGGGGGGTACGTGTCGGTGCCGGCCTACCTGGCCGCCTGGCGCCGCGACCTGCCGATCGTGATCCACGAGGTCAACGTGCCGCCGGGCGTCGCCAACCGGATGGGCATGAAGTTCACCAAGAACGTCGCGGTCGGGTTCCCCACCCAGCCGCAGCTGGCCGAGTCGCTGAAAGACGCCCGGGTGGTCGGCGTGCCGCTGCGCACCGCGATCACCCACCTCGACCGGGCCGCGCTCCGGCCGCAGGCGCTCCACCACTTCGGGCTGCGCCCCGACCTGCCGGTGCTGTTCGTCTCCGGCGGCTCGTCCGGCGCCCGCACGATCAACCTGGCGGTGGCCGCGGCGGCCAAGCGGCTGGCCCACGCCGGCATCCAGGTGCTGCACGTGCAGGGCGGCCGCAACGACCCGTTCGAGGTCCCGGCCGACCTCCCGGTGCCGTACGTCGTGGTGCCTTATCTTTCGGACATGCAGCTCGGCTACGCCGCCGCCGATCTGATGCTCTGCCGTGGTGGCGCGATCACCGTGGCCGAGACGACCGCGCTCGGCGTCCCGGCCGTCTATGTGCCCTATCCGTTCAGCAACCAGGAGCAGGAGCGCAACGCCCGGCCGGTGGTCGAGGCGGGCGGCGGCATCCTGGTGGGCAACGCCGAGCTGACCCCCGAGTGGATCGAGCAGCAGATCATCCCGTTGGCACGCGACCGGCAACGGCTCGCGATGATGGGTACGGCTGCTTCGCACTACGGGCGCCGGGACGGCGACGAGGCCCTGCTGGAGTTCGTGTTGGAAGCGGTGGCGAAGGCTCGATGAAGGGGACAGGACAGTGAACACCGCGGAGCTCACGCCGGCCGGGAAACTGACCGCTGAGGAACTGGGCAGCGTCCATCTGATCGGCATCGGCGGGGTCGGCATGGCCGGTCTCGCCCGGCTGCTGCTCACCCGCGGGGTGCCGGTCTCCGGCAGCGAACTGCGCGAGTGGCCGGCCCTGGCCGCCCTGCGCGCGCTCGGCGGCACCGTGCACATGTCGCACGAGGCGTCGAACCTGGAGGGCGTCGACACCGTCGTCTACTCCACCGCGATCCCGCACGACCACCTCGAGCTGGTCGAGGCCCGCCGGCTCGGCCTGCGCATCCTGCACCGCTCCGAGGCGCTCGCCGCGGCGATGACCAACCGGCAGACCATCGCGGTGGCCGGCACCCACGGCAAGACCACCACCACCTCGATCATGACGGTGATCCTGCAGCACGCCGGGCAGGACCCGTCCTTCGTGATCGGTGGCGAGATCTCCGAGGCCGGCTCGAACGGGCACCACGGCACCGGCCCGCACTTCGTGGCCGAGGCCGACGAGTCGGACAAGTCGTTCCTCATCTACCGGCCGCACGTCTCGATCATCACCAACATCGAGGGCGACCACCTCAACAACTGGGGCGACCTGGACGGGCTGAAGGCCGGCTTCCTGCAGTTCGCCGAGCTGACCGACGACGACGGCTTCGTGGTGACCTGCGCCGACGACGAGGGCACCCAGGGCCTGATCGCGGCGCTGCGGGCGGCCGGGCGCACGGTCTGGACGTACGGCGAGAGCGCCGGCGCCGACCTGCGGATCAGCGACGTCGTCTCGACCGTGAGCGGGGTCCGCTACCAGGCCACGCTGGACGGCAAGCCGCTCGGCGAGATCAAGCTGGCGCTGCCCGGCCGGCACATGGGCCTCAACAGCGCCGCCGCGGTGCTCACCGCGCAGCGCCTGGGCCTGCCGCTGGACAAGACCACCGAGGCGCTCGCCTCGTTCCCGGGGGTGCGCCGGCGCTTCGAGCGCAAGGGCATCGCGGCCGGGGTGCGGGTCTACGACGAGTACGCGTACCACCCGACCTCGGTCAAGGCCGCGCTGCGGACGCTGCGCGAGGTGGCCGGCGACGGCCGCCTGGTGGTCGTCTTCCAGCCCTACCGGGTCTACCGCACCCGGGACCTGCAGGCCGAGCTGGCCGAGGGCCTCGGGATCGCCGACCAGGTGATCGTGATGGAGGTTTTCGGGCCGGGCGAGGTGCGCGGGCCGGGCGAGGGCGGGGTGTCGCTGACCGCGGCCATCGACCTGCCGGCCGGGCAGAAGGTGTTCGTGCCCGACTGGGAGGACGTGCCGGCCGAGGTGGTTCGCCGCAGCCGGCCCGGCGACGTGGTGGTCACCATGGGCGCCCCGCCGATCTCCCTGATGGGCGACGAGCTGCTGGCCGCACTGGCCTCGGCCGGGCAGCCGGAGTAGGCGACCGTGAGCGGGGGCGGCGGGCGTAACTGGCGGCTGGTCCGGGCGAACACCGACGCGGTGCCGTCCTCGGCGCGGCGTTTCATGGCCCGGGCCCGTCAGCGGCGGCTGCGTGCCGCCCTGCCGTGGGCGATCGCGGCCGGGGTGGCCCTGGTGACCGGCGGCCTGGTCTGGACCGTCTACGGCACCCCACTGCTCGGCGTACGCACCGTCGAGGTGGTCGGCGTGCAGTTCCTGACCCCGCTGCAGGTCGAGGAGGCCGCGGCGGTGCCGGCGAAGGAGCCGCTCGCCCGGGTCGACCTGGGCGTCGTGCGGGCCAGGGTGCGCACCCTGGCGGCGGTCGACCGGGTGACGGTGCGGCGCAGCTGGCCGTCCACCCTGGTGGTGGAGGTGGTCGAGCGCACCCCGGTGGCCGCGGTGCCGACCACGGCCGGGAAGTTCTCGCTGGTCGACGCGGCCGGCGTGCCGTACCGGGAGGTGACCCGCCAGCCGGACGGGCTGCCGCTGCTGCGCACCGCGTCGCCCGGCCCGGCCGACCTGAGCACCCGCTCGGCGCTGACCGTGCTCGGCGCGCTCAGCACCGACCTGCGCGAGCAGCTGGTGGCCATCTCGGCGGCCGCGCCCGCGCAGATCAAGCTGCAGCTGACCAAGGACCGGGTGGTGGTCTGGGGCGACGACACCGAGAGCGACAAGAAGAGCCAGGTGGCCACCGCGCTGCTGAAGAAGGCCGACAAGCAGATCGACGTCAGCGCACCGTATTACGTGACGATCCGCTGAGTGGGTGACTAAGCGGACATTTGGGCAGGAACGGCGTATTTTTCAAGAGGTTACGGGCGCGTCGGATATTCGCCACGTAAGCGGGCCTCGACACGCCGCGCCGGTCCTTGGTTGCAGCAATGCATGCGTTTACGTTGCCCCCAGAGGTTGAATGGTTGACATAACCCTAAGCCTCTAGTAGAGGGTGAGGGTTTCCTCGCCCTCCCTTGTACGGCAGCGGTTGTCGAGCTGCGGTTCCTGCCCGGGCCGCACGGGGCCCACGACATCCGCCAACCCCGAAGGGAAGGCTGAGCCCGATGACACCTCCACACAACTACCTGGCGGTCATCAAGGTCGTCGGGATCGGCGGTGGCGGCGTCAACGCCGTGAACCGCATGATCGAGGTGGGGCTCAAGGGAGTCGAGTTCATCGCGATCAACACCGACGCCCAGGCCCTGCTGATGAGCGACGCCGACGTGAAGCTCGACGTCGGCCGGGAGCTGACCCGTGGTCTCGGCGCCGGCGCCCAGCCCGAGGTCGGCAAGAACGCCGCCGAGGACCACCGCGACGAGATCGAAGAGGTGCTCAAGGGCGCCGACATGGTCTTCGTGACGTGCGGCGAGGGCGGCGGCACCGGCACCGGCGGCGCGCCCGTCGTCGCCAACATCGCCCGCAAGCTCGGCGCACTCACCATCGGCGTGGTCACCCGGCCGTTCTCGTTCGAGGGCAAGCGCCGCCAGGTCCAGGCCGAGGCGGGCATCGACGAACTGCGCAACCAGTGCGACACCCTGATCGTCATCCCGAACGACCGGCTGCTCGCCCTGGGTGACCGCGGGATCAGCATGATGGACGCGTTCCGGCAGGCCGACCAGGTCCTGCTCTCCGGTGTCCAGGGCATCACCGACCTGATCACCACGCCGGGTCTGATCAACCTCGACTTCGCCGACGTCAAGAGCGTGATGAGCGGTGCCGGCAGCGCCCTGATGGGCATCGGCAGCGCGCGCGGCGACAACCGCGCGGTCGAGGCGGCCGAGAAGGCGATCTCCAGCCCGCTGCTCGAGCAGAGCATGGACGGCGCGCGCGGCGTGCTGCTCTCCATCGCCGGTGGTTCCGACCTCGGCCTGTTCGAGATCAACGACGCGGCCCAGCTGGTCACCGACGCGGCCCACCCGGACGCGAACATCATCTTCGGTGCGGTCATCGACGACGCTCTCGGCGACGAGGTGCGGGTCACCGTGATCGCGGCCGGGTTCGACGGCGGTACGCCGTCCTACAAGCCGTCCGAGCCGGCCCGCAAGGTCGTCCCGCCGGCCCAGACCGCGCCCCCGGCCAGCACCCCGGTGGTCAGCACCCCGCCGCCGCCGGTCCAGACGCCCCGGCGGGTGCTGTTCGACGACGTGGACGTTCCGGACTTCCTGAAGAACGGTTCCTGAGGGTCCGGTGACCGACGCCGCGCGGCGCGACGAGCTCGCCGCTTCCCTCGCTCAGGTGCGGGAGCGGATAGCGCGCGCCTGCGTGGCGGCCGGTCGGGCACCGGACGAGGTGGCCCTGGTGGCGGTCACCAAGACCTACCCGGCCAGCGACGTCGTGCTGCTGGCCGGGCTCGGCGTCACCGACGTGGGGGAGAGCCGCGACCAGGAGGCGGCGCCCAAGGCCGCCGAGGCGCGCGCCGCCGGTGCCACGCCACGCTGGCACTTCATCGGCCAGCTGCAGCGCAACAAGGTCCGGTCGGTGGCCGGCTACGCGGGCGTGATCGAGTCGGTCGACTCGGTGCGACTGGTGACGGCCCTGGAAAACGCGGTCGCCGGCCGGCCGGAGCAGCTCGAGGTGCTGATCCAGGTGAGCATCGACGGGGATTCGTCCCGGGGCGGCGCGGCCGGCGACGACCTGTGGCGGATATCCGACGCGGTGGCGGCCACGACCGCCCTGCGGCTCGGCGGCGTGATGGCGGTCGCGCCGCGCGACTGGGAGCCGGACCGGGCGTTCGAACAGTTGGCCGTCCTCGCCGCGCAGTTGGCCGGCAAGCATCCCGGCGCGACCACCATCTCGGCCGGGATGAGTGGCGACCTCGAAGCGGCCGTCCGGCACGGCGCGACACACGTCCGGATCGGCACTTCTTTGCTCGGAATGCGAAACCTGCTGCGGTAGCCTTGCGGCGGGCAGCAAACTACATAGGTGTGGTTTTACGCAGCCGGTCCGGATGGGACGGTCGGGGTGCGTCAGGGGGTGGCGGTACGCCGGGGGGCGCGGGCCGCGTAGCGGACTTAAAGGTGGGGGACATGGCTGGTCGGGTCGACGATTTCGCCCGGGTGCGGAATGGGGTGGGGGCATGAGCGCATTTCGGAAGGCGGGCGTCTGGCTGGGCCTGGTCGAGGAGGACGACGAACGCGAGTACTCCGACCACGACTACCGCGAGCCGTCCTACCGCACCCGTGAGCGGGACCGTGATCGTGACCGGGACCGCTACTCGAGCTCTCGGTACATCGATGACGAGGAAGACGAGGCCGACGAGGAGGAGCGCGCCGTGCCGCGCGCCCGCACCGAGCGGACCCGGGTCTCCGAGCGCCTCTCCCGTGCCGACCTCGACGACCACGATCGGGTGGATTCCGGGGAGCGGGCCCGGGTGCGTTCGATCACCCGGCCGAGCACGTCGAGCGACTCGGCGACCCCGCTGAGCTACGCCACCCGGGACAATCTGGCCCTCGCTCCGCAGCAGGTGCACCAGCCGCAGCCCCAGGCGCGGCCGGTCGAGGAGGAGCAGCGGTACCAGATCACCACGCTGCACCCCACTACGTACCGGGAGGCGCGGACCATCGGCGAGCACTTCCGGGACGGTGTACCGGTCATCATCAATCTCACCGAGATGGATGAGGGTGACGCCCGCCGACTGGTCGACTTCGCGGCCGGACTCGCCTTCGGCCTTCGCGGTACGATCGAGCGCGTGACCAACCGGGTTTTCCTGCTCTCGCCGGCGAATGTCCAGGTCACCGCAGAGGACAAGGCCAAAATCGCTGAGGGTGGGTTCTTCAACCAGAGCTGACCCGGCAGAGCTCACCCGAGCGAGGGACCCTCAGACGTGCTGTCGATCCTGTTCCAAATCCTCTACCTTGTGGTCTATCTTTTCGTCCTGGTCCTGCTGGCCAGGTTCGTTCTGTCCGCGGTACTCCAGTACGGACGACGGTGGCAGCCCGGCAGGGGCGCTTCGGCGGCACTCGAAACGGTGTGGAGCGTCACTGACCCACCGCTCAAGGCGTTGAGGCGTGTGATCCCACCGCTGCGCATTGGTAACGTGAGCTTGGACCTGGCATCCATCGTGCTGCTGGTTATCCTGTTCGTGCTCATGGAGTTCGTGCTCAGGAACTTGATTTCGACTTACAGCTAGACAGCAGCCCCCACCGCGGCCGCGACTGACCCGAGGAGTTTCGATGCCGCTGACCCCGGCCGACGTTCATAACGTCGCCTTCAAGAAGCCCCCGATCGGCAAGCGGGGGTACGACGAGGAGGAGGTCGACGCCTTCCTGGATGAGGTTGAGCGCGAGCTCGCCCGTCTGATCGAGGAGAACAACGAGCTGCGCGCCCAGGTGGAGCGCGGCGGCCGGGGTGGCGCGCCAGCCGTCTCGGGTGCCGACCCCCGCCTTGCCGCCGAGCTCAACGACGTCAAGGCGCAGCTGGACCGCGTTCAGCGGGACAAGGCGCAGGCCGAGCAGGCCGCCCGGCAGATGCAGGCCGAGCTGGAGCAGGTCCGGGCCCAGGGCCCGGTCGGTGCGCCGGCCGGCAACACCGGGGACGGCGAGCAGCAGGCCCTGCGGGTGCTGATGATGGCCCAGCGTACGGCCGACGACCACGTGTCGGATGCCCGTCGCGAGGCCGACAAGCTTCTCTCCGACGCCCGTTCGAAGGCCGAGGAGGTCACCCGCGAAGCCCGCGCCAAGGCCGATGCGCTCGAGCGCGACGCCCGTCAGCGGCACCAGGAAGCCATGGGCGGCCTGGACGCCAAGCGGTCGGCGCTGCAGAAGCACATCGAGGAGCTCAAGCAGTTCGAGCGCGAGTACCGCACGCGTCTCAAGGCCTACCTGGAGAGCCAGCTGCGTGACCTCGACGGTCGCGGTCAGGGGCTCGAGGCCGAGATGACCCGTGCCGACTCCGCCCGTGCGGTGGGTGGCTCCGGCGGTCTCGCCGCGGCCGGCCTCGCCGGCTCCTACGGCGGCAGCCGCACCGGCGCCATCGAATCCGGGCGCTGAGTTTTCCCTCCGGTTCCACGACGAGGATGAGCCATGATCGTTGCTAGCCTGCTGCTCATCCTCGTCGCGGTGACGCTGCTTGTCCTGGGCCTCACCGGCGGTTCGAGCAACTTCCTGATCAGTTCGATCGTGGCCAGCCTGCTGGCGGCGGTCGCGCTGGTGATCGGTGCGCGCCAGAACGCGAGCGCCCGCCGTGCCGCCGAGGGGGCGGCGCCGGCCGATCCTCGCTTCGACGATTTTGCCGCCCCGGCCGAGCCGTTCGCAGCCGAACCGGCCGACTCCCCGGCATTCGCCGCCGAGGCCGAATTCGCCGAGTCGCGGTTCGCCGAGTCGCAGCCGCTCCTGGCCGATCAGCCGCTCTTCGAGGACAACGACCGCCGCGAAACCGTCCAGTTCCGGACGGCCGGCGCGGCCGATCTGCCCGAAGACCCGCATGACGAAGACTCCGACCAGGCCTACCATGCCGGGCGCCGGGACGCCGCCGACACCATCGTCGGCACCTCGGGTGCGCGTCCGGCGGATGATCTTCTGGCCGACGACCTTTCGGCCCACGACCTTCCGGCCCATGATCTTCCGGCCCATGACCTACCGGCCGAGCCCGACTACGAGCGGGCCGCCGACGCGATCAACGCCGCGCGCAGCCTGAACCCCGAAGAGCACACGTGGCGCCGGACCGACGCGCACGCCGAGCCGGGCGAGGCCGACCTCATGGAAACCGGACCGGTGAACGCCGGACTGGTCGACGAGGACCTCGGCGATGCCGACGACGACGATCCGGCCGACGAGCCGCTCCCGCAGGTGGTCAGCCCGGGCGACGCGGTCCGGGTGGCCCGGCTCGACGCCGAGGTGCTGGTCGTCGACGGCCGTCCGCGCTACCACGTGTCCGACTGTCAGCACCTGGTCGGCAAGCTGAGCGAGCCGATCCCGGTGAACGAGGCGGTCGAGCTGGGCTTCAGCCCCTGCGGCCTGTGCCGCCCGGTCGACCGCCTGGTGGCGGCGGCCGCCCGGCACTAACGGGGTGCAGCGGCACCTGCACAATGGGGCATGGTCAACCACCCGCCGAAAAGCGCAGGTCTGTCCGTCGCCGTCCGGGTTCGCCCGGGGGCGGGGCGCACCCGGGTCGGCGGGCGGTATGAGGGGCCGCACGGCCCGGCGCTGATCGTCGCGGTCGGTGCGCCGGCGGTCGACGGCAAGGCCACCGAGGCGGTGCGGCGCGCGCTGGCCGACGCGCTCGGCGTACGCCCGGCGGCGGTGGCGCTGAAACTCGGCGCGACCAGCCGGGACAAGGTCTTCACGGTGACCGCGGACGGCGACGGCATCCCGGCCCGCCTGGTCACCCTGCGCGACGGCGCCGGATCGGCGTGACCGGCTACCTCGATCTCGCCCTTCTCGTCGGGGCCGCGGTGCTGCTGGTCGCGGTGTTCGCGGTGCGCGTCTCCACCCGGCTCGGCCTGCCCAGCCTCCTGGTCTACCTCGGGATCGGCATGGTCATCGGGGAGGGCGGCTTCGGCATCCGCTTCGACGACGCGGAGCTGACCCGCACGCTGGGCTTCTGCGCGCTCATCGTGATCATCGCGGAGGGCGGGCTGACCGCGCGCTGGAGCACGCTGCGCCCGGTGCTCGGCCTGTCGGTCTCGCTGGCCACGGTCGGGGTCGCGGTGAGCGTCGCGGTCGTCGGGGTCGCCGGGCACTTCATCCTCGGCCTGGACTGGCGGCTGGCGCTCCTCTACGGCGCGGTGCTCTCCTCCACCGACGCCGCCGCGGTCTTCGCCACGCTCCGGCGCCTGCGGCTTCCGCCACGGCTGGTGACCACCCTGGAGGCCGAGTCCGGCCTCAACGACGCCCCGGTGGTCCTGCTGGTCGTCCTGCTGAGCGCCACGACGGCGGCCACCCACCCCTGGTGGTACGAGATCTCGATCGTCACGTACGAGCTGGTCGCGGGCGCCGCGATCGGGTATCTGGTGGGCGCGGCCGGGAAGTGGACGCTGCGCCGCGCCGCCCTGCCGTCGGCCGGGCTCTACCCGATCGCCGCGGTCGGGCTCACCGTCCTCGCCTACGCGGCCGGCGCCGTCGCGCACGCCTCCGGCTTCATCGCCGTCTACGTGGCCGGGGTGGTGCTCGGCAACGGCCGGCTGCCGCACCGCCGGGCCGTGCTGGGCTTCGCCGACGGTCTGGCCTGGGTGGCCCAGATCGGCCTGTTCGTGCTGCTCGGCCTGCTCGCCTCGCCCGACCGGCTGGCGGCCGCGCTGGTGCCGGCCCTGGTCGTCGGGGTGGCCCTGGTGCTGCTGGCCCGGCCGATCTCGGTGCTGGTCGCCGCGGTGCTGGCCCGGCCGGTGCGCGGCCCGCGCCGGCCCGGCAACCGGGTCGGCTGGCGGGGCACCGCGTTCCTCTCCTGGGCCGGGCTGCGCGGGGCGGTGCCGATCGTGCTGGCCACCATCCCGCTCTCGGCCGGCACCCCGGGCGCGGACGGTCTGTTCGATGCGGTGTTCGTGCTGGTCTTCCTGTTCACCCTGGTGCAGGCGAGCACGCTCGCCCCGGCCGCCCGGCTGCTCGGGGTGACCGCGCCGGCCGAGCTCGCCGAGATCCACGTGGAGATCGCGCCGCTGGAGAACATGCAGGCCGACCTGCTGCAGCTGGACGTGGCGCCGGGATCGCGGCTGTCCGGCGTCTACATCGACGAGCTGCGCCTGCCGGTGGGGGCCTCGGTGACGCTGGTGGTGCGCGACGGCGCCGGTTTCGTGCCCGGCCCGGACACCCGGCTGCGCACCGGCGACGCGCTGCTCATCGTGGCCACGGCGGCGGCCCGGGACGTGGCCGAGCGGCGGCTGCGCGCGGTGAGCCGGCGCGGCCG
The DNA here is from genome assembly GCF_016862175.1 of Paractinoplanes durhamensis. Classification (GTDB taxonomy): domain Bacteria; phylum Actinomycetota; class Actinomycetes; order Mycobacteriales; family Micromonosporaceae; genus Actinoplanes; species Actinoplanes durhamensis. The sequence goes on along the minus strand of NZ_BOML01000085.1, from coordinate 55,248 downwards.
GCTGGCCCGGTGGTTCGGCGAGGACGGCCGCGAGGAGTCGCCGTAATCGGGAACGGTCGGGTATCTGACCGGCCTGTTTGTGACCTTTGCCCGGTCAAGATCGGGGGGCCGTGTTGTCGGTGCCGGATACGTTCCGTATCCTTGCGAACCTCCGGAGTGCGCGGCTGCCCGTTCAGCCGCGCCGTTTGTGCAGGTGGGGCAAGATCTAACGGCGCGCCCGCGCCCGGGGAAGTGCTACGCCGCCCGTCGGGAACCCTTCCGAGGGGCGCGCGGCCGGCTGTTTCTGGGGGGATCCCGCCGGCAATTTCAGGAGACAGGCAGGCGCGGCCCGGCAGGGGCCGGGACCGGCTGGTCTCGAGGACCGCTGATCGCCGCGCCGGGGGTGCGGCCGAGGGAGCGACGATGGCCAAGGCAACCGATACTCCGACCGCCGCCACCGCCAAGGCCGCCACCAAGCGGACCCGCAGCACGGCCGAGACCGAGAAGATCCGGGTCGCACTCACCGACCGGCTCACCGAGCTGCAGACGGAGTACGACACGTCGATCACCGAGCTCACCGAGCTGCAGCGGGAGCGGCTCGCCGACTCGGCCGGGGACGACCAGGCGGACACCGGCACCAAGACGCTCGAGCGTGAGCAGGAGATCACTCTGGCGAACAATCTGCTGGAGCGGATCAATCAGGTGGAGCGCGCCATCGACCGGCTCGGCGAGGGCAACTACGGTTGGTGCGAGCGGTGCGGCAACGCGATTCCGGTCGAGCGACTGGCGGCGTTCCCGTCCGCGACTCTCTGTGTCTCTTGCAAGCAGTTGGAGGAACGACGCTGAACGCCGACGAGGCAGCGGGCGCGACGGTCGTGGGCGAGCCGGAGCCGGGTCCGAAACCCGGTTTCAGCGGCCGCGCCGTCGCCGTGCTGGGCGCTACCGCGGTGCTGGCCGTGGCGCTCGACCAGTGGATCAAGTGGCTCTCCACCGAGCACCTCACCGAGGGCGAGCCGGTACGCATCCTGGGCGGGCTGATCTATCTGTCGCTGCTGCGCAACAGCGGGGCAGCGTTCAGCATGGGCGAGAACCACACCTGGGTCTTCCCGGTGATCACCCTGGTGGTGATCGGCTGGATCGGTTACATGGCGACCCGGCTGCGGTCGGTGCCGTGGGCCGTCTCGCTGGGCCTGGTGCTCGGCGGCGCCTTCGGCAACCTCGGCGACCGGCTGTTCCGGGCGCCCGGCCCGTTCCACGGGCACGTGGTCGACATGATCAGCCTCTTCGCGCCGTACGCGGAGAAGTTCGCGGTCTTCAACATCGCCGACAGCTGCCTCACGGTGGGTGTCTGCCTGGCGGTGCTCCTCGAGTTGACCGGACGACAGCGCGACGGCCGACGGGTCGTACGCAAGAAAGTGGAGCCGGCGTGAGCGAGCGCACCGAGCGCGAGTTGCCCAGTGGCGCGACCAGCCGGCCGAGGGCCACGAGTCCACGCCCAGGAGGCGCAGCGTGACCCAGCGCTCCCTGCCGGTGCCCGACGGGTTGGACGGCATGCGGCTCGACCAGGCCGTGTCCAGGCTCTTCGGGCTCTCCCGGACCGCCGCCGCGACCCTCGTCGAGGCGGGTGACGCGCTTGTCGACGGCTATCCCCGGCCGAAGTCGGACAAGGTCGCGGCCGGCTCCTGGCTCGAGGTCACGCTGCCCGCGCCGGTCGCGCCGCCGAGCGTGGTGGCCGAGCCGGTGACCGGGCTGACCATCATCTACAGCGACGACGACATCGTGGTGGTGGACAAGCCGGTCGGCGTGGCCGCGCACCCGAGCCCCGGCTGGACCGGACCGACCGTGATCGGCGGGCTCGCCGCGATGGGGCAGAACGTCGCGACCAGCGGCGCCGCCGAGCGGCAGGGCATCGTGCATCGGCTCGACGTCGGCACCACCGGCCTGATGGTGGTGGCCAAGAGCGAGATCGCCTACAGCGTGCTCAAGCGGGCCTTCAAGGAGCGCGAGGTCGACAAGCGCTACCACGCCGTGGTGCAGGGGCACCTCGATCCGCTGCGCGGCACCATCGACGCGCCGATCGACCGGCACCCGACCGCCGACTACAAGTACGCGGTGATGAACTCCGGCAAGCCGAGCGTGACCCACTACGACACGCTCGAGGCGTTCCGCTCGGCCAGCCTGATCGACGTGAAGCTGGAGACCGGGCGCACCCACCAGATCCGGGTGCACTTCTCGGCGATGCGGCACCCGTGCGTCGGCGACCTCACCTACGGCGCCGACCCGACCCTCGCCGCCCGGCTCAAGCTGCACCGACAGTGGCTGCACGCCCGAGAATTGGGGTTCGTCCATCCCCGAACGCACGATGAGGTTCGGTTCGTCAGCGACTATCCTGATGACCTGAAGTACGCGCTGGACGTCCTTCAAGACGCGAGCTGATCTTCGGGGGAGCCATGGGGCCCGCGGAACCCGCGCGGGAGCCGACCGTGGACCGCGCGGCACTCCTACGCATCGCGAGCGGCATGGCCGTCGTCGCGGCGGCCGCCCTCGTGCTCGGCATCATCCTGGCCGGTCGTCATGAGGTCGCGATGTCCGGTGCGGATCCCGGCGCCGTGGTCAAGGTCGGCGTGGTGCAGGGGCAGACGGTCGGCGGCTATCTGCAGTCCACCGAGACCGAGCTGGCCGCGCTCACCGATCCCTCCGCGCCGGCCACCGGCGTCACCTGGGCGCTGGTGAGCCTGGACGACTACATGCCGCCGGGCGCCCTGGCCGGGCTGCTCGACGGTGCCGCGGTGGCCCAGGTCTACACCCGGGTGCCGCTGCCCGGGGCGCACACCCAGGTGGTCCGGATCCCGGTCTACCGGCTGCCGGCCGACGTGCTCTCCGGGATGCTCGATGCCGCCCTCCAGCGCGATCAGGAGCAGGCCGGCTATCAGCAGCTCAGCGAGCGGCTCGACGACAGCGACGTGAACCAGCGGCGGGCCCGCGCGGCGTACGACGCGTCGGCCCGCACGGCGCACGCCGAGGCCGAGGCATACCGGTCGGGGTGTTCGTGCGTCTTCGCGGCCGTGGTGCGGGCCAGCGCGGCCGGTCTGCAGACGGTCGCGGACCGGCCGGGCGTGCGTGCGGTCGACCCGGCGCCCGAGGTTCGGCAGCTCGATCGGGCCGAGTTCCGGCCGCCGCTTCCGGAGCAGGAGGGCACGATTCCGGCAGAGCCGAGCGGATCTCCGATTCCTGTGCCAAACGGCGGTTCAGCCATTGCTTCCCGTACGCCCGCGCCGATACTGTCTTCGTCCGGAGCCCCTGTGACATCTACCTCACCGGTTGTCTCCGACCTCTCGCCTGATTCATCAGCCGCGGCACCGGAGGAGCGGGCTGCGGTGCCCTCAGCAACAGACGCGAGCGCTGCTCAGGGCGTGCCGAGCCCGTGACGAACACATCTCGACAGTCATCCGGCCGTTAGGTTTCTCGTCCGCGAACCGTACGGACGGCCATACGCGTGTGACCTTTGAGGCGTTGTTCGATCAAGGAGACCGGCCAGGGTTGGTCGCTCGGGCAGTGGCCCGAATAGGGTTCGCTCCGTAGCCTGTCATGGGCATAGCACGAGCCGTGGGCATCACCGGAAGTAAGCGCAGGGAGGACGAGCCGTGGATGGGACCGAGACCGGCTGGGGCCGGCCTGCGGAACCAGCCCCGCGTTGGCGGGCGCTGCTCGACCGCGCCCGGCACGGCGCACGCGCCGCCGAGGAGCAGGCCGCCGAGACGGAGCGGGAGGCACCGCCGGCACCGCCGCAGCAGTTCGGCCAGCCACTGCCGACCCGCCGGCCCTACAACCCGCTCGACCCGCGCTCCCAGCAGCCGCCGGCCGGCCAGCAGCCCGGCTACGAGCAGTCCGGTTACGAGCAGCCCGGCTTCGACCAGCGGGCGCCGGAGCAGCAGTTCGAGCCGCGCCCGATGCCGCAGCGGCCGATCAATCCGCTCGACCCGCGCCACCAGGTCCGGCAGCCGTCGCCGCAGCCGCAGCCTTCACCGCCGCCGCACCCCGAGCCGAACGGCCGGCGCGGCGTCCCGGAGCAGCCGCACAGCTTCTTCAGCCCGGCCCCGGCGCCGGCCAGGTCCACCCCGGTGGCCCCGCCCGCGCCGATCGCCCCGCCGCCGATCGCCCCGCCACCGGCCCCGCAGCGTGACTACCCGCGCGGTCGCGCCTCGGCCGCCGCCCCGGTGCGCGCGCCGTCGCCCGCGCCCGCGCCGACCTCACCGGCCGGTGCCCGCATCGAGTGGCGGCAGACCGAGCCGTCCGGCGAGATGGAGCGCGCCGTCGCGGTGCTGCGCCGCAAGCTCGGCAAGCCGCGCGTGCTGGCCTTCGCCAACCCCAAGGGCGGCGTGCACAAGACCACCGCCACCGTGCTGGCCGCGGCCACCATCGGCAGCGTCCGCGGCCGTGGCGTGCTCGCCTGGGACGACAACGAGCTGCGCGGCACGCTCGGCCTGCGGGCCGGCAGCGCCCGGCACGCCCGCACCATCAAGCACCTGCTCGCCGACCTGATGCAGATCGAAAATCTGCACGGCGACGGCCTGCTCAGCGAGCTCGACGCCTACCTGCGGCACGCCTCCGACGGCTCCTACGACGTGCTCGCCGGCGAGGAGAACCCGCGCTTCGCCCAGCGGCTCGACCAGGGCACCGTGCGCCGGGTGATGGACCTTCTGCGCCGCACCCACGACGTGATCTGCGTCGACACCGGCAACAACGTGGAGAGCGTCAACTGGCAGACCGTGATGCGCCAGGCCGACCAGCTGGTGATCACCACCGTGCCCCGCGAGGACGCCGCGTTCACCGCCGACTGGATGCTCGACGTGCTCGACGAGAGCGGCATGGGTGACCTGGTCGCCAACGCCGTGACGTTGATCTCCTGCCCGTCGCCGGGACCGCTGCCGATGCTCGCCGATTTCGCCAAGCATTTCGCCACCCGGACCCGCGGCGTCGCGGTCGTGCCCTACGACCCGTCCCTCGAGGTCGGCTCCTCGATCGAGTACCAGGATCTCCAGCCGGAGACCAAGCAGGCGTGGCTCAAGGCCGCGTCGATGATGATCGAGCCGTTCGCCGAATAGGCCCAGCGCGCCCCTCGAATCTTGTCGGGGGGTCGGACTAGAGTCGCTCGGGTCGTCACAACTTAAGGGGGCCCCGGGTGTCTGACTCGTTCGTGCATCTACATGTGCACACCGAGTATTCGATGCTCGACGGGGCCGCCCGGATCAAAGAGTTGCTCGGCGAGGCCAAACGGCTGGGCATGCCGGCCGCGGCGATCACCGACCACGGCAACATGCACGGCGCCTACGACTTCTACACCCAGGCCAAGGCGGCCGATCTCATCCCGGTGATCGGCGTCGAGGCCTACGTCGCGCCCGACTCCCGCCTCACCAAGAGCCGCGTCAAGTGGGGTCGTCCCGAGCAGAAGGGCGACGACGTCTCCGGTAACGGTGCGTACACCCACATGACGATGTGGGCGCGCAACGCGGTCGGCCTGAAAAACCTCTTCCGGCTCAACTCGCGGGCCTCGATGGAGGGGCAGCTCGGTAAATATCCGCGGATGGACTTCGACATCATCGCGGAGCACGCCGAGGGCATCATGGGCACCACCGGCTGCCCGTCCGGCGCGGTGCAGACCCGGCTGCGGCTCGGCCAGTTCGACGAGGCGCTGAAGTCGGCCGCGATGTACCAGGAGGCCCTGGGGAAGGACAACTACTTCCTCGAGATCATGGACCACGGCCTGTCGATCGAGAAGCGGGTCCGTGACGGCCTGCTGGAGATCGGGCAGAAGCTCGGGATCAGGCCGCTGGTCACCAACGACTCGCACTACGTCTACGAGGCGCAGTCCGAGGCGCACGACGTGCTGCTGTGCGTGCAGACCGGCAGCAACGTGGCCGACCCCAACCGGTTCCGCTTCGACGGCAACGGCTACTTCGTGAAGTCGGCCGACCAGATGCGCGCGGTCGACTCCTCCGATGCCTGGCAGGAGGGCTGCCGCACGACGCTGCTGGTGGCCGAGAAGGTCGACATCGACGGCATGTTCACCTTCAAGAACCTGATGCCCCGGTTCCCGATCCCGGAGGGGTATTCGGAGGAGGAGTACTTCCGGCACGTCGCGTTCGAGGGCCTGCACCGGCGCTTCCCGGACGGCATCCCGGAGACGCACATCAAGCAGGCGGAATACGAGTTGGGCGTGATCATCCAGATGGGCTTCCCGGCCTACTTCCTGGTGGTCGCCGACTTCATCCAGTGGTCGAAGAACAACGGCATCGCGGTCGGCCCCGGCCGTGGTTCCGCCGCGGGCTCCCTGGTGGCCTACGCGATGGGCATCACCGACCTCGACCCGCTGCCGCACGGCCTGATCTTCGAGCGGTTCCTCAACCCCGAGCGCATCTCGATGCCCGATGTCGACATCGACTTCGACGAGCGCCGGCGCGGCGAGGTCATCAAGTACGTGACCGACCGCTGGGGCGAGGACAAGGTCGCGCAGATCGCCACGTTCGGCACGATCAAGGCGAAGGCCGCGATCAAGGACTCGGCCCGGGTTCTCGGTTACCCCTACTCGGTCGGCGACCAGATCACCAAGGCGATGCCGCCGGATGTGATGGGCAAGGGCATCACGCTCTCCGGCATCTTCAACAAGGACGACAAGCGGTACAGCGAGGCCGGCGAGGTCCGCTCGCTGTACGAGGGGAACCCCGACGTCAAGAAGGTGATCGACACCGCGCGCGGGATCGAGGGCCTGATCCGGCAGACCGGTGTGCACGCGGCCGGCGTGATCATGTCGGCCGAGCCGATCATCGACCACATCCCGCTGATGCGCCGGGCCTCGGACGGCGTGATCATCACGCAGTTCGACTACCCGACCTGCGAGACGCTCGGCCTGCTCAAGATGGACTTCCTGGGCCTGCGAAACCTGACGATCCTCGACGACGCCGTCAAGAACATCAAGCTCAACCACAGCCTCGACCTCGACCTGCTGGCCCTGCCGCTGGACGACCCGGCAGCATACGAATTGCTGGCCCGGGGCGACACGCTCGGCGTCTTCCAGCTGGACGGCGGGCCGATGCGGTCGCTGCTGCGGCTGATGAAGCCGGACAACTTCGAGGACATCTCGGCCGTCCTGGCGCTCTACCGGCCCGGCCCGATGGGCGTCGACTCGCACACCAACTACGCGCTCCGGAAAAACCAGCTCCAGGACATCACCCCGATCCATCCGGAGCTGGAGGAGCCGCTGCGCGAGATCCTCGAGCCCACCTACGGCCTGATCGTCTATCAGGAGCAGGTGCAGCGCGCCGCGCAGATCCTGGCCGGCTACACGCTCGGCCAGGCCGACCTGCTCCGCCGGGCGATGGGTAAGAAGAAGAAGGAGATCCTCGACAAGGAGTTCGGCCCGTTCCAGCAGGGGTGCATGGAGCACGGCTACTCCAAGGAGGCCATCCAGGCGGTGTGGGACGTTCTGGTCCCGTTCGCCGGCTACGCGTTCAACAAGGCGCACTCCGCGGCGTACGGTCTGGTGTCCTACTGGACCGCCTACCTCAAGGCGCACTACCCGGCCGAATACATGGGTGGGCTGCTCACCAGCGTCGGCGACGACAAGGACAAGATGGCGATGTACCTGGCCGAGTGCCGGCGCATGGGCATCCAGGTCCTGCCGCCCGACGTCAACGAGTCGGCCGGCCCGTTCACCCCGGTCGGCAAGGACATCCGGTTCGGTCTGGCCGCGGTCCGCAACGTCGGGCACAACGTGGTCGAGGCGGTCGCCCGCTGCCGTAAGGAGAAGGGTAAGTATCAGGACTTCTACGACTTCCTGTCGAAGGTGGATGCGGTCGCCTGCAACAAGAAGACGATTGAATCGCTGATCAAGGCGGGCGCCTTCGACTCGATGGGGCACAGCCGCAAGGGCCTGCTCGCCGTGCACGCCGAGGCCATCGACGCGTACGCGGATGTGAAGCGCAACGAGGCGGCCGGCCAGTTCGACCTGTTCGGCGCGTTCGGCGACACCGACGGCGGCAGTGCCGCGACCGTCGCCATGCCGACCATCGGCGACAGCGAGTGGGACAAGCGCGACAAGCTGGCCTTCGAGCGCGAGATGCTCGGGCTCTACGTCTCCGACCACCCGCTCGCCGGTCTCGAGCAGCTGCTCGCCAACTCGGCCGACACCACGATCGCCGCCCTCAACGAGGAAGGCTCCGTCCCGGACGGCCAGGTGGTCACCCTGGCCGGCATCCTGACCGGCGTGCAGCGGCGGATCACCAAGCAGGGCCGGGCGTGGGCGTCGGCGACCCTGGAAGACCTGGCCGGCGGGGTCGAGGCGCTGTTCTTCCCGAACACGTACGAGGTGATCGGGCAGTACATTGCCGAGGACGCGATCGTGATCGTGAAGGGCCGGATCGACCGGCGCGACGACACCCCGCGCATCATGGCGATGGACATGTCGCTGCCGGATGTCACCCACAACCCGGACAGCAAGCCGATCACCCTCACCATGCCGATCACCCGCTGCACCCCGCCGCTGGTGACCGAGCTGAAGGACATCCTGATCAGCCATCCCGGCGACGCCGAGGTGCACGTCCACCTGCAGAACGGCAGCCGCACCACGGTCCTGCGCCTGGGCGCGGTCCGGGTCGCGCCGACCCCCGCGCTGCGTGCCGACCTCAAGACGATCCTCGGCCCCTCCGCAGTTGCCTGACCGGACCTGGCAGGATCGTAGGGTGAATCCGAGTGAGGAGACGCCCGGTTACGGCCTGGCCCATCCGTCCGGTCCCGAGCCGGAGCCCGAGGCGGCTCCGCGCTGGTGGGAGCTGAACATCACCACGCGCCGGCCGTGGCGGCGCACCGCCGCGGTCGCGGTGCTGAGCGCGGCCGTCGTGCTCGCCCTCGGCGCCCCGTTGGGCCTGCTGTGGGCGTGGCTCGCGCCGGCCGTGCCGGTCGTGCAGACCGGGCAGGGCATCGTCATCAACGACTCCTCGCCCGAGGAGTACATCGCCGCCGACGGCTGGTACACGTTGCTCGGCCTCGGCTTCGGCCTGCTCGTGGCGGTGGTCGCCTGGCTGGTGCTGCGCCGCGACCGCGGCCCGTTCCTGCTGGCCGGCGTGATCGCCGGGGCGCTCGGCGCCGGTTACCTGGTCGGCCCATGGGTCGGCGAGATGGTCGGGAAGAGCGCCTACCAGCAGTGGAGCGAGACCGCCGCGCGCGGCGCCACCTACCTGGCGCCGCCCGAGGTGCACTCGACCGGGCCGATGCTGGTGCCGGCGTTCGCGGCGGCGATCGTGCTCACCCTGCTGGCCGGCTGGTCGAACGACCCCGACCTGGAGCATCCCGGCGCGCGACCCGGTTACGGGCCGAACAACGTCGCGGCCGAGAACGAGTGGCCGCCGCCGCAGGAGCAGTTGGTCGAGGAATCCGAGCCGGGCCGCCCGATCAGTTAGGGCTGGCGGGCCGGGCCAGATCCGACAGCGGCACCGGCACCGCGCGGACCTTGGCGAGCAGCCCGGCCTCACGGTTGAGCAGCTTCAGCTCGGCGCGCAGCCGGCTCGCCGTGTCCGGCGCGGCCAGCAGCAACTGCCGCTCGTCGGTGGTCAGCTGGGCGGTGGCGGCGATCAGGTGCGACAGCACGGTCGGGTCGGCGGGGACCGCGTCGAGCGCCTCCGAGTCGGGGCGCAGCAGGTCGAGGTAGGTGCGGAAGGCAGCCAGCGCGCGCGGGGCCAGCGCCGCGGCGATCTCGTCGGCGGACTCCTCGGGCAGCCACTCGACCCGGGCGGTCAGGTAGGGCTCGGCGCCCTGCTGCACGTCGAGGATCGTGAAGCGGCGGCGGCCCACGGTCATGATGTCGAAGCGACCGTCCGGCAGCTCGGTCACCTGGCGCAGCTCGGCGGTGCAGCCGACCGGGTAGAGATCGTCGGTCTTCACCGCCGCGGGCTCCGGGCCGGAATCGTCGTCGGCCGCCGGGGACGGTGCCTCGGCGCCGCGGCGGAGAGTGACCACCCCGAACTCGTGCGGGCCGTCCTCCGGGCTGGCCACCAGCTCACGGACCAGGGAACGGTAGCGTTCCTCGAAGATGTGCAGGGGCAGCACGAGGCCGGGAAACAGCACCGTACCCAGGGGGAATACAGGTAGCCGCTCGCTCACGGCCTCAGCCTATCGGCCGCCTCACCATGGTCAACCCTGGCACCGCCGTGGCGGGGTAAAGGGGCGGGGTGCGGGGGGCACCGCGGACGCGAGGAACTTTTGTATAGTGCCGCCGTGTCCCCATCGAGTACCGCCACTGTCGACGACACGGTCGTCATGACGTACGACGAGCCGTCCGGCTGGCGGCAGCGGCTCGCGCCGTGGCGCCCGGCGCTCGTGGCGGCGTTCGGTTCCTGGCTCGCCGCGAACGTCGCGTACGTGGTGGCCAGCGTCTACACCTGGCGGGTCACCAAGACGCCGGCGCCGGGCCTGCCCGACATCGGCAACACCTGGCACCACCAGGACGCCACCTTCTACACCCAGATCGCCGAGCGGGGCTATCACGCCAACCCGGACTCGGTGGCGTTCTACCCGCTCTACCCGATCACCGTGCGGGTGGTCGACTGGGTGCTGCCGGGCCGGGCGCTGATCGCCGCGTTCGCGGTGACAACGGTCTGCGCGTACCTGCTGCTGGTGGTGATGTTCCGGCTGGTGGAGACCGAGTTCGACACGAGGGTCGCGGGCCGGTCGATCGCCTTCCTGGCCGCTTTCCCGACCGCGTTCTTCCTGTTCGGGGCGTACAACGAGTCGATGTTCGTGCTGCTCTGCGTGGCCAGTCTCTACGCCGCGCGCCGGTCGAACTTCTGGCTGGCCGGGGCGTTCGCCGGGCTGGCCGGTGGCACCCGGCTGTTCGGGCTGCTGCTGGCGGTGCCGGTCGCCTGGGAGTATTTGCGGCAGCGCGACGGGAAGCTCGGCCGGATCCGCTGGGACGTGCTGAGCTTCGGCCTGATGCCGCTCGGCCTGATCGCGTACATGATCTATTGCAAGGTTTCCTGGGGTAACTGGCTCGCGTTCGTCGACGCGCAGAAGCACTGGGACCGGCAGTACACCTGGCCCGGGCACGCGCTGTGGGACGGGATGAAGGCGATCGGCGGCATGCCGTGGCTGAACGAGTGGCACACGCTCACCCTGTTCGAGGTGGCTGCCACCCTGTTCGCGATCGTGCTGACCGTGCTGGGCTTCGTCGGCCCGTGGAAGTTCCGCAAGGATCAGTATTATCTGCTGCTCGCCACGGTGCTGCCGCTGCTGCTGACCAACTGCACCATCGTCGGCAACAACCGCTGGCTGATGTCGGCGCCGCGGTTCGTCCTGGAGTACACGGCGATCTTCATCGTGCTGGCCCGGATCGGGAAGAGCCCGGCCTTCGAGAAGGTCTACATCGCCGCCGGTTACATGCTGCAGGCGCTGATGCTGGCGACCTTCCTGCTGGACGTGACGTTCGTGGCTTGAGAGCCGCGTCTCACGCGGTGGGCCCGGGCCGGTGGCAGGCGCCGGGCCGGGGAGCGGGCCGCCTAGAATTGCGGCGTGCTGAAACTGACTGACCTGCGTGGCTCCCGCCGGGATCCCCGGGGCATCCTGCCCCGGGCACAGCTGGACGTGTCTGTCGCCGTCGAGCGGATCCGTCCGGTGGTCGAGGCGGTCCATCAGCGCGGCTTCGCCGCCATCCAGGAGGCCACCAGCCGGTTCGACGGGGTCGAGCTGACCCGGCTGCGGGTGCCCAAGGAGGCCATCACGGCCGCCGGAGAGGCCCTGGAACCGGAGATCCGGGAGGCCCTGCTCGAGTCGATCAAGCGGGCCCGCAAGGTGCACCGCGACCAGCGCCGCTCGGATGTCACCACTCAGGTGGTCGACGGCGGCACGGTCACCGAGCGCTGGGTGCCGGTCGAGCGGGTCGGGCTGTATGTGCCCGGCGGCCTGGCCGTCTACCCGTCGACCGTGGTGATGAACGTGGTGCCGGCCCAGGAGGCCGGGGTGGATGCGCTGGTCGTGGCGTCGCCCCCGCAGAAGGAGAACGGCGGCCTGCCGGATGCCCGGGTGCTCGCCGCCTGCGCGCTGCTCGGCGTCGACGAGGTCTACTCCGTCGGTGGCGCCCAGGCCGTCGCGATGCTCGGCTACGGCTCCGACGGCGCCGACGAGGGTGACCGCTGCGAACCGGTCGACGTCATCACCGGGCCGGGCAACATCTGGGTCACCGCGGCCAAGCGCCTGCTGCAGGGCACGGTCGGGATCGACGCCGAGGCCGGGCCGACCGAGATCGCCATCCTGGCCGACGAGACCGCCGACCCGCGGCACGTCGCCGCCGACCTGATCAGCCAGGCCGAGCACGACCCCCTGGCGGCCAGCGTGCTGGTCACCGACTCGGAAGCGCTGATCGCGTCGGTCGAGGCCGCGCTCGCCCCGATGGTCGCGGCCACCAAGCACGCCGAGCGGGTGCGCACCTCGCTGACCGGCGAGCAGTCCGGCGTGGTGCTGGTCGACGATCTGGAGCAGGGGCTGGCGGTGGTCGACGCGTACGCGGCCGAGCACCTGGAGATCCAGACGCGCGACGCGCGGCAGTGGGCCATGCGGGTCCGTAACGCCGGCGCGATCTTCGTGGGGGCGTGGTCGCCGGTCTCGCTGGGGGACTACGCGGCCGGCTCCAACCACGTGCTGCCGACCGCGGGCTGCGCGCGGCACTCCTCGGGGCTGTCGGTGCAGTCGTTCCTGCGCGGCATCCACGTCATCGAGTACGACGAGGCCGCGCTCAAGGACGTCGCCAAGCACGTGGTCACCCTGGCCAACGCCGAAGACCTGCCGGCGCACGGCGAGGCGGTCCAAGTGAGGTTCGGCCGATGAGGATCGACGATCTGCCGATCCGGGACGATCTGCGCGGGCAGACGCCCTACGGCGCGCCGCAACTCGACGTGGCGGTGCGGCTCAACACCAACGAGAACTCGTACGCCCTGCCGGACGACGTGGTCGAGGCGATCGGCAAGGCGATGCAGGCCGAGCTGCGCGATCTCAACCGCTACCCGGACCGGGATGCGATTGCTTTGCGTACGGCGCTGGCCGATTACCTGGGGCACGGGCTGACCGTGGCCAACGTGTGGGCGGCCAACGGGTCGAACGAGGTGCAGCAGCAGTTGCTCCAGGCGTTCGGCGGGCCCGGTCGGTCAGCCCTCGGGTTCGGGCCGTCGTATTCGATGCACCCGCTGCTCGCGCTGGGGACCGGAACGCGCTGGATCGGCGCGCTCCGCGACCCTGATTTCAGCCTGAATCCGGATAAAGCGGTGGCAGCGCTCGAAGAGCACGACCCGGACCTGGTCTTTCTCTGCTCGCCGAACAACCCGACCGGGACGGCGCTCGACCCCGACGTGATCACGGCGGTCCTTGAGGCGGCTCGCGGCATGGTCATCGTGGACGAGGCTTACGCGGAATTCGCCCGCGAGGGCACCCTGAGTGCGCTGACGCTGCTGCCCGAGCACCCGCGCCTGGTCGTCAGCCGCACGATGAGCAAGGCGTTCGGGTTCGCCGGCGGCCGGCTCGGCTACTTCGCGGCGGGCCCGGCGGTGGTCGACGCCGTCCAGCTGGTGCGACTCCCGTACCACCTGAGCTCGCTGACCCAGGCCGCCGCCCGCGCGGCGGTGGCGCAACGTGACGCTCTGCTCGCGACCGTCGAGGCGATCAAGGAGCAGCGTGACCGGATCGTCAGCACGCTGCGTGAGCGCGGCCACCGGGTGGCCGACAGCGATGCCAACTTCGTTCTGTTCGGGGTAGGCGGCGACCAGAAAATCGCTTGGCAGCGCCTGCTCGACCAAGGTGTATTGATCCGCGACGTCGGCCTGGCCGGCTGGCTGCGGGTGACCGCCGGGACCCCGGCCGAGACCGACGCGTTTTTGCAGGCAACGGAGGCCCTGAAGTGAGTCGCACCGCGAAGGTGGAGCGCGTCACCAACGAGACCAAGGTGCTCGTCGAGATCGACCTCGACGGCACCGGCAAGGGTGACCTGAACACCGGGGTCGGCTTCTACGACCACATGCTCAACCAGCTCGCCAAGCACGGCGGGTTCGACCTGACCGTGCGCACCGAGGGCGACCTGGAGATCGACGCGCACCACACGATGGAGGACACCGCCATCGCCCTCGGCGAGGCGTTCGCCCGCGCGCTGGGCGACAAGGCCGGCATCCGGCGGTACGGGTCGGCGACGATCCCGATGGACGAGGTGCTGTGCCGGGCCGCGGTCGACCTGTCCGGCCGGCCCTATGTGGTGCACGACGAGCCGGAGCTGGCGCCCTACGTCGGCCCGGTCTACCCGACCAGCATGACCCGGCACATCTTCGAGTCGTTCGGCTTCGCGGCCAAGGTGACCCTGCACGTCAGCGTGCTGCGGGCGGCCCGCGACGGCGGCAAGGCGGACGCCCACCACGTGGTCGAGGCGCAGTTCAAGGCGTTCTCCCGGGCGCTGCGCGAGGCCGTCGAGATCGACCCGCGCAACGCCGGCGCGCTGCCGTCCACCAAGGGCGTGCTCTGATGGCGGTCGTCTGCTTCATCGTCGCCGGCTTCCTGGTCGGCGGCGTGATCCAGCTGGTCAGGTCGGGTGCCACGAAGTTCAGCGTGGGGCTGGTCGGCGTGCTCGCCGCGCTGGCCGTCGCGGGCGGCGTGGCCTGGATGCTTCCCGGAGGCTCGTGATGACCTCGGTCGTGGTGCTCGACTACGGGTCGGGCAATCTGCGGTCGGCCGAGCGGGCCGTCGCGCGCACCGGTGCGGACGTGACGGTGACCAGTGACCTCGACGCGGCGGCGGCCGCGGACGGGCTGTTCGTGCCGGGGGTGGGCGCCTACGCGGCGTGCATGGCCGGGATCGAGCAGCTCGGGGCCGGGCCGGTGATCGCCGAGCGGGTCGCGGCCGGCAAACCGGTCATCGGGGTCTGCGTCGGCATGCAGATCTTCTTCGACTCGGGCGTCGAGCACGGGGTGGAGACCAAGGGCCTCGGCCTGCTGCCCGGCGTGGTCAGCAAGCTCGACGCCGCGCGCATCCCGCACATGGGCTGGAACACCGTCGAGATTCCGGACAATTCCGAAGTGTTCCAGGGCCTGCCCGCGGATGTCCGGTTCTACTTCGTCCACTCGTACGCAGCACGGGATCTTGATCTTCTGAAGAGCGCCGGCGCCACGGTGACCACCGCGAGCCACGATCGGCCGTTCGCGGCCGCGGTCGAGCTCGGCAGCCTCACCGTCGCCCAGTTCCACCCGGAGAAGTCGGCCGACGCCGGTTACGCGGTGTTGCGCAACTGGGTCGCCGGGCTGTAACCGAAGTGTCCAAGGAGCGGGCGAAGAGACGCGCCGAGCGGCTGGCCGTACTCGAGAAGCAGAAGGCCGGCCGGGCCCGGAAGGTGGCCCGCCGGCAGCGTCGCCGGCAGTTGGTCCGCAAGCTCACCCCGCGGGTGGGCCGCACCGGCCGGCTGTACCGCCGCAGTCGCCGCGAGCGCCTCGGCATCCTGGTGGTGGCGCTGGTCGCCGCGGCCGCGGTCTGGCTGTTCGTGCCCGAGCTCGGGCTGCGCATCGTGCTGACCATCGTGATCGTTATGGCCCTGCCGGCCCTGGTAGTCCTCGTCCTGGGCCGGAAAGCATGAAGGAGAAACCGTGACCCTGACCCTGCTGCCGGCCGTCGACGTCGCCGACGGCCAAGCCGTCCGCCTCGTGCAGGGCGCCGCCGGTTCGGAGACCGCCTACGGCGACCCGCTCGACGCCGCGCTGGCCTGGCAGAACGACGGGGCCGAGTGGGTGCACCTGGTCGACCTGGACGCGGCGTTCGGGCGCGGTTCCAACGCCGGCCTTCTCGCCGACGTGGTGCGGCGGCTCGACGTGAAGGTCGAGCTGTCCGGCGGTATCCGCGACGACGAGTCGCTGACCCGTGCCCTCGCCACCGGCGCGGCCCGGGTCAACATCGGCACCGCGGCCCTCGAGGACCCGGAGTGGTGCGACCGGATCTGCGGCGAGTACGGCGACCGGGTCGCGATCGGCCTCGACGTGCGCGGCCGTACTCTCGCGGCGCGCGGCTGGACCAAGGACGGCGGCGACCTCTACGAGGTTCTCGCCCGGCTCGACAAGGCGGGCGCGTCCCGCTACGTCGTCACCGACATCACCAAGGACGGCACCATGCGCGGGCCCAACCTGGACCTGCTGCGCGAGGTGTGCGCGGCCACCGACAAGCCGATCATCGCCAGCGGTGGCGTGTCCACCCTGGACGACCTGCGCGCCCTGGCCACCCTGGAGTCGATCGGGGTGGAGGGCGTGATCGCCGGCAAGGCGCTCTACGCGGGCGCGTTCACGGTGGCCGAAGCCCTAGCGGTGTTGGGCCCACGCTGATCGGAGGGCTCGCTCGGCCGCTTTGATGGCCGGGCGGGCCGCCGCGGCCTCGCGCCAGGCGATGACGATCTTCCGGCGGGGCTCCGGGGTGAGACGGACGACCCGGACGCCCTCGGGGAGCGTGGGGCGGCCGAGCCGCGGGATGACCGCCACCCCGAGCCCGGCCGCGATCAGCGTCAGCTGGGTCTCGAACTCGACCACGTGGAAGTCGGGCTGCACCCCGGGCTGCACCCGGACCAGCCACTCGTGGCAGATGTCGCCCATCTTCGCCGCGATCCAGCGTTCGTCCCGGCACTTCGCGAGCGTCGTCGAGCCGGTCAGGCGGTGGCCGCTCGGCACGATCAGGTCGGCGGTGTCCCAGCCGAGCTCGACGTGCGCGATGCCGGCCGGATAGTGCAGCGCGACCTCCGGCCAGTCGTCCAGCACCGCCAGGTCGACGTGGCCGCGGTGCAGCGCTTCCAGGCCCTCGTGCGGGTTCACCTCGATCAACCCGGTGGACAGCTGCGGATGCTCGGACGCGAGCCGGTGCAGCGCCCACGGCAGCAGCGCGCGGCAGGCGGTGGCGAACGCGGCCACGGTGAGCCGGCCGGTGACCGTGTCGCGGTGCGCGGCGAGGGCCGCCTCGGCCTCGTCGACGGTGGCGAGGACCCGCTCGGCGTGCTGGGCCAGCAGCCGCCCGGCCTCGGTGAGGCGCAGGCCGCGCCCGTCCTTCTCGACCAGTGTGGTGCCGGTCTCCCGCTCCAGCTTGGCGAGCTGCTGGGACACCGCCGACGGGGTGCAGTGCAGGGCCTGGCCCGCCGCCAGGACGGTCTTGTAGCTGGCCACGGCGTGGAGGGCGCGCAGGCGGCCCAGGTCAATCATGTAGTGAAGCTACAACATGACTAAAGCACTATTCGATGGTGCTTAACGGTTTTTCGGGCCAGCGTTGAGCATATGAAATCGAGGGACATCGCGCTGGCCGTGGCCGTGATGGCGATCTGGGGCGTCAACTTCGTCGCCATCGAGACCGGGCTCGACCACTTCCCGCCACTGCTGTTCAATGCGCTGCGCTTCACCCTCGCCGCGTTCCCGGCCCTGCTCTTCGCCGGTCGCCCGCGGGTGCCGTGGAAGTGGGTGATCGCGGTCGGGCTGGCCCTCGGGGTGGTGAAGTTCTCGCTGCTGTTCGCGGGCATGGCGGCCGGGATGCCGGCCGGGCTCAGCTCGCTCGTCCTGCAGAGCCAGGCCGTGTTCACCGTGCTCTTCGCGGTGCTGCTGCTGCGCGAACGCCCGCGGCCGGTGCAGGTCGCCGGGCTGCTGGTGGCGCTGGCCGGGGTCGGCGTGGTCGCCACCCGGATGGGCACCAACCTCGGCGCGTTCCTGCTGATCATCGGGGCGGCCGCGGCCTGGGGCCTGTCGAACATCGCCACCCGCAAGGCGTCGCCGCCGGACACGCTGCGCTTCATGGTCTGGGTCAGCGCCGTCGCGAGCGGCCCGCTGATCGTCCTCTCGCTGCTCATCGACGGCCCGGCGGCCGACCTCGCCGCGCTGCGCGCGATCGACGGCGAAGCCCTGCTGGCCTTGGCGTACGTCGCGCTGGTCTCGACCCTTGCGGGCTTCGCGGGCTGGGGCTTCCTGCTCAAGAAGTACGGGGCCTCGACCGTCGCCCCGTTCTCGATGCTCGTCCCGCTGTTCGGCATGGCCTCGGCCGCCCTGGTGCTCGGCGAGAAGATCCACCCGACCGACCTGATCGGCGGCGCCCTCGTCGTCGGCGGCATCCTGATCGGCCTGGCCCGGGCGCGGGCGCCGCGGCCCGCGCTGGTTAGGGTTGAAGCATGACGGTGGCGGTGCGGGTGATCCCTTGTCTCGACGTGGATGCCGGGCGGGTGGTCAAGGGGGTCAACTTCGTCGACCTGCGGGACGCCGGTGACCCGGTCGAGCTGGCCGCCGCCTACGACGCGGCCGGGGCCGACGAGCTCACCTTCCTCGACGTGACCGCCTCCTCCGACGCCCGTGGCACCATGCTCGACGTGGTCCGGCGCACCGCGGAGAGCGTGTTCATCCCGCTCACCGTGGGTGGCGGCGTCCGCTCGCCCGGCGATGTCGACGTGCTGCTGCGGGCCGGTGCCGACAAGGTCGGGGTCAACACCGCGGCGATCGCCCGGCCGGCGCTGATCTCGGAGATCGCCGAGCGGTTCGGCAACCAGGTGCTGGTGCTGTCGCTCGACGTGCGGCGGACGGCCGAGCAGCCCGGCGGGCGGTCGGCTGGGCAGCCCGGTGGGCGGTCGGCTGGGCAGCCCAGCGGGTGGGAGGTCACCACGCACGGCGGGCGGCGCAGCGCCGGGCTGGACGCGATCGAGTGGGCGCGTACGGTCGCCGAGCTCGGCGCCGGGGAGATCCTGCTCAACTCGATGGACGCGGACGGCACCAAGGCCGGCTTCGACCTCGACCTGATCCGGGCGGTGCGAGCCGTGGTCGGCATCCCGGTCATCGCCAGCGGCGGCGCGGGCGCGGTGGAGCACTTCCCGCCGGCCGTGGCGGCCGGGGCGGACGCGGTGCTGGCGGCGAGCGTCTTCCACTTCGGAGACCTCAGCATCGGCGAGGTCAAGGACAGCCTGCGGGCCGCCGGCAGCCCGGTGCGCTAGCGGCCGTCGGCCAGCCGCAGCGAATACTCGCGGACGGCGGTGTTGTAGGTCTGCTCGTCGAGCACCCAGTCGTGGACGCCGGGGCTGGTGGCCCGGTTGAGCTGCGCCTGCAGGGTCATCACCGCGGAGGACAGGCCGCTGAACGGGCGGGTGCGCCACAGCTGCTCACCGGCCGGGGCGACCTCGACGATGTCGTCCTCCACCACGATCAGGCCGGCTCCGGCCAGGCGGCGGATCGACTCCTCCAGCTCCTCGCGGGCCGGCACGGCGTGGTGCAGGAAATCGGCGGCGGCCAGCACGTCGGCCAGGCTCGCCCCGGTCACCGGCAGGGCGGCGTGCATGGCCCGGTCGCGCTCCAGGCGCTCGGCGATGACCGCGGACACGAAGATCCAAGCGTCGTTCCACTGCCAGCCGCCAGCCCCCATGGCGCAATGATGCCGCGTCGCGGCTCCGCCCGGAAGGAAATGTGTCCGGATGATCACCGAGGTGTATCGGTGAACAATTGTCAACCTGCCATCGGGCCTGCGGTTCCGGTCCGATGACTGGCGCCGGGAGCTGCAGCCCTCGCCATGTTGAGAAAGGTTCAGTCCACAGGGGCCAGTCTTCCCGCGGGCTGGGACGGGACCGTGCACAGCGGCAGGAACAGGTGCACCAGGGGGCCGATCGCCAAGGCGTACGCCACCGTGCCGATCCCGGCGGTGCCGCCGAGCAGGAAACCGGCACCGAGGACGGACAGCTCGATGGCGGTCCGGACGACGCGGATCGACAGCTTCGGGAAACGACCCGTGATACCGGTCATCAGGCCGTCGCGCGGGCCGGTGCCGAACCGGCTGCCGATGTAGAGGCCGGTCGCCAGGCCGTTGAGCAGGATGCCGGCCACCAGGTAGCCGACCCGGGCCGGGAGGTCGTGGCCCTCCGGGAGCACGGCCAGCGCGCCGTCCACGGCGAAGCCGATGACCACCAGGTTGGCGATCGTGCCGAGGCCGGGGCGCTGCCGCAGCGGGATCCACAGCAGCAGGACCGGGATGCCGACCAGGAACACCACCGCGCCGAAGCTGATCCCGGTGACGTCGGACAGGCCCTGGTGGAACACGTCCCAGGGGTTGAGACCCAGGCCGGATTCCACCATGAAGGCCATGCTCACCCCGTACAGCACCAGGCCGATGAAAAGCTGGATCAGTCGCCGGGTGAGACGGCGATCTCCGTTGCCAGGTGCGGTCATAGATGCCACTCTGGGGGCCAATTGACGCTGGCTGAATAGCCAATTTCCGGGAGGTGGCTGTGACGAGCACCGTACGAGGGGCGCAACTGGCCCGGCTGCTCGGTCAGTGGCACTCGCTGCCCGGCCGCCACCGCAGCCCGGACTACGCCGCCCTCGCCGGTGCCGTGCGCGGCCTGCTCTCCGACGGGCGGCTGCCGCTCGGTGTCCGGCTGCCGGCCGAGCGCGAACTCGCCGAGTCCCTCGCGGTCAGCCGGACCACGGTCAGCGCCGCGTACCGGACCCTGCGGGAGAGCGGCCACCTCACCAGCCGGCGCGGCGCCGGCAGCTGGACCACCCTGCCGTCCGGGCACCGGGTGGCCACCTCCGGCCTGTGGGCGGCCGGCGACGACCGCGACATCCTCGACCTCGGGGTGGCCGCCCACCAGGCACCCGAGGAGCTGATCGGGGCGGCCCGGGCCGCCGTCGACGACCTGCCGCGCTACCTGGGCAGCGCCGGCTACCTCCCGAGCGGGCTGGTCGAGCTGCGCGACGCCGTCGCGGCCGGCTACACCGCCCGCGGGGTGACCACCTCGGCCGAACAGATCCTGATCACCGCCGGCACCCAGCAGGCCCTCGACCTGGTGCTGCGGCTCAGTGTCCCGGTCGGGTCGCCGGTGCTGGTCGAGACGCCCACCTATCCGAACGCGCTCGCCGCGCTCGCCGCCCGGCGGGCCCGGATCAGCACCCACGGCCTCGACTCGGCCACCGGCTGGGACTCGGAGATGCTGCTCGAGGCGTTGCGGCAGGGCCGGCCCCGCTGCGCCTACCTGATCCCGGAGTTCCACAACCCGACCGGCCACCTGATGGACGCCGGGCTGCGCGAGCGGCTCGTCGCCACCGCGCACGCGGCCGGCACCGAGCTGATCGTCGACGAGTCCTTCGTGGACCTGCCGCTGGACGGCGACGGGATGCCGCCGCCGGTCGCCGTCTTCGACCGGCACTCCCGGGTGGTGTCGATCGGCGGGATGAGCAAGGCCTACTGGGGTGGGCTGCGGATCGGCTGGGTGCGGGCGTCGGCGCCGCTGGTGCAGCGGCTCGCCGCCATCCGGGTCGGCGTCGACATGGCCAGCCCGGTGCTGGAACAGCTGGTCGCGGTGCGGCTGCTGGCCCAGGCCGGGCGGATCGTGGCGGCCCGGCGGGCCGAGCTGCGGGCCCGGCGGGACACCCTGGTCACCGCGCTGCGCGAGCAACTGCCGGAGTGGACCTTCACGGTTCCGCGCGGCGGGGTGATGCTCTGGGCCGAGCTGGACGGGCCGATCTCCAGCGCGCTGGCCCGGGCGGCCGAGGACGTCGACGTCCGGCTCGCGCCGGGGCCGCGGTTCGGCCTCGACGGCACGCTCGAACGCTTCCTCCGGCTGCCGTTCACGCTGCCGGAGGACGACCTGGTCGAGGCGGTGAAGCGGATCGCGTCGGTCCGCTACGACCTGGACCGGGCGGTCCGGCCGTCCTGGCGGACTTCCTCGGTGATCACGTAGAGCGGGTCTGCTCCAGCCAGGACGCGTAGAGCTTGGCGTAGATCGAGTTCTCGTCGGCGACCAGGGCGGCGTGCGGGCCGCGCTGCACCACCCGGCCCGCGTCCACCACGATCACCTCGTCGGCGGACTGGGCGGTGGAGAGGCGGTGCGCGATCGCGACCGTGGTGCGGCCCCGGGTCACCGTGTCGAGGGCGCGCTGCAACCGCACCTCGGTGGCCGGGTCCACGGCACTGGTCGCCTCGTCCAGCACCAGCAGGTCGGGGTCGGCGACGTACGCCCGTACCAGAGCAACCAGCTGACGCTCGCCCACGCTGAGCGCCTCACCGCGCTCGCCCACCGGGGTCTCCATGCCGGCCGGCAGGCCGTCGACCCAGTCGGCCAGGCCGAGCTCGGTGAAGGCCGCCGCCAGATCGTCGTCGCTCAGCGACGGCGCCGCGAAGCGGATGTTCTCCGCGATGGTGGCGTCGAAGAGGAAGCCGTCCTGCGGAACCATCACCACCCGCGCCCGCAGCGACGAGAACCGCACCGACGGCAGCGGCGTGTCGGACAGCAGCACCTCGCCGGCCGCCGGGTCCATCAGCCGGGTCAGCAGCTTCGCGAACGTGGTCTTGCCGCTGCCGGTCTCGCCGACCACCGCGTACTTCTTCCGCGCGTCCAGCCTCAGGTCGACGTCGGCGAGCACGACCGGGCCGTCCGGGTAGCGGAACGAGACGTCCCGGAAGTGCACCGACAGCGGGCCGGCCGGCAGGTCGACGCCCTGGTCGTCGGGGTCGGCGACGTCCGGGTCGAGGTCGAGCACGTCGAGGACGCGGCGCCAGCCGGCCACCGCGTTCTGCGCCTCGTTGAGCATGTCGGTGGCGATCTGCACCGGCTGGATGAAGAGCGTGACCAGGAACAGGAACGCGGTCAGCTCGCCGACGGTGAGGCCGCCGTCGAGGCCCATCAGGGTGCCGATCACCACCACCGCGGCCAGCGCCAGGCCGGCGCCGATCTCGCCCGAGGAGAAGCTGGTCACGCTGGTGCGCAGGGCCTGCTGCTGGGACACCCGCAGCCGCTCGATCGAGGTGTCGAGGCGCTCCTCGGTGCGGCCGGCCACGCCGTACGCCCGGATGACGGTGGCCCCGACGACGCTCTCCGCGACCGCGCCGAGCATCACGCCGGTCCGCTCGCGGACCTGGCGGTAGGTGCCGGCGAGCCGCTTCTGGAAGAGCCGGATGATCACCACCGACGGACCGAAGGCGAGGAGTACGACGAGGGTCAGCTGCCACGAGTAGAAGAGCATGACCAGCGTCGACACCAGCAGCTGACCCGAGGAGAGCAGCAGTTGCACGCCGCCGAACTGCAGGAACTGGGAGATCTGGTCGACGTCGCTGGTCACCCGGGACACCATCGAGCCGCGCCGCTCGGACTGCTGGTGCAGCATCGACAGGTCGTGGATGTGCCGGAACGTGCGGGACCGCAGGGCGCCCAGCGCGGTCTCGGAGACCGTGAACAGCCGCCGGGTCATCAGGTAGCCGGCGATCGTGGAGATGGTCAGCGCGACGAAGGTGATCGCCACGACCTTGACCACGAAGCCGAGGTCGGGGCCGCCGGCCGCCCGGATGCCGTGGTCGATGCCCTGCTGGACGGCGATCGGCACGGCGACCCGGCCGCCCATCTGGACGAGGGCGAGGGCGATCGTGCCGGCCATGCCGGGCCGCAGCTCGGGGGAGAGGGCGAGCCCGCGGCGGACCGTGGCGAGGGTGCCGTCACTCATGCGTTCTGCTCAGCCTTCTCGTACGCGGTGACCAGGTCGGCGTAGCCCTGGTTGGTGGCCAGCAGGCCGGCGTGCGTGCCGGTCGCCACCACCTTGCCCTGCTCCAGGTAGACGACCTGGTCGGCGAGCGCGATGGTGGCCCGGCGGTACGCGACGACCAGGATCGACGCGCCCGCGCCGGCGGATCGCAGCGACGAGAGGATGGCCGCCTCGACCCGCGGGTCGACCGCGCTGGTGGCGTCGTCGAGGACCAGCAGCCGGGGGTGGTCGGCGAGCGCCCGGGCCAGGGTGATCCGCTGGCGCTGACCGCCGGAGAGCGAGGTGCCGCGCTCGCCGACCGCGGTGTCCAGACCCTCCGGCAGCTTCTCGACGAACCGGTCGGCCTGGGCCAGCCGCAACGCCGACCAGGCTTCCTCGTCGCCGAGGCCGTCCCGGTCGAGGGTGACGTTGCTGCGGACGGTGTCGTCGAAGACGAACGGGATCTGCGGGACGAGGGCGGTGGTCCTGGCCAGCGAGGCGGCGGTGAGATCGTGCACCGGGACGTCGTCGAGGACGATCCGGCCGCTGTCCGGGTCGACCAGCCGGATCGCCAGGGCGGCGATGGTCGACTTGCCGGAGCCGGTCGGCCCGACCAGGGCGACGGTCCTGCCGGCCGGGACGTCGAAGGTGACGTCGTGCAGGACGAGCGGGCCGTCGCCGTAGCTGAAGTCGACGTGCTCGAATGTCAGCGTCGCCGGAACTTTACGATCAAGAGCGACATTTCCGTACGCCAAATCGCCTGTTGCCGTCAAAACGGCCTGGACCCGTTCCCAGCCCGCCACGCTTCGTGGCAGCTCGGCCACCACCCAGCCGATCGCCCGCACCGGGAACGCCAGTACGGTGAACAGGAACGACACCGTGACCAGCTCGCCGACGCTGATCGCGCCGGACTCCAGGCGCCACGCCCCGAGCAGCAGCACCGCCAGGGTGCCGACGCTGGGCAGGCTGTCCATCACCGGGTCGAACAGGCCACGCAGCCGGCCCACCGAGATCAGCGCGTCGCGCAGCTCGGTCACGAAGACCGCGAACCGCTGCGACTCGTCCTCCTCGCGGCCCATCGTCTTGACCACCAGGGCGCCGTCGAAGCTCTCGTGCGCCACCGCGCTGACCTTCGCGCGCATCTGCTGGGCGCGGATCTGCCGGGGCGACATGTAGCGGGAGTAGATGACGTTGAGGCCGAACAGGGTCGGGAACAGGGCCACCCCGACCAGGGCGAGCACCCAGTCGGTGAGGAACAGGATGAGCACCGCGGCGAACACCATGATGATCGTGCCGACCGCGAACGGCAGCGGCGCGATCGGCACGAACGCCGCCTCGACGTCGGAGTTCGCGTTGGACAGCAGGGTGCCGGTGGCGTGCTTCTGATGCCAGGACGGGGGCAGCGACAGGTAGCGGCGGGTCACCGCACGGCGGTAGCGGGCCTGCAGCCGGAACTGCATGAACCCGGCCCCGAGGCGGCGGCCGAAGACACCGGCCACCCGCAGCGCGCTGATGCCGAGGAAGGCCGCGGCGACCAGGGCGAGCGAGCCGGTGGCGACCCGGTGGTCGGTGAACGCGGGCACCACGACGTGGCCGATGACGGCGCCGACGACGTACGAGTTCGCGATGATCAGCAAGCCGAACAGGCTGCTGCCGACCACGCCGATGGTGAACATCCGCGGTTCGGTCCGGATCGCCTGCCCGAGCACCCGCAGTCCCCGTCCCAGCACGTCTCGGCTGGGTCTGCTGTGGCTCATTTCCTACCTGACTGGTAAGGGTT
Organism: Paractinoplanes durhamensis; assembly: GCF_016862175.1. Taxonomy (GTDB): domain Bacteria; phylum Actinomycetota; class Actinomycetes; order Mycobacteriales; family Micromonosporaceae; genus Actinoplanes; species Actinoplanes durhamensis. Next base: position 29,976 of record NZ_BOML01000085.1, on the reverse strand, counting down.
AGCCGGGGTTGCCGGCCTTACCGACCCATCCTGCCGGGCGGGCGCGATCGTTTACATACATGACAATGTGTCTACGATCACGTTCGTGACCGCCTTTGCGAAGAGCGAGCGTCATCTACTCGCCGACCTGCTGCTGCGCCTCGGTCCCGACGCGCCGACGCTGTGCGCCGGCTGGACCACCCGCGACCTGGCCGCCCACCTGGTGGTGCGGGAACGCCGGCCGGATTCCGCGGCCGGGATGCTGCTGCCGCCGTTGCGCGGCTACGGGGAAAGGATCCGCCTGGCCAAGGCGGCCGAGCCGTTCGAGCAGGTGGTCGCGCAGGTGCGCACCCCGCCCTGGTGGAGCCCGGTGAGCAACCCGCTGACCGGCGAACTGGCCAACGCCGGCGAGTTCTTCATCCACCACGAGGACGTGCGCCGGGGCGCCGAGGGGTGGCAGCCGCGCGAGCTGACCCGGGAGCATCACGCCGCGCTGTGGCGCGGCGCCCAGTTCGCCGGGCGGATGGGCCTGCGCCGGGCGAAGATCGCGGCCCGGGTGGTCGAGTCGGGCGGCCTCGGCGAGTTCACCGTGGGGGAGAACCCGCAGGTCACCGTGCGCGGGACGGCCGGCGAGCTGACGCTCTTCCTGTCCGGCCGGCAGCGGGCCGCCCGGGTCGAGATCGACGGCCCGGACACGGCGATCCGGCAGGCCCGGCTGGGTCTGTAATGGTCCAAGCGGTTAGCGCGTAATTGGCTCGAACGGCGAGCCAATCCCGCCGTACGTTGCCGGTATGAAGCTTTCCGTGGCGCAGGGGACCGCGCTCAGCGTCGGGGCCGTGCTCGGCACCGGCGTGATCTCCATGCCCGCCCTCGCGGCCGGCGTCGCCGGGCCGTCCTCGCTGGTCGCCTGGCTCGCGCTGATCGTGCTGTCGGCCCCGCTGGCCTGGACGTTCGCCGCGCTCGGCGCCCGCCACCCGGACGGCGGCGGGGTCTCCACCTACGTCCGGCTGGCGTTCGGGCCGCGCGCCGCGGCCGCCGTCGGCTGGTGCTTCTACTTCGCGGTGCCGCTCGGCACGCCGGCCGCGACCGCGTTCGCCGGCGGCTACGTGGCCGACGTCCTCGGCGGCGGCGACACCACCGTGCTCGTCACCTTCCTGGCCGTCGTCGGCCTCGTCTACACGATGAACTGGTTCGGGCTGCGGATCTCCGGCCGGGTCCAGCTGGTGCTGACCGCCGTCCTGGCCGCGTTGCTGCTGGTCACCGTGGTGATCGCGCTGCCGCACGCCGATCTCGGAAATCTGCGGCCGTTCGCGCCGCACGGCTGGGCCGGGATCGGCGCGGCCGCGGCCCTGCTGGTGTGGGGCTTCGCCGGCTGGGAAGCGGTCTCCTCGCTGTCGCCCGACTACCGCAACCCGCGCCGGGACGTGCCGCGCGCGACCGCGGTCGCGGTGATGGTCGTCGGCGGGCTCTACCTCGCGGTCGCCGCGACCAGTGTGCTGGTGCTCGGGCCGGCGCTGGGGGACAGCCGGGCGCCGCTGGCCGACCTGCTCGCGATCGGGGTCGGCGGGCCGGTCCGGATCGTCACCGCGGTGGTCGCCGTGCTGCTGACCGTCGGTGCGGTCAACGCCTACCTGGCCGGGACGTCCCGGCTCGGCGCGGCGCTGGCCCGCGACGGCGCCCTGCCCGCCCGGATCTTCGGCACCCAGCGGAAGTCGCTGACCTTCGTGCTGGTCGCCAGCCTGGTCTCGGTCACCCTGCCGGTCGGCCTGCACACCATGATGCTGCTGGTCACCGGCTGCTTCACGCTGGTCTACGTGCTCGGCACCGCGTCCGCGCTGCGGTTGCTGCCGCGCGGTGCGTCCCGTCGCGGGGCGGCCGTCGCGTTCGTGGGGGTGATCGCGCTGCTCGTGCTCACCGGGCGGCCGGCCCTGCTCAGCCTGGTCGTCGCGGCCGGCGCGGTCGCCTATCAGACGTGGGCGGCCAGGAGGCCCGCGAAGATCGCCATCCCCTCGTCGATCAGCGACGGGTCGATCGCGCCGAACCCGAACACGAACCCGGCGTGCGAGGTGGCGTAGCCGGCCAGATCCTCCACGGCCAGCCCTGCTGCGGCGGCCGCGGCGACCACGGGGGCCGCCGATCCTGCCCGCAGCAGGGCGGTCACGTGCAGGCCGGCCGCCGACGGCAGCACCTCCAGGCCGGGCATGCCGCTCAGCGCGGCCACGATCCGGGCGTGCCGCCGGGCGTACTCCTTGCCGGCCCGGCGCACGTGCCGGGCCAGCCGGCCGTCGTCGATGAAGCGGGCCAGCGCGGCCTGGATCGGCGGCGAGCCGTAGCCGTCGCCGAGCTGGCGGGCCGCCGCCATCGCGGCCCGCAGACCCGGCGGCACCAGCACGAACCCGGTGCGCAGCGACGGCAGCATGCTCTTGGAGAAGGTGCCCGCGTAGATCACCCGGCCCGCGGTGTCCAGGCTGTAGAGCGGCTCCAGCGGCCGGGCCTCGAAGCGGAACTCGCTGTCGTAGTCGTCCTCGATCACCGCGGCCGCCCGGCCCCGCGCCCACTCCAGCAGCTCGCGTCGGCGGGCCAGACTCATCGGGCGGCCCAGCGGGAACTGGTGCGACGGGGTCGCGTAGACCAGCCGGCAGCCGGCCGGCAGGGCCGTCACCACCAGGCCCTCCTCGTCGACCGGCACGCCGGTCACCCGGCAGCCGAGCGCCTCGAACAGCATCCGGGCCGGCGGATAGCCCGGGTCCTCCACCGCCACCACGTCGCCCGGCCGCAGCAGCACCCGGGCGATCAGGTCGAGCGCGTGCTGGGTGCCGTTGGTGATCACCACGTCGTCGGCGGTCACCCGCACCGAGCGGGACACACCCAGGTAGCGGGCGATCGCCGCGCGCAGGGCCGGATGCCCGGCCGGTGCGGCGTACGTGCCCGGGCTGTTCGCGCCGATCCGGATCTCCGCGGCCACCAGGCGCCGCCAGGTGTCGAACGGGAACAGCGTCGCGTCCGGCACGCCGGTGCGGAAGTCGTAGCGCGGCACGGGTTGCTCGTCGCTGGTCGGTCGCAGGGTCAGCGGGCGGCGCGGGCGCAGCGGATCGGCGGCGGCCCGGCGCGGGCCGGGTGCGTCCGGGACCAGGGCGACGTACGTGCCGGAGCCCACCCGCGACACCAGGTAGCCCTCGGCGACCAGCCGTTCGTAGGCGGTGGTCACGCTGCCCCGGGACACCCCGAGGTCGGCGGCGAGGGCCCGGGTCGGCGGCAGCCGGTGCGACACCGGGAGCCGTCCGTCCACGATGGCCCGGCGCAGCGCCCGATAGACGAGCAGCGTCTTCTCGCCGCCGGGTTCAAGGACCAGATCCACCCTTCCATTCTGGTATGAGGTAAGCGGTATGCAGGTGGCGGCCCCTTTCCCGCCTACGCTCTTGATCATGCGGAGCGGCGGCCGTCGCGCTGACGGGCCACGAGCCCGAAGACGGCCGCCGACCGAGTTGCGCGAATCGCGTGCGGTAAATATGTTGCGCTAGGTGACCGGGGTGCTACCGAGTGGGGTCGAGCGATGACCACCACTCTCTGGCGTAACCGGGACTTCAATCTCCTCTGGGGCAGCCAGGCGCTCTCCGACCTCGGCGCCTCGATCGCGCAGCTCGCCGTGCCCCTGCTCGTGCTAGAGCTGACCGACTCGGCGGTCAAGGCCGGCCTGGTCGGCACCGTGGCCCTGGTCGCCCGGCTCCTGGCCCGGCTGCCGGCCGGCGTCCTCGCCGACCGGATCGACCGCCGCCGGGCGCTGCTCGCCTGCGACGCCGTGCGGCTGCTCGCGTTCGTGGCGCTCGCCGTCGCGGTCGCCACCGGGCGGGCCGGTCTCACCGCCATCATCGTGGTGGCGGTGGTCGACGCGATCGGCAACTCGCTGTTCAGCACGGTCGAGTACGCGTCGCTGCGCAGCATCGTCGCGCCCGCCCAGCTGCCGGCGGCGGTGGCCCGCAACGAGGCCCGCGCCTACGGTGCCTCGCTGACCGGCCCGCCGCTGGGTGGGCTGCTCTTCGGCCTCGCCCCCGCGCTGCCGTTCGTCGGCAACGCGCTCTCCTATCTCTTCTCGCTGACCGGTGTCGCGCTGATCCGCCGCCCGATGCAGGCCCGGCGCGACCGGGACCCGCCCGGACATGCCGCCGCGCTGGCCGAGGGGCTGCGCTTCGTCTTCGGCAACCCGTTCCTGCGGGCCGTGCTGGCCATCGCGGCGCCGCTCAACTTCGCACTCAACGGGGCCGTCTTCACCATCATCGTCACCCTGCAGCGGCACGACGTACGGCCCGGCGTGATCGGCCTGACCGAGACGATCGTCGGGGCCGGCGGCCTGGCCGGCGCGCTGGTGGCGCCCGGCCTGCAGCGCTGGATCCCGTTCCCGCGACTGATCCGCTCGATCTGCTGGGCCTCGGCCGGGGTGCTGGTGTGCAGCGCCTGGCTGACCACGACGGTCGCCGCCGCCGTGCCGCTGGCCCTGGTCATCTTCATCGGGCCGGCCTGCAACGCGGCGCTCTTCGGCTACCAGGCCGCGATCACTCCGGACCATCTGCAGGGCCGGGTGCTCAGCGTGATCTTCATGGCCGCGATGTCGGCGTCGGCCGGGGCGCCGCTGCTGGCCGGCGTGGTCGTCACCACCTGGGGGAGCCCGGTCGCGATCCTGATCTTCGCGACCTCGGTGGCGGTGTCGGCGCTGATCGCGAGCCTGGCCGCCGGCATCCGGGAGATGAAGCCGATCGACGAGGTCAGCGCCGTCTGGCCAGCTCCGCCCGATCGATGAAGCAGTCGGCGCCGACCGGGCGGGTGCACGCGTACGCCCCGGCGACGACCGCGTCGCGCAGGCAGTCCGCGTCGGCATCGCCGGCCAGCCAGGCGGCCAGGAAGGCGGCGGCGAACGCGTCGCCGGCGCCGTTCGTGTCGGCGATCGGCGCGCCCGGATCCGCTGCCGGCCGGTGCACCGCGCCGTCGCGGGTGTGCAGGGTGGCGCCCTTCGCGCCGTCGGTGACCAGCACCCGTGACGCGACCCCCTCGGCCAGGATCCGGTCCGCCGCGCCCGCGGCCAGTTGCACCGCGCTCACGAAGACCAGGTCGGCGCCGAGCGCGAAGTCCAGGTGGTGTGGATCCGTCCCGTCCCAGTCGTGAAGGTCGGTAGAGACGGTGTGCCCGGCCCTTCGCAAATCAGGCAAAAGGTGCCGTGCGAAGTCCACGATTGTCAGGTGCACGTGCCCTCCGCCGGACAGAAGCGGCTGGTAGACCGAGAGAGGGAGCCGATAATCGGGAACGTCGCGGCCGTCGTAAAGGGAGAGACGGCGGCCGTCCGGGCTCATCAGGTTGACCGCCCGCCGCGTCCCGCCCGGCGACACCGCCGTGTGCAGCGGAATGTCCCAGCCGGCGAAGGCCTCCGCGACCCGGCGGCCGGCGTCGTCGGCGCCGATCGTGTCGGCCACCGCGACCTCCACGCCGAGTGCGTGCAGCGCCAGCGCCACGCAGGTGCCGGTGTGTGACACGTCGTCATGGATGGGGCCGGTGGGCCGGGCGGAGTCGGCGCCGAGCACCGGCAGGCCCGCCACGGGCACCACGGTGTCGATGCCGGTGCCGCCGACGACAAGCACGCTCATGCTTCGCGAGGTTACCGGCCGGCCGGTCGATAGACTCGCGGTACTAGCCCTCCAGCCGCACGTTCAATACTCTGCGGTAACTAGTACGCAATATTCCCCCAAAGCCCAGGTTCGAAGGCGGCGCTCGATGGCTCTCGAGGTTCCCTACCGGTCGATTCCCGACATGTTCTTCAAGCGCGTGGCGGCGACTCCGAACGGTCAGGCGTTCGCGACGCCCAACGCGGATGACACCGCCATGGTCTGGCACACCTGGGCCGAGGTGGGCGAGCGGGCCACCCGGATCGCCGCCGGCCTGCGTGCGCTGGGGGTCGGCCTGGAGGACCGGGTCGCGATCCTGGCCGGCACGAGTTACGAGTGGGTCCTGGCCGACCTCGGCATCAACTGCGCCGGCGCCGCGACCACCACGGTCTACCCGACCACCGAGCCGGAGGACGCGAGCTACATCGTCGCCAACTCGGGCTCCAAGGTGCTGTTCGCGGAGACCCCGAAGCAGGCGCTGAAGATCGCCGGCGCGGAAACCAGCGTCACGGCCGTCGTGCTGATCGAGGGGGCGGCCGACGCCGGCGCCACCCCGCCGCAGCTCACCCTGGCCGAGCTGGAGGAGCGCGGGGCCGCCGCGCTGCGCGACAACCCGAAGCTGATCGAGGAAGTGGTCGCCGGCATCGGCCCCGAGCACCTGGCCACCCTGATCTACACCTCCGGCACCACCGGCCGGCCCAAGGGCGTGCAGCTGCTGCACAGCGGCTGGACCTGGGAGGGTGTCGCGCAGGAGAGCCTCGGCCTGTTCGAGGCCACCGACCTGCAATACCTGTGGCTGCCGCTGTCCCACTCGTTCGGCAAGACGCTGCTCTGCGGCATCATCCACGTGGGCGTGCCGACCTACGTCGACGGGCGCGTCGACAAGCTGGTCGACCTGCTCTCGGTGGTGAAGCCGACGCTGATGTGCGCGGCGCCCCGCATCTTCGAGAAGGTCTACAACAAGACCGTCACCACCGCGCTCGGCGGCGGCGGCGCCAAGGCCAAGATCTTCGGCTGGGCGGTCGCCACCGGCAAGCAGAAGGTCGCGCTGGAGCAGGCCGGCAAGCCGGTGCCCGGCGGCCTCAAGGTGAAGTATGCGGTGGCCGAGAAGCTGGTCTTCTCGAAGCTGCAGGAGCGCCTCGGTGGCCGGCTGCGGGTGCTGGTCAGCGGCTCGGCGCCGCTGAGCCGGGACATCGCCGAGTTCTTCGCGGCCGCCAACCTTCCGATCATGGAGGGTTACGGCATGACCGAGAGCAGCGCGGCCAACTTCGTCAACCGGGCCGGCAAGCTCAAGATCGGCACGGTCGGCCAGGCGCTCGGCGACCTCGAGTGCAAGATCGACACGGATGGCGAGATCCTGCTCCGGGGCGCGCCGGTCATGCGGGGCTACCACGACCTGCCGGCCGAGACCGCGGAGGCGTTCACCGAGGACGGCTTCCTGCGCACCGGTGACATCGGCGAGCTCGACAGCGACGGCTACCTGACGATCACCGACCGCAAGAAGGACCTGGTCAAGACGTCCGGCGGCAAATACATCGCGCCGTCGGCGATCGAGGGCATGTTCAAGGCGGTCTGCCCCTACACGTCCCAGGCGGTCGTGGTCGGCCAGGCCCGCAACTTCGTCAGCATGCTGGTCTCGCTGGACGAGGACGCGATCGTGGCCTGGGCCGCCGGTGGCCCCCTCGACGGCAAGAGCTACGCCGAGATCTGCGCGGCCCCCGAGACCCAGAAGCTGGTCGGGGATTACATCGAGGAGCTGAACGGCAAGCTCAACAAGTGGGAGACGGTGAAGAAGTTCGCCATCCTGCCGCGCGACCTGAGCATCGAGGCGGGCGAGATCACGCCGTCGATGAAGATCAAGCGGCGGAGCGTGGAAACCAACTTCTCCGCCGAGATCGACAAGATGTATGCGGGCAGCCTCGCCCAGATCTAAGCGATCGGGAGGCCGCGCGAGCGGCCTCCCGAATCATGATGATCAGCGCGCGTAGAACTCGACGACGAGCTGCTCGTCGCAGAGCACCGGCACCTCTTTGCGCTCCGGGTTCCGCAGCACCGTGATGCGCAGCTCCTCGAGAGCGGTCGACAGGTAGGGCGCGGTCGGCCCGTCCAGGTGCGCGCCGGCGGCGGCGATCTGGAACGGCGGCTTCGGCCGGCTCTTCTCCTTGACCTCGACGATCTGGCCCGGACGCAGGCGGTAGCCCGGCCGGTCCACCTTCTTGCCGTCGACGATGAAGTGACCGTGCACGACCAGCTGGCGGGCCTGGTAGATGGTGCGGGCCAGGCCGGCGCGGTGCACGACGGCGTCGAGGCGGCGCTCCAGCAGGGTCACCATCGCCTCGCCGGTCTTGCCCTCGGCGCGGTGGGCGTCCTCGTAGGCCTTGCGCATCTGCGCCTCGCTGATGTTGTACTGGTGCCGCAGCCGCTGCTTCTCGAGCAGTCGGACCTGGTAGTCCGAGGCCTTACGCCGGCTGCGTCCGTGCACGCCCGGCGGGAACGGCCGCTTCTCGAAGTACTTCACGCACTTGGGCGTCAGCGGTATGCCGAGGGCGCGGGACAGTTTGGCCTTGGGCCGGGAGTTGTTCATGAAGTCTCCGAGAATGAGAGTGCTTGAGGCCGCTTGGTTTTGATCCGGTGTTACGGTTAGCCTCACCTTACTAAGGCAAGCCTAACCGGTCCCCGGAGGTACCACGCATGCAGCCCAGCCACGCCGAGGTAGCTCGTACGCTCGCCGCCGGGCACCTGCCCGCGGTCGCGCACATCGCCTGCCGCCCAGGGCCGCTTCCGGTTCGGCACGTGACCGACGCACACGGCCGTGTGCTGCTGCTTTCCCCGGCCGACGGCGCGTTCACCGCGGCGCTGCGCCCGCAGCCCGGCACCGACGACACCGCCATGGTTCTCGACATCACCGACGTGCCGCCGATGGCCGGCTCGCCCGCCCTCGGCCGCGTCTGGGTGTCCGGCTGGGCCGTCCGCCTCGACGGCGACGAGGCCCGGCAGGCCGTCCTCGACTACGCCGACATCGACGCCTCCGGCGACCTGCTCGACGTCGGCGAGAGCAAGGTGCTGCACCGGATGGACGTGGCCGAGGTGCGCTACGAGCGCAACGAGAAACTCGTCGACGTGGACCCGGACGACTTCGCGGCGGCCACCCCCGACCCGCTGCGGCAGATCGAGTTCGACCTGATCGCCGACCTCGCCGACCACCACCTGGCCGAGATGAGCGCCTACGTGCGCCGCCAGCTGGGCTCGTCGTTCCAGCCGAAGAAGGAGCCGGAGGTGGTCCGGATGGACCGCTACGGTTTCATGGTCCGCCTCGACGACAAGCTGGCCCGGCTGTCCTTCCCGCGCCCGGTCGCCGACCGCCACGACCTCGCCCACCTGCTGCACCCGGTGCTCTGCCACCGCTGCGGGCACTGAACGGCTAGATCGGCCCGTTCAGGAATCGCTGCACATTCGGTCCCATCGCCGCGACCAGCAGCTCCGGTTCCGCACTCGCGAGCGGCTCGATCTTCAGCACATAACGCGCCATGATCATGCCCGCGATCTGCGTCGCCACCAGCGCCGATCGCAGCGCGGCCTCGTCCGGGTCGGCGACCATCTGGCTGACCGCCTTGCGCAGGATCTGGGTGACCACGAACTCGCGCAGAAGCCGCGCCGTCCATTCATTGCTCAGCGCCGAGCGGAACATCGCCAGTGCGGCACCTCCGGCTGGCGAATCCCACACGCTCAGCACCAGCCTGATCAGCCGTTCCCCGGCCTTTTCCGGGGGTCCGGCCAGCGCTTGCGGGATCAATTCAGCCGGATCGATCGGCGCGTTCATGGCCGCCAGGAAGAGCTTCTCCTTGGTGCCGAAATAGTGATGCACGAGAGCCGGATCGACACCGGCGTCCCCCGCGATCGCCCGGATCGACGCCTTGTCGAAACCCTTCTCGGCGAACGTCCGGCGAGCGGCCTCCAGAATGGACGACTTGGTGTCCTGATTGCCCGGGCGCCGCCCGCTGCGCTTGACCAACAAAGCTCCTCAAATATGCCGCCGCCGCGAACTCTACGGAACAGCAAGAACGCAAAGGCCAATATAAGTACGGCGTAGCACGAGTCCCCAAGTCAGCGGCCGGCTGAGTGGGTGGCCAAGGCCGTCGCGACGACCGGCCGGCGTCGGCGGGCCCTTAAAACAGCCGCGTGCTCGCCCGCAGCCCTTCGATGCCGACGTCGAGGGCGGCCTCCAAGTGGGTGATGCGCCCGGTGCTGAGGAAGATGATCACGCCGCCCTGAATGCCGGCGATCAGTGCGGCGGCGGCCCGCTCGGCGTCGACCGCGGCCGCGATCTCACCGGCGGCCTGCATCCGGTGGATGCCGATGACCAGCGCCTCCAGCCATTGGCGGATCAGCTCGGCGGTCACCGCCCGCGCGCCGGGGGAGCGGCTGCCGCTCTGGCCGAGCAACGAGTTGAGCGGGCATTCCTGGCCCTGCGCCAGGTAGCGCCGCACCACGCTGTCGCGCCACTGCTGCCAGGCCGCCCACGACGACAGGTCACCGAGCATCGGCTGCTGATCGGCGAGCACCTGATCCGCTTCGTGCCGGGCCACCGCCAGCAGCAGCTCCTCCTTGCCGCCGGGGAAGTAGTGGAACAGCTGGCTCTTGCTGGTGCTGGTGCGAGTCATCACATCCTCGAGCCGGGCAGCGGCGACACCGCGCTCGCGGATCTCGGCCGCCGCGCCGGTCACGATGCGCAGACGGGTCTGCTCGCCCTTGCGGGTCAGCACGGTCATGGGCGGCCTCCATTTCTGGACTTGCGGGTCCAATTCTAGCGACGCATCGTGGGGCGCGCAGCACCCCCACGAACGGAGACAGCACCATGACCGCATCCCTGACCGGCCGGACCGCCCTGGTCACCGGCTCCACCGACGGCATCGGCGCCGCGATCGCCCGCACCCTCGCCGACGCCGGCGCGCACGTGGTCGTCAGCGGCCGGGACACCGCCCGCGGCGAGAAGGTGGTGGCCGGGATCGCCGAGCGCGGCGGCAGCGCGACCTTCGTCCGCGCCGACCTGGCCGAGGGCGGCCCGGCCGTGCGCGCCCTCGCCGCGGCGGCCGGCCCGGTCGACATCCTGGTCAACAACGCCGCGATGCTGATCACCCCGGCGCCGACCGCGGACGTCGACGAGGAGCTGATCGACCGGGCCCTCGCGATCAACGTGAAGGCCGCGTTCCTGCTGACCGGTGCGATCGCCCCGGCGATGGCGGCCCGCGGCGGCGGCGCGATCGTCAACATGGGCTCGGTCAACGGGCTCGGCGGCACCGCGCGGTCCGCTCTCTACAGCGTCACCAAGGCCGCGATCCACTCACTGACCATGTCGTTCGCCGACGAATACGCGCCGGTGGGCGTCCGGGTCAACACGGTGGCACCCGGCCCGACCATGACCGACAAGGTGATCGGCATGGGCGAGCACATCACGGCGATGGTGGCCCGCTTCCCGTCCCGCCGGGCCAGCACCCCGGACGAGGTCGCGAAGGCCGTGCTCTTCCTGGCCGGCGACGACGCGGCGAACATCCACGGCGCCACCCTCTCGGTGGACGGCGGCGCCGCGGCGATGGCTGTCTGAGATCTCCTAGAGCGCCAGGATGCGGTCGAGGAACTCGCGGTAGCCGCGCATCGCCATCCGCATGCTCTCGGTGTCCGGGGTCGAGTTGCCGCGCAGCGGGTCCAGCTCGTCCCGCTCGGCCAGCAGGGCCTCGGTGAGTTCGTTGACCGCGTCGGTGAGCAGGTCGTGGGCCCGGGTCAGGGCCCGCTCCGGGTCGTCGACGAACTCGGCCTTCACCTCGTGCCAGGCGGCCCGGAAGTGGCGGGTGGCGTCGTCGTCCCAGAAGGCGATGTGGCCGGCCTCGACGTCGCCGGGGCGCAGCGGCTGGCCGTCGCCGCCGAGCTCGTCGTCCTCGTCGGGAGCGGCGCGGCGGCCGCGCCGGACCGGCTCGGCGTCCTCGAGGCTGGCCGAGCGGCGCGGCGCCGGCGGGCGCAGAACGCTCTCGTCCTCCCACGGGCGGCGCAGCGACGCATCCTCGGCGGTGCGCACGGCGGCGACGGCCGCGATGGCGTCGGCGGCGGACGGCTTGGTCAGCTCCTCCGCGGCCGGGGTCACGGCCGACCGGGTGACCGGGGCCGGCGGGCTGACCGGCCGGGCGATCGCCGGCGGGGGTACGGACGGCGGGGTCACCGACGCCGGGCTCACCGACGCGGGGCTCACGGACGCCGGGCTCACGGACGCCGGGGTGATCGGCGGCGGGGTCACCGACGGCCGGGTGGCGGGCGAGATCGGGCGCAGGCTGTCCGCGTCGGCGGGCGGCTTCGGCAGAGCGGGCTTCGGCAGGGCCGGCTTCGGCGGGGCCGGCGACTCGGCCGCCGGGTGCGCTGCGTGCGCGGGCGGCGACTGCGGGGCCGGGGAGAGCGGGGCCGACGGGAAAGGTGCCGGCGAGAGCGGCGCGGTGCCGTTGGTGGCCGGCGGCGCCGAGAACGACTGCGGGGTCAGCGGCGAGGTGCCACCGCGCGGCACCGGCACGCCGGAGACCGGCCCGGAGGACGGGTCGGGCAGCGCGGGCACATAGGACGGCGGCTGGCCGTAGGCCGGCGGCGCGAAACTCGAGGCCGGCGGCGGGAAGCCGGCCGGCGGCGGGGTGAAGCCGGGGGAGACCGGCGCCGACGAGACCGGAGCGCCGGAGGTCGGGGTCACCACCGGGTGGGTCGAGGTGGGCACGGACGCCCAGCCGGTTGCCTGGCGGCGCGACTCGGGAGTCGGCTCGTCGCCGTCCCGCGTCTCGTTCGCTGCCGGGTCACCGGGTGCGGTGAAACCGGGAATCCCGGCCCGTCCGTTCATGTCGTCACGCCCGTTCTCGTCGGTTGCTTCCGCCGGGCCCGTCTTCGCGGCCGGCTCGCCCGTCGCCGGGCCATCCACAGTAGATGGCTCGTCGTCCGGTTGCTTCGCCCGTCCGTTCAGTTCCGGACCGCTGTGCCCGTTCGGGCCGGATCGCGGTTCGTCGGCGGTGTTGCGCCCGCCGAACAGGAACCGGCCGTTGCGACCGCTCAAACCGAAGCCACCGAACGTCGCGGTGTCCCGGTCCCACGGATTAGCTCGCCGAGACTCTACGTCCTGAGCTGCGTCTTCGCCGGTGTCCGACGCGCCGGAGTGATCTGGATCGCCCTCCCGCGCCTCGTGCTGCCCGCCGGTGGCCGGGCCGCCTGCTTTACCGCTCTTACCCGCGTCGGCGTTGCCGTCCCCGCCGGCGCGGCCCGCGGCGTCGCGGCCGTTGCCGCTCGCGCTGAGCCGGCTGCCGAGCGAAAGGCCGATCTCATCGCCGGGCGTGTCCCCGGCCGAGCCGCGCGGAGATCCGACCGCCGGCTTGCCGTGCGAAGGCTTGCCGGCCGGGCCGCCGGGCTTTCCGCCGTTCGGGCCGCCGGAAGAGTCGCTCGTCGTGCCGCCGGGCGTTTCGCCGAACGGGCCGTCGGCCGAGCCACCCGCTGGGCCACTCACCGGGCTGCCTCCCGGGCCACCCGCAGGGCTGCCTCCCGGGCCGCCGAACGCGCCGCCGGTCGAGCCGCCCAACGATCGGCCGGGCGCGCCACCGAGCGGACCGCTGCCGGGACCGCTGCCCGGGCCGGAGGCGGGCGACGCGGCGGGCTTCGGAGCGTCCGGTGACGGCGGGCCTCCGGCCGGTGGCCGGGCCGCGCCGAACGGTGACGCCGGCGCGAGCCCGCCGTGCCGGCCCGGGGCCAGCGGCACCGGGCTGCCGTGCACCGGCACCGGCGGCGGGCCGGGGGTGGGTGGCGGCCCGAAGAGGCCGGTGTCGGTCTGATCGGTGCGCCGCGAGCCGAGCGCGACCATCTGAGGTTCACCCGGAAGGACTACCGAGATCTCGGGGTGCTCGGCGGTATCGGCCGTGTCGTCGGCGTCCCGGTGGACCGGCCAGAAGCGGGACAGCCCACGGGCTGACCGGTTGTTCTCGGGGGTGGACGTCGGCTCCATCGGTGTAAGACTCCCGTCGCGAGGCTGCCCCACCCGCGCCCGTGAGCTGCGCGGACCCGTATCCGGCGGGCGGGCGCCCGCACCCTGGGCCGGGCGCGGCGCAGCACGACGGTACCGTCCCGGGCGTCCGGGCACATCCCCTGTGCCCGGATCGTGGCCCCCGCCGTGGGGTGCCGCCGCGGGCGGAGCCGTGGGGTGGATCAGGGCGGTGCCCGGTCGCGGTGGACAATCGTTGACGTGGCAGTGAAGACCTCTCTCGATCCGGACATCGCGGCACGTCTCAAGCGGACCTCCGACGGCCTGGTCGCCGCGATCGTGCGCGAGCACGGCAGCGGCGACGTGCTGATGCTCGCCTGGATGGACGACGAGGCGCTGCATCGCACGCTGACCACCGGCCGGGCCACCTACTGGTCGCGCAGCCGCGAGGAGTACTGGGTGAAGGGCGCCACCTCCGGCCACCACCAGTACGTGAAGTCGGTCGCCCTCGACTGCGACGGCGACGCGCTGCTGGTCACCGTCGAGCAGGTCGGCGCGGCCTGCCACACCGGCGCGGCCAACTGCTTCTTCGACGAGCTGCCGGTGACGAGCGAGTCGCCAACCACGGGGGAGCAGGGATGACCAGCGGAGCGGTCCAGCCGGACGAGACCGAGTTCCTGCGGCAGCGGCGCCGGGTGGTCCCGGTGACCCGCCGGCTGCTCGCCGACGGTGAGACGCCGGTCGGTGTCTACACCAAACTGGCCGGCGGCCCCGGCACCTTCCTGCTGGAGTCGGCCGAGCAGGGCGCCGGCCCGTCCGGCGCGGCCTGGTCGCGCTATTCGTTCATCGGCGTGCGCAGTGCCGCCACCCTGGTCGAGCGGGACGGCGAGGCGGCCTGGCTGGGCACGCCCCCGGCCGGCCTGCCGACCGGCGGCGACCCGGTCACCGTGCTGCGCGAGACGGTCGCGGCGCTGGCCGACGGCCCGGTCGCGGAGGGGCTGCCGCCGCTGACCGGCGGCATGGTCGGCTATCTGAGCTACGACCTGGTGCGCCGGTTCGAGCGGCTGCCGGCCACCGCCACCGACGACCTGCTGCTGCCCGAGCTGGGCATGATGCTCGCCACCGACCTGGTGGTGCTCGACCACTACGACGGTTCGGCGATCCTGGTGGCCAATGCCGTGGTGTCCGGCGACGCCGGCGACGACGAGCGCCGGGCGGCCTATCACAACGCGGTCGGCCGGCTCGACGCGATGACCACCGCACTGTCCCGGCCCACCCCGCCGATGATCTCCACGGTGGACCGGCGCCCGGCCGGCGAGCCGGTCAGCCGCACCGCACCGGGGGAGTATCAGAAGGCGGTCGAGGAGGCCAAGGAGGCGATCCGGGCCGGCGAGTGCTTCCAGATCGTGGTGGCCCAGCGGTTCGAGCGGCCCACCGACGCCAACCCGCTCGACGTCTACCGCGTGCTGCGGGCGACCAACCCCAGCCCGTACATGTATCTGTTGCGTTTTGATGATTTTGACATCGTCGGGTCGTCGCCGGAGGCGCACCTCAAGGTCAGCGCCGACGAGGAGGGTGTCCGCCGGGCGCTGCTGCACCCGATCGCCGGCACCCGCTGGCGAGGGGCGACCCCCGAGCAGGACGCGGCGCTCGCGGCCGAGCTGCTGGCCGACCCGAAGGAACGCTCCGAGCACGTCATGCTGGTCGACCTGGGCCGCAACGACCTGGGCCGGGTGTGCAAGCCGGGCACGGTCGAGGTGCCGGAGTTCGCCCGGATCGAGCGGTACAGCCACGTCATGCACATCGTCTCGACGGTCACCGGCGAGCTGCGCGACGAGCAGACGGCGTTCGACGCGCTGGCCGCCACCTTCCCGGCCGGCACCCTCTCCGGCGCGCCCAAGGTCCGGGCCATGGAGATCATCGAGTCCCTGGAACCGACCCGGCGCGGCCTCTACGGCGGCACGGTCGGCTACTTCGGCTTCGCCGGCGACATGGACATGGCGATCGCGATCCGCACCGCCCTGCTCAAGGACGGCGTCGCCTACGTGGGCGCCGGCGCGGGCATCGTGGCCGATTCGGATCCCGCGGCCGAGGAGACCGAGACCCGCAACAAGGCGGCCGCGGTGCTGGCCGCCATAGCCTCGGCGGAAACGTTGCGCGCGGCGCGATGAACGGCCGCCGCTCCTACGTCCTGACCCTGCTGGCCGCGCTGGCCGGCGCGGCCCTGGCGCTGTACGCGATCACCCGTACGTGGTCGGTCCACCTGATCCCGCGGACCGGCCTGTCCGACCTGCGCGAGGCCCGCACCGGCACCGACGTGGAGCCGTGGGTGACCGGCCTGGCCGTGGTCGCGCTGGCCGGCACGGGCGCGCTGCTGGCCACGTCGGGCTGGGTCCGCCGCGCCCTGGGCGTGCTGCTGGCCCTGGCCGGCGCGGGCGTGACGGCCGGCGCGATCCTCGGCCGGGCCGGCCTCGACCCGGGTTCCGCAGGCGCCGCCGGCTGGGCCTGGCCGATCACCTGCGCGGCCGGCGGCCTGATCATCGCGCTGGGCGGCCTGACCGCAGCCGCCCAGGGCCACCGCTGGCCGCGTATGTCCGCCCGCTACGACCGAAAGCCGGCCCCGGCCACTTCCGCAGCCACCGAGAAGCCGACGGCGGCCGCTGACCACCGCGCCACCTGGGACGCCCTCGACCGCGGCGACGACCCGACGGCAGGCTGACCGGCCCGGCGGTAACTCGGGCGGGTGATCATGGGTCGGCCGGAGCAGCGGATCCTCATCGGAGTCCGCAGCGAAGAGGAAGCGCGGCGTCGGCCGGGGGCCCGGCTGAGGGGCGGGGCTGCCATGTGGTGCTCCGGGGCGGGGGCGGCCACGGTGGGGGTGGGTGGGGTGAGACCGCGTACCTCAAAAGAGGTTTTATCGGGTTTTGGCCATGTTCTGGCGAGGTGAAGTTGCCAGCATGGCGGCTACCTCGCGGGTCAGGTCGTCGCGGGCCTGGTTGCGGGCGCGGTCGGCGAGCATGGCGAAGTAGGCGTTGTCGCGAGCCGTCGGCACGTTTGCCGGGCCGGCCATCGCGCGCTGGACGTTGGTCACCAGGGTTGCCGCCACCGAGACGACTGCCCGGGACACCTCGGCGAGGGATGGGGACGGGGTCTGCTGCGAATCGGCCACGGTAAACTCCACGTCGATCATTTCCGCTGGTCGCGTCGGGGGACGGACCCTAGTCTGCCTCGGAATCAGCATGACCGATTCGTATTTCTGCGACATGACGTCGCCGTCAACGCGACGGGGTATCCACCGATCAGATGAGGTGTCCCTGCATGCGGCGATGTGACACGTGAGTTTTCTGTGACTGACGTGACACCGTCCGCGAGCACGCGGCATTATGCCGCAGCCCAACTGGTGAGGCGCGCCATACCCCGGGCGGTTGCGGATCATCGCGACCTCCTAGCATCGGGCGGAGGACACCCGGAGAGGGGAGTCATTACGTGACATCCGATCAGCAGGCGGAGGCGGGCACTGGCGGGCCGCAGAACGTGCTGGAGGAGATCCTCGCCGGAGTGCGCGAGGACGTGGCGGCCCGGCAGGAAAAGGTGCCGCTGGAGCAGGTTCGGGAACTCGCCGCGGCGGCACCTCCGGCCATCGACGCGTACGCAGCGTTGCGTAAGCCGGGCGTTGCCGTCATCGCCGAGGTGAAGCGGTCGTCGCCCTCCAAGGGCGCGATCGCCGACATCCCGGACCCGGCCGAGTTGGCCGGGGAGTATGCGGCGGGTGGCGCCCGGTGCATCAGCGTGCTCACCGAGGGCCGATGGTTCGGCGGATCCCTGGCGGATCTGGCGGCCGTCCGGCAGTCGGTCGGCATCCCGGTGCTCCGCAAGGACTTCGTGATCTCCAGCTATCAAGTGCATGAGGCACGGGCGCACGGCGCCGACCTGGTTCTGCTGATCGTTGCGGCGCTCGAGCAGAACGTTCTGGTCGGCCTGCTCGAGCGGATCGAGTCGCTCGGCATGACCGCCCTCGTCGAAGTGCACAACGAGGAGGAGGCCGACCGGGCACTCGAGGCGAACGCGAAGGTCATCGGGGTCAACGCCCGGGACCTGCGGACGCTCGAGGTGGACCGGTCGGTGTTCGAGCGGATCGCCCCCGGCTTGCCGAACAACGTGGTCAAGATCGCCGAGTCGGGCGTGCGGGGTCCGCACGACCTGATCCGCTATGCGTCAGCCGGCGCGGACGCGGTGCTCGTCGGTGAGGGCCTGGTGACCCAGAAGTCGCCGCGGGACGCGGTGGCCGAGCTGGTGAACGCGGGCAACCACCCGGCGACCCCGAGGCCGGTCCGATGACCGCGCCCGCTTTGCCCGACTTGTCGGGTCATTTCGGGCGATATGGTGGTCGCTTCGTGCCGGAGGCGCTCGTTCGAGCGCTCGACGAACTCGAAGCGGCCTACCGCTCGGCCAAGGCCGACCCGGAGTTCCAGGCGGAGTTCGAGGATCTGCTCCTCAACTACGCCGGCACGCCGTCGTTGCTCTACCCGGCCAAGCGGCTCTCCGCCAAGGCCGGGGCCGAGATCCTGCTCAAGCGGGAGGATCTCAACCACACCGGCGCCCACAAGGTGCGCAACGTGCTCGGCCAGGCGTTGCTCGCCAAACGGATGGGCAAGCCCCGGGTGATCGCCGAGACCGGCGCCGGCCAGCACGGCGTGGCCAGTGCGACCGCGGCCGCCCTGCTCGACCTCGAGTGCGTGGTCTACATGGGGGAGACCGACACCGAGCGGCAGGCGCTGAACGTGGCCCGCATGCGGATGCTCGGCGCCACCGTCATCCCGGTGACGAACGGCTCGCGCACGCTGAAGGACGCGCTCAACGAGGCCCTGCGGGACTGGGTCGCGTCGGTTGACCACACGCACTACCTGCTGGGCACGGCCGCCGGGCCGCACCCGTTCCCGGAGATCGTCCGCGACTTCGTGGGCGGCATCGGGATCGAGGCCCGGGCCCAGTGTCTCGACCAGATCGGGCGGCTGCCCGACGCGGTGGCGGCCTGTGTCGGCGGCGGCTCGAACGCGATCGGCATCTTCCACGCCTTCGTGCCGGACGAGCAGGTCGCGCTGTACGGCTTCGAGGCGGGCGGCGACGGCATCGCGACCGGCCGGCACGCCGCGTCGATCACCGGCGGCTCGTCCGGCGTGCTGCACGGCGCCCGGACGTACGTGCTGCAGGACGACGACGGCCAGACCGTCGAGTCGCACTCGATCTCGGCCGGCCTGGACTACCCGGGCGTCGGCCCCGAGCACGCCTGGCTGCACGACACCGGCCGGGCGGAGTACGAGCCGGTGACCGACGCCGAGGCGATGGCGGCGTTCCAGCTGCTGTGCCGCACCGAGGGGATCATCCCGGCGATCGAGAGCGCGCACGCGGTGGCGGGCGCCCTCCGGATCGTTCCGGCACTGACCGCCGAGCTCGGCCGCACGCCGACGATCGTGATCAACCTGTCCGGCCGCGGCGACAAGGACGTGCACACCGCCGGGGCCTACTTCGGCATCCTCGATCCGGTCGAGACGCTGGTCCCGGGAGAGCAAGAGTGAGCATCACCGAGATCTTCGCGAAGGCGAAGTCGGAAGACCGGGCCGTGCTGATCGGCTGCATGCCGGCCGGCTTCCCGACCGTCGACGACAGCATCGCGTCGATGATCGCGATGCACGAGGCCGGCTGCGACGTCATCGAGGTCGAGCTGCCCTACTCCGACCCGGTGATGGACGGCCCGGTCATCCAGAAGGCCAGCGACATCGCCCTCGCCGCCGGCGTGCGCACCCGCGACACGCTGCGGATCATCGAGGCGGTCTCGAACGCCGGCGCACCGGTCGTGCTGATGACCTACTGGAACCCCATCGAGAAGTACGGGGTGAACGCGTTCGCCCGGGACCTGGCCGCGGCCGGCGCCACCGGGATGATCACGCCGGACCTGATCCCGGACGAGGCGGAGGAATGGATCGCCGCCTCCGACGAGCACCGGATCGACCGCACCTTCCTGGTGTCGCCCTCATCGACCGACGAGCGGCTCGCGATGACCGTGGCGAACTGCCGGGGCTTCGTCTACGCCACCGCGCTGATGGGCGTCACCGGCGCCCGCACCGCCGTGTCGCAGCAGGCTCCGGACCTGGTCGCCCGGGTGCGGCACGCCGACCGGGAGATGCCGGTCGGGGTCGGCCTCGGGGTCGGCAACGGCAAGCAGGCGGCCCAGGTGGCGGCGTTCGCGGACGGCGTGATCGTCGGCAGCGCATTGATCCGGTGCGTGCTGGAGTCATCCGACCGCGCGACCGGACTGGCCCGCCTGCGGGCGCTCAGCACCGAGTTGGCCGAAGGCGTGCGTAACCCGGAAAAGTAGGCCCGCCCTGGGCGACCATGGTTGGCGTCGCGACGGTAGCGTGTGCACCCGTGAACTATGCCGCGATCCCGAGTCCGACAACGTCCGTCTGGCACGTTCTCGGCTTGCCCATCCGGGCGTACGCACTCTGCATCGTCCTCGGCATCGTTGCCGCCGTCCTCCTCATGGAGGTGCGTCTGCGACGCCGTGGAGTGGCGCCGTGGGCGTCGCTCGACATGGCGGTGTGGGCCGTCCCGCTGGGCATCATCGGAGCCCGCGTCTACCACCTGATCACCTCGCCGCAGGACTACTTCGGTTCCGGCGGCGACCCGATCCGGGCGCTCTACATCTGGGAGGGCGGCCTCGGCATCTGGGGCGCGGTCGCCGGTGGCGCGGTCGGTGCCTGGATCGCCGCCCGCCAGCTCGGCCTGCCGTTCGCCATCTTCGCCGACTCGCTCGCCCCGGCCCTGCCGGTCGCGCAGGCGATCGGCCGGTTCGGCAACTGGTTCAACAACGAGCTGTACGGCAAGCCCACCACGCTGCCGTGGGGCCTGCGGGTGCACGACATGGACACGTCCAACCCCGGGCACGCGACGGTGATCGACGGCGAGGCGGTCACCAAGGCCGGCCTCTACCACCCGACCTTCCTCTACGAGGCGGTCTGGGACGTCGGCGTGGCCGGCCTGGTGTGGGCACTGGACCGTCGCTTCAAGTTCGGCCGCGGGCGCGCTTTCGCGCTGTACGTGATGGCCTACACGGTCGGCCGCTTCTGGATCGAGATTCTCCGGGTCGACGAGGCCAACAAGATCTTCGGCGTACGCCTCAACGTGTTCACCGCGGCGGTGCTGTTCGTGGCCGCACTGATCTACTTCCTGGCCGTGCGCGGCCCGCGCGCCTACGTGGTGCCGGACGACGCGCCGGAGGTCGCACCGCCCCCGGCGGCCGAGGGCGACGACGCTGAGGCGGCCACCGAGCCGCCGCGGGCGCCGAAGAGCTACCAGGTGGTCAGCGAGTCCCGGTTCGAGGCCTATCAACGCACCGGCGTCCTACCCCCGGACACCGAGGCGGACGTCGCGCTCGAGGTCGCGGCGGGCGCCCATCCGCACGACGCCGCCGATCCGGCCGGCCCGGCCGGGGTCGGTGAGGCCGTGCTGGCCACCGGCGCCGCGGCGGGCACCGGGCCGGACGGCAAGAGCGGCAGCGACGCCGAACCCGCGTCCAAGCCTGACGAGCACTGAGCGCCGGGCCGGCCGGCGTGCGCACGGCGGTGGTGGTGGGCGCGGGGATGGCCGGTCTGGCCACCGCGGGTGCCCTGTCGCGGGCCGGCTGGCAGGTGATTCTGCTGGAGCGGGGGGAGCGGGTCGCCGCCCCGCCCACCGCGCTGGTGCTCTGGTCGAACGGGCGCCGGGCGCTCGAGTCCCTCGATCCGGACGGCGGCTGGTCCGGCATCGCCGCGCCGATGCCGGACGGCGGGGTCCGCCGGCCGGACGGGCAGTGGCTGGTGGCGCCGCGCAGCCGGGTCGGCGCCGGTCCCGCCCCGGCGGTGGTGCACCTGGAAGATCTGTACGACGCGCTGGTCGCCGGCCTCGGTGACCGGGTGGAGATCCGCACCGGCTTCGACGTGACGACGGTCCGGGTCGGCCGCCGGCAGCGGCCCGCCGTCGGCGACGGCCGCAGCCTGATCGAGGCCGACCTGGTGGTGGCGGCGGACGGCATCGACAGCCCGATCCGGCGTGCGCTGGCGCCCGAGGCGGTGGCGGTCGGGTCCGGTTTCGCGGCCTGGCAGGCGGTGATCCCGGGTTACCGGGTGCCCAAGCTGACCCCGGAGCAGGCGGCGGGCGGGGAGACCCTGGGCGCCGGCTATCGGTTCGTCTCCATCCCGCTCGGCGAGCGGGCGGCCGGCAAGGGCGGCATCTACTGGGTGGCCACCGCGGCCGGCGCGCCGCGGCCGGAGCCGGCCGCCACCCAGCTGGCGCTGCTGCGGCGCTGGTTCGCCGCCTGGCACCCGCCGGTCGGCGACCTGCTGGCCGCGACCCACCCCGAGGACCTGGTGCCGCAGGAGGTGCGCGAGCTGCGTCCGCTGCCCCGGGCGTACGGTTTCGCCTCCGGCCCGGGCGGCGTGGTGCTGCTCGGCGACGCCGCCCATGCCATGCCGCATCACCTCGGGCAGGGCGCCTGTCTCGCTTTCGAGGACGCGGCCACGCTCCGCCCGCTGGTCGCCGACGCCAAGCCCGGCCCCGATCTGGTGGCCGCGATCGAGGCCTACAGCCGGACCCGCCGGCCGCGCACCACCAGCGTGGTGCGGCAGACCCGGCGGATGTCGGCGGTCGTGCAGGCGCGTGGGCGGCTCGCGTTGCGCGCCCGCGATGCCGCCCTCAACCACATGCGGCCGCGGATCCTGGGCAACCACACCCACCTCGAAGCCGACTGGACGCCGCCCGAAGGCTAGGGCGCATCTGACGGATCACCCAGGGCTGCGGCGTGGTCCAGAGCGCGCCTGACGGCGCCCGCGACGCGCCCACATACAACCCCGGTATGAGGGCGCGTCGCGGGCGACGCCAGCCACACTCTGGACCTCGCCTCGCACTTGGGTGATCCGTCAGATGCGCCCTAGGGCGCCCTAGATCTGCGTGGCGGCCGGCTCGGCGATGCAGGCCGTGCCCAGCCGGCGGAAGCCGACCTTGGTGTAGAGGCGGGCCACGTCGTCGTCGCCGGCCGACAGGAAGACCAGCCGCACGCCGTCGGTCAGCGCCCGGCGGGCCAGCGTCGCGGTCAGCTGGGATGCGTAGCCGCGGCCGCGGGCCGTGGGCAGGGTGGCCACCCCGGCGATCTCGGCGACGTCGCCGTCGCGCATCAGGGCGCCGGTGGCCAGGATTCCCTCGGACGGGGAGGTCACCACGGCGGTGTGGTAGGCGCCGTCGGTGGCCCGTTTGCGGAATCCCGCGACCATGTCGGGGTGGAGTTCCTCGATCGCCGCGTCCCGCTCCGTGGGACCGGCGACGCCGGTGATCAGCGCCGTCTCGGTGGAGAGAGCGGCCACCGCGGACACCTCCTCCATCGGCGTCGCGTTGGGCGGGCTGCCGAAGCCCAGCTGGGCCACCGCGCGGGTCGCGGCCAGGTCGGCCGGGTAGGTGGTGCCGGCCGGATCGAGCACCGAGATCACCGCGTCGCGGACCGGGAGGTCGGGCACCAGGGCGGCCGGATCCAGCGTGAGCAGCGGCGCGAGCAGCACCTCGAGCCCGGCCGAGCGGGCCACCGCGAGCAGATCCGGGGTCGTCTCATGGACCCATTCGAATGCCTCGGGGATGCCCAGCTCTCGTTGCCGGCGCCGGACGGCAGTAATATCAGCGGCGGACGGCGTCTCCACCCCTATCCGGGGACGGGCGTAGTAGGGCCACCCATCGCCCTCGCGGACGAAGAGCACCAGCCCCCCGAACTCCTCCACACGTGCGTAGGGTCGGGGGAGGGCGTCATAGAAACGCTCAAGCCTGACGAAGACGTCGGTATCCGGAAGCGCCACCGCGCGAGACTACCGAATCCGGCGCGACGCTGCCCCTTACGCGTTTCCGGGCCCGCATATTTCCGCCGTGAAGGGCGTTTCGCCCCGACTCAAGTGTGATCCATCCGAACTGGCGGACATCGGTGGCCCTTAACGTAGACTCTAGAGACTTTGCAGGGCCGACGTCGTCCCGACCTTGATAGGAAACACCAGAGACGACAGGAGGCCCGGTGGCATATCCGCACCCCCAGGGGCTTTACGACCCAGCTTCCGAACGCGACGCCTGCGGTGTGGCCTTCGTGGCCGATCTGTACGGCCGCCGTTCTCACGATGTGGTCGCCAAGGGCCTGTCGGCGCTGATCCGCCTCGACCACCGGGGCGCTCGCGGCGCCGAGTACAACACCGGCGACGGCGCCGGGATCATGATTCAGGTCCCGGACGCGTTCTACCGCGAAGCGACCGGCATCGAGCTTCCGGAGCCGGGCTTCTACGCCACCGGCCTGGTCTTCCTGCCGAACGACGCGGACGCGCAGGCGCGCACCATCAAGATCTTCGAGAAGTACGCCCTGGTCGAGGGCGGCGAGGTGCTCGGCTGGCGGGACGTCCCGGTGCGGCCGGACGGGCTCGGTGCCACGGCCGAGGAGGCCCGCCCGTACATCAAGCAGGTTTTTCTTGCTGCTCATCGCCTGACCGGCAGTGCCGCGGGGCCGAAGGACGAGCCGCTGAGCGGCCTCGAACTGGACCGGGTCGCGTTCACCATCCGTAAGCAGGCCGAGCGGGAGTCCTCGCAGCGCAGCGTCGGTGCCTACTTCCCGTCGCTGTCCTCGCGGACCATCACCTACAAGGGCATGCTCACCCCGGACCAGCTGCCGGACTTCTTCCCGGACCTGACCGACGAGCGGGTCGCCAGCGCGATCGCCCTCGTGCACTCGCGGTTCTCGACGAACACGTTCCCGTCGTGGCCGCTGGCCCACCCCTACCGCTTCATCGCGCACAACGGCGAGATCAACACGATCCGCGGCAACAAGAACTGGATGGCCGCCCGCGAGGCGCTGCTCCAGTCGAAGGTGCTGCCCGGCAACATCAAGCGGCTGTTCCCGATCAACACGCCGGAGGCGTCCGACTCGGCCGGCTTCGACGAGGTGCTCGAGTTGCTGCACCTGGCCGGTCGCTCGCTGCCGCACGCGATGCTGATGATGATCCCGGAGGCGTGGGAGAACGACCCGCAGATGGAGCCGAAGCGGCGCGCGTTCTACCGCTTCCACTCCTCGCTGATGGAGCCGTGGGACGGGCCGGCCGCGGTCGCGTTCACCGACGGCTCCTCGATCGGCGCCGTGCTCGACCGCAACGGCCTGCGCCCCGGGCGCTGGTGGCACACCGCCGACGGCCTCGTCGTGCTCGGCTCCGAGGCGGGCGTGCTCGACCTCGACCCGGCCACCGTGGTCGCCAAGGGCCGCCTGCAGCCGGGCAAGATGTTCCTGGTCGACACGGCCGCCGGGCGGATCGTGCACGACGACGAGATCAAGGCCGGGCTGGCCGCCGCGCAGCCGTACGACGAGTGGCTGCACGCCGGGCTGATCAACCTGGCCGACCTGCCGCCGCGCGAGCACGTCATCTACACGCACGACTCGGTGACCCGCCGCCAGCAGGTGTTCGGCTACTCCGAGGAGGAGCTCAAGATCCTGGTCGCGCCGATGGCGCGGACCGGGGCCGAGCCGCTCGGCTCGATGGGCACCGACACCCCGATCTCGCCGCTGTCCACCCGGCCGCGGCTGCTGTTCGACTACTTCCACCAGCTGTTCGCGCAGGTCACCAACCCGCCGCTGGACGCCATCCGGGAAGAGCTGGTCACCTCGCTGGCGACCACGATCGGGCCGGAGGGCAACCTGCTCGACCCCGGCCCGGCGTCCTGCCGGCAGATCGTGCTGCCCTACCCGGTGATCGACAACGACGAGCTGGCCAAGCTGCTCTCCATCGACGAGGACGGCGACCTGCCCGGCTTCAAGGCGGTCCGGGTGTCCGGCCTCTACCCGCTGCGCGACGGCGCGGCCGGGATCAAGGCGCGGCTCACCCAGATCTGCCGGCACGTGTCGGAGGCGATCGAGGACGGCGTACGCATCCTGGTCCTCTCCGACCGCGACTCCAACGCGGACCTGGCGCCGATCCCGTCGCTGCTGCTCACCGCCGCCGTGCACCAGCACCTGGTCCGCGAGCAGACCCGCACCCAGGTGGCGCTGGTCGTCGAGTCCGGCGACTGCCGCGAGGTGCACCACGCGGCCACGCTGATCGGCTTCGGCGCCGCCGCGGTCAACCCCTACCTGGCGTTCGAGAGTGTCGACGACCTGATCGCGACCGGCCCGCTCGCCGGGCTCGACCCGCGGGTCGCGGTCCGCAACTACGTCAAGGCGCTCGGCAAGGGCGTCCTGAAGATCATGTCCAAGATGGGCATCTCGACCGTCTCGTCGTACTGCGGCGCCCAGGTGTTCGAGGCCGTCGGCCTCGACAACAAGCTGCTCCAGCGCTATTTCGCCGGCACCAGCGGGCGGATCGGCGGCTCCGGGCTGGCCGAGATCCACGCCGAGGTGAAGGCCCGGCACTCGAAGGCCTACCCGGCCAACCCGGCCGAGCGCTCGCACCGCCGGCTCGAGGTCGGCGGCGAATACCAGTGGCGCCGCGAGGGCGAGGTGCACCTCTTCAACCCGGAGACGGTGTTCCTGCTCCAGCACGCGACCCGGTCCAAGCAGTACGACGTGTTCCGCAAATACACCGCGAAGGTCGACGAGCTCGCCGGCCAGGCCGGATCGCTGCGCGGGCTGTTCGAGTTCGCCGGCGACCGGGTGCCGGTGCCGCTCGACGAGGTCGAGCCGGTCAGCGAGATCGTCAAGCGGTTCGCGACCGGCGCGATGAGCTACGGCTCGATCTCGGCCGAGTCGCACGAGACGCTCGCGATCGCGATGAACCGGCTCGGCGGCAAGTCGAACACCGGTGAGGGCGGCGAGGACGTCGACCGCCTCTACGACCCGCAGCGCCGTTCCGCGGTCAAGCAGATCGCCTCCGGCCGCTTCGGCGTGACCAGCGAATACCTGGTCAACGCGGACGACCTGCAGATCAAGATGGCGCAGGGCGCGAAGCCCGGCGAGGGCGGTCAGCTGGCCGGCAACAAGGTGTGGCCGTGGATCGCCAAGACCCGGCACACCACCCCCGGCATCGGCCTCATCTCGCCGCCGCCGCACCACGACATCTACTCGATCGAGGACCTCGCGCAGCTGGTCCACGACCTGAAGATGGTCAACCCGGCGGCCCGGGTGCACGTCAAGCTGGTCAGCGAGATCGGCGTCGGCACGGTCGCGGCCGGCGTCGCGAAGCTGAAGGCCGACGTCATCCTGATCTCCGGCCACGACGGCGGCACCGGCGCGTCCCCGCTCAACTCGCTCAAGCACGCCGGCTCCCCGTGGGAGCTGGGCCTGGCCGAGGCGCAGCAGACGCTGCTGCTCAACAAGCTCCGCGACCGGGTCACCGTGCAGGTCGACGGCCAGCTCAAGACCGGCCGGGACGTGATCATCGCGGCCCTGCTCGGCGCCGAGGAGTTCGGCTTCGCCACCGCGCCGCTGATCGTGAGCGGCTGCATCATGATGCGGGTCTGCCACCTGGACACCTGCCCGGTCGGCGTCGCCACCCAGAACCCGGTGCTGCGCGAACGCTTCAACGGCAAGCCCGAGTTCGTCGAGAACTTCTTCCTCTTCCTCGCCGAGGAGGTCCGCGAATACCTGGCCGAGCTGGGCTTCCGCACCATCGACGAGGCGATCGGGCACGCCGAGGTGCTCAACATCCGCCCGGCGATCAACCACTGGAAGGCGAAGGGCCTCGACCTGGCCCCGATGCTGTTCGTGCCGGAGCTGCCCGAGGGCGCGGCCCGCCGCGGCGTGGTCGCCCAGGACCATGGCCTCGACAAGGCGCTGGACAACAAGCTGATCGAGCTGGCCCAGCCGGCCCTGACCGGGGACGCCAAGATCAGCGAGGAGCTGGCGGTCCGCAACGACCAGCGCAGCGTCGGCGCGATGCTGGGCGGCGAGGTGACCCGCCGGCTCGGCGGCGCCGGGCTGCCCGACGACACCATCACGTTCACCCTGCGGGGCACGGCCGGCCAGTCGTTCGGCGCGTTCCTGCCGCGCGGCGTCACCCTGCGGCTGATCGGCGACACCAACGACTACGTCGCGAAGGGCCTGTCCGGGGGCCGGGTGATCGTCCGGCCCGACGAGAGCGCGCCGTTCGTGGCCGAGGACAACATCATCGCCGGCAACACCATCCTCTACGGCGCGACCACCGGCGAGCTGTTCCTGCGGGGCCGGGCCGGCGAACGCTTCGCGGTCCGCAACTCCGGCGCCGCCGCCGTCGTCGAGGGCGTCGGCGACCACGGCTGCGAGTACATGACCGGCGGCACCGTCGTGGTGCTCGGCCCGACCGGCCGCAACTTCGCGGCCGGCATGAGCGGCGGCACCGCGTTCGTGCTCGACCTGCTGCCCACCCGGGTCAACCCGGAGCTGGTCGACCTGACCCCGCTCACCGCCGACGAGCAGGGCGTGTTGCGCAGCCTGGTGGAGAAGCACTTCGCCGAGACCGGCTCGGCGGTGGCCGAGAAGCTGCTGGCCGACTGGCCGGCCGCGGTCGAGCGGTTCACCGCCGTGGTGCCGCGCGACTACAAGCGTGTGATGGAACTGATCAGGACCGCCGAAGCCGCCGGTCGCAATGTCGACGAGGCGGTCATGGGGGTCAAGAGTGCCTGATCCGAACGGTTTCCTCCGCTACGAGCGGCAGCTCCCGAAGCGGCGGCCGGTGCCGGTGCGCATCCGTGACTGGCGGGAGGTCTACCCGCCGGCCGGCGAGGAGCTCATCCGCGACCAGGCCACCCGCTGCATGGACTGCGGCATCCCGTTCTGTCACGAGGGCTGCCCGCTGGGCAACCGCATCCCGGACTGGAACGACCTGGTCCGCACCGGGGCGTGGCAGGCGGCGTCCGAGGCGCTGCACGCCACCAACAACTTCCCGGAGTTCACCGGCCGGCTCTGCCCGGCGCCGTGCGAGGCCGCCTGCGTGCTGGGCATCGCCGACGACCCGGTGACCATCAAGCAGGTCGAGGTGGAGATCGCCAACCACGCGTTCGACCTCGGCTACGTCAAGCCGCAGCCGGCACCGGCCGCGTCCGGCTACAAGGTCGCGGTGGTCGGTTCCGGCCCGGCGGGCCTGGCGGCCGCCCAACAGCTGGCGCGGGCCGGGCATGCGGTCACCGTCTTCGAACGCGACGACCGCATCGGCGGATTATTGAGGTACGGGATTCCCGACTTCAAAATTGAGAAGTCGGTGGTCGACGCCCGCCTGGCCCAGCTGGAGGCCGAGGGCGTGGTCTTCCAGGCCGGCGTGAACGTAGGCGTCGACATCACCGCGGATGACCTGCGCGAACGCTTCGACGCGGTGCTGCTCGCCACCGGTGCACTGGCCGGCCGGGACACCCCGTCGACCCCCGGGCGCACCCTGAACGGCGTGCACCTGGCCATGGAGCACCTGGTCCCGGCCAACCGGGTGGTCGCCGGCTTGCAGGACACCACCCCGATCGACGCGGACGGCCGGCACGTCGTGATCATCGGCGGCGGCGACACCGGCGCCGACTGCCTGGGCGTGGCCCACCGGCAGGGCGCGGCCAACGTGATCCAACTCGACCAGTACCCGTTGCCGCCGGACGTGCGCGCGGCCGACCTGCACCCGTGGCCGACCTGGCCGACCATCCTGCGCAACTACCCGGCCCACGAGGAAGGTGGCGACCGCGTCTTCGGCGTGGCCGTCCAGGAGTTCGTGGACGACGGTGCGGGGAACGTCGCGGCCGTCCGCATCGCGGAGGTCGTGGTCGAGCGAATCGACGGGGTCCGCACGGTTACGGTCACGCCCGGCTCGGAGCGCGACCTGCGGGCAGACCTGGTGCTGCTGGCGATCGGCTTCGACGGCACCGAGCAGCAGCCGTTGCTGGACCAGTTCGGCATCAGCCGCAACCGGCGCGGCGCCCTGGACGCCAACGCCGAGTGGCAGACATCAGCCGAGGGCGTCTTCGTGGCAGGCGACGCCCACAAGGGCGCGTCCCTGATCGTCTGGGCAATCGCCGAGGGCCGATCGGCGGCGGCCGCCATCCACTCCTACCTTGGGGCAAAGGGCGAACTGCCGGCGCCGGTGCTCTCCAGCGCACAGCCGCTGAGCGCCTGAGCAATCCCTGAAACGCCGGCCCGTTTTACGGGCCGGCGTTTTTGTATGAGGGCTCGGCGCACTGGTGGGGTGCGGGTGGGGTGGGGGTGGCGCTCTCACCGGGGGCGGGGCTGGGCTGGGCGGCGCAATCGCGGGGCGCGGGGCTGAGCTGGGCGGAATGCTCACGAGTGCGGGGCCGGGTGGGCGGCCCACTCACCGGGCGTGGGGCTGAGGCGGGCGGGATGCTCGCGGGGTGCGGGGCTGAGGTGGGCGG
>NZ_BOML01000084.1 GCF_016862175.1 Paractinoplanes durhamensis | reverse complement strand
CTGCTCGACCTGCTCCGCCAGGACGGCGGCCACTCGGTCCCGGCGCGCCGAGGCCGCGTCGAGAAACGTCTGTTCCTCGGCGATGGCGGCCTGGCGGCGAATTTCCTCGGCATTCCGGTGCATGGGGAGACCTCACACGAGCGATTCGGTATGCGTTCGACCGGCAATGCTAGGGAGATCGGGAACGGGAATTCGAATGGAAGAGACAGGAATCTCACGGGCTTGCGATTCTCGGCGGTCTTCTGTCGCCAAGCGCGGAATTGGCCCTTGATTATCCGGTCCGAACCTGCTCGGCCGTACGCGACGAGCATTCTGCAGAATGCGCCCGTATGGCGTTCGGCCGATCCAGCACCGGCCGGCGAAGAGGCATCCGAGCAGAAACTATCCGCGGGCCACGGCGAGGAATTCCGGTCTTGTACGGACGTCGGTGCGCAGCCGGCCGAGCATGGCGGAGGTGACTGTCGTGGCGCCGGTGGCCTGCACTCCCCGCCAGGGGGCCGCAAGCCCGAGATAGCCGGCAACGTCCAGGCCGTCGCACGAACCGCCGAACAGACAAGCTCCGGCGCCGCCCGTACGCGTACTGTCAGCGGTGTAATCGCCCCAGACCCCGGCGCCCGTGTTCCGCAAACGTCAGGGGTCGCCATGCAAAAATTCCAGATTGTCGTCTCACCCGACGTCGTCGATGTTCTGCGCCATGAGCACGAGCAGATCCGACGGCGGTGCGTAGACGTGCGGGAGGCCGGCCGCGACCACAAGAGGCAACCGCTGGCTGCCCTGCAACAGGCTGTTCATCGGCACCAGCTCGGGGAATTCGCCATTGCTCACCCGGCGGTTCGCAACAACGGCCCGGACGGCGACGCGATTGCGCTCGGCCTTCAGGTAGAGGGCGAACAACTCGGCCGCTCGCTCATCGAACTCGTCCGGCTCGGCGTCGGGCACGCCGACTTCGACGCCCGGTTCGCGGCCGTGTGCGACGCCCTGCTCGACCATGCAGCGGACCAGGAGAGGGACGAGTTCCCACTACTTCGCCGCCACCTGCCGGCCCAGCGGTTGCACATGATGGCCAGCGCCATGAACGACATCCGGATCATGGCGCTCGACTGAGAAGCGGCCGCCGCGACGCCCTATCGGCAGGCGGCCGCCTCGGAATCAGAACGGGGGCTCGTCTTCACCCATCAACGCCAGCGTGACGCCGCCCTTTCCGCTCTTGCGACTCAGGACGACGACCTTGCCGGTGCTGCCGTCGGGCAGCTCCAGCGTGAAGGTCTTTCCGACCACATCTTTTCCGACACCGCCGGAGCCGTCCGCGGGCCGGAAATCGCCTGCCCAAGGCGAGTTTCCGCCCTTACGGCTGGGTTCGCTGAAGAGTGCGGCCGTGCCCTGGGTTCTGGTGCCGTCCGAGGAAAGAAGCGTCGAGGCGGTGCGATAGGTAGGCATATGCGGAAAGGTTATCTCGGAATGCTCTCGGTTGCGGTCCGGGAACTACGCCATAAGGCCAAAGAAATGACTCGGTACGCACTGGTGGTCGACATCGGCGCGAGCCGCACACGGCGCGGTGGCCGCCTCGAGGATTTGAGTGCGGACGGATATCCCGCGTTGGCGAGCGAACGTGGTCAGTCGGTGGCGCGTGCGGCCGTGACGATGAGGTCGCTGACCGGGTGGCCACTGACGGCTTGACCGGTAGGAGATCTCCTACCTATTGTTGCGGCATGACGATCACACACATCGACGTGGTGTCGCTGCCGGTCAGCGACCAGGAGCGGGCCCGCGACTTCTACGTCGGCACGCTCGGCTTCGAGCTGGTACGCCAGAACAAGATGGGCCCGGCCCAGCAGTGGATCCAGGTCGCACCGAAAGGGGCGCAGACCTCGATCACGCTGGTCACCTGGTTCGACACCATGCCGGCCGGATCGCTGCAGGGCCTGGTCCTGCACGCCGACGACATCGACGCCGAGGTCACGGCACTGACCGCGAAGGGAGTGCAGGTGCCCGACGGGGTCCAGGACGCGCCGTGGGGCCGGTACGCGGTGTTCACCGACCCCGACGGCAACCGGCTCGTCCTTCAGGGACGACCGGTCCGTGCCTGAGGTCGACGTCTTCACCGCGATCGCCAACCCGGCCCGCCGCGAGGTGCTGCGGCTGCTGCGCGACGGCGGCCCGCACCCCGTCGCGCAGCTGGCCGAGCGGTTCGACATGAGCCGGCCGAGCCTTTCGGAGCATCTTCGCCTGCTCAAGGACGCCGGTCTGGTCACCGAGCGCCGGGCCGGCCGCCAACGGCTCTACTCCCTGGAGGCCGGGCCGCTGCACGAGCTGGCCGGATGGCTCGCACCCTACGAACAGTTCTGGCGCGAGAAGATGAGCGACCTCGCGACGTTCCTGGACGCCGACGATGACTGACGAGCCCGCCTCGATCGAGGTCGACCAGTACCTTCCGCATCCGCCGGGCAAGGTGTGGCGGGCGCTGACCGACCCGGCCCGGTTGGCCACCTGGTTGATGCCGAGCGATTTCGCGCCGGTCGTCGGGCACCGGTTCACGTTCCGCACCGAGCCGCGGCCCGGGTTCGACGGCATCGTGCACTGCCGGGTACTCGATCTGGAGCCCGAGCGGCTGCTGCGCTGGTCCTGGTGCAACGGCGCCCTCGACAGCACCGTGACGTGGACCCTGGCCGCCGAAGGCCACGGCACCCGCCTGTTCCTGCGCCACGACGGCTTCGACCCCGGCGATCCCTGGCAGCAGCAGGCCATGCGGATCATGGGCGGCGGCTGGCGCTCGCACATCATGCGCGCCCTGGAGGCCGAACTCAACGCAGGATGAATCGCTGCTAAGTTGATCGCAGGTGTGCCGGGAAGTCTGGTCGGCGATCAATGACGGCTGACCGAGTTCCAGGGAGAAACCTACGTGGGCGTGCTCGCCTGGGTCGCGGTGGCGGTGTTCGTGACCGCCTACGCGCTGATCGCCACCGAGAAGATCAACCGGGTGGCGGTAGCGCTCGGCGGAGCGTCGATCATGCTGGCCCTCGGGATCACGAACGCCGAGCACGCGTTCTTCTCCGAGGACTCGGGCATCGACTGGAACGTCATCTTCCTGCTGCTCGGCATGATGCTCATCGTCGGTGTGCTGAAACAGACCGGCCTGTTCGAGTACGTGGCGATCTGGGCGGCCAAGAAGGCCCGCGGCCGCCCGTTCCCGATCATGGTGATCCTGATCGTCGTCACCGGCCTCGTGTCGGCCGCGCTCGACAACGTCACCACCGTGCTGCTGGTGGCGCCGGTGACCCTGCTGGTCTGCGACCGGCTCGGCGTACCCCCGGTGCCGTTTTTGATCTCGGAGGTCCTCGCCTCGAACATCGGCGGCACCGCGACGCTGGTCGGCGACCCGCCGAACATCATCATCGCCAGCCGGTCCGGGCTGACCTTCAACGACTTCCTCAGCGTGTTGGCCCCGTTCATCGTGGTCGTGCTCGCGGTGCTGGTGGTGCTGTGCCGGTTCATGTTCCGGGCGGCGTTCCGCTACGACGCCGCCCGGGTCGAACGGGTGATGGCGCTCCACGAACGCGACGCCATCCGGAATCCGCGTCTGGTCGTGCTCAGCCTGGCCGTGCTCGGCGCGGTGCTGATCGCGTTCGGCCTGCACACGGTGCTCGGCCTGGAGCCGTCGGTGGTGGCGCTGCTCGGCGGGCTGCTGCTGCTCGCGCTGTCCCGGCTGGACGCGACCGAGGTCGCCAAGGATGTCGAATGGCCGACCCTGGTGTTCTTCGCCGGCCTGTTCGTCATGGTCGGCGGGCTGGTCGCCACCGGGGTCATCGACAGCATCGCGCACGCCGCCACCGACGCGGTCGCCGGGAAGCTGTGGCCGGCCACCCTGCTGCTGCTCTGGGCCTCCGCCGCCCTGTCGGCCATCGTCGACAACATCCCGTACGTGGCGACGATGAGCCCGATCGTCGCCGAGCTCGTCGACGCCTCGGGCGGCAACGACCACGCCCAGGTGCTGTGGTGGGCCCTCGCCATCGGCGCCGACCTGGGCGGCAACGCCACCGCCGTCGGCGCCTCGGCCAACGTCGTCGTGCTCGGGATCGCCGAACGGGCCGGGTATCGCATCTCGTTTTGGGGCTTTACCAAGTACGGGCTGATCGTCACCGCCATCTCGGTCGCGCTGGCCGTGCCGTACCTCTGGCTACGCTTTTTCGCCTTTGCCTGATCTCTAGGTACCGAGCATCCGGTCGAGCAGACCGTCGAGCGTTATTGCACCGGTCATCACCCGGTCGGCGTCGACCACCGCGACCAAGGGTACGTTCGAGCGGGCCATCACCGAGGCGACCTCCAGGAGCGTCGCGTCGGCGCTGACCGCCGGAAGCTCCGGCCGGATGCGCGGGAGTAGGTCGCCCACCGTGCGGTCGCCGATACCGTCGAAGATGACGTCGGCCGCCTTCTCGTCGATCACCCGGGCCAGGGCCGGATCGTCCTGGCAGTAGGACGGTAGCGCCATCCGCAGCACCTGCGTCCCGGCCAGTACCGTCATCGGACGGCCCTTCCCGTCGACCACCACCAGACCCGGCAGATCCTGCGCCGCCAGCACCCGGGCCGCCTCCCGAGCCGGCGTGCTCTCCACCACCGTGGTCATCTGGACAGCCACGTTCCATGCGCGCATGACCCGACCCTACGCTCAGGCCCGCAGGTCCCGGCGCTGGTAGATGTCAGGGATGTCGTCGCCGTCGCGATCCACCTGCTCGGCCTCCCGGATCCGCCGGTAGACGCGGTTGCGGGCCCGCAACACGACCGACGCCAGCATCGCGGCGACCAGCGAGCCCAGCAGTACCGCCACCTTCACGTGGTCGTCCCGCTCGCCGGCGCCGAAGGCCAGCTCGCCGATCAGCAGCGACACCGTGAAGCCGATCCCGCCCAGCACGGCGAGGCCGGCTATGTCGATCCAGGACAGGCCGGAGTCGATCGTCGCCCGGGTGAACCGGGCCGTGAGCCACGTCGCGAGCAGGATCCCAATCGGTTTCCCGACGACCAGGCCAACCATGATCCCGATGGCGATCGGATCGGACAATGCCGAGGTCAGCCCCTCGACGCCGCCGATCGCCACGCCCGCCGACATGAACGCGAAGACCGGCACCGCGATCCCGGCCGAGATCGGCCGGAACTGGTGCTCGAAATGCTCGGCCAGGCCGGGCCCGGCCTCGGGGCCGCCGGCCCGCTCGGAGCGCAGAACGGGTACGGCGAAGCCGAGCAGCACCCCGGCGACGGTCGCGTGCACCCCGGAGGCGTGCACCAGCGCCCACGCCGCGAACGCCAGCGGTAGCAGCAGCCACCAGGATCGCACCCGCCGCTGCACCAGCACGGTGAACAGCGCCAGCGGCACCAGGGCCGCGAGCAGCGGCAACACGGACAGGTGGGCGGTGTAGAAAACAGCGATGATCACGATCGCGAGGAGGTCGTCCACGACTGCCAGGGTCAGCAGGAACGTGCGCAACGCCGTCGGCAGCGACCGCCCGACCACGGCCAGCACGGCCAGCGCGAACGCGATGTCGGTCGCCGTCGGGATCGCCCAGCCCTGAACCGCGCCGCCCAGATTGACCAGCGTGTAGAACACCGCGGGCACGATCACGCCACCCGCCGCGGCGGCCACCGGCACCGCCGCCCGCCGCGGATCACGCAGATCACCGGCCACGAACTCGCGTTTGAGCTCCAGCCCGGCGACGAAGAAGAAGATCGCCAGCAGGCCGTCGGCTGCCCAGGTCCCCAGCGACAGGTCCAGGTGCAGCGCGGACGGGCCGACAGTGAAGCCGACCAGCGTGTCGTAACCCCCGGACCAGGGCGAATTCGCCCAGATCAGCGCGACCAGCGTGCCGGCCAGCAGCAACGCGCCACCGATCGTCTCCTTGCGGAGCACGTCGGCGATGCGGCGCGCCTCACCCCACGAGCCGGGACTGAACAGACGCGGTGCTTCACTCACGAAAAGGCCAGCTTTCGGGGTCGGGACAGCCACTTGCCGACCAGGCTTCCCGGCGCACCACCCGCTAACCTACCCGCTCCGGAGCCGAAAATCCGGTCAGGCCGACAACAGCAGCGGAGCGACGATCGCGTACGCCAGGGTCAGCAGGGCGCCGTCGAGGCGCGTGAGCCGCCGGCCGCGGCGCAACAACAGCCAGGCCAGGCCGGCGCTCAAGAGCATCGTCACGGTCAAAACCTTTCCGGCGTACGCCGTGGTGCCGTCCGCGAAGCCGATCACCGCGCCGCCGACGAGACTGTTGAACAGATTGCTGCCGAACAGGTTCCCGACGACCAGGTCCGACTCGCCCCGGCGTTGCGCCTGCACCGAGGTGACCAGCTCGGGCAGGGAGGTGCCCAGCGCCACCAGGGTGAAGCCGATGACCAGCTGCGACACGCCGAGACTGGCCGCGACCGCCGACGCGCCGGTCACCAGCAGCTGAGCTCCGGCCAGGACGCCGAGAAGGCCGAGAACCGCTCGCAGCACCTCCAGGCCGGTGCGGTGGGGACGAGCGACGAACTCCTCGACGTCGCCGGCCAGCCCGGCCTCGTCCCGGCCGTCGCGGGCCCACCGCACCAGCAGCCACACGGCGGCCAGGCCCGCGGCGGCCAGGATCACGGCCGTCCGCACGCCCAGGCCCGCGACGACGGCGATCAGCCCGAACAGGCCGACCGCGGCGACGGCGAGCGGCACCTCCCGCCGGATCACCCGCGACGCCACCGGGATCGGGGCGATCAGTGCCGCGAGGCCGAGCAGGAGGGTCAGGTTGAGGATGTTCGAGCCGACGATGTTGCCCACCGCGATGCCGGTGTCACCGCGGGCCGCGGCCAGGCCGGAGACCAGGAACTCCGGAGCCGAGGTGCCCAGGCCGATCACCACGACACCGACGACGACCGGAGATATCCGCAACCGGCGAGCGAGCCGGGACGAACCGAGCACGAGATGGTCGGCCGCGACGGCCAGCAGGATCAGCCCGGCGACCGCGCCGGCGATGTCGAGGATCATGGTGTGCCCCTTGTGGACGGCCTTCTACCTCATCGCCGACCAGGCTTCCCGGCACACCTTCGTTCACCGTACCGGACGCGCGCATTGACGCTCGCTTGACATTATGCAGGCAATCACCTGCATAATGCTGGCTGTGGCCGGTGACATGGACGGAGTGTTCAAGGCGCTCGCCGACCCCACGCGCCGCCAGCTGCTCGACAGCCTCCGCCAGGAGGACGGCCAGACGCTGGGCCGGCTCTGCGGACGGCTGGCCATGACCCGGCAGTCGGTGACCCAGCACCTCGGCATCCTGCTGGAAGCCAACCTGATCAGCATCGTCCGGCACGGCCGGGAGAGACGGCACTACCTCAACCCCGTTCCGATCCACGAGTTGCAGCAGCGATGGATCGCTCCCTTCGAGCAGCCCCGGCTACACGCTCTCGACACCATCCGGCGACACGCAGAGGAGCCGCACATGTTCACCGGCAAACCCACCTATGTGTACGTGACCTACATCCACGCCACCCCCGAACGGGTCTGGGAAGCGCTGACCGACGCGGACCTGACCGGCGCCTACTGGGGACACCGCAACGTCTCCGAGTGGGAACCCGGCTCCCGGTGGGAGCATCAGCGCACGGACGGCTCGGGCATCGCCGACGCCGGGGGCGTCGTCGTCGAGGTGACCCCGCCGACTCGCCTGGTCATGACTTTCGACGATGCGGATGCCGAGGCCACGTCGAACCCCTCCACGGTTACGTTCCTCGTCGAACCGCACCACGACATCGTCCGGCTGACCGTCACGCACGTGAACCTCGCGACCGACAAGGACGTCGAACTCGTCTCGGCCGGCTGGCCCGCGGTCATGGCCAACCTGAAGTCCCTGCTCGAGACCGGCCAGGTGCTGCCGCAAGCACCGTGGGAGATGCACGCCGAACTACGCGGCGCCCAGCAATGACGGTGGCTTTGCGTTTCAGACGGGGCGGCCCGAGAACGCGACGAGGCGATCCAGCGCGGGTGCATCCGCGCTGATCGGGATCGCCGGGTCGAAGCCCGCGCTCTCGCGAAGCCCGGGCGTGACGATCTGTTCGGCGAGGCCGAGGACGTAGGTGGCGACCTCGTCGGACACGGTCACCTTCTGTCCGGTGGCGGACGCGAAGTCCCATGCGTGGACGAGAAACTCCACGGACAGGATGCCCGCCGCGAGGGTCGCCGGCAGCTCCTGCGACCCGGCCTGCACCGTGCCGTCCAGGCCCCGCCGCATCCAGGTCTCGACCGCCTGCCGGGCCGCCTCGGCGATCCGCGACTCGAGGTCACCGGCCGGGACCGGCCCGAGCGTGCCACCGGCCAGGCTGGTCAACGAGGTCAGCGAACCCCGCAGGTGCGTCTCGAGCCGGCCCACGGTGAACTCGCTGCAAGGCGTCGACTTGCCGAGGTCGTCCTCGCCGATGCCGCGCAGCACGTGCTGCAGCACGGCGAGCGTCGCGTTGGCCGAGGTGAGTTGATCGAGGCGCTCCGGGGCGGCGGCCCACTCGTCGGGACCCGCGTCACCGCCGGCGGCGGCGCGTTCGAGCCGCTCGAAGAAGTGGGTCCAGCCTTCGAAGACGCCCTCGCCCTTGTCCGCGGGAATGCCGTCGTGGACCAGGCGTACGAGGGTGCCGCCGTCGACGGGCTCGATCGTGATGATCACCGTGTCCATGCGGGGATCGGGCGAGTCCTCCCAGCCGAAGCTGAGCACGAGCCGC
This sequence comes from Paractinoplanes durhamensis, assembly GCF_016862175.1. GTDB lineage: Bacteria > Actinomycetota > Actinomycetes > Mycobacteriales > Micromonosporaceae > Actinoplanes > Actinoplanes durhamensis. The sequence continues at coordinate 72,186 of NZ_BOML01000084.1, read as the reverse complement.
CGCCCGGGTTCGACCTCGGTGATCGAGCCGACGGTGACCGCCATCGGGGTCAGGGTCCAGCGGAACTCCCCGCCCGCCCGCAGGTCGACCCGGGCGGACACGGTGAGCCAACGTCGCAGGCGGTCCGGCTCGGTGATGAGCGCAAAGGCCTCGTCGGCGGAGACGGGCAGCAACGCGGTTTTCTCAACGATCACGAGTAATGCTCCTCGGGGTGCGTAGTGGCTCTCCTGGTGGCGTCGGCCACCAGGAGCTCGAGCTCGGTGCTCCAGAAGCGGTCGATCTCGGCGCGCAGCTGGGCGATGCCGGCAGGCACCACGCTGTAGTGGCGGTGCCGGCCGTCCTTGCGGGCGGTCACCAGCCCGGCGCCGGCCAGCACCGCAAGGTGCTGGGAGATCGCCGGCCGGGTGGCCGTGAAGTGCTCGGCCAGCTCGCCGACCGTCTTCGGACCGGTCGCCAGCAGCTGCAACAAGCGTCGCCGTGTCGGCTCGGCTGCTGCGGAGAAGGCGTCGACCACCCGAATAGGTTAGCGTGGACTTACGCATTTGCAAGGGACACCACCCTCGGCCCTCGACTGATCAGGACCGCGGGAACACACTTGCGTGATGCCGACCGTCTACCGGAACGCGCGTGGTGAACAAGCGGTACGACGGTGGTGCTCCGACGCGTTGGCGCGGGCGGACTTCCCCGTCCGGCAGCGGACGGTGCGAACCGGTGCCGGACAGGTGTCGTTGACCTCCGCCGGAACCGGGCCGACGCGGATCCTCCTGGTGCCCGGGACCGGCTCCAACGCCGCAGTCGCGCTGGGGTGGCTGCATGCCCTGTCGGCGCGGTGGGCGACCACGGTGGTGGATCTGCCGGGCCAGCCCGGACTCAGCGATCCACGCCGCCCGCCCCGGTCCCGGCTCGCCTGGTACGGCCGGACGCTGGACGAGATCCTGACCACGATGGACGGCGACGACGTGGTCGTCGTGGGAAATTCGCTCGGCGCCGCCGTGGCCCTGGCCGCCGGGTCGCCGCGAATCGCGGGGCGGGTGCTGATCTCCCCCGCCGGGATCATCCGCCTCAAGGTGGACCCGGAACTGGCACTGGCCTCGGCCCGGTGGCTGCTCCGGCCCACCACCGAACACACCCGCACGATGCTCCGGCTGTTCGTCGCCCCCGGCACCGCGCCACCCGACACCGAGGTGCAGTGGATGACCCTCATGGCCACCAGCTGCCGCACGACGCTGGCCCCACCACCGTTGCCCGCCGAGATCCTTGCCCGCCGCGCCGAACAGCCCTGCGTCGTCGGCGTGGGAGAACACGACCGGTTCCTGCCCCCGGCGCGGCTGGGACCGGCCCTGCGCCGAACCATGAACATCGACCTGCGGGTCATGCCAGGCGTCGGTCACCTCACCACCCCGAAACACCTCGGCAAGGTGGTCGCCCTGGTCGCCGAGGTGGCCGACCCGACGTCGTCCAGCCCGACACCGGAGTGACCGCAACTCGTCAGCGCCAGATCGATGCCATCTGCCGCTCCAGAGCCTTCGGGTCATCGCGCCGCGCTTGACGACCTGCACGGGACATCGCGTCCGGGAAGATGTCCTTTGGTGTGCCGCAGGCATCGGACGGTGTGGCCCTTCCAGGTGATGGCGGGCGGATCCTCGGTAGCGCAGCGGTCGAAGGCGACCGGGCAGCGCGGATGGACCCGTTCAGGCAGCCGACACAAATGCCTGTTCACGGTTGGCTCGGCTGCGGCGTGACCTGAAACGCGATCACGCCGCGCTCGGTACCCGCCACGACGTGCCCGCCTCGTCCGGCGACCGCCAGAATCGGCGTGTCGAGCACGATCCTCCGTTCCGGTTCGGTGCCGGCGCCGGCACCGAGCAGCAGCGCCGGGCCCGCCGCCAGCGCCAACCGGCCGTCGCCGAGGTGGGCCAGCCCGTCGACCGCCGCGCCGGCGCGGACCTCGCCCGGGTGTGACACCTGGCGTTCCCGCCGTAGCGACCAGCGGCGATGCCGCCCCGCCGTCAGATTCCAGGCCCGAACTGTGCCGCCGGCATCGGCGGTGACCGCCACCGGATGCTCGTCGACCTGGTACACCGCGACGGCGGTGACGGCGGCGGCGTGCCCGATCAGCGGTTCGCCCAGCGGGTGCCCGGTGGCGAGGCTCCACAGCCGGACGGTCCGGTCCGTCCCGCCACTGACCACGATGTCCGTCTCGTCGATTCGCCCGACCGCGACGCAGGTGATCCCGCCGGTGTGCCCGGTCAGCGGCCCGCCCCGGGCTCGGCCGGTCGCCAGATCCCACAACCGCACGGTGCGATCGTGACCGCCGGTGACCAGCACGGGCTCCCGGTCGACGCGACCGGCAGCCAGACACGCCGCCCCGCCGGGGTGCCCGGTCCGCGGGTCTCCGAATGCCCGGCCGGCGGCGAGGTCCCACACCCGGACGGTCCGGTCCGGCCCGGTGGACACGGCGACGCTGCGGCGGTCGACCTCGGCCAGGGCGAGCGACGTCACCGGAGCGGTGTGACCGGTGAGCGCCACCCCGACCGGCTGCCCGGTGTTCAGATCCCAGATCCGTACGCGGTGGTCGGCGCCGCCGGCGACCACCACGGCAACGCCGTTCAGGTCGCCGACCGCCACGGCGCCGACGGCGTCGTGCTCGAACTCGGCGTACTCCAGAGGCGTGCCGGTGGCGAGGTCCCAGACCCGGATGGTGTTGTCGTGCCCGCCGGAGACGACGACCGGGGTGCCTTCGCGGTCCACCACGGCCACCGCCCGGACACCGCCGCTGTGCCCGGTCAGCGGTTTGCCGACCGGCTTGCGGGTCGCCAGATCCCACACCCGCACGGTCCGGTCGTCGCTGCCCGAGACCAGCACCTCCCGGTCGTCGAGCCGGGCCACGGCCAGGGCGGTGACCGTGCCGTGGTGTCCGGTCAGCGGCCGGCCGAATTGCTCGCAGGTGGTCAGGTCCCACAGCCGCACCGTGTGGTCGGCGCTACCGGAGATCGCGACCGGCCGCTCATTCACCGCACCGAGCGCCACCGTCCAGACGGTGCCGGAATGGCCGGTCATCGTCTGCTCGACCGGGCGGCCGCTGTCCAGATTCCACAGCCGCAGTTGTTTGTCGCGTCCGCCGGAGACGGCGATCGGCCGATCATCGAGCCGGCCGGCGGCGAGTGCGGTGACGCCGCTGCTGTGGCCGATGCCGTTGTGCAGCTCCGCCATGGCGTCCAGGTCCCAGACGCGCACGGTCTGGTCGTCGCCGCCGGACACCGCGACCGGACGGCCGTCGATCTCGGTCAGCGCCACCGCCCACACCCAGGCGCTGTGACCCGTCAGCGGCCCGCCGAATCGCTGGTGTTCGAGGAGATCCCACAGCCGCACGCGGTAGTCGGCGCCGCCGGAGACGACGACCGGACGGCCGTCGCGGTCGCCGGCCGCGATCGACCAGACCGCGCCGGTGTGGCCGGCGATCGGCCGGCCGATCGGATGGCCGCTCAGCAGGTCCCACACCCGCAGGGTGTGGTCGGCGCTGCCGGAGACCACGATCGGTGTCCCGTCGAGGCTCAGCGCGGCCAGCGACATCACCGAGTCGCTGTGTCCGGCGAACGGCCGGCCGGAGTGCCATTTCAGAGCCAGATCCCACAGCCGTACGGTGTGGTCGTGGCCGCCGGACACCACGACCGGCCAGCCGTCGACGTGTCCGAAGGCGACGGCGGCGACCCCGCGCGTGTGGCCGGCGAGCGGCTCGCCGACGGTGCGGCCGGTGACCAGGTCCCACGCCCGTACGGTCCGGTCGTCGGAGCTCGACAGGACGAGCGGTGCGCCGTCCAGTTCGGCCACGGCGAGACCGGTGACCGCCTCGGTGTGACCGATCAGCGAAGACCCGATGGGGCTGTGGCTGCTGACGTTCCACCGCCGGACGATGCCGTTCTGATCCGCCGTGACGGCGATCGGCACCTCGTCGTGGACGGCGAGGACCACCGCGGTCAAGGGCGCGTCGTGCCCGCTGATCGGCTTGCCCAGCAGGGCACCGTCGGCCAGGTCCCAGACCCGCATGGTGCTGTCGTGCCCGCCGCTGACCACGATCGGGGATCCGTCGAGCTCCCCCAGCGCCACCGCGGTGACCGCACCGGTGTGCCCGGTCAGGGGCGGGTTGATGGGGCGGCCGGTGTCCGGATCCCACCGCCGGACGGTGCCGTCCCGTCCGGCCGAGACCAGCCAGGTGCGCCCGCCGGCGGCGCCGAGCGCGAGCGCGGTGACGCCACCGGTGTGCCCGGTCAGGGGCTCGCCGATCGGCGAGCCGGTGACCAGGTCCCACCTTCGGATCGTCCGGTCGTCGCTGCCGGAGACGGCCACCGGGCGGTCACCGATCCAGCCGGTCGCGACGGCGGTGACCCCGGCGGTGTGGCCGCACAGCGGCTCGGCGATCGGCTCGCTGCTCGTCAGGTCCCACCGCCGCAGGGTGTGGTCGTCGGAGCCGGTGACGGCCACGTCGGCGCCGGCCCGCTGGCCGACCGCGGCGCACAGCACGGCGCCGGTGTGCCCGGCCAGCGGGCGGTGCGGGAGATCCACGTGCCATGACGCCCACCGGGCCGACCACGGCCGCGGGAACTCGGCGAAGGCGTCGGCGAGGGTGGTCGCCCCACCGCACCGGGCGGCCAGCTCCAGGTAGGCGGCGTGGGTACCCTCCGTGGCCTGCTCCTCGGCCCGGCGGTACGCGTCGACCGCCGCCTGGGCGGCCTCGCTCCGGGCCGCCGGCAGCGCGGCCACCATCTGGGGGTGGGCCGCGACGATGAGGAAGCCGACATCGGTGAACAGGTCGTCCACGTCCTGTCCGGCGGCGGCGTGGGTGATCAGATGGGTGCGGGTGTACGCCTGCGCGTCCGCCCAGCTGGGTCCCCGCCCGGCGGTCCGCGGCACCGCGGCACGCAGCGCACCGGCGATGGCGCGGTGGTCGGCCGTCTCGTCGCGGCCGGCGCGCAGGCAGTCGGCGAGGGCAGCGTGGCTCAACCGGTACACGGACTGACCGTCGCTCAGGTCCTCCACGAGGTAGCCGGGCACGCTGTCACAGAGCCGGCGCACGTCGTCGTGCCCGTACCGGTCGCCCGGGTGCAGCGCCTCGGCCAGTGCCGGCCAGGTGTCCTCCCACGGCAGGCCGGCTCCCTGGGCGTACGCCAGCGGCAGCAGCAGCGCCCGGGCCCGGGCGGCATCGTCCCCCAGCCGGCCGGACAGGTCGGCGTGCACGGCCGCGCTGAGATCATCGGGCAGCGCCGCCTGCCACTGCGGGTCGTCGACGGCGGTGAGCCGCGCACCGGCGGCGACCGACGCGGCGACGATCCGGGCGGTGAGGAACGACTGTCCGGGCACCGCCGCGATCGCCTCGGCGGCCCGGGCCGCGTCCGCCGTCGCGAACGACCCGTCCGGCATCGCCCGCCGCAGTTCCTCGCCGGCCAGTTCGCGGACCGCGTCGCGGTCGAGGTACTCCGCGGCATCCAGGTCGACGATCTGCGCCTCGGCGACGAACAACGGCAGCAACTCACTCCCGGCGGCGAGCAGCACCCGCAACTCACCACCGTAGGCCGCGAGCAGGGCCGACACGGCACGGATCAGCTCCGGCGGGTCCACCGCCTCGTCCACACCGTCGACCACGACGGTCAGTGGCCGGCCCGCCTCCAGCGCAGCGGTGATCCGGGCCACGACCTCGTCCTCGGTGCGGCCCTCGGCGTCCAGCCGAAGATGGGGGCCGGTGCCGGCCGCGGCTCGCAGCAGTGCGGACTTACCGGAGCCGGCCACCCCCGTGACCACCTGCAGGACCGGGGCGTCCCGGCCGCCCGCCAACCAGCCGGTGACGGCGGCGAGGGCTGCGCGGCGGCCGATGAACCGCGCCGCGGCGACGGCAGTGGCCGTGTGCCGGGGGTTCGGAAAGGTCACCGCCGCCGCCCTGGCTGACCCGAAGCTGTGGTGGGTGACGGTCAGAGCCTCGGCCACGTTCCCGCTCGACAGGTCGGCTCGCAGCGTACGGACGATTCCGGCCAGCGTCAGCAGCGGTTGGGCGGGACCACCGCTGGCCGGCAACATCGCGGCGCGGGCGAACAGAACGGCGAACGGCGAGGGTGCCCGGGCGGTGGCCGGGGTAGCGGCGAGGACCACCTCCAGCACGGCGCCGCCGGCCGCGGTTATCGGCACCGCCCACGTGGCCGCCTCGGGATCACCGCCCACGTCCAGCAGGAGCGCGAGCCGGCCCATCGGGGTGGCACCGGCGAGCAGCGATGCCACGATCTTGCCCACCCGAACACCCGGCGCGTCGCCCGGCGGCTCGGGCAGCAGCACCAGGTCGTCCTCGACGACGGAGCCACGGGCCGTGATCGCTACGACCAGGGTGTCGCCGCCGGCGCACTCGCCGGCCAGGTCGCGCAGCTGCTCGCACAGCGTGTCGGCGCGGCCGAGGTCAAGGTCCGGCCCCCGCCGGAAGCCGAGGGACGTGGTGAACAGCGCCGCCACCGGGTCGCCGTCATCGGGACCGGCAGCCGCCACGGTCGTCACGAACAGCCGGCCCGCGCTGCCCGGTGTCGAAGGATCGGGGGTCATCGGCCACCTCGCGTTGCGCACCTGAACATACGAAATGCTAGGTTTGCGAAGCCTGTGAGGGGTGCGAACCCGCGCAATCGTGTGGTTCGACCGTCGGGACGGCCTGCCGCAGGAGACGATCAGGTCGGTGACAGACCGCTTTCGCGGGTTATTCGATGCGGACGTTGTCCAGGTCCACCGTTCCGGGGTTGATGTAGATCCACAGCACGCGGACGTCGCTGAGTGCGGCGCTGTCGCAGGACATCGCGGTCTGCAGGTCGATCGTCGCCGTTGTCGTCGTGTCCTGGTTGATCCAGGTGAAGCCGGACTGGCACCAGGCGAACCCGGACCCGGTCTGCACCGCGATCGCCGCGTTGGTGCCCGCGGCCGGGCTGGTGCGCAGGTCGTACTTCAACGACGACCGGCTCGACATGTCGACGGGCCCGGCGAGGGTGACGCCGAACCAGCCGCCGTCGGCCGCCGCGACACGCAGGCCGTGCGTGCCCTCGGTGGCGAACTCGGTGGTCTGCTCGACGGTGCCCGCGTTCGTCTGCCAGGACGCGGACGCCCAGCCTTCGACGCCGTCCTCGAACGAGTAGAGCAGCTGCGCCGCGGCCGGGTCCGGCTTGACCGTCACCGTCACGGTGGCCACGTTGGACCAGCGACCGGCCTGATCCTGGAGCACGTAGGAGGTGATCGCCTTGCCGGCGAATCCGGCCTGCGGGGTGAGGGTCAGCGCGCCGGCGCCGTCGACGGTGAAGACGCCGCCGGTGACCGTGGCGCTGGTCTGCCGTCCCGCGGTGGCCGGGTCGAGGTCGATGCTCGCCGGGCGGATCTTGGCACGGTAGGCGATGTCGTTGGCGGCCGGTTGCAGGGTCACCGGGGTGTTCGCCGCGGTGATCGCGGTGTCGTTGTCGGCGACCGGCGGGAGCGACAGCTGCCCGTGGGCAATCTCGGTGGTGGCGTTCGAGATCGTGGTGCAGACCGGGCTCGGGCAGTAGACGGTGAACCCGTCGTAGTCCGGGTAGAGCGTGCCGTCGTCCTGCGAGCCGGAGAGGATCCAGTAGAGGAAACCGTTCCCACCCGTACGCGTAAAGGTGTTTGTCCATTCCTGATAGACCGGATTTCGGGTGGCCTTGTCCTTCCAGCCGAACTCGCCGAGCATCACGGCCTTGCCGAGCTGCTTGGCGGCGGTGTTGTGCCGGGTGATGTAGTCGTCGGCCCATTGCGGCGTGCGGTTGCCCCAGCCGTCCGGGTACAGGTGGTACGACATCACGTCGACGGACGGCAGCGAGGCCAGCGCGATGCTGTCCACGCCCTCGCCGCAGTTGTCGATCCAGTCGGGCGCGTCCGGCCCGTCGCAGAAGAAGCCCTCGTCGCCGACGCTCACCAGGTGGTTGCGGTCGAGCGACTTGAGATATGAGGTCATCTCGCCGGCCCAGCCGGTCAGCGTGTCCGTGGTGCAGGCAGCGCTCTGCGGGTAGCCGCCGGAGCCCTTGCAGCGCGGCTCGTTGCCCAGCTCCCACGTCATGATCGTCGGGTCGTCCCGGTACTTCACGCCGGTGATCGTGTTGACCCGGTTCAGGATGTGCGCGAGGTAGTCCTTGTACCAGCCCCTGATCACCGGGTCGGTGTAGAAGTCGTCGTGGTACGAGGCGCCGCGCCAGCGTACGTACTGGTCGATGCCGCCGAAGTCGGACCAGTTGTTGGTCAGCGGCAGCACGAGCCGCTGCCCGGCCTTTTGCGCCGCGGCGATGACGTAGTCGAGGCGCTCGAGCCCGTTGGGCCCGTCGTTGAAGGCCGGCTTCTCGCCGTCCCAGTACTGGAAGTACACGCCGTCCGGCGCCGGGGCGACCGAGTTGCTGCCGTCGGCGTTGCCGATCAGGCCGAACGCCCAGGTCCGCATCACGTCGAAGCCGGCCGTCCGCGCGTCGGCGAAGACGTCGTCGACCATCGCCCGGCTCTTGTAGAACAGGTAGTAGTTGTTGGTGCCACCGAAGCGGAACGGTTTGCCGTTCAGCTTGAGCGTGCTGCCGGAGCGGGTGACAAACCCGGCGTTCGACGCCGGCTGCACCGCGGCGACGGCCGGCCCGGCCGCGCCGAGCACCCCAGCGAATGCAGCGAGAACAGCGACGATGGCTCTCCGCATGACACGGTCTCCTCGGCAGCGATCGACCAGAACCGATGTTCAAGCTAGCAGCTGCGGGAGCGCTCCCATAGGGCCGGCGCGCGCCGGGCGGCCTCGGCGGTCACCTCCTCGGTGGCACCTGGAACAACTGCGGACGAGGGCTGCTCGCGTTCCCGGCCCGGTCGACCGCGCGATACCAGATCACGTGCAGGCCCTTCCCGGACACCGTGAGCGGCTTTCCGTAGGTGTGCCAGGTGCGGTCGCCGTCCAGCCGGTACTGGATGAGCTGGATGCCGGAGGTCGCGTCGGTCGCGGTCAACCGGATCGTCGCCGTTCGTTTCGCCTTGGTCACCTCCGCGTCCGCGGCCGGCTTCACCGTGTCGCGCTTGACGGTCAGGGCTTTCACCGGCGACTGGTTTCCCCATCCGTCGGTGGCCCGGACCGACACGGTCGTCACGCCGTCGCGGACCGGGATCGGACCGGTGTACGTGCGCCACCCGCCACCGTCGACGCGATACTCGCGGATCGGGACGCCGGACGGGTCGGTGGCCGTCACGATCACCGATACCGCGGAGGTGAACCAGCCGGCCGTGCCGGTGGCCCGCGCCGGGCTGGTGGTCGCGGCGACCTCCGGCCCGGTCGTGTCGCGGACCAGCGGGACGCTGATGCTCTGCACGTCCGCGACGTTCCCGGCGTGGTCGGTGGCCCGGAACTGGACCTGCTGGACCCCGGTGACGGTGAACGGCTTCCGGTAGTCCTGCCAGGCCCCGCTACCGACCCGGTAGGCGATCGCGGCGACCCCGGACTCGGTGTCCTGGGCGCTCAGCGTCACCGTCGATGTCGTGCCGGTCGTGGTCACCTCCGCCGCGGTCATCGGCGCCTCCGCGTCGACCTGCACCCGGACGTCCACCGGAGCGCTGAGGATGCGGTTGGTGCCCCGCGCCCGGTACGACACGGTGTAACTGCCTGCGGGCAGGGCGACCGGGTCGGTGTAGGTGACCCAGTTGCCGGGCGTCACCGCGTACTGAAGCTCGCTGTTGCCGGCCCCGCCGGTGAGCGTGAGTGTCGCGCCCGAGCCCAGCCATCCCGAAGCCGGAAGGTTGGCGGTCGGCAGCACTCCGGTGTAGCTGAGCGGGTCGACGCTCTCCAGGGTCGGCACGACCGGCCGGATGAAGCCGTCGTCGTCGAAGTAGACACGGTCGAGCGTCGTCTCCCGGTGCGTCCCGTCGCCGCCGGGGATCGCGAAGCGGTGGTAGGCGATGTACCACTCGTCGACGCCGGCCACCTGCACGATCGAGCTGTGCCCGGTACCCAGGATGCCCAGCGAACGGTCCTTGGCCAGGATGACGCCACGCGCGGTGAACGGACCGTACGGGCTGGTGGCGGTGGCGTAGCCGACCCGGTAGTTCTCGCTGCGGGTGTCGTCGATCGAGTAGGTCAGGTGGTAGACGCCGTTCCGCTTGTTCATGAACAGGCCCTCGCGGAAGTCGGTGAGCCCGGTGATGGTGCGCCGCTCCCCCAGCGAGGTCATGTCCGCGTTCAGCGGGGCCACATAGGCGGTGCCGTTGCCCCAGTACAGGTAGCTCCGGCCGTCGTCGTCGGTGAACGCCGCCGGGTCGATCTGCTGGGCGCCGCCGAAGTCCTGGCGGTTGACCAGCGGTGCCCCGGAGTCGGTGAACGGTCCGGTCGGCGAGTCCGAGGTCGCCACCCCGATGTTGCCGGCGGCACAGAAATAGAAGTAGTACGTCCCGTTCGCATAGGCCGCGGACGGCGCCCACGCGTTGGTGTGCGCCCACGAGACGTCGGCCAGGTCGAGAATCGTGCCGTGCTTCGTCCAGGTGGCCAGGTCGGTGGACGACCAGACGGTGAACGTCGTACCGCTCCAGCCGTCGAAGCCGTCCGTCGTCGCATAGATGTAGTAGGTGTCACCGAACCGCACGATGTTCGGATCGGCGTACAGGCCGGGCAGGACCGGCGAGCGCATCACCCGGGTCGTCACCGTGTACCCGCGGGTCACCCCGGCCGGGCTGGTGACGGTGATGCGGCGCGCCGTGGACCAGTCGCCGGCCTCCGCGCCGGTCACCGCCGAACCACCCGCGACGGTGAAGACCGGCGCGAGGTTGCGCACGTCGGTGCCGGCCTTGACCGGGAGCACGATGGTGCCCGCGTCGCCGTCGATCAACGCCGGCGCCTTGAGGCTGTCGAGCGTCACGGCGGTCACCACGGTGGCGTTCGCGCCGATCTGAGCGACCTCGCCGGCCGCCAGGGACCGGTTGTACAGGCGGAAGTCGCGCATCCGGCCCTTGAAGTACTTGTCGCCGGTGTAGACCGACCGTCCGATGTAGTTCGCGGTGGTGACGCCGCCACCGATCGAACCCGGCGTCAGGGTGACCGCGGCGTTCGCCCCGACCTGGCGTCCGTCGAGGTAGAGCGTCGCCGTCCCACCCCCGAGCGTGTACGTGAGCGTGTGCCACGCGCCGCGGGGCAGCGCACTGCCGCTGGTGGCGTTCTGCTCGGTGGTCCAGTTCCCCGAGGCGATCGCGGCCCGGTAGGCGCTGTCCCCGGTGCTGAAGACGTAACCGTTGCCGGTGCCTGCGGAGGTGTTACCCATGCCCCACAGGAAGTACGGCGTCGTCTGGGCCGGATCGACCCAGGCCTCGACCGAGACCGTCATGGCGTCCAGACCGGCCAGCGCGTTGTTCGGCAGCTGGAGGTAGCCGTTCGTCCCGCCGAACGTGAGGCTGCCGTCCGCGAAGGTCGCGCCACCCAGCAGTTGGGCGTTGTTGCCGTTGCCGGAGGCGTCGGCAGTGCCGGTCTCCAGCGGGTAGCGGGCGATCAGGCCGTCCGCGCCGGCCGGGAGCGGTTGCGGAGCGCCGGTGAGCCGGTCGAGTTCGGCCTTGGTGACCGGCAGGACGGTGCCGTGGCGAGGGCTGGCCGGCAGCGTGTAGGCGGCCGGCACCTTCCACTGCGGCTGGTTGAGGTCGTCGGTGCCGAGCGGGATGTAGCCGCGCCCGCCGTACTCGTCGACGAACAGGTAGTACTTGTTGCCGGAGGTGTCACCGGGGTTGGCCTTGAAGACGGTGGGGCCCTCCACCGCCGACGTCCCGGCGGCCTTGCCGATGCAGGACGCGACGATCTTCCACTTCGGGTTGTCCGGGTCCCAGGCCGGGTCGGACGCGTCGTCGACGGCCACGAGGGAGTCGGCGCGTTCCTGGATGATGTCACTGCATCCGGTGACACCGCCCTCGTCCTTGGTGAATCGGTGATAGACGCCGTTCTCCGCGATGACCGTGCTGTCGATGCGGGAGGCACCGAAGTCCTGCCACACCTGGGCGTCGCTGAACGTCACGAAGTCACGCGTGGTCGCGTACAGCATCTTGTTGTAGGTGGTGCCGGTATGCCCGGGGTCCGACGCGGCGTAGATCTTCGAGGCCCAGTAGACGACGTACGACCCGAGCTCCGCCGACCAGAAGGCCTCGGGTGCCCAGGTGTTGCCGGCCGTCGGCGGGGAGACCAGCACGTGCCGCTGCTGTCCCCAGGTGACCAGGTCGGTGGACTCCCAGACCTCGATGTAACGGCTGCCCTGACGCTGCGAGGCGTCCCACGACGTGCCGCCGCCGATCGACAGGTCGGTGGCGATGAGATAGAACTTGTCGCCCTCCGGGGAGCGGATCAGGAACGGGTCGCGCAGTCCCTTGGTGCCCAACGTCGAGGCGAGGGCCGGGTTGCCGCCGTTGAGTTCCTTCCACTTCAGGGCGTTGTTGCCCTCGCTCGCCGCAAAGTAGATCTTCTCGCCGGCGACGGTGTTGCCGGTGAAATAGGCGAAGGTGTAGCCGGCGAGCGGCGACGCGGCGGGCAGCGGCGGCACGGTGGCGACCAGCGTGCGGACGGCGGTGGCCGAGCCGACCCGCACCGTCGCGGTGAGTCCGACCTTGCCGGCCGGGCTCCCGGCGGTGGGCCGGTGCACCTCGCCGGTAGCGGTGATGATCGCCGGGTCGGCCGAGGCCCAGGAGATCCGGCTCTGGTAGCGGCCGGTCACCGGGAGGGTGAGGTTTCCGCGTACGTCGTCGACGTTGGCGACGGTGAGCGCGGCCGCCGCCTCGGCGGCCTTCGCGGCGTCGGACAGGTCGGCCGGCACGGTCACCGTGAAGGCGCGGGTGTCCTTGACATCGCCGCTGCTGATCGACGCGGTGAGGGTGACCTGGGCGTCGGCGGCCTGCCGGGTCACCACGCCGCGGTCGCTGATCACCGCGGGATCGGACGAGGACCAGGTGATCGCGCTGCCGTAGACCGGCCCGGTCGCCGGAAGTGTGAGGTCGGTCGTCACCGCGCTGGTGTCGCCGAGCGTCAAGGCCGCCCGGTCGGCCACCACCCGCACGCTGTCGGTGATGGCGATGCCGTTCGCCTCGGTGGCGCTCAGCGCCCGGTCGTAGATCCGGAAATTGCGAACCTGCCCGCGCAGGTAGGCGTCCGCGGTGTAGACCGAGCGACCCAGGTAGTTGGCGGTCGTCGTACCGCCGCCGAGGCCGGCCGGGGTGAGGGTGACGCCGGCCTGGGTGGCGACGGCCGCGCCGTTCAGGTAGGCGGTGGCCACCCCGGAGCTGTCCAGGGTGTACGCGATGCTCACCCACACCCCCCGCGGCAACGGCGAGGCGGACCGCGTGGTCTGCTCGGTCGACCAGTTGCCACTCGCGATCGACGCCCGGTAGGTGTCGCCGGTGGTGAACACATAGCCGTTGCCGACGCCCGCGGCGTCGGTGTTGCCCATCGCCCAGATCATGTACGGCGTGGCCTGCGCGGGGTCGATCAGCACGTCGGCCGAGACGGTGATCTGCCGCAGTCCGGACAGGATGTCGTTCGGCAGCCGGACGTACCCGTTGGTGCCGCCCAGTTTCAGGCCGCCGGACGCCGACCAGGAGGCGTCGCCCACCAGCGTGCCGCCGTGCCCGTTACCGGAGTCGTCAACGACGGCGGTGCCCGTGGTCTGGCTGAGGTCGTAGCGAAGAACAAGCCCGTCGGTGACGTCAGCGGACGCCGGCACGCGACTGCCGATCAGGGCGACGGCGGTGACGGCGGTGACGGCGACGGCGCGAACAAACGCACGGCGGGCAGCGGCAACCATGGCGGGCCTCGATCGCAGAACGGGGGTACGCCAGCCGAAGCCCGGCGCTGATTGCCGGGAATTGTTAACGATAACAATTCCCGTGTCAATACATTCACATACGTGAAACCCGCTTGTGACAAGGCGTCTCCGGGCGGAGGGCAGACATCAGGGCGCTTGACTCGCCGTCCCGGTCCACGCCGCCTTCGAACCCGAGTCACCGATCCGGTAGACGCCGTAAACGCCGGCGCCCGCCGAGATGATCGCCAGCACAGCGATCACCGCCGTCACGGTCGTCGAAAGCGGCGCCAGGTAGGTACGCCGGCGGGTGAGCGTCGCCGTACCACCGGACCCCGGCAGCACATCGCCGGCGGCGGCCTCCACGGTGGCCTCGCGACCCCGCCACCAGACGACCAGAGCCAGCACCGCGATCGGAACGGCGTAGAAGATCGCCGTGTCGCCGAGTTCGGTGTGGTCACGCAGCAGCGCACTCTCCGGGAGCCGATGTTCGAGCCACTCGCCCGCACTCGTGGTCAGCGGCACCAGAACGACCACCACCACCGCCAGTATCGCGTTCGGCCCGGCCAGACGCTGCCGAACACCCGGCAGCACCGAGGTCAGGACGAGCAACAACGCCGCAAGCGGCAACAACACGACGATCGCGTGCACCAGCAGGATGTGTGCCGGCAGTCCGTTGACGGTACTCATATAAATCCTTCCGGAAGATGCCACTTCGGGCGCAAACCGTTTACCACCCGAAAGCGTAGGGACTCGATTCTTCGAGTTCTCCCATTTCCACGAGCCACGCTGGCGCAGTGAGCATCACGAGCAAAGGTGTGTCGGGCCGGGTCCGGTTGGCCGGGTCGCACCATCGCATCCCGCCACCGCACGCGCCGCGCCGCTGGTGGCGTGATGCCGCCGGCTCGGCCGCCATCCTGAGTGTGGTAGCCGTGGTGGCGCTGTGGCTGGCGAACGGCGGGATCGGCAACGTGCAAGGTCTCGGTGAGCCGGCGACCACGATCGGCCGGCTGACCGGCCTGGTCGCCTCCGATCTGCTGCTGTTGCAGGTGCTGCTGATGGCCCGGATCCCGTGGGTCGAACGCGCATACGGCCAGGACCTGCTGGCCCGGCGGCACCGGGTGATCGGCTTCGCGTCGTTCTGGCTGATGATGGCCCACGTCCTGCTCACCACGATCGGCTACGCGCAGTCCGGGCGGGCCGGGGTGCTCGCGGAGGGCTGGCACCTCACGGTCACGTTCCCGGGCATGCTGTTGGCGGCCGCGGGCACGCTGCTGCTGATCCTGGTGGTGCTCCTCTCGGTCCGTGCCGCGCGCCGCCGGCAGCGCTACGAGACCTGGCACCTGCTGCACCTGTACGCCTACCTCGGGGTCGGGCTGGCCCTGCCGCACCAGCTCTGGACCGGGGCCGATTTCACCGCCGGGCCCGTCGCCCGCGTGTACTGGTGGGGGCTGTACGGTTCGGCCCTGGCGGCGGTGCTTGTCTTCCGGGTCGCGCTGCCGATCTGGCGTTCGGCGTACCACCGCCTGCGGGTCGACACAGTGGTCGCCGAGGCTCCCGGCGTGGTCTCGGTCTACCTGCGCGGACATCGGCTCGACCGGCTACCGGCCCGCGCCGGCCAGTTTTTCCTGTGGCGCTTCCTCGACGGCCCGGGGTGGTCGCGGGCGCATCCCTACACGCTGTCGGCGGGGCCGAGCCAAGATCTACTACGCATCACCGTCAAGGACCTCGGGGACGGCAGCGGCCGGGTCGGCGGCTTGCGCCCGGGAACCCGGGTCCTTGTCGAAGGGCCCTACGGGGCGCTGACCGCGGAACGGTCGCGCGGCCGCCGGGCATTGCTGATCGCCGCCGGAGTCGGCATCACCACGATGCGCGCTCTGCTCGATGACCTCGGCCCGGCCGGAACCGGCACCACGCTGCTCTACCGGGTCCGCACGCACACCGAGGCGGTCTTCCGCGCCGAACTGGGCGACCTCAGCCGCAGCTACGGCGTCCGCGTCCTCTACCTCGAGGGCGGCCGCGGGCGTCACCGGTCCTGGCTGCCGGCGGGCTACAGCCAGGGCGACGACACGGCGGCGCTGAGGTGGCTGGTTCCCGACGTCGCCGAGCGCGAGGCCTATGTGTGCGGGCCACCGGCCTGGATGGCCGCCGTACGCACCAGCCTGCGCGACGCCGGCCTGCCCGATCATCGGATCCACGCCGAGGAGTTCGCATGGTGAGGAAAGCATGGGTCAGCATCACGATGCACTGTTGACCATCGAAGGCTCGCTCCCGGCACAGCTCACCATCATCGTGACGTAGGTGTTTCCGTGCCGGAACGTGACCGACGGCCCGTCCGATGGTCCAACATCGGTGTCGTCGACCTTGTAGGGCTTGGTCGTGGCCCAGGAGAGGATCTCGGCGGTCGACGGTTCCGGGCAGATCGCGCGGATCGATCCGGCCTCCGAAGTGAAGGTGCGCTCCTCAGGGGCAGCGGAGATGGTCGGTTCGGCGCTCGCGGTCGTGGGGGGCGCCGCCGGCCCGTCCAGGCCCCCGCCAGGAGGAGACGTTGTCGCCCGGGCCGCCGCAGTAGTGGCTGTCGCGCCGCGGGTCGCGGCTCCCGCGGCCGCCTTGGAGGCCCGGAGGGTGGGTGCCGTGGCGGCCGGCGTGGACCGCACCGCCGAGGGCGACGCCTCCGGGACGGTGGCCGGCTCGTCCCGCTGCAACAGCCACGCCGCGCCGGCGGCGAGGAGAAGCGCGACGGCGCTCCCGGCGATCAGACGCCGCCGGCGCCCGACCGGCGTGGCGGTCTTCGCCGCCCGGGCAGCGGTGGCCCGGGCGGAGTCGGATGGGACCAGTCGCGAGAGTTCGGCAGCGACCAACGCGGACGCCGGTGCGGGTTCGCGGTCCTCGGTCGCGGTGTTCCGGCCTGCGCCCTGGGCCAGCAGTGCGGCCGCCTCCCGCGCGCTCGGCCGCGCCGACGGTTCCGCCTGCAAGCACCGGTTGCCCAGCTTGATGACGTAGCCGGGGACGCCGGGCACGGACGGCAGCGGCGGCGGCTCGAAGTAGGTGTGCTTCGACAGCATCGTGGTGGTGTCCTCGATGGTCCACGGCGAGCGGCCGACCAGCATCAGGTGGAGCAGCAGCCCGAGCGCGTACACGTCGGAGGCGGGCTCGACGGCGTCGTCGCGGAGACGTTCCGGGGCCAGATAGGCCGTGGTCCCGAAGATCATCTCGCCGTCGGTGCCGAACCCGGAGGGTGCGATCGCGGCCGCGATGCCGAAGTCGACCACCTTGGCCCCGGTCGCCGACAGCATCACGTTCGCGGGCTTGACGTCGCGGTGCACGAGACCCCCGGCGTGGGCGGCGGCGAGCGCGGCCGCGACCTCCGCAGCGACCCGCATGGCGAACCGGGGTTGCGGCAGGCCCTGGCCGAGACGCCGCAGCAGGGTTCCGCCGGGCACGAACTCCATCACGACGTACGGCACCTCGTTGGCCTCGCCGTAGTCGTGCACCTGAGCGATGTTCGGGTGGGTGATCGCGGCCGCCGCCTGCGCCTCGAACCGGACCCGTTCCCGGAATTCCGGATCGCCGGCCCACTCGGGCGCCAGCACCTTCACCGCGACGGTACGGGCAAGCACCTCGTCGTGGGCCTCCCAGACGACGGCCATGCCGCCCTCACCGGCCACCCGGACCAGGCGGTAGCGCCGGCCGAGAAGGTCGCCTTCGGCGGGTGTCCAGGTCGGATGGCCGGGTTCTGCGTTCACCCCGGCAGTTTGCCGCCATCGGCGAAGGTGCGCATCCCCGGTAACGGACAAATGAGAACATTCCCAGCTTCACTTCACCCGAATCATCAAGTGTGACCGCTCCCCTTTTGCTCCTCAGCCGCAATGAAGACTGTTCGGATTAGGCCCGTGTACTGCCGATGAGAGGTGCACCTACGGTCGAGGAGAGCAGGGGCACATGGATGCTGTCGAGTCCGCCCGGCTGGCGGCACTGCGGGATTACGGACTGCCCGACCCCACGCTCGACGAGCAGGTGCACGCGGTGGTACGGATGGCCTCCGCAGCGATACAGGTGCCGTACGCGGCGGTCAACGTCATCGACGAACACCTGCAATGCCAGCTGACCACGGTGGGGTTCGAAGGAAGCGACACCTCGCGTACGGATTCGATGTGCGCGCTGCACTTCCGGGACGGCGACATCGTCTGGACCGCGGATGCCAGTACGCACTCCGAGTACGCGCTCAACCCGTGGGTGGACGGAACCCTGGGAAAGGTCCGCTTCTACGCCTCCGCGCCTCTGGTCACGCCTGACGGTCATGCTCTCGGTTCCTTCTGCGTCTTCGACACGTCCGCCAGGGACATCGGCGCCGCCGAACTGGCGCTGCTCAAGGACAGCGCCGACGTGCTGATGGCGCTGTTCGACCGCCGCCGCCAGGCGCGGGTCTTCAGCTCACTCGCCCTGCGGGCAGAACAACAAAGCATCCAGCTCGCTGAGGCGCTGCGCGAGGCAGAACTGCGCGAGGCGTTCACCGACGCCGTCCTGGAGTCCGCCGACGTCGGCATCGTCGCTTGCGACGCCGCCGGCCATCTCACGCTGTTCAACCGGACGGCGCGCAACGCGCACGGCATCGACGCCGACCCCGACCTGACACCGGCGGAGCACGCCGCTCGCTACAGCCTCTTCCGGCCGGACGGGGTGACCCCACTGGCAGCACACGAGGTTCCACTGGCGCGGGCCCTGAACGACGGCGGCGTGACCGAGGCCGAGTTCGTCATCGCCCCGGTCGGCTGTCGCCCGATCCGCCTGGTGGCGTCCGGGCGGGCTCTGGTCAACGGCGACGGCGAGCGACTCGGTGCCGTCGTCGTCCAGCGTGACGTGACCGACGAGCGGGACCGCGTGGCCGCATCGGCACAACGAGCAGCCCGGGAAGCTGATCGCTTACGGACCACGATCGCGGTGCAGCGCGAGCTGACAACCGCCGCCACCGATCAGGACCGATTGCTGTCGCTGGTGGCGGAGCAGATGCACGAGGTATTCCGCAACTGCGGGGACGTCATCGTCGGCCTGCTTGAGCAGAACGTGCTCACGGCCAGGGCGGTAACCCCGGGCCTGCGCCATCTGCTCGGCACCGAACTGGGCACCGATGGAACCTCCCTGTCCGGTGAGGCAGTCCGGACCGGAACCACACTGCGCACCGGTGACGCCGGCACGGACCCCCGCGCCGACCGCACGATCTGTGCCGCCGCCGGAATCGTGTCGATGATGGCAGCGCCGTTGTTCGCCGGTGACGAGGTCATCGGAGCTGTCACCGTCGTCGCCGCGGTCGCCGATGCGTTCGACGAGCACGACGAGCAGCAGCTGACGTTGCTGGCCGGCGCCCTCAGCGGCGCGCTGCGCCAGGCCGAGGACGCCGCCCGCAAGACGAAGGCTCTGGCTGCTCTGGAGCAGAGCGAGACGCGGTTCCGGCTCGGGTTCGACCGCTCGCCGCTCGGTATGGTCCTGACCGGTCTGCAGGGAGCCGAGCAGGGCGTCTTCCTGCAGGCCAACCCGGCTTTGGCCGCGATCACCGGGCACACCATCGAACGTCTGGTCGGGATGAACGTACGGGAGCTGCAACACCCGGACGACGTGCCCGGCACCGTTGCGGCTCTGCAGTCGCTCGCTGCCGGCCGGCAGGAACAGGTCACCTACGACAAGCGGTATCGGCATGCCGACGGTCACTACATCTGGGTGCGAGTGCACGCGGCCGTGGTCCGCGACGACACCGGCACCCCGGCCTACCTTGTCACCCAGATCGAGGACATCGACGCCCAGCGCAACGCCGCCGCACAGTTGGCCGAGCGGGCCCAGCTGCTGGATCTGACCCAGGACGCGGTGATCGTCCACTCCCTCGACGGCGGGATCCGCTACTGGAACCCGGCCGCCGAGCACATCTACGGATGGCAGGCACAGGTTGCCACCGGACACGACCTCCATCGGCTGCTGGCCACGACCTGGCCGGACGAGACCAACGCCGCTTTCGTCGAGCAGACCCTGCGCGAACACGGCCGGTGGACCGGCGAGCTCGAACATCGGCGGGCCGACGGCAAGCGAGTCGTCCTGCTCAGCCGGATGGCCCTGCAACGCGACACCGACGGGAATCCGATAGCCGTCCTCGCCATCAACACCGACATCACCGCACGGCGTACGGTCGAACGCGCGCTGACGACCGCCAGCGGGCGCTGGCAGCGATGTTCGCCGGCGAGATCGACTCGGTGAGCGCGGAAGGGCATCTGGTCCGGGCCGACGGCTCGCCGCTCGACGTACACCTCAATATCGCCGCGGTCCGCGACGACAACGGCGAGCCCCAACGATTCGTCGGCATCTTTCAGGACATCACCGACCGCAAGACCGCCGAGCGGGAACGCGACACCGCCATGACCACGCTCGCCGCCAAGAACACCCAGCTCGAAGACGCCAACCAGCTCAAACTCGACCTCATCGGCATGCTCGGCCACGAGATCAACAACCCGCTGACCGCCATCCTCGGCTTCGCCGACCAGTCCCTGACGAACGGGGACACCATCTCTCCCGCCAAATATCGTGACGTCCTGACCGTGATCGACCGCAACGCCCATCGTCTCGCCGGAGTCGTGCGCGAGGTTCTCGCCATGGTCAGTCTCGAGGCCGGTCGGCTCACCGCGAACCCGGAACTGGCGGACGCCCGCGCCCGGGTGCTCGCCGCGGTAGCAGCCACCCGCGAGACGTGCGACATCATCTGCCCCGGCGACGCCATCGCACTCGTCCAGCCGGGGCACCTCGACCAAATCCTCACCAACCTGCTGTCCAACGCCGCGAAGTACGGCGGTGGCGCCACCGCCGTCCGGATAGCGAGCCAGGACAACCACCTACGGGTCAGCGTTGAGGATCAGGGACCGGGAGTACCCGAACCCTTCCGCGAGCACCTGTTCGAACGGTTCTCGCGCAGCGACACCACCGCCGGACGGATCAGCGGAACCGGACTCGGGCTCTATATCGTCCGGGAGCTCGCCCGCGCCAACCGCGGTGATGTCACCTATCAGCCCAACCCGATGGGTGGATCCATCTTCACCCTCCACCTGCCGCTGCCGGATTCCACGCGCCTGCATTGAGCGCTCTCGACGAGCCGCCGGAAGGCCGACGGCCTGCGCAACCTCCTTGTCCGACGACAGGGCCCCGGTGTGTTCCGAGAATGCGACTACGCACTGGGAGCACTGTGTCCAAGACACGCATCGCCATCGCTGGGGCCGGTTTGTCCGGCTTGACCCTGGCCCACTATCTGCATCGCCACGGCCATACCGTGTCCGTCTACGAGCGCGACACCGGCCTGTCCGCCCGCGAAGCCGGCTATCGGGTACACATCAACTCGACCGGGACCTCGGCTCTGCACGCCGCGCTGGAACCACGGTTGTGGGAGTTGTTCCTCGCGACCTGCGGCATGCCCGACGAGGACATGCTGCTCTTCGACGAGCACCTCACCCCGCGCCCGGCCCGGGACAAGGCCGCCATGACCGGGATCGGGGTGCCCACCGAAATTCCGGAACACCTCGCCGTGTGCCGTTCCACCCTGCGCCGGATCCTCTACCTCGGCCTGCAGGACCTCGTGCACTTCGGCGCACAGGTCACCGGTTACCGCACCAACCCCGACTCGACGATCACGGTGCTGCTGGCCGATGGCAGCACGACCGACGCCGACGTTCTCATCGCCGCTGACGGCATCAACTCCGCCGTCCGCGCGCAGCGCCTGCCCCAGGTCCGAGTCGCCGACCTCGGGGCCCGGTCGATCGCCGCGAAGATCCCCCTGACTCCGCAGAACAAGGCGAAGCTCCCGGCGCAGCTGTTCAACGCGTTCTCCATGGCGTACGACAGTGATTACACCGGCCTGACCCTCGCCCCGCTGGAACGCACCGACCCCCGGTCGGCCCTGGTCCTGGAGCAGGACGCGGAGTTTCAGCTGGAGGCCCAGGAGAACTACGCGCTGAGCATCTTCAACTCGACGGCGGATCGCATGATCCCGGATGACGAACTGTTCAGCGCCGGACCGGGCGAACTGAAGGATTATGCGCTGCACCGACTGGCCGGCTGGCATCCGGATCTGCTGGAGATCGTCCGGCTCTGGGACACCGCCACCGTGCAGGCGCTCGCGATCCGCAGCTGCATCCCGGTGCCGGCCTGGGAACCGTCGACGGTGACCGTCATGGGTGACGCCGTCCACGCGATGAGTCCGGCCCTGGGCATCGGTGCCAATACCGCCCTGCGCGACGCGCACGTCCTGGGCGATCAGCTCTTGGCCGCGGCCAGGGGTGAGAAAACGCTGATCAGCGGCATCGGCACCTACGAGGAGACCATGCGGGACTACGCCTACGAGGCCATCCACAAGTCGGGGTTCGTCGGCCAGAAGGTGATCGGCCACCGCACCGTTTAGGTCTGAACGGCCCAGGGCGCGGCATCTGGGCAGAAGTCATCCGCGGGCCACGGCGAGAAATTCCTGCCGGGTACGGACGTCGGTGCGCAGCCGGCCGAGCATGGCGGAGGTGACCGTCGTGGCCCCGATGGCTTGGACTCCCCGCAGAGTCATGCAGGTGTGTTCCGCCTCGATGAGCACACCGACGCCCTTGGGCTGCAGGCGATCGGCAATCCAGTCGGCCACCTGTTTGGTGAGTCTTTCCTGGACCTGGGGGCGCAGCGCGAAGTGCTCGACGATGCGGGCAAGTTTGGAGAGGCCGAGGATTCGCGTGTCGGGTAGATAGCCGACCGCGGCGGTACCGAAGAACGGCAGCAGGTGATGCTCGCACACCGACCGGAAGGGTATGGCGCGGGCGAGTACCAGCTCGTCGTAGCTGCCGTCGTTCGGGAAGGTGGTCAGCTCGAACGGGCGTGGGGTGAAGAACTCCGCGTACGCCTTGGCCATCCGCCGTGGGGTTTCGCGCATCGTTTCGCCGTCGGTGGCGATGTTCAAGGCGTTCAGGAAGTTCCGGGCGGCCAGTTCGGCGGCGTCCAGGTCGATGGCCTGACGGTCAGCGACGACACGCGTCGTGGTGGGTGTTGACATGGCGGTCTTCTCCGATGGTCAGGACGGCGGCTTTGGCGAGGAGTTCAGCGTGTTCGGCGACGGGGTCGGAGCCCCAGGTGATGCCACCGCCGGCGCCGTAGACGGCGCGGCCGGTCTGCCGATCGACGACGGCGGTCCGGATGGCGACGCTGAAACGCGCCCGGAACTGCGCAGTCGATGGGGCGACCACGCCGATGGCGCCGCAGTAGACGCCGCGAGGGCCGCTTTCGATGTCGCGGATGATCGCCATGCTGCTCGCCTTCGGTGCGCCGGTGATGGATCCGCAGGGGAACAGCGCCGCGAAGATGTCGGCGAGTCCGGTGCCCGGCCGCAGCCGGGCAGTGATCTCGGAGGTCATCTGCCAGACGGTCGGGTACGGCTCGAGCGCGAACAGGTCGGTGACCTCGACCGTGCCGAGTTCGGCTATCCGGGCCAGGTCGTTGCGGAGCAGGTCGACGATCATCACGTTCTCGGCCTGCTCCTTCGCACTGATGCGCAGCCGCCGAGCCTGCTCCCGGTCGTGCACGGCGTCGTGTCCGCGCTCGGCCGTGCCTTTCATCGGCCGGGTCCGGATCTTGTTGCCGGTCTGTTCGAAGAACAGTTCGGGGCTGGCGCTGGCGATGACGTACCGGCCGAGGTCGAGGTAGGCGTTGTAGGCGCCTCGCTGGGCGGTGGCGAGCTGGGCGTACAGCGCGAATGGGTCGCCGGTGAAGTCGGTCTCCAGGCGGTCGGTGAGGTTGCACTGATACGTGTCGCCGGCCGCTATCCGCTCCCGTACCGCATCGACCGCCCGCGCGTGCTCGGCGGCGCTCCATCCCGGCACCCACCGGGTCGGCCCGGCGGCGCCGGGTCGCGGCGGTGTCACCGGCGCTACGTCAACCGGTGGCGCGGTGATCCCGAACCAGGCCGGCGGCGGTGAGCCGGGCGCTACGTCGTACGCGACATAGCCGTAGGCCCAGTCGCCGCCGGCCGTTGCCCGCTCGACCTCGGCCAGCACCTGGGGGACCTCGTCGGCGCGGTCCGTGCTCACCACCCGCCGTGGGGGCGGAAAGGCGAGGGCATGACCGGCCGTCAGGTCGTCGAACCGGGCGAGGCTGTTCATCCGCAGGCGGCACGGAGCGTGTTCGCCATCAACATGGCGATGGTCATCGGGCCGACGCCGCCCGGGACCGGTGTGACCTGCGCGGCGATGCCCCGCAGCTCGGCGGTGCGGACGTCACCGGTCAGGCCGTGCGGGGTGCGGTGGATCCCGACGTCGATGACGGCCGCACCCGGCTTGACGTGTTCGGCGCCGATGAGGCCGGGCACGCCCGCCGCGACCACCAGGATGTCTGCCTCGCGGGTGAGCGCGGCCAGGTCGGCGGTGTGTTTGTGGGCGATGCTGACGGTGGCATCGTGGTGCAGCAGCATCTCGGCCATCGGGTGGCCGACCAGCGAGGAGCGGCCTACCACGACGGCGTGGGCGCCGCGCATCTTGACTCCTTCGGAAGCGAGCAACTCGATGACGCCGCTCGGGGTGCATGGTCGCAGGCCGTTCTCGCCGCGGGCCAGCAGGCCGGCGCTGCGGGTGGTGAGGCCGTCGACGTCCTTGCCGGCCGGGATCCGATCGATCAGCGCGCCGGGGTCGAGGTGCGCCGGAAGCGGCAGCTGCAGCAGGATGCCGTCGCAGCCGGGATCGGCGGCGAGTTCGTCGATCATCGCGGCGACCTGGCCCTGGGGCACCGTGGCGGGCAGCGAACGGTGCAGGTCACGCATGCCTGCCTCGCGGACCGCCTTGCGCTTGCCGGCCACGTAGACGGCGCTGGCCGGATCGTCGCCGACCAGGATCGTGGCCAGTCCCGGCTTGCGGCCGAGGGTTGCCACCTCGGCGGTTACCTGGGCCCCGACCCGCAGCGCGACGGCCTTGCCGTCGATGAAGGTGGTCATCAGGCGAAGACGATCGTGTGGTTGTCGTGGCGGATGACCCGGTCCTCGCTGTGCCACTGCACGGCCCGCGACAGCACCGCGCGTTCCACGTCGGCGCCGCGGCGTTGCAGGTCGACGACCGAGTCGGCGTGGCTGACCCGGACCACGTCCTGCTCGATGATCGGGCCTTCGTCGAGGTCTTCGGTCACGTAGTGCGCGGTGGCGCCGACCAGCTTGACGCCGCGTTCCTTGGCTTTCGTGTATGGGCCGGCGCCGATGAAGGCGGGCAGGAAGCTGTGGTGGATGTTGATGATCGGTACGCCGAGCCGGGCGATGAATTCGCCGGAGAGAATCTGCATGTAGCGGGCGAGCACGACGAAGTCGACGTTGCCGCGCAGCAGGCGCAGGTGCTCGGCCTCGGCGGCGGACTTGTCCGGTCCGGCCGACGGCACGTGGAAGAACGGGATGCCGAAGGCGCGTACCTCGTCGGCGGTGTCGGGGTGGTTGGAGATCACCATGGCGATGCTGACCGGCAGGTCGCCGCGCCGGTGCCGCCAGAGCAGGTCGAGCAGGCAATGGTCGGCCTTGGACGCGAAGATGGCCACTCGTTGCGGGATGGACAGGTCGCGCAGCCGGTATTCGAGGTCGAATCCCTTGGCCAGCGCGGTCTTGAGGTCCCGGTCGATCTGCGGGAGCGCGGCCTTGAGGTTGTTCAGGCTGAAGACCGTACGCTGGAAGAACGCTCCGCCGAGCGGGTCGTCGGAGTACTGGTCGAGCGACACGATGTTGGCCTGGTGTTTGCCGAGCACCGCGCCGACCGCTGCGACGATGCCGGTGCGGTCGCTGCCATGCACGATCAGTGAGGCTTGGTGGTGGGTTGGTGTGCGCGACGGCGCATGCAGGGGCGCCTGCTGGACGATGGTCATGTCAGCCCTCCTTCTGGAAATTGGTGATCCACTCGGCGGTGGCTCGTAGCCCGCCGAACGTGTAGAAGTGCAGCTTCACCTCGCCGTGCCGGGCGGGGTGGTAGTCGCCGGCGAGGGTGCGCAGGAAGCGGTCGGGTCCGGCGGTTCCCATCAGGTTGGTCAGCGACAGGCCGTATTTCTTGGCGATCGACGCGCCGGTGCCGACGCCGAACCGGGTGGCGAAGCGCAGCAGCCGTCGCACGCCCGCCGGGCCGGGCACGCCGATGCGGATCGGGCTGGTGATGTCGTGCTCACGCACCTGCTCGATCCAGTCCAATACCGGGTCGGCGTCGAACCCGAACTGGGTGATCACGTCACCGGTCAGGTTCTTCTCGCGCAGGGCCGCGTGTTTGTCGATCAGCGCCGGCCAGAGCACCTGATCGGGGATGCCGGGGTGCCCTTCCGGGTAGCCGGTGATGCTGACCCGCCGGACGCCGTGCTTCTCGAGCAGACCCGACCGGATCACCGAGAGGGCATCGGCGTACGGGCCGTGCGGTTGGCTCGGGTCCCCGCCGACCACGAAGATCTCGTCCACGGCGGCCTCGGCCCGCAGGGCCGAGAGGAATTCGGCGAGCATCGGCTCGGAGGTCAGGCGGCGGGCTGAAACATGCGGTACGGGTATCCAGCCCCGCCGCTTGACGGCGCGGGCCGCGGCCACCCGCATCGCGAGGTCCTCGTTGCCGAGGAAGGTGACGTTGATCCGGGTGCCGGCCGGAATGTCGGCGGACTCGAGCTCGTCGATGTCCTTGCCGGTCATCTCGACGGAGAAGCCGCGCAACAGCTCGGTGAGCCGCTGCGACCTCAGGGGTGTGGACGTCATGGGTCTCCTCATGGGCAGGAGTCATCGCCGCCGCGCTCGCGCGGCGGGGCAGGCAGTGCGGGAGGGTCAGTTCCGGCGGTACGCGGTGCGGGCGTGCTCGTTGTACGGCGTGGGCTGCACGGAGGCGCGGATGCGCGGCAGGTCGACGCTCTCCCCGGTGCCGGGGTCGTCGCCCCAGACGACCTCGACCGTCGTGCCCGCGGTGGTGTGCCCGGGGTCGATCAGCGAGAGGGCCAAGATCGCGTCGTAGGGGTGCAGAGATGCGGTGTGGTAGGTGCTACCGATCAGGTCGCCGCCGGTCGTCTCGATGCGGTGCCGGCCGTAGCTGAGGACGAAACCCGGATCCGTCCCGTCGCCGATCACCCGTCGCACGTCATCGTTGTCGAAGACCAGGGTCACCTTGGTGAAGCGGGCGTTGTCCTTGGCCTTGACCAGCGCGTCACGGCCGATGAAGTCATGGTCGAGATGGACGAGCCGGCCGTAGCCCAACTCGTACGGGGTGACGTAGTAGTCCTCGATGTTCGCCGAGAAGTGGCTGCCGTGCAGTGGACGCTGGCCTTCGATGCCGAACAGCGGCAGCCAGCGGCGGTAGCTGTCCAGTTCCGGGTCCGTGTAGATCGCCGGGGTGGGGGACGGGATCCAGCCGCTCTCGACCGAGGCGGTGGTGTAGGCGAGCGCGCCGACGTGCACGATGCCGAGCGGTTCACCGGCTTTGCGAAGGGCCTCCTTGACGTACGCGCCGTCGGCCCAGTCGCCGATGAACTCGTACCCGGCCTGCCCGGCCATGCCGTGCCGCAGGGCGCGGAAGCGCCGCCCGGCCAGGGTCACCTCGGCGGTGTGGAAGAACTTGGTCGGCGGCAGTGGCCCGCCGAACACGCTCTCCACCACCTGCTGGGCGAGCGGCCCCTGAACCTGGAAGCGGAACAGCGCGGGGCCGCCCCCTCCGGGCCGGTACGCCGAGGACGGGTCGGTGGTGAACGAGACGTCGTAGCCGCCCTGCTCGCCGTGCCACTGCACCCAGTGCTGCGAGGCGGGGATGCCGCTGAGGGTGTATTTCTGCTCGCCGAGCCGGGCGAGGATGCCGTCGGTGACGATGTAGCCGTCGCGGGTGACCGGGACGATCTGCTTGGCCTGGCCGATCGCGAACTTCTCGTAGTTGTTGGCGCTGACCGCCGCCAGCAGTTTGGTGGCGTCGGGGCCGTCGATGAACAGGTCGTACATGTGGTGGGAGAGGTCGGAGAGCGCGACGCCCTCGTGCCAGGCCGTCTGCTCCGGCCGCCAGCCGGCGTACTCCTTCTCGACGACCTCGGGCGTCCACGGCGCGGCGCCGGGCTTCCACAGCATCTTCACCGGCGAGCCGGCCTTGGTGATGCCGTCCTGAAGACTAAGCGGTCCCATTCAGGGGTTCCTTCCAGGTTTTCCCTGATCACAGGGTTGGATGTTGCATCACTAAATCGAGCTAGTTACGGAAGCTACCTCGCTGTTTCGCGCTGTGGCAAGGACCACTTCGCTCGACGGCCTCGGTACGGTCGTGGGATGGCAGATGCGCGGCGGGCGACGCTCAAGGACGTGGCGGCGGCGAGCGGGGTGTCGCGGGCGACGGTCAGCTTCGTCCTCAACGCCACCCCGAACCAGACGATCTCGCCGGCCACCCGGGCGCGTGTCCTGCAGGCGGTGCGCGACCTCGACTACAAGCCGCACACCATCGCCAGGGCGCTGCGCGAGGGCGCTTCCCGGGTGGTGCTCATGCACATCGACATCGGCCTGGAGGGCAACTACTCGCGCAGCTATATCCGCGGTCTCGACCAGGAGCTCGCGCTGCACGACCACGTTCTGCTGGTACGACATGGTCCGGCCACCGCCGAAGCCACTCGCCAGGCGCTCGACACCATCAATCCGCGCGCGATCCTCGAGTTCGGTGAGCCGTACCTGACCGGACACGAACTTGACGACTACGGTGGCGGCCGGCTCGACGGCCTGGCCGCGCACGCCGCCATCCAGATCGGCCATCTCGCCGACCAAGGGCATCGCCACGTCGCGCTGGCTATCGGCGAGCAGGCGCCGCTGGTCAAGACGCGGCTCCGCTTCACGCGGGACGCCCTGCTGGCACACGGGCTCGCCCCGCTCATCGAACTCGTCGTGCCCCGTCCGCGGGAAGCGGGAGCCGCCGCGGTCGCTACCTTCCGCGAAGCGCATCCGGAGGTCACCGCGATTGCCGGCTACGACGACGACGTCGCCTTGCGGACTCTGACCGCCCTGGCCGACCTGGCGGTCGCGGTGCCGGGCGAGGTAGCGGTCATCGGCTTCGACGACACCGAATACGGCGCCCTGTTCAACCCGGCGCTGACCACCGTCCACATCGATGCCGAAGCGCACGGCCGGCGCACCGCCCGCTCCATTCTCGGCCTCGACATGACGGATCTGACGTCGAATCCGGCCAGCGTGATCGTCCGCGCATCGGCATAAAAGCGGCACACTATACTCACCGTTCGTGAACAGCGAAGAGCGGCGGGAACGAATCCTGCGCGAGGCCGCCGCCCTGTTCACGGTGCACGGATACGCCGGCGTCAGCATGAACGACGTACTCGTCGCCGTCGGTGGTTCGAAAGGCACGCTGTACCGGTATTTCACCGACAAGACCGACCTGTTCCGGTCGACGGTGGAGATGCTGATCGATGAGCGCAACAAACCACTGAGGTCCTTCCATCCGAGCGACTCCGACCCGGCGGAGGCGCTGCGCGAATTCGGCCGGCATTCCGCCGCTGTCGTTCTCGAACCCGGGGCGATCGCCCTGCACCGACTGATCACGGCCGAGGCGGTCCGAGTCGAGGGCCTCGGCCAGACGTTCTTCCAGCACGGCCCGGCCGTCGGATACACCGCCCTGGCCCACTACCTCGACACACTCGCCGCATCGGGCCTGGTCGGGATCGACGACACGATGCTTGCCGCCGCGCAGCTCTATCACGCGATGGTCGGGGCGTTGCAGATGCGACTGCTGATCAACGCCGACGACCGGCCCACCGCGGCCGAGATCGAGGCGAGCATCTCCGCTGCGGTGGACACGTTCCTCAACGGCGTCGGCCGCCGATAGTCGTCAGCTCCGGCCGATCGGAAATGGTCGTTCGACGACGGTCGCGCCGATGGTCGTCTGGACGTGCCGTTCCACGGCCGGGTTGGCGGAGCCGCCGTTCGGCTCGCCCCACACGAGCTCCACCCGGTCGCCGTAGCCGACCTGTCCATCGAGCATGCAGACCGAGATCCAGCCTCGGACGTTCGCCGTGTAGCTGCACAGCGTCGAGACGCCGATCAGCTCGCCGTCGCGCTCCACCCGATCGAACTGCGAGGCCGCGTAGAAGGCAGCCGGCGTGTCGATGTACTTGAACCGTCTCTCCCCCGGCTCGTACATGCCGGCGAAGATCCGGGCGACGTCGTCACGGTCCCACGCGAGCCACGCCTTGCGGCGATGCGGCCGGTCGCGCATCCCCTCCAGAGCGTCTCGGCCGATGAAGTCGTGGTCGAACTTCAGGATGTGCCCGTATCCGAGGTCCCAGGGGGTGACGTAGTAGTCGCGGACGTCGTCGGAGACGAAGCTGCCGCCCAGCGACAGGTTCGCCTCGAAGCTGCGCGCGTTCAGCCATTCCCGGTAGGTCTTGAGGCTGTCGCCGGTGTACACGGCGGGAACCGTGCTGGCGATCCAGCCGGACTCGGTCGCCACCGAGGCGTAGGCGCGGGCGCCGACCTGCCGGATGCCGAATTCCGCGCCCGCCTCCAGCACCGCGTCGCGCACCGCGTCGAGATCGGCGTAGGGGCCGAAGAACTCCAGTCCGGGGAAGCCGGACATGCGGTGGTTGAGCCCGGTGACCTGCCGTCCTCCGATGGCGAAGCGACCCATGGTGAAGAACGGGATGGCCGGCATCGGGCCGCCGTTGACCTTTTCGAAGATCTGCGCTGCGTACGGCCCCTGCAGTTGCAGCCGGTAGTACTCGCGGCCGTGCGGGTTCTGCGCGGTCCGCTCGTCGCGGCGCCAGGTGACGTCGTAGCCGCCGGTCTCGGCGTGGAACTGTACCCAGTTCAAGGCCGGTGGCCGCCCGACGATGCGCACCGAGTTGTCGTCGAGGCAGAACAGGATGCAGTCACCGATCATGTAACCGTCGTGGTTGACCGCTACCAGCTGTTTGGCCTTCAGCGGCCCGAACCCGGTGAAGCTGTTGGCCCCGACGTCGGAGAGCAGCCGGTAGCAGTCCGGCCCCTCCAGGGTCAGATCGGTCATGTGATGCGACAGATCCATCAGAGCCGCGCTGGTGCGCCAGCTCTCCTGCTCGTCGCGCCAGTTGGTGAACTCCGCCCGGATCGGGAACGGGTACGGGCCGGACCGGCCGCCACGCATCAGGGCCAGCGGATCCCCGGCTTCCCGGATCGCATCCTCGAGACTTGCCATCAGCCTTCCTTCCGTCAGGAGCTGCGCTAACGGACGGACCGTACCGTCCGGTACGGCGACTTAGGTCACAACCTAAGCTTGCAAGATTTCAAGAATGACAAACCCTTAACACCCCGCGTACCGGACGGTACGGTCCGGACCATGACCTCAGGACAGCAGCGCCGCCTCCGAAGGCGTGCTCTGCCGGCTCAGCGAGGACGAGTTCCTGTACACCGCCGGCAGCGGCAACTGGCTCGCCTGGCAATTCAGCAAGGGCACCTGGAACGCCGAGATCAGCGACATCAGCCCCGACCAGTTCATCTTCGGCGTCCAAGGCCCGCAATCGCTGCACGTCCTCGAGAAGGCCACCGGCCAGAGCCTGCGCGACATCGCCTTCAACCACAGCCGCCACGCCGAACTCGCCGGCATTCCGCTCCGCGTCCTGCGCACCGGGATCTCCGGCGAGCTCGGATACGAGCTGCATGGCGCCGCCGAGCACGCCAGCACCATCTGGTCGGCGGTCGCCGAGGCCGGCGCCGGCTTCGGTCTCCGACTGCTGGGCTTCGGATCGCAGTCCGTGCAGCACATCGAGGCCGGCATCGCCACCAACGGGTTGGACTACATGCCCGCCGCGGGCATCACGCCCGGGGCACCCACGCAGTTCCGGCACCGCCCGATCGGCGGCAGCTTCGTCCCAGCGGCCTTCACCGACTACTTCCGCAAACCCGGCGAACTCGGCTGGGGCCCGCGCAAAGCCGTCCCCGCGCATGACTTCATCGGCCGCGCCATGAGCATCAACGTTCACGCAACGATCTCGCTCGGCGTGATCGCCCCTGGCCACGCCACTCCCGGGACCGAGGTAACCGTCTTGTGGGGCCGGCCCGGCACCCCCCAGCGCGAAATCCGGGCCACGGTCACCGCGCTGCCGTTCAAGCCGGACCACCGCCGCACCGACGTCACCCGCCTTTGACCGGACGACGCCCTGCCCAACCTGCATGAACGGGGTGCACGTCGTTTGATCCGGTTGACCAGGGACTATCGCAAATTGGGCGTTTGTTCAATTCGGAACCACGGCGGCCATATCCTGAGGCCGTGCGCTCCGCTTGCGCCGACCCGTCCGGACTCCGACGAGAGGTCTGCAATGGTGCATCTGAAGACCGTAGGGAGATCGGCACGTAGTCGTCCGGCCGCATTGCACCCCGCACATGACATCGGTTCGGGCATTACGTCTGACCAAGTTCTGGACAGCGTCCAAGCGAACGTCTTTGTTGCCGACGCGGCGCTCGACATCGTCTACATGAACCCTAAGGCCGCTCAGACTCTGCAGGTCGTGGGGCCGGAGATTCAGCGAGTATTCGGCGTCAGCCTCGCGAACATACTCGGCGGCAGTATCCATCGATTCCACAAGGACCCGGCCCGGATCGAAAGCATTCTGCATTCTCCCGGCTTCGTTCCCCATAGCGCCCAGTTCACCTTCGGTTCGATCACCCTTGAAGCCCATATCAATCGCATACAAACAACAGACGGATCGGTCACCGGCTATGTGGTGGCTTGGGATGAGGTCTCCGAAAAGGTCGCCGCTCAGGAACGCGCACGCGCGGTGATCGGACGGCTGGGCGAGACGGTCGGTCTGACCAAAGACGTCAGTACCTCGCTGCAATCCGTCGCCACCGCGATGGAAGAAATGTCGACAACGGTCACCGAGATCGCACGCAACGGCAGCGAGTCCGCCGGAGTCATCGCGAACGCGGTCTCCGTCGTCGAGACCGCGACCGCCACGATGGGTCAACTCGGTGAGGCTTCGGCCCGCATCAGCGAAGTAGTGAACACCATCTCCCAGATCGCCCGCCAGACCAACCTCCTGGCTCTCAACGCCACCATCGAGGCGGCCCGGGCCGGAGAGGCGGGTAAGGGTTTCGCCGTGGTCGCCGGAGAAGTCAAGGATCTGTCCAGCGCCACGCAGAACGCCACCAAGTCGATCGGCGACCTTATCGACGACGTCCAAGCACTCAGCCGCGCCGCAGCCGAGGAAATGACCAAGATCGCCGACATCGTCGACACCGTCAAGGACAGTCAGAACGCCGTCGCGGCCGCCGTCGAGGAACAGACCGTCACCAACCACGAGATCGCCCGCAACCTGGCGAAGGCCGCACAGGAAGCAGAGACCGTCACCGTCCAGGTGGCCGGGTTCCTGGCTGCCAACGCCTGACCGCGCCCGGCGGGCCGGAGCCCGCTTCTGCACTGGCTCCGCGGTGGAGTCCCTCGCCCGTGCGCGTGCATTTGTCGATACCAGAAACCGCACACTGCTTTCGGAGGAGGATGGCCTTAAGCCGCCATCGCGACCCAGAAACAGTTGTTCCCGAGCGAACGGCCCAGCCCTCTCGACGCGTCAACCAAGTTTCGCCGTGGGTCAGGGAAGTGACTGGAGTTTCGATGAGTGAACTTTCCGATGCGGTACTGATCGGCCTGTTGGAGGCAGCGCCCGACTCCATCATCGGAGTGGGAACCGATGGCCGAATCGCCCTGGTCAACGCCCAAACGGTCGTACTGTTCGGATACACCCAGGCCGAGCTGCTCGGCCAGCACATCGAGACTCTGATTCCCGAGAGTTCGCGCCCGATGCATCCGATGCATCGCCGGGACTATCTGGCCGATCCCCGGCCTCGGCCGATGGGCGCCGGCGAACCCCTGGCGGGACGCCGCAAGGACGGGAGCGAATTCCCGGCCGAGATCTCGCTCTCCACCGTCGACGCCGGCCCGAGAACACTCGTCATCGCCGCGGTACGCGACGTCAGCGAGCGGGTACGAGTGGAGGCGAAGTTCCGCGGGCTGCTGGAGGCGGCGCCTGATGCGATCGTCGGGGTCTCCGCGGACGGCTGCATCACCCTGGTAAATGCTCAGACCGAGCGGTTGTTCGGCTACCGACGTGACGAGTTGATGGGTCAACAGATCGAGATGCTCGTTCCGGAGGATGTCCGTGCCGGGCATCCACAACTGCGAAACCGATACTTCGCCGATCTGCAACCGCGCCCGATGGGAGCGGGCAGCCCGTTGCGTGCCCGGCGCAAGGACGGCTCGGAGTTTCCGGCCGAGGTCAGTCTCTCGGCGCTGGAAACCGAAGACGGGTTGATCGTTTCGGCCGCCATCCGGGATGTGACCGAACGGGTGGAGGCACAAGCTCAACGCCTTCGCCTCGAAGCCGAGGCTCAACGGCTCGCTGCCGTCGCCGAACGGGAAAGGCTGGAGGCTCAGTTGCACCAGTCCCGAAGACTGGAGAGCCTGGGCCAACTGGCGGGTGGAGTAGCCCATGACTTCAACAACCTGCTCGCGGTGATGCTGAACTACACCAGTTTCGTAGCCGAGCAGGTGCAGGACGCGGCCGGAGCCGACACGCGCGGGCCGTGGGCCCAGGCCGCCGCCGACCTGCAACAGGTGTTACGGGCCGGCAACCGTGCGACCGAGCTGACCCACCAGCTCCTGGCATTCGGTCGCCGAGAAGTCATCCGGCCCCGTGTTCTGGATCTCAACGGCGTCATCCGGGAAGTCGAGCAGCTCCTGCGACGTGCCCTCGGCGAGCACATCCAGCTTCACGTCGAGCTCGATGAAGGAATGCGTCCCGTGCTGGCCGACCCGGGACAGGTCGAGCAGGTTCTGATGAACTTGGCGGTGAACGCGCGTGACGCCATGCCGGACGGGGGAACCCTGTCCATACACACGACCGACCACGAAGTGACCACGGCTGCTGATCCACTGTCACGTCCGGCTCCACCGCCGGGCCGGTACGTTCGCGTTCGCGTTGCCGACACCGGGACGGGCATTCCGGCTGATGTCCTCGATCGCGTCTTCGAGCCCTTCTTCACCACCAAAGCAGCGGGTGAGGGGACCGGGCTTGGCCTGGCCACCGTCTACGGCATCGTCACCCAGGCCAGCGGTTTCGTCACCATCAACTCCGCACCCGGCGCGGGCACCGCCTTCGTGATGCTGTTCCCAGCCACCAACGAAACCCCGGCCGTGCTCGACAAGCCGGCATCGCCCTCCGTGCAGCAACATGGCCCGGCAACCATCCTTCTGGTGGAGGACGAGGAAGCGCTGCGCGACGTGACGCAACGAATCCTCACTCGGAACGGCTACCAGGTGCTGACGGCCGGAAACGGCCCGGAGGCGATCAAGGTAGCCGAAGACTTCAACGATCACATCGACCTGCTGCTCACCGACGTGATCATGCCGTTTCTGCACGGACGAGAGCTTGCCGAACGCATAACTGCGAGTCGGCCGAGCGTACGCGTGGCATACATGTCCGGCTACGCCCAGCCGTTCATCAACGGCGAAGGCACCCTCGACCCGGACACCATTCTGATCACCAAGCCGTTCACGCGAGCCGAGTTGCTGTCCCACATCGTCGATGCTCTGAAGCATCGTTGAAGAGCCCGCCGAGATGATCGCCGGCACCGCGATCAGCCCGTGGCGACGCCGACCGCCTGGCCGATCCCGAAGGTGACCGCCATGGCCAGCGCGCCGCCACCGACGAGCCGGACCATCGCCCGCCCGACGCCGGCCGATCCCAGCCGCGCGCTCACCGCACCGGTCAACGCAAGCGCCAGAAGAACAACAACAAACGTCACCCCCACGCGTACGCCCGGCGGCGGCAACAGAATCGCAACCAGCGGAAGGAGTGACCCGAGCGTGAAAGCAACCGCTGACGCCACCGCCGCATGCCACGGATTCGCCAACGCGTGCGGATCGATGTGCAGTTCGATGTCCGCGTGTGCTGCGAAGGCGTCCGCCGCGGTCAGCTCCTCAGCCACCAGCCGCGCGGTCGGTGCGGAGAGGCCCTTGGCCCGATAGAGCGCCGTCAGCTCATCGAGCTCCTCATCGGGCAACTCAGCGAGTTCGATACGCTCCTTGGCCAGCAACGCACGCTCGGTGTCCCGCTGACTGCTGACCGAGACATACTCCCCCAACGCCATCGACACCGCACCGGAAACCAACCCGGCAACGCCCGCGGCGAAGATCGCGCCGGAGCCTGCACTTGCCCCAGCCACGCCAACCACCAGACCCGCTGTCGACACGATGCCGTCATTGGCGCCCAGCACCCCCGCTCGCAAGCGGTTGAGCCGGCCGGGCAGGGCTCCCGAATGAGGCTCGTCCGCATGCTGCGCGGCCGGTCCCGTGTGTTCGTCCTGGCTCATTGAAGTTCCCTCGTTGCGGTTAGGTCCATGATCCCGCTGGTGTCACGTACCTGGGCAGAGGAGCACGAAACCCCGCCAGGTGCCGTAGGCCCCTACCGATGATCGCCGGCATAGCTGACCTGCTGCTACTGCAGGTTGTTCCACAACCGCCGGTCAGCCGCCAGGGCGCCGATCGATGAGTGCTCCCGCATCTGCGACGTCGAGCAGCCATGCGATATGTGGGCGCGGATTGACGATTTGGCATTCGATGCCGCGAGCGCCCGCCAAAACATACACGGAAAAGAGAGCACGAACACCCTCCAGGTCACAGAAATCGACATCCGAAACGTCAATATCGACCTGAGCGACATGGGTCACACCGACAACTCGGAAGAACCAGCGGCTCAAAAATGCGGCATTCGCTATGTCGATCTCACCGCTCACCGCTATGACCAGAATGCGATCGCCTGGATTCGGCATCATTCTGATCTTCACCACGAGATTGCCGAATTTCCATTCCTCGCAGCCCTGCGGGCCCATCACCATCGTCGAGATTTCGCGCGACCACCCGCTATCGAAGAATTGTTATCACACGACGCCGACCGCCCATGAATTGCCGCAACAGCGAAAGACCCACCACCCTTTTGCCGAGCAAGAGTCGGCCGCATACTCGATATGCGCTGCATTCTTGAGCACGACCCGGACTTCATCGCGACTCCTCAAATATCGCTATAGACTAAATTTCCAACAAAGTAAAGTCGCGGTAATAGTCATTCCGTCGAGCGGCCCAAAGCCGGACACCATGTGCGGCACCGCGGGCACTCCTCTCGTGGCAGCACTTTCGAGTCCCGGTAGAGGCACGGCGATCCGCACTGCAGCGAGACTGACGCGACCGATGCCCGCGGACCAGAAATAGAAATTTTGGCGCTGCGCAACCGGCGCATCGTAATGTCCGTTCCAGAGGCGGCAGATCTCCACGGGCATCGGTCCCACCAGGCGCCGGCGAGCCGAGGAGTAAGGGATGGAGCGTTCTCAGCGGGGCCGACGCGTTGCGGTGACCGCGCTGGCCGCAGTGCTGCTCGCCCTAACCGCGTTGAGCGTGGTGGGCGCCGCGGTAACACGAAGTGCAGCGGCAACGTCAGACGATTCCATCGCACTGTCCGAGGCCTACCACTCCGCCGAAAGCGCAGTAGCCGCCGAGGAATCACTGGAGCGTCTCTATCGCTTGGAGCCGGAACCGGCTACCCGCAACGAGCACGCACAGGCCGGCAACGAGCTCGAGGATGCACTCGCCGCAGTCGCTGTTCTCGGCACCACCACTGACGATCGCCTCGCCACCCAACTGTTGGCCGACCACGCCGCGTACCTGGCCTCGGTGACGCGAATGTTCGACGCCGTCGATGCCGGCGATCAAGCGGCGGTCCGCCTCATCGACGACACCCAGACCGATCCTGCGTTCAGCCGAATCAGCGACGTGATCACGACAGCCAGCGCCCGGCACACGAAGGCAGCCGACGACGCGCTGAACCGACTGCAGCAGATCGAGAACGGCGTTTTCGTGACGACGGTCGCCGGATTCGCTGTCGGGCTCGCCCTGGTCGCCGGTTTCCTCATCGTGGCGAGTGGCTATCAGCGAACCCTCCTGCGGCAGGCAGCGGAAAGCCGGCATCGGGCCACCCACGATTCACTGACCGGCCTGCCGAACCGGACGCTTCTCGTCGAACGCCTGCAGGAGGCAATGCACCAAGCGCCGGAAAACACCAGCACCGCGGTGATCATCCTTGACCTCGACCGGTTCCGGGAGGTGAATGACACCCTCGGGCACGCCAGCGGTGACAAGTTACTGCGACAGCTCGCCGAGCGGGCCCGGGCCATCGTCCGGAGCGTCGACCTGGTTGCTCATCTCAGCGGCGACGAGTTCGCCGTGCTGCTGCCCGGCACCTCCGAGAGCGAGGGAGTTGCCTTGGCCAACCGGCTGATCATTGATATGAACCGCAGTTTCGTGATCGAAGAGGTAGCCGTCGACGTCGAGGCCAGCGTCGGTATCGCTCTCTCGCCTCAGCACGGGACCACCGCGGACGCCCTGTTGCGCAACGCCGAGACTGCGATGTACGCCGCGAAGAAAGTCAAGACCGGCGCGATGCTTTACCAAGAGGCGATGAACACCGACGGCGCGGCTCATCTGCTGCTGCTCGGTGATCTGCGCCGCGCCATGGACGCCGAGGATCAACTCAGCCTTCACTACCAACCAAAGATCGATCTGGCGACCGGCCACGTCCGCGGGGTCGAGGCACTGATCCGCTGGAAACACCCGGACCGCGGGATGGTCTCACCGGCCGACTTCATCCCGGTCGCCGAGAACACCGGTCTGATCAATCCGTTCACCCTGCGGGCTCTGCAAATGGCCGTCCGACAGGCCCACGAATGGAAGATCGCCGGCACTCCCCTGCCGGTCGCGGTGAACCTGTCCCCCCGATGCCTGCTCGACCCCGGCCTGATCAATCAGGTCGCCGACCAGCTTCGACAGCTCGACCTCCCCGCCGACCTGCTCCACCTCGAGGTCACCGAGACAGCCGTCATGGCCGATCCGGAGATGGCCCTCGCCACGCTGCACCAGCTGAAGGCGCTCGGAATACAGCTCTCCATCGACGACTTCGGCACCGGCTACTCATCGATGGCCTACCTCAAACAGCTGCCGGTCAGCGAACTCAAGATCGACCGTACCTTCGTCGGCACCATGGACACCGACCACAACGACGCCACCCTCGTGCGGGCCGCGGTCGACCTCGGCCACAACCTCGGGCTCACGGTCACCGCCGAGGGCGTCGAGACCGAAGCCCAGGTGGCCGCGCTGTCGGTGCTCGGCTGTGACAACGCCCAGGGCTACTACTTCGCGCGACCGATGCCGGCCGGCGACCTGACCGCCTGGCGACTCGCCCATTCCGCCTCGGCCTACCTCAGCCGGCAGCCCTGACCGAAGCGACGACTCGGCTGGCCGGCACGCAGGTTTCCGATCAGCCGACGAGGGCAAAAACGTGCCCATGAACCCTCTGCGGCTGCTGGCGCCCCCCGCGCACACGTGGCAGCTGCTCGGCTGGAACGTGGCCGGGAGCGACGACCTCCGGACGATACGGACCGCTATCCAGCACCACTTCGCGGCGACGCATCCCGGCCAGGACCAACTCGCCCAGCAGATAGCCCTGGTCGCCACCGAGCTGGCCGGCAACGCGCTACGGCACGGGCTGCCACCCGTCACCGTCAAGCTGCTACGCGATCAGGACTGCTATGTCCTGCAGGTGAACGATCGCGATCCGGACCGCGCCCCGCACCGAGCAAGCCGGCAACACCACCGAGGCGGCGGCCGCGGCCTGCGCATCGTCGACACGCTGGCGGAGCAGCTGTGCTGGCACCCCACCGTAGACGGCAAGAGCGTCTGGGCATCTTTCCCGGTACCGAAGGACGGCACCGGTCCAGTCACGGAGTCCGTGTGAACCGGGCCGTTGTCATACCACCGTGCTAGACATGCCAACTGTGACTACGCCGCACTTCACCATCTCCGCGCTGGAAACACCGAACGGTGTCCTGCGGGTGAAACTGTCGGGCGATGTCGACATGAGTGTCGGCGACGCTCTGTCCGACGCCCTCCGAACCGCGGCGCGCACGCCCGACGTGTCCCAGGTGGTCGTGGACTTGGCGGACACCCGCTTCCTCGACTCACACGGCGTGGCCGGCCTGGTTGACGGCTACGAGTCCGCCACCTCCGCCGGCCGGAGATTCACCGTCATCAACGGCCACGGACTCGTCCAACAGGTCCTCGACATCACCGGCCTGTCCGAGGTGTTCTGCGCCCCGTAACGACCCGGCCACGAGCACTCGCCCGGTCGACCTTCTTGATACGCGCGGGTCCCGACACCGGCCGGAAACACGACAGCTCTTTCCCCGTGATCCAACCCGTGCCAGTATTGGATCCAATCTTAGATAGATCGGATGCCATCGAGAGGGAGGGTCGCGTGCTCAAGCGCGAGGAGAACGAACGGGTCACCCGCAGCGGGCCCGGCACCCCGCTCGGCCGGCTGATGCGCGCCTACTGGCAGCCCGCCGCGCTCGTCTCCGAACTGGCCCCGGTCCGGCAGGTCAAGCCGGTCCGCCTGCTCGGCGAGGACCTGGTGCTGTTCCGCCGGGCGGACGGTGGCTGGGCCCTGGTCGGGCGGTTCTGCGCGCACCGCGGGGTCGACCTGGCCTTCGCCCGGCACGAGGACGGCGGGCTGCGCTGCCTCTACCACGGCTGGCTCTACGGGGCGGACGGCCGCTGCACCGAGCAACCGGCCGAGCCGGCGCACAGCCGCTTCGCCGAGAAGGTGCGGATCCCCAGCTACCCCTGCGTGGAACGCAACGGCATCGTGTTCGCCTACCTCGGCGAGGGCGACCCACCCCCGCTGCCCGGCTACGACGCGCTCGAGGCCCCCGACGAATACACCTTCGCCTTCAAGGGCCTGTGGGAGTGCAACTGGCTGCAGGGCCTGGAGGGTGGCATCGACCCGAGCCACGTGTCGTTCCTGCACCGGTTCATCGACGAAGATCCCCGCGAGGTGTACGGCCAGCAGTTCAGCGAGATCGTCGAGGGCACCGGCCAGAAGCTGTCCAAGCTGGTCGGTGACGCGTACCGGCCGGACATCGAGGTCGAGGACACCGAGTACGGCCTCCGGGTGTACGCGCTGCGGCAGCTCACCGAGCAGATCCGCCATGTGCGGATCACCAACCTGGTGTTCCCCAACGCGTTCGTGGTGCCGTTCGGCAACGACAAGGTCTTCATCCAGTGGCACGTCCCGGTCGACGACGAGAACCACTACTGGTACATGATCCTTTACGACTTCGCCGAGCCGGCCGACAAGGAGACGCTGCTGGCGCAGCGCCGGTCCGAGGTCAGCCTGCCCGATTACCGGCCGCTGCGGAACCGGGCCAACAACTGGGGGTACGACCCGGCCGAGCAGCGCGATCTGACGTACACCGGGATGGGTCTGGACATCAACGTCCACGACCAGTGGGCGGTCGAGAGCATGGGCCGCATCCAGGACCGCACCACCGAACGGCTGGGCGTCTCGGACCGGGCGGTGACCGCCAACCGGCGCAAGCTGCTGCGCGCGATCGACGCCCACGCGACCGGTGGCCCGCTGCCGGCTCGCGGCGCGGGGCTGACCGGCCCGCTCGCGGTGGACACCATCGCGCCGACCGCCGACTGGGAGGCGACCTGGCGCCGCCGCGAGGCCGAGCGCCGCGCCGCGTCCCCGTGGGCCCCGGTTCGGGCCGACGTGGATGCGTAGCGTGGACGAGCGCCCGGTGGCCGAGGGCGGCGAGGGCTGGGACGCCCGGCCGATGCTCGCCGCCGAGCGCGGCGGTTTCATCGACCGGCACGGCCTGTGGTCCCAGCGCCAGTACGCCGCCGCGGCCCAGGCCCGCCGGGTCATCGACGAGCTCGGCCTGGAGCTGGTCCGGTTCTCCTTCGCCGACCAGCACGGCGTGCTGCACGGCAAGACCCTGACCCGCGCCGCCGTCCCGGCCGCGTTCCGCTCCGGGGTGACCGCGCCCAGCTCGCTGCTGCTCAAGGACTCCTCCGGACGGTCGGTGCTGCCGGTCTTCACCGCGGACGCGGCCCACGGGTTCGCCGGCGCCGGTGACGTGGTGCTGGTCCCCGACCCGACCACGTTCCGGGTGCTGCCGTGGGCCGGCAAGACCGGCTGGGTGCTGTGCGACCTGCGGTTCCCGGACGGGTCGGCGGTGCCGTACTGCACCCGGAGCCTGTTGCGCGGGCAGCTCGGCCGGCTCGCCGACGCCGGCTACGACCTGACCGTCGGCGTCGAGCTGGAGTTCCACGTCTTCCGGGCCGAGGAGGCCGCGATGGCCGCGGACCGGGTCGGTGCCCCCGGCGCGCCCGGCCGGCCGCCGCGGGTGAGCCCGGTCAGCAGCGGCGCGCAGCTGCTGCACGAGGAGGGCCTGGACCGGGTCGACGACCTGGTCCAGTTGCTCCAGCGTGGCCTGCAGCGGCTCGACCTGCCGCTGCGCTCGATCGAGCTGGAGTTCGGGCCGAGTCAGCTGGAGATCACCCTGCAGGCGACCGGCGCCGCGGCGGCGGGCGATCACGTGATGCTCACCCGGTCGGCGATCCGGCAGTTGTGCCACCGGGCCGGCTACCACGCCACGTTCATGTCCCGCCCGGCCGGGACGGCGACCGCCTCCACCGGCTGGCACCTGCATCAGTCGTTGCGGTCACGCTCCAACGGGCAGGCGGCGTTCGACCCGGGGCCGGACGAGGAGCTGATGTCCAGCACCGCCCGGCACTGGCTGGGCGGGCTGCTCGCGCACGCACCGGCGGCGGCCGCGTTCACCACTCCGACGGTCAACGGGTACAAGCGGTATCTGCCGTTCTCGCTCGCGCCGGACCGGGTGCTGTGGGGCGCCGACAACAAGGGCGCGATGGTCCGGGTGGTCGGCGGCGGCTCGGACACCGGCGCGCGGCTGGAGAACCGGTCCGGCGAGCCGGCGGCCAACCCGTACCTCTATATCGCCTCGCAGATCGTGAGCGGCCTGGACGGACTCGCACGCGGGACCGATCCGGGGCCGCCGACCGAGAACCCGTACGCGGCCGAGGCGACCCTCCTGCCCCGATCCCTGGGCGAGGCGGTCACCGCTTTGGCGCAGGATCCGGCATTCGCCGACGCGTTCGGCCGCGACGTCGTCGACTGGTACAGCCGGATCAAACGTGACGAGTTCGCCCGCTACCTGGCGCACGTCTCCGATTGGGAGCAGCGCGAATACTTCGACCTGTTCTGAAAGAGGACACGATGTTCATTGACGGCGAATGGCTCGAGCCGGGTGATCGCGAGACGATCCCCGTGCTCGACCCGGCCAGTGGCGAAACGATCACCGAGGTCGCCCAGGCGACCGACACGGACGTGCACGCCGCAGTCGAGGCTGCGGGCCGGGCCCACGCCGAGCGCCGCTGGTCCGGGTTGCCGCCGATCGAGCGCACCCGGGTGCTGAGCCGGATCGCCGACCTGATCGAGGAGAACCTCGAGGAGCTGGCGATCCTGGAGACCCGGGACAACGGCAAGCCGATCGAGCGGTCCCGGGCCGACACCGCGTTCTCGGCCAAGGACTTCCGGCACTTCGCCGGCGCCCCGGGCCGGCTCACCGGCACGGTCGTCCCGATCGACGGCGGCGCGCACCACGTCTACACCGTCCTCGAGCCGGTCGGGGTGGTGGCGCTGATCCTGCCGTGGAACTTCCCGATCATGACGGCCGCGCACAAGCTCGCCCCGGCCCTCGCGGCCGGGTGCACGGTGGTGGTCAAGCCGGCCGAGCAGACGCCGCTGACCATGCTGCGGCTCGCCGCGCTGTGCGCCGAAGCGGGACTGCCGGACGGGGTGCTCAACGTGCTCACCGGCGACGGGCGGGTCGGTGCGGCGCTGGTCGCGCACCCCGGTGTGGCCAAGGTGTCGTTCACCGGCTCGACCGAGGTGGGCCGCCGGGTGATGGCGTCCGCGGCGGCCACCACCAAGCGGGTCACCCTGGAGCTGGGCGGCAAGAGCCCGAACATCGTCTTCGCGGACGCCGACCTGGACGCGGCGACCGCGACCGCGATGCGGGCGTCGTTCGGGCACTCCGGGCAGATGTGCACGGCCGGCAGCCGGATCCTGGTGCAGCGGTCGATCCTGGACGAGATGACCGAGCGGCTGACCGCGGCGACCCGGAAGGTGCCGGTCGGCAACGGGCTGGATGGCGGCGTCTCGGTCGGGCCACTGGTCTCCGAGGAGCAGCGGCAGATCGTCCTGTCGTACATCAAGAAGGGTGTCGCCGAAGGCGCCGAATTGCGGACCGGTGGCACCGTGCCGGACCGGCCGGGTTATTTCGTCGAGCCGGCGCTGTTCACCGGGGTCACCAACGACATGGTGATCGCCCAGGAGGAGATCTTCGGGCCGGTGGCCGGGGTGATCGCCTTCACCGACGAGGCGGAGGCGATCGCGATCGCCAACGACACCGGGTACGGCTTGGCCGCCGGCGTCTGGACCCGCGACCTGTCCCGCGCGCACCGGATGGCCGCCGCGCTGCGGGCCGGAACGGTGTGGGTGAACACCTACAACATCTTCGACCCGGCGCTCGCGTTCGGCGGCGTCGGCGACTCCGGGCTCGGCCGCGACCTCGGCGACGAGGCGCTGCACTCGTTCTGCGAGTCCAAGGGCGTGGTGATCGCACTATGAGGGGCAACCCTTACCCAGATGGGATCCAATTTCGTAACTTTGCCATCCACGATGACACGGTAAAAGAACTGCGGGCCGCCACCCCCGGCACCCGGTATGCCCGGCACCTCAACGCGGCCGGCGCCGCGCTGGCCAGTGAGACCGTGCTCGGCACGGTGATCGAACACCTGCGCCTCGAAGCGCGGATCGGCGGCTACGAGGCGGCCGAGGCGGCCCGGGAGCGCTCCGAGCAGGTGTACGCCCTGGCCGCCCGGCTGATCGGCGCGGAACCCGAGGACATCGCGCTGACCGAGAGCGCCACCGTGGCCTGGCACCGGGCGCTGGACGCGATGCCGTTGCGGCCCGGCGACCGGATCCTCGCCGCCGCGTCCAGCTACGTCAGCTCGGCCCTGCATCTGTTCGAACTGCGCCGTTCCCGGGGCATCGAGGTGGAGGTGCTGCCCTGCGCCGCGGACGGCACCGTCGACCTGTCCGCCCTGGCGGATGCGCTGCGCCGGCCGGCCGCGCTGGTCACGGTTGCGCACGTGCCGACCTCCTCGGCGCTGATCGAGCCGGTGG
Organism: Paractinoplanes durhamensis; assembly: GCF_016862175.1. Lineage (GTDB taxonomy): Bacteria > Actinomycetota > Actinomycetes > Mycobacteriales > Micromonosporaceae > Actinoplanes > Actinoplanes durhamensis. Next base: position 27,238 of record NZ_BOML01000084.1, on the reverse strand, counting down.
CCGAGATCGCCGCGCTGACCACGGCGGCCGGGGTGCCGCTGCTGCTCGACGCCACCCAGTCCCTGGGCCACCTGCCGCTGGACGTCGCGGCCACCGGCATCGACCTGGTCGTCGGCACCGGCCGCAAGTTCCTTCGCGGTCCGCGCGGCACCGGCCTGCTCTACGTCTCGCCGCGCATGCGCGAACGGCTGCACCCGCCGCACCCGGACGTGCGCGGCGCGCTCTGGCAGAGCGGCGACCGGGTCGAACTGGCCCCCGGCGCCCGCCGCTTCGAGACCTGGGAGAACGCCCACGCCCTGCGGCTCGGCCTGGGCGCAGCCCTGCAGGAGACCCTCGCGCTGGGCGTCGACACCATCGGGCGGTACGCCTCCGGGCTCGCCGACCGGCTGCGGGCCGCGCTGGGCGAGATGCCGGGGGTGCGGCTGACCGATCCGCCGGCCGGCGGCGGGGCGATCGTCACCTTCGTCCGCGACGACGAGAAGCCGGCCGAGACGGTACGCCGCCTGCGCGCTGCCGGGGTGCACCTGGTCGCGGTCCCGGCCCAGCACGGCCGCTGGGACCTGGAACGGCGCGGCCTCGACGCGGTGGTCCGCGCCTCGGTGCACGTCTACAACGACGAATCCGACGTGGACGCGCTGGTGACCGCGCTCGGCCGCCCGGCCCCCAGGATGGTCCGGCCGAGCAGCCGGACCGACGTGATCGTGATCGGCGCCGGCGTGCACGGCTCGTCCACGGCCTGGCACCTGGCCCGGCGCGGGGCGCGGGTGATCCAGCTCGATCGCTTCCCCGATGGGCACACCGAGGGCTCGTCGCACGGGCACATCCGGATGATCCGCCGGGCCTACCCGAACCCGGTCTGGGACGATCTCGTCGACCGCGCCTACCTGGCCTGGGCCGAGCTGTCGGCGGCGGCCGGCGTCCGGTTGCTGACCACCACCGGCGGCCTGTATGCCCGGCCGGTCGGCGAGGCGACGCCGGGACTGCGCGGCCCCGGCTGCGTCCCGGTCGACGCGGTCCGCGCGGCCGAGATCTTCCCGGGCCTGCGGCTCGGCGACGAGTTCGGCGCGATCTACGACCCGGCCGCCGGGGTGCTCGACGCCGCCGCGGCGATGCGGTCGCTGCGCGAGCTGAGCCTGGCGCACGGGGTGGACCGGCGGACCGGCTGCCGGGTCGAGGGCTGGAACGCGGACGGCGAGGGCGTCACGGTCCGCACCGCCGACGGCCTCCTGCGCGCCGACCGCCTGGTGATCGCGGCCGGCCCGTGGACCGGCGCGCTGGTGCCGGAGCTGGCCGGACTGCTCCGGGTGGTCCGGATCGTCAACATCCACATCGGCGCCACCGATCCGGCCGCGGTGTCGGCGCCCGCGCTCGGCCCGTTCTCGGTCGAGGTTCCCGGGGCAGGCCTGCTCTACGGGCTGCCGGCCGTCGACGGCAGTGCCCTGAAGATCGGGCTGGACCATGGGCCGGCCGACGACCCGGACCGGCCGCAGACGCCGGTCACCGCGGCCGAGGCCGCCACCCTGCTGGGTCTCGCTCGCCGGTTCCTGCCCGCCGCGAACGGCGACGTGGTCGACTCGGTGGCGTGCCGGTACACGATGGCGCCGCGCAACCGGTTCGCGGTCGGAGCGCTGGCCGGGACGCCGCAGGTGCTGGTGGCGGCGGCCTGTTCCGGGCACGGGTTCAAGTTCGGGCCGGCGATCGGCGCCGGCCTGGCCGACCTCGCCCTCGGCAAACAGCGGCCCGATCTGGATTTCCTGTCCCCCGAAGAGCTGGGCACGCTCGGATGAGTCAGCCGCGGAAGACCGTTGCGGAGCGGCGCTCGTACCAGCGGGCCAACTGCTCGCCCGCGCTGATCACGTGCGCCTGCATCTCGCGGCGGGCCAGCTCGGTGTCCTGGGCCTCCAGCGCGGCGAGGATCCGCTCGTGCTCGGCGAAGTTGTCGTCCCGGTGCCGGGGTTGCTCCTGCAGCACCAACGCCGAGACGTTGCGCGGGAACGCCTCGTTGATCTCCTTGATCACCCGGGCCAGGCGGTCGTTCCCGGATATCTCGTGGATCAGCGTGTGGAAACGGTCGTTGGCCGCGTGCGACGCCGCGTTCGGCGGGCCGTCGCCCGGCCGCAGCAGCTCGTTGGTGGCCCGCAACTCCTCGAACCCGTCGCGGGTGATCCGGCGGACCGCCCGCACGCAGGACAGGCCTTCGAGTTCGGCGCGCACCTCGTACGCCTCCCGGACCTCCCACGGCGCCGGCACCCGGACCACCGCGCCGCGGTTGGGCACCACCTCGATCAGGCCGCCGGTCTGCAGCTGGCGCAGCGCCTCGCGGACCGGGGTGCGGCTGACGCCCAGGGTCTTGGCCAGCTCGGCCTGCCGCAGCTGGGCCCCGATCGGGATCTCCCCCGACATGATCCGCGCGCGGATGGCGGCGGCCGTCTCGTCGACGAGTGCGCTGCCCGACCCGGGCCAGGTGATGTCCATAGTGCCCTCGTTCGATCCAGGAGTGGGGATGGGGAGAAACGATAGCAAGCCTTCGGTCACATATGGGAGCCAGACTGATGGAAATTGGATCCACCAGGACTGTGAAGGTATCCCGATTCGCCGTAACATCGTCCCGAGTCCGCTGATGAACAGGAGCCGTCGATGAGCGCGTGCCACACCTCCCCCGCCCCGGCTGCCCGCTCGCATCCACTCGACCCGCCGACCGCCGGTGAGATCACCCTCGCCGTCGCCGCCGCGCGGGCCGACGGCCGGCTCGGCGAGCGCCCCCGCTTCTGGGGCGCCACCCTCGATGAGGCGCACGCCCGGCGAGCCGCGGACGGCGTACGCCTCGGGTTGGTTGCCATGTCCGCCGGTGGCGGCGCCGCCTGGGAGATCGACGTGCTGATCACCGGCGACACGGCCGAGTGCACCGGCTGGCGGCCGGTCGATCCGCGCCGGCCCGGCATCACCTCCGACGAGGCCCGCGCCGCCGCCCAGGCCTGCCGTGACAGCCCACTGTTCCGGGAGGCGCTGGCCCGCCGCGGCATCCACGACGTCTCGCTGGTCATGATCGACGCCGAGTCGATGGGCGGCTTCGAGGAGAAGTACCGCGACCGGCGGGTCACCTGGGGCACCGTCTGGCACCGCACCACCGAGGACGACAACGGATACGCCCGGCCGGTCCAGGGCGTCGTGCCGATCATCGACATGCACACCATGGAGGTGCTCGAGGTCGAGGACCACGGGGTCATTCCGGTCTCCGACGAGGCCGGACCGCTGGCCACCGGTGGTTTCGGGCCGGACCGGGCCGGGCTCAAGCCGCTCGAGGTGGTGCAGCCGGAGGGCCCGAGCTTCACCGTCGACGGCTGGCAGGTCGACTGGCAGGGCTGGACGTTCCGGGTCGGCTTCACCCACCGCGAGGGGCTGGTCCTCTACGACCTGGAGTTCCTCGGCCGCTCCGTGCTCAAGCGCGCGGCCTGCAACGAGATGTACGTGCCGTACCTGGACTCCAACTCCACCCAGTACCGAAAAAACTTCTTCGACTGGGGCGAGTACGGTGCCGGCCCACTGACCAACTCGCTGGCCCTGGGCTGCGACTGCCTCGGCACCATCCACTACTTCGACGGCGTGCACCTGGGCGGCTTCGGCGAGCCGGTCACCATCGGCAACGCGATCTGCATGCACGAGGAGGACGCCAGCATCCTCTGGAAGCACAACGACCTGCGCCGCGGGGTGAGCGAGGTGCGCCGCTCCCGGCGGCTGATCATCTCCAACTTCCAGACCGTGGCGAACTACGACTACGGCTTCTACTGGACGCTCTACCAGGACGGCCGGATCGAGCTGGAGGTGAAGCTGACCGGCATCCTGTCCGCCTCCGGCATCGAGGTGGGGGCGGACGCGCCGTACGGGCGGAAGGTCGCGGAACTCGTCCAGACCCCGATCCACCAGCACTACTTCGGCGTCCGGCTGGACACCGCGATCGACGGCACGCTCAACCGGCTGGTCGAGGAGCACGCCGAGGCGGAGCCCGACCCGGAGCTGAATCCTTACGGCAACGCGGTCCGCTACGTGCGCGAGCCACTCGCCGTGGAGACCGGCATGCGCAACGACCCGAGCATCGCCCGGCACTGGCGGATCGAGAGCGCCGAGCGGACCAACCGGTACGGCGACCCGACCGCGTACCGGCTGGTCATCCCGAACACCACGCGCAGCTTCGGCCGGCCTGAATCGGTGATGTCGCGCCGCGCGCCCTTCATCCACCAGCACGTCTGGGCCACCCCGTACGCCGAGGACGAGCAGTTCATCGGCGGCCAGTACCCGAACCACGCCGACCCGGGCGAGGACGGCGTGCACGTCTGGCAGCGCCAGGAGCGGTCGATCGACGGCGTGCCGCTGGTGGTCTGGCCGGTGCTGGGCGTGCACCACCTGCCCCGGCCGGAACAGTGGCCGGTCATGCCGGTGGAGGCGATCCACCTGGTGCTCGAGCCGGACGGCTTCTTCGACCGCAATCCGGCCCTGGACATCCCCGACCCGGCCCGTTCATAGCCCGCCGAAAACAGCCGTTCACATTCGGGACACGTGCCCGCGACGAACATCCGACAGGATTGGATCCAATCCAAGTCGAATGAAATCCCAAATAGGCAGACTTTAATACACCCCCTGGAGTGCTCCCCATGGACATCGGCAACCAGGCAGTCTCCCGCCGCACACTGCTGCGCGGCGCCTCGATCCTCGGCATGGGAGCCGGCCTCACCGGCCTGCTCGCCGCCTGCGGCGTCGCCGCCGAGAAGGACGACGCCTCCGGCGGAACCACCCGCAGCGGCGGCACCCTGACCCTCGCCATCGACGGCACCAGCGCGATCAACGACCCGGCCTTCTACACCACCCTCGGCGACTGGATGGTCGTCGACTGCATCTGCCGCGGCCTCACCTTCATCTCCTTCGAGACCAACGAGCCCGCCGCCGACCTGGCCGAGAGCTGGACCATCTCCGACGACCAGCTCACCTACACCTTCAAGCTGCGCCAGGGCGTCACCTTCCACGACGGCACCACCTTCACCTCGGCCGACGTGCTGGCCAGCCTCAACCGGCAGTTCGACGCGAACGACAAGACCCTGCCCAAGGGCGCCTCGCAGACGCTGAAGGCGATCGGCGACAACATGACCTCGTTCACCGCGCCGGACGCGAGCACGGTGGTCATGGTGCTCAAGAAGCCGGACCGCACGCTGCTCGGCCGGCTTTCCGACATCGGCGGCCGGATCATCTCCAAGGCCGCGCTGACCAAGTACGGCGCCGACATCGGCAAGAACCTGGTCGGCACCGGCCCGTTCAAGTTCGCCTCGGCCACCTCCGGCCAGAACGTGACCCTGGAGGCGTTCGACGGCTTCTACAAGGGCAAGCCGCCGATCGACCGCCTGGTGCTCCAGCAGGTCACCGACCCGTCGACGATCGTCAGCTCGCTGCTGTCCGGCGACATCTCGGCGACCCAGTTCACCCCGTACTCGTCGCTGGCGCAGCTCAAGGGCGACAAGTCGGTGACCGTCTACGACACCCCGAAGAGCTTCGACGCCTTCCTGATGATGGACGTCCGGCGCATCCCCGAGCTGAACGTCCGCAAGGCGATCAACCTGGCGATCGACCGGCAGGCACTGATCACCCAGGCGTTCTTCGGTGCCGCGGTGCTGCCCGACGGCTACACCATCCCGCCGAACCAGGACGCCTACGACGCCACCCTGGCCGACCTCTCCAAGACCGATATCGCCGAGGCCAAGCGGCTGATCACGGCGGCCGGCGCGACCGGGCGCACGGTCCGGCTGATGGCCGCGAGCGACAGCTGGCACCCGAAGGCCGCGCAGCTCATCGCGCAGAACCTCACCGACATCGGGCTCAAGGTGGAGACCGACTCGGTGGACCCGGCCACCTACTTCAACCGGCTGCTCACCCCGGACGACAAATTCCACGACCTGATGATCTGGGAGCGCAACGGCTACTACCCTGACGCCGACGACATGATCGGCTCCCTGGCCAAACCGTCCGGCGTCTACGGCGACTTCATCTCCGGCTTCACCACCCTGGACGGCTCCGCGGCGTACGCCGACATGCTGTTCGAGGCCAAGAACATCGCCGACGCCACCGCCCGCAAGACCCGGTACAGCGAGATCGCCCGCGACTGGGCCGACAAGTACATGACCCTCTCGATGCTGGTCTGCGCCTCCAACCCGGTGGTCAGCGGCGCGAAGGTGAAGAACATGAACTGGAAGGCCCTGGGCAACCACCGCTGCTTCATGGAAACCGCGAGTGTCTGATTCGACCACCACGTCCGGCCTCCGCACCGCGTTCGCGGCGCGGAGGCTCGGGCGCGGCCCACTCGCCGCCGGCTCGTGGCTGGTCGTCGCGCTCTTCGTGGTCGTCGCGGTCATCGGACCGCTGCTGGTCTCCGCGGATCCGACCCGCAACACCGCCGACGCGCTGCTGCCGTTCGGCGCCGCCGGGCACCTGCTCGGCACCGACGACCTCGGCCGCGACGAGCTGGCCCGGATGGTGCACGGCGCGCGGCCGCTGCTGCTGGTCTCGTTCCTGTCCACCGGGCTCGCCGCGCTGCTCGGGATCGGCATCGGGATGATCGCCGGGTACGCGGGCGGCAAGGTCGAGTGGGTGCTCATGCGCCTGATGGACCTGGCGCTGGCGTTCCCGTCGATGCTCCTGATCATCCTGATCGTCTCGGCCTGGAACCCCGGCGTCGGCAGCCTCGTCGTCGGGATCGGCACTGCCCTCGCGCCCGGCCTCGGCCGGCTCGCCCGCGCGCTGGCCGCCCGCGAGGCCGGCCGCGACTACGTGCTCGCCGCCCGGCTCGGCGGCACCCGCGCGCCCCGCATCCTGGTGCAGGAGGTGCTGCCGAACATGGCCGGGCCGATGCTCGCGCAGGTGGTGATGACGCTGTCGGTCGCCGCCGGGTTCGCCGCCGGGCTCTCCTATCTCGGGCTGGGCATCCAGCCTCCGACCCCGGACTGGGGATACATGGTGCAGGCCGGCCAGGAGTTCCTCTACAGCGCTCCGCGACTGGTGGTGCTGCCCGCGGCGGCCACCCTGATCTTCGTGGTGGCCTGCAACTTCATCGGCGACGACCTGCGCGACGCCCTCGACCCCCGGGGGGACCGATGAGGCTGGTCCTGAAGCGCCTGGCCGCCGTGCCGGTGGTGCTCCTGGTGCTGAGCACCATGGTCTTCGCCGCCATCCGGCTGCTCCCCGGCTCGCCGGCCACCGGTCTGGCCGCCGGCGGCGCCTCCGGGACGGCCACCGCCGCCGACATCACCGCCAACACCGAGAAGATCAACGCCGCCCTCGGCCTGGACAAGTCGCTGCTCTCGCAATATTGGAGCTTCCTGAGCGACATCGTCCACCTCGACCTGGGCAGCTCCTTCTACGGCGGCAACGACATCGCCGGCCTGCTCGGCGACACGCTGCCGGCCACCATCGAGCTGACCGTGGCGGCGATGCTGATCGCGGTGCTGATCGGCATGCTCACCGGCATCCTGGCCGCGCTGCGCCGGGGCACCTGGATCGACACCGCCACCCGCACGATCGGCACGGTCAGCTTCTCGCTGCCGTGGTTCGCGCTCGGCGTACTCGGCATCGTGGTCTTCGGGGTGTGGTTGCGCTGGCTGCCGGTGATCGGGCGGCTGCCGAACGCGCTCGACTATCACCCGCTGACCAACTTCGTGCTGATCGACGCGATCCTGCAGGACCGGCCCGAGCTGATCTGGCCCTGGCTGCAACACCTGATCCTGCCGGCCACCACCCTGGCGCTGTCGATGGCCGGTTTCATCACCCGGATCGTGCGGGCCTCGGTGCTCGAGGTGCTCGGCGACGACTTCGTGCGCACCGCCCGGATGAAGGGCCTGTCCCCCGGCGCGATCCTGCGCCGGCACGTGCTGCGCAACTCGTCGCTGCCCATCGTCACCGTGCTCGGTCTGCAGTTCGGCTCCCTGCTCGGCGGCTCGGTGATCACCGAGACCGTCTTCTCCTATCCCGGGGTCGGCAACCTGCTGGTCAACGGGATCCTGCAGCGCGACTACCCGATCGTGCAGGGCGCCGCGCTCGCCATCGCACTGCTGTTCACCCTGGTCAACGTCGCCGTGGATCTGCTCTACCTGGCGCTCGACCCGCGTTTGAGGAAGGCCTGAGATGCACATCGTCCTCGTCCACGGCGCCGGCGGCACCCCCACCACCTGGTCGGAGCTGGTCCCGCTGCTCGGCGGCCGGGAACACACCCTGATCACCAACCCGATGACCTCGCTGACCGACGACGTGGCACACACCCTCGGCGTGGTCTCGTCCCGGAACGAGCCGGTGCTGCTCGTCGGCCACTCGTACGGCGGCGCGGTGATCACCAACGTGGGCCGGTCCGAGCTGGTCAAGGGGCTGGTCTACGTCGCGGCGTTCGCCCCCGACGAGGGCGAGACGGTCAACGGCATCGTCGAGGCCTACCCGCCGGCCGAGGTGTCCAAGTACATGCGCCGCGGCCCGAACGGCGAATGGGCCTCCGAGCACACCGACGAGTACTGGGCCGAGATCGGCTGGGACGTGCCGGTCGGCCAGCGGGCCATCTGGGACGCCGAGTCCCGGCCGAGCGACAACCGGATCTTCAGCGAGCCGACCGGCGTGCCCGCCTGGCGCACCACACCGTCCTGGTACCTGGTCGCCGCCGAGGACAAGACGCTGCCCACCGTGATCCAGCGGGACATGGCGGCCCGGGCCGGCGCGATCACCAGCGAGGTCCCGGGCAGCCACTTCACCCCACGGGTTCGCCCGGCCGACGTGCTCACCGTGATCGAACAGGCCTTGGCGGCGCTATGAGCAGCGAAGTTCTGCTGGAGATCCGCGGCCTGACCGTCGAGTTCGACGTGCCGGCCGGGCGGCTGCCCGCGGTCGCCGGCGTCGACCTCAGCCTGCGCAGCGGCGAGATCCTGGCCCTGGTCGGCGAGTCCGGGTCCGGCAAGTCCGCGCTGTCGATGAGCCTGGTCGGGCTCAACCGCGGGCCGCGCGCGCACATCGGCGGCGAGGTGGTCTTCGGCGGCCGCGACCTGGTCGCCGCGGACGAGAACGAGCTGCGCTCGGTGCGCGGCAAGGACATCGCGGTGGTCTTCCAGGACGCGCTCGCCGCGCTCAACCCCACCCAGCGGGTCGGCGACCAGGTCGCCGAGATGATCCGTACGCATCGGAAGGTGCCGAAACGGCAGGCCCGGGACCGGGCCGTGGAGCTGCTCGGCGAGGTCGGCATCGCGAACCCGGCGCAGGCCGCGCGGGCCTACCCGCACCAGCTCTCCGGCGGCATGCGGCAGCGCGTGATGATCGCGATCGGGCTGGCCAACGACCCGGCCGTGCTGATCGCCGACGAGCCCACCACCGCGCTCGACGTGACCATCCAGTCGCAGGTACTGCGCCTGCTCAAGCGGTTGCAGGCCGACCACGGGACGGCGATCGTGCTGATCACCCACGATCTGGGCGTGGTCGCCGAGGTAGCGGACCGGGTCGCCGTCATGTACGCCGGCCGGATCGTCGAGAGCGGCACCCGGGACGAGGTGCTGTTCCACCCGCAACACCCGTACACCATGGGTCTGCTCAGCTCGGTCCCCCGGGTCGACGGACCGCCGGTCGCGCGGCTTCCGGCGATTGCCGGCAGCCCGCTCACCGGTGTGGCCCGCCCGCCCGGCTGCGCCTTCGCCCCACGCTGTGCGTTCGCTCACCCCACCTGCGGCGACGCGATCCCCCCACTGACACAACGGTACGGCGGACCCGCGCACCTCGACCGGTGCGTCCTCGACCGCTCGCGGGAAGCGCTGGAGGTGACGCCGTGAAGCCGACCCCGCTGATCGAGCTGGAGAGGTTGCGGGTCGAGTTCGGCGGCTCGGCCGGGCGCCGGGTGCGCGCCGTCCGGGACGTCGACCTGACCATCTACGAGGGCGAGACGCTCGGCCTGGTCGGCGAGTCCGGCTGCGGCAAGTCGACGCTCGGGCGGGCCACCGTCCGGGTCACCGAGCCGACCGGCGGCACCATCCGCTACCGCGGCGCGGACATCACCACCATGCGCGGGACGTTGTTCCGGAGCACCCGGGCCGACCTGCAGATGGTGTTCCAGGACCCGTTCGGCTCGCTCAACCCGCGCCGGAAGATCGCCGACATCGTCGCCGAGCCGCTGCTGCGGGCCCGCGGGTTTTCGGCAGCCGCCGCCCGCGAGGTGGTCGACGAGCTGCTCGACCAGGTCGGGCTCGGCCGGGAGGCCGGCGCCCGCCGTCCGCACGAGTTCTCCGGCGGCCAGCGGCAGCGCATCGGCATCGCCCGCGCGCTCGCCCCGTCGCCCAAGTTCGTGGTCGCCGACGAGCCGGTCTCCGCGCTCGACGTGTCGATCCAGGCCCAGGTGATCAACCTGCTCGCCGACCTGATCCGTGACCGCGGCCTGACCATGCTGTTCATCTCGCACGACCTGGGCGTGGTCCGGCACATCGCGGACCGGATCGCGGTCATGTACCTGGGCCAGATCATCGAGATCGCCTCGCGCGACGACTTCTTCGCCGGCCCGGCCCATCCGTACGGCGAGGCACTGCTCTCCAGCGTGCCGACACTGTCCGCGGCCCCCGCCCGCGAACGGATCGAGCTCACCGGCGAGCTGCCCGACCCGGCCGACCCGCCGGCCGGCTGCACGTTCCACACCCGCTGCCGGTACGCGGTCGAGAGGTGCCACACCGAGGCACCCTCGCTGCGCACCGTGGCCGAGGGCCGGCAGGTCCGATGCCATCTGCCACTGATTCCCCGGGAAGGCCCCGCATGATCATCGACGCGTACAACACCACCCAGGACGTCCGGGGGCGCTCGGACTACCTCACCGGGGCCCGGCCGGGGCAGGCGCCACCGCCGCACACCCCGTTCGACCCGAAGCGGATCCTGGACCGGATGGACGCCGCCGGGGTGGACCTGGCGATGGTCTGCTCGCTCGCCCAGCGCATCGAGAACGACTTCATCGCCGGCCTGGTCCGGGCCCACCCGGACCGGCTGTTCGGCTTCGGCCAGGTGATGCCGCAGGCCGACGACGCCCTCGACGAGATCACCCGGATCCGCGACCTCGGGCTGTCCGGGCTGAAGCTGCACCCTTCGCTGCACGGCTATCACGTCGCCGACCACGGCCTGCTCGACCCGGTCTTCGCCCGGTGCGCCGAGCTCGGCCTGCCGGTGCTGATCAACGCGCTGGACGACGCGTTCTGCGCGCCGCTGGCGATCGAGGAGATCGCCAAGGGCTTCCCCGAGGTGCCGACGATCATCGCGCACATGGGTGCGGTCTGGAACGTGCCCGAGGCGATCATCGTGGCCGAACGCAACCCGCACATCTATCTGGAGACCTCGGCGACGCTGATGAGCGACGTGAAACGGGCGTACGCCCGGCTCGGCCCGTCGCAGATCCTGCTCGGCAGCGAGTGGCCGGGATCCGACTTCGACCTGGAACGTATGAAGATCGCCAAGGCCGTCCCGGACGAGGCCGACCGCGCCCTGGTCGAGGGCGGCAACATGGCCCGGCTCCTGGGCCTGCCGGCATGAGCATCCGGCCGGTGAACACCCCGGCGACGATGCCGGCGGCCGACCTCGAGCTGCTGCGGCGGGCCGAGGAGCTCTTGGCCGAGGTGTGGGTGGCCGGGCGGCACGAGGTGGCCACCGCGCTGCGGGCCGCGGACGGGTCGGTGCACACCGGCGTACACGTCGAAGGTTCCTGCCGCCGCAGCTCGATCTGTGCCGAAGGGGTCGCCCTCGGCGCCGCTCGCGCCGCGGGCGTGCCCCTCAGCGAGGTGACCAGCGTGGTTTCCGTGCAGGTAAAACCGGCCGACCGGTTCCGGATCATCGCGCCCTGCGGGGTGTGCCGGGAGCTGATCAGTGACTACTGCCCGGCCGCGACGGTCTGGCTGACTTCGCCCGACACCGACGAGGTGGTCTTTTCGCCGGCGGCGGAACTGCTGCCGTGGAAATCCCGGCGGGTCTGGTGAGCAAACTCGAGGAGGTTGTGATGGAGGATCTCGGAGGCACCGGCCGGCCGGTGCGCTGGGACGAGCTGACCTGGCCGGAGGCCCGCGACACGGTCGCCGGCGCCGACACCGTGATCATCCCGGTGGGTGCGGTCGAACAGCACGGACCGCACCTGCCGCTCAACGTGGACACGGTGATCTGCCAGGCCGTGGCGGAGGACGTGTCGGCGCTGACCGGCATCCCGGTGATCCCGCCGATCACCTACGGCGTGTCCGGCTCGCACGGCGACTTCGCCGGCACCATCGCGCTGCGCCCGGAAACGCTGATCGCCGTGATGGAGGACGTGATCGACTCGCTGCATGCCTCCGGCGTGCGGCAGTTCGTCCTGCTCAACGGCCACATCTGGAACAACGGAGCGCTGGACGTCTCGGCCGAGAAGCTTCGGGTACGACACCAGGACTCGCGCATCCGGGCGATCGGTTACGTCACCATGTACCCCGGGCCGGAGGTCAACGGGCGCGTGCAGTTCGGCCGCGGCCTGATGCACGCCAACTTCTTCGAGACCTCGGTCATGCTGCACCTGCGCCCCGACCTGGTCCGGATGGACCGGGTCACCTCGCACGTCGACGTCGACTCGTTCTGGGACTACCGGATGGACCAGGTCAGCGAGACCGGTGTGTGGGGCCGCGACGTCGCCGAGGCGAACGCCGAACACGGCAAGTCCGAGTTCGAGCGGTGCGTGCTGACCACCGCCCGGGCCGTCGCCGCCGCCGCCCGCGAGCCCTGGCCCTCGTCCGCGCACCGCCCGCACTGAAAGGACCTCCCGTGGAGATCTTCGACATCACCCTCCCGATCCACCCGGAGATGCTGCACTGGGGCCGCAAGCCGGAGGTCGAGATCGTCGAGTCGCTGGCCAACGGCGACGCCTCCAACGTCACCCGCTGGCGGCTCGGCACACACACCGGCACCCATGTGGACGCACCGGCCCACTTCGTCGACGGCGCCACCCCGGTCGACCAGCTGGACCTGCACTCGCTGGTCGGTCCCGCGCTGGTCGCCGACCTGACCGCGGTGACCGGCGACATCACGGTCGCCGACCTGGAAACGGCCGGGGTGGCCGGGCAACGCCGGGTGCTGCTCAAGACCAGCAACTCGGCCGGCCCGCTGAAGGAGCCGGACCGGGCGCCGTCGTGGGTGGGGCTCTCCCCCGCGGCGGCGCAGTGGCTGATCGCGCAGGGCGTGGAACTGATCGGCATCGATTACCTCACCATCGAGAGCCACACCCGCACCGAGACGTGGGATGCTCACCACGTGCTGCTCGGTGCCGGCCTGATCATCCTGGAGAACGCCGACCTGGACGCGGTGCCGCCCGGTCCCTACGAGTTGGTCTGCCTGCCGGCGAAACTGGTCGATGCGGACGGCGCGTTCACCCGAGCCATCCTGATCAAGAGGGACGCCTGATGGCGGTCGCGGTCGCGGCGCCCCATCCGGTGGCCGTCGAGGCGGCTCGCACGGTCGTAGCGGCCGGCGGCAACGCTTTCGACGCGGCCCTGGCCGCGGCAGCGGCGCTGACCGTCGCCTACCCGCATCAGTGCTCGGTCGGCGGCGACCTGGTCGCCATCGTCCGCCCCGCCCCGGCCCCGCCCTCCGCGGCCGTTGCAGCCCCGGGCAGTTCCGCCGGCGAGGCCGTGGCGGTGCTCTCCATCGGAGCCGCCGCCGCGGACGTCGATGTGGCCGCTCTGCGGGCCGCCGGCCCCCGGATGCCGTTCGCCGGACCGCAGACCGTCACCGTGCCCGGCGTCGTCGCCGGGTGGGCGGCGATCGCGGAGCTGGGCGCATGCCTTCCACTCGCCACCCTGCTCGCTCCCGCTCGCGCGCTGGCCGCCGGCGGCGTGCCGGTCAGTCCCGGCCTGCACCGGGCCATCCTGGGCCGGACCGGTGACATCCGCGCCGACCCGGGCCTGCGCGCGCTGCTGCTGGACGCCGCCGGGCGGCCGCGCGACACGCTGGTGCAGCCACAACTCGCCGCCACCCTCGACGCGATCGCCACCAACTGGCGGTCGTTCTACCGCGGTCACCTCGGCCACCGGCTGGTCGCCGGCCTGAACGCGGTGGGCAGCCCGCTGTCGGTCGCCGACTTCGCCGCGCATCGGGCCGAGGTCAGCACACCGCTGCACACGGCCGTCACCGGCGCTGGACGCACCATGACGTGGCTGGCGGCGCCGCCGCCGGTGCAGGGCGCGACCTTCCTCGGCATCGCCGGTTCCGGTGACCTGCTCACCGACGCCCGGCATGCCCAGCTCGCCCGGGACGCTCTGCTCGGCGATCCGCGCACCGGGCCGGTCGACCTGGACGGGCTCATGTCAGGCACACCCGTCCCGCCCGGCGCCGGCACCGACGGGCCGAAACCAGCCGGGGACACCGTCGCGGTCACCGCCGTCGGCGACGACGGCACCGCGGTCACGCTGATCCAGAGCGTCTTCCAGAGTTTCGGGTCGGGGATCCTCGAGCCGGCGACCGGCATCGTGCTGCACAACCGGGGTTCGTCGTTCAGCCTCGACCCGGACCATCCGGGTCGCCTGGCCGGCGGGGTCCGGCCGCCGCACACGCTCTGCCCGACGCTGGCCCTCGGCGACGACACCGTGCTGGCGCTGGGCTGCCAGGGCGGCCGATCCCAGCCGTGGATCCTCGCCCAGGTCGCGGGGGACGCGCTGGGGGCGGACGATCCGGCCGCCCTGCTGGCCCGGCCTCGCTGGATCATCGGCGCGCGGGAGATCGACCGGGAGGTGCCGACCCTGCTGCTGGAACCGGGGACGCCCGGGGCAGCCGAGTTGGAACAGACCGCGAGAGGACTGGGGCTGGCGGTGGCGTACACCGCGGGGCCGCACGATGACGCGGGACACGTGCAGATGGCCCGGCTCAGCGGCGGGATCCTGGCTGCGGCCAGCGATCCACGGGCCGACGGCCTGGCCGCCATCCTGTCCTGACGCTGGCCGGATCCCCGCCGATCCATCCCCTGCTGTGCGGTGGGATTTTAGTCTCGAGAAGAGGACGGACGTGGACGTTGCCCAGGCGGCGCTGTTGCTGGTGGCGGGCGTAGCCGCCGGAATGGTGAACGCGATCGCCGGAGGCGGATCGTTGATCACCTTCCCGGGGATGCTGGCGATCGGGTTGCCGTCGGTGGTCGCGAACGTGAGCAACGCCCTGTCGGTGGCACCCGGCTACGCCTCCAGCGTGCTCGGCAGCCGGGCCGATCTGGCCGGGCAGGGGCGGCGGATCCGCCGGGTGCTGCCGACCGCGGTGATCGGCGCGCTGTGCGGGTGCGGGCTGTTGCTGCACACGCCGCGGCGGGTGTTCGACCTGGTGGTGCCGTTCCTGGTGATGGGGGCGGCGCTGACGCTGGCGTTCCAGGCCCGGTTGCGCGGGCTCGTCGGCCATCCGCAGGAGGTGTCACCCCGGCGCGCGGCGGTCATGCTGCACGTCGCGGTGTTCCTCTGTGCCCTCTACGGGGGCTATTTCAACGCCGCGCTCGGCGTGCTGCTGGTGGCCGGCCTCGCCCTGGTCCTGGACGAGACCCTGGCCCGGGTCAGCGCCCTGAAGAACCTGCTCTCCGCGGTGATCGGGCTGGTCACCCTGGCGGTGTACGGGATCTTCGGCCCGGTCAACTGGGCGGTCGTCGCAGTCGTCGCCCCCGCTACGGTGGCCGGCGGCTACCTCGGGGCCCGGGTGGCCCGGCGCCTGCCGGCCCGGGCCTTGCGGCTGGTGATCGTGACATTCGGTCTTACCGTCGGCGCTTACCTGCTGGTCCGCGCGCTCCGCACGTGACGATGCCCCCGATATCGCACCGGGCTGGTCACGGGCGGAAGCGGGCGGCCAGTTCGGCGGTCAGGGTGGGCCAGGCGATCGGGTCGTGGCCGGGGATCACCGGGTAGCCGCGGCGGGCGCCGACCTCCTTGAGCCGGCGGATCGGCGGCACGGTCTGCTCCGCGGTCACCCCGATGAAGGCGCCGATCGCCCGCTCGTGGGTGATGTTCTCGGTCAGGTCGGCGGCGTCGCAGGCGAAGACGTAGCCACCGCCGCCGACCGCCGGATCGAGGTCGACCACGAAACTCTGGTGCCCGGGGGTGTGCCCGGCGGTGAGCAGAGCCGTCACGCCGGGGGCGATCTCCACGTCGCCGTCGCCCAGGCGCCAGTCGATGCGCGGGTCGTCGTAGTCGATGCGGGCCATCGAATGGCGCTCCGGCTCCGGATGGTTGCTCAGCCCGTACGCAAGCTCGGTCTTCTGCAGGTGAACCGGCACCCGGCCGGCGAAATGCTTCAGACCGCCGGCGTGGTCGACGTGCAGGTGGCTCAGCGCGACCGCGGTCACGTCGGCGAGGTCGACGCCGACCGCGTCCAGTGCCTCCTCCAGGGGTTCGCCCTGGCCGGGCAGCTCCGGCTGATAGTTGGGGCTCGGGTAGAACCGGCGGCGCAGGGCCGGGTCGCGCAGCAGTGCGGTGTTGAAACCGGTGTCGAGCAGCAGCCAGCCGTCCGCGGTCTCCAGCAGCAGGCCCGGCACGGGTTCCCGGACCCGCTCCGCGCGGGAGGCGCCGTGCACCGACGCCGACTTGGGCAGGTCCTCCCAGCCCAGGGTGAGCGCGATGATCCGCCGAACTCCCATGTCTTCCGCCCTCTCCGAGCTCGTCACCCTACTTCCTATCGCCTGACAGGTATCAAAGCCGCAGCAGGTGACGCCCCATGATCCACCAGATTTCGGCCCGGTTTCGGTGCATGGGTCTACGCTGCCTTCCCAATGCCCTCGAGGCCGAGAGGCGACGGCGGGTGCCGACTTTAGCGAGACGCAAGGTACCGGCTCGACAGTGGACGCCATGTCGCACATCGCCGTCGTCAGCATTCCACTCCACGGTCATGTCAACCCGAGCCTGGAGATCGTCCGGACCCTGGTGCAGCGCGGCCACCGGGTCTCCTACGCCAACGGGGCGGCCTTCGCCGAGGTCATCGAGGGCACCGGCGCGGAGCTGAGACCGTACGATTCGATGCTGCCCAGCGACGGCGGCTCCGGAGACTACGAACCGGTCGAGATGCTCACGTTCTTCCTCGACGACGCGATCGCCATGCTGCCGCAGCTCCGGGCCATCTTCACCGATGATCGCCCGGACCTGTTCCTCTATGACATCGCCGGAAGGCCGGCCCGGTTGCTCGGTGAGCAGTGGGGGATTCCGACGATGCAGTTGTCCTCGACGTTCGTGGCCTGGGACGGCTACCAGGAGGAAATGGCGCCCATGATCGAGGCCATGCGCGCCGACCCCCGGGTCGTCGACTACTACCAGCGGTTCGAAGCCTGGCTCACCGAGGAGGGCTCGTCGGTCACCGATGGCCTGGCCTTTCAGGGACAAGCCGTACGCAGCCTGGTCCTGCTGCCGGAGGCCCTGCAGCCGAACGCCGACCGGGTGAACCGTTCCGCCTATTCCTTCGTCGGCCCGGTGCTCGGCGACCGTGCCCTCCAGGGAACCTGGACCCGTCCGGCCGGCGCCGAGAAGGTGCTGCTGGTATCGCTCGGCTCCGAGTTCACGAAGCAGCCCGAGTTCTACCGCCGGGCCGTCGCCGCCTTCGGGGAGCTGCCCGGCTGGCACACCGTCCTCCAGATCGGCCGTCATGTCGACCCGGCCGACCTCGGCGTGGTTCCGGACAGCGTCGAGGTTCATCAGTGGGTGCCGCAGCTCGCCGTGCTGGAACAGGCGGACGCCTTCGTCACCCACGCCGGCATGGGCGGCAGCAGTGAGGGCCTTTACTGCGGCACCCCGATGATCGCCGTCCCGCAGGCCGCCGACCAGTTCGCCAACGCCACGCAGTTGGCCGCGCTCGGTGTCGCCCGGGTCCTCGATTCGGCGACCGTCACCGCCGCCGAGCTCCGCGAGGCGCTGCTCGCCCTCACCAGTGACCCGGCGGTGCTGGCCCGCAGCGCCGAGCTGAAACACCAGGCCCGCGAGGCCGGCGGCGCCGATCGTGCCGCCGACCTGATCGAGGCCGAGCTGAAGGCCACGACCGCATAGAGCGGCGTGACTCACGCTACCGACCCCGCCTCCGGTGCGGTCCGGCCGGCAATAGCCGTTCGACGGCTGTGTGCCCTGTCACATCGAGTGGCCGGGCACCGTTGCCACCGGCCAAATCCGGACCGCGGCACGGTCGGGGCGGGCCCGTCCGGCGTTGACGAGCACCTCAGGAGGCAACTGAGCACCGTACACTTAGGACTGAAATGCCCATCGATCCGGCGCCGTCAAATCCGCATGTGAGCCGTGCGAATGCCACAGCCCGGGTCCGCACCACAACGCTGTACAGAGACACGCGCTTTCTACGGGGGAAGGCTGTTTCATGGTTCTGGTCGAACGGCAGGAAGCACTCGGTCTCCTTACCACCGCGCTGACCAGCTGCATTGGCGGAGCCGGCCTGGCCATAGCGGTCAACGGTCCGGTCGGCGGTGGCAAGACTGAACTCCTACGCCAGTTCGCCCAGCAGGCGCTCGAATCCGATGCGACCTTCCTCAACGCCACCGCGTCACGCACCGAGAGAGCTTCGCCCCTTGGGGTGACGAGTCAGCTCTTCACCGGCGCGATGTTATCGGTGGAGCAGACCGAGCGTGCCGGCCGGCTCATCGAGGACGGCATGCTGACCGCAGCCGTACTCGATGGCTCGGACAACGCCACGTACGTCTCCGGTTGCCTGAGCGGCGTGTTCAGCGCCCTGACCGAGATACTGCTCGAGTCGGCGCTTGATCGTCCGCTGCTGGTGGCCGTCGATGACGCCCACTTCGCGGACATCGCCTCGCTGCAGTTCCTGCTCTATCTCGTCCGGCGGATCGGCAACGCCCGCATACTCGTGGTGCTTTGCGAGGCGCTGCGCCCGGCGCCGGGTTATGCGGTGTTCCGTGCCGACCTCACCAGCCAGTTCAACTGCCGCCAGGTGGGGCTCAAGCTGCTGTCCGTCCGGGGAGCAGCGGCCGTCCTGAGCCAGCGAATCCCGCGCGGCGAGCGACTGGCGGCGGCTTTTCATCGGGTCAGCGGCGGGAATCCGATGCTCCTCAACGCTCTGATCCTCGATCACCAGCAGCTGGCCGCCGGCTCCGACCCTAACGGGGAGGCGGCCGCCCCGCTCGCCGGTGAGGCGTTCGGCCAGGCGGTGCTCAGCTGCCTGTACCGCAGCACAGGCCACCTGCTGCGATTGGTTCAGGTGATCGCGGTGCTCGACACCCCCGCGCCGGTGGCCCTGATCAGCGAGTTGCTGGGGTTCGACGCCGATTCGACCGTCCGGGCGATCTCCGCCGCAATCGAGATCGGCCTGCTGCGCGATCATCAGCAGCTGCGCCACGCGCGTGCGCGAGCGGCGGTGCTCGACGCCATGACCGTTGCCGAGCGAGCCGCACTGCACGAACGAGCGGCGTCGGTGCTGCGTGCCACCGGCGCCTCCCCGGCAGTCGTGGCACGCCACGTGATCGCGGCGAACGTGGCGGACCCCACGCGGTTCGTGCCGACCCTGATGGCGGCGGCCGTGAACGCATTGGAGTCCGATGATGCCGCGCTGGCGTTGGCCTGCTGTCGCATGGCCGAGGGCGCCCAGGGCGGAACGCAGAGCCGGTTGCACGTGCGGGCGCTACGGGTGCAGGTCCAGTGGCGCGTCGACCCGACCAGTGCGTGCCACACGATAGGTGAGCTCTCGAAGGCGGCCCGGGCGGGTCAGCTGACCGCCCAGGACGCGTTGCCGCTCATCGGCTATCTGCTGTGGTGCGGGCAACCGAGTGAGGCGATGGAGCTACTGGAGCGACTCGACGCCGCGGCGGCCGATGCCGGCGACGAGGACACGGCAGCGGGCCTGTATTTTTTCCGGCTGCAGGCCCGCCATCTGCACCCGAGCCTGGTCGCCCGGCTGGGGCCACAGCGGTCCAGGCCGCGCGTCGATGCCGTGCCGCCCCGGCGCAGCCTGCAGCTCCAGGTGGCCATGGTCATCGAGGCGCTGCTCGCCGGCAGTCCGACCGCCGATGTCCGCGCCGAGGCACAGCACATCCTCCAGACCAATCGGCTCGACGAGACCACGGCGACGTTGAGCCTGGTCTATCTGGAAAGCCTGATCATCGGGGAGCACCTGAAAACGGCCGCCACCTGGTGCGACATGCTGCTGGAGCAGGCGGAGCGCCGGCGGGTGCTGCGCTGGCAGGCGATGTACGGCGCGATCCGCGCCCTCATCCAGTTGCGGCAGGGTGATCTGACCGCGGCCGGCGAGTCCGCCCGCTCCGCGCTGGAACTGGTCCCCGCCCGCGGCTGGGGAGTGCTGCTGGGACTTCCCCTGTCGGTGTCGCTGCACACCGCGGACCGGTCCGCCGACGCCGCAACCGTGCCGGAGTCCAGCCTGCAGATGCCGAAGCCGCTGCTGGAGACTCGATACGGTTTGTACTATCTGCGCGCCCGCGGTCGTTTCAACCTCGAGCGTGGCAACACCCGCGCGGCCATGAAGGACTTCGACACCTGCCGCGAAATCGCGGCCGAGTGGAGCCTGGACCTGCCGGAACTGGCACCGTGGCGGGTGGACATGGCCGAGGCCATGCTGCATCTCGGGCAATCGGCTCGTGCTCGTGAGCTGGTCGACGAGCACCTGGTTCGGCTACGGCCGGCCGTCGAGACATCGCCGGCCGGATCGCACCCGTCGGCGACGCCCGCAGCCGGTGGCGCCGCGAGGGAACTCAACCGGGTGCTGAACAAGCTGGAGCTGATCGCCGGCTCTCGCAACGGCCAGGAGCAGCGGCTGCCGGCATCCGGCGCCGAGCCGGCCGTCCCCGCGGGGCAGCAGGCCGGTTCGGCCATCAACTCACCCGTCGCCCACCTCAGCGAAGCCGAGCGGCGGGTGGCGACGCTCGCCGCCCAGGGACACACCAACCGGCAGATCGCCGCGCTGCTTTTCGTCACGGTGAGTACGGTCGAACAGCACCTCACCAACGTCTACCGGAAGTTGAGGGGCCGGCGCCGCACTGACCTGCCCGCGGTGATGGGGCAGACACAGAATTCGCTGTGACGGCGCCAGACCCGGTCCACACCGAGCGGTAGCGCCGGAGGCGGATTGATCCGCTTCCGGCGCCCGCATCAAACCGTGGCGACGGCCCGGCATCACGCCACGTCGGGAGAGGGCCCGCTGCCGGTGCCGTCCAGACGGGCGAGACGATCGGCCAGGACACGGCCCACCCGCCCCATCCATTCCGGCCGGCCGATGAACTGGTGCTCGCAGTCCAGCTCGACCACCTCGACGCGCCCCCGCACGTAGGGCTCCCAGTGCTCCGCGCCGAGGGTCTCCCGGTCGTCCAAGGTCGCGGCGAAGAGCAGCATGTCGCCGTCGAAGGTTTCGGGCTGATACCCGAGCAGCACGGAGGTGTTGTTGGCCAGCACGGCGGCAAGCCGTCCGAAGGTCTTGCTGTCCAGGTTCGCGAAGGCGCTGCCCTCGTCCCGCAACGCGAGCACCACCTGCTCGAAGCTGATCATCCCGGTGTGGTCGGCGTGCACTTCCCGGCCGTAGATCGCCAGCAACGCCCGGAACACGTCCTGCTCGTCGGGCAGGCCTACGACACCGTCGGCGCCGGGATCCGGGTGCGCATCGAGCACCGCGAGAAGTTCCACCGATTCGCCCTGCCGGCGCAGCTCCACAGCCATGGCGTGCGCCACGTTGCCGCCGAACGACCAGCCCAGCAGGCGGTACGGGCCATGCGGTTGAACCTCGCGGACGCGTCGCAGGTAATCGACGACCATCTGCCGCAGGTCTTGCGCCGGCACTCCGCCGTCGGCGAGCCCGCTCGCCTGCAGAGCGTAGACCGGCTGCGCGGCGTCGAGATGTGCCAGCAGGCCCGCGTAGAACCACCCGAGACCGCCGGCCGAGTGCACACAGAACAGCGGCGACCGGCCGTCGACGGCCCGCATCGGCAGCAGTTCCGCGAGCGCGTCACCGGGCTCGTCGATGCCGAGACGCCCGGCGAGCCCGGCCACCGTGGGCGCGGCGAACAGGGTCGGCACGTCGACGTCGAATCCGAGGGTCGCCTTGATCCGGCTGATCAGCCGGACCGCGAGCAATGAGGAGCCGCCCAGATGGAAGAAGGTTTCGTCGACACCGACCGACGGCACGTCCAGAACCTCGGCGAAGAGCCGGCAGAGCACCTCTTCGTGCACGGTCCGCGGGGCGCGCCGACCGGCCCGCCCGGCCCGGGCGCGGGCCGACAACGCTCGCAGGTCGACCAGGCCGGCCGGGGTGAGCGGCAGATCGTCCACCACGAAGATCTCCGGGATCAGCGCCTCGGCCAGTTCCTCGTCCAGCAGCGCTCGGGCCTCGTCCTCCTCGATACCGGCGGCGGTAGCGGGCACCAGGTAGGCGACCGGCACCGGACCGGCGACGACGGCGGCACGCGCCACCGCGGGGTGGGCGGCGAGCAGATCCTCGACGTAGGCCGCGTCGAACCTCTCGCCGTCGATGCGGATCTGGCGGTCGGCACGGCCGAGCAGCGTCACGGTACCGTCCGGGGCGGTCCGGGCCGCCCAGCCGGTCGCCACCATCCGCTCACCGGACGCCGCGTACGGGCAGGGGACGAACGACGTAGCGGTGAGCGCAGGTGACCGGTGGTATCCGTCCGGAAGGTCGGATCCGCCGACCCAGAGCAGGCCGACCACCCCGGGTACGACCAGGTTGAGCCCTTCGTCGAGCACGAGCAGGCGCCGGTTCGCGGCGGGCCGTCCGACGGGGACCTCGTCGCGTATCTCCGTCGTCAGGTGCGCGGCGGCCAGGCCGCCCGACTCCGGCTGGCACAGGATGTGCCGCACCATCGTCCCCGGACTGGCGGCCAGCACCGCCCGTACCGCACCGGGCCGCGGCGGTGCGCCGCCGGTCCACACCTCGGCCGCGGTCGCCACCGCCTCCGGCGTACTCGCCGCCAGCCGGTCGAAGACACCGGCCGGGAGGTACACCGCGTCGGCGCCGGTGAGCAGGCCGGGAAGCGCGGCCACGAGACCGCCGGCGGTGAGGTCCCCCGGCGCGGCGCAGATGCGTCCGCCATGGCGAACGGCGCCCCACAATTGGTACACCAGCACGCTGGTCCCGGTCAGACCGTGCACCACCAGGCGAGCCGGCCAGTCCCCGGACGTTGCGGCCAGCACGCCACGGTGGCTCACTGCCACCGGGTCCGCGACCCCCAGCAGGTAGGCCACCTCGTCGGCAGGACGGGTCACCGGCGCCGACAACGGCGCGTGCTCGGCGCTGACCGGCACGATCCGGCAGCCGACCTGGTCGGCGGCGATCTCGTAGTCGGTCACCAGCGCGGTGGCCCCGGTCGCGGCGGCGAACGCCGCAACGGTCTCCACCCCAGCGCCGGCCTCCACGGGCGCGCAGACGGCGCCGGCCGCCAACACGGCGAGATGGGCGATGACGGCGTCGGCGGGCCGCCGGACCCAGACCACCACCGGCTCACCGGCCGTGAACGCACCGGCCAACCGCAGCACGGCCGCGTAGAGCTCCCGATAGGTCCATTCGACGCGTTCCGACACCAGCGCCACGG
Organism: Paractinoplanes durhamensis; assembly: GCF_016862175.1. GTDB lineage: Bacteria > Actinomycetota > Actinomycetes > Mycobacteriales > Micromonosporaceae > Actinoplanes > Actinoplanes durhamensis. Next base: position 3,678 of record NZ_BOML01000084.1, on the reverse strand, counting down.
CATCCGGCGTGGCGATCACCTGAGCGGTGAACAGCTCGGGCAGGCACACCCCGGGTGTCGGGGCGTCGGTGTCATTGGTGTCCCGCAGCGCACGCCATTCGTCGGCGGACAGCAGATCGACCTCACTGATACGCCGCCCGGGGGCCACGACCATCGCCTCGACGATCCGATGCCAGCGCTGTATCACGGCACGCACGGTCGCCGGGTCGAACAGGTCAGATGCGTACTCCACCACACCGGCCAGCCCGGCCGGTTCCCCGGCGACGTCGTACCGCTCGACGACACTGACCATCAGGTCGAAACGGGACACGCTGGTCGGCGCGCCGAGCTGCCGCACCGTCAGGTCCGCGCCGACGCTGAATCGCTCCGTCGGCGCGTTCTGCACCGCGAGGCAGACCTGGAACAGCGGATGCCGGTTAGGGGTACGCACCGGGTTGAGCGCTTCCACCAGGTGCTCGAAGGGCACGTCCTGATGGGCGTACGCATCCAGATCCCACTCTCGAACCCGCCGGATGAGCTCGCTGAACGTCGGATCGCCGGCGGTGTCGGTGCGCAGCACCAGGGTGTTGACGAAGAAGCCGATCAAGTCGTCCAGCGCGCTGTCGGTCCGCCCGGCGATGGGCGAACCGAGCGGGATGTCGGTGCCGGCGCCGAGCCTGGTGAACAGCGCCGCCAGCCCGGCCTGCAACACCATGAACAGCGTCGCGCCACTGCTCGCCGCCATCGCCAGCACGCCCCGGTGCAGGTCGGCTGACCACTCGATCGGCTCGGTGCCACCGCGGAAGGACGACACCGGAGGGCGCCGCCGGTCAGCCGGCAGCGCCAGCAGGTCGGGCAGGCCCGCCAGGCTCGCCCGCCAGTACGCGAGCTGCCGGCTCAGTCGGCTGCCCGGCTCGTCGGACTCACCCAGCACCTCCCGTTGCCACAGCGTGTAGTCCGCATACTGGACCGGCAGCGGCAACCAGTCCGGTGCACCCCCGGCGGCCCGGGCGGTGTACGCCTCGCTGACGCCACGGGCCAGCGGTCCCATCGACCAGCCGTCCCCGGCGATGTGGTGGATCAGCAGCAGCAGAATGTGCTCGTCGGGGCCGACGACGAGCAGCTCCGCACGGATCGGCAATGCGGTGGCGAGATCGAAGCTGTGGCGCAGCGAGCGCTCGATGAATGCGGGCACGGCCTGCTCGGTGACCTCGCTGACGATCAGCGGCACACCGTCGTCGCCGAGATCGACGACCTGCTGATACGGCACTCCGTCGATGTCCGGGAAGACCGTACGCAGGGTCTCGTGCCGCTCGGCGACGTCGCTGACCGCGGCACGCAGCGCGGCGCGGTCGACGGGTCCGGACAACCGCAGCACCAGCGGCATGTTGTAGGTCGGGCTCGCGCCCTCCAACCGGTACAGGAACCACAGGCGGCGCTGAGCGAAGGACAACGGCACCCGCTCCGGCCGGGGCATCCGCCGGACCGGAGGCCGGGCCGTGTCACTGCCGTGCAGCCGGGCCGCGAGGGCGGCCGGGGAGGGCGCGTCGAAGACCTCCCGGACGGCGACCTCGACGCCCAGCACCGCGCCGATCCGGCTCACCAACCGGGTGGCCAGCAGAGAATGACCTCCGGCGTCGAAGAAGCTGGTGTCCGCACCGACCTCGGAAATGCCGAGTACCTCGGCGAAGAGTCCGCACAGGATCTCCTCCTGCGGCGTGCGCGGCGCCACGCCGGGCTGCGCCGCCGCGACGACCGGGGCAGGCAACGCGGACCGGTCCACCTTGCCGTTCGGCAGCAGCGGCAGCGCGGGCAGCACCGTCAGCGCCGACGGCAGCATGTACTCGGGCAGCCGGCCGGCCAGCTCGGTCCGCACCTCGCGAACGAGCTCCGTACTGTCCGTCGAGGCTTCGGCGGCCACCAGGTAACCGACCAGACGCTGGTCGCCAGGGGTGTCCTCGCGGACCATGACGGCTGCGCCGCCGACCCCGCGGCAGGTGGCCGCGACGGCCTCGATCTCGCCGAGCTCGATCCGGAAGCCACGAACCTTCACCTGGTCGTCGGCTCGGCCGGCGAACTCGAGCTGGCCGTCGGCACGCCACCTGGCAAGGTCACCGGTCAGATACATCCGCTCGCCGGCCGAGCCGAGGGGACAGGCGACGAACCGCTCGGCCGTACCGGCCGGCCGGCCGAGGTAACCGCGAGCCAGACCGGCCCCGGAGAGGTAGAGCTCGCCGACGGTTCCGGGCGGTACCGGGCGCAGCGCGGCGTCGAGCACCCAGGCGCCGGTGCTGGCGATGGGCCGGCCGATAGGCGCGGTCGGGCTGCCCTGGAGCGGATCGCTACAGGTGGCGATGAACGTCGCCTCGGTCGGGCCGTATCCGTTGACCATCAGGCGGCCGGCGGACCATTCCGCGCGTAGCGCCGGCGGACAGGCCTCGCCACCGGTGCCGAGACCCCGCAACTGGGGCAGAGATTCCGCAGGCAGCCCCGCGAGCATGGCGGGCGCCATGATCGCGTGGGTGACCGACCTCCTGGCGAGCAGGCCGGCCAGCTCGGAACCGCCGATCCGACCGGCCGGCACGACGACGATGGCGGCGCCGACGACGAAGGCGCCCCACATCTCACCGGCCGAGGGGTCGAAGCTCGGCGAGGTCAGATGCGCGACGCGGTCACCTGCGCCGATGCCGAGCCGCTCCGCGACGGCGACGGCCATCGGGGGCACGGCGCTGTGGCACACCACGACACCTTTGGGTACGCCGGTGGAGCCGGAGGTGTAGATGACGTAGGCGGGGTGGTCGGGGCGCAGCGGCCGGACCCGGTCGTCGTCGGAGAGCGCGCCGGCCGGGTACGTGGCGAGTTCGGCAACCACCTCCGAGCTGGTCAGGGTGAGGCGGGGCACCTCGACGTCGGGGAGCACGGCGGCGTCGGCGGTCACCAGGAACACGGGCCGGGCGTCGGCGAGCATGAAGGCCAGCCGGGCGGGCGGGTAGTCCAGATCGAGCGGAAGGTAGGCGGCGCCCGCCGCGAGCACGGCGAGGATCGCGGTCACCATCTCGGCCGAACGGGGCATCGCCAGCGCGACCACGTCCTCCGGGCCGATGCCGCGGCTGACGAACAACCGCGCCAGCCGGTTGGCAGCGGCGGCAAGCTCGCCGTACGACTGCTCCCCGTGCTCCGACACCAGCGCCACCGCATCGTGGGCGGCGGCGGCTCGCGCGTTGAACAACTCCGGCAGGGTGGTCGCCGGAACCGGCGGCCGGGTGTCGACGGCGGCCAGCGGCATGCGGCGTTCCGCTTCGGTCAGCACCTCGATCTGGCCGATGAGACGGTCCGGGCTGCTCGTCATCGCGTCCAGCATGCGCTGCCAGCGGTCGACAAGCGCACGCACGGTAGGCGGGTCGAACAAATCGGTGGAGTATTCGACGATGCCATCGAGGCCGCCCGGCCGGCCGCTCTCGGTGCGCCGTTCGGAGAGGCTCACCATCAGATCGATGCGGGACACGCCGACACTCCGGCCGGCCCCGGTGACCGTCAGGCCGGGCAACTGGAGCGCCTGCCCCTCCTGATTCTGCAGGACGAGCCCGACCTGGTAGAGCGGATGATAAGCGGTGCTGCGTTGCGGGTTGAGCGCCTCGACCAACTGCTCGAAAGCCAAATCCTGGTGGGTGTAGGCACCCAATGCGGCAGTCCGCGTCC
>NZ_BOML01000083.1 GCF_016862175.1 Paractinoplanes durhamensis | reverse complement strand
CCCCCGCAGCCGAGCTGGCCCCGCTGTCGAGCCAAACCCGGTCTTGTTAGAGCGCTCCGGCGCTCACATGGATTGGCGGCGGACCGTCTCCTCCGGAGGGCAACGCATGCCCTGATAGCGGCAGGCAGCCGCCCCCGGCCGCTGGAGGCATGCGGTTGCGGCAATCCGCTCTGACCTGTTCCTCAGGCGCATCGAGAGAACGGCGGGGTATCCGAGAAGAACTCTCGGAACTGCTGGCGCGTGATCTGCTGATCCCTGTTGCGCATGGGGTCACTTACGAGGAGTTCCAGCGACTGGCGGCTGGCCGACACGGAGCCCGATCCTGAGAGCGAGAGTCCTCGATCATTGACCACGCGAATGGCTCCGGCCGCTACAGCGAATCGAGCGCACTACGAGCGCAACAAGTGCCCTCAGGGCAACGGGTGCCTCAGCGCAACGGGTGCCTCAGGGCAACGGGTGCCTCAGCGCAACGGGTGCGCTCAGCGCAACCAACGCACCGTGGGGGTCTGGGGGCTCGGCCCCCAGGCAGAAATGCGAGGAGGCCCCGGTCCGCGCATTCCGCGGACAGGGGCCTCCCGACTCCGAGCGGGTGACGGGAATCGAACCCGCACTGTCAGCTTGGGAAGCTGATGTTCTGCCATTGAACTACACCCGCGTAGCGGCATCACTGTACCTGATGGGCGCGGGCTGTGGCGGTAGTGGCTCGCGTTAGCTGGCTAGGGCCAGCTGAGGGGATAACTCTGCCCTCCAGGTGCGGGACATCGGGGCCACGGTGGGGCTTGCGGCCAAGGGGATGGCGCCGGCGGGGCCGTGTTGGCGGAAGGTTGCCGTCTCTATGTGCAGCTCGTAGAGGTGCCAGTCGACGTCGGGGGACGCTCGCAAGGCCCCCGAAAGGGTGGCTATCACCATCGGGTCTTGGACTCGGGTGGCCTGGCCGGTCAGGTAGGCCTCGTCGTCGCACTCCTCCGGGGGGAACGAGTGGAGTGCGTAGCGGCCGTCTCGGGTCAGGTCTCCCCGTTTGGGGGAAGCCACCATGAAGCAGTAGAGGCCCTCGTCCGTGATTACCGGGGAGACCGGATGCAGCCTGGGGGCGCCGTCGGCGCGCACGGTGGCCATGTAGGCGAGGCCAGGACCGTACTGCTCGAAGAGGGCGCGGATGGCTGCTGCCAACGATGGGTCGGCGGAGGTGAAGTCGGACCAGGAAGCCATGGGGACATCTTATCGAACACATGTTCGACACGCCCACCAAAACACGCCGAATGGGCAGGTGGGTATGGTGTTGCGATGCTGCTCTCCGACCGTGACCTCGTCTCCGAGATCAAGTCGGGCGATCTCGCCCTGGAGCCGTTCGACCCCGCGCTCATGCAACCGTCCAGCATCGACGTGCGGCTGGACCGGTTCTTCCGGGTGTTCAACAACCACCTCTACACCCACATCGACCCGGCCGAGCAGCAGGACGATCTCACCGCGTCGCTCGAGGTCGAGGACGGTGTGCCGTTCGTGCTGCACCCGGGTGAGTTCGTGCTCGCCTCCACGCTCGAGGTGATCACGCTGGGCGAGCAGCTCGCGGGCCGGCTCGAGGGCAAGAGCTCGCTCGGCCGTCTCGGGCTGCTGACCCACTCGACGGCCGGCTTCATCGACCCGGGCTTCTCCGGGCACGTGACGCTGGAGCTGTCCAACGTGGCCAATCTGCCGATCAAGCTGTGGCCGGGCATGAAGATCGGGCAACTCTGCATCTTCCGGCTCTCCAGCCCGGCCGAGCACCCGTATGGTTCGGCCGTCTACGGCTCCCGCTACCAGGGACAACGTGGCCCGACCCAGAGTCGCTCGGCGCAGAATTTCCGGGTCTGGCCGACGCGCTGACACTGCCGCCAAGGCGGCAGACTGGCGCGATGATCGACGGGGAAGCTGCGGCTTACTTAACAAAGACCCGGATTGCGTACGACGTGGTAGCAGCCGATTACCACGTTCTGCTCCAGGACGAGATCGCCCGGACTCCCTGGGAGCGGGCGATGCTCGGTGGGTTCGCCGAGATCGTCGAGGGGCCGGTCGTCGACGTGGGGTGCGGGCCGGGGCGGATCACCGGGCCGCTGGCCGACCTCGGCGTCGAGGTGAGCGGCATCGACCTGTCCCCGCGGATGGTCGAGGTGGCCCGCGAGGTGTATCCGGCGATCCCGTTCCGGGTCGGCTCGCTGCTCGACCTCGACCTCCCGGACGCGAGCCTGGGCGGCCTGGTCTCCTGGTATTCGCTGGTGCACACCCCGCCGCACCTGCTGCCGTCCGCGTTCGCCGAGTTCTTCCGCGTGCTGCGCCCGGGCGGCCGCCTGCTCCTGGCCTTCAAGGCGGCCGACCAAGCGGCCGACCAAGCGGCCGGCAAAGACGGCGGCAAAGACGGCGGCAAAGCGGGCGGCAAAGACGGCGTGAAACGGCCACTGACCAGCGGCTACGGCCACGAGATCGAGCTGGACGTCTACTGGTTCCCGCCGCAGCGGGTGGCCGACCTGATGACCGCGGCCGGGTTCACCGAGTCGTTGCGACTGGTCCGGGCGGCGGAGGGCTACGAGGGGCAGCCCCAGGCGTACCTCCTGGGGGTGAAACCGGAGCGCTAAGCGCGACGGACCCGCAGACCGTTCCCCGCCGCGGTGCCCAGGATCTGTTCGATCTGTGCCCTGGTGAGGGTGCCGGTGGGGATCGGCAGGAGGCGGGTGCGGCTGCGCCCGAAGATCAACTGACCGGGCGCTTCCTCGACGAACCGGAAGGCGTTCCAGGCGTACGCGTGCCGGCTGGCCAGGCTGGAGCTGGCGACGCCGCCGTCGGTGATCTCGTAGGTGGTGAGGTCGCCGTCGCTCAGGGCGTCCCGGGTGCCCGCGTTGATCAGCAGCATCGGGATGCCGACCGCGATCAGCGCCCCGACCAGCACCAGCGTGAGGTAGCTGCCGCCGACGACGATCTGCAGAAGCAGGGCGAGGGCGATCGCGGCCCAGCCGAGCCCGCGCGCCGTCAGCACGAAGGGCCGGAGGCCACGCCGAACCGCCGAGGCGATGAGCCGGGCATCCGGCCGCGCGGTGATCTGAAGAAGCACTCCTGAAATGTAACTTTTCTGGACCTTGTCCGGATATCAGCTGGTCGGTCGAAGGGATCGGCCGGGAAAAGTCTCAGAGAGCCAGGATCTCGGCGAGGCGGCGCCACTCGGCGCGAGGGAGGCCGCCGGCCGCATCGGTGGGCAGGATCTGGACGGCCACGTGGTCGGCGCCGGCGGTCAGATGGTCGTCGATGCCGGCCCGGATCCGGTCGTCGGCACCCCAGACGACGGCCTGGTCGAGGAAGCGGTCGCTGCCGGAACCCGCCAGGTCGTCCGCGGTCAGGCCGCCACTGGCCAGGGCATTCGTGTAGTTCGGGAGGGCCAGGTAGGTGCGGGCCATCCGCCGGGCCACCTCGTGGGCCTGGTCGCGGTCGGTGCCCAGGAAGACCTTCTGCTCGGGGATCAGCAGGCGGTCGGGACCGAGGATCTCGCGGGCCTCGGCGGTGTGGGCCGGTGGCATCAGGTAGGGCAGGGCGCCGGCGGTCAGCTCACGAGCGGCGGCCAGCGTCTTCGGGCCGAGCGCGGCGATCATGCGCTCGTCCGGGGGTACGTCGTGCAGCTTCTCGGTCAGGAAGTCGCGCAGCCGGCTCAGCGGCTTCACGTACTTCTGGCCCAGCGACTCGGCGGTCGGCGCGTGGCCGGAGCCGACACCGAGATAGAAGCGCCCGGGGAACTGGGCCCGGATCCGCTGGTGACTGGCGGCCAGGGTGGCGCCGTCGCTGTGCCAGATGTCGACGATGCTGGTGCCGACGACCAGGCGCTCGGTGGCGGCCAGCACCGCCTCGGGCAGCTTCAGGTCGTCGGGCGGGCTGCCGCCGATCCAGACCGACCCGAAGCCGAGACTTTCCAGCTCCTGGGCCGCGGCGGCGATCTCGGCCGGCTCGGTCGACCATTGCCGGCTGGGGACCCAGATGCCGTAGCGCCCGAACGCGATCATCTCTGGATCGTACGATTGCGGGCGTGCGGTCGCCGCCGGCCGCGCGGGGAGAGGAGCGTCACCATGTACGTGTTGATCTCGAATTATCTGGTGCCGCTCGAGGAGGTCGACAAGGCTCGCGACGAGCACGTGGCCTTTTTGGACGGTCTCCTGCAGCAGGGCAAACTCGTCGTCGCCGGTCGGCAGGACCCGCCGGTCGGTGGGCTCGTGGTGATCGACGTCGACACCGAGGCGGAGGCGCGGGCGATCATGGCCCACGACCCGTACGTGCTGCGTAACCTCGCCGACTACACGTTCACCGGCTTCAAGCCGAGCCTCGGCAAGATCCTCTAGAGGTCGTCGCCGTTGAGCAGACCGCGAATGGTCAGGTCGGCGGCGACCCCCGGCGGGCACTCGTCGACGATCACGGCGGCGCCCACGTAGGCGTCGCCGACCAGCTCCCGCAGGGCCCGGATCTGGGCTCCGGTGGCCGCCCAGTCGTCGACCACGAGGACCCGGTCGGCCGGGGTGATCAGCCCGTCGCGTACCCCTAGACGTTGCTCTTCGCCTCGGTGATCGCTGGGCACCGTGGCCCAGCGCATCGGCTCGGCGATGGGCCGTCGCGCCCCGGCCCGGTAGGCCTCCACGAAGCCGGCGCCGAGCGAGCGGGCGACCAGCGGGCCGATCAGGAACCCGGTGACCTCGGGCGAGACCACCACGGTCGGGGCAGCATCGCGAAAGAGATCGCCGAGGGCGTCGCCGAGACCGGAAAGGATCACGGGGTCCCGCCACCAGCCGGAGCGGTTGCTGACCAGATATCCGGTGCCGTCGCCGGGGTCGGTCCAGCGAAACGCCGCCCGAAGGTGGTCACCTAGATCGGCTGCCATCCGGACATCCTGTCACCATCGCCCCGACCTACCGGCCGACACGGGAGTAACAGGTGGTCAGAACCGAGTCAGACTACGAGTCAAGTTGATGCAGTGACGTGCCCTGATCGGGCATGCTGTTCGGCGTAACCATGCCTACTCTCCCGCCGGGCCGTCGCCCGCTCAGCCCAGGTTCCCGCGCCGGACTCGGCGCGGCCCTCGTGCTGCTCGCCGTCATCTCGGCCGTGGAGCTCGCCGACGGGCCGCGCGCGCACTTCGTCGGCCTGCTCGCGGCCGTCCCGTTCCTCGCCGCCGTCTTCGCCTTCTGGCAGACCGTGCTGGTGGTCGGGGTGCTCGCCACCGTGGTCGGGATGATCTTCGTGGGGTCGGACCCTGAGCAGGGCATGGCCGGCCTGGTCACCATCCTCGGCATCATGCTCGCCACCGGCATCGCGGCGGCGGTGGCGACGGTCCGGCAGAAGCAGGCCGACCGGATCGTCGAGCTGCAGAAACTCGCGGCGGTGGCCCAGCAGGCGGTGCTGAGCCCGGTGGGCCCGCAGGTGGGCGCGCTGTCGGTGGCGGGCCGATACATCTCCGCGACCGCGGCCGCCGACATCGGCGGCGACCTCTACGAGGCGCTGGACACGCCGTACGGGGTGCGGATCATCATCGGCGACGTGCGCGGCAAGGGGCTGGACGCGGTCCGGCTGGCCAGCATCGTGCTCGGGTCCTACCGGCATGTGGCCTACGAGCGGGCCGATCTCAAAGCGGTGGTGGCCGACCTCGACCGGGCGGTCGCCCGCAGCGTCGGCGACGAGGACTTCGTGACCGCGGCCCTGGTCGAGGAGCGCGGGGGCACGCTCACCATCGTCAACTGTGGACATCCGGCGCCGCTGTTGCTGCGGCGCGGGCAGGTCATCTCGCTGGAGCCGCCGTCACCGGCGCCGCCGCTGGGCTTCATGCCGGAGGTGAAGCCGCGGGTGGAGCGGCTGGAGCCGGGTGACCGGTTGCTGCTGTTCACCGACGGCCTGGGCGAGGCGCGCCGGGAGGGGGAGTTCTTCCCGACGGCGGACCGGGCGTGGCGGCTGCTCGGTCACGGCACGGTCGGGGACGGGCTGGCTTCGCTCGAGACGGCGCTGGTCGATTGGGTGCACGGTCGGCTCGAGGACGACATCGCCCTGGTCCTGCTGGAATACACCGGCCCTGACGACGGCGCGACCGTCCCCATGCCTAGCTGGGAGGTCGGCGCCGCCGGCAGTTAGGCAGCGGCGGTTTCGGTCTCTTCGGCCGGTTTGGTGACCACCGGGCCGGGCGAAACGGGCGGAGCAGGCGAGACCGGTGCTTCCGGGATGGGGTCGGGGTGGCGGTGCCGGCCTACGTAGTGACGCGGCTGGTCGGCCTGACGGGGCTCGGGAATCAGGTTCTTGATCGCGGCGAACATGGCGCCCCCTAGCGCTATGGCGAAGTCTCTATCCCAAGCAACGAGCCGCGAGACACCTCGATACGTAGGGGGAATCTTTCTGGCCGAACGGCTGTACTGCCGCCCATCTGATCGGCCGGACTGGATGTGCGATACGGCCTTTGGTCACAGAACGCCTTGCGGCTTGTCCCTTCCTACCGATGGGTAATACAGTGGGAGTTACTGACGGGTAACTCGCGTTTTCACTCGCGTCGTTCGGAGAGCGGGGCCAGCACATGAGCCATTACAAGAGCAACCTTCGGGACCTCCAGTTCAACCTGTTCGAGGTCTTCGGGGCTGATCGTGCGTTCGGCCAGGCGCCGTACGAAGACATCGACGCGGAGACCGCGCGTGACGTCCTTGCCGAGGTGAACCGCCTCGCGACCGAGGATCTCGCGGCGAGCTACATCGAGGCCGATCGCAACCCACCGGTGTTCGACCCGGTGACCCACACGGCTCCGCTTCCGGAGTCCTTCAAGAAGTCCTTCGAGCAGTGGATGGCGTCCGAGTTCTGGCGCCTCGACCTGCCCGGCTCGCTGGGCGGCACGCTCGCACCGCGGGCCATGTGGTGGTCGCTCGCCGAGATGGTGCTGGGCGCCAACGCCCCGGTCTGGATGTATTCGTCCGGCCCCTCCTTCGCGCACGTCGTGGAGCAGGAGGGCACCGAGGAGCAGAAGAAGTGGGCCAAGCTCTTCGTCGAGAAGCAGTGGGGCTCGACCATGGTGCTCACCGAGCCGGACGCCGGCTCGGACGTGGGCGCCGGTCGCACCAAGGCGATCCAGCAGGCCGACGGCTCGTGGCACATCGAGGGCGTCAAGCGCTTCATCACCTCGGGTGAGCACGACCTGACCGACAACATCATCCACTACGTGCTGGCCCGCCCGGTCGGCGTCGAGGGTGCCGGCGGTCCGGGCACCAAGGGCCTGTCGCTGTTCATCGTGCCGAAGTACCACTTCGACGCGGAGACCGGCGAGCTCGGCGAGCGCAACGGCGTCTACGCCACCAACGTCGAGCACAAGATGGGCCTCAAGGCCTCGAACACCTGCGAGATGACCTTCGGCGAGCACGGCACCCCGGCCAAGGGCTGGCTGCTGGGCGAGGTGCACTCGGGCATCCGGCAGATGTTCATGATCATTGAGTACGCCCGGATGATGGTCGGCACGAAGGCGATCGCGACCCTGTCGACGGGTTACCTGAACGCCCTGGAGTACGCGAAGAACCGCGTGCAGGGCGCCGACCTGGTGCAGAACGACAACAAGGCCGCGCCGCGCGTCACGATCACCCACCACCCCGACGTACGCCGCTCGCTGATGCTGCAGAAGTCGTACTCCGAGGCCCTGCGCGCACTGGTGGTCTACACCGGCAGCTGGCAGGACAAGGTGGCGATCGCGGAGGCGGCCGGCGACAAGGCCGCGGCCAAGGCCGCGAGTGCGGTCAACGACCTGCTGCTTCCGCTGGTCAAGGGCGTCGGTTCGGAGCGGGCGTACGAGTTGCTCGGGCACGAGTCGCTGCAGACCTTCGGCGGCTCCGGCTTCCTGCAGGACTACCCGCTCGAGCAGTACGTGCGGGACGCGAAGATCGACACCCTGTACGAGGGCACGACCGCGATCCAGAGCCTCGACCTGATCTTCCGCAAGATCGTGAAGAACCAGGGTCAGGCGCTCGCCGTCATCGCCACCGAGATGCAGTCGTTCGTGGAGAACGAGGCCGGCAACGGTCAGCTCAAGGAGGAGCGGCTCGGGCTCGGCAAGGCGCTCGGCGAGATGCAGCAGATCCTCGGCGCGACGATGGGCTGGCTGTCCGCGGTGCAGGGCGGCGAGACCCGCGACCTGTACAAGGTGGGCCTCAGCTCCCGCCGCGTCCTGCTCGCGCTCGGCGACGTCGTTCTCGCCTGGCTGCTGCTGCGGCAGGCTGAGGTGGCCCTGCGGGCGCTCGGCGGCGAGGTGTCGGCCGCCGACAAGAACTTCTACGAGGGCAAGGTGGCGGCCGCCCGCTTCTTCGTCCGCGAGGTTCTGCCGCGGGTCGGCTCCGACCGTCGCATCATCGAGAACACCGTCCTCGACCTGATGGACCTCTCCGAGGACGTCTTCTAGAACAGTCTTTTCCCACTCTCCTGAAAACGGCGAAGGCCGGCCCGGACAAGGACGTCCGGGCCGGCCTTGGTCGTCTATGATCACCGCGGTCTATCGGTTCATGGTCGCGGGGGCCAATCGTGCGCGTCGTCTCCACCTCTCTCATCGCTGCCCTTCTCGTCGGGCTCGCCGCCGCTCCGGCCGCGGCCGAGACGACCACGCAGCGACTCATCCTCGGCGTCACCGCCGACGCCGATCGGGCCGCGATCGTCGGTGATCTCGGCGCATGGCGTCCGGTCGACGGGCTCGACGCGATCACCGTCGACGTGCCGTCCGACGAAGTGAGCAGCGCCCGCACGCGGTGGCAGTCCGATCCCGACGTTCGCTACGCCGCCGAGGATTCGGTGGTGAAGGCGGACAGCGATCCGATGGACCGGGCCAACGTCGAATATCAGCAGATCAACCAGTTGGCGGGGGCGGAGGCGTGGACGACCGGGAGTCCGGCGACCACCGTGGCCGTTATCGACTCCGGCATCGTGACCGACTGGGATCTCCCGCCGTCCCGGGTCACCGCCGGCTATGACTTCGTGGACGGCGACACCACCCCGCAGGACGTCGGTGGCCGGCACGGCCTGCTGGTCGCCTCGCTCATCGCGGCGGAGGGCGGTAACAACTACGGCACGACCGGCATCTGCCCGAGCTGCCGGATCATGCCGATCCGGGCGCTCAAGTCGCAATCCACCTTCCAGGCCACCGGCTACGCGTCGGACCTCGCGGCCGGCATCGTCTGGGCGGTCGACCACGGCGCCAAGATCATCAACATCTCGGCCAGTACGGCGAGCGACGACCCGCTGATGCGGGAGGCGGTCGACCGCGCCGCGGCCAAGGACGTGCTGGTGGTCGGGTCGGCCGGACACGGCATCACGAAATACGTCGGCTACCCCGCGGCGCTCGACTCGGTGCTCGCGGTCGGCGCGGTCGGCAACACCGGGCTGTCCTACAACACCTCCAACGTCAACACCGCGGACAACCGGTGGATCGACGTGGCCGCCACCAGCACCTACTGGACTCAGGCCAACGGCTACGGCGGGCTCGGCCTCAACGGCACCTCCGCGTCGGCGGCCGTGGTGTCCGCGGTGGCCGCCCTGGCGTACGCGATCAAGCCGGATCTCACCGTCGCCGAGTTGCGCCGGCGGATCGTCGAGTCGGCCAACCAGATCCCCGCCGCGCCGAGCTACCACGCTCCGGTGCTGGACGCGACCCGCCTGCTGTACGACCTCGGCCAGACCGACACCGGGCAGCCGGTCGTCACCGATACCGGCCTGACCGAGAACCAGGTGATCGGCCCCAACTTCGACGTGAACGTCACCCCGGCGGCAACCGACGACCACGCGGTCGAGCGGATGGAGTTGCTGGTCGACGGCGTCGTGGTCAGCAACACGTGGCGCACCTGGTCGCGCACCATGAAGATGCGGGCCCCGGCCGGTGCCAACGGACCGCACCAGGTGACCACCCGGGCGTACGACTACGCGGGCCTCGCCGGCGAGAAGAGCGCCACGGTCGTCTTCGACAGCACGGCGCCGGTCGGTGAGTTCCTGCAGCCCGCCGCCGATGCCCGCGTGCACAGCGGCTACCAAGTGGTGGTCACCGCACCGGCGGACGCGATCCAGGTGATGCTGAACGGCGACGCGATGACGCACACCGCCGGAACCACCACGTGGACGGCCGGCGGTGGCACGTCGGGCAACCTCATCGTGCAGATGTGGGACGAGTTCGGCAACATGTCGTTGATCGTCCGGCAGGTCGTGCTCGACGACAGCGGGCCGACCGCGACCGGCCTTTCCCCGGCCACCGGCACGCGGGTCCGGGGCACCTTCTTCGCCAGCATCTCCGGGGTGGCCGACCCGAGCGGGATCGCCTACACGCAACTCTTCGCGAACGGGAAGCTGGTCGGCAACGACGTCACCTACCCGTACGGCATGTCGGTGCCGACCGGGACCGGGAACGGGACGATGACCCTGGCCTGGCGGATGGTCGACAAGCTCGGCAACGTGACCACGTACACGCGGTATCCGATCGTGGACAACGCCGCACCGACGGTCTCGATCAGCAAGGCGCCGGGCAACAAGGCCAAGGTCAAAGGCACGGTCAAGGTGTACGTGTCGGCGACCGACCCCAGTGGCATCGCGCGGGTGGAGTTGCTGATCAACGGCAAGGTCGTGGCGGCCGACGCGACCGCGTCCTACCTGCTCGCGGTCAACACCGGCAAGGTCGCCAAGACCATGAAGGTCCAGGTGCGGGCGTACGACCGGCTGGGCAACGTGCGCTCCACGTCAACCCGCACCTGGTATCGGAAGTAGCCGCTCAGCCGCGGGCGGTGTGCCGCTCGACCAGGGGCATCGAGCCCGGCTCGGTCGCTGCCCACAGGCCCTCGGCGCGGTGCACGGCCAGGCCCGAGGTGCGCAGCTCGACCTGCCGGCCGTCCCACTGCTCGTCCGGAACGAGCAGGATGGACACCTCGGAGACGGTCGGGTTGTGCCCGACCACCAGGATCGTGCGGACCGTGTCGGGCACGGTGCGGAGCAGGTCGAAGACCTCGGTGCGGCCGCCGTCGTACAGGCCCTTCTCGTACCGCACCTCGGGCGAGACCTGACTGGACTGCGCCTGGGCGAGCGCGATCGAGACGCCCTGCCAGGTCTGCCGGGTGCGCGCCGCCGACGAGCAGAACACCAGGTCGGGATGGATGCGCTCGTCGGCGAGCCAGGCGCCGGCCGCATCCGCGTCGGTCTCGCCGCGGGTGGTCAGCCGGCGGTCGAAGTCGGGGAGTTCACCGGGGGTCTCCGCCTTTGCGTGCCGGAGCAGTACGAGGGTCCGTGCGGTCATGAGAACAGTTTGGCTGATTGAGGATTCGGACGCCTGGGTAAAGCCCTCATCGACGTATTGACCTCGGTGAGGACCAAGGAGGAGCCGGCGATGGGCATCGGTGGAAGTATCTTCCTGCTGGCGGTGGGGGCGATCCTTGCATTCGCCGTCAACGCGGATATCAGTGGACTCGACATCAACGTCATTGGATGGATCCTGATGGCCGCCGGCCTGATCGGACTCGTCATCACGCTGTGGTTCTGGAACAACCGTCGCCGCACCGTGGTGACGCGGCAGACCACTCAGCCCGTTGCCGGGGCCGGCTACGCCGCGGAGTACCGGGAGACCCGGCGCGACGAGGTGCCGCCGCCCCCGCCCCCGAGCTACTGATCTACGACTCGCGACGCCGTCCGGCCGCCTCTCCCCCTGAGGCGGCTCGGGCGGCGTCGCGCTGTGTCCGTTAGACAGCGGCCGCGATCGCGGTGGACAGCGGCGTCACCGGACGGCCGAGCAGCGCCTCGAGGTCGGTGACCGGGACGAACAGCGCGCCCTCGGCCGCCTTCTGATCCGAGTCGGCCAGGATCTCGGCGAACGGTGCCGGGACGCCTACGCCGACCAGCACCTCGACGTACTTCTCCGGGGACAGGTCGGTGTAGGTGACCGGCTTGCCGGACTGCTTGGCGATCTCGGCGGCCAGCTCGGTCATCGTGAACGCCTCGCCGCCCAGCTCGTACGCCTTGCCCTCGTGCCCCTCGCTGACCAGCACGGCCGCCGCGGCCTCGGCGAAGTCGGCGCGGGTGGCCGCGGAGATCTGACCGTCGCCGGCCGCGCCGAACAGGCCGCCGTGCTCGATCGCCGTGTCGACCGCGTAGTTCTCGATGTACCAGCCGTTGCGCAGGAAGACGTAGGGCAGGCCGGAGTCGATCAGCAGCTGCTCGGTGACCTTGTGCTCGGCGGCCAGCTTCATCTCGTTGGTGTCGGCCCGCGGAATGCTGGTGTAGACGACCTGGCCGACGCCGGCGTTCTTGGCCGCCGCGACGACGTTGGTGTGCTGCGGGATGCGCTGGCCGGCCTCGCTGCCGGAGATGAACAGCAGCTTGTCGGCGCCGGCGAACGCCGCGGTGAGCCCGTCGACGTCGGCGTAGTCGACCTGCTTGGTGGTCACCCCCAGGTCCGCGATCTTGTCGACCTGGCGGCCGAGACCGACGATGTCGGCGGCCGGTACGCCCTTGGCGAGCAGCGACTGGATGGCGAGGCGGCCGAGGTGTCCGGTGGCGCCGGTGACGACGATGGTCATGCTGAGCTCCTTCTCGACGGGTGTCGGAATCCACAACGTCGCTGCTCGAAGCTCACTTCCCAAAAGATAGTGGGCACCTTGAAGTGCAGTACTTACCCGCGGGATAGTGGAAAGCGTGGAGACCAGCGCGTACGCCAAGGATTGCCCGAGCCGGCAGATCCTGGACCGGATCGGCGATACCTGGAGTGTTTTGATCGTGGTCATGCTCGCCGACGGGCCGCATCGCTACACCGAGCTCGCCAAACGCATCGAGGGCGTCAGCCCGAAGATGCTCACCCAGACGCTGCGCGGGCTGGAGCGCGACGGCCTGCTCTCCCGGACGGTGCATCCGGTGGTGCCGCCGCGCGTCGACTACGCCCTCACGTCCCTCGGGCAGAGCCTCTACGCGCTGGTCGAGGGGCTGGAGAAGTGGGCCGAGGCGCACATCGACGACGTGCAGGCGGCCCGGGTGGCCTACGACGCGTACAGCGCGAAATAAACCGCGATGTGGTGGCACGCCGCCGCCACGAGCGTGCAGGCGTGGAAGAACTCGTGGTGGCCGAAGACGCTCGGCCACGGGTTCGGGCGGCGCAGGGCGTAGAAGACGGCGCCGACCGTGTAGATCACGCCGCCGGTGGCCAGCAGCACCAGGCAGGCCACGCCGCCGCGGCGCAGCACGTCGGGCAGGATGGCGACCGCGGCCCAGCCCAGCGCGATGTAGAGCGGAGCCCCCACCCAGCGCGGGAGGTGCGGCCAGACCACCTTGAGCGCGACCCCACCGAGCGCCCCGCCCCAGATCAGGCTGAGCATCAGTGTCGCCTTGCCCGGGTGCAGCAGCTCGACGCAGAACGGGGTGTACGTGCCGGCGATGAAGATGAAGATCATCGAGTGATCCATCCGCTTCATGATCTGGAAGCCGCGTTCGCTCCAGACCCGGCGGTGGTAGAGGGCGCTGATCCCGAACAGGCCGCACACCGTGAGGCTGTAGATCAGGCAGCTCAAGAAGGGCGCTATGCCCGGCCGGCTGAGGGCGATCGAGCAGAGCACGATGCCGCCGACGATGGCGACGAAGAACGCGTACTGGTGCAGGCGGCCGCGCAGGCGTGGTTTGCCGAGGTCGGCCGGCTTCATCCGGAACGGTGCGGAAGTCGTCACGGCTCCTAGGTTACGGCACCGTAAGTTACTCACGGGTAGTGAAGCTACTCACGGCAGGATGAACGACATGAGAATACGGTCGGCCGGAGCCTCCGCGCTGCTGATCGAGTGTCGCGACGGTGAACGTGTCGAGGCCTGGCGGGCCGAGTTGTGGCGCCGACGGGAGTCCGGCCAGCTCAGCGTGGTCGACATCGTGCCTGGTGCCCGGACAGTCCTGCTTGACGGGGTTGCGCCGGGAACCGCCGCGTTGATCGCGGAATGGCCGGAACCAGACGTCCTGCAAAGACAGGCACAACGGCTGGTCGAGATTCCCACCACTTTCGACGGCGAGGACCTGCCCGACGTCGCCGCGCACTGGGGGGTCACCGAGGCGGAAGCGGTGCGCCGGCTCGTCGAAACCGAGCTCCAGGTGGCGTTCGGCGGCTTCGCGCCGGGCTTCGCCTATCTGCGCGGCCTGCCGGAGGCCTGGTCGGTACCCCGGCTCGCCGCTCCGCGGCCTCGCGTGCCGGCCGGAGCCGTCGGTCTCGCCGGCCCCTACGCCGGGATCTACCCCACGGCCTCACCGGGCGGGTGGCGGCTGGTGGGGCACACCGGCCAGGAGCTCTTTGACGTACGGGCGGAACCACCGGCCCTGCTCACCCCGGGCACCCGCGTCCGGCTGGTCCCCGCGTGATCACCGTGGTGCGGTCCGGGCCGCTCACCACCGTGCAGGATCTCGGCCGGCCCGGCTACGCCCACCTCGGTGTCCCCCGATCGGGTGCACTCGATCAGGTGGCGCTGCGCCGGGCCAACGCGCTGGTGGGCAATCCGGTGGCGGCGGCCGGGCTGGAGACGACCCTGATGGGGTGCGCGCTGCGGTTCGAGCGGGCGGCCCGGGTCGCGGTCACCGGGGCGATCGCCCGGGTGCGGATCGACAGGGAGGCCGTCGACGGCGAGGTGTTCGACGTGCCGGCCGGGGCGGTCCTCGACATCGGGCGGGCCACCCGCGGAGTGCGTTCCTACCTGGCGGTCGCGGGCGGGATCGACGTCGAGCCGGTGCTCGGCAGCCGCTCCACCGACACCCTTTCCGGCCTCGGACCGGCCAAGCTCAGCGACGGGCTCACCCTGCCGATCGGCCAGGTCACCGGCGAGCCGGCGACGATTGCGGGGGCCGGCCAGGCGGTCGACGAGTTGCTTCTGGGGGTACGCCCGGGGCCGCGCGACGACTGGTTCGCGGCCGGCGAGCTCTTCGGTACGGCGTACACCGTCTCGCCGGTGAGCAACCGCGTCGGATGCCGGCTGGCCGGCAGTGCCCTGACCCGCACCCGGGCCGGCGAATTGCCCTCCGAGGGCGTGGTGCTCGGTGCCGTGCAGGTGCCGGCGGACGGGCAGCCGCTGATCTTCCTGGCCGACCATCCGACCACCGGCGGTTACCCGGTCATCGGGGTGGTGGACGACGTGACGCCGCTTGCCCAGGCCCGGCCGGGGAGTACGGTGCGTTTTCGTGCGCTCGATTGACCTCAACGCGGACCTCGGGGAAGGCTTCGGCCGCTGGACCCTGGGTGACGACGAAGCCCTGCTCGACATCGTGACCTCGGCCAACGTGGCGTGCGGCTTCCATGCCGGCGATCCGTCCACGATGAACCGGATCTGCCTGGCCGCGGTCGAACGCGGCGTGGCGATCGGTGCCCAGGTCGGCTACCGCGACCTGGCCGGGTTCGGCCGCCGCCGGATCGACTACGACCTCGGCGAGCTGCGCGACGACATCCTTTACCAGGTCGGGGCGCTGGAAGCGTTCTGCCGGGCGGCCGGCGGCTCGGTCGACTACGTCAAGCCGCACGGCGCGCTCTACAACACCGCGGCCGTCGACGACGGGCAGGCGTCGGCGGTGGTCGCGGCCGTGCGGGCCTACGATCCGGCGCTGCCCGTGCTCTGCCAGCCCGGCTCGGCGCTGGCCCGGCTCGCCACCGTCGCCGGCCTCACCGTGGTGGGCGAGGGCTTCGCCGACCGCGGCTACCGGCCGGACGGGACGCTCGTGCCCCGCACGGCGGCCGGCGCGCTCATCGACGACCCCAAGCTGGTGGTGGCGCAGGCGGTGCGGATGGTCGTCGACGGCGAGGTGGTCACCCCGGACGGGGACGTCGTGCCCTGCCAGGTGGCCTCCATCTGCGTCCACGGGGACACGCCCGGCGCGGTCGAGCTGGCCGGACAGGTCCGGGCCGGTCTCGTCGACGCCGGGCACACCGTCGCGCCCTTCGTCACCTGGCGGGCTTAGCGCTCGTCCTCGTCCATCCCGCGCAGGATCAGCGGGAGCCGGGACGGGCCGTCCGCGGTCACCACGATCGGGACGCCCCAGTCCTGGCGGGTCAGGTGGCAGGCGGCGAACTCGACGTCCACATCGCAGGTCGCCGCTTGGGCGACCACCTGCAGCACGCCCTTCGGCACGTCCGGGTTGATCACCAGGCCGCGGGTCAGCTGGGTGGTCGAGCCGGCCCCCGCGAGCAGCAGCTCCGGCGGGGAAGCCGACACCACCAGGCGGGTCGACGGGCCGAACTGGGTGTCCAGCTTCTGGCCCGGGGCCGGCGTGAAGATCACGTCGAGGGTCAGCGGGCCGGGCGCCACCGGCGACGGCGGGCGCTCGGTCTTGTGCCGCTCGCCGGCCACCGTCTGCACCACGCCCGGCGCCAGCCGGGTCAGGCGGTGCGCCGACGACTCCACCACGATGACGTCACCGGCCGTGGTCACCACGATGTCGCTCGGCTCGTTCAGGCCGGAATCAACCGTCGCCACCTCGTCGGTGGCCGGGTCGAAACGGCGGATCGCGCCGTTGTACGTGTCCGCGATCAGCACCGAACCGTCGGCCAGCGCGGCCACCCCGAGCGGGTGCTGCAGCAGTGCCTCCTTGGCCGGGCCGTCCACGTGACCGAAGTCGAACAGGCCCTGGCCGACCGCGGTGTGCAGCACCCCGGCCTCGATGTAGCGCAGCGCCGAGGTCTCGCTGTCCGCGATCCACAGCCGGTCGCCGCCCACCGACAGGCCGGACGGCTGGGCCATCCACACATCCGGGATCGGACCGTCGCGCAGCGCCTCGACCGTCGTGCCGGCGTAGACCCCGACCGTCTTCTGCTGCGGGTCGAACCACCACAGCTGGTGGATGCCGGCCATCGCGACGACCACCCGGTCGTCGAACCAGGCCAGATCCCACGGCGAGGACAGATCGGCGCCGAGCGCCTCCTGCGGGCCGTCGACGGCCGACCGCCACGGCTTACCGGTGCCCGCCACCAGGGAGATCTCGCCGCTCTCCAGCCGCAGGCCGCGGAGCTGGTGGTTGACCGTGTCGGCGACCAGCACGTCGTACCCGACCCGCTCGGCGACCTCGGCCGGGAGCAGCAGCAGGCCCTGCGGCTCGGTGAACGGACCACCCCGCTCGCCGCTGCCGAACCGGCGCACCAGCGACTCGCCGTCCGCGGTCACCTCGGCCAGCGAGTGCCGGGCGGAGTCGGAGACCAGCAGGTTTCCGGTCGGCAGCTCGATCGCCTTGCCGGGGTAGCGCAGCAGCGTGTCGGCCTGGGCCGGCGGAACGTACGGGCCGTCGCCGCGGTGCAGGGTGCCGTCCGCCTCGTGCTTGGTGATCAGCTCGTCGATCAGCCGGGACAGGCCCTCGGCGTGCCCCTCACCGGCCATCGACGCGACCAGATAGCCGGTCGGGTCGATCACCGCGAGGGTGGGCCAGGCCTTCGCCGCGTACTGCTGCCAGAGGTGCATGTCGCCGTCGTCGACCACCGGGTGGTGCACGCCGTAGCGCTCCACGGCGGCGGCCAGCGCCACCGGGTCACGCTCGTGCTCGAACTTCGGCGAGTGCACGCCGATCACCACGAGCGCGTCGCCGAACCGCTCCTCCAACGGGCGCAGCTCGTCCAGGACGTGCAGGCAGTTGATGCAGCAGAAGGTCCAGAAATCCAGGATCACGATCTTGCCGCGCAGGTCGGCCAGGGCCAGATCCTTGCCGCCGGTGTTCAGCCAGCCTCGGCCCCGCAACTCGGGAGCCCGCACACGCCCAGTCATCCGACCATCGTGCCGCACCGGCATCGCCGGTACGGCACGAAGGTGGTCAGGATGACATCTAGCTATGGGGCTTGAGGCAGAGCACCTGGTTCTTGCCGTCGCTGGTCGGGTTCACCACGTACGGCTGCTGCGGGTCGGCGCACTTCGATTTGTCGTCCGCGATGGACACCACCTCGAACGAGGTGGTGTCGCTGCAGTCGGCCTTCACCGCGGCGTTGCCGTCGCGCTTCACGCACTCGCCGGCGCTGACGCTGAACGACTTGTCTTCCTTGCCGCCCGCCACCAGGTAGACGATGCCGAACACGACGCCGAGCAGCAGGATCGCGCCGACCACGACGGCGACCAGGATCGGCAGCATCCGCACGTGCGGCGTTTCCGGCTTGGCCGGCTTCTCCTCCGCCTTGAACTGGTCGAACCGGCCCTGCTCGGACGGGCCCGGCCAGCTGGTGGTGTCGTCCGGGCTGGGCGGGGTCACCGTGGCCCGGCTCGCCGCACCGGAGGTCTCCGGCGAGGACGCCATCGGGAAGCCGGAATACGGCGGCTCGCCGCCACGGCCCGCGATGTCGGTGGTCATCTCGCTGTACTGCTCGTTGCCCTGTCCGGGCGGCGGACCGAACGGCACCGGGCCGTTGGGGCCCGGACCGTTGGGGCCCTGGCCGCCGAACGGCGGGTAGCCGCCACCGGACGCCGGTGCCGGGGTGGTGAACTCGGCATACGGCGGCAGGTTGCGCGGCTGGTCCGGGCCCGGCTGACCGGGCGCCGGCGGGCCGGACGGGACCGGCGGTGCCACCCGGGCGCTGGCCGAGGCACGCGCGGACGCTCGGGCCGGCGACTGCGGCGCCACCCCGGGCATACCCGGCTCGCTGCCGGGTCCACTGTGCTCACCGGGCGGCGGCGGGTATGCCGGTGCGCTGAACCCACCGTCGACCGGCGCGCCGAACGTGCTCGGCGCACCGCCGCCGGCGGGCGGGCCGTAGGTGTTCGAGGCGTCGCCGCCGGCCTGGGCGCCGAAGCCGTTCGGGCCGTCGAAACCATCCGGCGGGCCGAACGGGGACGCTGCGCCGCCAGTCGGCGGGCTGAACGGGGCCGGGGCGCCGCCGGCCGGTGTGCCGAACGTGGCCGGTGCGTTGTTGCCGGCCGGTGATCCGTAGCCGTTCGGGGCGTCGAAGCCGTCGGGCGGGCCGAACGGCGACGGCGCGCCGGACTCGGCCGGTGCGCCGAACGGGGACGATGCCCCGTCGGCCGGTGTGCCGAACGCGGGCGGCGGGTGGTAGCCGCTCGGCGAGCCGTAGGTGCCGCCGGACGCCGGGCGGATGTCGTCGAACGACGACGCCTCCGGCGCGGCCGGGAAGCCCGGCTCGTCGGCGGGCTCGTCGTTCGCCGGCTCGGCCGGTGCGGCCGGGCGGCCGTAGACGCGGGCCTGCGGTGCGGCAGCCGCCGGCGGCAGGTCGGTCGGGTCGATCGGGGTGCGGCGGCTGGCCGTCGGCACCGAAGCACTGGCCGTGACCGGACGGGCCGAGCCCGACGCGGTGGCGGGACCACCGGCGGCCGACTGCTCGGCCGAGTCACGCGGGGCCGGCACCGGGTGGTTCTCCCCGAACGCGGCTCCGGGCACCCGCTGCGGGTAACCGCCGGACTCGGGGGCGGCACCGTCGGGACGCCGGTACATGGCGTGCTCGTCGCCCGCGTCGGCCTGGTCGCCGTGCGCGGCCGAGCCGAAGCCCGGGCGGTCGCCGTCGGCGGACTCGCCGGCACCGAACTGCCCGGCCGCCGAGACCGGCTTGAACGGCGCCTGCTCGTCCCCACCGAACGGACCGGCGGGTGCGGAGGGCCGGAACGACGCCTGCTCATCGCCGCCGAACTGGCCGGCCGGAGACGACGGTTGGTACGGCGCCCGCTCGTCGCCGAACTGGCCGGCCGGAGACGACGGTTGGTACGGCGCCCGGTCGTCGCCGAACTGGCCGGCGGGAGACGCGGGCTGGTACGGCGGTCGTTCCTGGCCGCCGAACTGGCCGGCGGGGGACGACGGGCGGAAGGCGGCCTGCTCGTCGCCGCCGAACGGCGACGCGGGCCGGGCGGAACCGAACGGCGAACCCTGATCGGGGGCCGGCGAGGCCGGTCGCGCCGAGCCGAACGGGCCGGCCGGAGCCGACCCGCCGAACGGGAGCTGGTCGCCGTCGTTGCCGGGGCCGAACGGCTTCGCCGCGCCGAACGCCGGCGATGCCGGGGCGTCGGACGGGGTGGTGCCGAAGGCCGGCGCCGGAGAGGCGGGCTTGGCCGTGCCGTACTGCGAACCGCCGGCCGGTGAGGCCGGCCGGGCCGATCCGTAGGCCGGGGCCTCGGGCTTGGCGGTGCCGAACGTGCTCTCCGGCCGCGCGGCGCCGAACGGCGAGCCGGCCGTTTCCGGGGCGCTGCCGAACGGGCTGTCGGCGGCGGCGCCGGTGCGGCCGAACGGGTCGGGCAGGCCGCCACGATCGGACTCGGGCGCGGCCGGGGCCTGCTCGGCGCCGGGACGACGGCCGAACGGCTCGGCCGCACGACCATAGGGATCGGCCTGAGCATCGGTGGGCCGGCCGAAGGGATCGGCGGCAGCATCGGCGGCGGGACGACCGTACGGGTCGGCCTGGGCGTCGACGGGACGACCGTAGGTGCCGGCCGGAGTCTCGGCGGCGGGGCGGCCGAAGGGGTCGGCGGACCCGTCGGCGGGGCGAGCGTACGGGTGGTCGGTCTCGGCCGGGCGGCCGTAGGGGTGCGGGGCCTCCTCGGCCGGCTGACCGCCGAACGCGCTGAACGAGCCGGCCGACGGAACCAGGCCGTCGGTCTGGACCGACGGTGGGCCGAACGGGCCCTGCTGGCTGCGGATCGGCAGCTCGGTGGCCGACACGGGCGGCTGGGACGCCGACGGGGTCAACGGGTCTGCGGCCGGTCCGTCGCCGATCGCGGCGCCGCGCAGCGGGAATCCGCCGCTCTCGCCGCGCCGGGTCGGGAAGCTCGCGTTGCCGGAGCGCAGCGGGAAACCGGAGCCGTCGTCCGCCCGGGCCGGAGGCAGGGTGCCGTCACCGGCGCGGGCCGGCGGGAAGGTGCTGTCGTCGGCGGGACGGGTGGCCGGGAAGCCGCCGCTGTCGCCGGAGCGGCCGGCGCGCACCGACGGCGGGGCGTCGGGCAGGTCGGCGAGGGTGGCGCCGGGCACCCGGACGCGCTGGGCGCCGAAGGCCGAGACGCCGGGTGGGCGGTCGGCATCGCCGGCCGGGGGCTGCTCGCCGGAGCCACGGGCGGCGGCGGCCGCGAAGCCGTCGAACTCGCCGATCGTGCCCGGGTCGACGCCGGCCGGGGTGCGCTGCGGCAGCGGGAACTGACCGTCACCGGTCGCGGCCTGCTGCGGCGCCCACGCCGACCGCGGCGGCTCGGGGGCGTTGCCGGAGGCCGGGACGAAGCTGGAGCCGGCCGCGGGCGGCTGGGTGCCGAGCGGGGCGGCCGGAGCCGGGGCACCGAACGGCGAGGCACCCGCGTCGGGGGCCGGGCTGCCGAACGGGGACGCCGGAGCGGCGCCGTTCTCGGCCGGCGGCGGGGCGAACGGCGACGATGCGGCCTGCGGAGCGGCCGAACCGTACGACGAGGCGGTGCCGGGGGAGACCGAGCCGTATGGCGAAGCCGGGCGGGGCTGCTCCTCCTCGGGCTGCGGCACTCGGGCCGAGCCGTACGGCGTGCCGGTCGGGCGGGCGGGACTAGCGGCCGCCGACTCGGAGCCGGAGCCGAAAGTGCGCACCGCGGGCACCACGAACGGCGAGCCGCCGTTCGGTGTGGCCTGCGGCGGCGGAGCGTACGAGCTGGGGAAACCATCGGCGGGCTGCGAAGCCGAAGCCCGCGCCGCGATTCGCCGACCGTCGGCGTCCGGCGGGAAGCCGTCCGACCCGGGTCCGCCCGACGTGGCCTCGGCCGGTTGAGTACCGGCGTACTGCCCCTCGGACGTCATGAGCGCCTCCTCGTAAATGCGGCCGCCAGCTTTGCACGGACGCGGCAACTCCGGCCATTCGCACCGGCGCGCCGTGCCCAGCTCGAAGGCCAGGCCGTGCGGGACCTGGGGGCGCGATTTACGCCTATGGGAGGCCCCGGTCTGTGCGCCGGCTGGCCGAGCCGGCACGCGGACCGTGCCCAACCGTACCGGGCCGAGGCGACCGGAGGAATCCCGGTGTACGTCCGGAAGGGGACGACGAACGGATCTTTAAGACTGTCTTCAAACATGCGACAGCCCGCCTGGACGGATCCGGGCGGGCTGACGAAAAAGGTAGGACGGTTGGTGGATCAGAAGGGCCGGCGCTGGGCGAACATGGCGATCTCGTCACGCATGGCCTGGGTCGGCGCGGACGCGTACGCCCGCTCGATGGCGCGGTTTTCCCGGTTGATCCGGTGACGCCGGCGCATCCGGTCGACGATGTTCATGATGCTGCTCATCCCCTTCGGCCCGCTGCGGGCCAAGTCTTTCGGTGCTCGTCTCGATGCACTACCCATTCTTGCGCACATCGAGACGAGTTACCAAAGATTTAGGGGGTGATGGTGCGCACTCGCCTAACGATCGAAGGTGAAAATATTCGGTTGCCTAATTTCCTGCGGCGTGCCTATGTCCAGGCGAGCAGCGCACCCTCCGGGTCGGTGAGGAACTCGCCGATGTCCCGGAGGAACTTCGAGCCCAGCTCGCCATCGATGATCCGGTGGTCGAAGGAGAGCGCCAGCGTCGTCACCTGACGGATCTTGATCTTGCCGTTGTGCACCCAGGGCATCGGCTTGACCGCGCCGAATGCCAAGATCGCCGACTCGCCCGGCGGCAGGATCGGGGTGCCGGTGTCGATCCCGAAGACGCCGACGTTGGTGATCGACAGGGTGCCGCCCGACATGTCCGACGGGGGCGTCTTGCCAGATTTCGCAACCTGGACAAGGGTGTTCAGCGCCTCACTCAGCTCCCGCAGACTGAGACGCCCGGCGTCCTTGACGTTGGGCACGATGAGACCGCGTTCGGTCGCCGCGGCGATGCCGAGGTTCACGTACTCCTTGACGACGATCTCGTTCGTCCCGGCCGACCAGGTCGAGTTGACCATCGGGTGGCGCTCGACCGCGAGCAGCACGGCCTTGGCCACCATCAGCAGCGGCGAGACCCGCAGGTCGGCGAACTCGCGCCGGCCCTTCAGTTTCTCCACCGCCTTCATCGAGCGGGTCACGTCGACGGTGAGGAACTCGGTGACGTGCGGCGCGGTGAACGCCGACGCCACCATGTTTTCCGCGGTCAGCTTTCGGACACCCTTGACCGGGATGCGCTGCTCGCGGGACGCGTCGAAAACCGCGGCAGCCGGGGCGAGGGCCGGCGTGGGTGCCGCGGCTTCGGGTGCTGCCGCTGCTTGGTGTACGTCGTCGCGCGTCACCGAACCCATCGGACCCGTCCCGGCGACGACCGCCAGGTCGACCCCGATATCCCGGGCCAGTTTCCGGACCGGGGGCTTGGCCAGCACCGGGCCGGCCTTCACTGGGCCGGCCTTCACCGGACTGGCCTTCACCGGGCCGGACGTACGGCCGTTCGGCGACCGCACCTCGGGCGCGGATGGGCTCGCCGGGGCCGCGGCCGGACGGTGTGCGGTAGCCGCCGCAGGCGGGGGGCTGGGCACGTTGGCCGGGGACGGTGCTGGTGTCGTACCAATCCGGGGTCGCCTTTTTGCCGTGGTGTTCTTCGGGCCGTAACCCACCAGCACAGCGGTGCGGCCGCCCGGAGCCGGACCACCGATCAGGCCGGGCTCGACGGCTCCCTCAGCCGGCGCGATCTCGACCGCCGCGAGGGACTCCGCCGAAGGCACCGGAAGGCCGTCATCCGCCGGGAGCGGCCCGGCCGACGGGTCGGTGTCGATCGCGACGATGGGCGAACCCACCTCGACCGTCGTGCCCGCCTCGAAGAAGATCTTCGTGACCACGCCGGCCCACTTCGCCGGGATCTCGACGGCGGCCTTCGCCGTCTCCACCTCGACGATCGGCTGGTTCAGCTCGATCGTGTCGCCCACCTTGACCAGCCAGGCGAGGATCTCGCCCTCGGTCAGGCCCTCACCGAGGTCGGGCAGGGGAAACTCCTTGATCCGCGACATCCGGGTCACCAGCCGAACGAACGGTCGACGGCGTCCAGCACGCGGTCGAGGTCGGGAAGGAAGTCCTCCTCGACCCGGGCAGCCGGGTAGGGGATGTCGTAGCCGGTCACCCGCAGCACCGGAGCCTCCAGCGAGTAGAAGCACTCCTCGGTGATCCGGGCGGCCAGCTCGGCGCCGAGGCCGAGGTTGCCGGGAGCCTCGTGCACGACGACGGCCCGGCCGGTGCGGCGCACCGAGCGGTAGACCGTCTCCATGTCCAGGGGTGACAGCGAGCGCAGGTCGATGACCTCGAGGTTGCGGCCGTCCTCGGCCGCCGCGATCGCGGCGTCGAGCGCGGTGCGGACCATCGGGCCGTAGGCGAGCACCGTCGCGTCCGTGCCCTCCCGGGCCACCCGGGCCTGGTGCAGCGGGAAGGCCTGGCCGAGGTCGGCATCGAGATCGACCTCGCCCTTCTCCCAGTAGCGCCGCTTCGGCTCGAAGAAGACGATCGGGTCGTCCGAGGCGACCGCCTGCCGGATCATCATGTACGCATCTGCCGAGCTCGAGCAGGTCACCACCTTGAGGCCGGGGACGTGCGCGAACAGCGCCTCGGGCGACTCGGAGTGGTGCTCGACCGCGCCGATGCCGCCGCCGAACGGGATGCGGATCACGATCGGCAGCCGCACGTTGCCGAGCGAGCGGTAGAACATCTTGGCGACCTGGGCGACGATCTGGTTGTAGGCCGGGAAGACGAAGCCGTCGAACTGGATCTCGCAGACCGGGCGGTAACCGCGGATGGCGAGACCGACCGCGGTGCCGACGATGCCGGACTCGGCCAGCGGGGTGTCGATGACCCGGTCGTCGCCGAAGTCCTTCTGCAGGCCGTCGGTGATCCGGAAGACGCCGCCGAGCTTGCCGACGTCCTCGCCCATGATGATGACCTTCGGGTCGTCCTCGAGCGCGCGGCGCAGGCCGTGGTTGAGGGCCTTGCCCAGGGTGATGGTCTCCCCCATGGTTTTACTCTGGGGTTTTCCGCCGCGGGAAGATTCAGTCATCAGTGCCCACTCCCCTCGAACGTCGCGTGGTAGCGCTCGAAGGACGCCCGCTGGGCGTCGATCTCGGGCGAACCGTGCGGGTAGACGTTGTCGAACATCGTCACCGGCTCCGGGTCGGGCATGGCCAGCACCCGCTCGCGCAGGTCCAGGGCGAGCTTCTTGGCGGTGTCGTCGACCTCGGCGAAGAACGTCTCGTCGGCGACCTGCTGCTTGGTGAGGAACGCGCGGACCCGGGCGATCGGGTCCTTCGCCTTCCATGACTCGACCTCGCTGGCGATCCGGTAGCGGGTCGGGTCGTCGGAGCTGGTGTGCGCGCCCATCCGGTAGGTGTAGGCCTCGATCAGGGACGGGCCCTGGCCGTTGCGCGCCTGGTCGAGCGCGGCCCGGGTGACCGCGTAGCTGGCCAGCACGTCGTTGCCGTCGATCCGGATGCCCGGGAAGCCGTAGCCGGCCGCGCGGCGGTAGAGCGGGATGCGGGTCTGCCGTTCCAGCGGTTCGCTGATCGCGTACTGGTTGTTCTGGCAGAAGAAGACGATCGGGGAGTTGAAGACACCGGACCAGACGAACGCCTCGTTGACGTCGCCCTGGCTGGTGGCGCCGTCGCCGAAGTAGGCGATCACCGCCTCGCCGTCGGGGGTGCCGGTCTTGCCGTCCATGGTGATGCCCATGGCGTAGCCGGTCGCGTGCAGCGTCTGCGAGCCGATCACGATGGTGTAAGTGTTGAACTTGAACTCGTGGGGATCCCAGCCGCCCTGGTCGACGCCGCGGAACAGGCCGAACGGCATGATCGGGTCGATACCGCGGGTGTAGAGGACACCGTGCTCGCGGTAGGTGGGGAACGCCATGTCCTGTTTGCGCAGCGCGCGGCCCGAGCCGACCTGAGCCGCCTCCTGGCCCAGCAGACTTGCCCAGATGCCCAGCTCACCCTGCCGCTGCAACGCGGTCGCCTCGGCGTCCAGCCGCCGGACGGTCACCAGGTCGCGGTAGAGCTCTCGGTACTCCTCGTCGGTGAAATCGACCGAGTACGTCATGCCGTCCGTGGTGGTGACGCTGTCGACGCGTTCGCCGTCGGGGGTGAGCAGTTGGACGAAGCCGCCCGCCGGAGCATCGGCTCCGACTTCGCGTTCGCCGTTCGCCATCCGTGTCTCCCTGTTTCATCTCTGCGCCCGCGGCGGGGGTTACCCGTCCGCGCGACGATCCGCTTGGGTCGCCGCGCCTGACCTGGGTGAGGTTGCCGCGCGGCAGTTCGGCGCGGGCCGGGACCCCGCCGGGGAGTGACGGCCCCCACCTCGCCCCGCTAGATCGGCGGAAGGCGACGGCGGCGGTGCCGTCATCCTCATCCTGACAGAGAACGTGAGCCTGGTTACAGGTCGGCTCGATCACAGTCGGAAATTTCCCCGTCACATAGGTGCCCAACTTTGTCCTATTAAGTGGTTTTCGTACGGTCACTTCCGTACGAATGGGCCATTCGTGCCGCTGCGGATAACGGCCCGCTTCGTTCTGCCCTGTGACCGAGACGGATCCATGTTGATCACTTGTGCCAGGGGAGGACACCGGCCGTGCCGCGACACCCGGACGACGACCGCATGCCGCCGCTCAAGGTCATGCGGAAGCGACTGAACGGGGTGTATCAGGCCGATTCCGGCTTCTCCGGCCCGACCCGGCGATATGTACTGTTAGTGGCCCTACTGGTCGGGCTGGCCTCGGTGCCGACTCTGGCCGCGATCACGGCCGGCACCAACGAGCTGGCCGACGGCAAGACCGACACCCTGGACGTCCCGGTGCTGCCGCCGGCTCGGCCGGGGCCGGTCGTCGAGCCGTCGATGCCGTCGGGTGGTGATGATCTGCCGCAGAGCGGGATGCCGTCGGCGTCGACGCAGAACGGGTCGTTCGGTGCGGATGCGGCGGTGCGGGCCGGGCGGCTGGTGGGCGAGGCCGGTAAGCGCCGACCCAAAGCCGCTGCCTCCTCCTCGCCTTCGTCGCCCTCGCGGTCATCCGCGCACTCCTCCGCGCGGTCGTCCTCGGGCTCCTCCGCGCGGTCGTCCTCGGGCGCTGAGCGGCGTCGTCATTCGTCCGGTTCTGACAAGTCGGCCCGGCCGGAAGATCCGACGATGATCGCTTTTCCGGCGCTGCCTGGAATGCGGCCTTTGCCGGGTCTGCCGCCGGTCGGTGGGCGGAAAGGGCGTGCGCCCGGTGTGCTTCCGGACGAGCCCGCCAAGCCC
>NZ_BOML01000082.1 GCF_016862175.1 Paractinoplanes durhamensis | reverse complement strand
GCTGAACCCATCAAGCCCGCTGAACCCGCTGATAACGACGAAAAGCCCGTTCCATCCGATTTGGACGATGACCATGACGACGAACCGGGTCGTCACGAAGAACCGCCGGCCCAGCCCTGCGAGGAAAGCTCGCGCCGCCGGAAGCAGGACCGTTCCACCGACAGTCACCGGTCAGCCGACCGGTCCGAGCACCGCCGGAGGTCAACCGTGACGGAACGCCCGCGCAACGTCCGACCCGCCAGCATCCTCGAGCGCAGCTACGCCTCGCATGCCGCGCCGGTCGCCGGCCAGAATCGCCGCCACATCCCCGAGACCCGCGGCGAGGACAACCAGTTCACCGGCAACTCGTACCGCGGCAGTCACCGGGCGGGCAGCATGCACCACGCCGACGAGACGCCGGCCCAGCGCCGCAGCTCCCGGGTCGGCCGGCACCACGCCGACTCCACCGAGGACCTCAGCGGGTACCGGTGAGACCCGGGAAATCTCAGGGCTCGTCGAGCCGGTAGCGGTTCGCCTCGATCCAGGCCTCGATCGCATCCGAGTCGTCCGGGTCGACGCCCTCGGAGATGAGCTGGGCCACCGCCGCCGTGGCCGGGCTGCGGCGCTCGCCGGTCGCGTAGAGCCGGGCGAACTCCGGGATCATCTCCTCGACCATCTCGGCGGTCTGGGTGGCCGCCGACTCGGGCAGGGCCCGGCGCCGGGTCGTGTAGGCCGACCAGGCCCGGGTCACCCGGGGAAGCATGGCCGCGTCGTCCATGTCGAGGACGGCCCGGCGGTGCACCCAGTCGAGCAGGAACAGGCCGGCGACCGCCGGACTCCAGCGCAGCGGGTCGGCGCCGGGCAGGCTCGCCGCGTGGTCGAGCAGCAGGCTCAGGCAGAAGTGCAGGGACGCGACCTCGTCATCGGCATCCACTTTGTCCAGGCCGAAGCGGGCCGCCTCGGGGCTGGTCAGGAAGTCCCGGTTGAGGTCGGACGTGTTCGGCCGGGGTGGCTCGGCCAGCGGTGGGGTCGAGACGATCGGCAGCAGCGCGAGCCGGGCCGCGGCCAGCGCGCGGTCGGTGGCCAGCGAGCCCTCGGCCGGCAGGTCGCCCAGCCCGTCGGTGATCGCCAGGTGGCGGTCGACCTCGTCGCGCAGGCGGCCGGGATCTTCCTCGCGGAACCAGGTCAGCTCGTCCTCGGCGCACATCTCGCGCACCTGGGTCAGGATGCGGGCCGCGTGCGAGCCGACGAAGACGTCCTTGGTGATGCCGATGTTGTGGTCGACCAGGGCGACGACCGCGTGCTCGGGGCCGCCGTCGTCGGTGTCCTCGTAGGCGAAGGTGACCAGATAGGACGTCTGGTCGCCGTAGACATCCCCGTAGGCATAGCAGCCGGTGGGCCGGACCCGGCCCAGCTGTGCTGCCCACGCCGGTGCCTGCGCGCCCCGCCGCACCTGGGCGGCACCGGCCGCATCCGGCACCAGGGTCGCGAACACCTCGCGGATGGTGGTGGCCGCCGCGGTGCGGCGACGGGCGGTCGCGGACAGGAACTCGCTCACGAACTCACGGACCGCGGCTGCCCGGTCGGCCTCGGCCACCGAGTAGACGCTGCCGAGCAGCGCGGTGCCCAGCATCTCGGCGTCCAGTGCGCAGTCGAGTTTCGCCACGTCGCGGGCTGCGTGCAGCACCGCATCGTACGGACTCCGGGTCGCCGTCATATCGCGAGCGTACCGGGACGGTGGTCCGCGTTGACTACTCCGAACGAACGGTCGTGAGCGCCTCGCGTGCCTGGGCGTATGCGTTCAGCACCTCTCGCACGGGAGCCACCACGTATTCGCGGGCGACCTCGGTGACGCCGGCCCGCAGTTGCTGCTCGGCCCGGTGCTTGGCGCGCCGGGAACCCCACTCGACGAGCGGCTTGAGCAGCAGCCACAGCAGGACCCCGGCGAGCAGGCCGCCGAGCAGCAGCAAGGTCGGCAGCGGCACCTCGCCGACCTTCGGATAGTGCAGCTCCGGAAGACCCAGGATGCGTACGGCGTACCCGCCGACGAGCCAGCCCACCCCGAAGATGGCGGCCGCGGCGAACAGCCACTGCAGCAGTCCGACCCCGCGCCACCACAGCGGTGTGCGGTCGGTGCCGAGCTCGGCCTTGGCGATCGCCCGATCGAGCGCGTCGGGCAGGTCGCCGATGCGCGAGCGGGCCGCATTGTTCAGGGCGGGCGTCCAGACCGGCGGCAGTGGTGCCGCGGCGCGGCCGGCGACGGCCCGGACCGAGAGGCCGACCGCCGACTTCTGGGCGGCGTCCGCCTCCGGCACCGAGGTGCGCGGCACGATGTCGGTGGAGATCGCATCGGTCGCCGGCTTCGCGCCGAGGTGCAGCCGGCGCAGCGGATCGGGCCGCAGCTTGCGCAGGCCGCGCAGGACCGGCCAGCCGGTGGCGGTGGCGGCCCGGTGACGGTAGGACCCGGCGGCAGCGTCGGCGACCGCGCCGACCCCGGAGGAGGCGGCGAGCGCGTCGGTGAGCTGCCGGACGGTGGCCCGGTCGACCTCGTCCTCGGCGGCCGGCGGCCCGATCATCGTGGTCAGCGGCTCGCTGACCGCCTCCAGGTCACCGGCCAGGCGGCGCAGTGCGGCCTGCCGGTCGGCGACCGTCTTCTCCAGCGTCTCGCGCAGCTCGGCGAGCATGCCGGGCTGCTTGGCCGAGGTGGCCAGCACCGGCGCACCGGTCAGGCCGTCGTCCTCGAGAAGCCGGCGCAGGTCGCCCAGCACCGTCTCGGTGTCCTGGGTGGACAGCCGGTCGGCCTGGTTGAGCACCACGATGGTGACGCCGACGTGGTTCTGGAACTGCGAAAGGTATGCCTGGTGCAGGATCCGGTCGCCGTACTTCTGCGGGTCGACCACCCAGATCACCTGGTCGACCAGGCCGAGCAGCCGGTCGACCTCGAGCCGGTGGCTGCGCTCGATCGAATCGAAGTCGGGCAGGTCGAGCAGCACCAGACCGCGCAGGGCGACCTCGTCGTCGCCGTCGAGAGCGCTCTCCCGGATGAACCTCTGCCGGGGCAGCACCCCGACCCAGTCGAGCAGCCGGTTGGCCGGTTCGAGCGGACCCCAGACGCAGGCGTGCGCCGCGCCGGTGGTCGGCCGGCGCACCCCGACCGGCGACAGCTTCAGCCGGGCGAGGGCGTTGAACAGGCTCGACTTGCCACTGCCGGTGCTGCCGGCCAGCGCCACCACGGTGTGATCGCGGGACAGCTCCAGCCGGGTGCCGGCCCGCTCGACCAGGGTGTGCGCCGCCACCAGGTCGGCGTCGGGCAGATAGGGGTCGACCAGCCGCAGGAACTTCGACAGCGACTCCAGCCGCTGCACCAACTCCTCGGCGTCGATCCGCCCGTCCGTGCTGGTCAGCACCCCGCGCACCTTCTCCACCAAGCTCATGTCGCGCTCCCCGTCAACGCGAGTTCCGCACGGGCGTTCTCCACCTCGGCGGCCGCCCGCCGCAGGTCGGTGGCCGGCGCCGTGTCCAACCCGGTGGCCGCCGTGCGTTCGGTGAACCGGGCGGCCTCGGCGTCGAGCAGCTCACCCACCCGGAAGAGCAGGTCCTCGCGGGCGCGGTTGGCCAGCCCGCGGATCGCCTGATCCCCGAAGACCGCCTCGAGCACCTTCTGTGCCGCCACCGTAGTACCCGCGCCGACCGCCACCTCCAGCCCGGTCGGGATGAAGGCGGTCGAGGTGAACACGGCGATCATCACGGCCAGGCCGGCGCCGTTCACCGCGTACGCGGCGCCGCGCGCGACCACCCGCTTCTCCGCGCTCTGCTCGCGGACCAGGCCGAGCACCCACTGCTGCCAGTCGCGGACCAGCCGGTCGGCGCGTTGCGGCAGCTCGGTCGAGGCGCGCTGCAGCGGCGGCTCGAGCAGCGCGGCGCCGGCCGGGTGGGCCTGCCACGCCGAGTACGCCTGCTCGGCCGCGTCGGTCGCCACCCCACGCAGCAGCGTGACCAGCTGCGACTCCAGCGCCGTCTGCAGATTGCGGCCGGGCAGCGGTCGCCCGGTGATCGCCGAGACCACCTTGTCGCGCAGCTGGCCGATCCGGCTCTCCAGGGTGCGCATGAACTCGCCGGTGCCGACGAACTCCTGCCAGCGGGCCAGCACCTCGCCGCGCAGCAGCCGCCCGTCGCGCAGCCCCTCGACCACGGTCTGCCGGGCGGTGCGATAGGCCACGGTGACCCGCTCGTCGAGCGCCGATGCGGCCACCGACTGGTCGTCGGCCGCGTCGGCGAGCCCGGCCACCGCCGGCACCAGCGCGGCGAGCGCGCCGTCCAGGGTCTGCCGGACCACCGCCGAGCGCGCGTTGGCATCGGCCGCGAGCTGCTTGAACCAGTCGTGCAGCGGCCCGATCGTGTCCTCGGCGATCAGGCCCTGCCCGTCCAGCGTCGTCTCCGGCAGCACGAACAGCGGGGCCGCGCCGAGATTGCGGGCCTCGAGCATCTCGCGCAGGTGCGCGGTGATGTCGGCGGCCGCCTCGGCCGGGACCCGGTCGAGCACCAGCGCGATCACCGTGCCGCGCAGCCGGGCGGTGGTGAGCAGCTCCCACGGCACGTTGTCGGCGTAGCGGGCCGCGGTCGTGACGAACAGCCAGAGGTCGGCGGCGGCCAGCAACTGCGCCGCGAGCCGCCGGTTGCCCTCGACGACCGAGTCGATGTCGGGGGCGTCGAGGAAGGCGAGTCCGGCGCCGAGCGCCGGGGCGGAGACGACCTGGAGGGTACGGGGATCCGCGCTCGACTCCGGCGTCCGGACGAGCCCGGGCAGCAGCTGACCCTGGCGGAACCACGACAGGTCGGACGGGTTGCTGACCAGCACCGGCGAGCGGGTCGTCGGGCGGAGCACGCCGGCCGTGCTGACCGGGGCCCGGACCAGGCTGTTGACCAGGGTGGACTTGCCGGCGCCGGTGGAGCCGCCGACCACCACGAGCAGCGGGGCGTCGAGCCGGGCCAGGCGCGGAAGAAGGTAGTCGTCGAGCTGGGCGACGAGCGCCGCACCGATCCGGCGGGCATCCTCGGCCGAGGGCATGACCAAGGGGTACGACGAGCCGCCGATCGCCGCGCGCAGACCGCTGAGCGCTTCGGCGAGCCGGGTGACCGCGGCCGGCGGCTCGGCGATGGCCGGCTCGGGCTTGGGGGCGGGCTCAGGCTCGGGCTCGGATGCCGCTTTTGTCGGTTTTTCCTCACCCAAAGCGGCGGATGAATTTTCGGTTACCGACGGGTACTCGGTAACCTTCGTCTCGTCCGCGGCTTCTTCCGGTAACTCGATTTTGGCGTCCGGTTCACCCTCGGCGATCGGCTCAGCGACGGGTTCGGTGGCCTCCGCCGGCGCCTCGTCATCGGGATCAGGATGTGGCTGACGGGACACGACGGCTTCCGTAGGATCAGAGTTGTCCCCGGCATCGGTCGAAACCGTGCTCGTCAGGCCCTTCTCGTCCGATCCGGCGGGCTCTTGCATTGCGGCGTCCACGGCGGAATTGGCCGATGGACCGACCGCGTCACCGTGCGTCGTCACGGCTAAAGAGTGCCCGATCTATGCATGCAGGACAACAGGTACCGGTATGCCGTGACCGGACAGGTATCTACCGAACTGCAATGGTCGATGCGTGCGCGCAGTTGCGCCCACTTCACTCAAGTCCGAGTTGACGATGGGCACGCCCGTGGCATCATTGAGTCGGTTCCACTCAACCTTGTACCGAACCGAGCTCTGTAAGAAGCGAGGACCAACCATGGCACGTGCGGTCGGCATCGACCTCGGCACCACGAACTCCTGCGTCAGCGTTCTGGAAGGAGGCGAGCCCACCGTCATCGCCAACGCGGAGGGCTCCCGGACGACTCCGTCGATCGTTGCCTTCGCCCGTAACGGTGAGGTGCTCGTCGGCGAGGTCGCCAAGCGCCAGGCGGTGACGAACCCGGACCGGACCATTCGTTCGGTCAAGCGGGAGGTCGGCACCAACTGGTCGATCGACATCGATGGCAAGAAGTACACCCCGCAGGAGATCTCGGCGCGGGTCCTGATGAAGCTGAAGCGCGACTCCGAGGCCTACCTCGGCGAGCCGATCACGGACGCGGTCATCACCGTCCCGGCTTACTTCAACGACGCGCAGCGCCAGGCCACCAAGGAGGCGGGCGAGATCGCCGGCCTCAACGTCCTGCGGATCGTCAACGAGCCCACCGCGGCCGCCCTGGCCTACGGGCTCGACAAGGGCTCCAAGGAGCAGACCGTCCTGGTCTTCGACCTCGGCGGCGGCACCTTCGACGTCTCCCTGCTGGAGCTGGGCGACGGCGTCATCGAGGTCAAGTCGACCTCCGGTGACAACCACCTCGGTGGCGACGACTGGGACCAGCGGGTCATCGACCACCTGGTCAAGACGTTCCGCGGCGAGCACGGCATCGACCTGGGCGCCGACAAGATGGCCCTGCAGCGTCTGCGCGAGGCCGCCGAGAAGGCCAAGATCGAGCTGTCCGCGGCGACGACGACCAGCATCAACCTGCCGTACATCACGGCCGGCCCGGACGGCCCGCTGCACCTGGACATGTCGCTGTCCCGGGCCGAGTTCCAGCGCATGACGCAGGACCTTCTCGACCGCTGCAAGGGCCCGTTCGAGTCCGCGATCAAGGACGCCGACGTCAAGCTCTCCGACGTCGACCACGTCATCCTGGTCGGTGGCTCGACCCGCATGCCGGCCGTCGCCGACCTGGTCAAGGGCATCACCGGCAAGGAGCCCAACAAGGGCGTCAACCCGGACGAGGTCGTCGCCGTCGGTGCCGCGCTGCAGGCCGGCGTGCTGAAGGGCGAGGTCAAGGACGTTCTGCTCCTCG
Organism: Paractinoplanes durhamensis; assembly: GCF_016862175.1. GTDB lineage: Bacteria > Actinomycetota > Actinomycetes > Mycobacteriales > Micromonosporaceae > Actinoplanes > Actinoplanes durhamensis. The sequence continues at coordinate 14,156 of NZ_BOML01000082.1, read as the reverse complement.
ACGTCACCCCGCTGTCCCTGGGCATCGAGACCAAGGGCGGCATCATGCACAAGCTGGTCGAGCGCAACACGACCATCCCGGCGCACCGCTCCGAGGTCTACACCACGGCCGACGACAACCAGCCGTCCGTGCTGATCCAGGTCTTCCAGGGCGAGCGCGAGATGGCGGCGTACAACAAGAAGCTCGGCACCTTCGAGCTCAGCGGCATCGCGCCGGCTCCGCGTGGCGTCCCGCAGATCGAGGTCTCCTTCGACATCGACGCGAACGGCATCGTGCACGTGTCCGCCAAGGACCTGGGCACGGGCAAGGAGCAGAAGATGACGATCACCGGTGGCTCCGCGCTGCCGAAGGACGACATCGAGCGGATGATGCGCGACGCCCAGGACCACGCGGACGAGGACAAGAAGCGCCGCGAGGACGCGGAGACCCGCAACCTGGCCGAGCAGTTGCAGTGGCAGACCGAGAAGTTCCTGGCCGAGAGCGGCGACAAGCTGCCCGAGGACAGCAAGAACAAGATCGGCGAGGCGCTCGGCGAGCTGCGTGGTGCGCTGGGTGGTTCCGACATCGAGAAGATCAAGTCGGCGCACGAGCACCTGTCGCAGGTCTCCCAGGAGGCCGGTTCTCTGCTGTACTCGCAGGGTGACGGAACGCAGGCGGCTCAGGGTGCCGACGGCACCCAGGCCCCGGGTGGCGCGACCGGCCCCGGCCCGTCGGCGTCCGCCGGTGCTGGTCCTGCTGCCGGTGGTGCCGACGACGTCGTCGACGCCGAGATCGTGGAGGACGACAAGAAGTGACTGCCGCTGGAGACCAGCCTTCAGCCGAATCCAGGGCGGCGGCGGGGCGGTTGGACGGGGAAAACGACGGTCAGGCGACCGAGCGGGTCGTCATCCGGGACCGCCGCAAGATCGATCCGAAGGCCGAGGCGAAGGCAAAAGGCTCCGCCGAGGTCAAGGAGAAGGTTGCGGGCGGCGCGCATCGCGCTGCCGAACCGGAGGAGGGCACCGAGACCGTGGTGGAGGCTGATGCTGTCGAGCCGCCCGCCCCGGCTCTCGGCGCCGAGCTCGAGGCCCTGCGCAACGAGCTCGACGAGCGGACCCATGACCTGCAGCGGGTGACCGCCGAGTACGCCAACTACCGCAAGCGGGTCGACCGTGACCGGTCGGCGGCCGCCGAGCTGACCACCGGTGCGGTGCTGACCGCGCTGCTGCCGGTGCTCGACGACATCGACCGGGCCCGGGAGCACGGCGACCTGGTCGGCCCGTTCGCCTCGGTGGCGGAGCAGCTGACCGCGGTGACCGGCAAGCTCGGTCTCACCCCGTTCGGCGAGAAGGGCGACCCGTTCGACCCCAACCGGCACGAGGCGGTCGCGCACCTGACGTCGGCCGACGTCACGGAGGCGACCTGCGTCGAGGTGATGCGCCGGGGCTACACGCTGGGTGAGCGGCTGCTCCGTGCCGCCCTGGTCGCGGTCGCCGACCCGGAGTGATCTCACAGGCTCGTCCCGCCCACCGCGTCGCGGTGGGCGGGCCTTACCGCTAGGAGGAGGTGGACGCGATGAGCTCGAAGGACTGGCTCGAGAAGGACTTCTACGCTGTCCTTGGCGTGAACAAGTCCGCCTCAACCGACGAGATCAAGAAGGCGTACCGCAAGCTGGCGCGCGACCTGCATCCCGACCGGAACCCGGGTAACGCCGAGGCCGAGGAGAAGTTCAAGGCCACGTCCGAGGCGTACGACGTGCTCTCCGACGACAAAAAGCGCAAAGAGTACGACGAGATGCGCTCGCTGTTCGGCTCGGGCGCGTTCCGCCGGGGTGCCCGATCGGGCACCGGTGGCACCCAGTTCGACCCGTCCGACCTGTTCGGCGGCTTCTCCGGCGCGGGTGCCGGCGGCGGCAGCCCGGGCGACCGGCGGTTCGGCGGGGCCGGCTTCTCGGACATATTCAGCTCGATATTCTCGGGTGGCGGGCCAGGCGGTACGGCTGGCGGCGCCACCACCCGACGTGGCCCACGCCGCGGCCGGGACGTCGAGACCGAGGTGACCCTCGACTTCACCCAGGCGGTCCGCGGCACGACGTTGCCGTTGACGTTGCGGTCGGCCGGGGAGTGCGACACCTGCCACGGCAACGGTGCGAAGCCGGGCACGGCTCCGCGCACCTGCCCGCAGTGCCACGGCAGCGGCCTGATCTCCCGTAACCAGGGCTCGTTCAGCTTCAGCGAGCCGTGCCGGGAGTGCCAGGGCGCCGGCACCATCGTGGACGAGAAGTGTCCCGAGTGCCGGGGCACCGGCGGGGTCACCAAGGCCCGCACGATCAACGTCCGGTTCCCGTCCGGGGTCGCCGACGGCCAGCGCATCCGGCTTTCCGGCCGCGGTGAGCCGGGCGATCGCGGCGGTCCGGCCGGCGATCTGTACGTGCAGGTCATGGTGCGTCCGGACGATCTGTTCGGGCGCAGCGGCGACGATCTGACCCTGACCCTTCCGATCAGTATCGCCGAGGCGGTGCTCGGTGCCGACCTGCGGGTGCCGACGCTGGAGGGTCCGGTCACCATGCGGGTGCCGCCCGGCACCCCGAGCGGCCGCAAGCTGCGGGCCCGGGGCAAGGGCGTGACCCGCAAGGACGGACCACCCGGCGACCTGATCGTCACGGTCGAGGTGCAGGTACCGGATGGTGTTACGGGGGAAGCGCGGGACGCGTTGGAGCGTTTCGCGAAACTGACCCCGCCGGCTGGGCGGGACCGGCTCGAGGCGCGCGTGCGCCGGGGCGGTTAGTACCTGATCGGGAGGTGGCACATGTATGAAGAGCTCCACATCTCCGTGGAACAGTCCTCCGATGCGAAGGTCCTGATCATTTCGGTGGCCGCCCGGCTGGCCGGGATGCACCCGCAGACCCTTCGCCAGTACGACCGGCTCGGGCTGGTGCAGCCCGGCCGGGCCGGCGGTGGCGGCCGACGGTACAGCGAGCGCGACGTGGCCCTGCTGCGTGAGGTGCAGAAGCTGAGTCAGGACGAGGGCGTCAACCTGGCCGGCATCAAGCGCATCATCGGCCTGGAGCAGCTGGTCGCGGACCTGCAGCACCGGGTCGCCGAGCTGGAGCATCAGCTCGACGACGCGTACTCCCGGATTGCCCACATGGAAAGTCCGTATGCGAGGCAGGACCTGGTTCGCCAGGAACGGCCCTCGACGGCCCTGGTGGTCTGGCGCCCCCGCCGAGCCCCGGACAAGTAGCCCCAACGACGAATAGCGGCCTTCCCGTGGGAAGGCCGCTTCTCTTTACCCTGGCGTCAGCGGCGGAACATCCCGAGACGCCGGGGGTGGCGGACCAGGCCGCCCTCGATCCAGTCGGAGTAGTCGAACGTCTCCGGCCGGCTCATCAGGACGCGACAGTTGTGCGCCCAGATCGCCATCGGCTCGTCGCCGACCTCCTCGGCCCGCTCGACGAACTTCTTCAAGCGGCGTTTACGCAGGCCGGAGGCGTTCTGCCGGACGCCGTCGGCAGCGTAGATGTGCATGCAGTGCAGCGCGAACCGCCGCGCCGGGCACTGCCTGTCCATCGCGAGCTCGAAGAGGGTCGGGGCGAGAACATCGCCGGCGATCAGAAGGTCCCAGTCGCCGGGCATGGCATCCAACGGTACGGACTCGGGGTGGTATGCCCACGCCTGCAGCTCCTCCGGCCGGGGATCGACCGGGTTCGCGAACCCGTAGAAAGTCGACTCACGCACTGACACGCCGCCGCCTCCCAGAAAGTCCGAATAACACGTAGTTGTCGAGGCGGAACGGTAGCGCGCTCAAAGTTCCTACGGAAGTGTTCGGACATCACAATCGGATACTGGCCAGTAGCTTTGTGCAGCCTTGCCTGTAATGGGCGTCACTCACCTGCGGGAACAGGGGCCGTACGGCGCTGCCGAAGAGCCATTCGGCGTCTCACCATGTTCTTGAACCACTGGTAGTCGGGCAGCCGCGCGAGCATCGGCCCGGTGACCACCGTGATCAACACGTAGGCGGTCGCCAGCGGCGCCAGCCGGGGCTCCACGCCGGACGCCACCGCGAGGCCGGCGATGACGACCGAGAACTCACCGCGCGGCATCAGCGCCAGGCCGGCCCGGAGCTGGCCGGGCAGCGCGATGCCGACCCGGCGAGCGGCCAGGTAGCCGGTCAGGATCTTGGTCGACATGGTCAGCACGGCCAGCAGGATCGCCGGGAGCAGGACCGGCGGCATGTCGGCCGGGTCGGTGGACAGCCCGAAGAAGACGAAGAAGACCGCCGCGAACAGGTCGCGCAGCGGCTCCAGCATCTGGGTGGCGTGGTGCGCGACCGGGCCGGAGAGTGCGATGCCGACCAGGAAGGCGCCGACCGCCGCGGACACCTTGAGCTCGGCCGCCACCCCGGCCACGAACAGGGTCAGGCCGAGCACGCTGAGCAGCAGCGCCTCCGGGTCGTTCACCGACATGGCCTTGCTGATCGTGTGGCCGTAGCGGATCGCCACGACCAGGACCGCGATCACCGTGACCACCGCGACGGCCAGCGCCTTGACCCCGCCGACCAGGCCGACGCCGGCCAGCACCGCGGTGACGAGCGGTAGGTAGAAGGCCATCGCCAGGTCTTCGATGACCAGCACCGACAGGATCACCGGGGTCTCGCGGTTACCGAGCCGGCCCAGGTCGCCGAGCACCTTGGCGATCACGCCCGAGGAGGAGACCCAGGTGATGCCGGCCAGCACCAGCGCGGCCTGCCAGTCCCAGCCGAGCAGCAGCGCGAACCCGGCCCCGGGCACCGCGTTGAGCAGCGCGTCGATCACGCCGGCCGGGGCGGCCGCGCGCAGGTTGCCGATCAGCTCGGTGGCGGAATATTCCAGGCCCAGCATGACCAGCAGCAGGATCACGCCGATCTCCGCGCCGACCTGGATGAACTCCTCGCTGGCCGAGAGCGGGATGAAACCGCCGTGCCCGAAGGCGAGCCCGGCGAGAAGGTAGAGCGGGATGGGCGACAGGCCGATCGTGCGGCCGAGCCGGCCGAGCATGCCGAGCGCGAAGAGCAGCGCGCCGACCTCGATGAGGAGGATCGTCGTACTGTGCATGGGTCTAGGTCGGCCTAATCGTCGTGGTCGCCGGCCAGGATGGCAGTGACGCCGTCCAGGCCATCGCGCGTGCCGACCGCGACCACCACGTCGTTCGCCTCGAAGTAGAACGAGGGGCCCGGTGAGGCGATCACCTCGCGGTCGCGCAGGACGGCCACGATGGACGCGCTGGTGCGGGTGCGGGCCTTGGTGTCGCCCAGGCGGCGACCCACGAACGCCGAGCCGGCCGGCAGCGCGATCTGCTCGGTGAGCAGGCCGGCGGCCTGCTGGCGCAGACCGGCGAGCTGACCGAGCATCAGCGAGGCCCCGAGCACGTCGGCGAGCGCCTCCGCCTCACCGTCGGTGAGCGGGATCGACGCGAGGCAGGCATCCGGGTCGTCCACGTCGTACAGCACCAGGTCACGACGGCCGTTGCGGTGGGAGACGACCCCGACCGTCCGGCCGGATGAGGTCACCAGGTCGTGCCGGACACCTATGCCCGGCAGCGGAGTCTGTTCCACCCGTACACGCACGCCGCCAACGGTATCGGACGCGGAGCCATGCACCCTTCCACTATGGGTGATATGCCGGTTCTGCACCAGAGAATTGATCAGCTGCCGGTTCCGGGGCGGCCTCCACCGGCTTCACCCGGCCACTGGCGATCAGCAAGATCAAACCAAGAACGGCAAGACCGAGATTCATCCCGTACGCGAGTCGGAAGCCGAAGTGCTGCGCGAGACCGAACAGCGGGGCGGCCAGGATCTGGCTGACCGGGAACGTGTTGGTCACCATGGTCGTGGCCCGGCCCGGATGGTCCGGCATCATGTCCTGCACGTACGAGATGCTCAGCGCACCGACCGTCGCGATGACCGTGGCCTGCAGCGCCTGGGCCGCGACCAGCACCCAGACCGAGGTCGTCACCACCACGATCGCGTGGTAGAGCACCGCGCAGGCCATGCCGATGAGGATCAGCCGGCGGATCGGGATCCGGGTGGCCAGCGCGCCGAGGGCCAGCATCAGCGGGATCTCCAGCGCGGCGCAGACCCCGAGGACCAGGCCGGCCTGCCGGATCGAGCCGCCCAGGTCGTCGCTCACGAACAGCGACATGGCCTGGACGTTCAGGGTGGACGCGGTGGTCACCGCGGTGAAGCTCGCGATGATCAGGAAGAGCGTGATCGGGCGGACGGTGGGTCCGGCGTGCGTCTCGACCTCGGCGGTGCCCACCACCGGCTGCGGCACCCGCGGCAGCCAGATCACGATCATCAGCGCGCCGAGCAGGTAGAGGGCCGCGGCCAGGCCGTAGGTCCAGCCGAAACCGTGCGCGGCCAGCACCACCGCGGCCAGCGGCGGACCGCCCACCCAGGCGGCCGAGAAGAGGGTGCGGAGCGCACTGATCCCGAAGGCCGCCCGGCCCGGTTCGCGCTGTTGGAGCAGCTGACGGGCGTACGCAAAGCTTTGTGGGAAGAGTGCCCCGGCGATCGCGGTGAGTGAGACGGTGACCGCAAGGACCGCCCAGTAGTTCTGGAAGAGCGCGGTGAGCGCGGTGCCGGCCGCGCCGGCCAGCGCCGCGCCGATGAGCAGTTGCCGCCGGATCGGCCATCGGTCGGAGGCGCGCCCGATCAGCCACGAGATGACGACGCCGGAGATCGGTGCGACGGCGAGGAACGCGGTCGTCGCGAGCGGCGAGGCGTGCAGCCCGTCGGCCAGGAAAAGCGCCAGGTAGGGGCCGACGAAGGACGTCGCGAGGCCGACCACGATGAAGATCAGGGCAAGGGGCAGAAGACGGCGGAGCAAGGGTGGTACGGCCACGTTCCACCACGCTACGGCTCGGGAGTCCCGGCTCATAAGCGGTCGTGTCGACCGTCACGGCAGATCTCGTGTTGGCGTTGTCGACGGGAGCATCGACGCCTAGAGTTGAGCGGAACGGGCTCAAGTCTGCGGAGCTTCAGGGGAGCACATGAACGCCGAACGTCTGACCACCAAGAGCCGCGACGTCATCACCGGTGCCGTCGCCGATGCGGGCCGGCGAGGACACGCCACGGTCGAACCGTGGCACCTGCTGCTTTCGCTGCTGGACACCGGTGGCTCGACCGCCCCCGCGCTGCTGCGCGCGGTCGGCGCCAACCCCGCGGACGTCCGCCGCGCGGCGGTGCGCGCCATCGAGCAGCTGCCGTCGGCCCGGGGGTCCAGCACCGCCGAGCCGTCCCTCTCGCGCGAGTTCGTCAACGCCATCGGCGAGGCCGAGCTGATCGCCCAGCCGCTCGGCGACGAATACGTGTCGACCGAGCACCTGCTGGCCGGCCTGGCCCGCGGCGGCGGCGTGGTGAGCCGCGCGCTGAAGGGTGTCGGCGCCACCGAGGAGTCGCTGGTGGCCGCGTTCCCGCAGGTCCGCGGGGGCGAGCGGCGGGTGACCACGCCGGACGGCGAGCAGACCTACCAGGCGCTGGAGAAATACAGCGTCGACCTGACCGCCCAGGCCCGGGACGGCAAGATCGACCCGGTGATCGGCCGGGACGCCGAGATCCGCCGGGTCGTGCAGGTCCTCTCCCGCCGCACCAAGAACAACCCGGTGCTGATCGGTGAGCCCGGCGTCGGCAAGACCGCGATCGTCGAGGGCCTGGCCCAGCGGATCGTGGCCGGCGACGTGCCGGAGACGCTGCGCGACAAGAAGCTGGTCTCGCTCGACCTCGGCGCGATGGTGGCCGGCGCGCAATATCGCGGCCAGTTCGAGGAGCGGCTCAAGAGCGTCCTCGAGGAGATCCGCGGCTCCAACGGCCAGGTCGTCACGTTCCTCGACGAGCTGCACACGGTCGTCGGCGCGGGCAAGGGCGAGGGCTCGATGGACGCCGGCAACATGCTCAAGCCGATGCTGGCCCGCGGTGAGCTGCGGATGGTCGGTGCGACCACGCTCGACGAATACCGCGAGCACATCGAGAAGGACCCGGCGCTCGAGCGCCGCTTCCAGCCGGTGGTCGTCGGTGAGCCGACCGTCGAGGACACGATCGGCATCCTGCGCGGGCTCAAGGGCCGCTACGAGGCGCACCACCGGGTGCAGATCACCGACGCCGCCCTGGTTGCCGCGGCCTCGCTCTCCGACCGCTACATCTCCGACCGGTTCCTGCCCGACAAGGCGATCGACCTGATCGACGAGGCCGCCTCCCGGCTGCGGATGGAGATCGACTCCCGCCCGGTCGAGCTCGACCAGCTCCAGCGGCAGGTCGACCGGATGCGGGTCGAGAAGCTCGCCCTGGAGAAGGAGACCGACCCGGCCTCCCGCGACCGGCTGGCCAGCCTCGAGCGCGCCCTCGCCGACCGCGAGGAGGAGCTGACCGCGCTGAATGCCCGGTGGGAGCGCGAGCGCGGCGGCCTCAACCGGGTCGGTGAACTCAAGAAGCGCCTCGACTCGTCAATGGCGGAGCTGGAGCGTGCCCAGCGCGACGCCGAATGGGAAAAAGCCTCGCGTCTGCAATATCAGGAGATCCCGGCTCTCGAGCAGGAGATCGCCAGCGCCTCCGCCGCCGACGAGGAGGAGAAGGTCGAGCCGCCGATGGTCAAGGAGGAGGTCGGCGCCGACGACATCGCCGAGGTGATCTCCGCGTGGACCGGCATCCCGGCCGGTCGGATGATGGAGGGCGAGACCGCCAAGCTGCTGCGGATCGAGGAATCGCTGCAGGCCAAGGTCATCGGCCAGGGCGAGGCCGTGGCCGCGGTGGCCGGTGCGGTCCGGCGGGCCCGGGCCGGCATCGCCGACCCCGACCGGCCGACCGGCAGCTTCCTCTTCCTCGGCCCCACCGGCGTCGGCAAGACCGAGCTGGCCAAGGCGCTGGCCGGCTTCCTCTTCGACGACGAGCGGGCGATGGTCCGGATCGACATGAGCGAGTACGGCGAGAAGCACTCGGTGGCTCGCCTGGTCGGGGCCCCGCCCGGATATGTCGGCTACGAGGAGGGCGGCCAGCTCACCGAGGCGGTGCGCCGCCGGCCGTACAGCGTGGTGCTGCTCGACGAGGTGGAGAAGGCCCACCCGGACGTCTTCGACGTGCTGCTGCAGGTCCTCGACGACGGCCGGCTCACCGACGGGCAGGGCCGCACGGTCGACTTCCGCAACGCGATCCTGGTGCTCACCTCCAACCTCGGCTCGCAGGCCGCCGACTTCACCATGGGTGACGAGGAGCGGCGGGACGAGGTCATGGCGGTGGTGCGGGCGCACTTCAAGCCCGAGTTCCTCAACCGGCTCGACGACATCGTGGTGTTCCACGCGCTCACCAAGGGCGACCTGTCGGCGATCGTCGACATCCAGCTCGGGCGGCTGCGCGACCGGCTGGCCGAGCGGCGGCTGCGGCTCGAGGTCACCCCGACGGCGGTGGAGTGGCTGGGCGAGCACGGGTACGACCCGATCTACGGGGCTCGGCCGTTGCGCCGGCTCGTGCAGTCCTCGATCGGGGACGGGCTGGCCAAGGCGCTGCTGGCCGGGGAGATCCGGGACGGGGACACCGTGCTGGTCGACTTCGCCGACAGCAAGGACCACCTGTCGGTCCAGCGCGCTTAGCCCTGCTGACACGAAAGGCCCCGGGTTGCCCCGGGGCCTTTCGTCGTTGCTTGCGCCTAGTGCGTGGCCTCCCGCCGGCGATAGGCCTGCGTCATCAGAATGTCGGTGACGACGTGCTCGCCCTCGTCGGACCAGATCCGGATGCCGTCGCGGTGCAATTCGTACCGGACGTCCTTGAAGCTGGTGCGGGTGTCGTCATGATGCACGACGGTCAGCATGTTGGCATGAGGCATGTGGGACTCACCGGTCCTTAAGTCTGGGGCAGCCGCGGTGTGGTCACGCGGCCCGCGTAATGGGAAAGGTGCCCGGCTGCGGTCTGCCTCGGCCCCGGCCATCTGTTTGCGGGGCGGGCGACTCGTGCGGGCAGGTGGCGTCCCCGGAGGTCTCTGCTGCCAGGTCGGCGCCACGGATGGAAGTGTAGGGGCCGCGATTGCCCCGTGTCGCCCCCTGATCGAGCGACCTATATCCGGATATTTCGGCCATCGTCGCCCGATGTTGCCACAGCGTGACGGCGTGCGTTGGGCGGTCGCGAATGTGGACCCGGCCCGATACCGTGTGAGTGGATCAAGATTGGGGGAATTGTGACCGTTCCCAGCTTCTCCGCCTCCGGCAGCCTCGAGCCACCTCCCCGGCTCCGTCCCGGCACCGTGACCGTGGCCGCCTACCTGCTCTACGCGGTGGCCGTCTTCGAAGTGATCAACGCGATCCTCTCGTTCGCCACGCTCGGCGCGGTCACCGACGCGCTCAAGGACGTCTACGCCGGTAGCACCGTCTCCGACGAGGGCGCCGAAGCGATCGTCACCGCCACCTACCTCGTCGGCGCGGTGATCAACCTATTGCTCGGCGCCGGCTTCGTCGTCCTGGGCCTGCTCGACGCCCGCGGCAAAAATCCGGCCCGCATCATCACCTGGGTGGTCGGCGGCATCGCGCTCTGCTGCGTCGGCGCCGGCCTCGGCGGCGGCGCGCTCTCCAGCTCCCTGGACACCAGCGGCGACACCGCCGGCGGCCCGACCGCCGACCAGGTGCAGCAGAGCCTCGACGCGGCCCTCCCGTCCTGGTACACCCCGGTGACCACGACGATCACCGTGATCGTGCTGCTTGCCCTGCTCGCCGTGATCATCCTGCTGGCGCTGCCGAAGTCGAACGAGTTCTTCCGCAAGCCGGCGGCCCCGGGTTGGGACCAGGCGGCGCTCTACTCGCCGTACGGCGCCCAGCCGCCCTACCCGCCCGCCGGCCAGTACGGCGCGCCCGGCCAGCCGGCTCCGGGCCCCTACGGCACACCGGGTCAACCGGCCCCGGGCGGATACGGCCCGCAGCCGACTCCGGGCCCCTACGGCCCGCAGGGCCAGCCGGCACCCGGCCCCTACGGCCAGCCGGCGCCCGGTCAATACGGCCCGCAAGGTCAGCCGGCGCCCGGATATCCGCCCTACCCCGGCCAGCCCGCTCCGGGCCCGTACGGTCCGCCGGGGCAGCCCGCGCCTGGACTTCCGTCCTACGGCGGCCAGCCCGCCCCCGGCCCATACGGCCAGCCGGCGCCCGGCCCGACCTATCCCGGCCAGCCTGATTCCGGCCAGCCGGCGCCCGGGCTTCCGACCTATCCCGGCCAGCCTGCCTCCGGCCAGCCGGGGCCTGGGCTGCCGTCTTATCCCGGCCAGTCGGCTACGCCGGAGTCCGGTGACCCGGCGTCCGGGCCTCCGCCCCACTCCGGCCAGCCCGGGGAGCAGGGCCCCGGCGAGGAACCCGGACAACAAGGAAACGCGGCTCAACCGCCCAATCCGCCTACCAACCCGTCCTGATCCGGCCCACACGGTAGGTTCGGGCCAACGGATCACCGTGGGGAGTCGTCGATGTCGTACTCAACTCTGCAGCCGCCTGCCATCGCGCCGCCGGCGCCGGCCGGGCGCCCGCCTGCGGTGTCCGCCGCGGCCCTGCTGCTCTGGGTGATGGCGGGGATCGGGCTGATCTATGCTGTCGCGTCCGTCGCGGTGGCGCCCGGCACGATCACCCGGTTCCGCGATACGGCGCAGCAGCTGAGCAGCACCGTCGACAAGGACAGCTACATCGCGGTGGTGTGGCTCGGCACGGCCGTCGCCATGGTGCTCGGGGTGATCGTGTTCGCCCTGTTCGTGGTGCTGGGCATCGCCCTGCGGCGCGGCAGCAACTCCGCCCGGATCGCGACGCTGGTCGTCTGCGGCATCGGCGGCCTGGCCGGCGTGGGCACCCTGATCACCCTGGGCGTGGAGCGCGGCGGCGACCCGGTCTCGTCGTCGGTCGGCCAGCAGCTGACCGACGCCTACCCGAGCGGCTGGCTGGGCACCAACATCACCCTCGCCGCGGCCCAGATCCTGGCCTACGTCCTGGTCGCGATCCTGATCATGGCCGCACCGCGGGTCTTCTTCCGCCGCACCACACCGGCCGAGCCGGCACCGGGGGCGTTCCCGCAATACGGCGCCCCCTACCCGGGCCCCTATGCCGTGACCGCGGGCTACGGAAGCCAGAACTACGGCTCCGGCCTGGTCACCGGCTCGGCCTCGGCCCCGCCGGCCTACGGCCCGGCCTCCGCCCCACCGGCACTGGGCGCCTACGCCCCGGCCTCGGCTCCGCCGGCCGCGGGTGGCTACGGCCCGGCCTCCGCACCTCCAGCTCTGGGTGGCTACGGTCCGGCTCCTGCGGGATACGGCCCTCCCGGGCCGGCCGGTTACGGCCCGCCTCCGGCTTCGGCCTACGGCTTGCCGCCTGGTCAGGGCTACGGCCCGCCGCCCGGATCGGCCTACGGCCCGGCGTCCGCTCCGCCTGCTCCGGGTGGCTACGGCCCGGCTCCCGAGGGGTACGGCCCAGCCTCCGCTCCGCCGGCTCCAGGCGGCTATGGCCCGGTTCCTGAGGGGTACGGTCCGGCCTCCGCTCCGCCGGCTCCGGGTGGCTACGGTCCGCCTCCTCCCGGGTATGGCCCAGCTTCTGCCCCTCCTGCCCCGGGTGGCTATGGTCCGCCTCCTCCGGGGTATGGCCCGGCTTCTGCCCCTCCTGCCGCGGGTGGCTACGGTCCGCCTCCTCCGGGGTGGGGCCCTCCGGGACAGGCTGGATACGGTCCGGCTTCGGGTTACGGCCCGCCGCCGGGCCAGGGTTACGGCCCGCCGCCGGCATCGGGCTACGGCCCGGCTTCAGCTCCTGGGTACGGCCCGCCGTTCCCCGCGGGGTACGGCCCGGCTTCCGCGCCGGGTTATGGCCCGACGTCAGCGCCGCCCGCAACCGGAGCGTTTCCGCCGTTGCCTCCGGGCTACGCCGGCCCCTACGCGCCGCAGGGCGAGCCCGGCGAGCCCGCACCCGGTCTGCCGCCCTATCCCGGCGGCCCAGCACCTGCCCCGGCAGCACCCGTAGCCGCGCCCTACCAGGGTGCGCCCGGTGCAACGCCTTACTCGGCTCCGCCGGCGCCAGGCGCGTCGCAGAACCCGGGTTCGCCCTACGCGGCTCCGCCGGCGCCGGGAACGCCGCCGTACCCCGGACCGCCGCCCGGTGCCTCGCCCTACGCGGGCCCGCCGACTCCCGGTGCTCCGTCCTATCCCGGGCAGCCGGCGCCCAACATGCCGTCCCATCCGGGCGCGCAGCCTTCGGGCAATCCGGGGCAGCCGGTGCCCGGCTTCCCGCCATACCCCGGCCAGCCGGCCGCTTACGGTCCGGCTTACCCGGCCGGGCCCGGCTACCCGGCGGCACACCCGCACAGCGCGGAGCAGGCCGCCCTTTGGGGCCGCCCACCAGCGCCCGCGACGCCCGCGGGGCTCCCCGCCCCGGCAGCCGGCGGTCCTGGCCCTTCTGCGGGAGCTCCAGCCGGCACCGCAACAAACGCCCCGTCCACCGTCGCTCCAGCCAGCCTGGGTGCACCCGCAGCAGCCGCCGGCCCGTCCAGCGCGGCGGTGGCTGACTCGGCGTCAGCCAACGTAGCCGCGCCTGACTCGGGTGCGTCCGCTACGGGTTCGTCCAGCGCGGGCCCAGCCGACTCGGCGTCAGCCAATGTCGCCACAGCTGACGCTGGTACGGCCGCCACCGGCTCATCCAGCGCGGGCACCGGGATGACTCCGCCCAACGGCGTTTCCGAGGGGAATTCGGCTTCCGCGGAACCGGACACAGCTCCGGCCGCGGAGGTGCCGGCTGCTGCAGCGCCAGGTGAGTCCCCGTCCGGGAGCAAGCCGACTGACGCCGCCACTGAGACCTCCGCCGGCACCTCCGAGGCAAAGGGAGACCAGTACTGGTCTCGGCCGGTCGAGTAGCCGCCTGCCGCAACGCGGGATGACGGCCGAGCGAGACTCGCTCGGCCGTCACCCGCCGCTCGGCGCTTAACGTCCGGCCAGACCGCGCAGGGCCACGGTGACCTCGGCCGCAGCGGCCGTCTCTGCCCCGGCTTCCGTCTCGGCGGCCCCAAGCCTGTGGCTACAGACGCGAGGAGCCTTCCGAAAGGAGCGGCGAGGCAGGCTGGCTGGCGCCGTCCGCGCCGGGCCGTCCGCGCCGGGCCGTCCGCGCCGGGCCGTCCGCGCCGGGCCGTCCGCGCCGGGCCGTCCGCGCCGGGCC
>NZ_BOML01000081.1 GCF_016862175.1 Paractinoplanes durhamensis | reverse complement strand
TCCGCGCCGGGCCGTCCGCGCCGGGCCGTCCGCGCCGGGCCGTCCGCGCCGGGCCGTCCGCGCCGGGCCGTCCGCGCCGGGCCGTCCGCGCCGCGAGTGTCCGGGTTGAAGTTCGGGAGTGTGAGGAATCTTCGGGATTGGCGCGTCCGAATCGGTTGGCTGCGGTGTGTCTGATCTGACATTTGGGCTGCCGGCCGCGCGGAGGGCTCGGCGATGTTCGGAGGGCCGGGGACCGTGGTGAGATCCGCGCATCGGCTGATCTGACGTCGGTGGGGCGTCCAAGCCGGAAACAGGCGATGCGAAGAGCCCTCGGAGATGGCCGCTGAGCGTCCGTGCCGGGGGTGTCCGGGGTCTCGGGCTACCCCTCGCTCGGCGTCCGCTTCGGTGGCTTTTCGGAGGCGGCCGCGGGTGCCAAGAGACGTCGGTGTCGGAACCGTCGGTAGGCGCCGATGAGTCCTAGCGGTATGAGAGGTCTTCGGAACTCGGCAAGAGGGGCCCTCCGAAGAGGGGTCCGGCGATGGAGTTACAGGTCACCGGGTGTCTCGTATCGACAGCCGTGTGTCACCCGAACGGGTAGATTTGTCCTCAGGCGACGTCCCTCTATCGGCTGTCCGGGTGGAAGTCGGCCAACCGGTCGGTGGGTGTTTTTCGCTGGATGGGTAAACGTCAGTTCGCGCGATTCACAGGACCTTCTCAGCGCCACGACCGGGTGATCTGTTGGGCCGCCGGCATGTGACCCCGGACATAGGAGCTTTGAGCTGCGTCGATGCCTCAGGGAAGGGGCGAAAGGGACTGATGCCACTGTTAAGTTTATTTTCAGAGGGGCCCAATGCTGTGCGTCAATAGTTCCGTTCCGCCCCGCCGGGGCGAAAGGTACGAGTTTCGTTCCAGCAAGTACGCTCGATGCATGGAAGCACGCCACGACCTGCGTAAATTCATCACTGAATTGTCCGTCGCGCAGCGTGGTGCCGTGCTTTCATCGGGTCGTGAAGTTCTCGTGCCGAGCCGCCTCGGCCGAGGGATCGCGCAGCGTGGCGAGATGACGACGGCGAGGTGGGTGCGTGCCTCTAGTTGTACGGATCAGTGACCCGAATCAGATCGACGAATTGACAATGTGGGGCTCCTCACCCTGGGGGCGGGGATCGAGAGCCCGACGCGCACGGGCAGCGACCAGACGGCGGCTGAGGCGTTGCAGGAGGCAGAGACCGAAGTCGGTACGCCGAGAAAGGTCGATCGGGAGTTCGGGTAGCCGGATCTCCCCACGATCGACCGACAAGGTGATCGATATCGGCCTTACGGCCTGAAAGTTAGCCGGTTCGTTCCTGCGCACATGCAGGAGAATCGATGCAGTTGGTGGAAGGATGGAGATCGTGGGAACTGCGTTGGCGGAAATGACAATGCCTCAGATCTCGCCGCTAGCCGGCGAGCCAATTGAACGTGCCGACGCCGAGCGGCTCGCGGGAGTGCTGAAGGCACTCGCCGACCCGGCCCGGCTGCGGCTGCTTAGCCTCATCCAGTCCGCAACGGACGGCGAGGCGTGCGTCTGCGACCTGACGGCCCCCCTGGGCCTTTCGCAGCCGACCGTGAGCCACCACCTGCGGATCCTGACGGAGGCCGGCCTCCTCGAGCGTGAGAAGCGGGGCGTGTGGGCCTACTACCGGCTCGTCCCGTCGGCGATCGCGACAATCGCCGACCTTCTGACGCCGCCGCGTAAGCGGGCTACGAAGAAGGCTCGCTGACCGCTCGCGCAAGCGAAGCCAAAGCGGATATGCCTGGCGTCACCCGTCATGGGGGCGTGACGCCAGGCTGATGTCCCCTCTCCCTCCAGTCCACCCCCCGGACCCGAGGAGCAAATGGGTGAACTACGTTCCGGGTGACCTGCGCGACCAGCTCGCGCACGTGGGCTACGACGTGGTCCAAGCCGGCCTGGTCGCCGGCTCGGGCGGCAACCTGTCCGCGCGGATTCCCGACGAGGACGCCATCTGGGTGACCGCGAGCGGTTCCTGGCTCGACCGGCTCAGTCGTAGCACTTTCACATCCGTACACATCTCTGATGGCTCTTTCGCGTCGATCGGCTCCCTGCCGCCGCCGCGCCTGGAGCCGACCAGTGAGCTCGCCCTGCACCTGGCGCTGTACCGGGCCCGCCCGGACGTCAACGCCGTCGTGCATCTGCACCCGCAGACTGCCCTGCTGCTGGACGCGTTGGGTGAGCACATCCGGATCGTCACCACCGACCACGCCTATTACCTGAGGCGGGTCTCCACGGTGCCGTTCCGGCTGCCGGGCAGCTCCGAGGTCGCGGCGCTGACCGCGGCCATGGCTGCCGACGGCACCGACTGCCTGGTGCTAAGCCACCACGGCTGCGTCGTCGTGGGCGACTCGATCGAGCTGGCCCACAAGCGGGCCCGCAACCTCGAAGAGGCAGCCCAGCTGACCTACCGCGCCCTTGCGGCCGGTCGCCTGGAAAACCTGCGCGAGTGCCCCGAGGAGTTCCTGGACCGCCTGTCCGGCTCCGCCGCGGTCTCTGTCTAGAAGCCAACGAAAAAGGCCGGCCCGCTCGGGCCGGCCTTTCGGTATTTCTGGATCAGTGAACCTTTTCAACCTGGCATCGGGCCTGCGGTTCCGGTGCGATGCCAGGCGCCGGGCGCTGCCGCCCTGGCCACGTTGAAAAAGTTCAGTGCCGGCGGTGCGAGCGCGGCGTACGCGGCTGGTCGTCGTCGTCCTCGTCCCGGACCGCGTCGACCAGGCCGGCGATGCTCGCGGCCGCGACCACGCCGATCGCCTGGGACGGCTCCACCGAGTCCGAGCTCGCGGTCGGGTTGTTCTTCTTGTGCTTGCGCTCGCGGAGCATCTCGATGCCGATCGGGAGCAGCGAGATCAGCACGATCACCACGACGACCGGCAGGATGTAGTGGTCGATCTTCTCGCCGACGGCGTCGTAGATCTTCTGGGCCAGCAGGTGACCGACGATCAGGATGCCGTCGGTCCACAGGACCGCGCCGACCACGTTCCACACGAAGAACTTGCGGGCCGACATGCCGAGGGTGCCGGCGACCGGGTTGAGGAACGTCCGGACGATCGGGATGAAGCGGGCGAGCACCACGGCCTTGGCCGGGCCGAACTTCTCGAAGTAGTACTCCGCCTTCTCGACGTACTCCTTCTTGAAGATCTTGGACTCGGGTTTGTCGAACATGCGCCGGCCGTAGCGCGCGCCGAGCCAATGGCCCAGCTGGGCGCCGACGATCGCGGCGATCGGCGCACCGATCAGCAGGCCGACGAACGAGATCCGGGTGTTGTCCCCGAAGAGCGCGTCGGCGACCGGGGAGGATGCGACACCGGCCAGGAACAGCAGCGAGTCGCCGGGGAAGAAGAAGCCGACCAGCAGGCCGGTTTCGGCGAACATGATCGCAATGACACCGAAGAGGCCGAACGTGTGAATCAGTTCGGTCGCGTCCAACGGGTTGAGTGCGACCGAATCGGCCAGTGTATGGATGTCCACGCTGTGCAGGGTACCGGCCGCTGAGCGACCGGTACCTGTACAGCTGCTGTGTATGAGCTATCCGTACGGCCGAAACACGCTGGGTGCTGCGGGCGTCACAGGCGCGGGTCGACCGGCTCCGACTCGGCCGCCAGGATGGCGAAGACCAGCTCGTGCACCCGCCACACCGGCGCGCCCTCGGCCAGCCGGTCCAGCGCCGCCAGCCCGAGCCCGTGCTCGCGCAGCGCCAGGTTGCGCTTGCGGCCCAGGTTGCGGTTGCGCAGCCGGCCGAGCTGCTCCGGCCGGGTGTACTCCGGACCGTAGATGATCCGCAGGTACTCCCGGCCGCGGCACTTCACCCCCGGCTGCACGAGCCGGCCCTTCGCGTCGGTGACGGCCAGGCCCGCGTACGGCTTGACCACCATGCCCTCACCACCGGCCGCGGTCAGCGCCAGCCACCAGTCGGTGGCCTCGGCCTCAGCCGAGGCGTCACTCAGGTCGACGATCATCCGCCGGGTCGGCGTGAAGATCTCCGCGTCTGCCGCGACCAGGCGGTCCACCTGCGCGAGGTGCCAGCCATGATCCTTGCTTGCGTACGACGTGCCGGCGCCCGCCAGCACCGCGAACGGAGCGAGCGTGACCCCGGTGAGGCCATCGGTCGGCCGGACGTAGGCCCGGTAGGCCGCCGAGTAGCCGTCGATCTCCGCCGACCGCAGCTCGATCCGGTCGCGCAGCCCGCCGACGTCGAGCCCGCGCGCCGCGACCTGGTCGAGCACGGCCAGCGCCGCCGGCAGGGCATGCCGCCCGGCCGCGCCGACCCCGGCGTAGTGCTCCCGGATCAGCCCGCCGGCCTTGGCCGACCAGGGCAGCAGCTCGCAGTCGAGCAGCAGCCAGTCGGTGTCCAGCTCGGTGAAGAGCTCGGCGGCGGCCGCCCGGACCCGGGCCAGCAGGGGCACGTCGAGCGCCGGGCCGAAGAACGGCCGGCCGGTCCGGGTCCAGATCGCGTCGCCGTCGCCGGTGCGCGACACCCGGACCACCGCCCGGGAACCCATGTGCTTCTCCTCGCACACGACCTTGCCGACGCCGACCCCGCGCAGGTCGGCGAAGGCGGTCGCCGGGTGCTCGAGGTAGCCGTCGAGGGTCGAGGTGGAACAGGGCGCCATGGTCGGCGGCAGCCAGACGAGCGTGGCCGGGTCGAGGGCGAACCGGCTCATCACCTCCAGGGCCGCGGCCGCGTTCTCGGCGTCGACGGTGGTTCGTCCGTACCCGTAATCAAGGTGTCGGCGACCGGTGACGTCGGCCAGATCCAGGCCTTCGTCCGGCTTTTCCGCGATAGCGGAGAGCGGACGCACCGGGGCGTAGTACTCCTGGGCGGCCGGAACCGAGACGAGCTCGCGGGTCGGCCAGCGCAGCGCGGTGAGCGAGCCGCCGAAGACACAGCCGGTGTCGAGGCAGATCGTGTTGTTGATCCACTCCGGCTTCGGGGTCGGGACGTGGCCGTAGACGACCGCGGCGGAACCGCGGTAGTCGCGCGCCCACGGGTAGCGGACCGGCAGGCCGTACTCGTCGGTCTCGCCGGTGGTCTCGCCGTAGAGCGCGAAGCTGCGCACCCGCCCGGAGGCGCGGCCCTGGTAGGCCTCCTTGAGGCCGGCGTGCGCGACGACCAGCTTGCCGCCGTCCAGCACGTAGTGGCTGACCAGGCCCTCGATGAACTCCTGCACCTCGGTGACGAACGACTCCGGCTCGCTCTCCAGCTGCGCAAGGGTCTCCGGCAGGCCGTGGGTGAGCTGCACCTGCCGGCCGTTGAGCTTGCGGGCCAGCTTCTGCTCGTGGTTTCCGGGCACGCAGATCGCGGTGCCGGCCGCGACCATGGCCATCACCCGGCGCAGGACGCCCGGCGAGTCGGGGCCGCGGTCGACCAGGTCGCCGACGAAGACCGCGGTGCGGCCCTCCGGGTGCGGGGCGTCGGCCCGGCCGGTGTCGTAGCCGAGCTTGCCGAGCAGGGCGACCAGCTCGGCGTGGCAGCCGTGCACGTCACCGATGATGTCGAACGGGCCGGTCAGCTCCCGCTTGTCGTTGTACAGCTTCTCGTAGCGGATCTCGGTCGCCGCGATCTCGTCCGGCCCGCGCAGCACGTGCACCTTGCGGAAGCCCTCGCGGGCCAGCGAGCCGAGCGAGCGCCGCAGGTCGCGGTGCATGCGGGTGAGCACCTGCCGGCCGAAGGTGCGGTCCGGCCGGGACCCGGTGCGCTCCCAGGCCAGCGCCTCGGCGACGTCGAGGACGATCGCGACCGGGAGTACGTCGTGCTCCCGGGCCACCTTGACCAGGCCGGCCCGGGAGTGCGACTGGAGGTTGGTGGCGTCCACGACGGTCAGCCGGCCGGCCGCGAGGCGCTTGCCGGCCACGTAGTGCAGCACGTCGAACGCGGCGGCCGAGGCGGACTGGTCGTTCTCGTCGTCGGCGACCAGGCCCCGGAAGTAGTCGGAGGAGAGCACCTGGGTCGGCTTGAAGTGGGTGCGCGCGAACGTCGACTTGCCGGATCCGGAGATCCCGACAAGAGCGACAAGCGCCAGCTCCGGTACGTCGATCATGAAGTCACCTCCGTAGTCGTTTCGGTGAAGATCGCCAGCTGAGTCGGTGCGCCGGTGGTCTCGTGCTCGTCGCCGACCGGCCGGAACTCGACGGCGTAGCCGTAGCGCTCGGCCGTCCGGGCCGCCCACGCCTGGAACTCGGCGCGGGTCCACTCGAAGCGGTGGTCCGAGTGGCGCATCCCGGTCAGCCCCTCGTAGTGGACGTTGTATTCGGCGTTCGGCGTGGTCAGCACGACCGTGCGCGGGCGGGCGTGCCCGAACACGCTCGCCTCCAGGGCGGGCAGCCGCGGCGGGTCGACGTGCTCGATGACCTCCATCAGCACGGCCGCGTCGTAGCCGCGCAGCCGGTCGTCGCGGTAGGTCAGCGCCGACTGCCAGATCTTGATCCGGTCGCGCTGCCGCTCGGGCAGCCGGTCCAGATGCAGTCGGCGAGCGGCCTGGTCGAGGGCCCGGGAGGACACGTCGGTGCCGACGATCTCGGTGAACCGGCGGTCCTTGACGAGGGCGGCGAGCAGCGCGCCCGGACCGCAGCCCAGGTCGAGCACGCGCGCGGCGTCGGCCTCGGCCAGGACGGCGAGCACCGCGTCGCGGCGCTGCTCGGCCAGCGAGACCTTGCGGGCCACCGGCAGTTCGGCCTCCTCGTCCGAGGTCGGCCCCGCGACGTCGAGCCGGGACAGCGCCGACTCGGCCAGGTGCCGGCGGTGCGCGAGGTAGCGGCGGGCGATCAGCACCTTCTCCGGGTGGCCGGCCAGCCAGCCCTCGCCGGAGCGCAGCAGCTTCTCGATCTCGTCCGGCGCCACCCAGTAGTGCTTGGCGTCGTCGAGCACCGGGAGCAGCACGTAGAGGTGGTTGAGCGCGTCGGCGAGCCGGACGGTGCCGGCCAGCCGCAGGTCGACGTAGTGGCTGTCGCCGCCGATCTCCGGCTCGAACGGGATCGGCTCCGCGGTCACCTGCCAGCCGAGCGGCGCGAACAGCCGGGTGGCCAGGTCGGCGCTGCCACGCAGCACCGGCACCCGGATCTCCAGCGGAATGGCCTCGGCGGCGAGCTCCGGCCGGTCCTTCGAGGCGCCGCGCAGAGCGCTGCGGAACACCTTGGCGAGGGCTCCGGCGAGCAGGCTCGATGCAGCGTACGGGCGGTCGTTGACGTATGCGCCGAGCTCGAACGACTCCTGCTGGGCGCGCAGTTGTGCCGGGTCCACGTCGAGCAGCAGCGCCGCCGTGCACCGATCCTCGGTCGCCTCGGGGTACATCACGTACGCCGTACCGGTGGGCACGTCGAAGGTGTGGACCTTGCCGGGATGCTTGACCAGGAGATAGCCGAGGTCGGTGGCCGGCGGGCGGGTGGTCGTCACGGTGAGCAGCACGCCATCCATGATCCGGCCGAGCCGCCCGCCGGGGCGACCGAATTGTTTAGCGGTAGTCGTCGTCCTCCAGGTCGACGACCCGGTTCTGCTCGCTGGCGTCCCAGTCGGGCGCCTCGACGTTGCCGGACGTCTCCACCCGGTCGTCGTCCCCCTCGAACCGGGTGCTGGCGCGCTGTTCGGCGGCGTCCGCCTCCGGGACCTCCAGGTCGATGTTCTCCGGGTACGTCATCCCGCGTTCCCCTCTCGCCGTCGTTGTGGCCGGGTCCCTCTCAGCATGAGCGCAAACCGGCCGCCGGGCGGGTCCAACCGATTGTCCTCCCCGCCGCGCTCGGCGATAGGGGCGTTGGTCCCGGCGTTTGCGCACGCTATGGGCCGTATGTCGGGCTACTGGAGCAAGTTTCGGGGCGGTTTCTCATCGCTCTTCCGGCTGCGGAATACTGCCTGGAGGAGGACAGCGCGGTCCTGCCCTCTGTCTTCCATACGTGTTGAAAACAGCAAGGAGCGCACCGATGCCTATCGCTTCTCCCGAGGTCTACGCCGAGATGCTCGACCGCGCCAAGGCCGGCGCGTTCGCCTACCCGGCGATCAACGTGACGTCTTCGCAGACCCTCAACGCCGCCCTGCAGGGCTTCGCCGAGGCGGGCAGTGACGGCATCGTCCAGATCTCGACCGGCGGCGCCGAGTACGCGTCCGGCCCGACCATCAAGAACATGGTCACCGGCGCCGTGGCGCTGGCCGAGTACGCCACCGAGGTCGCTAAGGCCTACCCGGTCAACATCGCGCTGCACACCGACCACTGCCCGAAGGACAAGCTGGACAAGTACGTCCGGCCGCTGCTCGCGATCAGCAAGGACCGGGTCGCCAACGGCCGCGCGCCGCTGTTCCAGTCGCACATGTGGGACGGCTCGGCCGTTCCGGTGGACGAGAACCTACAGATCGCCGAGGACCTGCTGGCCCTGGCCGCGGCCGCGCACATCATCCTCGAGATCGAGGTCGGCGTGGTCGGTGGCGAGGAGGACGGCGTCTCCGCCGCGATCGACGACAAGCTGTACTCGACCGTCGAGGACGGCCTGGCCACCGCGGCCGCGCTCGGCCTGGGCGAGAAGGGCCGCTACCTGACCGCGTTGACCTTCGGCAACGTGCACGGCGTCTACAAGCCGGGCAACGTCAAGCTGCGCCCCGAGGTCCTCAAGGAGATCCAGGACGCGGTCGGCGCGAAGTACGGCAAGGAGAAGCCGTTCGACCTGGTCTTCCACGGCGGCTCCGGCTCGCTGCTCTCGGAGATCCACGGCGCCCTGGACTACGGCGTGGTCAAGATGAACATCGACACCGACACGCAGTACGCGTTCACCCGCCCGGTGGTCGACCACATCTTCAAGAACTACGACGGCGTGCTGAAGATCGACGGCGAGGTCGGCAACAAGAAGGCGTACGACCCGCGTGCCTGGGGCAAGCTGGCCGAGAACGGCCTGGCCAAGCGGGTCGTCGAGGCCTGCGAGAACCTCCGTTCGACCGGCACCAGCCTTTCGAAGTAAGTCGTTCGGCGACGGCCGGTCCCCACTGGAGGGGACCGGCCGTCGTTCTCTTGGTGTGTTACTCACAGGTATGGGTACGATCGATCCCAGTTCACTGGAGGTTCATGATCGTGCTCGGTATCGAGGGCTATGAGCCCGCGTGGCACCACGACGCGGAAGCCCTCGCGGCGGTCCATCGCACCCGGTTTACCCGGCTCATCGGGCGGAAATTGCGATCAAGCTGGCTGATGTGGGATATGGCCGAGCGGGGCTGGTTCGCCGACGGCCCGGTGATTCTGGACTTCGGACAGTCGCATGTGGAGATTACTCACCGTAAGTTCGACGAGTGCGCGATCACCTGGAATCAGATCGATCTGAACGTGCCGATCGACTGGTACGAGCACTTCGACTGGCGGCCCGACCCGGTGGCGGCCCTGCGGCATGCGCGCGGCCAGATCCTGCGGGCGGTGAACGTGATCGAGCTGGTCACGGTGGCCGAGTGGCGGCCGCGCATCCTGCACGCGGTCGAGTTCCTCTTCGAGGGCGCCCGGATCGCGGTCTACAACGCGATGGACGAGAACGGGATCACCGACGTGCCGGAGGCCGAGCTCCCGGCCACGAAC
The DNA here is from genome assembly GCF_016862175.1 of Paractinoplanes durhamensis. Classification (GTDB taxonomy): domain Bacteria; phylum Actinomycetota; class Actinomycetes; order Mycobacteriales; family Micromonosporaceae; genus Actinoplanes; species Actinoplanes durhamensis. The sequence goes on along the minus strand of NZ_BOML01000081.1, from coordinate 35,631 downwards.
TGGCGCCGGGTGCACATCGCCTGACGGGGTCACCGCGATAGCGCCGCCATCGCCACGTCGAGCGAATCGGTCACCACGATCAGGTTCGACTGGTCGCCGTGCGGTGACTTGGCCAGCAGCGGGCGCAGCAGGGCCTCGACCGGGAGCTCGCGCCAATGGTCGACGCCCAGGAAGACGAACGCGCCCGAGGGCCCGTCGGTCTGGTAGAAGGTCTTCGTCGCGGCCTGGAAGATCTCCTGGACGGTGCCGGCCCAGCCGGGCGCGAAGACGATGCCGCCCCGGGACAGGCGCAGGATCGAGTCCTCGCGGACGGCGTTCGAGAAGTACTTGCCGATCTGGCCCGCGAACAGGTTGGCCGGCTCGTGCCCGTACAGCCAGGTGGGCAGGGCCAGACCGCCGTGCCGCAGCTTGCCCACCACGTCGGTGGCCGCCGTCGCCGGCGCCGGGAACGCCGTGCGCACCCGGAGCGCCGCCGCCGTGTACGGATCGTGGTCGGCGAAGTGCGGAGCCGCCGCGAGCATCTCGATCGCGGACTTCAGCTGGGTGGCCGGGCGGTTCGCGAAGTAGGCACCCAGGTTCGCCGCCTCCATCACCCCCGGACCGCCGCCGGTCACCACGAGCCGGCCCACCGAGGCCAGCCGCCAGGCCAGCGTGGCCGCCATCGAATAGGGCGCCGAACCGCGGGCCGCCGCGTGCCCGCCCATGATCCCGACCGCGGCCTTCACGTCGTGGTTGGCCACCCAGGCGGCCAGGGCCTTACCGAGCGCGTTGTCGATGCCGGCGTCGTGCAGCCGCTGGCTGATCGCCTCCCGGATGTCCGGGGCGGACCCGCCGTGCTCGATGAAGTGCTGGTAGACGATCGAGTCGTACATCCCGGCGAAGCCGTCCGAGCCGAATCCGAAGGACAGGTCCTCCGGGGTGTAGAGGGTGGCCGGATGGGTCGGGTAGGGCCGGGCGTCGAACGGCGGCACCAGGTGGGCGCCGCGCCGGATCAGGTCGATCTCCACCTCGTCGGGCAGCCGGCAGCCGACGAAGAGCGTTCCGGTCACGTCGACGCCGGTGAAGTCGGGCGGGTCGACCTCCAGCCGTAGGCCGAGAATGATCAGGCCGGCCAGCGAGCGGCGGGCCAGGTGGGAGTCGAACTCCGCGCGGGACTCCACCTCGTGCGCCGTGCTGTCGAACGGAATGTCCCCACCCAGAACGGGCTGTAACGGATCGCCTGGCATGAACGTAGGGTAGTCAGCGTGCGAAATGCGGCGGGATCGCTCTATGGGCTGGCCTACGGGGATGCGTTCGGCAAGCCGACCGAGTTCATGCGGTACGAGGAGATCGTGGCCGCCTACGGCCCGGCCGGCCCGGTCGAGTTGACCGGCACGCCCGCCCTGGTCACCGACGACACTCAGATGGCGCTCGCGGTCGGGGAGTCCCTGCTGGCCGCGCCGGAGATCACGCCGGCCGCGCTGGAGCCGCTGCTGCGGCAGGCGTTCCTCGACTGGGCGATCAGCCCGGACAACAACCGGGCGCCCGGCATGACCTGCCTGCGGGCCTGCGCGGCGCTGTCCGACGGGCGGCCGTGGCAGCAGGCGACCCAGACCGGGTCGAAGGGGTGCGGCGCCAACATGCGGGTCACGCCGGTCGGGCTGATGCCGGGGCTGAGCGACGACCAACGGGCCGGGGCGGCCCAGTTGCAGGCGGCCCTCACCCACGGTCACCCGACCGGGCTGGCGGCGAGCGAGCTCACCGCGTACACCTGCAATTGGCTCTTGGCGGGTCTCCCGCCGCAGGAATTGCTCGAGGCCCTGCGTGATCGCTGCCGTTCGCAGCGCGGCGTCTACCGGGGTGACTGGCTCGGTGAGCTGTGGCAGCAGCCGGGGGTCTCGTCGCCGGCGGAGTTCATCGCGCGCGGCTGGGACGAGTGCCTGGCGGCGCTGGCCAAGGTCGGCACCGGGCCGCGCACCGGCGATCCGTGCCTGACCACCGGCGAAGGATGGATCGCCGAGGAGGCGCTCGCCACCGCGCTGCACTGTTATCTGATCTCGCCGGACGAGCCGGTCGCGGTGCTCGGGCGCGGCGCGGCGTCCTCGGGCGACTCCGACTCGATCGCCTGCCTGGCCGGCGCGTTCGCCGGTGCCTCGCTCGGGCTCGATGCCTGGCCGGCGCCGTGGCAGCGGCAGATCGAATACACCGATCGGCTGGCCACGCTCGGCGACGCCTGGGACTGACCCGCTGGGAATTCATCCTGGTGCGGCCGGTTGAATGGGGTTATGCAGAATCTGCTTCCCGAGCCGCCGGCCACGCGCCTGCCCGCCGACATCGAAGCCGAAAAGGCCCTCGCTGCCGCGATCGAGGCCGGCACCACCGACGCCTACAAGACGGTTGCCGCCGATCACCCGGCGTTCAGCGGGGGCTGGGCCGCGCTGGCGGCCGAGGCCCTGGAGGCCGGCGAGCCGGTCACCGCGTACGCCTACGCCCGCACCGGCTACCACCGTGGCCTCGACTCGCTGCGCCGTAACGGCTGGAAGGGGCACGGGCCGGTGCCTTGGGCGCACGGGCCCAACCAGGGTTTCCTGCGCTGCCTGCACAGCCTGTCGAAGGCCGCCGCCGAAATCGGTGAGGCGGACGAGGCGGCCCGCTGCGCTCAATTCCTGCGCGACAGTGACCCGGCCGCGGCCGACGCCCTTTCCTGATCTTTCCTAGAGGCCTTCGGCGACCGCCGCTGCGATCTTCAGCCAGGCGTCCTTGGTGTTGTTGGACAACTGGCCGTAGCGCAGCGGCTCGCCGGAGTCGATCAGCTTCTCGTACGGCGCCATCAGCACCGCCCGGGTGCGGGCCGCGAAGTGGTTCCGGATCGCCGGCAGGTCGATGTCCTTGCGGGTCGGCGGCATCGACACCACGCTGACCGCCTGCCGGACCAGCCGCTGCCGGCCGCTCTGCTCCAGGTGGTCGAGCATCCGGGCGGCGGTCTCGGCCGAGTCGTTCCGGGCCGACATGGTGATCACCAGCTGGTCGGTGGCGTCGATCGCCGCCTGCCAGTTCTGGGCGCGCACGTTGTTGCCGGTGTCCACGAAGATCAGCTTGTAGAAGCGGCTGACGATCTCGCGGATCTCGGCGAACGCGCCCGCCGTCAGCATCTCGCCGGCCGTCGCCGACTCGTCCGAGGCCAGCACGTCGAACATGCCCTCGCCCTGGGCCCGGACATATTGCGAAAGGTCGCCGACCCGGCCGTGCGCGCCGCGGAACAGGTGCAGGTCGCGCATCATGTCGCGGACCGTACGGGCGTGGAAGTCCTGCTGGGCGCGCATGCCGAGGGTGCCCTGGGTCTCGTTGTTGTCCCAGGCCAGAACGTACCCGCCGCGCTTCTGGCCGAACGTCATGGCGAGCAGCAGCACGGCGACGGTCTTGCCGGCACCGCCCTTCGGGTTGACCACGGTGACCTGGCGCAGGCCGCCGAAGTTGCGGCGGACCTTCTCGACGTCCTGTTTGAAGTCCAGCTCGCGCTTGCTCGGGGCCATCTTGACCAGGCCCATCGTGGTCTTCTTCAGCACCGCTCGCGGGCCCATGGTGGCGACCGGCTCGGCCGGCTTGGCCAGGCGGCGGCGGGCGAACTCCTCGGCCGTCGGGGTGCCGTCGGACACCCACGGCAGATCCTGGAAGGGGTCGATCGGCGCGGGAGCCGGCGGCTGCGGCTGGACGTTTCGCGGGTCCATCGCCGGCGGGTAAGGGCCGGGTGGCGGCCCGTATTGCTGCTGCGGCGGCGCTGGCGGGGCCGGGGGCTGCTGCGGCCGGTAGATCTGGCCGTTCGCCTGCTCCGGGGGCCTCTCCGGACGCACCGGCGGCGGGATCGGGACGGACGCGCTGGCCCGCATCGTCGGCGGCGGGGCCGGAGCTGGGGTAGGGGTTGGCTGCTCCGGCGCGACGGGCCGCTGCTGCGGGGGCTGTGACCAGGGCGAATCCGGGCTGGTGTGCACCCCGGAGCCGGAGGTCGGCTCGGGCGGAGTGATCTCGACCGGGCCGGCCGAGGGCTCGGCCGGACGCTCCAGGTTGGGCCAGGCCTGCGTCGGCGTCCGCTGCTGCGGAACCGGCGGCGGCGTGGTGGGTGGTGCGGCGGGCGGCGGCACCGGGACGGGAATCCCGGGCACCGGCACCGGGCGGTCCGACCGGTAGACACTCGTGGGCGCACCGTGGATCGGCATCGGTGGCGGCGTCTCGTGCGGAACGGGCCGGCCGCCGTGCACGGGAGCCGGTGGCTCCTCATCCGCCCAGAACGGCTCCACGTCCCGGTCGGGGGGCGTGGGGTTCGTCCCCGGGACGTAGACGCGGTCGGCGTGCTCGTCCGTCACGGAAGCGTCCTCCCCTTCACTACGGCCTCAGACTTTCACAGTAGGTCAGGTCGCGTACACCGCCCACGCGCCGGCCTCCGTCCACCACGAACGCTTACGGGTCATCGAGCCGCCGACGCCGTCGTCGAGGAACTGCAGCTCACCGTCGCGCGGCAGCACCGACACCGCGCGCCCGCGGGCCCGCCGCACCTCGATCTGCACCTTCGTGCCGCGCCGGAAGCCCTGCTTGACGATCCTGGGAACCGCGACGGCCACCTCGACCCGGCCGTCGGTCGGGTCCCCATCGGTGAGCAGCCGCAGGCCGTCGAACTCGGCGTAGCCGCCGCCGTTGCCGATCGCGCAGGCCAGGATCGGGTCGCTGCCGTCGGAGAGGACCTTGTCGTCCACCTCGATCCGGCCGCGCCAGGCCACCGCCCGGCCGTCGTCGTCCGCGCCGCCGACCAGCGCACCGTCCACCGTGACCGAACCACCGTCGTTGCGCAGCAGGTCGAGGCGGCGGACCGGGCCGTTCAGCACCGCCGCGGCCACCCCGGCCGGGGTGCGGGGCAGGCCCAGCTGGGCGGCCAGGTCGGTGGTGCCGGCCGCGTCGAGCGGGAGCAGCGCCACCGGGGGAAGATCCGGAACCGTGCGGCCGGTGGCCAGGTCGCCGGGGCGTTTGCTGGGTGGCGGAGCGTACCGCCGGACGAGCCGTCGCAGGACGGCCCGCAACTGGCCGTCGACCGCGCTCGCCACCACCAGCCGGGTCTTGTTCTCGACGTCGGGCCAGGTCAAGCCGTCCGCGCGGGGCGGCCCGTCGAAGCGGGCCAGGACCGCGTCGATCTCCGCATCGGACCCGGCCGTGATCGTCTCGACGCGCGCACCGGCCTTGGTCAGCGCGTCCGCGCACTCCAGCACCGGCACGCGCGGGGCGGCGCACGACTCCTTCTCCGCGGAGTCGGAACCGGAGTCGGAACCGGAGTCGGAACCGCAACCGCCGCAGCCGGCCGGGCCGCAGGCGTCCACCGACGGACCCGCGCCCTCGGCCAGGCTCAGGATGACGACGTCGAACACCTGATCAGCCGCCCAGCACCGAGTGCCGCTCGATGACCGCCTCGCGGCCCGGGCCGACGCCGACGATCGAGATGCGGGCGCCGAGGCGCTGCTCGACGAACTCGACGAACCGCTGCGCGTCCTTCGGCAGGTCGTCGAAGCTGCGGCAACCGGAGATGTCCTGCTTCCAGCCGGGCAGCGTCTCGAAGATCGGGATCGCGTGGTGGAAGTCGGTCTGGTTGACCGGCATCTCGTCGTGCCGCACCCCGTTGACCTCGTAGGCCACGCAGACCGGGATCTCGTCGAGGCCGTCGTAGTTGTCCAGCTTGGTCAGTGCGAAGTCGGTGACCCCGTTGATCCGCTGCGCGTAGCGGCCGATCACCAGGTCGAGCCAGCCGATCCGGCGCGGGCGGCCGGTGGTCGTGCCGTACTCGTGGCCGACCTCACGCAGGTAGTCGCCGAACTTGTCGTGCAGCTCGGTCGGGAACGGGCCCTCACCCACCCGGCTGGTGAACGCCTTCAGCACCGCGACCACCCGGTCGATCCGGGTCGGCGGGATGCCGGCCCCGGTGCAGGCGCCGCCGGCCGTCGCGTTCGAGCTGGTCACGAACGGGTAGGTGCCGTGGTCCACATCGAGCAGGGTGGCCTGGCCGGCCTCGCAGAGCACGACCTTGCCCTCGTCGAGCGCCTGGGAGAGCTCCAGCGCGGTGTCCCCGACGTAGGGGCGAAGACGATCGACGTACGACAAGAGCTCCGCCACGACCTCGTCGACCTTGACCGCCTGGCGGTTGTAGATCTTCGACAGCACCTGGTTTTTGAAGGAGAGCGCCGCCTCGACCTTCTGCCGCAGGATCGACTCGTCGAAGAGGTCCTGGATGCGGACGCCCAGCCGGTTCATCTTGTCGGCGTAGGTGGGGCCGATGCCCCGGCCCGTGGTGCCGATCCGCCGGGCGCCCAGGTAACGCTCGCTGACCTTGTCGAGCGTGCGGTTGTAGGACGCGATGACGTGCGCGTTCGCACTGATCCGCAGGCGGGACGTGTCGATGCCGCGTGCCTCGAGACCGTCGATCTCCTGGAACAGCACCGCCAGGTCGACCACCACACCGTTGCCGATCACCGGGGTCACACCCGGTGTCAGGATGCCGCTGGGCAGCAGGTGAAGCGCGTATTTCTCGCCCTTGATCACCACGGTGTGACCGGCGTTGTTGCCACCGTTGAACTTGACGACATAGTCGAGACGGTCGCCCAGCAGGTCAGTGGCCTTGCCCTTGCCCTCGTCGCCCCATTGGGCGCCGATCAACACGATCACCGGCACTTCCGTGACGCCTTCCGTAGAACAGTCGTACTCGGGAAAGTCCGGGTACTGCCGAAGTTTACGCGACCGACGTGCGGTGCGACGTGCGGAAGGAGCCCGCCGGTAGGATCGGCGGTCGTGCGCGTACTTCTGATCGGTTCCGGCGGGCGCGAACACGCCCTCGCCCTCGAACTCGCTGCCGACCCCGCCGTCGACTTCCTGGCCGCCGCCCCCGGCAATCCCGGCATCGCGCAGGTCGCGCGGCTGTACGAGGTGGTGGCGACCGATCCCGCCGCGGTGGCGGCGCTGGCCGTCGAGGTGGCCGCCGACCTGGTGGTGATCGGGCCGGAGGCGCCGCTGGTGGCCGGGGTGGCCGACGCGGTGCGGGCCAAGGGCATCGCCTGCTTCGGGCCGAGCGCGGCCGCCGCCCAGTTGGAGGGGTCGAAGGCGTTCGCGAAGGACGTCATGGTCGCGGCCGGCGTGCCGACCGGGCTGTCCTACGCGTGCACCTCGCCCGAGGAGGTCGACCGGGCCCTCGCCGACCTGGGTGCGCCCTACGTCGTCAAGAACGACGGGCTGGCCGCGGGCAAGGGCGTGGTGGTCACCGACTCGATCGAGGACGCCCGCCGGCACGCCGCCGAGTGCGGCAAGGTCGTCATCGAGCAGTACCTGTCCGGCCCCGAGGTGTCTCTGTTCGTGGTCACCGACGGCACCGCGTCGGTGCCGCTGATGCCGGCCCAGGACTTCAAGCGGCTGGCCGACGGCGACGCCGGGCCGAACACCGGCGGCATGGGGGCGTACGTTCCGCTGGACTGGGCGCCGGACGATCTCGTGCCGCAGGTGATGCGGGAGGTCGTCGAGCCGACCCTGGCCGAGATGCGCAAGCGCGGCACCCCGTTTGCCGGGCTGCTCTATGTCGGACTCGCGCTCACCCCCGACGGTCCCAAGGTCATCGAGTTCAACGCCCGCTTCGGCGACCCGGAGACCCAGGTGGTGCTCGCCCTGCTGGACACGCCGTTGTCCGGCCTGCTGCTCGCGGCCGCGACCGGCCGGCTGGCCGAGCACCCACCGCTGGTCTGGCACGACGGCGCGGCCGTCACGGTGGTGGTGGCCAGCGCGAACTACCCCGGCACCCCGCGGATCGGCGACGTGATCGAGGGCGCGGAGGCGGCCGGCGTGATCCACGCCGGCACCGCCCGGCGCGACGACGGCGCCCTGATCTCAGCGGGCGGCCGAGTGCTGAGCGTGACGACCGTCGGCACCGACCTGGCCGCGGCCCGCGCGGCCGCCTACGCCTTGATCGACAACATCCACCTGGACGGCGCCCAGTACCGCACCGACATCGCCCTGACCGCCCTGGAGGGGCGCATCAGTCGGTAGCGCTCTCAGACATCGTCCGTGAACAGTTCTTGCTGTTCCGGCTGGTCCTCGACCGGGACGCGGTCCGCTCCCGGCTTGGATGACACTGATCTACGCCTGCCTTTCCGCAGGGGAAAGCGTGGGCCGGGCCCGTACGTGACGCCCGGTCCGCGCTGCTGGTGCGATGTCTTGATCAGGAGTTGCCGGTCGACCAGATCTGCCAGAATCCGGGATGCTCGGCTGCCGTCGACGTCAAGCAGCAGTTGGACCATCTTGCCGGTGATCTGGCCGATCTCCTGGACGGCCTCGATGACCTTCCGATCGATGTCGTCCTGCGTTCGCCGTCGATAGCCGACCGCTGCGCCGAGTTCCCGGATCACTTGTTCCCGCAACCGGTATGTCGGATAGCGTCGACGGATCGTTTCGCGTGTGGGTTCCACCATCGCGACGTCGTCACCGTCGAGCTTGCGCAGGACCCCGGCGACCTCGTCGATCGGTTTCTGCAGGACCGGCGTCAGCTGTTCCGCGGTCACCGTTCTCTTGGACAGCAGTGCGAAGAGAACGAGCATGGCATCGGCATCGTCGGCATACTCCTCGGGCAGCGAGGCGACGTACCGGGCGATCGCCTTGTTCGGCGCGCCGCCGAGAAGGGACACGCGTACCGAGCCCCAGTCCTCGCGAATCTGCGGCGGCTGGTGGCCGAGCCGGATCATCTCGCGATACATCCGTTCCACTCCGACCCCGGCCTGCTCCGCGAGCCCGAGGACGCGCACCGCTGCGGTAAGCCGGAAATTCCGGGGTCGGGACGGCGTACTGAGGATGTTGTCGACGGTCACGCCCTGTACGAGAGGTCCGGGAGAGGTGACAACCAGCTGCGTGGGGGCATGTTCCACGTGCACCGGGCCCGGCGACCGGTAGTCCCGGTGAATGACGGCGTTGGCGACCGCTTCCCGAACGGCGGCTTCCGGAAGGTCGGCCAGATATACCTGCTGCCCGTCGGGAAGGAGCAACGGCGTCTTGTCCACGCGGGCCTCGACGTGCTCCTGAATCCGGAGGTATGCGCTGATCAGCGGCTGGCTGAGGCGAGCTATCTCGGCCGGTTCCCCACCGGGCGACCGCCGGTACTGATACACGAGTAGCTCCTCGGCCGGAAATGCCGGATCCGGATCACAGAAGAGCACCCTGCCGGCATTCAGCAGCCGGCCGTCCGCGGTTGCCACACCGAGTGCCCGGAGAAGGTCCGCGTCGTCGTACGTCGCGTAGGAGCGACGCTGAGGGTCCTGATGTTGCCGGAGCAGTGCTCGGGCCTGCGCCATCGCAACCGGTGATGCCGTGGACACGGGCGAATCGGTTTCGGCCGCGGACCAGTCCACGCCCCGGCGTTCGTCGGCGAGCCGCGCGATGTCGGCGGAGGTCATCTGGAGGCAGCCGTCGTCTCGCCGCGCGGTCGCGCGACCCCCGACCAGGTGCACGTCGACACCCACGGGTACGCGTATCTCGACCAACGTCCGGTCGGCATACCGGAAGTCCGAGACCTCCACGGTCAAGCCCGGTGCCGTCAATTCATAGATTCGCCGGGCCAGCCAGTGAGGCTGAATGTCGGTGCCGACGAACGCATCCGGCCCCGCCGTACGGTCTGCGACACCGAGTACGACTGAGCCGCCGACGGCATTGGCGAAACAGGCGGCGGCCTCAGCCATGTCCTTGGCGGTGTCGTCGCGGGAGCGCATCGGCCGCTTGAAGTCCAACGTCCGGCCTTCGAGATCGCAGGCTCTCGCACCACCGGCGATATGCCGCAAAGCCTCTTCGACAGGCGGAGTGGGCATCGCCGGAGTTCCTTCCGAGTTTGTACAAATCCTTCACTGTGAAGGGTAGAGCAAAACTCGCACGAAACTCGGACGCCGCCAAGCGGCTTACCACGCTTGGGTGACGTGGCATGCCGGCCGGGCATGCCACGCCTCGCAAGCGTCAGGCCTTGGGGATGTCGAAGAGCTTGGCCACGTTGGCGGCCAGGGCCAGGTCGCCCTTTGCCTTGATCTTGCCGGTCATGAACATCATCATCGGGTTGCCGTCACCGGAGACGACCTTCAGGAAGGTGAGCGGGTCCATGGTCATGGCGAGCTTCGGGTCGCGCTCCGGCTTGTTGGTCACCGTGCAGGCGCCGTTCTCGATCACCGTCTCGTAGGTGTCGCTCGCGCCGTCGGCGCCGCCCGTGATGATCCAGTGGATGACGGCCGAGGTGCTGCCGGCCTTCTCGGCGCGGAACAGCTGGGGCATCCGGTTGAAGACCTCGTCGAGGATCTTGGTGCGCGCGTCGCCGGCCATGACCTCGGCGATCTGCGAGTCCGGTGTCGACTTGACGAGCTGCGCGAACTCCTTCGGGCCGATCGAGGCGAGCGACTCGGGGTTGAATTCAGTCATCGGTGGACCTTTCGGTATCTGCGCTGTACCTACTCGCGAGTAACCCTAGCGAGAATGCCTTTTCTTCGTGCAGTGTGCCACTCCCAAATAAGTGTTGGACAGTCGGCACGCGGGTTGCCTAGACTCCCCAACATGTCTTTGGGAGAGCAGAACAAGGCGGCACTGCGGGCGATGGCCCATCCGGTCCGGCTGCGCATCATGTCGCTGCTCACCGCGGCGCCGATGACCGCCGCCGAGGTGGCCCGCGAGCTTGGTCTCACCCACGCCAACGCCAGCTATCACCTCCGCAACCTGCTCTCCGGCGGGCTGATCTTCGTGGAGGGCGAGGAGAAGATCCGCGGTGGCATCGCCAAGCGCTACCGCTACGACGTGGCCCGCGACCGCGAGCACCGGCTCAGCAGCGGGCCGCTCAGTGACGAGCAGCTCCGGGCCGAGTTCGCCGCCTTCGCCCACGAATTGATCCGCCGAACGAGGGACGCCAACTTCCCGCCCAGCAGCAAGGTCCTCGCCGACGCCGAGCTCTGGGTCGACCCGGAGAAGTGGGCCGAGCTCCGCAACCGGATCTCCGAGGCGCTCGTCGAGCTGCACAACGTGGCCCAGCCACCCCGCACCCCCGGCACCATCCGCACCAGCACCACCGCCGCGATGTTCGAGATGGAGTCCGAATGAGCGCCCCGACCCTCGCCCCCCTCAAACACCGTCCCTTCCGGTTCCTGCTCGCCGGCCGCACGATCAACGCGCTCGGCAACGCGTTCGCGCCGATCGCGCTCGCCTTCGCGGTTCTCGACCTCACCGGCTCGGCCACCGACCTGGGCCTGGTGGTCGGCGCCCGTACGGTGGTCAACGTCGCGTTCCTGCTCTTCGGCGGGGTGCTCGCCGACCGGTTGCCGAAGACCGCGCTGATGGTCGGGTCGAGCCTGGCCGCGGCCCTCACCCAGGGGCTGGTGGCGGCCCTGGTGCTCAGCCACAACGCCACGATTCCGCTGCTCATCGGGCTGGCGGCGGTCAACGGCATGGTGGCGGCGCTGGCGTTGCCGGCCAGCGCGTCGCTGCTGCCGCTGACCGTGCCGGCCGACATCCGCCAGCAGGCCAACGCGATCGGGCGGCTCGCCCTCAACAGTGCAGCCATCCTGGGCGCGCCGGCGGCCGGCATCGTGGTCGCGGCGGTCGGGCCGGGCTGGGGCATCGCGGTCGACGCGGCCACGTTCGTGCTCTCGGCGGTCTTCTTCGGCGGTCTCGGCCTGGTGTTCAAGGCGGCCGCGCCCGGCCCGGGCCGGGCGGAACCGGCGGCCATCAGCGGGGAGGCGGTCGTCGAGGAGGCGGTCTCCGGGCTGCCCAGCGAGGATTTCGGCCTTTCGGCCGCGGCCACGTCCGTACCGGAAAAAGCCGCGGGACCACCGCAGAAGCGTCCCAATATTTTCGTAGATCTCCGGACCGGATGGTCCGAATTTCGTTCGCGGACCTGGCTCTGGGCGGTCGTCGCCGGGTTCGGCGTGCTCAACATGGCCTGGGCCGGCGGGCTCTTCGTGCTCGGGCCGGTCATCGCGGACGAGAGCATCGGCCGCCGGGCCTGGGGTTTCGTGCTCGCCGCGCAGACCGCCGGCATGATCCTCGGCGGGTTGCTCGCGATCCGGTTGCGGCTGACGCGACTGCTCTACTTCGGGGTCGCCTCCTGCGGGCTGCTGGCCCTCCCGGTGTTCGTGCTCGGCATCCACCCGAGTTTCTGGCTGCTGGTGATCACCGCGGTGGTGGCCGGGGCCGGGGTCGAGCAGTTCGGCGTGGCCTGGGAAACCACGATGCAGGAGCATGTCCCGGCGGACAAACTCGCCCGCGTCTACTCGTACGACATGGTCGGCTCGTTCGTGGCGATGCCGATCGGCGAGATGGCGATCGGGCCGATCTCGCACGTGATCGGCGCCGAGGCGACCCTGATCGGGGCCGGCTCGCTCATGGTGATCGCCATCCTCGCCCAGCTCAGCAGCCGGGACATCCGCACGCTGCGGCACAAGCTGCCGGAGCCGGAAAACGAGTCCGTGAAAGAATCGGTCGCGTGACTATCCCGAACGTGCTGGCCGCCCGCTATGCCTCCGCCGACCTGACCGACCTGTGGTCCCCGGAGGAGAAGATCCGGATGGAGCGCCGGCTCTGGCTCGCCGTGCTGCGCGCCCAGCGTGATCTCGGCGTCGGGGTGCCCGAGGGGGCCGTCGAGGCGTACGAATCGGTGCTCGACCAGGTCGACCTGCCGTCGATCGCGGCCCGCGAGCGGGTCACCCGGCACGACGTGAAGGCGCGCATCGAGGAGTTCAGCGCGCTGGCCGGTTTCGAGCAGATCCACAAGGGGATGACCTCCCGCGACCTGACCGAAAATGTCGAGCAGCTGCAGATCCGGGCGTCGCTCGAGCTGATCCGCGAGCGGGTGGTCACCACCCTGGCCCGGCTCACCGAGCGCGCGGTGGAGTATTCGGATCTCGTCATGACCGGCCGCTCGCACAACGTGGCGGCGCAGGCCACCACGCTCGGCAAGCGGTTCGCCTCGGCGGCACAAGAGCTCCTTATCGCGTACGAACGTCTGGACGACCTGATCGGGCGCTATCCGCTGCGCGGCATCAAAGGCCCGGTCGGCACCTCGGCCGACCAGCTCGACCTTCTCGACGGGGACTTCGACGCCCTCGCCCAGCTGGAGCAGCGGGTGGCCGGCCACCTCGGCTTCAACCGGGTGCTCAGCAGCGTCGGCCAGGTCTACCCGCGGTCGCTCGACTTCGACGTGGTGTCGTCGCTCGTCCAGGTGACCGCCGGCCCGTCGTCGCTGGCCACCACGATCCGGCTGATGGTCGGCCAGGAGCTGGTCACCGAGGGCTTCAAGCCCGGCCAGGTCGGCTCGTCGGCGATGCCGCACAAGATGAACACGCGCTCGTCGGAGCGGGTCAACGGCCTCGCGGTGATCGTCCGGGGCTACCTCTCGATGGTCGGCGAGCTGGCCGGCGACCAGTGGAACGAGGGCGACGTGTCCTGTTCGGTGGTCCGCCGGGTGGCGCTGCCGGACGCGTTCTTCGCCACCGACGGCCTGTTCCAGACGTTCCTGACCGTGCTCGACGAGTTCGGCGCCTACCCGGCGGTGATCGCCCGCGAACTCGACCGCTTCCTGCCGTTCCTGACCACCACCAAGATCCTGGTGGCGGCGGTGCGCAAGGGGGTCGGCCGGGAGGTCGCGCACGAGGTGATCAAGGAGCACGCGATCGCGGTGGCGCTGGCCATGCGGGAGAAGGGTGCCGCGGTCAACGATCTCTTCGACCGGCTGGCCGGCGACGATCGGATGCGGCTGTCCCGCGCCGAGATCGACACACTGGTGGCGGACCGGGCGGCGTTCGTGGGCGCGGCGTCCTCGCAGGTCGCCCGGGTGGCTGACCGGGTGGCCTCGATCGTGGCGGCGCACCCGGCCGCGGCGCATTACGCGCCCGCGCCGATTCTCTAGAGGTTTGGTGCCGCCGAGGCGCAACGGAGCTCGACCCTCACGTCGCACCTCGGCGGAAACTGCTCGAGAGCTCCTGCCGGACGACAGCGGGGGCGCCGCCGTCCGGCCCTACGGAGATCGATGTACTGAACGGTAGGGGCAATGCGCCTGTTCGCCTACCACTCAGATCGCACATATCACCGTGTGATGGCCCTCGCCGGTGTTGATCTAGATCACTGCCGATGTGCCCTGGTCAGAAGGGCAAGGGTCGCTCTGCCGACACCGGCCAGTGGGTCGGTGCCGTGCTTCACAAGGTAGGCTGCCGATGCTTACACCTATCAGTCAGGAGTGCCCGTGGCTCGCGTCGTGGTCGACGTCATGCTCAAGCCGGAGATCCTCGATCCGCAGGGCCAGGCAGTCGCGAACGCGCTGCCCAGGCTCGGGGTAACCGACGTCTCCTCCGTCCGCATCGGTCGGCGGATCGAGATCGAGTTCGCCGGAGAGGCCGACCTGGATCGCGCCCGTGAGATCGCCGACAAGTTGTTGGCCAACCCGGTGATCGAGGACTTTGACATTCGTGTGACGGAGGACGCCTGACCATGCGTATCGGTGTGGTCACCTTCCCCGGTTCACTCGACGACGGGGACGCGGCCCGCGCCGCGCGCATCGCCGGCGCCGAGGCCGTCCGCCTCTGGCACGGCGACCCCGATCTGCACGGCGTCGACGCCGTGGTCCTGCCCGGCGGCTTCTCCTACGGCGACTACCTGCGCTGCGGCGCGATCGCCCGGTTCGCCCCGGTCATGGAGTCGATCATCAAGGCGGCCAACGGTGGCCTGCCGGTGCTCGGCATCTGCAACGGCTTCCAGGTTCTCTGCGAGGCGCACCTGCTTCCCGGCGCGCTCACCCGCAACCAGCACCTGCACTTCCGTAACCGCGACCAGTGGCTGCGCGTGCAGTCCGTGGACACCGCGTGGACCAACGGCTACACCGAGGGCCAGGAGATCCTGATCCCGGTGAAGAACGGCGAGGGTTGCTACGTCGCCGACGAGCGCACGCTCGACGCGCTCGAGGCGGAGGGCCGGATCGTCGCCCGCTACATCAAGGGCAACCCGAACGGTTCGCAGCGCGACATCGCCGCGATCACCAACGAGGCCGGCAACGTCGTCGGCATCATGCCGCACCCGGAACACGCGGTGGAGGCGCTGACCGGCCCGTCGCTGGACGGCCTCGGCTTCTTCACCTCCGTCCTGCGTGCCCTGGCCGGGGCGACCGCGGGCGGACAGCAATCAGGGGGACACCAGTAATGACCTCGCAGCCGGACACGGCCACCAGCGGCGCGGCGGCGTCGCCGAGTGCGAAGAAGCCGACCGGCTTCGCCGCGACCGACGTTCTGATCAATGAGTTCGCCGGCGCACCGGACACGGTGGAGCGTGCCTTCAGCACGCCCGAGGAGCTTCAGCCGCACACCGATCTCGGTCTCAAGGACGACGAGTACGAACGGATCCGGCAGATCCTCGGTCGCCGGCCCACCGCCTCCGAGCTCGCCATGTATTCGATCATGTGGAGCGAGCACTGCTCCTACAAGTCGAGCAAGGTGCACCTGCGTCAGTTCGGCGAGAAGACCCCGCCGAACACCCGGATGCTGGCCGGCATCGGCGAGAACGCCGGCGTCGTGCAGATCTCCGACGAGCTCGCGGTCACCTTCAAGGTCGAGTCGCACAACCACCCGAGCTTCGTCGAGCCCTACCAGGGCGCGGCCACCGGCGTCGGCGGCATCGTCCGGGACATCCTCGCGATGGGGGCCCGGCCGATCGCGGTGATGGACCCGCTGCGCTTCGGCGCGGCCGACCACCCCGACACCGCCCGGGTGCTGCCCGGCGTGGTGGCCGGCATCGGCGGCTACGGCAACTGCCTGGGCCTGCCCAACATCGGCGGCGAGATCGTCTTCGACCCGACCTACCAGGGCAACCCGCTGGTCAACGCGCTGAGCATCGGCGTGCTGCCGGTCGAGCGGCTGCAGCACAAGGAAGCGGCCGGCGTCGGCAACATCGTCGTGCTGCTCGGTGCGCGCACCGGCCGCGACGGCATCGGCGGCGTCTCCGTGCTCGCGTCGGCCACCTTCGACGAGGGGGCCGAGCAGCGCCGCCCGTCGGTGCAGGTCGGCGACCCGTTCATGGAGAAGCTGCTCATCGAGAGCTGCCTCGAGCTCTACGACGCCGGCCTCGTGGCCGGCATCCAGGACCTCGGCGGCGCCGGCCTGACCTGCGCGCTCACCGAGACCGCGGCCGCGGCCGGCACCGGCATGCGGGTGTGGCTGGAGCGGGTGCCGCTGCGCGAGGCGTCGATGTCGCCCACCGAGATCCTGGCCAGCGAGTCGCAGGAGCGGATGCTTCTGATCGTCACGCCGGAAAACCTCGCCCCCGTGCTGGCCGTCGCCGAGAAGTGGGGCGTGTGGGCCACCGCGATCGGCGAGGTCACCCCGGCCGAGGCGGAGGGCACCCCGGGCCGGCTGGTGATCACGTGGAACGACCACATCGTGGTCGACGTGCCGCCCGGCTCGCTCGCCGACGACGGCCCGGTCTACGCCCGGCCGATCCGCGAGCCCGGCGACTTGATACTGCTTCAGGCCGATCGGGCCGAGACGCTGCCGCGGCCGAACACCGGCGACGAGCTCCGCGAGACCGTGCTGCGGATGGCCGCGTCGCCGAACCTGTGCGACAAGACCTGGGTCACCGAGCAGTACGACCGGTATGTGCTGGGCAACACCGTCCTCGCTCAGCCGGAGGACTCGGGTGTGCTCCGCATCGACGAGCGCACCGGCCTCGGCGTGGCGCTGTCGGTCGACGGCAACGGCCGGTTCGCCCGCCTCGATCCCTACGAGGGCGCCAAGCTCGCGCTGGCCGAGGCGTTCCGGAACGTCGCGGTCACCGGGGCCGAGCCGGTCGCGGTCACCGACTGCCTCAACTTCGGCTCCCCGGAGGACCCGGCCGTGATGTGGCAGTTCGCCGAGGCCGTCCGCGGTCTCGCCGACGGCTGCCAGCAGCTGGGCACCCCGGTCACCGGCGGAAACGTCAGCTTCTACAACCAGACCGGCGCGGCCGCGATCCACCCGACCCCGGTGGTCGGTGTGCTCGGCGTCTTCGACGACGTGGCCCGCCGCGTCCCGATGGGCTTCGTGCCGCCGACCGGCGACGGTGACCTGATCTACCTGCTCGGCGAGACCACCTGCGAGCTGTCCGGCTCGGAGTGGGCGTGGGTCACCCACGCGCACCTCGGCGGTCGCCCGCCGAAGATCGACCTGGTGAACGAGCAGCGGCTCGGCGCGCTGATGCAGCGGGCCTCGCAGGCCGGGCACGTCGCCGCCGCGCACGATCTCTCCGACGGCGGTCTCGCCCAGGCGCTGGTGGAAAGCTGCCTGCGTCGCGAGGTCGGCGCGCAGATCGTGCTGCCGGAGGACGACAACACCGCGTTCGTCCAGCTCTTCAGCGAGTCGGCGAGCCGGGCCGTGGTGGCGGTGCCGCGCGGGCACGACAAGGCGTTCGTGGCGCTCGCTTCCGACTACGGCGTGCCGTGCGTGCAGATCGGCGTGACGTCGCGCGAGGCGGTGCTCGACGTGCGGGATCAGTTCACGATCCCGCTGGCCGAGCTGCGCGAGGCCTGGTCGTCGACGCTGCCGAAGCTGTTCGGCGGGGTGGCCGAGCTGGCCGGCCGGCACGGTGACCCGGAAGCGGCCGCGAAACCGGCCGGGGATTCGCCCGCGGGCGAGGATTCGGTGCGGTCGGTGACGCTGGAGATCTCCGAGTCGACGCCGAGCGAGGACGACGTGCCGGGCGGTCCGATCGAGCCGGCCAAGTCCACCGACTGATCTACAACCGACGATAAAGCCGGTCAGCGTCCACGCTGACCGGCTTTCGTCGTCCGGACATAAAAAGATCCGGCCCGCATACGCGAGCCGGATCTTGTCGTTCTCAGGGCCGTCAGTTGTCCCAGTCCGCCGAGCGGCGCTGGCCGGGTTGCGAGGGCTCCTGCGGCCGGGGTGGCTGTCCGCCGTGCCGGTTCGGCTCGTTGTAGCCGCCGGGCTGCTCGTAACCACCCTGGTCGTAACCGCCGCCGCCGTACTGGCCGCCCTGGTCGTAACCGCCGCCGTACTGCTGCTGCGGCTGGCCGCCGTATTGCGGTTGGCCGCCGTACTGCTGGGCGCCGCCGTACTGCTGACCGCCCTGCTCGTTGCCGTAGCCGGCCTGGTCGTCGTAGCCGCCGGCGCCGTACTGGCCGCCGCCGCCCGCCGGGGCCGCGGGGGCCGCACCGTAACCGCCGGGCTGCTCGTAACCGCCCTGGTCGTAACCGCCGCCGCCGTACTGCTGGCCGGCGCCGGCACCGTATTGCGGCTGCTGGCCGCCGTACTGCTGGGCGCCGCCGTACTGCTGGCCGCCCCGCTCGTCGTACTCGTCGTAGCCGTCAGCCGGGGGCTGGTACATGCCGGTCGGCTCGTCGTAGCGCTGCTGGGCACCGGCCGGAGCCGCCGCCGCACCGTAGGTGCCGGTGCTCTGCGGAGCGCCGTACTGGCCGCCGGCCGCGGGGGCCGCGCCGTAGCCGGCCGTGCCGTAACCGCCGGGCTGCTCGTAACCGCCCGGCTGCTCGTACCCACCCTGGTCGTAGCCGCCGTACTGCTGCCCGCCGCCGACGTAGCCGCCCTGCTGCGGAACAGGCACGCCGTAGGGGTCGGGGAACTCGTCCTCGACCACCGGGCGCTGGAGCATCGTGGGTGCGTCCGCCATCGGCGAGGACGCCCGCGGCGCCATCATCGTGGCGTCCCGGCCGGCCCCCATCGGAGCGGAGACCCGGGTCGCGTCGTTGAACCGGCCCTGGCTGGCCGGCACCACGCCGCCGCCACCGCCGGGCATCGAGGTCGGGTCGTCGTCGACACCGCCGCCGTCCTCGCCGTTGTTCTTCCGGCGCATCAGGACCAGCACGATCGCGCCGACACCGGCCGCGACGAGCAGGCCGCCGACGATGATGAACAGCATCGAGCCGGAGCCGCCCGAGTCGGACGCGGTCTTCTTGGTGTCCGCGTCGGCCGCCGTCGTGTCCTCGGCGGTCGGCTCGGTGGTCGCGTCGTCGAGCACCTCGGAGCTGGCCGCGACGGACGCGGATGCGGACGGGGTGGCTGACGCCGAGGCCTCGACGATCTTCAGGGTCAGCGGCACGTTGACGCTTTTGCCGACCGCGGCCTGGATCTGCACGGTGGCCGAGGTGAACCCGGTCTTCGCGGCACCGACCGAGATCGTGCCGGGGGTGATCGGCTGCGAGTCGGAGGAGTTGAACGCGTAGCCGCCGTTACCGTTCGTGGTCGCCTGGTAGACGTTCCCGGCACTGTCCTTCATGGCGACCGAGGCACCGGAGACGGCCTTGCCGTCGCTGTCCTTCACCTTGCCGGAGATGGACGTGACGTTCTGCGGCTTGTCCGGGCCCTTGACGTTCACCGGCTGGCTGGTGCTGTTGGTCTCGCCGTTGATGGTGGCGCTGACCGTGATGTTGACGACCTTGGTCGCGCCCGCGTCCGCGGTCGGCGCGGTCAACTTCACGGTGAAATCCGTGCCGCCGTTGCCGCTGCTGACCTGGGCGATCTGGTTGCACACGCCGTCGCAGGTCATCCCGGAGACCTTGATGGTGGCCGTCGTCTGACCGCCACCGCCGCCACCGTTGTCGTTGGTGTCGCGGATCTTGAAGCCCATCTGCAGGCTGTTACCCGAGATCACGTCGGTGGGCAGGCTCGTGATCTGCACATCGGGTGCGTCGGCCAGCGCCACCGCGGGTGCGACGACGATTACGCCGAGGACCACCGCCAGTAACGCACCGGCCTGGGCCACTCGGGCTCGTAGGTGCGTTGTCACGTCCACCGCCCTTCCGGTCGCACGGTTTTCCCGGCTGTCTAGAGTGCCGGTTACTTCCCGCGACTAAAACACCGTCGGCCACTATGCCTTGTCACACGTCCATTGCGCGACCCAGGGGCGAGGAGCAATCTCGGCGGACCGGGTCGTATTGTCCGGACGTGTCCCCTGCGCACATTAGATCCGAGTCCGTTCAACAAGCGTTGGACGCGCTGGACCGGGGTGTCGAACCCGACCGTCCGGTGCTGCGTGACGCTGTGCGAGCACTGCTGACCGAGTTGTCCCGCCGAGCGCCTGGCCGTTCGGTGGAGGTGCGGGTTCCGCCTTTCGGTGCGATTCAGTGTGTCGCTGGTCCCACTCACACACGCGGGACACCGGCCAATGTGGTCGAAACGGATCCGGTCACCTGGGTCCTCGTCGCCACGGAGCGTGTGACCTGGGCGGATGCGCTGAGTGACGGGCGTCTCCGGGCGAGCGGCATCCGCACCGACCTGAGCGAGTACATGCCGCTGTATCCGGTGGAAAGCGCTGAGTAAGCACGCCGCGAGCCCGAGCCGTGCCCCGTCGGCTCGCGTACACTGGGCGGTCGGAGCGACGACCAAGTTCGAGCAGATCACAGGGAGCGACAGGTGCCCCGAGGCGACGGCCGGTTGACCGACGATCTCGACCCCCAGGAGCGCGGCCCCCAGGATGCCTGCGGCGTCTTCGGTGTCTGGGCTCCGGAGGAAGAGGTTGCGAAACTCACATACTTCGGACTCTTCGCACTCCAGCACCGTGGCCAGGAAGCCGCCGGCATAGCAGTCAGTGACGGCTCCGGCGTGGTGGTCTACAAGGACCTCGGCCTGGTGTCCCAGGTCTTCGACGAGCCGACCCTGGCGAGCCTGCGCGGCCACCTCGCGATCGGCCACACGCGTTACTCCACCACCGGCGGCGCCACCTGGGAGAACGCCCAGCCCACGATCCGCGCCACCACGGCCGGCACGACCATCGCGCTCGGCCACAACGGCAACTTGGTCAACACCGCCGAGCTGGCCCGCGAGGTCGCCGAGCGCGGCCTCGAGATGGACAAGAACGTCACCAGTGACACCGCCCTGGTGACCACGCTGCTCGCCAGCCGGCCCGACCTGTCGGTCGAGGCGGCGGCGCTCGAGGTCCTGCCGCGCCTGCGGGGCGCGTTCAGCTTCGTCTTCATGGACGAGAACACGCTGTACGCGGCGCGCGACGCGCAGGGCGTCCGCCCGCTGGTGCTCGGCCGGATGGAACGCGGCTGGGTGATCGCCAGCGAGACCGCCGCCCTCGACATCGTCGGCGCCAGCTTCGTCCGCGAGGTCGAGCCGGGCGAGATGATCGCGGTCGACGAACACGGCCTGCGGTCCACCCGGTTCGCCGCGCCGGAGCCGAAGGGCTGCCTCTTCGAGTACGTCTACCTGGCCCGCCCGGACACCACGATCGCCGGCCGGAACGTGTATTCGGCCCGCGTCGAGATCGGCCGCCGGCTCGCCAAGGAGCATCCGGTCGAGGCCGACCTGGTCATCCCGGTGCCGGAGTCGGGCACCCCGGCCGCGATCGGTTACGCCGAGGCGTCCGGCATTCAGTACAGCGCGGGCCTGACCAAGAACGCCTACGTCGGCCGCACCTTCATCCAGCCCTCGCAGACGATCCGGCAGTTGGGCATCCGGCTCAAGCTCAACCCGCTGCGCGAGGTGGTCCGCGGCAAGCGGCTGGTGGTGGTGGACGACTCGATCGTCCGCGGCAACACTCAGCGGGCCCTGGTGCGCATGCTGCGCGAGGCCGGTGCGCTCGAGGTGCACGTCCGCATCTCGTCGCCGCCGGTGAAATGGCCGTGTTTCTACGGCATCGACTTCGCCACCCGGGCCGAGCTGGTCGCGAACGGTCTGGAGATCGACGGCATCCGCCGCTCGATCGGCGCCGACTCCCTGGGTTATGTTTCCCTGGACGGCCTGGTGCAGGCGACCGAGCAACCGAAGACCCGGCTCTGCATGGCCTGCTTCGACGGGCAGTACCCGATCGAGCTGCCGGCCGGCAACCTGATCGGTAAGCACCTCCTCGAGGGGGTCGGGAAGCGGGCATCGATGCCCGAGGCCTCCGACGCCGACGCGACCGCGGCGGTCGCCGAGCTCGAGACCCTGGTCGGCAGCCCGGGCGGTGGCAACGCCCTGAAGCACCCGTGATCGTCGTTAACACTGCAGCTCTAAGGGGAGAACCGTGACGCACGTGTCCGAGCGCAACAGTGCCGGATCCAACGGCGCCGAAGGCGGCGACCGCCGGCCGTGGACGGCCGGGGCCGGTCGTGGTGGTGCTCGCAAGCGTGCGGTGACGTACGCGGAGGCCGGTGTCTCGATCGAGGCCGGTGACCGCGCGGTGGAACTGCTCAAGTCGAAGGTGAAGAAGACCACCCGGCCCGAGGTGATGGGCGATCTCGGTGGTTTCTCCGGCCTGTTCCGGCTGAACACCGCGAAGTACAAGAGCCCCATCCTGGCCTCGTCGACCGACGGCGTCGGCACCAAGCTGGTGATCGCCCAGCAGCTCGACATCCACGACACGATCGGCATCGACCTGGTCGCGATGGTCGTCGACGACCTGGTGGCCTGTGGCGCCGAGCCGCTGTTCCTGCTCGACTACATCGCCTGCGGCGAGGTCGTGCCGGACAAGGTCGCCGAGATCGGCGCCGGCATCGCGGACGGCTGCCGGTACGCGGGCTGCGCCCTGCTCGGCGGCGAGACCGCCGAGCACCCCGGCGTGCTACGCCCGGACGAGTACGACGTGTCGGCCACCGGCGTCGGCGTGGTCGAGGAGAGCGAGATCCTGGGCCGGGAGCGGGTCGAGGTGGGCGACGCGGTGATCGCGATGCGCTCCTCCGGCCTGCACTCCAACGGCTACTCGCTGGTCCGGCACGTGCTGCTGGGCGCCGGCCGGATGCGGCTCGACTCGGTGGTCGACGACTTCGGCTCGCAGCGCACCCTCGGCGAGGAGTTGCTCACCCCCACCAAGATCTACGCCAAGGACTGCCTGGGCCTGATCGAGGAGACCGAGGTCCGGGCGTTCTCGCACGTGACCGGCGGTGGCATCCCCGGCAACCTGGTCCGGGTCCTGCCCGAGCACGTGGACGCCGTGGTCGACCGCTCCACCTGGCGCCCGCAGCCCATCTTCGACCTCATCCAGGCCAAGGGCCGGATCGAGGACCACGAGATGGAAGCCACGTTCAACATGGGCGTGGGCATGTTCGCGGTCGTCTCCTCCGACGACGCCGACCGGGCGATGGCCTACCTGACCGGCCGTGGCGTCGAGGCGTGGCAGGTCGGCGAGATCATCGACGGCACCGGCGAGGTGCAGATGATGGGCCAGTACACCCGGGGCTGACCGCGGGCAGGCATTAAATCGATCCGCATGTGTCGATATGTTCGGCACATGCGGATCTTTCGCTTTGCGGGGTGGACCGCTCGGCCTAGCCTGGTCCCGTAGGTGGACGGGGGTGCACATGACAACAGCGTGGAGCGGGATGCAGGGCATCTCGACCGTCCCCACCTATGTCGTGATGCAACCCACGACACTCTGCAACCTCGACTGCTCCTACTGCTACCTCCCGTTCCGGGCCGCCGACAAGCGGATGCCGGTGGCGGTGGCCGCGGCCGTCGCGAGATCGGTGGCGGGCTTCGCGCGTACCGGACGGTTCTCGGTCGTCTGGCACGGCGGTGAGCCGCTCGCGGCCGGCCGGGAGCACCTGGCCGCGCTGCTGGCCCCGTTCGGCGCCGGGGTGGAACACCACGTGCAGACGAACGCCACCCTGATCGACGACGCCTGGTGCGAGTTCTTCACCGAGCACGAGATGCGGGTGAGCGTGAGCGTCGACGGGCCGCGCGCCCGCAACTCCCAGCGGGTCACTCGCGGCGGCAAGCCGGCCTACGACCGGATACGGCGCGGTGTCGAAGCGCTCCACCGGCACGAGATCCCGTTCTCCGCCCTCTGCGTGGTCGGCGACCCGCAGCCGGGCGTGGCCACCGAGCTGTACGACTACTTCCGGACGCTCGGCTGCGAGGTGCTCGGCATCAACATCGAGGAGCGGGAGGGCGTCAACACCCGCACCAACCGGCACGACCCGGCCGACGTGACCGCGTTCTGGGCCGAGCTGGTCTCCGCCTGGCGCCGCGACCCGCACATCCACCTGCGCGAGGTGGAGTGGTCGCTGCGCTACGCGGCCGCCGTGCTCGACGGCACCGCCGACGATCTGCTGCCGCGCCGGCTCGACCCGATCCCGACGGTCGCCCACGACGGCTCGGTGGTGCTGCTCTCGCCCGAGCTGGCCGGTTTCCACGACCTGCGATACGGGGATTTCACCAGTGGGAACGTGCTGACCACCCCGCTGGGCGAGATCCTGGCCGGGGCGGCCGACTCGCCGTGGATCGCCGAGTTCCTGCGCGGGGTGGAGGCCTGCCGGACAACCTGCCCCTACTTCGGCTTCTGCGGCGGCGCCCACGCGGCGAACCGCTACTTCGAACGCGGCCGGTTCGACGTGACCGAGACCGACCACTGCCGTAACAGCAAGATTCGCCTACTGGAGGGAGTGCTGGACCATGCCCGAGATCACGAGCCCACGGCCGTCTGAGGCCGTGCAGTCAGAAATCGCGGGAGTTGATCCGGTGACGGCGCGGGTGCAGGACACCCGGGCCGGTCTGGCCGCGCTCATCGAGGAGGCGGAAGCGGCCCGCGCACGGCGTGCCGAAGGCACGACGGAGGAGGGTGGCTCGGCGGTCTGCGCCTGGAACCACTTCGAGAACATCCCCACGTTCTACAACTGGAACAACCGGCCGCGGTAGGTGGGCCGTTTTTGAAGCCCACGCGGGCCTGCGCCCGCGTGGGCTTCAGTGTTCGTTGAACCGTGGGAAATTTGACCACGACACACGGAAGCACGCGGTCAGCCGCGTGCTCTGTGCAATACGGGTCAGCGCCTTGTCGGCGACCAGGTGTCCTGGTCGTCGTCCGCGTCGTCCTCGTCGTCGTCGACGAACTCATCGTTGTCGTCGTCAAAATGACGGTCGGACTTACCACTGGCACCAGCCAGTTCGCGCTGCAAGGCGGTGAGGTCGGTGTTCGGGGAGTGGTACTTCAGCTCCCGGGCCACCTTCGTCTGCTTGGCCTTAGCACGGCCGCGCCCCATGGCTCGACCCCCTCGCACAGAATTCGGGGCAGCCCGAAGGCGGGCCCCGATGACGTCAGGCATCTCTCGTGGGTCTTACGGTACATGGACGATGCCGCCTTCGGCACCTCGGGTTGCGTGTGACACTGCCGCGCGTCGCGGTTTTCCGTCCCGGAACGCGCGGCAGGTCACAAACAGTGCCGGAGTCGCGCTCAGCGGAGGTAAATCGCGCGGAGCCGGCCGACCTCCGTCATCCGCTGTTCGGCGAGCCGATCGGCGGCCACGGCCGGAGCCACGCCCTCCTCGTCGGCGAGGCGGAGGATCCGCCGGGTGGTCTCGAAGATCCCGGTGGCGCGCAGCTTGGCGCGCTCGAAGTTGAAGCCCTCGATCTCGTCGGCGACCTGGATCACGCCGCCCGCGTTGAGCACGTAGTCGGGCGTGTAGAGGATGCCCCGCTCGGCCAGCATCTTCTCGACGCCCGGGTGGGCCAGCTGGTTGTTGGCGCCGCCGGCGACGACCTTGGCCCGCAGGACTCCGACGGTGTCGTCGTCCAGGGCACCGCCGAGCGCGCAGGGCGCGTAGACATCGATCTCGGACGTGATCAGCTCGTGCGTGTCGGCGACCAGCCTGATCTGCGGGTGCGTGGTGCGCGCCCAGGCCAGGGCGGCCTCGTTCACGTCGGTGGCGACCACCGTGGCGCCGTCCTCGATCAGGTGGGCGGCCAGATATTTGCCGACCTTGCCGAGACCGGCGATGCCGACCGTGCGGCCGGCCAGCGACGGGGTGCCCCAGGTGTGCTCGGCGGCGGCCCGCATGCCCTGGAAGACGCCCCAGGCGGTGAGGATGGAGGAGTCGCCGGCGCCGCCGTGCTCGAGGCTGCGGCCGGTGACGTAGCGGGTCTCCCGGGCGATGACGTCCATGTCCGGCACGTAGGTGCCGACGTCGCACGCGGTGTAGTAGCGGCCGGCGAGCGACTCGACGAACCGGCCGTAGGCGCGGAGCAGGCCCTCGGACTTGGCCCGGGCCGGGTCACCCCAGATCACCGCCTTGCCGCCGCCCAGGTCGAGACCGGCCAGGGCATTCTTGTAAGCCATCCCGCGGGACAGCTTCAGCACATCGGCGAGGGCGGAGGCCTCGCTCTCGTACGGGTAGAAGCGGGTGCCGCCGAGTGCGGGGCCCAGCGCGGTGGAATAGATGCCGATGATCGCCTTCAGGCCGGTCTGCCGGTCCTGGCAGAAAACGACCTGTTCGTGCCCGCTGGCGTCGGTGCCGTCGGTGTCGAACACGCCCATCGCTGCTCTCCTGATCTGAGTAGAGACCCTTGTGGGGCCGAGGGGTGCCGGCGGGGTAGGCCGGACTTACCGAGCCTAGTAGCGGTGACAGCGGAGGGATTACGTCCGCGCGGGAAGTTCCATGACGCCGAATTCGTGAAAGGATCGCGCCGTGCCGTCACTGTTCGCGTCGTACCTACGGGTTTACGAGCCGCTGACCGCCTTCGACCGCGACCGCCAGGTTTTCTGGCGTCGGTATGCCCGCGAGGGCCGCGCCCTCGGGCCGGTCGACGGCCCGGTCAAGCAGCGCACCGCCGTGCTCGAAGCGCTCGGGGCCGGCTGGACCAGGCTGCCCGACCTGCCCGACGAGGCGTACGTGCTGGAGTGGGGCGACTCGCTGCTGGTCTGCCCGTGGAACCTCCGCCTGCGGGTCGCCGAGGCCGCGCTGAACGCCCGCGACGGCGTGCCCAGCGTCCTGGCCGACGCCTTCGTGCCGCCGGTGCTGGCCGGTCAGGCCCGGGCGATCGTGGAGGACTGGCGCTCGGGCGCCAAGGTCCTGGAGCACGGCGTGCCGCGGGTGCACGAGCAGATCGCCACCTGGGGTGTGCCGCTGCGCTGGTTCGTCTTCGTCGACCTGGAGGAGCGGGAGATCTCGCTCGAGGCGGGGGCCCGCACCCTGCGCTACCGCACCGAGATCTCCAAGGCCCGCCGCCGGGCGCATCGGGCCGTGTCGGTGCTGCGCAAGTCGCTGGGCGACGCGCCGATCACCGAGGCGGTCGAGGAAGGCACTCGCTGGCTGGAGGAGTTCCACCCGCGGTCGATCGTCGAGCTCGATTACGGCGGCCTCGTCAACCTCCTCCCGGATGACGTCCTGTCCGAGGACGATTCACCCGGACTGGTGGCGGCCGGGTTGTCGGCGCTGTCGCGTGGTGACGCCGATGCGGCCTCCACGGCGTACGAGAAGCTCGTCGAGCGGTGGCGCGCGGTGCAGCTTCTCGAGCGCTGCAACTGACCTGCGAAAACGGGACAGACGGGCATGATTCACAGGCCCGCGGGAGCGCTCCCGAAGTGAACACTCTTCGTAATCAATGCCCGGCGAAGCGTGATAATCGGACTAAACGAGGCACTATCTGGCGTAGAAAACACGTAAAAATCGGGCATGCTTCATCCGTCTATCTGGGGACCTTCGTCCGTTCGGCCCATGTCGGACATCGGGGACTAGCCGGACCATGAGAGACGCACCGGCCGGCGGGACCCCGGCCGATGTCTATAGGTACCTGTGGAGGAGTGACCGATGGCATCGCGTACGCACGATCCTGAGCCGCTACTAACCCCGGCCGAGGTGGCGTCGATGTTCCGCGTCGACCCGAAGACCGTCACCCGGTGGGCGAAGGCCGGCAAGCTCAGTGCAATCCGCACGCTGGGCGGCCACCGCCGTTACCGGGAGTCGGAGGTTCGTGCCCTGCTGCAGGGGCAGATTCCCACGCAGCGTCAAGGCGACTGAACGGACCTCGGTCGAGCTGGACGAAATCGTTGCAAGGGGCGAGCGCTGGGGAAGGCGATCGCCCCTTCTTCGTCTTACGAGACCAGAACGACGACCGTCCCATCGGCACCCCGGCGTAGCCGGCTGCCGAGCAGGGTCATCCGGCCCATCAGGCCATACTTGCGGGCCAGCGTTTTGGTGACGCGCCGCATGTCGGTCGCGTCGCCCAGCCGCGCGGTGGCCTCGACCGCCTCGCCGACGTTGTTGCCGCGCATGTCGCAGGGGGCCACCGTGACCCGCCCGCTGTTGCGGATGCGCTTCACCTTTCCGCTGTCGCGGACGGTCCAGAACCCCAGGCCGTCGCCGTCGGGCATGACCCAGATCGGGGTCGACACCGCCCGCCCGTCGCGGCGGAACGTGGTGAGCAGGACGTACTTCTCGGAACCGAGTTGCTCCAGAGACGGCATGGGCCAAGAGTAGTGACCATGGAGCAGCCGCCGATAGGAGACGTCTTCGGAGAGATGATCCGGGACGCGTACGCGGTGCGCACCGGGGTCGGGCCACGACCGCTGGCCGGCGGCCGGGTGCCACGACCGGTCATCGAGATCATCGAGCGCGACGACGGCCTGATCAACGGCGCACCCGCCGACCACTACCTCGACGATCCGGCGGCATGGCAGCCGCACGACCATCGCGCGATGAAGCTCTGCCGCGGCCAGGTGCTCGACATCGGCACCGGCGCCGGCCGGGTGGCGGTCGAGCTGCAGCGGCGCGGCATCGCGGTCACCGGGCTGGACACCTCGCCGGGGGCGATCGAGATCGCCCGGCGACGCGGCCTACGCGACACGGTGGTCACCACGGTTGATGCGTACGCGTCGGGGGCGGCCACCCGCTACGACACTTTCCTGCTTCTCGGCAACAACCTCGGCCTGCTGGAGAACCACGACCGCGCGCCGGTGCTGCTCGAGGCGCTGGCCCGGCTGGCCAACCCGGGCGCCCGGATCGTGGCCCAGGGCACCGACCCCTACGGCACCACCGACCCGGTGCACGTCGCCTATCACCGGCGCAACCGGGAGCGCGGCCGGATCGGTGGTCAGCTGCGGCTGCGGCTGCGCTACCGGCTGCTGGCCACCGACTGGTTCGACTACCTGAACTGCTCACCCGCGGAGCTCTCGTCGATCCTGACCGGCACCCGGTGGCGCCTCACCGCGATCGACGACCAGGACCGCCCCTACTACCTCGCGGTCATCGAGCTGATGCAGTGAGCGAGCTGTCCCGCGAGCTCGTGCGGGTGAGCCGCCGGATCTCGATGGTCCTGCGGCACCGGCCGGAGACGGCCGGCCTCACCCTCGACGCGAACGGCTGGGTGCCGGTCGCCGAGCTGCTGACCGCCCTCGGGGTGACCCGTGCCGAGTTGGACGAGATCGTCGCGAACAACGACAAGTCCCGGTTCGCCGTGGCCCGCCGTGCGGACGACACCGACTGGATCCGGGCCAGCCAGGGGCATTCCCGGCGGGTCGTGGTCGACCTCGATCTGCCCGCGGCCCCGCCGCCCGCGGTGCTGTTCCACGGCACGCCGGCCGCCAACCTCGACTCGATCATGCGGGAGGGCCTGCGGCCGGACAGCCGGCACCACGTACACCTCTCGGCCGATGTGCCGACCGCGGTGACCGTCGGGCGCCGCCGCGCGGCCGACGTGGCCGTCTTCGAGGTGGCCGCCACGGCGATGGCCGAGGCCGGCCACACCTTTCACCGAAGCGAGAACGGCGTGTGGCTGACCGCCGTGGTCCCGCCGGGGTTTCTCACGCTAAAACCGACATAACCGGAGACTTCCCTGCTTGATCCACTCTCCTAAGTGGTCGAAGGGCCCGGTTTGCCGTTGTCCCCATTAGCGTGGTGACATGGCGAGGATCACCCGGCGTGAGCTGATGAATATCCTCGGTGCATTCGGCCTCGTCGCCGTCCTCGCCGGGCTCGCCCTCGGCCTGCCGGCCGTCGACCGGGCGTTCTCGGCCGAGCGACCGCTGCAGGCCGGTGTCCCGGTCGACATCGGGGCCGGAGTCACCGTGGTGCCGCCGGCCGGCGCGACCCTCGACGTCACCGGCACCCGCCCCGGCGGCTCGATGGGCTCCGCGTTCTTCCGGCTCGGCGCGGTGCAGTACAAAATCTCGGTCCGGCCGTTCGACGGCGACCTCGAGACGGCCGCGGCCCGGCTCCGCCAGCGGATCACCGGCAACCAGGGCTACCAGGTCACCAGCGCCCAGCTGGCGGTCGACACCGTCGACGGGCTGGCCGGGCTGCAGGGCGGCTACACCGCCCCCGGCCGCGGCGGGCGCTATGCCGTCTTCGTCGGCGACGGCCGCACCATCGAGATCCTGATCAGCGGCAACGACCTCGACCTGGGCGCCACCCTGCCGCAGATCGAGGCGAGTACCCGCACCCTGCGGATCGACGGGACCGCCCGGTGATCTCGGCCGAGGTCCGCCCGGGCCGGGCCGCCGCGCTCGCCCGGGTGCCGGCCTTCTGGGTGGTGAGCGCGCTGCTGCTGGCCGGTGGGTTCCGGATGGCGCAGATCGCGAGCCGGTTCGGTACGGCGTACCCGATCGCGACGCTCACCGCCGTGCTGTTGTTCGCGCTCCTCGCCGTACCGTTCTGGTTGCTCGTCTCGGAATTGGATTTTCTTGAACGGGAACCGATCGAGCTCCTGGTGCTGGCGTTCGCGTGGGGTGGGGTGGTCGCCACCAGCGTCTCCATCCCGGCCAGCACGGCCCTGGAAAACCTGATCGCCAAGTTCGGCTCGCCCGCGTACGCGGCCGGCTGGGGTGCCGCGCTGGCCGCGCCGACGGTCGAGGAGATCGCCAAGACCCTCGGCGTGGTGGCGATCGTGCTGGTCGCCCGCCCGCAGGTCAACAGCGTGCTGGACGGCGTCGTCTACGGCGCGATGGTCGGGCTCGGCTTCCAGATCGCCGAGGACATCATCTTCGCGGTCGGCGCGGTGGCGCTGGCCGGCCAGGGCGACCACATCCAGCCGGTGATCGCGACGTTCCTGCTGCGCGGCTTTCTGTCCGGGGTCTGGAGTCACACCCTGTTCGGCGCGCTGGCCGGCGCCGGCATCGGCTATCTCGTGGTGCGCCACGACCGGGGGTACGCCCGCCGGATCGGGGTGGCCGCGCTGGCGCTGCTCGGCGCCTGGGCCTCGCACGTGCTGTGGAACTCGCCGCTGCTCAGCGACGGGATCGGCAACGGCGCGGTGGGCCTGCTCGCGGTGCTGGTGCTCAAGGGCCTGCCGCCGCTGCTGCTGATCCTCTGGCTGGTGCGGCACGCGCACGACCGGGAGGCCGACTACTACGTCGGGCACCTCGCCACGCTCGGCGACCCGGAGCTGATCACCGAGAGCGAGATGAAGGTGCTGGGCTCCGGATCGGCGCGAGCCTCCGCCCGGCGTCTCGCCGGGGAGCGGGCCGGGCACGCGGGCCGCCACGCCGTCCGCCGGCTGCAGCGCGCCCAGGCGAAACTGGCCGTCGAGCTGAGCCGTGAGGTGCCGCCCGACTCGCTGAGCTGCGAACAGATCCGGCTCCAGCGGAAGGTGCTGCGCGGTCTGGGCCACCCGGAGGCGATCGCCGGCCCACGATCATGGCGGCACACGGCCTCCACGATCGTCACCACCGTGGTGGCGATCGCCGTCCTCTGGGTGGCACTGTCCGCGCTCGGCGGAGCGTAAAAAACGCTCAGACCTGCGGCGGCAGGCCGCCGTCGCCGTCGACGATGGTGTCCGGCTGGCCGTCCTGGTCGAGGTCGACCATGGTGATGTCGACCTTGCCGTCGCCGTCGGTGTCGAACTGGAACAGGTCGGGCTTGCCGTCCCCGTCGGTGTCGGACACCCACACGTCCGGCTTGCCGTCGCCGGTCGTGTCGTTGGCGATCAGGTCGACGCGGTTGTCACCGCGCGTCTCGACGGTCTCCTGCGGCTCGGTCATGGGATCTCCTCAAGGGGCTGAACGGTCATGCGAACAGTAGGGCCAGAGGGCCACCTACGCGAGTCGGCCGTTGTGATCGAAGTCGCAGGAAAGGCGTGCAACGGGAGGTAACGTTGCCCGTCATGGATATCGCGGCCGAGAGCATCAGGGACCTCTTCAGCGGAGGCGGTGGTGAGCTCGGCAAGCGGATGGGCGTCGAGATCACCGAAGCCTCGCCGGAGCGCATCGTCGGCACCATGCCGGTCGAGGGCAACACCCAGCCGTACGGCCTGCTGCACGGCGGCGCCTCCTGCGTGCTGGCCGAGACGCTCGGCTCGGTGGGCGCGGTGCTGCACGGCCAGACCGTCGACCGGGCATTCGCGGTGGGCGTCGACATCAACGCCACCCATCACAAGGGCGCCCGCTCCGGCATCGTCACCGGGGTGGCCACGCCGGTGCACCGAGGTCGCACGATGGCCACCTACGAGGTGGTCATCACCGACGACACCGGGGAACGGGTCTGCACGGCCCGGATCACCTGTCTTCTTCGCGGAGCGTGAATTCCCATGCCAGTTGAACCGACAGCGAGCGCTCCTTGACCGATCCACGTACCTTTCTTCACGTGACGGAGGTACCACAGCACGCGTTCGACGACGCGGCGCTCGTCCTGCAGAGTGCGCTCAGCGGTGACAGCGACGCGGTGGTCGGCACGTTCGACGCGGTCGTCGACCGTTCCGGCGTGGTCGGGGCGTACGACGTGGCCTGGTGCCTCGCCGCCACCATGGTCGGCCAGGTGCCGCCGGGTGGGGCGTGGACCCTGGATTTTCCCGGCATCGACGACGCGCGCTACGACAAGCGCTGGGTCGCCCGGTTCGTCAGCGCGTACATGAACGGCGACATCCCGACCGGCGAGGCCCTGTTCGGCGCCGCGATCGCCGACGGCCAGCTGCCCGACTGCCTGCTCGCGCTGGCCGGCTCGACGGTCGCGACCCTGCGACACCGGGCGGCCTAGCTCTTCTTGAGGTAGAGCGCCTTCGCGTACTGCGCGGCCGCGGCCTCGTTGTACATCGACGCCTGCGCCATGTACCACTCGTTGTCGGACAGCGCCTTCCGCGCCTGGGTCATGCCCGACCAGCGGATGTCGGCGTCCACCTCGGACATGCCGCGCGCCTTGAACTGCCGGCGCATCGCCATCTTCCCGGATCGGAACGCCTCGGCGGCCTCCTCGGCCTGCTTCATCGCGGCGAATCCCTTTTCGCTGAGCGCTTCGGCCAGCGACCACGCGGCCTGCTCCGCCGCATTGGTGAATGTCAGCACGCTCGTGCCCTCCTTGAACGCACCTGTAATCATCGACCGATGTTGCTGCTCATCGACCTGGACAACACTCTCGTTGACCGCAAGGCAGCGTTCAAGAGCTGGGCGGAGTCCCGGTTCGGCCGGTCACAACTGGCCTGGGTGGTGGATGCGGACCGTGACGGTTATGCACCCAGGGAAGAGGTTGCGGCCCGGATCGCCGCCCGTTTCGGCGTGGACGAGCAAGAGATCCTTAACGACTTGCGAGCCGGCATGGTCGACAAGGTCACCCTCTCGCCCGGCGTGGCCGAAGCCCTGGCCGACGCGGTCGCCGCCGGTTATGTCCCCTTCGTGGTGACGAACGGCGGCGTCGAGCAGCAGGAGGCGAAGCTACGGCGTACCGGCCTCGACCGCCTCGTCGCCGGCTGGACCATCTCCGAAGGGGCCGGGGTGCGCAAGCCCGATCGGGGCATCTTCGAGGCGGCCGCCGCGGCGGCCGGCCTGCCACTCTCGGCGAGTGGCTGGATGGTGGGCGACAACGAGGAGAACGATGTGGGCGGAGGATCAACGGCCGGTTTGCGTACGGGCTGGGTCGCCCACACCCGCGAGTGGCCCGCCCACCTCGCCTACCGCCCCACCGTAACCGCACCGAGCTGCGCCGCCGTGATCGCCGAGGTAATCCGCAGGGCACCCGCGCCGACCGCGCACCGCAGTCACCCATCTTCGGCGACCTGAGCGGACTGCCCCCGCTGCTGCTGGCGGCCGGCTCGGCGGAGGCCCTGCTCGACGACACGTTGCGCTTCGCCGAGGCGGCGACTGCCGCCGAAATCAAAACCCAAGTTGATGTGTACGAGGGACTTCCGCACGCCTTCACCATCGCCACCCTCGACGACGCCACGGACGTCAGCGAGGTGGTCCGGGACCGGATTGCCACGTGGGTGAACGCGACATAGCGTGAGTTTGTGCGCCGGCGGACCGCCTCGCTGTTGCTGCTCGCCCTGGTGGCGGGCTGTTCCTCGCCGCCGTCGCCCGCGCCTACTCCCGCCCCGACTACCCCGCAGTCCTGTCCCGCCACGGCCGACCTGCCGGCCGATGCGGAACGGCAGGGCGTGGGCGACGGCGTGACGCTGTGGGCCCTGTTCTTCGGCAACCGGGTAACGGCAGGCCGGGAGATGAAGATCGTCTGGCGGATGACCGGAGCCGGCAACCTGACGATGACCGCGACCGGCCCCGACGGCAGCACGGTTTCCCCGTCCTGGGGCCCCGAGCCGCACGGCGGCAGCTCGTACAACCGACCCGGCGAAGAGTGGGGCACCGGCTGGGTCTTCCCGGTCGCGGGTTGCTGGACCATCAGCGCGTCCCGCAGCCCAGGTCAGGCCCACCTCACGTTGCGGGTCGCCTGATCTTCCCCACCGGTATGAACTAACGGCCCATCGACGGGATTCGGTGACGAGGTAATGGTGTATCGGTGACCGAACAGCAGTCCTCGCGCCGTCCGATCTGGGTGATCA
Organism: Paractinoplanes durhamensis; assembly: GCF_016862175.1. GTDB lineage: Bacteria > Actinomycetota > Actinomycetes > Mycobacteriales > Micromonosporaceae > Actinoplanes > Actinoplanes durhamensis. The sequence continues at coordinate 1,177 of NZ_BOML01000081.1, read as the reverse complement.
CGCTGGTGGTCCTGGCCTTGCTGACCGTAGGGACAGCCGCCATGGCAACGGTCCACTCCCTGTCCGGCCTGAACAAGACAGCGGCAAAGCCCGCCGCGGCCAGCGGAGACGTGCAGCCCTCGACAAGCCCACCGACGATCATCGAAAGCTTGCCGTCCCCGATCCCCACGACCACCCCCGCCCCGACCCGCACAGGCGTACCGACCGGCCGAAAGACCACGACCACCAGGTCTCAGGCCGAGATCGATCAGGTCTACACCGACATGCCAAGAAAGCCGGTAGGCGCAAGCTCGAAGACCCCAGACCTACGCCCGTCCTACCAGGAGGGCGTGGAGGCCGAGGACCGATGCGCCCCCAAGGGCGCCTTGGGCCACACCGAAGACGGCACGTTGATGACATGCGGCCCAGCACCCAAAGACAACACAGACCGCTGGCGCGTGGTGATCCCCCCACCCACCCTGCCCAACTAGCTCATTCCAGAACGAGCTCATCAAGCCGAGCCATGGCCGGCTGGCAGGAGGAGACCTCGGAAGCGATGGCCGCCAGCCGCTCATAGTAAATCCGCGAGATGGCGAGCTGATCCACGAAGAGCCAGTCGGCAAGCGGGATGCGGGTGGCGGGTGGCGAAGCCCCCGCTACGCGCAACGTATGTCGGCCGGCCCAGAACCTTCCAGATGCGCACGGTGGTCCAGGACCGGGGTGTTTGCAGCAGGGTGTGGATGCGTTTGCCGAGGCGCTGGCTGCCTTTGCGAGGCCTGCCCGAGCGGGGCCGGTCGGGCAGGCCGGTGATGCCTTCGGACCGGTGGCGGGTGATCCAGGTACGAACGGTTTTCGGGTCGTAGTGCAGCAGGTCAGCGATTTCGCTGGCGGTCCAGCCTGCGGCGGACAGCACGACGATGACCATCCGGGTCGCCGTACGCCATTGGCCGTGCAGGGCGGTAATCAGTTCGGTGTGTTGCTGTTCGGACATGCTGGCGTAGACGTGCGCAGGGCGCATACTGGCGGTGACCTCGTCGGGGTTTCGTTCTTGTGTGGAAACCTGATCTGAATCCACGACGGGGTCTTTTACGTTGCTATGTCCTTCTCGCCGAGCGTGTCCGCCTGCCGCCCGTGACTAGTTACGTACCGAACTTCTGCCTACCTGGAGGCAGCTGAAGTCATTGGTGTGCCCGCGGAG
>NZ_BOML01000080.1 GCF_016862175.1 Paractinoplanes durhamensis | reverse complement strand
CCAAGCCCGCGCCTGCACACCCGGCCGAGCACACGCGCAAGCCCACGCCCAAGGCCCAGCCAACACGCCCGGCCGAGCCCGCACGCCCGGCCGAGCACAGGCCCATGGACGAGCCCGCACCTCGGATCGCGGAACCGCCGACAGCAACTGACCCACGACAACAGCGTCACTGCGGCCGGCGCTTGGCCACGACACACGCCGGAAGCACATCACCGCAGCGCAAGAGATTACCGCGGGAAATTTCCGGCATTGTTTGCTGCCGCCGAGTCAACCGGCGGCAGCCCTCCGGGAGGCAGCTATTTCACCCGCCTTGAGAAATGGAGCGGCGGCAATAGCCCCCTGGGTAGCATCACAGGGGTCGCGAATAACAATTCGCGACGGCAGCTGGCGCGCCTTTCCCGGGCGCCGCACATCTGGTTTCGAGGCGCTGGTCGCTCTTTCCGGGCATGGCCTTGCCATTGGCGTCACGATGACCAGGCCGAACGCCAGGTGCTTGCGGCAGCCATCCTTCAGGTCGGCGACGGGTCCGCTCCGGCCGTCGTCATCTCTTGGCGGTGGCCGGAAGCCAACGCGGACAGCGGGCGGAGGCTCGCCGCCAACGTTCTCGGCAGGTCCGAGCGCCGCCAACTCCCCGGCCGCGTGGTGGCCGACCGTCACGTGCGTCTCGAAGTCCCCCGATATCTCGATCACGCGGGCGAGCCTAGATCCTCGATCTCGTCGGCGAGGGCGGCGACCGGGCGGGTCCCGTCCAGTTCGTGCGTCGCGCCCCGGCGTAACCGCGGTTCCACGGTTCGCTGGAACTCGGCGATCTCGGCTCGCTGCGCCTCGGTCCGGCCGTACGGATTGCCGGGCCGGTTCGTCACTCGTTCGAGCAGGACGTCCAGGGGTGCGCTCAGCAGCACGACGTGGTCGAAGCGGTCGTAGAAGCGGCCCTGGTTCTCGACCGTGCCCGAGACGATCACGTCGGCCGTCCCGGCCAGCAGCGCCGTCATCCGGGTCTCGTCCCAGGTCCCGTCGGGCCGCACCCACCCGCCGTAGTCGGTGTCCACCGTCCGGTGCCCGCGTCGCTCCAACTCGGCGAGGATCGTGCTCTTGCCCGCCCCGGACATCCCCGTCACCAGAATCTTGGCCATCGACCTGCGCCTTTGCGTAGCCGGCCGCGGGGAAACCCGTCGGCCATGTGGGCGTCATCCGCGTATCGGAATGACTTAACGGATGGCGGATTGCGCTGGCCGCCAGGCCGATACTTCGTACGTCATCGTGTTTCTACCGTGTCGCCGTGGGGTTCACGATCAAGCCGGCGCCGGGCGCTCGCGCCCGGACGGCGCCGAGCGGCGAACCCGTGCTGCCCTCGGCCGGCGCGCTCCTGCGCATTCTGCACCGGTATCGCGCGGAGTTCCCGCCCGCCGAGCGGCCCGTCGCCCCCGCGCCGGCGCTGCCGGACCGGGTGGCCATCTATCGGTACTTCGAGCAGGAGGCGCTGGCCGGCGTCGGCCGCTTCCGGTGGTACGAGCGGGACGCGGCCCGGCTGCAGGCCGGAGCGTGGTGCGAGGCCGAGGTGTCCCGGCGGTGGTTCCTGGCCCAGGAGCGGCAGGTCCACCAGCAGCAGGAGCTCGACCGGAAATGGCACCTGCTGATCGGCAACGACCCGGAGACGGTCAGGCAGGCCCTGGCCGCGGCGTTCGAGGACATCGAGGCGGCCGCGTGCGCCGTCGTCCGCGTCAAGGGTGCCGAGGTCACGCTGACCGTGACGATCCCGCCGGTCTCGGCGGCGATCCCCGGCGACGTCTACCGGCAGTTCGTGCACGGCCAGGCGCTCGTCGCGCTGCGCACGGCGTTCGCGGCCGCGCCCGGCCTGGCCGCCGCCCGGGTGACGGTGCTGAGCAACGACCCCCTGGCCTCTTTCTCGGTCACCCGCCAGGCCCTCGATCAGATCCGCTGGCACGCCGCGGACGCCACCGACATCGTCGACGCGGTGGCCCGCAGAAAAGGCGAGAAGCTCACCTGAACCCTGGAGTGATCCGCGTGGACGACGACCTGCGCGCCGCCGTGGACGGTCTCACCCGGCTGGACAGCGTGACCGGAATCTGGGAGCTGGTCGACGCCCGTGTTCGCGCGGGCGATGCGGGCTCAGTCGCCGAGTTCGGCAACGCGCTGCTGGCCACACTGCTCGGCCTCGGCCTGGAGTCCGTGCTCGCCGCCGCCGACACCGACTAGAGCGAGGACCAGGCGGGCGATCTCCGGCCCGGGCGGATCGCTGACGAAGCCGGTCAGCCGGTGCAGGATCAGGCCCTCGCAGGCGGCCAGCAATGTCGGGGCGACGGCACCCGACGCGCCCAGTGCCTGCAACGACGAGGACAACCAATCGGTGAGCAGGCGGCGGTCGGCGTTCAGCTGCGCCAGCAGGGCCGGCTCGACCACGCCCTGCACGAAGATGACGTAGCGGGCCACCGTGCGCACCCGGCCCGGCCCGGCCGCGCTCTCGACGAAGGCGGCCAGCATCCCGGCCAGCTCGTCGAGGGTGCCGGGCGGGACGAGCGTCCGGAAGTCCACGGCGTCGAGTTCGCGCAGCCGGGCGATCGCCGCCTCGATCAGGGTGGCCCGGGTGCGGCAGTAGTTGGAGGTCGAGCCGGCGGGCAGGCCCGCGGTCGCGTCGACGCGGGCGTGGCTCAGCGCGTGGATGCCGCCGGTGCCGAGCACCTCCAGCGCCGCGTCGGCGATGCGGACGGCGGTGGCGGGTGGCACGCCGCCAGCCTATATCTGCCGGATCCGGGCGACCGCCTCGCTCAGGCCGTCCTCCAGCACCAGCCGGCGGGACACCTCCTCGGCGGCGGGCCGGCCCGCAGCGCCGCGGCCGTGGTGCCGGCGCCGCCGTGGTGCACGACCACCGACACGCGCGGGAACAGCAGCGCGTGCGGCTCGTCGTCGACCACCAGGACGTCCGGCCCCTCGGCCGACAGGTTCGCCGCCCCCCGTTGAACGACGACCCGCCGGCCGAGCCCCGCCACCACCGCGCCGGAAAAAGACATGCTGCCGAATCCGACGAACACTGGTGGTTCGCCGTCGGCGAGAAACTGTTCAAGAGGCGGGGAGAGCCTGCCGCCGGCAAGGGGCCACCAGTAACCGGTCAACGGCCGATACGCGGGCCGGTCCAGCGGCACCGCAACGACCGACGGACTGATGCCGTACAGCGCCGCATAGGGCACGACGTCGCCCTCGTTCCGACCGTCACGATCACCACGCGGGCCACGGCGGCCACGCTACTACGATCGTAGTAGTCAGATCAACGCCTGGTCCCCGACCACCGCGAGCAGGGCGAGGCGGCTCTCGCTCGCCGAGCCGGGCTGCGCGGTGTACGCCACGATGCGCAGGTCCGAGCAGGGCACCGAGAGCACATCGCAGTCGAGGTAGAGCGAGCCCACCACCGGGTGCTCGATGGTCTTGCAGGACGACTCGTGCACCCCGGCCCGCCCGGAGTCCCACAGCTCGGCGAAGCGGGAGCTCTCCGCGCGCAGGTCGGTGATCAGCTCGCGCAGCCCCCGGTCGGCCGGGTAGCGGGCGGACGCGGTGAGCAGGTCACCGACCATCGCCGACTCGAACGACGCGGCCTGCTCGGGCGTGTGCCGGACCCGCTCGAAACCGCCACCGACGAAGTACTGCCGGATGACGTTGCGGTCGGACGGGTCACCGAAGAGCGCGCGATACAGATCGTTAGCGGTCACCAAGTTCCAGGCGGCGTCGTGCACGCTCACCGGCGTACCGGACATCCGGTCGAGCAGGCGCTGAACGCCCGGGGTGAGGTGCGCGGAGACCGTACCCGGCGAAGGAAGCGCAAGCCCCGCCAAGCGGAAGAGAAGGTCGCGGGAGCAGCTGTCCAGCCGCAGCGCCCGGGCCAGCGCTTCCACCACCTGCGCCGAAGGCGCGGTCGCCCGGCCCTGCTCCAGCCGGACGATGTAGTCGACCGAGATGCCGGCGAGCAGGCCCAGCTCCTCCCGGCGCAGACCGGGCGCGCGACGGCGACCGCCGGGTGGCAGACCGACCTCGGCCGGGGTGATCCGTTCCCGCCACGTGCGCATCGTGCGTCCGAACTCCGCCGTCATCCTTCCAGTGTGGCGCGGCGCCGGCGAGACAGCCTGGTACCGGCAGTACCTGCTGTTTCCGCCGAAACCGGACCAACCTGGTGAGCATGACGACGACATTGATCACCGGGGCGAACAAGGGTCTGGGCTTCGAGACGGCGCGGCAGTTGATCGCGGCCGGGCACGAGGTGTGGATGGGCAGCCGCGACGCGGAAAAGGGCAAAGCGGCGGCGAACGAACTCGGCGGGCGTTTTGTCCAGCTGGACGTGACCGACGACGAGTCGGTGCGCGCCGCCGCCGAGACGATCGGCCACCTCGACGTGCTGGTCAACAACGCGGGCATCGCCGGCAGCATCGGCCCGGTCGGCGACGTGACCCCGGCGGACCTGCGCGCGGTCTACGAGACGAACACGTTCGGCCCGGTCCGGGTCACCCACACTTTCCTGCCTTTGCTGGAAAAATCAGAAAAAGCGGTTTTGGTGTACGTGTCGAGCGGGCTCGGTTCCGCCGGTCGCATCCTGGACCCGGCCACTGTGGAGTTCCACGTCCCGACCCTCGCCTACGGATCGGCCAAGGCGGCCCTGAACATGATCACGCTGCACTACGCCAAGACGTACCCGAACATGCGGGTGAACTGCGTGGATCCCGGCTACACGGCCACCGATCTGAACGGCTTCCAGGGCCCGCAGACCATCGCCGAGGGCGCCGAGATCATCGTCCGCATGGCGCAGGTCACCGAAGACGGCCCGACCGGCACGTTCGTCGATCGCAACGGCACCGTCCCGTGGTGATATGACTGACCGCATGACAGACAAGTCGATCATCAGTCTCCGGGAGGCCGCGGCCGCCTACGCCGAGGCCGTGCGGACCACCCAGCGCTTCTTCGACCGTCTGGAGGACGCCGGGGACCCGTCGGCCCTGGTGGAGTACGCCACGTTGGTGGAGCGGGAGAAGGAAGCCGAGCAGGCCCGACTGGAGGCCATCGAGGCGGCCGGCTTCGAGGTGCCGAGCATCGACGAGAGCGACCCGGACAACTGACACAGATAACTGAGTGAACAGTTCCGGAACCATAACGGGGTGCCGGAACCGGTTCCGTCCTGGAAGACTGCCGGTTGTTAGCGTTCCACTGACCGTGCCACCGCGGTCGTGACGACCGGAGGCACGAGTGCCCGCTGATTTCCCGTACCGGGATCCAGCCCTGCCCGTCAACGAGCGGGTCGACGACCTGCTCGCTCGGATGACCTTGCCGGAGAAGGTCGGGCAGATGCTCCAGCTGGACGCTCGCAACGATGTGAAGGAGATCGTCAGCGAGAAGCTGGCCGGCTCGATCCTGCACACGTCGCCGGCGAAGATGCTGGAGGCGATCGACCTGGTCGCCAAGACCCGGCTGCAGATCCCGCTGCTCACCGCGGAGGACTGCATCCACGGCCACTCCTTCTGGCCGGGTGCCACCATCTTCCCGACGCAGCTCGCGATGGCGGCGACCTGGGACCCCGAGCTCGTCGAACGGGTCGCCCGGGTCACCGCCGTCGAGGTCGCCGCGACCGGCATCCACCAGACCTTCTCCCCGGTCCTGTGCATCGCCCGCGACCTGCGCTGGGGCCGCACCGACGAGACGTTCGGCGAGGACCCGTTCCTGATCGGCGAGCTCGGCACCGCGATGGTCCGCGGCTACCAGGGCGGCGGGCTGTCCGACCCGACCGGGATCCTGGCCACCGCCAAGCACTTCGCCGGTTACTCCGAGACGCAGGGCGGCCGGGACGCCAGCGAGGCCGACATCAGCCCGCGCAAGCTGCGCTCCTGGTTCCTGCCGCCGTTCGAGCGGGTGGCCCGGGAAGGCTGCCAGGTCTTCATGCTCGGCTACCAGTCGATGGACGGCGTGCCGATCACCGCGAATCGGTGGCTGCTCAACGACGTACTCAAAGAGGAATGGGGTTTCACCGGGACCCTGGTCACCGACTGGGACAACGTCGGCCGGATGGTCTGGGAGCAGAAGGTCTGCGCCGACTACGCCGAGGCGGCCGCGCTGGCCGTGCGGGCGGGAAATGACCTGGTCATGACGACGCCCGGGTTCTTCGAGGGCGCGCAGGAGGCGATCGAGCGCGGCCTGCTCTCCGAGGAGGAGATCGACGCCGCGGTCCGCCGGATCCTGCGCCTGAAGTTCTCGATGGGCCTGTTCGAGAACCCGCGCGCGCCCGACCCGGCCCGCCAGCGCGAGGTGATCGGCGTCGCCGCCCATCAAGACCTCAACCTGGAGATCGCCCGCCGGTCCCTGGTCCTTCTGCGCAACGGCGACGGCGTGCTGCCGCTCGACCCGACCAAGGACTTCAAGCGGATCGCGATCATCGGCCCGAACGCCGACGACGTGTCCGCGCAGCTCGGCGACTGGGCCGGCGACTCCGGCCAGGTCGACTGGATGCCCGACGGCCACCCGCGGGAGATGACCGAGACGGTGCTCGACGGCTTCCGCGCGGTCACCCCCGACCGCTGGGACATCACCCACGCCCGCGGCGCCGACATCGAACGCCTGGTGCCCGACCCGGAGGGCGCGACCTATCCGGACGGCCAGCCGCGGCCGCCGATCTCGCAGGGCGCCCCGGTCGACGACCACCTCATCGACCTGGCGAGGGCCGAGGCGATCCGCGCGGACTACGCGGTGGTCGTGGTCGGCGACACGGTCAACCTGACCGGCGAGCACAAGTCGACCGCGACGCTGGAGCTGCAGGGCGGCCAGATCGCGCTGCTCGACGCGATCGCCGCGACCAAGACCCCGATGATCGTGGTGCTGCTCAACTCGAAGCCGTGCGTGCTGCCCGATTCGGCGCTGAACGCGGCGGCGGTCATCCAGGCGTTCAACCCGGGCATGCGCGGCGGCCGGGCGATCGCCGAGCTGATCCTCGGCCTGATCGAGCCGACCGGCCGGATGCCGCTGTCGGTGCCGCGGCACGTCGGCCAGCAGCCGGTCTACTACAACCAGCTCCGCGGCCAGCACGGCACCCGCTACGCCGACCTCACCCAGGACCCGCTGTTCGTCTTCGGCGAGGGCCTGTCGTATGCGCCGGTCACCTACGACGACCTGTCGGTCTCGGTCGCGGACGACGAGGTCACAGCGGTGGTCACGCTGACCAACACGGGGTCACGGCCGTCCTTCGAGACCATTCAGGTGTACGTCAGTGACCTGGTCACCAGCGTCACCTGGGCGGTCCGCGAGCTGAAGGCCTACCGGCAGGTCGCCGTGCCGGCCGGCGCGACGATCACCACCGAGGTCACGCTGCCCACATCGGCCTGTTCGCTGGTCACCGCGGACGGCCGGCGCGTGGTGGAGCCAGGCGACTTCGAACTTCAGGTCGGCCGCTCGTCGCGCGACCGCGACCTGCTCAAGGCCGGCTTCCGGATCAGCTGACGGCGCGGGCGGCGGCCAGCGGCCGAAGATCAAAACCGAGTTTGCGGAACGCCGTGACCGCCGCGGCGTTCCCGTAGTCGGCGAGCAGCGCGACCCTGGTCCGCCCACAGATCAGCTCGTTGGTGACGTAGGCGCAGACCGCCTGGGCGAGCCCCCGCCCACGGACGTCGGGCCGGGTGGTGACCCCGGCCAGGAATCCGACGGCCGGGGTCGTCCAGGCGTCGGCGACCACGGCCAGCAACCGGCCGTCGTCACCCTGCAGCCCGGCCCAGCGGGACACGCCGTTGCCGCCCGGCCGGGCGTACGACTCCGGGAAGTGATCGTCGAGCAGCGCCGCCACATCCGGCAGCTCGTCGTCGAACAGCCACCGGCCGGCGATCTTCCGGTCCACCGGCACGGTCACGTCCATCCAGGCGAACCGGCCGGCCACCACCAGCTCCGGCAGCCGGGCCACCACGTCGACGACCAGATCCTCGCCGCCGAACGGCCGGTAGGTCGGGCCGACATCCGGCAGCACCTCGTCGCGCAGCAGGGCGGCCACCGCGGCGGACTCGCCGTGGATGGCGAGCCGGTCCCGCCGGCACAGGTCGGCGCAGGCCACCACCATCGCGCCGGGCCTTATCCAGAAACGCGCCCCCGGCTGCTCAGCGGCCCACAGCAGCAGAGGGTCGTCGATTTCTTCGGCCATCGGAACATGTTGACACGATCTGGCATCGTCATCCGAGTGCCGCTCCCGTATCTGCTCTACCGTTTGACCCGCCGTTTGGTCACGGTGGGTGCATTGGCGGCGTTTTTGGGCATATTTGTTCTGGTTTCGTCGTCGCTCTGGGTGAGCCGCGGCGCCGCCGGGCGGGTCTACGACGAGGCGTCGGTGCCGGCCGCGCCGGTGGCCCTGGTGCTCGGCGCCGAGGTCTACCCGGGCGGCACCCCCTCGCCGTTCCTGGCCGCCCGCCTCGACATCGCTCGCCGGTTGCTGCAGGCCGGCAAGGTGCGGGCGATCCTGGTCTCCGGCGACCACAGCCGCTGGGAGTACGACGAGCCCGGCGCGATGCAGGTCTACCTCGTCGCCCGCGGCGTACCGGCCGCGCAGGTGGTGCTCGACTACGCCGGCTTCGACACCTACGACTCGTGTGCGCGGGCGCATCGCATCTTCGGCGTCGACAAGGCCATCGTGGTCACCCAGAGCTACCACGTCGCCCGGGCCGTCACGCTCTGCCGCCACCTCGGCATCGATGCGACCGGGGTCGGCGACGACACCGTCCGGATCTACACCGGACCGTGGCGCAACTCGGTGATCCGCGAGCGGGGCGCGGTCGTCAAGGCCGCGTACGACATGCTCTCGCACCGCGACCCGGTCTTCCTCGGCCGCCACGAAACCGGGATCGAGCGCGCTCTCAGCTGAGCCTCCGGCCCCGGCTTCGCTCCGCAGGCGCGCCTTTTTCTGAAACGTTCAGGGCCTACAGTGCCGCCATGGACGCGGCTGACCTGCGGGTGCGGACGCTCGGGGAGGGCCGGATCGGCTCGCCGCTGGGCGGCCTGGTCACCCGGCGCGGCACGACCGAGCACTACGTCGACGAGACGGACCGGGTGCTGTTCGACGACACCCTGGCCCTGCTGGCCGCCCGCGACGGCGAGCCACCGTCGTTCGAGCCGGGCGGGCCGCGCCGGCAGATCTACTTCGACCCGTCCAAGATCCGGGTCGGCATCGTCACCTGCGGCGGCCTGTGCCCCGGCCTCAACGACGTGATCCGCGGCCTGGTGCTCGAGCTGACCTCGCACTACGGGGTGCGGCGGATCGTCGGCTTCCGCAACGGCTACCGCGGCATGGTCGCCCGGCACGGCCACGACGTGGTCGAACTGACCCCGGCCGGCGTCGACCACATCAACGAGCACGGCGGCACGATCCTCGGCACGTCCCGCGGCAACCAGGACCCGGCCGAGATCGTCGACTGCCTCGAGCAGCTCGGCATCAACATCCTGTTCGTGATCGGCGGCGACGGCTCGATGCGCGGCGCCCAGCGGATCGCCGCGGAGATCTCGTCGCGGGACCGCCGGATCGCGGTGGTCGGCGTGCCGAAGACCATCGACAACGACATCCCGTTCATCGGCCACAGCTTCGGCTTCCAGACCGCCTTCGGCAAGGCCACCGAGTCGATCCGGGCCGCGCACACCGAGGCGACCGCGCAGCCCGGCGGCATCGGCCTGGTGCAGCTCATGGGCCGGCACTCCGGTTTCATCGCCTGCTACGCGGCGCTGGCCAACAACGACGCCGACTACGTGCTGATCCCCGAGGTGCCGGTGGACGTGGAGGCGTTCCTGCCGCACCTGCGGCGGCGGGTCCGCGAGCGCGGCCATGCCCTGGTGGTGGTGGCCGAGGGCGCCGGCCAGGAGTATCTGACCGCGGTCGGCACGGATGCCTCCGGCAACCAGCGGCTCGGCGACTTCGGCGTCCACCTGCGCCGCCGCATCCTCGACGACTTCGCCGCGGCCGGCGAGGAGGCAAACCTGAAATACATCGACCCGAGCTACGTGATCCGCAGCGTGCCCGCCAATCCATACGACAGCGTCTACTGCCTGCGCCTGGCCCAGGCGGCCGTGCACGCCGCGATGGCCGGCCGCACCGAGATGGTCGTCGGCACATGGCGCAACCGTTTCGTACACGTCCCGATCCCGGTAGCGGTGGCCACCCGCAACCAGGTCGACCCCGACGGCGACCTGTGGATGTCGGTCCTGGAGGCAACCGGCCAGCCGGTGACGTTCACCGCCGACGTGGCCCAGCAGGCCGCCTGACCTGAGAGCGCGCCAAACAACCTTCGACCCACGCCGAGCCGACCGCGCCCGGCTCCGGCTCTCGCCCCGGTTCTCGCTCCGGCTCCCGCTCCCGCTGCGCTCAGGCTCTGACTCCGGCTTCAGCTCCGGCTCTGACTCCGGCTCCGACTCCCGCTCCGGGTCCGGGTCCGGCTCCGACTCCCGCTCCGGCTCCGACTCCGACTCCGGCTCCGACTCCGGCTCCCGCTCCGGGTCCGACTCCCGCTCCGGGTCCGACTCCGGGTCCGACTCCGGCTCCGACTCCGGCTCCCGCTCCGGGTCCGACTCCGACTCTGACTCCGGCTCCCGCAGCGGCAGCGGCAGCGGCAGCGGCAGGGTTGAGCTGTGCCTGGTCACCCGCTGGGTGACGTATACGACATGTCAGATTTACTCGACCTCGTCAAGGTCCGGCCGATGACATGCCCATGATCAAGCACCCCTCACAGAGCCGTCCGGGCCGATTCATAGGTCTTTCATAGGCGCATACTCATCGGCATCCCAGCTCCATCGTCGATGCTCGAACCCATCAGCGCCGCACTCCCTCGACCGGAGCCCCCGATGAGCGACCAGACCCCCAGACCCGACGACGCCGCAGCCCACCAGCCCGCCCCCGGCTCGGGCGCCCAGCAAACGCCTGCGCAGCCAACGCCCGCGCGGTCGGCCGACGAGCCGACCGCCGAACAGCCCATCGCCGCGCAACCGGCCGCCACGGCACCGACGGCCGAGCAGCCCGCCGTCGCGCAGTCGGCGCCCGACCAGCCCACCACGCCGGCGTCAGCCGAGCAGCCCATCGCGCCGGCGTCAGCCGAGCAGCCAGCCGCGCAACCAGCGGCCGAGCAGGTGCCTGCACCGGCATCGGCTGAGCAGGCCGCCGCGCAACCGGCCGCCGCCTGGCAGCCGCCGCCCGGATGGCAGCCTCCCCCGGGCTGGCAGCCGCCGCCGGGCTCGCAGCCGCCGCCGGGCTGGCGACCCGGGCCGGCGAACGGACTTCGCTCCCGGCGGGTGCCGCTGCTGGCCGCGGCCGGCGCGCTGGTCGTGGGCCTGGTGCTGGGCGCATGTGGCGTCGGCGCGGCGGTAGCCGTCTTCGACGGCCACGGCGACCGGGGCAACCACGGCTTCCAGCACGGCCCGCGCGGCGGCATGGCCGGGCCGGACGGCAACCGCCAGGGCCGCAACGGCGACCGCTCCCACGGCGGCCAGCGCAACAACCGCGACCAGGCCCCCAACCCGGTCAACCCCGCAAACCCGGCAAACCCGCCGACCCCCGCCACCCCGGAGCCAAGCGCCACGTCCTGACTGCACCAGCCGCCCGGCTGCCGGCATGGCATGGCTCCGGCGCGGCCCGGCTCGGCCCGGCGCGGCCCGGCGGGAGTCGCCCGGGCCACGCGACAGCGGGCGCCCGCACCGCATCCCTGCTGCTGCGCGCCGAGTCGTCTGCCGGGTGTCGTGGTCTGGGGTCAGCGGATGTCGCGGATCACGGCGGCGAGCAGGCCGAGGGCGAGTAGCAGGGTGACTGCTCCGACGCGTACCCAAGGAATGCTTTTGATCTTGGGGGTTAGGGCTATCGACAGGCTGGTCGGGATGGCCAGGGCGAACAGCGCCGAGAAGAGGACCAGGAGGGCTCGCTCGTCGGCGTGCGGGTTCTCGGTCCAGTTGGGCCAGTTGCGGACGCCGACCACCAGGAACAGGAGCAGCGACAACGTGGTCAGCGGGAGGGCCGGTCGCCAGCGCCCAAGATCCGTCACCGGGCCACTGTGCCACACCGCAACATATCGATGATTGTGGACATGTTGCGGCGGGCGGACGAGAGTGGTCGGCATGGCCAAGTCGAGTCGGCGTACCTTCATGGCAGTGTCCGCGGTAGCCGTTACGGCCGGGCTGGCCGGGCCCGGGGAAGCGGCGGCGAGTGTGCGCAAGCCGCACGTTGATCCGCAGCTGCGGGCGATGTTGCGGGAGATCGATCCGGAGCGGATCGAGGCGATCATCCGGCGGCTGGTGGCGTTCGGCACCCGGCACACGCTGTCCGCGCAGGACGATCCGGTGCGTGGCATCGGCGCCGCCCGCGACTGGATCGCGAGCGAGTTCGAGCGATACGCGGCCGAGTCCGGCGGGCGGATGACGGTTGCGCTGGACTCGTTCATCCAGCCGGTCTCCTCGCGCATTCCGGTGCCGACCCGGATCACCAACGTCGTGGCCACGCTGCGCGGCAGCGTCACGCCCGAGCGGGTGTACGTGGTGACCGGCCACTACGACTCGCGGGTGACCGACGTGCTGGACGCGACCAGCGACGCACCGGGCGCCGACGACGACGCGTCGGGGGTCGCCGTCGTGCTGGAGCTGGCCCGGGTGATGGCGACCCGCTCCCCCGAGGCGACGATCGTGTTCGCCGCGGTGGCCGCCGAGGAGCAGGGCCTCTACGGCTCCGACCACCTGGCTCAGACCTTCAAGGACCAGGGCGTTCAGGTGTACGGCATGTTCAGCAACGACATCGTCGGCACCGGTGACGCGCACGACGGCACCGCCAACGATCCCCGCACGGTCCGCCTGTTCGTCGAGGGCGTGCCGACCGCCGAGACGGCCGCCGAGGCCAACGTGCGCCGCAGCGTCGGCGGCGAGAACGACGGCCCGTCGCGGCAGCTGGGCCGGTTCGTGCACGAGGTGGCGTCGACGCCGGAGACCGGCATGCGGGTGCGGCAGATCTGGCGGCGGGACCGCTACCTGCGCGGCAGCGACCACATCTCGTTCCTGCTGCGCGGCTACCCGGCGGCCCGTTTCACCGAGCCCCGGGAGAATTTCGCCCACGAGCACCAGGACGTGCGGGTGGTCGACGGCGTCCAGTACGGCGATCTGATCGAGTTCTGCGACTTCGGCTACATCGCCCGGGTGGCCCGGGTGAACGCGGCCGCCCTCTGGTCGCTGGCCCAGGCCCCGGGCACCCCGAGGGGCGTGGTGATCGACACGACCCAGCTCACCAACGAGACCACCCTGCGCTGGCAGCCGAACCCCGAACCCGACCTGACCGGCTACGAGTTGCTCTGGCGCGAGACGACCGCCCCCGACTGGACCCACACCCTGGACGTCGGCTCGGTCACCACGGCCACGGTCGACCTCTCCAAGGACAACGTCTTCTTCGGCGTACGGGCGGTGGACCGCGACGGCAACCGCAGCCCGGTGGCCGCCCCTCAGCCGTCCAGCTGACAAACCTGCTGCCAGGTGTGCGTGGCGGTGACACGATGGCGCCATGACGGTCGACTACACGGTTCGGCTGCGGTTCGGGGAGACATCTCGGGACGCGGCCACGCACACCAACCTCTCCGCGGTCCGGCTCGACGGGCCCGTGCTCTGGATCGCGGGTGATGAGACCGCGACCGTGGAGCGGCTGCTCGCCGACGACCCGGCGAAGGCGGCCGAGTTCGGTCAGGAGACGTCGTTCCGGCTCGGTGACCTCGTCGACCTGCCCGGCGAGGACGCCGACGAGGAGGCCGACGTCGAAGGGCTGGCCCGCAGCGGGCCGTTCCTGTGGGCGGTCGGGTCGCACAGTCTGCGCCGCAAGCAGATCAAGGAGCGGCACGAGGGCGACAAGGCCCTGAAGCGGCTCGCCCGGATCGAGGGGCAGGACAACCGGCAGATCCTGGTGCGGGTGCCGATCGCCGACGTCGACGGGCTGCCCACGCCGGTGCGCGAGACGGTGATCGACGGGAAGCCGCATCGGGCGGCGGCGCTGAGCCGCCGGGACAACCTGCGGTCGCTGCTGCGCGACGACGAGCACCTCGGGCCGTTCCTGCCGATCCCGGGCAAGGACAACGGGCTCGACATCGAGGGGATCGCGGTCCGCGGCGACCGGGTCTACCTGGGGTTGCGGGGGCCGGTGCTGCGCGGGTGGGCGTTCGTGCTGGAGCTCCGGCCGTACGTGGACGACAGCGACCCGGACCGGCTGCGGCTGCGCGACTTCGACGACGACCTGCCCTACCGCAAGCACGTCCTCGACCTGGACGGGCTGGGCGTGCGCGATCTCTGCCCGGACGGCGACGACCTGCTGATCCTGGCCGGCCCGACGATGGACCTGGACGGGCCGGTGCGGATCTACCGCTGGCACGGCGCGGCCCGGCTCGACACCCCGCAGATCGTCCGCGACGACCTGATCACCCGCGAGCTGGATCTGACCTTCGGCGAGGGCGACGACCACGCCGAAGGCCTGAGCATGCTGGGCACCGACCGGGTCCTGGTGGTCTACGACAGCCCGGCCCGGGCTCGCCTCACCGACGACGGCTCGGTGATCGCCGACGTGGTGCTGCTCCCGGGCCGCTGAGCCGCGCTCGGCCGTGCGGCGTGCGCCGGCCGTTACTCGCGGGCGGCCAGCTGGGTGATCGGGGCCGGCCTGGTCGCCGACCATGAGGTGATCAGGCTGGTCGTGCCGGTCACGATCAGGGCGACCGCGCACACCGCGCCGATCAGCGTCCACGGCAGCGACACGGTCGTGCTGCCGGTGACCGCGGACGTGGTGCGGGCCGCCGCGATCAGCGCCCCGGCCGCGGCCACCCCGCCGAGCAGGACGCCGGCCACGGTGACCGCGGACGACTCGACCAGGGCCGCCCGCAGCACCTGGCCGCGGGTGAGGCCGCCGACCCGGGCCGCCGCGAACTCCCGCCGCCGGGCCGCCGCCCCGATCACGATCGAGTTGACCACGCCGATCAGCGCGTAGAGCCCACCCAGGCCCATCACCGCCACCATGATCTTGTTGTTGACGTCGGATCGGCTGGCCGCGTCGTCGCGCAGCCACGTGCCGGCGTCGGCGACCGTGCCGATCCGGCCGAGCGCCGCCCGCACCTGGTCGGCGGAAGCGCCCGGCGCGAGGGTGACGAACGACTGGGCCGGTGCGTCCGCCAGCAACCCGGCCGGCACCAGGCCGGGCGGCAGCAGCAGGTTGGCGCCGCCGCTGATGGTGCTCGGCACCGCCGCCACCACCGGCACCGCGCCGAGGTCGAGATCCGGCAGGGTGACGTTGACCGTTCCGCTCGACGGCACGTCGCCGCCGGGGCCCGCGGCCACCGCCCGGCCCTGCAGCGCGGTCAGGCCGCCGTCCACGGAATGCGCCCGGGCATACGCGGCCGGGTCGATGACCAGCGCCGACACCGCCTCCGAGTCCTCGCCGGCGACGATGGTGGCGGGCACCGACAGCTCGGTGGAGGCGGACGCCACCCCGGGCACCGCGGCGACCGCCGCGCCGACCGGTCCGGTCGCGGTGACCACCAGGTCGGCCCGGGTCTGCCGCTTCAGCTCGTCGATCCCGGAGTCGGTGAACGACGCACCGGCCGCCGCCGTGCCCACGACCAGCGCGACCAGCACGATCAGCGGGGCCGCCACCGACGCGCTGCGCCGCCGGGCGTCCCACAGGTTGGCCCGGGCCAGCACCCCGATCACGCCGCTGCCGGTGGGCAGCAAGCGGCCGAGCAGCGGCACGAACAGCGGGCTGAGCGCGGCCGCCGCGACCGCCGCCGGCAGCGGAACGTTCATGGCCATCGCCGCCCCGCCACCCGGTCCGCCGACCGGCGCCACGATGATCAACGCCAGCGCGCCGCCCGTGAAGATCAGCCCGGCGATCCACCGGGTCGCGGTCATCACCCGGGCCGCCGCCCCGGTGTCCCGCAACGCTTCCAGGGGCTGCACCCGCGCCGCGCGCCGGGCCGCGACCATGGCTCCGGCGACGGCAAGGACGATGCCCGTACCGAAGGAAACTCCGAGAATCCACATCCGCCACCGGCCCTCGAAGCCCGCCGGCACGAACCCCAGGTGGCGCATGAGCGCCGCCTGCGCCGCCATCACGAGCAGGCCGACCGGCACGCCGGCGGCCGCGCCCAGCGCGCCGAGCAGCAGCGCCTCGCGCAGCAGGCGCCGCTGCACCTGACCGCGGCCGGCGCCGACGAGGCGCAGCAGGGCGAAGTCGCGGCGCCGCTGGGCGACGGTGAACGCGAACGTGGAGCTGATGATGAAGCCGGCCAGGAACACCGCCATGCCGAGGATGATCCCGAGCATGCTGACGGCGGCGGTGACGTTGTCGGCGAACTCCATCCGCGCCGCCGCGCCGAGGCCGGGCGGCGGGTCGAGGGTGGCCGCCGTGATCAGCAACAGCAGCGAGGACTGGACCAGCGCCACGCCGAGCGTGACCGAGAGCAGCGAGCCGGCGAACAGCGCGATCATGGCCCGACCTCCAGCGCGGTAAGACGGGCGGCGACCTGGCCGGCACTCGCGCCGGCCAGCCGGTCGACCACCCGCCCGTCGCGCAGGAAGATCACCGCGTCGGCGCGGGCGGCGGCGAGCGGATCGTGGGTGACCATCACGATGCTCTGCCCGTTCGACGCCATCTGCCGCATCATGTCGAGGACCACGGCGGCCGACGTCGAGTCGAGCGCGCCGGTCGGTTCGTCGGCGAAGAGCACGTCGGGCCGGGTCACCATGGCGCGGGCCAGCGCGACGCGCTGCTGCTGGCCGCCGGACAGTTCGCGCGGCCGGTGCCGGGCACGGTCGGCGAGCCCGACCGAGGCGAGGGTGTCCCGCACGACGGCGGCCGACGGGCGCTGGCCGGCCAGGCGCAGCGGGAGTGCGACGTTCTGCGCGGCGGTCATCGAGCCGATCAGGTTGAAGCTCTGGAAGACAAAGCCGATCCGGGTACGCCGTAGCTCGGTCAGGGTGCGGTCGCGCGCGGCGGTGAGGTCGGTGTCGCCGAGGAGGACCTGGCCCTCGTCGACGCGTTCGAGGCCGGCCGCGCAGTGCAGCAGCGTCGATTTGCCGGAGCCGGACGGGCCCATCACGGCCGTCCAGGCGCCCCGGGGGAACGCGAGAGTCACGTTGTCGACGGCCCGGACCGCGGCGTTGCCACGGCCGTAGGACCGGCTGATCCCGCGCAGCGTCACCGCCGCGTCTTCCCTGGTCATGATGGTTGTCGTCATGGCAAAAACGCTATGCGGGCGAGCGATGGATGTCGCTGCGGCTGGCGTCCGTCCCGGGGTAGGGCTACCTATACCTCGGCTGAGTAGCCTGACTCAGGCGGCGGCCCCGCAGCGTCCATAGGGTTCCTGCCATGGCGAAAAAACGTGGATGGCCGTGGGTGGTCGGGGCGGTCGTGGTGCTCGCGCTGAGCGCGGCCGGAGCTCTTGCGGTGGTACGGGATCCGTTGCTGCTCCCGGGCGACCACGAGGTGGCCGTCTATGGGCTGGACGAGCAGGTCACCACCGAGGTCGACCAGCGGCCGGGCCTGCTGGGCCGGGCGCTCGGCATGTGCGACGCGGACAGCTACTACGTCGAGCACGACGGCAAGAAGATGTGCCTGGTCCTCAACGGACCGCTCGGCGACGTGCACGCCCACCGCAAGAACGGCACGGTGACGGTGTCCGCGAGCGACGTCAGCAAGCTGAAGGGCGTGGACCTGCAGGGCGCCACCACCCTGGTGCTGATGGCCGGAAAGCCGGCCGCCCTGGTCCCGATCACCCAGATGCAGGAGGGGCAGACCCTCACGGTGCCGGCCCTCTAGGCCGGCGGTTTCCAGCCGAGCGCCGGGCCCAGCTTGGTGGCGCTGTCGGTGAGGATCTGCACGTAGTCGTCGTGCTCGAAGCTGAACGGCAGCGCGAACGCGACCTCGTCGACCGCACGGAACCCGGCATGCGCGCGCAGCCGCTCGGCGATCTGCTCGGAGCTGCCCACGTAGTCGATCGAGAAGAGCATCCGCGCCGGTCCCTGTGGGGCGGCGGTACGGGGGGTGCGCTTCTCGGCGTACGCAAGATATCGGGCCTTTTGATCGGCGGTCGCCGAATCGGTGGGAATGACCACCAGGCCCTGCGAGACCCGGGCCCGCTCCCCGTCGGGGTGGTGGGCCCGGAACGCGCGGATGTGCGACAGCTGGATCTCGGCGAAGTCCTCGGCCTCCTCGGCCTTGACGACGCTGCTGGTCAGGAAGTTCATCCGGTGCTCGCCGGCCCACTGCGCCGAACGGAGGCTGGCCCCGCCGTACCACAACCGGCTGCCCAGCCCGGCCGCGTGCGGCTCGACCCGGTGGGAGAAGACCTCGAAACCCTCGGTGCCGGCGAAATCGGTGGCGGGCTCCCCGCGGACGAAG
This sequence comes from Paractinoplanes durhamensis, assembly GCF_016862175.1. GTDB lineage: Bacteria > Actinomycetota > Actinomycetes > Mycobacteriales > Micromonosporaceae > Actinoplanes > Actinoplanes durhamensis. Next base: position 44,442 of record NZ_BOML01000080.1, on the reverse strand, counting down.
GACAGCAGTCGCTCGACCCGGGCGTAGCTGAAATCCTCGTGGTCAGCCGTGTCCGGATAGAGGGCCGGCTTGACCTTCTCGTACTGCATCGGCGGGCCCACACTGACACCCGGATTGAGCCGCCCGCCCGACAGGATGTCGACGGTGGCCAGATCCTCGGCGAGGCGCAGCGGATTTTCCCAGCCCAGCGGGATGACGGCGGTGCCCAGATCGATGCGGGAGGTGCGCTGGGAGGCGGCGGCCAGCACCGCGACCGGCGAGGAGATGCCGTACTGCAGGTGGCGGTGGCGCACCCAGGCACTGTCGAAGCCGAGGTCCTCCCCCAGCTTGATGATCTCCAGAGTCGATTCGTGACCGGCCCGGGGATTGTCCCCATCGAACAGCCCGATGGTCAGAAAGCCGAGCTTGCGCAGTGGTTCGTCCCGCATACGATCCAGAATGTCACGAGATCACCGTTAGCCTGAAGATATGTTGATCACGATCGTGGCCGACTACGGCGTCGGCGATCTCGCCTTTCGCCGAGGTGCGCCGACGGTTCGCCGCGCCCCTGCCGCACGCCGAGGTCGTCGAGGTCCCGGTGCCCAGGTTCGACACCGCCGGCGCCGGCTTCTGCGTGGCTCAGCTCGCCTTCGGCGAAGGGCCAGAAGACCGCTTGTGTACGCGAACGCAGCGCCCCGAAGCGACGAAACCAACGCGCGCACCGACACCGCCGGCGAGCCCCTGGCCGCCTGCCGCCTGCCGTCAGGTGTGCTGGTGGTGGGCGTAGCCGCCGGCCACACCATGTCGTTCCTGACAGGTCCGGGTTTGCATCGGACCCCGAGAGGCCAAGGCGGTCGTCAGCGACGGCGTCTTCGCGGTCGACGGCGCAACGATCTCCCAGTAAGGGTTGCCGCTTTCCGCGCTGCCGTCGGTCATGTAGTGCAACAACCACAGATCGAACAATCGATCGGCCTCGGTATCTCCGGTGCCGGGCAGCGCGGCGGCGGCGTCCAGGTATTCGGCCACTCTCGGATACTCCGCGTCGAGGCGCCGCTCGTCGCCGAGCAACCCGGCCAACTGCGCACGCCGCTCCGGCGAGAGGACCAGTGAAGTCATGCCCTGATCCTGCCCGAATGCACGCGCGGCGAGCGACATGCCACCTCAGTGGCGATCCGGCCGCATGATCCGTGGTCATCTGGCCGCATGATCCGTGGTCATCTGGCCGCTACTTTTGTTGGCATCTGGCCGCTGGTGCGGGCGGCGCTGCCGAGGGACTCGACGTAGCCTGACCGGCATGCCCACCTATACCCCCGGACAGGTTGTCGAGAAGACCGGGTTCAGTCTCGACACGCTTCGCTACTACGAGAAGATCGGGCTGCTCGAAGATGTGCCTCGCACGTCGGGTGGGCGGCGGCAATATCGCGATGATGACGTGGGCTGGCTGGAGATGTTGCGCTGTCTTCGGGACACCGGCATGCCGATCGCCCGGATGCTCGAGTTTGCCGAGCTCAGCCGGGATGAGGAGTCGATTCCGGACCGGATCGCGCTGCTCGAGGAGCACGACCGGGACGTCGAGGAGCGGATCGACTCGCTGCTTCGGCAGCGGGAGCACATCCGCGGGAAGATCTCCTACTACCGGTCGGTCACCACCGACTCGCAGTAACGAACCTGCGGGCCGGTGGTGACCAGACCGGTCAGGCTCCGCGCAGGGTCGCCCCGAAGCGGGCGGCCGCCGCGGCGACCGCGGCGTCCCGGGCCGCCAGGGCCTCCTCCGAGGTGAGGGTGCGGTCGGGCGCGCGGAAGGTCAGCTTGTAGGCGAGGGAGCGCTTGCCCTCGCCGAGCTGGTCCGACTCGTACACGTCGAACAGCGCCACCGACTCCAGCAGCTCGCCCGCGCCCTCGGCCAGCGCCGCCTCGACCTCGGCGGCCGGGACCGAACGGTCCAGCTCCAGCGCCACGTCGATCAGGGCCGGCGGGAACGACGTGATCCGGATGCCCTGCACGACCGGAGCAGCGGGAATCGCGGTCAGGTCCAGCTCCATCGCGCAGGTGCGCTTGGGCAGGTCCAGGGCGCTGACCACGGCCGGGTGCAGCTCGCCGGCGTAGCCCAGGATCTGGCCGTCCACCGCGATCGACGCGCACCGGCCGGGGTGCCAGGGCGCGTGCGACGCCGCGGCGACGGTGACCCGGGAGTCCGCGATGCCGGCGGCCGACAGCGTGATCCTGGCGGCTTCGAGAGCGTCCGCCCAGATCGCGGCGCGGCCGGGGCCCCACCAGCCGGACGGGGCGATGTCGCCGGTCAGCACGACCGCGAGGTGCCACGGCTGGGCCGGCACGAACAGGTTCGCGGTCGCCCAGTCGGCGTCGTTGGGGCGCCGGTCGACGCCCATCGCCGGGGGCGGGGTGTCGGAGCGGCCCGGCAGGAACACCGTGCCGATCTCGTAGAGCGCCAGGTCGCGCCGGCCCCGGCTCAGGTTCCGCTTGAGGGTGCCGAGCAGCGGCGCCAGCAACGACGTACGCAGCAAAGGCTCTTCTTCGGACAGCGGGTTGGTCAGCCGGACCGCGCTGCGCCGCTGGTCGTCCTCGGGATAGCCGAGCGCGTCGGCGAGCCCGGGCGCGACGAACGGGTAGGTCCAGACCTCGATGTAACCGTTCTCGGCCAGCGCCCGGCCGACCGAACGGCGCCGGCGCTGCGCGGCGGTGATGCCGGACCCGCCCCGGGCCGGCGGCAGCACGCTGGGGATGTTGTTGTAGCCGCCGAGCCGGGCGACCTCCTCGACCAGGTCGATCGGGGCGACGAGATCCGGGCGCCAGGCCGGCGGGGTGACCTCGAGCGGCTCGGTGCCGGTGACCGTGCAGCCGATCCGGGTGAGCGACTCGACCACCGCGGAGGCCGGGTAGGGGATGCCGATCCGCTGCCCGGGCAGGGCCGGGTCGAGCAGGATCGGGCCGGGATGGACCCGGTGGTCGATGTCGAGGACCCGCTCGTCGACGGTGCCGCCGGCGTGCGTGGTGAGGATCTGCACGGCGCGCTCGAGGGCGGCCAGGGTCAGGCTCGGGTCGACGCCCCGCTCCCAGCGCTTCGCGGCCTCGCTGAACAGCTTGTGCCGGCGGGCGGTGCGACCCACCATGACCGGGTCCCAGTGCGCGGCCTCGAGCAGCACGTCGACGGTGTCGGCCTGCCATTCGCTGGTCTCGCCGCCCATCACCGCGGCGAGCGAGATCGGGCCGGTGTCGTCGCAGATCACCATGTCCTCGGCGTCGAGCACGCGGGCCACGCCGTCCAGGGTGGTGAGCTTCTCCCCCGGCCGGCTGCGCCGGACCACCAGCGAGCCGGCGATCCGGTTGAGGTCGAACACGTGCATCGGCTGGCCGAGTTCGAGCATCAGGTAGTTGGTGATGTCGACCGGCAGCGAGATGGTGCGGATGCCGGCCGCGACGAGGCGCCGCTGCATCCAGTCGGGTGACGGCGCGGACGGGTCGATGCCCCGCACCACCCGGGCGGTGAAGCGGTCACAGCCGACGGTGTCCTCGACGGACACCACGAACGGAACATCGGTGGTCCCGCTGGGTGCGTCAATTTCAGCCGGATCTGTGTACGCGGCGTCGAAGGCGTACGACAACTCGCGTGCCAGGCCGCGCAGGCTCATCTCGTAGCCGCGGTCGGGGGTGATCTCCACATCGACCACGACGTCGTCGAGCCCGACCGCCGGCCGTGCGTCCACCCCGGGCGTCGCCGACCCGGCCGGCAGCACGATGATGCCCGAGTGGTCGCCGGACAGACCGAGCTCGGCGGCCGAACAGATCATGCCGTTGGAGTTGCGGCCGTACGTCTTGCGGGCCCCGATCTTGAATCCACCCGGCAGTTCGCCGCCGGGGAGAATGACCACGACGAGGTCGTCGACGGCGAAGTTCCGGGCACCGCAGACGATCTCCTGCGGCGCACCCTTGCCGACGTCCACCGTGCAGAACCGGATCGGCTTCTTGAAGCCGGTCAGCTCCTCGATGGTCAGCACCTTGCCGACGACCAGCTCACCCTGCACGGTGGCGCCCTGGTCGACGATCGACTCGACCTCCATGCCGAGGTTGGTCAGCGCGTCGTCGAGCTCGTCCACCGAGAGGGCGGAGGGCAGCTCGACATAGTCCCGCAGCCAGGACAGCGACGTCTTCATCGCCTCAGACCTCCATGCCGAAGTTGACGGTGAAGCGGGTGTCGCCCTCGACGAGGTCGCGCATGTCGCCGACGCCGTTGCGGAACATCAGGGTGCGGTCCACGCCCATCCCGAACGCGAAGCCGGAATACCGATCCGGGTCGATGCCGCAGGCCACCAGCACCCGCGGGTTGACCATGCCGCAGCCACCCCACTCGACCCAGCGCGGCCCGTCCCGGTGCTGGGCGAACCACACGTCGAACTCGGCGGACGGCTCGGTGAACGGGAAGTAGTGCGGCCGCCAGCGGGTGCGCGCGTCCGGCCCGAACATCGCCTTGGCGAAGTGGTCGAGGGTGCCGCGCAGGTGGGCCATGGTGATGCCCTCGTCGACGACCAGGCCTTCGATCTGGTGGAAGACCGGGCTGTGGGTGGCGTCCAGCTCGTCGGAGCGGTAGACCCGGCCCGGGCAGACCACGTAGATCGGCGGCTGCCGGGTGAGCATGGTGCGCACCTGGCCGGGCGACGTGTGGGTGCGCATCACCAGGCCGGGCAGGTCCACGTAGAACGTGTCCATCGAGCCGCGGACCGGGTTGTCCGGGCCGATGTTGAGCGCGTCGAAGTTGGCCCACTCGAGCTCCAGCTCGGGACCCTCCACCACGTCGTAGCCCATGCCGGCGAACAGGTCGCCCATGTGCTCCTGCAGGGTGGTCAGCGGGTGCCGGGCACCGCGCGGGCGGCGGTCCCACGGCAGGGTGACGTCGACCCGCTCCTCGACCAGCACGCGGTCGGCCCGTTCGAGCTCCAGCTCGGCGAAGCGGGCGTCGAACGCACCCTGGACGGCCTGGCGGGCCTCGTTGACCCGCTTGCCGGCGTCGGACTTCGCGGCCGGCGGCAGCGAGCCGATCTCCCGGCGGGCGAGCGAAATCGGCGAGCGGTCCCCGAGATGGGCCGGCTTCAGCGCGCCGAGCGCATCCAGATCGGACGCGGCACCGAACGCCTGCTGAGCGGCTGAAACAGCTTCGCCGAGCGAGTCAGGCGACAACAGGGCAGCCTGCTTCGGGTCGTATGGATCATTGCGGTACGACATAATCTCCCTCACACCGGAAATGCCATCGGGCAGTCTACGGAGCAGCGGCTGAGCCGCAGCCCGCCGGTCAGGGAGTGAACGCGCGGAGAGTCAGACCCGGCGCCCGCGACCAGCGGGCCGGATAAACAGCTTCATCGGACCTGACACGTGCGTCAGCATACCGCCACGACGATCCCGCCCGCGTGCGCCACCGCCGAGTCCATCGCCATCAGGGCGGTTCCGGCCTCGGCCAGCGGGATGGTCGAGCCGACCAGGCGCCGCGGGTTGAGCTTGCCGGACACCACCAGGTCGAGCATGGCCGGGTAGTCGACCGCGGCCATCCCGTGCGAGCCGAGGATCTCCAGCTCGTGCGCGACGACCAGGTCCCACGGCAGCGGCGCCCGCGCGTCGCCGCCGAGCATCAGCCCGACCTGCACGTGCCGGCCACCGCGGCGCAGGCTGCGCACCGAGGCCATCGCGGTGTCGGCCGAGCCGTACGCGTCGATCGCCACGTCCGCCTCGCCGAGGACCTCGGTCTTGGCCACCGCACCGAGGTCGACCGCGGCGGCGCGGGCAGCCGGCGACGGATCCACCGCGAGCACTCGCGCACCCAGAGCAACGGCGATCATCACCGCGGACAGGCCGACGCCGCCGCAGCCGTAGACCGCGACGGTCGCGCCCGGCCGGAGCGGCCCGCGCAGGGCCCGGAACGCGGTCGCGAAACGGCAGCCGAGCGCGGCCGCCCCGACGAAGTCGATCTCGTCGGGCAGCCGGACCAGGTTGGTCTCCGCCGCCCGCACCGCGACCCGCTCGGCGAACGACCCCGGATGGGTGAATCCGGGCTGCGTCTGGGCCGGGCACACCTGCGCGTTGCCGGACCGGCAGTAGTCACAGAGCCCGCACCCGTTGACGAACGGCACGGTGACCCGGTCACCCACCGCGAAGCCGGTGACGTCACTGCCGAGTGCGGCGATCACCCCGGCGAACTCGTGGCCGGGAACGTTCGGCAGCGGCACCGGGTCGTGCCCGCGCCACGCGTGCCAGTCGGACCGGCACACGCCGGTCGCTCGGACCTCGACGATCGCGCCGTCGGCCGGCAGCGCCGGCTCGGGGATCTGGCGCAGCACGACCGGGGCACCGACGGCGTCGTAGACCAGGGCGCGCATCAGCGGTGCGCCCGGGCCGACGCGTACAGGCAGACGGCGGCCGCGGCCGCCAGGTTCAGGCTCTCCGCACCGCCGTAGATCGGCACCCGGACCTGCCGGTCGGCCGCCTCCAGCAGATCCTTCGGCAGGCCGTGCGCCTCCGACCCGAAGATCCACGCGGTCGGCGCGGCGAGCGCCCCCTCGTCCAGCAGCGAATCGAGATCATCCGCGCCGTACCCGCTGGTCGCGAGCGTCTGCAGGCCGTAGTCGCGCAGTTCGTCGACGAGGTCGAGCCCGGTGCGCACCACATCGACGTGGAACAGCGAGCCGGCCGACGCCCGGACACATTTGCCGTTGTAGGGGTCGACCGCGTCGCCCGCGAAGATCACCGCGTCGGCGCCGGCGGCGTCGGCCGTGCGCAGCACGGTGCCGGCGTTCCCCGGATCCCGGATCTCGGCCACCACCGCCACCAGCCGTGGCCGCTTGGCGAGCGCCGCACTGAGCGTGACGTCCATCTGCTCGCACACCGCGACGATCCCCTGCGGCTGCACCGTCTCGGTGAGCGCCTCGATCGCGTCCTCGTCGACCGCCGAGGCCGACGGCGCGAGCAGCGCGAGGTCACCGTGCCGGTTCAGCGCGGCGTCGGTGCCGAACAGCTCGACCACCACCCCCGCGGCGAGCGCTTCGCGCACCGCCTGCGGCCCTTCGGCCAGAAATCGCCCGGTCTGATCGCGATCCCTACGGCGCTGCAGGCGCCGGGCCGCAACAATTCGGGGGGTACGCGTCGTGAAAGTCATCAAGAGCAACGCCGATCGTTCCGGGCCCTTCGCGCGCAAAGCAGGTCGCCCTGCCTGCTTTTGCGTGCGGACGGCAAGACGCCCCCCGACGTGATCGGAGGGCGTCCAGCGGTACTACGAGAACTGCGAAAATCAGGCAGCCTGCGCGGCAGCGCCGCCGGTGCCCTCGGCCGCGACAGCAGCGCGCGCGATCTCGACGATCGCCGCGAAGGCGGCCGGGTCGTTCACGGCCAGGTCGGCCAGGATCTTGCGGTCCACCTCGACCTCGGCAAGCCGGAGGCCCTGGATGAGGCGGTTGTAGGTCAGGCCGTTGGCCCGAGCGCCCGCGTTGATGCGCGTGATCCACAGCTGGCGGAAGTCGCCCTTGCGGTCACGGCGGTCGCGGTACGCGTACTGCATCGAGTGCAGCACCTGCTCTTTGGCCTTGCGGTACAGGCGCGAGCGCTGGCCGCGGTATCCGCTCGCAGACTCGAGCAGGGTGCGGCGCTTCTTCTGGGCGTTGACTGCCCGCTTGACGCGTGCCATTTCGGTACTCCTAACAGGGGAACGTGTGTGGCGCGCGCGTCAGCGGCCCAGCAGCTTCTTGACTCGCTTGGTGTCGGCCTTGGCCACGGTGACCGTGCCGGTCATCCGTCGTGTGACCTTGGAGGACTTGCCCTCCAGCAGGTGGCGCTTACCGGCCTGCTCGGTGACGAGCTTGCCCTTGCCGGTGACCTTCACCCTCTTGCCGGTACCGGTGTGGGGCTTGAACTTCGGCACTTGAAGCCTCTTTCTGATCTTTCCGTACGGCCGGGGGCCGTACGGAAAAGCTGATTACTCTGCGGTGGTCTCGGCGGTGTCGACGGCCTCAGCCGCCGGCGTCTCTACGCCATCGCCCTCACGCGGCTCCCGCGGCGGGCGCGCGTTGGCCGCGACCGTCGCAGCAGCAGCTGCCTTCGTGGCCCGGTGCGGGGCCAACACCATGATCATGTTTCGGCCGTCCTGCTTCGGGCTGGCCTCGACGAAGCCCAGCTCCGAAATCTCCTCGCTGAGCCGGCGAAGAAGCCGGAAACCCAGCTCGGGGCGGCTCTGCTCGCGGCCGCGGAACATGATCGTCACCTTGACCTTGTCGCCCGCCTTGAGGAACCGCACCACGTGACCCTTTTTGGTCTCGTAGTCGTGCGGGTCGATCTTCGGACGGAGCTTCATTTCCTTGATGACGGTCTGCTGCTGGTTGCGCCGCGCTTCGCGTGCCTTCAGTGCGCTCTCGTACTTGAACTTGCCGAAGTCCATGAGCTTGCACACCGGCGGCCGCGCCATCGGAGCAACCTCGACCAGGTCCAGGTCTACGTCCGCAGCCAGCTGCAGGGCGCGCTCAAGCGGGACGATGCCCACCTGCTCACCCTCGGGGCCGACCAAACGGACCTCACGAGCCCGGATCTGTTCGTTAACGCGTGGTTCGACGCTGATGGGGCCTCCTCAGAACGGTTACTTTCTCGACGCCTCCGCGGTCCCCACCGCGGAAACGTTGCCAATGTCGGTCGGCCCCTAACGCGCCCCCTGGAACGGGACGCCGGGAAAGCAGAAGGCCCCGCCTGCGCCAGACTTCAGCGCATGCCAGGGCCCGCTCGACCGGTCATCGGCGTCCATGAGGACGCACCCCGGAACCCGAATATTCCCTGCGGAACATCGGTGCCGGGTGACCGGACCCGGACGTCTAGTTGACGTCGGGTGGGAACCAGCGGGCTCCTCTTTCGCGCCTGCACTTACGCGCAGACGTGGTCGACAGCGGCAAGTCTATCAGGCCTTCACGGCGGCCTGATGGAGGGCCCGAAGTGCGCGAACTCCCTCGACCGCGTAGTCCTTGTCGGTGGCCTGCAGGGCGTGCACCGAGACCTGCTCGTCGTCGTGCAGCTCCAGCTGCGCCCACGGCGAGTTCCGGTCGAAACGCACCGCCCGCACCACCGACCAGGGCAGGTCGTAGCCGCCCACGACGTTGCGGATCTGGATGTGCTCGGCGTCGGCGATCACCCGGGGCCGGCAGAACGCCAGGATGCCCAGCCCGATCAGGATGCCCAGGCCGATCATCGCGGTCTGGTCGCCCTTCTCGAACTGGCCCGAGTTGTCGAACCCCTTCGACCCGCTCAGCCCGAAGCTGATGCCGGTGAAGAGCACCACCACCCCGGCCGCCAGCGCGCCGGCCACCCAGCGGATCTTCTGCGGCCGATATGTAACGGTCTCCACGCTGCTCAGACTACCGCTGACGGTCATAGCCGGCAGTTGGCGATGTCGGTGACCAGGATGGCGCGGGCGCCCAGCTCGTAGAGCTCGTCCATGACGTGGTGCACGTCGGCCCGCTGGACCATGGCCTGGACCGCGACCCAGCCCTCACGGTGCAGCGGGGACACCGTCGGCGACTCGATGCCCGGGGTGAGCGCGGTCGCGTTCTCCAGCAGGTTGGCCGGCACGTCGTAGGCGAGCATCACGTAGCTGCGCGCGACCAGGACGCCCTGCAGGCGGCGAACCAGCTGGGACACCCCGGCCGGCGCGTGGCCGGGCCGGCCGATGATGATCGCCGACGACTTCAGCAGCGGGTCGCCCAGCGTGACCAGGCCGGCCTGGCGCAGCGTCGCACCGGTCTCGACCACGTCGGCGATCAGGTCGGCGACGCCGAGGCGGACCGCGTTTTCCACCGCGCCGTCCAGCCGGACGACGTCGGCCTTCAGGTCGTGCTCGGCCAGGTAGCGCTCGACCACCCCGGGGTACGCGGTGGCGATCCGCCGGCCGCCCACCTCGGCGGCCGAGGTGATCGTGCCGGGCGGGGCCGCCCAGCGGAACGTGGCCCCGCCGAACGCCAGGTCGAGCACCTCCTCGGCGGCGACCCCGGAGTCGACCAGCAGGTCCCGGCCGGTGATGCCGAGGTCGAGGTCGCCGGTGCCGACGTAGGTCGCGATGTCCCGCGGCCGCAGGTAGAAGAACTCGACGTTGTTGGGCTCGTCCCGGCAGATCAGGTCTTTCGGGTCGGTGCGCTGGCGGTAGCCGGCGTCCCGCAGCATCTGCGAGGCGGGCTGGGACAGGGTGCCCTTGTTGGGGATGGCGATGCGCAGCATCGGACGTGCTCCTTCGACTTGTCGAAAATCGGGTAGGGAGGGCACGTCAGAGATGTCGATACACGTCCTCGAGGTCGAGACCAGTCGCGATCATCAGGACCTGAGCCTGGTAGAGCAGCTGCGAGATCTCCTCGGCGGCCCGCTCGGGGCCCTCGTGCTCGGCGGCCATCCAGGACTCGGCCGCCTCTTCGACGACCTTCTTCCCGATGAAGTGGACCCCTCGCTCCAGGGCGACAACGGTGGACGAGCCCTCGGGGCGCGTCTCCGCCTTCTCCCGAAGCTCGGCGAACAGCTCTTCGAACGTCTTCACGGCCGCCATTGTGACAACTCATCACGGGATCAATACGAACGGCCCCAGCAGGTGAGACGTGGCCTAGGCTCGCCGTCATGGTCAGCCGAAACACCATCATCATCACCGGCGGCGCCGCAGCCCTGATCGCCGCCCTCGCGGCCTGCGCGCCCGCCGACGAGACCGCCGCCCCTGCGGCCTCTGCCAGCGCTTCTGCGAACACGTGCACGCCTGCGACGCTCTCCACGACGACCGCCGGCAAGCTCACGATCGGTACCGACAACCCGGTCTACGAGCCGTGGTTCAGCGATAACAAGCCGAGCAACGGCAAGGGCTTCGAATCGGCCGTCGCGTACCAGGTCGCCCAGCGTCTCGGTTACTCCGCCGAGAATGTGACCTGGGTCTCTGTGACGTTCAACAACGCGATCGCGCCCGGCCCGAAGGCGTTCGACTTCGATATCAACGAGTTCTCGATCACCGACGACCGAAAGAAGGCCGTCGATTTCTCGGCGCCCTACTACCTGGTCAAGCAGACCGTGATCACCCTCAAGGGTTCGAAGATCGCGAACGCCAAGTCGCTGGCCGACCTGAAGACCGCCAAGCTCGGCGCCCAGGTCGGGACGACCAGCTACCAGGCCATCACCGACGTGATCAAGCCGTCGGCCGGCCCGCAGGTGTTCAACAACAACGACGACGCCAAGGCGGCCCTGGTCAACAAGACCGTCGACGGCATCGTGGTGGACCTGCCGACCGCGTTCTACATGACCTCGGCCGAGCTCGACGGCGGCATCATCGTCGGCCAGCTCGCCCAGGTCGGCACGCCCGAGCAGTTCGGCCTCGTGCTCGACAAGGGCTCGTCGCTGACCAGCTGCGTGAGCAGCGCGGTCGACCAGCTGCGCCAGGACGGCACCCTCGCGGTGCTGGAGAAGCAGTGGCTGGCCAGCACGGGTGGAGCTCCCGAACTCCAGTGAGCACAGAGTTCCACCGGCCGAGTGACATTCAGCTAGGACGGATCGCCTTCCGCAAGCGGCAGGCGATCCGCTCCGTGCTGCTCGCGGCCCTGTCCACGGCGGTGCTCGGCACCCTGCTCGGGGTGCTGGTCACCAGCGCGCCGGGCTGGGACCGGGTCAAGGAGTCGTTCTTCGACTGGGGCAACGCCACCGAGTTCCTTCCGCAGATCCTGGAAGGGCTCTGGCTGAACATCAGGATGCTGGTGTTCTGTGCGTTCGCGGCGCTGGCGCTGGGCCTGCTCGTCGCGGTGCTGCGCACCCTGCGCGGGCCGGTCTTCTTCCCGGTGCGGGCGATCGCGACCCTCTACACCTACTCGTTCCGCGGCCTGCCGCTGATCATCGTGATCTACCTGTTCGCGTTCGGCGTCCCCGGCCTGCGGCTGCAGGGCACGCCGAGCGTGACGGTGCTCGGCGGCGCGGCCATCGTGATCACCTACGGCGCGTACCTGGCCGAGGTGTTCCGGGCCGGCATCGAGTCGGTGCACCCCAGCCAGATCGCGGCGGCCCGGTCGCTCGGGCTCACCTATCGGCAGTCGATGCGGCACGTGGTGCTGCCCCAGGCGGTCCGGCGGGTCGCGCCGCCGCTGCTCAACGACACCGTGGCGCTGCAGAAGGACGTCGGACTGATCTCGCTGGCCGGGCCGATCGACGCGATCCGGGCCGCCCAGATCGGGGTGGCGCAGAATGCGAACTTCACCCCGTACGTCATCGCGGGTGTGCTCTTCGTTCTTCTTGCCCTTCCGCTGATCGGGATCACCGACTGGGCGACGCTGCGTGCCGCCCGACGCCAGAACGCGGGAACGTGATGGACGCTGCTGACGAGATCGTTCCGGTGCTGGCCTGCCAGGACGTGCGCAAGACGTTCGGGAGCAGCGTGGTGCTCGACGGGCTCACCCTCGACGTCGGGGAGCACGAGGTGGTGGCGCTGATCGGCGCCTCCGGGTCGGGCAAGTCGACGCTGTTGCGCTGCGTGAACCTGCTCGCCGAGATCGACGACGGGACGGTCCGGCTGGACGGCGAGGACATCACCGACCCGAAGGCCGACGCCGACCTCGTACGCCGCAAGATCGGTTTGGTCTTTCAGAGCTACAACCTGTTCCCGCACATGACCGTGCTCGACAACATCACCCTCGCGCCGATCAAGGTGCACGGGCGGCCGGGCGCGGAAGCCAAGGCGCAGGCGATGGAGTGGCTGCAGCGGGTCGGGCTCGCGGACAAGGCCGGCAGCTATCCCGACCGGCTCAGCGGCGGCCAGCAGCAGCGGGTGGCCATCGTCCGGGCCCTGGTCAACAGCCCGCGGCTGCTGCTGCTCGACGAGGTCACCTCGGCGCTCGACCCGGAGCTGGTCGGCGAGGTGCTCACGATGATCCGCGACCTGAAGAGCGACGGCATGACGATGGTCCTGGCCACGCACGAGATGGGCTTCGCCCGTCAGGTGGCCGACCGGGTGGCGTTCCTGGACGCCGGCCGGGTGCTGGAGCAGGGGCCGCCCGCGCAGGTGCTCGGCGACCCGGTCGAGGCCCGCACCCGCCAGTTCCTGGCCCGCATCATCGAGGCGGGCCGGCTCTAGGCCCGTGGGGTCGGATCACGGACGGTCACCCTCCTGAGGGCCCGCCGGGGTGTCACAGTGCATCGGCGGGCACGGGGGTGAAACCGTCATCCGGGGAGGCGGGCGCCCGGCCCACGGGAGGGCACTCGCATGCGCCTGTACACCGTCATGTTCGCGGCCGCGGTCCTGTTCGTCACCGCCGCCGGCACCCCACCCGCCAACGCCGCCGCCCGGTTCGGGCTGCGACTGGAGTCCGCGACCGTGCTGGCCGGGGGGGCCGGCGTCGACCTGCACTACGTGGCACTCTGCCCGCCGGGTGCGGTGGCCGGCATCGGCATGTCACTGGCCCAACGGACCGGCAAGCACGTCGCGGTCGGCGCCGCCCGCACCGGGATCGTCTGCACCGGGGTGCCGAGCTCGGTGCGGCTACGGATCGCCGCCACCGGCCTGAGCTTCCGGCCGGGGCGGGCGTTCGCGGCCGCCGATCTGCGCGCGTCGACCGGCTTCGGGCTCGCGATTCAGGACGACCGGGCGCGGCTGGTGGTCATGCGCCGATAGCCCGTCAGGCCTTCAGTTCGCGTAGCACCAGGGCCGCGTCCAGCGCTGCCACCGTGCTCTGCCAGCCCTTGTCCTCGATCGAGTCCTCCAGGCCGGCCCGGTCGCGGGCCTGGCCGAGGCTGTGCACGGTCAGCACGCCGTGCGCCACCGGGGTCTGCTCGTCGAGGGCGATCCGGGTCAGGCCGGCCGTGACCGAGTCACACACGTACTCGAAGTGGCTGGTCTCGCCCTTGATCACCACGCCCAGCGCGACCACCGCGTCGCACTGCTTGGCCATCGCCTGGGCGACCACCGGCAACTCGACGGTGCCGCCGACCCGGTGGACGATCACGTCGGTCACGCCGCACGCCTCGGCGGCGGCCTTGGCCCGCTCGATCATGTGGTCGACAAGCTCAGCGTGCCAGCGTGCGCCGACGATGCCGAGCCGAAGCCCGGCCGCGTCGACGGTCTGCATGTGCGGATCACCGAAGCCGGCCATGTTCCTGCCCCCTTATTTCATCCATTGTCAGCTTTTTTGGAAGGACAGTCAGCCCAACGCCTCGAACAAATGGCCCATCCGGTCCCGCTTGGTCCGCAGGTAGCGCACGTTCTCCGGGAACAGCCGCACCGGGAGCGCCTCCAGGCCGGTCACGGTCAGGCCGTACCCTTCCAGCCCGACCCGCTTCGCCGGGTTGTTGGTGAGCAGCCGCATCGACCGCACGCCCAGGTCGTAAAGGATCTGCGCGCCGGTCCCGTAGTCGCGCGCGTCGGCCGGCAGCCCCAGCTCGAGGTTCGCGTCGACCGTGTCGAAGCCGCGGTCCTGCAGCTGGTAGGCCTGCAGCTTGTGCAGCAGGCCGATGCCGCGGCCCTCGTGCCCGCGCATGTAGAGCACCACGCCCCGGCCGGCCTCGGCGACCCGCTGCAGCGCCGCGTCCAGCTGGGGGCCGCAATCGCAGCGCTTCGAGCCGAAGACGTCCCCGGTCAGGCACTCCGAGTGCACCCGGACCAGGATGTCCTCGCCGTCCCCGATCTCGCCGAAGACCAGCGCCACGTGCTCGCCGGCGTCGACCTTCGCGCGGTAGCCGACCGCGGTGAAGTCGCCGTGCTCGGTCGGCAGCTTGGTCTCCACCACCCGCTCCACCGTCTGCTCCAGCGAGCGGCGGTAGGCGACCAGGTCGGCGATGGTGATGATGGTCAGGTCGTGCTCGACCGAGAACTTCTCCAGGTCGGGGCGGCGCTGCATGGTGCCGTCGTCGTTGACCATCTCGCACAGCACGCCGGCCGGGCGCAGGCCCGCCATCACGGCCAGGTCGATGGCGGCCTCGGTGTGGCCCGGGCGACGCAGCACGCCGCCGGCTTTCGCCCGCAACGGCACGACGTGGCCGGGGCGGGTGAGGTCGGTCGGGCGGGTGTCCGGCGAGGCCAGCAGGCGGAGCGTACGGGCCCGGTCGGCGGCCGAGATGCCGGTCGCCACGCCCTCGGCCGCGTCGACCGTCACCGCGTACGCGGTGCCCCGGCGGTCCTGGTTGGTGTGGAACATCGGCGGCAGGTCGAGGCGGTCGGCCTCCTCCTCGGTGATCGGCGCGCAGATGTACCCCGAGGTGTAGCGGACCATGAACGCGACCAGCTCCGGCGTCGCCTTCTCGGCCGCGAAGATCAGGTCGCCCTCGTTCTCGCGGTCCTCGTCGTCGACCACGATCACCGCGCGGCCCGCGGCGATGTCGGCGATGGCCTGCTCAATGTCTTCAAACATGGCGCTCTCCCAGCATCTTTTCCACGTACTTGGCGATCACGTCGACCTCGAGGTTCACCGGGTCACCCACGGCCTTCGACCCCAGCACGGTCAGCTTCAGCGTCGTCGGGATCAGGCCGACACTGAACGTCTCGTCGTCCACCGCCATGACGGTCAGCGACACCCCGTCGACAGTGATCGAGCCCTTCTCCACGACGTACTTCGCCACGCTCTTCGGCAGGGCGAAGCGCAGCACCTCCCACTGGTCGGCCGGCTCGCGGCTGAGCAGCTCGCCGACGCCGTCGACGTGGCCCTGCACCAGGTGCCCGCCGAGCCGGCTGCCGAGCGCGGCCGCCCGCTCCAGGTTCACCGTGCTGCCGACGCGCAGCGCGCCGAGCGACGACCGGCGCAGCGTCTCGCCCATCACATCGGCGGTGAAGACGCCGTCCTCGTTGTCGATGACGGTGAGACAGACGCCGTTGACCGCGATCGAGTCGCCATGCCGGGCGTCCGTCGTGACGACGGGTCCGCGCACGGCGATGACCGCGGAATCGCCGCCGCCGTCGGTGAGACGGACGACCTCGCCCAGTTCCTCGATGATGCCGGTGAACATCAGCTCTCCTTAATTCGGAGCGATGCGGTGAAGCGCAGGTCGGGGCCGATCTGCGCGATGTCGGTGAGGTCAAGTTCGACGGCGTCGCCGATCGTGGTGACGCCCGCGTCGAGCAGGGCGGCCTTGCCCGCGCCCAGCAGCTTCGGCGCGACGTAGCCGATCACCTGATCGACCAGCCCGGCGGCGAGGAACGAGCCGGCCAGGGTCGGCCCGCCCTCCAGCAGCACCGAGCGGATGCCCCGGCCGAACAGGGCGGCGAGCAGGGCGTGCAGGTCGACGCGACCGTCCGGCCCGGCGCCGACCTCGCGGGTGGTGACGATCCAGGTGGGTGCGGCGACGTCGCGCACGCGGGCCTTCTCCGGCGTCCGGCCGGTGGAGTCGACCACCACCCGCAGCGGCTGCTTGATGGCGAGCGTGCCGTCCTTGAGGTCGCGCACGGTGAGCTGCGGATCGTCGATGACGACCGTGCCGGCGCCCACCATGATCGCGTCCATCGTGCTGCGCAGCACGTGCACGTCGGCGCGGGCCGGCGCCGAGGTGATCCACTGGCTGGTGCCGTCGGCCGCGGCCGACCGCCCGTCCAGGGTCGCGGCGAACTTCCAGGTCACGAACGGCCGGCCGCGGCGGACGGCGGTCAACCAGGCGATGTTGCCCTGCTCCGCGTCGCGGCGGCGGACCCCGGTCTCGACCTGGACGCCCGCGGCGCGCATCGTGACCGCGCCGCCGGAGGCCACCGGGGTCGGGTCGTCGACCGCGATCACCACCCGCCGCACCCCGGCGTTGATCAGCGCGTGGCTGCAGGGACCGGTGCGGCCGGTGTGGTTGCAGGGTTCGAGGGTGACCACCGCGGTGCCGCCGCGGGCACGCTCCCCGGCCTGGGCGAGCGCGACGATCTCGGCGTGCGGGCCCCCGGCGTACGCGTGGAAGCCCTCGCCGACGACCTCGCCCTCGGCGTCGAGGAGCAGGCAACCGACCACCGGGTTGGGGCTGGTCGTGCCGAGGCCCCGAGCGGCCAGCGCGATCGCGCGGCGCATCGCCTCGTCCTCGGTCACCATCCGCTTCGTCCTCTCAGCGCGGCACGGTCACGCGCTGAAGGTTGCGGGAGAAAACGCCAAGAATCGGACAATCGGGGTACGCTTCGCGCGCCCCGGCCGAAGGCTCACCAAATGAGCCCAAGGTCCGATTCCGACGCGCTGTCTCCCATCCGGACTGTCTGACCGGGGCGGCATGACGCCGTCCTGATCAACCGTCGGCCCCGGATTTTCACCAGGTCCACCGTCCGTCCGAAGACGTCCGGGTCGCGGGCTTACCGATGCTTTCGCGTCGGATCACCGCCGGTTCGGAATTTCACCGATCCCGCCAGCGCGTGGTGGGTTGACTCCGAGTCTTACACGACGGATCGACTTTGCCACCACCCTGGCGAGCCATCTCACATCCGCTGGGGAGGAAATGCCCTGGCGCCGTTGGGGAACAGGCGCCCTCAGTCCTCGTCCTCACCGTCGCCGCGGCGGCGGTCGATCGCGACATATGACCCCGGCTGGGACTTCGCGACCTTTTTCATCTCGGACGCGACGGCGATGACCACCCTCGGGTCGGTGAACTTCCGGCCGTCGGCCGTCGCCTGGGCGACCCCGATCGACAGGGTCACCAGGGCGGCGCGATTTTTGTTGCCGCGGCGGTCGGGGACCTCGATGTAGCCGCGGTCGGCATCGCCGGCGTCGTAGAGCCGGTCGGCGGCCTGCTCGAAGTCGGTCACCGTGAACTTGGTCAGCGGCAGCACCTGGTCGGGCGCGCAGATGAAGACGAAGTCGTCGCCACCGATGTGCCCGAGGAAGATCGACGGCTTGCCGACCGAGGCGGACGCCTTGTGCAGGCTGCGGGCCAGGGCGGTGATGAACTCGTCGCCGCGGTCGAACCCGTAGACGTCGTTGACGCTCTTGAACCGGTCGATGTCGATGTAGCCCACCGAGTATTCGCCGCCGGCCTTCATCCGGTCGGCGACCTCGCGCCGCACCCGCGCGTTGCCGGGCAGGCCGGTCAGCGGGGACACCTCGCGGAACTCCTTGTTGCGCCGCAGCGTGGAGGAGACCCGGGCGATCAGCTCGGCCGTGTCGAACGGCTTCACCAAATAGTCGTCGACGCCGGCGGTCAGGCCGACCACCTTGTCGACGGTCATGCTCTTGGCGGTCAGCATGATCACCGGGAGGGCGGAGGTCAGCGGCTCGGCGCGCAACCGGCGGGTCAGCTCGACCCCGTCCATCCGCGGCATCATCCAGTCGACCACGGCAAGGTCGGGGCGCTTGGTCTCCATCAGCTCGAGGGCACTCTCGCCGTCGGCGGCCCGGATCACCTCGTAGCCGTGGACCTTGAGGTTGAACTCGACGAAACCCGCGATGTCCTGATCGTCGTCGACCACCAGGATCAGATCCGGCCGATCCTCGGCGTCAGCTCCAAGGTCCTCCGCGCTGTGCCGCACCACGCCGGTGCTCATCCCGTCTCCCCGCTCGTCGCTGGCCGCTACTGCCCCGTCACGCCTTCAGCGGGTCAATCATGCGACGGGAGGGCCGCCTCGGCCAGTGCCCGAAGTTTGCGAATCGCCTCGGCCGGATCGTCGGCGCCGTAGACCGCGGTGCCCGCCACGAACGCGTCGGCACCCGCCTCGGCCGCCTGGGCAATGGTGTCGGCCGCGATGCCGCCGTCGACCTCGATGCGCACCGAGAGATCCTTCGCGCTGACCCGGCGGCGCACGTCGCGCACCTTGTCGAGCATTTCGGGCATGAACTTCTGCCCGCCGAAACCGGCCTTGATCGTCATGATCAGGACGGTGTCGATGTAGGGAAGCAGCTCCAGGTAGGGCTCGACGGACGTGTCCCGGTCGATCGCCAGCCCCGCCTTCGCCCCGGCGGCACGCAGCGTCTTGGCCAGGGCCACCGGGTTTTCGCACGCCTCGGCGTGGAAGGTCACGTTGTGGGCGCCCGCCTCCGCGTAGCCCGGCGCCCACCGCTCCGGGTCGGTGATCATCAGATGCACGTCGAACGGGATCGTGGTGGCCTTGCGCAGGCTCTGCACCACCGGCAGGCCGATCGTCAGGTTGGGCACGAAGTGGTTGTCCATGACGTCGACATGCACCCAGTCGGCCGCCCCCTCGATGGCACCCACCTCGTCGGCGAGACGGGAGAAGTCGGCTGCCAGGATGCTCGGGGCGATGATCGTCTTTGGGCTCACGGGGGAAGTCTAGGGCGTCCGGGACACCCGCCGCCCAGCGTCCTGACGGCCTGTGGATAACCGATAGAGTGACGCTCCGATATCCAGCCCCGGGAGGCGATCGATGCGACGGTGGGTGGTCCTCGCCCTCGCCGCGATGCTGGCCCTGGCCCCGGCCGGCTGCGCCCAGCACTTCGAGGGTGTCGACGGCGACCTGACCAACGGCTGGCAGCCGATGCCGGCCGCGACCGCGTTCCGCCCGGCCGCCGGCACCTGCCACAGCGAGCTGACCCAGACCGGCACGATCGACTCCTACTCGCCCGTGCCGTGCACCGGCACCCACGTGGCCGAGACGGTCGCGGTCGCCGACCTGACCGGGGCCACCGGGCTGAAGACGCCGGAGGCCGGCCTGCCGAAGGCGTTCGCCGCCTGTTCGAAGCAGCTCACCGCGTTCCTCGGCGCCGACTGGCGCACCGGCTGGGTGCTGCTGCAGCCGGTGCTGCCGGGCAAGACGGCGTGGGCCGGCGGCGCCCGCTGGTTCCGCTGCGACGTCGCCGAGACCTCACCGGTCGACGGTGCCCTGGTCCGCCGCGCCGGCAGCATGAAGGACACCATCAAGACCGGCAAGCTGCGGATGGCCTGCGCCAACCCGACCATCCACGGCGAGTCGGTCAGCGAGATGCACCCGGTGGCCTGCCCCAGCAGTCACACCGCCGAGTTCGCCGGCCTCTTCGAGACCAGCGTGAAACGCTCCGACGACCTGACCAGCAAAGCCCTCGCCACCGGCTGCGACCGGGTGATCGCCAAGTTCACCGGCCTGCCGAACGACAGCTCCCTGGAGAGCCGGATCGGCTGGCTCGGCTTCCCGCCCGACGACACCGCCTGGCAGATGGGCGACCGGGCGATCCGCTGCTTCCTGTGGCTCAACGGCGAGAAGATGGCCGGCTCGTACCGCAACGCCGGCCCCTCCAGGCTGAAGATCCACTACTCCGATTAGGCGGTGCGGCGCAGCACCGCCAGGAACATCGCGTCGGTGCCGTGCCGGTGCGGCCACAGCTGCACCGTCGGGCCGGGGCCCAGGCTCGGCATGCCGGCCGGCAGCAGGGTGCGCGCGTCCACGAAGTCGGCCTCGACGCCGCTGCGCCGCGAACCCTCGGTCACCGTCACCTGCGTCTCCACCATGTGCGGCGAACACGTCACATACGCCACCAGGCCGCCCGGCCGGACCGCCTGCAGCGCCGCCACCAGCAGCTCCCGCTGCAGCTTGGTCAGGGCCGGCAGGTCGGACGGCTGACGCCGCCAGCGCGCCTCCGGCCGGCGCCGCAGCGACCCTAGGCCGGTGCACGGCGCGTCGACCAGCACCCGGTCGAACCCGCCCGCCGGCAACTCGTTCTCCCGGCCCACCGAACGCCCGTCCATCGCCAGCACGCTGACCGGCATGCCCCGGGTGGCCTTCTGGACCAGGGTGGCCCGGTGCTCGGCCACCTCGACCGCGGTCACCCGGGCCCCGCGCTGCGCGGCGATCGCGCCGAGCAGGCCGGCCTTGCCGCCCGGCCCGGCGCACAGGTCGAGCCAGCGGTCGTCCTGACCCTCGATCGGCGCGGCCAGCAGCGCCGCCGCGACCAGCTGTGATCCCTCGTCCTGCACGTGCGCGCGGCCGTCGTGGATCGCCGACAGCTCGCGCGGCGAGCCACCGTTCAGGTAGACCGCATATGGGGAAAACGCCCCCGGCTGCCCGTCGACCTCGTCGGCCAGCTCGACCGGGTCGGCGAAGCCCGGCCGCGCACACAGGTGCACGATGGGCGCCTGGTTGTCCTCGATCAGCAGCCGGGCGGTGTCGTCCAGATCGCCGCCGAGCGCCTCGGAGAACGCCCGGATGATCCACTGCGGGTGGTTGTAGAGCACCGCGAGGTTGCCGACCGGGTCCTCGTCGTACGCCGGGGCCAGCTTCGTCAGCCAGGCCTCCAGCGAGGTCTCGCTGATCGTCCGCATCACCGCGTTGGCGAAACCGGCCGCCTCCGGCGCCACCGAGCGCACCAGGTCGACGGTCTGGTTGACCGCCGCGTGCGCCGGCACCCGGGTGTGCAGCAGCTGGTAGGCACCGAGCCGCAGGGCGTCCCGGGCGGGCGGGTCGATGCGGGCCACGTCCCGGCCGGCCGCGTCGGCCACGATCAGGTCGAGGGTGCCGAGCGCGCGCAGCGTGCCGTAGGTGAGCTCGGTGGCGAAGGCCGCGTCCCGGCCGCTCAGGCCCATGTCCCGGAGGATGTCGGAGAGCACCAGGTTCGCGTACGCGTCGTCGCGGTGCACGGCCGCGATCGCCTCGTACGCCGCCTGCCGGGCCGGATCCGACGGTGGGCGACCGGCGCGCGGAGCCCGGCCCGTGCGGTCGTCCCGGGCATAGCCCGGACCCGCTGTCCCGCGTGGCCGGCCGGACCCGTGGGGCCGATCCGCTCGATGCTGTTCAGTCATGCCGATTCCTCGTTTCGTTCCGAACCGGCGTTCACACGAACCTCTCCCCGGGCTGGATCCGCGAACCGCGGGCCCAGTCGGTGGCCGACATCGGCTTCTTGCCCGCGGCCCGCACCTCACCGAGTGCGACCGGCGTGGTGGCCGTGCCGACGAGCACCTGGGTGCGCTCCACCAGCAGGTCGCCGGGGGCGAGCTGCGGCGCGTTGGCGATCGGGTGCACCGGGCCGAGCTTGACCCGGTCGTCCCGGAAGGTGGTCCACGCGCCCGGCGCCGGCGTGCACGCCCGGACCCGCCGGTCGACCGCGAAGGACGGGTCGGACCAGCGGATGTGCGCGTCGTCGACGGTCAGCTTGGGCGCGAAGGTGACCCCGTCGCCCGGCTGGGGGCGCGCCACCGCGGTGCCCGCCTCGATCGCGTCGAGCACCGCCACGAGCAGCCCGGCACCCGAGTGCGCGAGCCGTTCGAGCAGGTCACCGGAGGTGTCGGCGGGCCGGATGTCCTCGGTCAGGGTGCCGTAGACCGGGCCGGTGTCGAGGCCCGCCTCCAGCTCGAACACGCTGGCCCCGGTCACCTCGTCGCCGTGCAGCACCGCGTGCTGCACCGGGGCCGCACCGCGCCAGGCCGGCAGCAGCGAGAAGTGCAGGTTGACCCAGCCGTGCTTGGGGATCTCCAGGGCGCTCGGCGGCACCAGCGCGCCGTAGGCGACGACCGGCGCACAATCCGGCGCGAGCTGACGCAGCCGCTCCTGGAACTCCGGCTCGCGCGGCTTGGCCGGGGTGAGCACCTCGATGCCGCGCTCGTCGGCCCACGCACCGGCGGGCGAGCGCACCAGGCGGCGGCCGCGGCCGGCCGGAGCGTCCGGGCGGGTGACGACGGCGAGCAGCTCGTGGCTCGACCCGGCGATCGCGTCGAGGGCCGGGATGGTGACGGCCGGCGTGCCGGCGAAGATCAGGCGCATCCGGTCACCGCCCCAGGCCGAAGATGCCCCGGCCGTGCGGGCTCTCCTTGACCGTGGGGGGCTTGCCGGCGTCATACCACTCGGCCGCGCGGATCTGCTTCATCGCGTCCTTGCGGGCGGCCGAGTCGAGCCGGTCGAGGAAGAGGACACCCTCGAGGTGGTCGGTCTCGTGCTGCACGCAGCGGGCCATCAGACCGGTGCCGACCAGCTGGATCGGCTCGCCGTGCTCGTTGAAACCGGCGGCCACGACATTTTGCCGGCGCTTGGTGTCGACGTAGATGCCCGGGATGGACAGGCAGCCCTCGGGGCCGTCCTGCTCCTCGTCGTCGGGGAACGACAGCACCGGGTTGACGATGTGCCCCACCACCTCGTCGACGTCGAACGTGAAGACCCGCAGCCCGACCCCGAGCTGGGGCGCGGCCAGGCCGGCGCCGCCCTCGTCCTGCATGGTCTCGACCAGGTCCCGGACGAGATTGCGCAGCTCCTTGTCGAAGTCGACGACGGGATCGGCCGGTGTCCGCAGCACCGGATCACCGAAGAGACGAATGGGCTGAACGGTCACGCGGCGGTACTCCTGACAATTTGAGGCGGGCAGCATCCCAGTCTACGGAGTCGCTGATTGCTCATCGCGCCAGCGTGACCGGGAGCTCGCGCCAGCCCCGCAGGTTCATCCGGGCGCGGCGCACCGGGCGCTCGGCCAGGGCCAGATCGGGGTAGCGGCGCAGCAGCGCGGGCAGCGCGACCTGGGCTTCCAGCCGGGCGAGCGGCGCACCGAGGCAGTAGTGGACGCCGGCCCCGAACGACAGCGGCGGCGAACCCTGCCGGGCCGGGTCGAACACGTCGGGCCGGTCGAACCGGGCCGGGTCCCGGTTGGCCGCGCCGAGCAGCAGGATCAGCTCGCTGCCGACCGGCACCGGCCGGCCCGCGATCTGCGTCGGCCGGGCGACGACCCGGCTCGTCATCTGCACCGGCGCATCGATCCGAAGGACCTCCTCGACGTACGCCGGGGCCAGCTCCGGGTCCTCGCGCAGCTTCTCCGCGTACGCCGGATGGTCGAGCAGCAGCACCACCGCGTTGCCGATCAGGTTGGTCGTCGTCTCGAACCCGGCCACCAGCAGCAACGCCAGGTTGGCCAGCAGCTCGTTCGCGGTGAGCCGCTCGCCGTCCGCGTCGTGCGCGGCGGCGAGCGCGGTGACCAGGTCGTCGGCGGGCTCGGCCCGGCGCAACTCGACCAGGTGCGCGAAATAGTCGATCAGCTCGTCGGCGGCCGCGTCGGCCCGCACCCGGTCCTCCTCGGTCCAGTGCATCTCCAGCACCGCGGTCAGCGCCTCGGCGAGCCGCCGGAAGCGGCCACGATCGGCGGCGGGAACCCCGAGCAGCGCGGTGATCACCCGGATCGGCAAGGGATAGGCCAGGTGGCCCACAAGATCCACCCCTGTCCCGTACGCCGTGAGCCCCGCCAGCAACTCGTCGACCTGCTCGGCGATGACCGCCCGCAGCGCCGACACCCGCCGTGCGGTGAAGACGCCCGCCGCGAGCCGTCGCTGCCGGGTGTGGTGCGGCGGGTTGGCCCGCAGCATCGAGTCGGCGAACAGCGCGACCGCACGGTATTCCCGCCAGGCCGGCCAGGCCTGGTCGAGCCGCGCCGCGTCGACCGCTTCGAGGGCCGGATCGCGCAGCGCCCGGTCGACCGCCTCATATCCGGAGATCAGGTGCAGCGGCTCGGAGACCTGCAGGATCGGCCCGTGCGCGTGCAGCGCCGCGTAGGCCGCATCCGGCTCCCGGCCGGTGGGCGGAGCGAGCAGGATCCCGGCGGCGTCAACAGCGTCCATCTCTCGATCCTCCACTCTGGTCGGCGCTTAGAACAGCGTGCCCGGATCGACCTCGATCCGCACCGGCAGGGCTGCCCTTCTGGCGCTGCGCACCCCCGCGGCCTCGTGCAGTGCCGCCGCCAGCGCCCCCGCCTGCGACCGGCTGGTGCGCACCAGCATGCGTTCCTGGTCGTCGTCGGCCGGCACCGGCCCGAGCACCTCGGCCGTATCCGGCAACTTCGCGGCCGCCAGCAACTCGGCGACCGCCTCCGGCAGCCCGGTGAGGCTGGCCATCCGGGCGGCCGGCGGGAAGCCCAGCTCGCGCCGCTCGGACAGCTCCCGCGCCGCGAACCAGCCCGGATCCCACCGGATCAGCGCCTGCACGGTCGCCAGCGACCCATCGGCCACGACGACCACCTTGCCGCCCTGTTTCGCGGGCCGGGCCAGCGCCGACGCACTGAGCCACCGTCGCATCGTCTCCTCGGCCGCCCGCAGGTCGGAGCGGGTGAGCAGCGCCCACGTGTCGAGCAGCAGCACCGCGCCGTATCCCCCGGCGGCGACCGGCTCCGCCCCCGGCGTGGCCACCACCACGGACGCCGTGCCCGGCACGGTGTCGAGGATTTCGTCCCGCCCCGAGGTGCGCACCGGTGTATCCGGGAACGCCCGCCCCAGCTCCTCCGCGGTCCGCCGGGCGCCGGTCACCGACGCGCGCAGTCGCCGGCCGCCACAGGCCGGGCAGGCGTAGTCGGCCGACGCCCGCCCGCACCACCGGCAGGTCGGCACGTCCCGCGCCCCCGCCAGCGACAACGGCCCCGAGCAGTGCGGGCACCGCGCGGGCGTGCGGCACTCCGCGCAGGCGACCGACGGCAGATAGCCGCGCCGGGGCACCTGGACCAGCACCGGCGCCCCCGCCTTCAGCGCCTGCCGGGCCGCCTCCCAGGCCAGGCTGGGCAGCCGGGCGGTGGCCGCCCCCGGATCCCGGGCCAGCTGCGGATCGTCCCCGGTCGGCGCGATCGCCGGCACCCGGTTGCGCAGCACGTCCCGGCTCGCCGAGATCTCCTTGGCCCACCCGGTCTCCAGCAGCAGCTGGCCCTCGCCGGTGCGGGCATGCCCGGCCACCAGGGCGGCGCAGCCGGCCAGCCGAGCCCTGGTCAGCAGCACCTCGCGTGCGTGCGGATAGGGCGACCGCGGCTCGGCGTGCAGGTCGTCGCCGTCGTCCCAGATGACGACCAGCCCGAGCTTGGCGACCGGCGCGAACATGGCCGCCCTGGTCCCGGCCACGACCGGCACCCGATGCCGGCTGGCCGCCAGGAACCGCCGGTAACGCTCGGCGGGGCCGAGGGCGGCGTTGAGCGCGACGTGAAGCCCTTCGCCGAGCACGGCACCGAGCGCACGGTCGACCCGGTCGAGGTCGCGGGCATCCGCGACGACGATGACCGCGCCGAGCCCGGCCCGCACGGCGGCCGCCGCCGCCTCGGCGATCCGCACGGCCCAGTCCTCGCCCGGCAGCGCACCCCAGACGGCCCGGGCGTCCCGCCCTTCCTCGAGCGCCCGCAGGAACGCAGCGCCCGCCACATACGAATCCCACCCACCGGCCGCGGGCAGCCCCTTGCCCGGCGGAAGAACAGAGGCCGGCTGATCACCGGGACCGGCACCGGGCTCGCTCGGCGCCTCGACCGCCGCATCTCCCGGCGCGGCCTCAGCCGCATCTCCCGCCGGCTCAGCCGTCGTGTCTCCGTCGGCGGGGGACAATTCGCCCTCGCCGGGCTCGGTGCCGTTCTTCCCTTGCGCCTCGACGCGGGCGTGGCGTGGCGGGACGGCCAGGCGCAGCACGTCGCAGAGGTTGCCGGCGTAGCGGTCGGCGACGGCCCGGGCCAGCCGGGCCACCTCCGGGTCGAGCACCTGCTCCGGGGAGACCACCCTGTCGAGATAGGCCAGTTTCCCGCCGTGCGGGGACGACTCCGCCCGCTCCAGCAGGAACCCGGTGACCAGCTGCCCGGCGAACCGGACCTTGACCCGCACCCCGGGCTGCGCCACCGCGTCGTCGTCGCTGGAGACCAGGTAGTCGAAGGGCCGATCGAGATGTGGCAGGGGCACGTCGACGCACACCCGGGCCACCGGCAGCCGCTCGGCCGGGACCCGTTCGCTGCGTGCGCTCTTGCTGGTCATCGGGGCACATTCTGCCGAAGGGGTGTGACAGGAATCGGAAGGCTCAACCGCGCACGGCCCCCGACAGCGCGGCCGCCACCATCCGTTCCACCGCCGCCGGCGACGGCGTCGCGTCGCTGCGGTCGGCGAACAGCAGGTGCCCGGCGCCGATCACCATCGGGGCCAGGGTCTCCACATCGGCGTCGGCCGCGAGCCGCCCCTGCTCCTTCTCGGCCGCCAGGTAGGCCGCGACCATCACGCCGGCCTCGGTCAGCAGCGGGATGCCCGGCCGGCCGCTGGTCGACCGGAGCCCCGCCCGCAGGTCGTCGCGGAAGGTGATCAGGCTGACCATCGCGACCGCCACCGGGTTGAAGATCTGCTGCAGTGCCGTCGCCAGGTTGGCCACCAGCGACCCGTGCCCGGCCCACTCCAGCAGCACCTCGGCCTGCCGCTCGACCCGGCCGGCCCGGTCGGCCACCAGCTGGGTCAGAAAGTCGTCGAAATCCGCGAAGTGCCGGTGCAGCACGCCCTTGGCCACCCCGGCCTCGGTGGTCACCGCCCGGCTGGTCAACAGGAACGGACCAGCTCGCAGCAACACCCGCTCGGCGGCGGCGAACAGCTGCTCACGGACGTCTCGAAGCGCCACACCGGTCGGCACAGATCCTCCTGGCTCTAGCGAGTGGGCGCTCGCCCACTTAAGGTGGGCGCGTGCCCACTATACGGCCGCGAGGAGCGTGAACCCCATGACCGAGCCGCACCAGCAGCGCGGCGCCGCCGAGTCGTTCGGCGCCGAAGCCGAACGCTACGACCGCACCCGCCCCAGCTACCCGCAGGATCTGATCCACCGGATCGCCGAGCACAGCCCCGGCCCGCGCGTCCTCGACGTCGGCTGCGGCACCGGCATCGCGGCCCGCCAGTTCCGCGACGAGAAGCGCGACGTGCTCGGCCTCGACGTGGACGCCCGGATGGCCGAGCAGGCCCGCCGGCAGGGCCTCGAGGTCGAGGTGTCGAAGTTCGAGGACTGGGACGCCAAGGGCCGGGTCTTCGACACCGTCGCGGCGGCGCAGGCGTGGCACTGGGTCGACCCGTTCGCCGGCGCGGTCAAGGCCGCCGAGATCCTGAACCCGGCCGGTCGCATCGCCCTGATCTGGAACGTCTTCGAGCCGGAACCCTCGGCCCGGACCGCGCTCGCCGTGGTTCAACAGTCGGTTCTGCCGGACTTCCCCAACATATGGGCGGGCGACCGCCCCATCCTCGAGACCTACGGCCTGATGTTCGCCAAAGCCGAGGAAGGTCTGGATAAATCCGGAAACTTCACCCTGGTGGAGCGCTGGCGGATCGACTGGGAGCGCGTCTACACCAAGAAAGACTGGCTGGATCAGCTACCCACCTTCGGCGGGATGAGCCGTCTCCCGAAGGACACCATGGCGGAACTGCTCGCCGCGACGGACCGAGCAATCGGCGACAGCTTCCTCATGCGCTACACCACCGTGGCGGTAACAGCGACGAAGAAATGAAAGAACCGGCGCCCCGCGGACAACGGGGCGCCGGTCACACAGAGCTGAAAATCAGGCGGCGGCGTTCTTCAGTTCCTGCGCCCGGTCGGTGCTCTCCCACAGCAGCTCCGGCAGCTCCCGGCCGAAGTGGCCGTAGGCAGCGGTCTGCTGGTAGATCGGGCGGAGCAGGTCGAGGTCGCGGATGATCGCGGCGGGGCGGAGGTCGAAGACCTCGTTGATCGCCTTCTCG
Organism: Paractinoplanes durhamensis; assembly: GCF_016862175.1. Classification (GTDB taxonomy): domain Bacteria; phylum Actinomycetota; class Actinomycetes; order Mycobacteriales; family Micromonosporaceae; genus Actinoplanes; species Actinoplanes durhamensis. The sequence continues at coordinate 16,149 of NZ_BOML01000080.1, read as the reverse complement.
ATCCGCTCGACCGGCACATTCTCGGTGCCGAAGGTCTCGACGAACAGCGAGACCGGGTGCGCCTTGCCGATCGCGTAGGCGACCTGCGCCTCGCACCGCTCGGCCAGGCCGGCGGCCACGACGTTCTTGGCGACCCAGCGCATCGCGTACGCCGCGGAGCGGTCCACCTTGGACGGGTCCTTGCCGGAGAAGGCACCGCCGCCGTGGCGCGCGTAGCCGCCGTAGGTGTCGACGATGATCTTCCGGCCGGTGAGGCCGGCGTCGCCCATCGGGCCACCGATCTCGAAGCGGCCGGTCGGGTTGACCAGCAGCCGGTAGCCCTCGGTGTCGATGCCGAGACCCTCGAGCTCAGGCTGGATCACGTGCTCGCGGATGTCGGGCGTGAGCAGCGACTCGAGCGAGATGTCGGCCGCGTGCTGCGACGAGACCACCACGGTGTCGAGACGAACCGGCTTGAGGCCGTCGTACTCGATGGTCACCTGGGTCTTGCCGTCGGGCCGCAGGTAGGGGATCGTGCCGTCCTTGCGGGCCGCCGAGAGGCGCCGGGCCAGGCGGTGCGCGAGCGCGATCGGCAGCGGCATCAGCTCGGGGGTCTCCGAGCAGGCGAAGCCGAACATCATGCCCTGGTCGCCGGCGCCCTGCGAGTCGAGGACGTGCTCCGAGTCGCCTTCGCGCAGCTCGATCGCGCTGTCCACGCCCTGGGCGATGTCGGGCGACTGCGCACCGATGGACACGCTCACGCCGCAGGACGCGCCGTCGAAGCCCTTCTTGGACGAGTCGTAGCCGATCCGCAGGATCGTCTCGCGGACGATGCTCGGGATATCGGCATACGCCTGGGTGGTGACCTCGCCGGCCACGTGCACCTGACCAGTGGTGATGAGAGTCTCCACCGCCACCCGGCTGCGCGGGTCCTGGGCCAGCAGGGCGTCGAGAATGCCGTCGCTGATCTGGTCAGCGATCTTGTCCGGGTGGCCTTCCGTGACCGACTCGGAGGTGAACAGGCGGCGTGCCACGGTGCTCCTCAGCTTGTCGAAGTACAACGTATCGCGAGAGTGTAGCCATCACGAACGACTGGGAACGCCCGGGTGGTCTGCCGTCTCACCGGCACCGACCAGGCGTTACAGAAGCGTGATGACATGGTCGAAAATCCTATCGGCCACATCGTCTTTGCGGAGTTCGCCGAGGGTCGCCGTGCTTCCGTCGGCCCCGAGGATGGTGACCTCATTGTGATCGGACCCGAAGACCCGGTCCACACCCACGACGTTGACGACGATCACGTCGGCACGTTTTCGGACCAACTTAGCTCGCGCATGCTCGAGCGCATCATGTGTCTCGGCCGCGAACGCGACCAGCACCTGACCAGGGCGTTTGTTAGCACCGAGTTCGGCGGCGATGTCCGGGTTCGTCACGAGAACGATGGGTTCCGGCGTACCCCCCTCGGTCTTTTTGATCTTCTGCGTCGCCATCGCGGCCGGCCGGAAATCGGCGGGTGCGGCCGCCATGACCACAATGTCCGCATCGCCGGCGGCCTTCACCGTCGCGACCCGCAACTCCTCGGTGGTGCCGACCCGGACGAGTTCGGCGCCGGCCGGGTCGGGCAGCGCGACGTTCGCCGTGACGAGCGTTACTCGCGCCCCACGCGCAACGGCGGCCCTGGCGAGCGCGTAACCCTGCTTACCGGATGACCGATTCCCGATAAAACGAACCGGATCGATCGGTTCGCGCGTTCCACCGGCGGTCACCACGACATGCCGCCCGGCAAGATCAAGATCAAGGCCCCGCTTGAGTACGCCGAGAGCCCGCTCGAAGATCTCCGAAGGATCCGGGAGCCGGCCCTTGCCGGTGTCGGCCCCGGTCAGCCGCCCCACCGCGGGCTCGATGACGATCGCACCGCGTTCGCGGAGAAGCGCGACATTCGCTCGGGTGGCCGGGTTTTCCCACATCTCGGTGTGCATGGCCGGCGCGTAGACGATCGGGCAGGTCGCCGTCAGAAGCGTATTGGTCAGCAGGTCGTCGGCGATGCCGTGCGCGGCCTTGGCCAGCATGTCGGCGGTGGCCGGCGCGACCACGACCAGCTCGGCCTGCCGCCCGATCCGCACATGCGGCACCTCGTGCGCGTCATCCCACACCTCGGTGGCCACCGGCTTGCCGGAGAGGGCGGCCCAGGTCGGCGCCCCCACGAACTGCAGCGCGGAGGCGGTCGGCACCACCCGCACGCCGTGCCCCGACTCGGTGAACAGACGCAGCAACTCACAGGCCTTGTAGGCAGCGATCCCGCCACAGACGCCAAGCACGACTTCGGTCATGACAGCAATGATCCCGCGTCCGAGGACCGGACGCGGGACCAGATGCCAGAGCTGTGGATAACCGAGGTGAACCGGGGGCTCCCCCGCCGTACATCAAGCAAAGCCGGAAGCAAACGAACCAGCCGGACCAACGCACCGCGGGGTTTCCGGGGGCTCGGCCCCCGGAGCAGGAATCAATCCGTAAGCAACGCGGTTCGCGCTTTCCGCGGACAGACTCCGGCCGAAACCTTACGGATTGTCCGTTGCCTCGGCGGTCAGGAGGCCAGCGTTGATCTCACGCATGGCGATGGAGAGCGGCTTCTCCTGCGGGGTGGTCTCGACCAGGGGGCCGACGTACTCCAGCAGGCCCTCACCGAGCTGGCTGTAGTACGCGTTCACCTGGCGGGCGCGCTTGGCCGCGAAGATCACCAGCGAGTACTTCGACGAGGTCTTGTCGAGCAGCTCGTCGATGGGCGGGTTGGTGATGCCTTCGGGGTTCGCGATGGTTCCCACTGTTGAGAGATCCTTAATGCTCGGGAGCTTGTGCCGGCGTCAAAAATGACGAACCGAGCAATCCTACCAGCTCATCGGCTGCCCGCTCGACGAAGTCGTTGACGACCGTACGGTCGAACTCCTTCTCGTGCGACAGCTCCTCGTCGGCGTGGGCGAGTCGGCGACGGATCGTCTCCTCGTCCTCGGTGCCCCGGCCGATCAGCCGGCGCTTGAGTTCTTCGACGCTCGGCGGGGCGAGGAACACCAGTTGAGCGTCCGGCATGGTGGCCCGCACCTGGCGCGCCCCCTGGAGGTCGATCTTCAACAGGACCGGCCGGCCCTGACTGATCCAGCCCTCGACCTGGGCCCGCGGGGTCCCGTAGAGGTTCCCCGCGAACTCGGCCCACTCGAGCAGCTGACCGCCGTCGATCAGCCGCTGGAACTCCGAACGGTTCACAAAGTGGTAATGCTCGCCGTCGGTCTCGTAGTCGCGCTTCTTCCGCGTCGTCACCGACACGGAAAGCTTGATCCAAGGCGAGCGCGCCCGGATCAGCTCGATCACGCTGTCCTTGCCGACCCCGGAAGGGCCGGACAGGACGGTGAGGCGGGCTGCCGGGCGCGCGTCGTCATCCATGCTCACAAGGCTCATTCAACACGAGCCCATGAGTCAGTTCGCAGCGAACTCCCCCAGGAGGGCCTTCCGCTGCTGGTCGCCGAGACCGCGCAGCCGGCGGCTGTCAGCGATCTTGAGCTTCTCCATGATCTGGGTCGCCCGGATCTTGCCGATGCCCGGCAGCGCCTGAAGCACCGCCGAAACCTTCAGCTTGCCGACGACCTCGTCCTGCTCCGCGCGGTCAAGCACCGCGGCGAGAGTGGTCTTGCCGGACTTGAGCTGTTCCTTCAGCTCAGCCCGAGCCTTGCGAACTTCCGCGGCCTTCTCCAGCGCTGCAGCGCGCTGCTCGGGGCTCAGTGACGGGAGCGGCACCAGTTCTCCTCAGGTCCCTATCGCGGCGGTAGTCCAATACCGGCGCTTCTGTGAAACGTGGTGTGCCAGGGAACCAAAGGGGCATGTGGTTCCTGGCGCCCGGAAAACTAGCGGTCAATGGCGGTTTCGGCAACGTGGGGGTACCCCCGCACCGGGTGATCGCGAGCCTGATAAGCAGGCGCGTTTCACCCGAGAGCGGATTTGCATTCATCCACCGCGCGCTCTGCGGCGGCCCGCAGCGCGACCACGGAAGGTCCCGCGTTGAGAACTTCGCGTGAGTACGACGGCAGCACGTTGCGCAGGCTTTCGCCGAAGACATCGCGCAGGTCGGAGGGGGTAGCGCCCTGCGCTCCGAGGCCCGGAGCGAGCAGTGGACCGTTCACTTCGGACAGGTCGTGACCGGTCCGCCCGATCGTCGCTCCGACCACGAGTCCGAAGTTGCCGAGCGGCTGGGCACCCTTGTTGAGCTGGGAAATCTCATCGATCACGGTCTGCGCGACGGTCCGGCCGCCGGCCGCGACAGCATGCTGGACGCTCGCTCCCTCCGGGTTGGACGTCAGCGCGAGAACGAAGACTCCGGCGCCGTTCGCGGCCGCGAGGTCGAATGCCGGCTGCAACGAGCCGACCCCGAGATAGGGACTGACAGTAATCGCGTCAGCACTCAGTGAACTTGAAGGATCAAGATAAGCAGACGCGTACGCGGCCATCGTCGAACCGATATCTCCGCGCTTCACGTCCAGCAGGACCAGCGCCCCGGCCTCGCGCAACTGTCGGATAGTTGACTCAAGGATGCCGATGCCACGTGACCCAAATCTCTCAAAAAACGCGGACTGCGGCTTCACCACAGCCACCCGATCGGCCAGGGCGTCGACCACCGTACGGGCGAAGCGTTCCAGGCCGGCGACGTCGTCTGTGAGCCCCCAGCGGGTCAGCAGGGCGGTGTGCGGATCGATGCCGACACACAGCGGCCCCCGCTTCTCGATGGCGTCCGTGAGGCGTCGTCCGAAGGTCTCCATCGCGTGCCATACCTCTTCCGTGTCAGCCGGCCGCCACCGCGGCGGCGATTCCCGCGGTAATGCGGGCTACGTCGTCCTCGTCCGCCACGAACGGCGGCATGGTGTAGATCAGATCCCGGAACGGCCGCAGCCAGACCCCGGCGTCCACGGCCGCGGCGGTCGCCTTGGCCATGTCGACCGGATGATCGAGCTGAACCACCCCGATCGCGCCCAGGACCCGCACGTCGGCGACCCCGGGCGCGGTCCGCAGCGGCTCCAGCGCATGTGCCAGTCCGCTTTCGATCACCCGTACGCGGTACTTCCAGTCCCCGTCCGTCAGCAGTCCGAGGGACGCGTTCGCGACCGCGCAGGCCAGCGGGTTGCCCATGAAGGTCGGCCCGTGCGCCAGCCCGCCCGCCTCCCCGGCCGAGATCGCCGCCGCGACCTCGGGCGTGCAGAGGGCCGCCGCCAGGGTGAGATAGCCACCCGTGAGCGCCTTGCCCACGCACATGATGTCCGGGCTGACGCCGGCGTGATCGGCCGCGAAGAACTCCCCCGTCCGACCGAAACCGGTGGCGATCTCATCAAAGATCAGGAGGATTCCGTACGCCGAGGTCACCTCGCGCAGCACCCGCAGGTACTCCGGATGATGGAAGCGCATCCCGCCGGCCCCCTGGACGACCGGCTCGACGATGACCGCAGCCACGTCGTCGGCGTGCTGCTCGACGAGTGTCACGAGCGCGGCGGCGTAGCCCTCGTCGAACTCGGCCGGCGGCACGTCCGCGAAGACCTGCACCGGCAGCACCCCGGTCCAGAGCGAGTGCATCCCGCCCTCCGGGTCGCACACGGTCATCGGATGGAAGGTGTCCCCGTGATAGCCGCCGCGCCAGGTGAGCAGCCGCCGCCGGTTCGGATGGCCGCGGGACAGCTGGGCCTGCAGCGCCATCTTGATCGCGACCTCGACCGAGACCGAACCGGAGTCGCAGAGAAAGACGTGCTCGAGGCCGGCCGGCGTCAGCTCGACAAGCTTGGTGGCCAGATCGATGGCCGGCTCGTGGGTGAGCCCACCGAACATGACATGACTCATCCGCCCGGCCTGCTCGACGAGGGCCGCATCAAGCACCGGATGCCGGTACCCATGAATGGCCGCCCACCACGACGACATCCCGTCGACAAGCTCGCGCCCATCGGCCAGCCGCAGCCGCACGCCTTGGGCGCTCTCGACGACGTAGGGATCACTCCTGCCCGGCATCGGCCCGTAGGGATGCCAGACGTGCGCACGATCGAGGGCGACGAGCTCTCGCTCACTTCGGCTCACGCCATCACCTCTCGCTTGTAAGGCGAGTGCTCGCACCGGGACGCCACGCCCCCGGCGAGTGATCGCTCACCAGGGGCGCGGCGGTCACCGTGTCTCCGCGCTCGCTTGCGCCCGGTGTGTGGCGGCGGCACGCGCCGCACCCCGCACCAGAGCGGGCCCGTGGTAGATGAAGCCGCTGTAGAGCTGCACCAGCGACGCCCCCGCATCCAGCAGCCGGGCGGCGTCGTCCGGGGTCATCACCCCGCCGACCCCGATGATCGGGAGCCGGCCGCCGGTCTCGGTGTGCACGAAGTGCACGACCTTGCGGGCCTTCTCGGTGAGCGGCCGCCCGGAGAGGCCACCGGCTTCGGCGGCCTTCGGCTGGTCGGCCGCCGCCAGCCCGTCCCGGGCGAGGGTGGTGTTGGTGGCGATCACGCCGGCCGCGCCGTGGCTGAGGCAGACCTCCAGCAGCTCGGCGATGGCCGGCTCGGTCAGGTCGGGAGCGATCTTCACGAGGACCGGGGTGTCGCCGGCCAGGGCGGTCAGCAGCTCGGCGACGGCCGACTTGTCCTGCAGGGTGCGCAGGCCGGGCGTGTTCGGCGACGAGACGTTGACCGCGATGTAGTCGGCGTACGGGTGCAGCAGCCGGTAGGAGGTCAGGTAGTCCTCGACCGCCTCCTCCAGCGGCGTGACCTTGCTCTTGCCGAGCGAGATGCCCAGCGGTACTCCGAGCTTGGATGAACGCAGCGGCCCCAACTCCTGCAGGCGAGCGGCGAGGGCCGCCGCCCCGGCGTTGTTGAAGCCCATCCGGTTGATGATCGCCTCGCTGTCCCGGAGCCGGAACAGCCGCGGCCTGTCGTTGCCCGGCTGGGCCTTGGCGGTGACCGTGCCGACCTCGACGAACCCGAACCCGAGCGCCGGCCAGGACGGCAGCGCCACCCCGTTCTTGTCCATCCCCGCGGCGAGCCCGACCGCGTTCGGGAACCGCACCCCGAACACCTCGACCGGCGCATCGACCGCATAGCGCCCGCGCAGCACCGACCGGGCCGGCCCGCCGAGCCCGGCAAGCCGGGCCAGCGTGAACTCGTGCACCTTCTCCGCGTCCCCGCCGCCGAGCCGGAAGAGAACCGGCCGGACGGCCCGCTCGAATGCGGTCACGCGACCACACCGCAACGCCATGACGTGGCCCAGGCCGCCGACGCGGGCACGCGGCGGGCCGCCGCGCCGGCCGTGCGCAGGGACGGGATCGGGCAGGCCGGGCGGCGCCCGGCCGCCGCTGCGGCGGCGGGGTCCTGCTCCGGCGCCGTCACTTGGTGCCCCGAAGCGCGGCGTGCAGCTCCTGCAGCGGGCGGACCGTCATGTCGCCGCGCATCAGGGCCTCGATGCCCATGACCGCGGCGGCCGCGCCCTGGGTGGTGGTGATGCTCGGGATGTCGGCGGTGACCGCGGCACTGCGGATCTCGTAGCCGTCGGAACGGGCGCTGGCGCCCGAGCCCTGCGGCGTGTTGATGATCATCGCGATCTCGCCGGCCAGGATGAGGGCCACCGCGTTCTGGCCGGGGCTCTCGAAGTGCTTCGGGACGATCTCGCAGGCGATGCCGTGCCGGCGCAGGACCTCGCCGGTGCCGGCCGTCGTGACGATGGTGAAGCCGAGGTCGGCGAGGCGCTTGATCGGGAAGATCATGGTGCGCTTGTCGCGGTTGGCGACCGAGACGAAGATCTTGCCGCTGGTCGGGAGCGACCCGTAGGCGGCGGCCTGGGACTTGGCGAACGCCTGACCGAAGCCGGCGTCGATGCCCATCACCTCGCCGGTCGACTTCATCTCGGGGCCGAGCAGGCTGTCCACGCCCTTGCCGGCCGGGGTGCGGAACCGCTTGAACGGCAGCACCGCCTCCTTGATGGCGATCGGCGCGTTCTCCGGCACCGTGCCGCCGTCGCCCTCGGACAGCAGCAGCCCTTCCTCGCGCAGCTCGGCGATGGTGGCGCCGAGCATGATCCGGGCCGCGGCCTTGGCCAGCGGGACCGCGGTCGCCTTGGAGACGAACGGCACCGTCCGGGAGGCGCGCGGGTTGGCCTCCAGGACGTAGAGGGTGTCGTCCTTCAGCGCGTACTGGACGTTGAGCAGGCCACGCACCCCGACCCCGCGGGCGATCGCCTCGGTGTAGCGGCGGACCTCGGCCAGGTGCGAGCCGGCCAGGGTGACCGGCGGCAGCGAGCAGGACGAGTCGCCGGAGTGGATGCCGGCCTCCTCGATGTGCTCCATCACGCCGCCCAGGTAGACCTCGCCGGTGTCGTCGCAGAGCGCGTCCACGTCGATCTCGATGGCGTCGTCGAGGAAGCTGTCGACCAGCACCGGGTGATCGGGCGAGATCTGGGTGGCCCGCTCGATGTAGCCGGCCAGCGTCGGCTCGTCGTAGACGATCTCCATGCCGCGGCCGCCGAGAACGTACGACGGGCGGACCAGAACCGGGTAGCCGATCGTGTCGGCGATCGCCTTGGCCTCGTCGAAGCTGGTGGCGGTGCCGTGGTCGGGCGAGCGCAGGCCGGCCCGGCCGAGCACGGCGCCGAACTGGCCGCGGTCCTCGGCCAGGTCGATCGACTCGGGCGAGGTGCCGACGATCGGGACGCCGGCCGCCTTGAGCCGCTTGGCCAGGCCGAGCGGGGTCTGGCCGCCGAGCTGCACGATCACACCGACCACGCCCGGGCCGCCGGCCGCCTTGCCGCTGGAGTCCTCGGAGTGGAACACCTCGAGGACGTCCTCGAAGGTGAGCGGCTCGAAGTAGAGCCGGTCGGCGGTGTCGTAGTCGGTCGACACCGTCTCCGGGTTGCAGTTGACCATGACGGTCTCGTAGTCGACGCCGCGCAGCGCCATGACGGCGTGCACGCAGGAGTAGTCGAACTCGATGCCCTGGCCGATCCGGTTGGGGCCGGAACCGAGGATGAGGACCTTGGGCCGGTCGCTCGGCGCGACCTCGGTCTCCTCGTCGTACGTCGAGTAGTGGTAAGGCGTGTTGGCCTCGAACTCGGCCGCGCAGGTGTCGACCGTCTTGTAGACCGGGCGGACCCCGAGCCGGTGCCGCAGGATGCGCACGCCGTTCTCGCCGGCGAGCTCGGGCCGCAGCGCGGCGAGCTGCCGGTCGGAGAGCCCGGACCGCTTGGCCCGGCGCAGCAGTTCCTCGTCGAGGACCGCCGCGTCCGAGATCTCCTGCCGCAGCTCGATGAGCGCCTGGATCTCCTCGAGGAACCACGGGTCGATCCCGCCGCTGGCCTCGAAGACCTGGTCGATCGAGGCGCCGAGCCGCAGGGCGCGCTCCACGGTGTAGAGGCGGCCGTCGTGCGGAATGCGCAGATCCGAGAGAGCCGACTCGACCGAATCGGAAGGATCGGCCTCAGTCCAGAAACCGGCCGCCGACGTCTCCATCGAGCGCATCGCCTTGTTCAGCGCCTCGGCGAAGTTGCGGCCCAGCGACATCGCCTCGCCGACCGACTTCATCGTGGTGGTCAGCTCGGGGTCGGCGCCCGGGAACTTCTCGAACGCGAACCGCGGGATCTTCACGACCACGTAGTCGAGGGCCGGCTCGAACGCGGCCGGCGTCTTCAGGGTGATGTCGTTCGGGATCTCGTCGAGGGTGTAGCCGATGGCCAGCTTGGCCGCGATCTTCGCGATCGGGAAGCCGGTGGCCTTCGAGGCCAGCGCCGACGAGCGGGACACCCGCGGGTTCATCTCGATGACGACCAGGCGGCCGTCGGCCGGGTTGACCGCGAACTGGATGTTGCAGCCGCCGGTGTCGACGCCGACCTCGCGCAGCACCGCGATGCCGAGGTCGCGCAGGTCCTGATATTCCCGGTCGGTCAGCGTCATGGCCGGGGCCACGGTCACCGAGTCGCCGGTGTGCACGCCCATCGGGTCGATGTTCTCGATCGAGCAGACGACCACGACGTTGTCGTGCTTGTCGCGCATCAGCTCGAGCTCGTACTCCTTCCAGCCGAGCACGCTCTCCTCGATGAGAACCTCGGTCACCGGCGAGGCGGCCAGGCCGGCCCCGGCGATCCGCTCGAGATCCTCGCGGGTGTGCGCCATGCCCGAGCCGAGGCCACCCATGGTGAACGACGGGCGGATGACCACCGGAAGGCCGAGATCGTCGACCGTCGAGAAAACTTCCTCGAGAGAGTGGCAGACCCGCGAGCGCGGCGTCTGGCCGCCGGCCTTCGCGACGATGTCCTTGAACAGCTGGCGGTCCTCGCCCTTGCGGATGGCGTCGATGTTGGCGCCGATCAGCTCGACACCGTACTTCTCCAGGACGCCGTTCTCGTGCAGGGCGACCGCCGTGTTCAGCGCGGTCTGCCCGCCCAGCGTGGCCAGGATCGCGTCCGGCCGCTCCTTGGCGATGACCAGCTCGACGAACTCGGGGGTGATCGGCTCGACGTAGGTGGCGTCGGCGAACTCCGGGTCGGTCATGATCGTGGCCGGGTTGGAATTGACCAGCGAGACGCGCAGCCCTTCGGCGCGCAGCACCCGGCAGGCCTGGGTGCCGGAGTAGTCGAACTCGCAGGCCTGCCCGATGACGATCGGCCCGGAGCCGATCACCATCACATGCTTCAAATCGGAGCGCTTAGGCATGGTCGGTCAGCCCTTCTTTTCCACGAGCTCGACGAACCGGTCGAAGAGGTAGTCGGCGTCGTGCGGGCCGGCGGCGGCCTCGGGGTGGTACTGGACGGTGAACGCGGGGACGTCGATCCCCCGCAGGCCCTCGACCACGTTGTCGTTGAGGCAGACATGGGACACCTCGACGCCGCCGAAGTCGGTGTCGATCACGGTGTTGAGCGGCGCGTCGACCGCGAAGCCGTGGTTGTGCGAGGTGACCTCGACCTTGCCGGTGGTCTTGTCGAGCACCGGCTGGTTGATGCCGCGGTGGCCGTACCCCAGCTTGTAGGTGCCGAAGCCGAGCGCCCGCCCGAGAATCTGACTGCCGAAACAGATGCCGAACAGCGGCGTACGCTGCCGCATCACCTCACGGGCCAGCGCGACCGGCCCGTCGGCGGTGGCCGGGTCGCCCGGGCCGGGCGAGAAGAAGACCGCGTCGGGGCTGACCGCGAGAAGGTCCTCGATCGAGGACGAGGCCGGGAAGATGTGCGTCGTGACGCCGCGCGCGGCCAGCCGGCGCGAGACGTTGCGCTTGATGCCGAGGTCGAGGGCGGCCACCGTGTAGCGGTGCTCGCCGACCGCCTCCACCGTGTAGCGCGAAGCGGTGGTGACTTCGGCCGACAGGTCGGCGCCGGTCATCTGCGGCGACTCGAGGACCCGGGCCAGCAGCGACTGCGGATCGAGATCCACGCTGGACACGCCGACCCGCATCGCACCCCGCGACCGCAGGTGCCGGGTCAGGGCGCGGGTGTCGATCCCGCTGATGCCGACGATCCCCTCGGCCGCCAGCCGCTCCCCCAGGTCACCGGTGGAACGCCAATTCGAAGGGCGACGAGCCGGATCGCGTACGACGTAACCCGCGACCCAGATCCGCGAGGACTCGTCGTCCTCGTCGTTGACGCCGGTGTTGCCGATCATCGGGGCGGTCTGGACGACCACCTGCCGGTGATAGGACGGGTCGGTCAGCGTCTCCTGGTAACCGGTCATGCCGGTGGTGAAGACGGCCTCCCCGAACGTCTCCCCCACCGCGCCATATGCGGTTCCATGGAACGTCCGCCCATCCTCAAGCACGAGGATCGCTTTCGTCATTACTTCACTGCCTTCCCGTCGAGGACCGTCGGCTCTCCCCGGAGGAAGGTCGCGACGATGCGACCCGGCAGGGTGGTGCCCGAGTACGGCGTGTTGCGGCTGCGGCTCGCCAGCTCGGCCGGGTCGACGACCCGCCGGGCGGACGGGTCCACCAGCGTGAGGTTGGCCGGCGAGCCGACCGCGAGGTCGGTGCCGTGCCCGTCGAGGCCCGCGATCCGGGCCGGGGTGCGCGACATCCGGTCGGCGATCAGCTCCCACTGCTCACCGAGGACGCTCAGCACGATCGAGAAGGCGGTCTCCAGACCCAGCATGCCGGGCCGGGCGTACGCCCACTCGCATTCCTTGTCCTCCACCGCGTGCGGCGCGTGGTCGGTGGCGACGACGTCGATCACGCCGTCGACCAGTGCCTGGCGGAGGGCGGCGACGTCCCCGGCCGTACGCAAAGGGGGGTTGACCTTGTAAACCGGGTCGTAGGAGGCGGCCAGCTCGTCGGTCAGCAGCAGGTGGTGCGGCGTGACCTCGGCGGTCACCCGGACCCCGCGGGCCTTGGCCTGGCGCAGCACCTCGACCGAACCGGCGGTCGAGACGTGGCAGACGTGCAGGCGGCTGCCGACGTGCTCGGCCAGCAGCACGTCGCGGGCGATGATCGCTTCCTCGGCCACCGCGGGCCAGCCGGTCAGGCCGAGCCGGGTGCTGACCTCGCCCTCGTGCATCTGGGCGCCCTCGGTGAGCCGCGGCTCCTCGGCGTGCTGGGCGATGATGCCGTCGAACGCCTTCACATACTCCAGAGCGCGGCGCATCAGCCGGGGGTCGGCGACGCAGAAGCCGTCGTCGGAGAAGATCCGCACGTTGGCGGCCGAGGTGGCCATCGCACCCAGCTCGGCGAGCTGCTTGCCGGCCAGCCCGACGGTGACGGCGCCGATCGGCTGCACGTCGACCATGCCGGCCTCCCGGCCGAGCCGCCAGACCTGCTCGACCACGCCGGCGCTGTCGGCGACCGGCGACGTGTTGGCCATCGCGCAGACCGCCGTGTAGCCGCCGAGCGCCGCGGCCCGGGAACCGGTCTCGACCGTCTCGGCGTCCTCCCGGCCCGGCTCGCGCAGGTGGGTGTGCAGGTCGACGAGGCCGGGCAGGGCGACGAGCCCGGCGGCGTCGATCACCTCGGCCGACGCCGATTTGTCGGAGATCAGACCGTCGGTGATGAACAGGTCGGTCGGCGCGGCTCCCAGAACCGAGACGCCCTTGAGCCGATATGTGGTCACGCTTTGCCCCCAAGCAGCAGATAGAGAACCGCCATCCGGGCCGAGACCCCGTTGGCGACCTGTTCGACGATCGTGGAGCGGGACGAGTCGGCCACCTCGGGCGCGATCTCCATGCCCCGGTTCATCGGGCCCGGGTGCATGACGATCGCGTGCTCGGGCAGCTTGCGCATGCGCGCGAGGTCGAGACCGTAGCGGCGGCTGTACTCCCGGGCGGACGGGAAGTACGAGTCCTGCATGCGCTCGGTCTGCACCCGCAGCATCATCACGACGTCCATGTCGGGCAGAACGCTATCGAGGTCGTACGACACTGCGATCGCCGCCGGTGAGATGGCAGTCGGTTTTTCGACGCCCGCGGGGTTTGCGGGTGGCGGAAAACCGCCTGCCATCTCACCGGGTATAAGGCGATCGCCGCGGAGCGAAGCGGAGCCGGTCAGCTCAGTGGCCGGCGAGAGCGCCGCCGCGACGTCGTTCGGAATCAGCGTCGGCGGTCCGACCAGGGTGACCGAGGCGCCCAGCGTGGTCAGCAGCAAAACGTTCGAGCGCGCGACCCGGCTGTGCAGGACGTCCCCGACGATGGCCACCTTCAAGCCGGCAAGCCGGCCAAGACGAGAGCGCATGGTGTACGCGTCGAGCAGTGCCTGGGTCGGGTGCTCGTGGGTGCCGTCGCCCGCGTTGATCACCGAACCGTCCACCCAGGAGGCGAGCCGGTGCGGGGCCCCCGAGGCGGAGTGCCGGATGACCACCGCGTCCGCGCCCATTGCCTGCAATGTGAGAGCGGTGTCCTTGAGGCTCTCACCCTTCGAGACGCTGGAGCCTTTGGCGGAAAAATTGATGACATCGGCGGACAGGCGCTTCGCCGCGGCCTCGAAGGAGATCCGGGTCCGGGTCGAGTCCTCGTAAAAAAGGTTCACCACGGTGCGGCCGCGCAGCGTCGGCAGCTTCTTGACCTCGCGGCCGGCCAGCGCGGCCATCTCGCCCGCGGTGTCCAGGATCAGGGTGGCGGTGGCCGCGTCCAGATCGGCGGCCGAACGCAGGTGCTTGATCATTTCTCGCCCCCGGTCAGCTTGACCTCGTCGAGCCCGTCGGTCTCGGTGAGCGAGACCCGGACACTCTCGTACAGCGCGGTCGGAATGTTCTTGCCGACGTAGTCGGCGCGGATCGGCAGCTGCCGGTGACCGCGGTCGACCAGCACCGCGAGCTGCACCGACTGGGGCCGGCCGACGTCGTTGAGCGCGTCCAACGCGGCCCGCACGGTGCGGCCGGAGTAGAGCACGTCGTCGACCAGGATGACCCGCCGCCCGTCGATGCCGCCGCCGGGAAGTTCGGTCTTGCCGAGCGCCCGGGTGGCGTGCAGCCGCAGGTCATCGCGGTAGAGGGTGATGTCGAGCGACCCGACCGGAACGTCGATGCCCTCGAAGGCGTGGATGCGGGCCGCCAGGCGCTGGGCCAGGGGCACTCCGCGGGTCGGGATCCCGAGCAGCACGGTGCCGGTGGCACCCGACGTCTTCTCGAGGATCTGATGAGCGATGCGATCGACGACCCGATGCAGGTCGGACCCACTCAAAATGATCTTGCTGGTGGTGTCAGCACGCGGCGATGCCACGGCGGACCTCCTTCCCCGCCTCACGGGACGGGTCGTTAAAGGACGTCGACGGGAACCCCCGACAGGGGGCTACCCGATGGCTGACGCTACGTTACCAGTGGACGCGGCGTTGACCATGGTGACGTGCCCGACCCCTGGTGTCAGTCGGACGAATCCGGCAGAACCCCCGAGGGCCGCGCGACTCATCGGTAACCAACACTTGACCGGCGGACTCACACTGCGTACCGTCACGCTGCGTAGCGATCGCGGAGGAAGAACCCTCCGGGCCAGCACAGTACTGGGAGTGTTCCGAATGCCGTCTGAGTACGCCAAGTCGTTGGGCGCCCGCCTGCGCTCCATCCGGCAGCAGCAGGGCCTGTCCCTGCAGGGTGTGGAAGAGAAGTCGAACGGTCGGTGGAAGGCCGTCGTGGTGGGCTCGTACGAGCGCGGCGACCGTGCGGTCACCGTGTCGCGCCTCGCCGAGCTGGCCGACTTCTACCGCGTACCCGTCTCGGAACTGCTGCCCGACGGCAGCGGCGTCCGCCTCGAGGCCACCAACAAGATCGTGCTGGACCTGGAAAAGCTGTACGACACCACCGGCGAAGACCTCGCCTACGTCGCACGGTACGCCCGGGCCATCCAGCAGCAGCGCGGCGACTACAACGGCCGCGTCCTCTCCATCCGCGCCGACGACCTGCGCGCGCTCGCCATCGTGTACGACATCTCCCCCTCGGGCTTGATCGAGCGCCTGACGGAGCAGGGCGTGCTGGTGGCCGACCCCCGCGCGTTCTTCGCCAGCTGATCCCCCGAAAAACGTAAGACCCCCAATCGCCAAGGCCCGCGGATCCCGCGGGCCTTTCGCGTACCCAGAACAGCCCACCGCCCGGCCGGCCAGCGAGACCGCAACGGCCTGAGCGCCCCGTAGCGCCCCACAAATACAAGACAGCAATGATCACCAACGCCGAACCCGCCCAACCCGGCACGATCAACGACAGGCACCTCAAATGCCCCGCGATCGATGTCACCGATCGTGCTGACAACGCTGGCAGCTCCAACAGCAACGCCCGTTTTCGCACATCGAGCGAACGTGAAAACTCAATTCACACCGCCCCACCCCACCCCACCAACATCTCGAACCACCCCACAAAGCAACCCCGAGTAGCCACCGGGCCCCAACCCACCCCGCCACCCGATCTTGTGGATTTCCCTCCAACTACTGACCGCAACTCCACAACATCAGCAAGCCGCAACCTCCAAGAACACCCCCCGCCGCCCCCACCCCACGCCCGATCACGACTCCTCCCCAACCAAGCGTGACCGAACCCACCCACCCAAAGCCGAGAGCCCAACCCAACCGACAAACTCACCGGGCGCGGGTAAACCAGGCGTCCCGTTCACCCGGCGCAGGACTGAGCCAGGCGACGCACTCACGGGGCGCGGGTAGGGCTGGGCGGCCCACTCACCGGGAGCGGGGCCGAACTGGGCGACGCACTCACGGGGCGCGGGGCTGGGCCGGG
>NZ_BOML01000079.1 GCF_016862175.1 Paractinoplanes durhamensis | reverse complement strand
ACCAAGTAACCCGCGACCCCCGAGCCGGGCGGGCACGTCAACACCAAACTGCGAGCAGCTCGGTCACGTCCACGGGCTCTGGGCAAAAACGTCAACAACCTAAGCTTTTAAGCCTGCTCTTCAACAGGGTGGTCGCGGGCAGTTCACTGAGTCGGGGAATCCCTGAAAAGTCGGACACCATGTAGCCCGCGGCTCCCGAGCTGGGTAGGTACGTCAACACCGAACTGCGGGCGGCTCGCGGGATCTTGCCAAAAACGTCAAACTGCCGGTGCACCCCTAGTTAGGTAACTTGTTCACGGCGCGAGCGCGCAAGCTTTAAAAAGGTTTCCCCACGCCCCACCCGTACCCACCACGGGTTTGACTTTTTCATACGGCCGCGGGCGGCGCTGAATGTTCGCATGACCCACCACCCAGGCCCGCCCGGGTGAGTAGATCTCCTGGCTGTGCCACAGCGCGGCAGCCCGACCACTAGCCGTCAGGGGCCCGCCGACTGAACCGTGCACAAAGCAGCGGGCGACCGAAGTCCTGGCCGCCAGGTGTTCCCACGCAAGGTTGAGGGCCGGGGGTGACCACGCAGGGCATAGATGCTTTACCGCCCAGCGTGGTCACCCCCGGCCCTCAACCGTCCCAGAGCAAGAAAACCAAAGAAGCCGCCCAGCCCCAAAGGCCGGACGGCTCCGAAAAACCAAAACTCAACGAGAGGCAAACTCAGCAATCCGCCCAAGGATCCCGTTAAGAAAGCGGGGCGAATCATCGGTAGACATCTGCTTGGCCAGCTCAACGGCTTCGGTAATAGCAACCGGATCATCGATCTCAGGAACATAGAGCAGCTCGAACACAGCGATCCGAGCAAGGTTCCGATCAACGACCGGCATCCGCTCCAGAGTCCAGCCCTCAGCATAACTGGCCAGCAACTCATCAATCCGATCGAGATTCTTAGCCACGCCCTCGACCAGGGTAGTCGCATAGTCCATATGCTCAGGCCGAGGCTTCTCGATCCGCTGCAAATACGTCGCCAGCACCTCGCTCGGCGGCAGATCCCGCAGGTCGGCCTCATAGAGCACGTCCAGCGCCCGCTTCCGCGCCTTACGACGCGCAGGCATCTGAGTCTTAGGGGCTTCCGCCATATCAGGAACGACCGAGGTAACGGCCGTCGCGGGTGTCGACCTTGATCTTCTCGCCGGTGGTGATGAACAGCGGGACCTGGACGGTGGCGCCGGTCTCGACCGTGGCCGGCTTGGTGCCGCCGGTGGAGCGGTCTCCCTGCAGGCCGGGCTCGGTGTAGGTGACCTCGAGGAAGACGCTGGTCGGCAGCTCGATGTAGAGCGGCACGCCCTCGTGCGTGGCAACGGTCGCCTCGGCCTCGGGGAGCAGGTAGTTGGCGTTCTCGCCGACGGTGCCGCCGGGGACGCTGATCTGCTCGAAGGTGTCGAGGTCCATGAAGACGAAGTCTTCGCCGTCGAGGTAGAGGTACTGCATGGTGCGCTTGTCGACGGTAGCGGTGTCGACCTTGGTGCCGGCGTTGAAGGTCTTGTCGACCACCTTGCCGGAGAGGACGTTCTTCAGCGTGGTGCGCACGAACGCCCCACCCTTGCCGGGCTTGACGTGCTGGAACTCCACGACGGACCACAGATCGCCGTCGAGGTTGAGAACCAGGCCGTTTTTCAGGTCGTTCGTGCTAGCCATCTTGTTCTGAAGCCCTGTCTGCCTTGATCTTGAAAACTGTCGGTGACCGACCGAGTTTACCGGCGGCTACCCCGAAGCGCCCACTTGGGCTAGGTGCTCGAGCGCCAGCCGGTAACCGTCGACACCCAGACCCATGATCACGCCGGTGGCAACTCCCGAGATGACCGACTTGTGGCGGAATTCCTCGCGTCGGTGGGTGTTGGAGATGTGCACCTCGATGAGGCTTCCGCGAAGCATGGCGCAGGCGTCCCGGATCGCGATGTTGTAATGCGTCCAGGCCCCCGGGTTGAGCGCGACGTGCGCCCCGGCGTCGGCCGCCTCGTGCAGCCACTTGATCATCTCGAACTCGGCATCCGTCTGCCGGACCTCGACCTCGACGTCGAGCCGCTTGGCAGCATCGACACAGATCTGGACAAGATCGGCATAGGTCGTGTGCCCGTAGATCGCCGGCTCCCGGATGCCGAGCCGCCCGATGTTCGGCCCGTTCAGCACGTAGATCATCCGGCCACCTCCGCATACGCCTCGCGCAGCATCTCCTCGGTCGGCCCGGTCAGAATGCCCGGCTTCGCCAGGCCATCGAGAACAACGAACCGCAAGGTGTCGGCCCGCGTCTTCTTGTCGACGCGCATCGCGCCGAGGAGATCGGTCCAGGCCTCTTTTGAGTACGCCGTCGGCAGCGCCACGGTCGACAGAATTGAGCGGTGCCGGGCCGCTGTCTCGTCATCGAGCCGCCCGGACAACCGGGACAGGGCCGCCGCGAAGATCAACCCGACCGACACGGCGTGCCCGTGCTTCCAGGTGTATTTCTCGCGCTTCTCGATGGCGTGCCCGAGCGTGTGCCCGTAGTTGAGGATCTCCCGCAGGCCGGACTCCTTGAGGTCGACGCTGACCACGTCGGCCTTGACCTGGATGGCCCGCTCGACCAGCTCTTTCAGCACCTTGCCGGCCGGGTCGGCCACGGCGGCCGGGTCGCTCTCGACCAGCTCGAGGATCCGCGGGTCGGCGATGAAGCCGCACTTGATCACCTCGGCGAGGCCGGCGGTGAGGTCGTCGGCCGGCAGCGTGGCCAGCGCGTCGAGGTCGCACAACACGCCCGCGGGCGGATGGAACGCACCGACCAGGTTTTTCCCGGCCTCGATGTTGACGCCGGTCTTGCCGCCGACCGCAGCGTCGACCATGCCGAGCAGCGAGGTCGACACCGGCACCCAGCGCACCCCGCGCAGCCAGCTCGCGGCGACGAACCCGGCCAGGTCGGTGACCGCTCCCCCGCCGACGCCGACCACCACGTCGGTCCGGGTGAAGCCGGCCTTGCCCAACTCGTCCCAGCAGTGGGCGGCGACCGCGACGGTCTTGCCGCGCTCGGCATCGGGCACCTCGATCGCGGTCACGCCGGGCAGGCCGGCCGCGATCCGCTCGGCCCGCTCCCGCAACGGCGCCGCATAGAGCACCGCGACCCGCGCGGCACCCTCGATCATGCCCGGCAGCTCGCCGCTGAGATCATTACCGACCAGCACGTCATACGCCCGGTCTCCACCCACGTGAATGCGCGTCACCACGGAGGGAACCATAGTCCCGGGCTCTGACAGTTTGGCCGCGCCCGCATAGGGTTCCATCCCTCGGACGATTTACCCGGGGATGGGGTTATATCTTTATGCCCCCAGAGGGGTTACAACTGTCTCATGCCCAAAATCAACGTGTACCTGCCCGACGATCTGGCCGACGCCGTCCGCGACTCCGGCATCCCCGTCTCGGCGATCTGCCAGCGGGCCCTGGAGCAGGCGATGCGCCGGATGCAGGCGATCCGTGAGGTCAGCCTGAGCAACCTCGAGCCGGCCGCATTCTCGGAGCGCCTGCCGACCTTCACCGGCCGGCTCGTGATGGCGCTCAGCCTTGCCGCCGAGCGCGCCAAGGCGGCCGGCGCCACCGTCGTGACCACCGGCGACCTGCTGGGCGGCCTGCAGGCCGAGGGCAGCAACCTGGCGCTGCAGATCCTCACCGCGATGGATGTCGCGCCGGCCTCGCTCACCGCCCCGTCCACGCCGGAGCCCGGCCCGGCCGCGGACGGCCTGCGGTTCAGCACGCCGGCCGCGGTCGCGCTGGAGCTGGCGGTGGGCGAGGCGGTCGGCTTCGGCCACAACTACGTCGGCTGCGAGCACCTGATCGTCGCCCTGGCCGGCGAGCCGGACGGCGCCGCCGGCGAACTCCTGCGCTCCCGCGGAACCGACGCCCGCTCGACCCGCCGCGCGGTGGCCGCGGCCCTGGCCGGCTACGTCCACCTGCGCGCCAACACCGCCCAGGCCCCGGCGTCGTCGGCGCTGATGGCCGCGTTCCACGCCGAACTGGTGCCACTGATCGAGCGCCTCGAACGGCTGGAGGCCCGGGTCAACTGAGAGGGGCACGGATCAACTGAGCGGAGTGCGCAGCCCGGTGGCCAGCACGATCTTGCCGCGCGTGTGCCGGGCGGCCAACTCGGTGTAGGCGTCCTTGATCGCTTCCAGCGGGTAGACCGCGGCGATCGGCAGGAGGATGCGGCCCCAGGCCACCTCGCCGGCCAGGAAGGCCAGGATCTCGGCGTCGCTGCCGGCCGCACTGCCCTCGGTCTTGGCGCCGGCCTTGGCAGCCGCCGGGTAGTCGATGATCGTGTCGATGCGGGCCGGATCCACGCCGAGGTCGACGGCCAGATCCACGTACCCGTTCCCGTACGTGTCGATGAAAGCGTCGAAGCCGGCCGGGTACGCCGTACGCAACCGGTTGGCAAGATCGTCGCCGTAGGCGACGGGAGTGACCCCGACGGACCGCAACCAGGCCGCGTTGGCCTCGCTCGCGATGCCGACGACGTGCGCGCCGGCGTTGCGGGCCAGCTGGACCGCGATCGAGCCGACGCCACCCGCCGCGCCGCTGACCACGACCGTCTCGCCCGCGGCGGGTTGCACGGCACGGACCGCGGCATAGGCGGTCACCCCGGCCACGAAAAGGCCCCCGGCTCGAATCCAGTCGAGGGCCAGGGGCTTGTGGGTCAGGTGGTCGGCCGGGACGACCACGTGGTCGGCGTGCGAGGAACGCCGGTCGGACCAGCCGAGGACCTCGTCGCCGACGGCGAACCCGGTGACCGAGCCGCCCACCTCGACCACCCGGCCGGCGAAGTCGCTGCCCTCGCCGGACGGGAACGTGGCCGGCCACCGGTCGTGCAGCAGGCCGGTGCGGATCGAGATCTCGCCGGGGTTGATGCCGGCCGCGACCACCTCGACGAGGACCTGGTCGGCGGCCGGTCGGGGTGGTTCGACGTCCTCGATGCGCAGGACGTCCACGTCGCCGTACTGATCGAAACGAACCGCTCGTGACATGCCGTCAGTCTTCCCCGCGGCCGGCCCGATCATCTCGTCTCGTCGGTCACACCGCTTTCAGCAGGGCGGCGACCTCGGCCGAGATGTCCTCGGGCTCGCGGCCGTCGGTGGCGATCGTGTGGGTGGCCACCGACGAGTAGAGCGGGCGGCGCTGGTCCATCAGGTATTTCAGGGTGGCGCGCGGGTTCATCGCGAGCATCGGGCGGCCGGCGCCGAGGCCGACCCGCTTCACCGCGTCGGTAAGCTCGACCGACAGGTAGACCACCGTGTGCGGCTTGAGCAGGTCGCGGGTGCCCTCGTGCAGGATCGCGCCGCCGCCGAGGGCGAGGACACCGCCGAAGTCGGCCAGCGCGGCCGCGATGGTTTCCCGCTCGTAGGCGCGGAACGTCTCCTCGCCGTCGTCGAAGAAGATCTCCGGGATGGGCTTGCCGGCCCGCTCCTCGATGATCGCGTCGGCGTCGGCGAACGGGACGCCGAGCAGCTCGGCGACCATGCCGCCGATGGTGGTCTTGCCGGCACCGGGCGCGCCGACGAAGACGGCGACCGGTGCCATCAGCGGATCACCAGATTTTCCACGTAGGTGGCCAGGTTGCGGCGGATCTCGGCGACCGAGTCGCCGCCGAACTTCTCGACCGCGGCCTCGGCCAGCACCAGGGCCACCATCGCCTCGGCGACGACCGCGCCGGCCGGCACCGCGCAGACGTCGGAGCGCTGGTTGATGGCGGTGGTCGCCTCGCCGGTGGTGATGTCGATGGTCTGCAGGGCGCGGTTGAGCGAGGAGATCGGCTTGAGCGCGGCGCGGACCCGCAGCGGCTCGCCGTTGGTGATGCCGCCCTCGAGGCCGCCGGCCCGGTCGGTGACCCGCTTGACGCCGTCGGCGGTCGGGATGATCTCGTCGTGCGCCACCGAGCCGCGCGAGCGGGCCTGGGTGAAGCCGTCGCCGATCTCCACCCCCTTCACCGACTGGATGGACATCAGGGCGGCGGCGAGCCGGCCGTCCAACTTGCGGTCCCATTGCACATGAGACCCCAGGCCTGGGGGTACGCCGTACGCCAGCACCTCGACGATGCCGCCCAGCGTGTCGGCGTCCTTCTTGGCCGCGTCGACCTCGGCGACCATCCGCGCACTGGCCTCGGGGTCGAGGCAGCGCAGCGGGTCGGCGTCGATCCGGTCGAAGTCTTCCGGAGTGGGGATCAGACCGGTCTTGGCGGCCACCGAGCCGAGCTCGATCACGTGCGACACGATGTCGATGCCGAGGGCCTGCTTGATCAGGGCCTTCGCGACCACGCCGACGGCGACCCGGGCGGCGGTCTCGCGGGCGCTGGCCCGCTCCAGGATCGGGCGGGCGTCGGTGTGCCCGTACTTCTGCATGCCGGCCAGGTCGGCGTGGCCGGGGCGCGGGCGGGTCAGCGGCTCGTTGCGGGCCTGCGCGGCCAGCTCCTCGGCGTCGACCGGGTCGGCGGCCATGACCGTCTGCCACTTCGGCCACTCGCTGTTGCCGATCCGGATCGCGACCGGGCTGCCCTGGGTCACGCCGTGCCGGATGCCGCCGATGAGCTCCAGCTCGTCCTGCTCGAACTTCATCCGGGCGCCGCGGCCGTAGCCGAGCCGGCGGCGCGCGAGATCGCGGCCGATCTCGGCGCTCGTCACCTCCACCCCGGCGGGAACTCCCTCGAGGAGTGCGACAAGAGCCGGGCCATGGGATTCACCTGCGGTAAGCCAGCGCAACACGGGTCACAGTCTGGCACGCCGGTGGTGGTGGCCGCCGCGACCCCGGCCGCGTCCCGCTCAGCGGAATGAAAGAGCTGACCGCCGGTAAAGGTCAGAGGTATGGTCCGGCGCGTGACCCAGGCCGAGGTACGCCCACGCGGCACCCTGCTGATCGTGATGCTCGGCCTCGTCACCGCGATCGGCCCGCTGTCGATCGACATGTACCTGCCGGCGTTCCCGGCGATCGCCGACGATCTGGCCGTCCCGGCCGCGCAGGTGCAGTTGTCGCTCACCGCCTGCCTGATCGGCACCGCGCTCGGCGGGCTGGTGTGCGGCCCGCTGAGTGATCGGTGGGGACGGCGCAGGCCGGCGGTGGCGAGCTTGGCCGCGTACGCAATCCTCTCGTTTCTGATCGCTCTTTCGCCCTCGGCGCCGGTTTTGATCGGTTTGCGGGTGTTGCAGGGGCTGGCCGGCGGCGCCGGGATCGTGGTGGCGCGGGCGATCGTGCGGGATCTCTACTCGGGGGTGGCGGCGGCGCGGTTCTACTCGCGGCTGACGCTGATCTACGGGCTGGCGCCGATCCTCGCGCCCAGCATCGGCAGTGCGGTGCTGCGGTTCACCTCGTGGCACGGCATCTTCGTGGCGCTCGGTGTGCTCGCCGTCCTGCTCACCGTGCTGCTGGCGCTGCGTCTGCCGGAGACCCTGGGAGTGCCGGACCGCACCGGTGGTGGGCTCGGGCGGACGCTGCGGCTGGCCGGGCCGCTGTTCCGCGATCGCGCATTCGTCGGTTACACGCTGGCCCAGGCATGCGCATTCGGCGCGCTGTTCGCCTATCTGTCGAATTCGTCGTTCGTGCTGCAGGACGGGTACGGGTTGTCGTCGACGACGTTCGGCCTGCTGTTCGGGGTGAATGCGGTCGGGCTGACGTTGACGAGCCAGCTCAATGCCCGTTTGCTGAACCGGTTCGGCACTCGGACCCTGCTGATGGCGTCGCTGGCCGTCCAGGTCGTCGCCGGGGTGATCCTGGTCGGTTCGGCGCTGGCCGGGCTGCTGATCGGGGTGATCGCGGGCCTGTTCCTGCTGGTCTGCACGATCGGGATGTGCCAGCCGAACGGCACGGCGCTGGCCCTCGACGGGCACGCCGATCGGGCCGGGACGGCGGCCGCGGTGATGGGCTCGGTGCAACCGGTGGTGGCGGCCGGGCTGGCCTCGCTGGCCGGGCTGGGCGCGATCGGCACCGGGGTACCGATGGCGTTGGTGATCCTCGGTTCGGCGCTGGCCGCGCTGGCGACTAGCGCTGCCGCGCCGCCTCGAACAGCGCTGCCCGCATAGCCGCCTCGGGCGCCGTCTCGACCCCGGTGAACTGCTCGAACTGGCTGAGCGCCTGGCCGAGCAGCAGGTCGAGGCCGGAGACGACGGCAATGCCGTTCTCCTCGGCCGCCGCCGCCAGGGGCGTGGGCCACGGGTCGTAGATCGCGTCGAACAGCACCGTCCCGGGCCGCCAGGTGACCTCGAGGGCGAGGTGGTCGGCGGCGCCCTTCGGGACCGTGGAAATGACCGCGTCGGCGTCGAACAGTTTGGCCGCGTCGGCCCACTCGGCGCCGTTGATCCGCAGGCCGAGGGCCTCCGCGGCCGGGCGCAGCTCCTCCCGGGCCGCCGCCCGCCGGGTCACCACGGTCACCTCGGTCGCGCCGAGCTGGGCCGCCGCGCCGAGGGCGGCCCGGCCGGTGCCGCCGCCGCCGAGCACGGTCACCGCCGGGGACGGCCGCAGACCGGCGGCGCGCAGCACCCGGACCATGCCGATCACGTCGGTGTTGTCGGCGTGCCAGCCGTCGCCCCGGCGGACCAGGGTGTTGGCCGCACCCGTCGCCCGCGCCACCGCGGTGGCGCTCGCCGCCAGGCGGAGCGCCTCCTCCTTGAGCGGCATGGTCAGCGAGAGCCCGGCCCATTCCGGGCCGAGCCCGCCGAGCACCGCGGCCAACTCGGCCTCGGCGCACTCGATCGCCACATAGCTCCAGCCGGTGAGGCCGGCCGCCGCGAACCCGGCGTTGTGGATCACCGGGGACAGCGAGTGGTTGATCGGCTTACCGAGGACGGCGGCTCTGGTCAGCAGAGTGGCACCCCGTTCTTGCAGGCGGTCTGGATGTTCTTGTCGTGCTGGGTGAGGCTGTCGGTGAAGGCCGAGTGGCCGGCCTTGTCGATCGCCACGAAGTAGAGCCAGTTGCCGGCGGCCGGCTGCATCGAACCCTGCAGGGCGGCCTGGCCGGGGCTGTCGATCGGGCCGAGCGGCAGGCCGAGCTTGCTCTTGGTGTTGTACGGGTTCTTCGGGTCGTCCAGCTCCTGCGGCGTGAGCTTGCCGGAGTGCTTGGCGTCCTTGCCGTTGAGCTCGAGCCAATAGTTGGCGGTCACGTCGAACTGGAGCGGCATCTTCGCCTTGTACGCCCGGTTGTAGGCCACCCGGGACACCTTCGGCAGGTCCTCCGGCACGCCCGACTCGGCCTGCGACAGCGACGCCACAATCAGCGCTTCGTACGGCGAGACGGACAGCGTGTTCTGCACGTTGTCGACGAAGCCCATCTCGGTGGTGACGTCGACGAACCGCTTGACCATCACGCTGAGGATCTGCTTGGCGTCGAGCTTCGGGTCGAACTCGTACGTGTCCGGGAAGAGGAAGCCCTCGATGCTGGTCTTCGCGGCCGGCTTGCCGTCCCGGCGGTTGAACCAGAACGGCGGCACGCCCAGGTCGGTCGGCGATTTCGCGGCGGTCTGGAAGTCCTTGAGCGGGATCTTGGTGGCCTTCGCCAGGATGCCGAACGCCTGCATGCTGGTGGTGCCCTCGGGGATGGTGACACCGGCGGTGATCCGCGACTTCGGGTCGAGAAGCATGGTGACCGCGTTCTTCGCGGACATCTGCTTCTTCATGTTGTACGTACCCGATTGGATGTTCTTGCTGCGCGGGTTCTCCCCGGCCGCATTGACGAACGCCTTGGTGCTTTTCACCACGTCCTTGTCGACAAGGGTATTGCCGATGTCGGTGAGGGTGGCGTCCTTCTCGACCGTCACCTGAACCGCATCAGTTCCCGGTCCGTCGTAGTCGGCCGCGGTGAAAAATCCCTTCACCTTGTTGTAGCCGACGAAGACACCGCCGCCCAAAAGCGCCAACAGAACAAAAGCCATCAAAAAGGCGACGCCGGACTTACCCGAGCCCTTTTTGCCCTCGCGGCCGGCACCTCGCCGATGGCGAGGCCGTCCGCGTTCGGCGTGCTCGTCGAACGCCAGGTCCAGCTCGTCGATCATCTCTGCCTCCGCTGCGCGTCCAGCCAGCTCTGCAGGATCTCCACCGCGGCCGCCTGATCGACGACCGCCCGCTGCCTCTTCCCACGCACGCCACGCTCGGCGAGCCTCCGGGTCGCGACCACGGTCGACATCCTTTCGTCCGCCAGGGCGATCGGCACCTGGCCGATTGCTTCCGCCAGTCGCCCAGCGTACGCACGAATGTCGATGGCGGCAGGGCCCTCGGCGCCGTTGAGGCGCACCGGGAGCCCCACCACGATCCCGACCGCCTCGTGTTCCCCCACGAGACGGACGAGTTCAGCTATGTCGCTAGGCACGGCATCGGCTGCCGCACCCATGTCACGGGGCACCGTGACCAGGGGGGTGGCCAGGATCCCGTCAGGGTCGCTGACGGCGACCCCGACGCGCACCTTACCGACATCGACGCCCAGCCGCCTACCCCGCGACAGTGCGCTCATGCGGTCACCCTCCGTGATGATTGTCAGCCGGCGGCGTCCGCCACCGCCTTCTCCACCGCCGCGAGCAGCGTCGGAACCTGGTCCGCCGGCACGCCACCACCCTGCGCGAGGTCGGCGTTACCGCCACCCCGGCCGGAAAGCGCGCCCTTGACCAGATCCGCCGCGGACAGCCCACGGCTCTTCGCCGCTCCGTTGATAGCTACGATCAGCGACGCCTTACCGTTCGATCGGGACGCGACCGCGACCACCGCCGGGCGGCCGGCATCGATCTTGCCCCGAATCTCCTGGGCCAGGGTACGCACGTCGTTACCCGCCGCACCCTCGGGTGCCTCGGCTCCGACATACGCAACGCCACGCAGGTCACGCGCCTGCTCGGCGAGCGCACCCGCACCACCCAGCACCATCTGGGCGCGCAGCTTCTCCAGCTCCTTCTCCGCGTCGCGCAGCGCCGTCACGGTCTGCTCGACCCGCTCGGCGACCTGGTCGCCGGGCACCCGGAACATGTCGGCCAGGCGCGCCACCAGCAGGTGCTCCTTGGCCAGGAAGCCGAACGCATCGATGCCGACGAGCGCCTCGACCCGGCGCACCCCGGCCCCGATCGACGCCTCGTTGAGGATCTTCACGAGGCCGAGCTGACCCGATCGGGCCACGTGCGTGCCGCCGCAGAGCTCACGCGCGTAGTCACCGACTTCAACCACCCGGACCTCATCGCCGTACTTCTCCCCGAAGAGGGCCATCGCGCCGAGCCGGCGCGCTTCCTCCTGGGAGGTGATGAACGCGTGAACTTCGAGGTCACGCAGCAGCACCTCGTTCACCTGCTGTTCGACATCGTTCAGCACCGTGGGCGAGACGGCCCCCGGCGTGTTGAAGTCGAAGCGCAGCCGGCCCGGCGCGTTCAGCGAGCCCGCCTGGGTCGCCGACTCGCCGAGGAAGTGCCGCATGGTCTGGTGGATCAGGTGGGTCGCCGTGTGCGACCGCGAGATCGCCTTACGCCGGGTGATGTCGATCTCGGCCTCGGCCGACTCGCCCGCGCGCACCTCGCCCCGGATGACCCGCGCCTTGTGCACGATCAGGCCGGGGAGCGGCTGCTGGACGTCGACGACCTCGAGATGGCCGCCGCCGACCTTGATGATGCCGGTGTCGGCCTGCTGGCCACCGCCCTCGGCGTAGAACGGGGTGGTGTCGAGGACCAGCTCGACGAAGTCACCCTCGCCCGCCACCTCGAGCCGGCCGCCGTCGCCGATCAGCGCGCGCACCCGCGACTCGCGGGTGACCTCCTGGTAACCGGTGAACTGGACCGGGCCGCCCGCGTCGAGCGCGCCACGGTACGCCGACAGGTCGGCGTGACCCGTCTTGCGCGCCGCGGCGTCCGCCTTCGCGCGGGACCGCTGGTCGGCCATCAGCCGCCGGAAGCCGTCCTGGTCGACGTCGAGGCCCTGCTCGGCCGCGATCTCCAGGGTGAGGTCGATCGGGAAGCCGTAGGTGTCGTGCAGCTGGAACGCCTTGTCACCGGACAGCTTCGACCGACCCGATTTACGGGTGTCGTCGATCGCGACGTCCAGGATCGTCGTGCCCGCCCGCAGCGTGGACAGGAACGAGTCCTCCTCGGCGTACGCGTACGTGGAGATCCGGCCGAACTCCTCGGCCAGCTCCGGGTACGACGGCGCCATGCAGTCGCGCGCGATCGGCAGCAGCTCCGGCAGCGCCGGCTCCTGCCAGCCGAGCAGGCGGATCGACCGGATCGCCCGGCGCATGATGCGGCGCAGAACGTAGCCGCGGCCCTCGTTCGACGGGGTCACGCCGTCGCCGATCAGCATCAGCGCGGTCCGCACGTGGTCGGCGATCACCCGCAGGCGGACGTCGTCCGGGTGGGACTCGCCCGCGACGTGGCCGGAGTGCGCGCCGTACTGCTTGCCGGTCATCTCCGCGGCCCGCGCCAGGATCGGCCGGACCTCGTCGATCTCGTAGAGGTTGTCGACGCCCTGCAGGATCGACGCGATCCGCTCCAGGCCCATGCCGGTGTCGATGTTCTTGGCCGGCAGGTCACCGACGATCCGGAAGTCCTCCTTCGACTTCACGTCGGTGATCTCGTACGTCATGAAGACCAGGTTCCAATACTCCATGAACCGGTCCTCGTCGACCTCCGGGCCGCCGTCCTTGCCGTACTCCGGGCCGCGGTCGTAGAACAGCTCCGAGCACGGACCCGCCGGCCCCGGGATGCCCATCGACCAGTAGTTGTCCTTCTTGCCGCGGCGCACGATGTGGTCGACCGGCACGCCGATCTTGCGCCACATCTCGAACGCCTCGTCGTCGTCGAGGTAGACGGTCGGCCAGATGCGCGACGCGTCGAGCCCGAAGCCGCCCTGCTCCACCGAGTTGGTGGACAGCTCCCAGGCGAGCTTGATCGCGCCTTCCTTGAAGTAGTCGCCGAACGAGAAGTTGCCGTTCATCTGGAAGAACGTGCCGTGCCGTGAGGTCTTGCCGACCTCGTCGATGTCCGGCGTCCGGATGCACTTCTGCACGCTCACCGCACGCTTGAACGCCGGTGTCTGCTGGCCCAGGAAATAGGGCACGAACTGCACCATGCCGGCGTTGATGAACAGCAGGTTGGGGTCGTCGATGGCCGGCAGCGGGGCACTCGGCACGACCGTGTGCCCGTTGGCCTCGAAATGCGCCAGATAGCGCCGCTTGATTTCCGCCGTCTTCATCGGTTGCCCTCCCGAGCGTCCTGCTCGTCGTCGTCTTCGTACAGCTCACCCTCGGCGAACGCCTGCTGGATCTGCTGTTCCCGCTCCGTCATGCCGTCGCGGACGTCATCCACGAAGCTACGCATCGACTCGACCAGACCGCCAGCGGATTGCGACAGCGAGGTGGCGATGCCGGACGGGGTGAATTCGTTCGCCTTGCGGGTGAGTTTGCGAACGACCAGGGCGCCGACGGCCAAGCCGACGCCCAGCCACAGCAGGCGCTTCATTGCGGTGCCTTCCTCTTCTTGAAAAGACTTAGCGGGCCGACTTGCGGCGCTGCTTGATGGTGGAGCGGACCTCGCGGTCCTCGTCGGCGCGCTTCCGGTTGTTGACGGCCTTGCGCAGGCCGTAGCCCAGCGACGCGACCTTGACCAGCGGGTTCGCCGCCGCGGCGGCCACGACCGTGGACAGGTTGGCGGCGTTCGCGGAGATGTGCGCGACGTGCTCGGTGATCGTGTCGACCTTGGCCAGCTGCACGTTCACACCGTCCAAAGAGACCTGCACCTGGCCGAGCGCGGTGTTCACGTTCTCCACCGTCTCGTTGACGTTGCCGAGCAGCGGGCCGGTGCGGTCATTGAGGTCGTTGATCGCCCGGGTCGCGGCGTCGACCGTGCGGCCCAGCTTCAGGATCGGCACGGCGAGCACGATGACGAGCATCAGGAAGGCGCCCGCCGCGATCAGACCAGCAATTTCTCCGGCGTCCATGTGGCGCTTCTCCTCTACGGGTGGCGAGTCAACGTGCAGACCCTACCGTCCGTGACGTTCGCCCGCTTCACGACGCCGCGGGTGTCGGCTCCAAGAGGGGATCGGTCGGCACGACCCGGTCCGGAGTCTCCCCGACCAACGGTTTTTCCTCGTTCTTCGGCTCGCCACGGGTGTCGATGATGGCGTTCTTCACCTTGATGCTGACCGTCGAACCCTCGCACTTGCCCGCGGGTGCGGTGGTCGCCGGTGCCTCGGTGATCGTGGTCGGATCCTGCGCCGCCACCTGGTCGATCATGCAGTCCGGCAGCCGCACCCACAGGTCCAGAGTGAACTCGTCCCGCTTCCAGCAGCTGTAGGTGCCCTGGTCGGCGGCGATCTTCGTCTCCGGGCACTCGGTCACCTTCCACGGTGCCCAGCCGGCCGCCTTCAGCGCCGTCGTGTAGGCGGCGGTGGTCTCCTGGAACGACTTGGTGGAGTCCACCTCGCGCTCCCGGAACCGGCAGTCGAGGAAGCACCAGCTGCTGCCGCTGCCCTGGTCATCCACCTTGGTAGCGGCCCACGAGGGCACGTCGAGCGCGTCCAGCGAGCTGAACACCGGGTCCTTGCTCGCCGACCGCAGCCCGAAGATCGCCGGCAGCACGACCAGCACCACGATCGCGAGCGAGACCAGCGTCACGACCCGCAGCCGGCGCTGCGCCCGCATCCGGGCACGAATCTCGTTGCCGGCCCCGCGCAGCCCACTCAGGGTCTCCGGGTTTCCGTCCGGCGTCGCCGGGCGGGTGGCCAGGCTCGGCGTGGCGCCGGCGGCTTTCGCCGCGGCCGCCTTGGCGCCGATGACTTCACCCCTTGGGGGTACGCCCTGAGCAGCCGTACGCGACTCGACGGCCGACCTCTCGCCCGCCCCGGCCACCTTGACCGCCGCCGACGCCACCCCGACCGAGGCAGCCCCCACGGAAGCAGTACCCACGGGAGCGGCTACCGACGCGGCACCCACCGAAGCAGCGCCCACCGAGGCGGCACCGACCGACGCGGCACCTACCGACGGCGCGGCCACCGAGGCTGCGCCCACCGAAGCGGCGCCCACCGAGGCGGCACCCACCGCGGCCGCGCCGGACGAAGCCGTTCCGACCGAGGCACTGCCGACCGGCGCCGCGCCCGCGGCGATCGCGGCCGAGGCCGCGCCCACCGAGGCGGCACCCACCGGTGCGGCCGAAGCCGCGCCCTTCGCTGCCGCGGCGCCGAGCGCCCCGGCACCCATCGCGGCGGCACCGAGCGCGCCCGCGCCACCGCCCGGGCCACCCTTGCGGCCGCCGGCCGGTCCACGATCGCCGGTGCCACGCCCGCCCGAACCGTTGGCCACGCCACCGCCGCGCGGGCCGCGACCGGCCTGGCCGGCGCTGCCGGGACCGCCCTGGGCCGGACCCGCGTCCGGCCGCGCACGCTTACCGGTGCCGGTCTGCCCGGCGAAGCGCGAACCACGCTCACCCGGCTCGGCCCGTCCGCCCTGCGCCGCAAAAGCCTGACTCTGCTCGCCGAGATCCGCCGGCCGCCCACTCCGCGCGCCCGGACCAGCCGGTCGCCCGCCGAGTTCCGGCTGCCCTGCCGGACGCCCGCCGAGTTCCGGCTGACCTCCCACACGGCCGCCGAGGTCTGC
>NZ_BOML01000078.1 GCF_016862175.1 Paractinoplanes durhamensis | reverse complement strand
GGGCTGACCCGCCGGCTGACCCGCGGGGCGCCCGCCGAGCTCCGGCTGACCCCCCGCACGGCCGCCGAGGTCCGGGCGGCCTGCCGGCCGTCCGCTCAGCTCCGGCTGGCCTGCCGGTCGCCCGGTGAGTTCCGGGCGGCCTGTCTGCCGTCCGTTCGGGTCCGCCTGGCCCGCGAAGCGCGCGCTGCGCTCGCTCGGCTCCGGCCGCCCGAATCCGTCGCTCTGTGCCGGGGACACCGGGCGGCTACCGGGGCCGCTGCCCCGCTCGCCCGGCCCGGGCCGACCCGTCGCGGGGAAGCCCTGGCTCTGCGCCGGCGAGACCGGCTGACTACCGAAACCTGGGCCACGCTCGCCCGGCTCCGGGCGGCCACGCTGAGCCGGCGAGACCGGCTGGCTGCCGAAACGCTCGTCCGTGTCCGGGCGGCTGTGCTGGCCCGGACCCGGCGACACGGGCCGACTGCCGAAGCGGTCGTCCTCCTCCGGGCGGCCGTGCTGGCCCGGACCCGGCGACACGGGCCGACTGCCGAAGCGGTCGCCCTCCTCCGGGCGGCCGTGCTGGGCCGGGAAGCCCTGGCTGTGCTGACCCGAGAAGGGCTGACCCGAGAAAGGCTCACCCGAGACGGGCTGGCCCGAGACCGGCCGGCTCGGGAACGCGCCGCCGAGGTCGGCTCGGCTGTGCTGGCCCTGGCCACCGGCCGGCGACACCGGCCGGCCGCTGAGACCCGGACCTCGGTCGCCCGCGTCCGGCCGGCCCTGCTGCGCGGCGAAGCCCTGGCTCTCCTCGGGCGGCCCGGCCGGGCCACGCCTACCCGGTTCCGGACGGCCTGGCTGCGCCCCGAAACCCTGACTCTGCTCCGGCGGCCCCACCGGGCGGCCTGGCTGTGCCGGGAAACCCTGGCTGTGCTGACCCGAGACGGGCTGGCCGGGGATCTGCTGGCCGGGGATCTGCTGGCCGGGCATCGGCGGGCGGCCGGGTGAGACCGGACCAGCCGGGCCGGCCGGCGGCATGCCGGCGGCAGCGGCAGCGGCCATCGCACCGGCGGGGCCGGTGCGTGGGCCGGGCTGCGGCCCACGGCCGCGACGCGGGTTGGCCGGGCCGTCGCCGGCCTGCCGACCGGCAGCGCGCGGGTCGATCGGACCGGTACCGTCACCGGCCGGCCGGACACCACCAC
>NZ_BOML01000077.1 GCF_016862175.1 Paractinoplanes durhamensis | reverse complement strand
TCCACCGCGCGGGATCGGCGCGGAGGCGTCACCCGGCTGCCGCGGCCCGCCACGCGGGACGGGGCCGGACAGGTCTCCGGGCTGGCGTCCGGCGTTGTTGCCGGTGAGCTCGGCCATGGCACCGGCGCGACCGGGCACGGCCGGCGCGCGAGCGCCCTGCTTGCCGGGCACCACGGGTGGCATGACCCGAGCCGCGGCCCGGGCGGGCTGTCCGGGCGTGCCCGGACCGGTTCCGGGAGCACCGGGCCCGCTCGGAGCGACTCCGGGAGCACCGGGAGCACCGGGACGGCCACCGGCCGGGCCGGTGCGCTGACCCGGCTCGCCGGGGTTGCCCGGCGCGGGAGCAGCTCGGCCGCCACGGCCACGCGAGCCGTTGCCCGGGCCGCCGCCGTCCGGGAAGTCCTGCGAAATCTCGCGGCCACGCGGGCCACCCGGCCCGTCACCGGGAACGCCCGGCTGACCGTCGCGGCCACGCGGACCGCCACCCGGGAAGTCCGGCTGACCGTCACGACCGCGCGGACCACTGCCCGCGAAG
This sequence comes from Paractinoplanes durhamensis, assembly GCF_016862175.1. Lineage (GTDB taxonomy): Bacteria > Actinomycetota > Actinomycetes > Mycobacteriales > Micromonosporaceae > Actinoplanes > Actinoplanes durhamensis. Next base: position 36,648 of record NZ_BOML01000077.1, on the reverse strand, counting down.
TCGGGCTGGCCGTCACGGCCGCGGCCCGGGAAGTCAGGCTGGACGTCGCGGCCACTGCCCGCGAAGTCGGGCTGGCCGTCACGACCGCGGCCCGGGAAGTCGGGCTGGCCGTCGCGAGCTCGGGGGCTGCCGCCCCGGTAGTCCTGGTCCTCGTCGAAGCTGCGGGGGTGGCCGGTCGGCCCGCCCGCGGGGAAATCCGGTTGCCCGTCCCGGCTACGCGGTGCGCTACCAGGGAAGTCCTGTGGCCCGCCGGAACCGCGGGGGCCACCGCCGGGCCCGGCCGCCGAAAAATCCTGCTGTCCGTGTCGCCCGGCGCCCCGTCCGTCGTCGGGGGTGCCGTGCCGTCCGGTGCTCTCGCCCGGATAACCGGGCCCACCGCTGGTGAAGGCCGCGTCGGCGCCGAAGCGCCCGCCCGCCGGAGGTCCGGCGGACGAGCCCGAAGTCGGCGCGGCCGGACCACGACCGCCCCCACCGGGGCCGCCACCGAAGCGCCCACCTGCAGCCGAACCCGAAGTCGGCTCGACCGGACCACCGAAGCGCCCACCTGCGGGCGAACCCGAAGTCGGCGCAGCAGGACCACGACCGGGAACATCGGGAGCACCGCCGAAGCGCCCACCTGCGGGCGAGCCCGAGGTCGGCGCGGCGGGACCGCGACCGGCCGCACCGGGGGCGCCGCCGGGCGGCGGGCCGTCGGTGCGGAAGCGATCGCGCGGGCCGGCCGACGAGACGGGCCGGGAGGCCGGTGACACCGGTCGCGAGGCCGGCGAGACCGGCCGCGACATCGGCACGTCGGGCGCATTACCGGAAAGCGGAACGACGGGCCCGGACGTGCTCGGGTCGACGTATCGATCGTCGGCCGCGCCGTGCCGGCCGGGAGCTTCGTAGGCGCCGCTGCCGGCCTGCCACGACGGCCCGGTCGCGGAATGCGCTCCGGTACCCGACTGCCAGGACGGCCCGGTCGCGGGGTGTGCCCCACTACCGGCCTGCCACGACGGCCCGGTCGCGGGATGCGCTCCGGTGCCCGACTGCCAGGACGGACCGGCCGCCGGATCCGGGCCGCCGCCGTCCGGCCACGCCGGGGCGGGCCGCCCACCGTCCGGGCTCACCGGCCCGGGCGGGATACGGCCGGAAGCGGCACCCGGGGCCTGCCCGGGAGCGGGCCGGCCGGGCGGGACACGGCCAGGAGCGGCACCCGGGGGTTGCCCGGGAGCGAGACGACCGGACGCAGGGCCGGCGGGCGGCCGACCCGGCATGGCGCCGGTCTGTTGTCCGGGCCCGGGAGCGACCCCGGGAGTCCGGCCCGGAGCACCGGACTGCGGACCGGGAACGGGCCGACCGGCAACGCCAGGAGCAGGCCGACCGGCAACGCCGGGGCCGGGGGCGGGCCGACCGGGAGAAGGGGCGGGCGCGGGACGGGCGCCGGAGGTGCCGCCGGGCTGGCGGGGTGCCGGGCCGGCGCCGCTGACCGGGGCGGCCGGGCCGGGCAGGCCGCCGAACGGCAGGCCGTCGTCCTCGGGCACGTCGTCGGGGCCGGGCGCCATCCGGCCGGACTTGCTGGGACGGGTCTCGCCGGCGAGGGTGCCGGGGCCGATCGCGGAGCGGTCCTGCTTGGCCGAGCGCAGATCGTCGAGCCAGCCGGTCTCCTCCTGCGGGACGACCTCGGGCTCCGTCGGCTCCGGACGGCCTCGCCCGAACCGGCGGCCTTTTCGGGCACCGGTCTCGTTGCGCAGGTCGGCCTCGTCGTCGGGCCGTTTCACGGCTGTTCCTCTCCGGCGGCGCCGCCGCTGTCGTCTGCCCGTGCCCCGGCCTCGGCGGCCGAGACTGCCCGTGCCCCGGCCTCGGCGGCCGAGACTGTCCCGTCGTCCACCGATGGCGACTCGGTGTTCGCCGAAGAGCGTGACGCATCCGCGCCAGATCCACCACCCGCCGCGCGGTCGGGACTGCCCGGCGAAGCGTTCACGGGGACGCTGACCGCCGGGACGGGGCGGGGTGGCGCGGCGAGCCCGCGCACGATGCGGCGCAATCGCGGAACACGCTCACTTACTGCGCGTTCGGCGCCGTGTTCGGTCGGGCGGTAGTAGTCGGAGCCGACCAGGTCGTCCGGAATGTACTGCTGCGTCACTACCCCACGCGGGTCGTCGTGCGGATATTTGTAGCCGCGACCGTGACCTAGGCCACGTGCGCCCGGATAGTGGGCGTCGCGCAGGCCGGTCGGGACGGCACCGCCGCGGCCGGCCCGGACGTCGGCGAGGGCGGCGCCGATGGCGGTGGTGACGCTGTTGGACTTGGGCGCGGTGGCCAGGTGCACGACCGCCTGGGCCAGGTTGAGCTGGCACTCGGGCAGGCCGATGAGCTGCACGGCCTGGGCGGCGGCGGTGGCCACGACCAGGGCCTGCGGGTCGGCCATGCCGACGTCCTCGCTCGCGAAGATGACGATCCGGCGGGCGATGAACCGCGGGTCCTCGCCGGCCACGAACATCCGGGCCAGCCAGTGCAGCGCCGCGTCGGGGTCGCTGCCGCGCATGCTCTTGATGAACGCGCTGGTGATGTCGTAGTGCGCGTCGCCGTCCCGGTCGTAGCGCACGGCCGCGACGTCGACCGCCTTCTCGGCGGTGGCGAGGTCGATCTCGGTGGCGCCCTGGGCCTCGGCCGAGCCGGCCGCCGCTTCGAGCGCGGTCAGCGCCTTACGGACGTCACCGGACGCCAGGCGTACCAAATGATCTTCGGCTTCGGACGTGAGGGTGACCCGGCCGCCCAGGCCGCGCTCGTCGGCGACGGCGCGGCGGAGCAGGCGCCGGACGTCGTCCTCGTCGAGGGCCTGAAGGGTGAGCAGGACGCAGCGCGACAGCAATGGCGAAATAACCGAAAAATACGGATTTTCCGTGGTGGCGGCCAGCAGCGTGACCGTCCGGTCCTCGACCGCGGCCAGCAACGAGTCCTGTTGGGTCTTGGAGAAGCGGTGCACCTCATCGATGAACAGGACCGTCGGCGGGCCCCCGGAGCGGCGGGCGCGACGGGCCGTGTCGATGACGGCGCGGACGTCCTTGACGCCGGCGGTCAGCGCGGACAGCGCCACGAACTTGCGGTCGGTGGCGCCCGCGACGAGGTGCGCGATGGTGGTCTTGCCGGTGCCGGGCGGACCCCACAGGATCACCGACATCGGGCTCGCCGCCGTCACGAGCTGCCGCAACGGGCTGCCGGGAGCGAGCAGGTGCTCCTGGCCGACGAGTTCGTCGATGCTCGCCGGGCGCATCCGCACCGGCAGCGGCGAATCCGCGGACACCCTGTCGAAAGCCGACGCGGCGACCTGCACGCCACTCGGCTGACCCAGGGGGAAGAGCCCGTCCAGTTCCATCGGCAACGACAGTACCGGCCCGCCGCGCGATGCCCGAAATGCACCGTGCGAGCGAGCCAGCCTGCGCGAGTGGAGATCAGCCCCGGCCCGGACGACGGCCGTAGAACCGGCGGCCGCTGCCGCCGCTGCCGTTGCGCGGGCCGCTGCCGACGCCGGCCAGGTAGAGGGAGAGAAGAAGGAGACCGAGCGACGCCATCGTGGAGAAGTTGAACAGGTCGGGGGCGCCGAGGTTGGTGTCGAACAGGTCGAGCAGCAGCCAGATACCGAAAACGATCGCGGCGGCGATAGCGAGCATCAGATTCCTCCGGGGGGTGAGAGCCTTCTGAACTGCAGGTACCCCACTCCCCCGGAGCCGCAAACTCCACCGTGGATCACGCGATCGCATTCACCGCTTTCGCGATGACCAGCGCCGCGGTGACGAGGGCGATGGCCGACTCGATCGCCATCCCGAACTTGGCGCCGCGGGACATCGGCAGCGTGTCGGTCGGGCTGAACGCGGTCGCGTTGGTGAAGGACACGTACAGGTAGTCGACGAACTGCGGTGCCCAGTCCTTCGGCGCCAGCTCCGGCGAGGTCATCACCGGGAAGAGAAAATCCGGGTACGGGTCGATGCCCTGCAGCCGGGCCACCGGGCCGCCCCGGTCGAGCTCCCAGAACCAGACCGCGAAGCAGAGCACGTTCATCAGGTAGATGGCGCCGCCGGTGGCCAGCAGCTGCCCGGCCGAGCCGACGTCGTGGCCGCTGACGATGTCCCGGATCAGCATCGCCACCGACCAGCCGTTGCCCAGGCTGGCCAGGGTGATCAGGCCGAGCGCGAGCATCCGCAGCTGCGGGGTGTCGCGCTTCATCCGCACCGGGTTGGCGGCGATCAGCACCACCGCGACCAGGATCTCGGCCGTCGGGACCAGCCAGCGCGGGCCGAACGTGAGCCGGTCCGGCAGGAGCCACTGCAGGGTGATCAGTGCGATCCAGGCGATCGCCGCGGGCCAGCGGTGCTCGGCCTCGGTGATCCGGCGCCAGGCCGGCCTGACTTCGACTTCGTCCGCCACGCGGACATCATCCACCGGGACGGACACTCTCCGAGGCCGGGCGCAGGCGAGTCGCTGTCAAGATTGCGTACGCCCGGGAGATGTCGAGCTTCACGTCGGAGGCGCGCGGCCCGAGGTTCGCCTCGGCGGTCAGCCCGGTCGGCACGGTGGCCGGGTCGAGCCCGTCCCGCCTGGCCACGAGCCGGCCCAGCTCGGCGCGGGAGATCGCCTCGGGCCCGGCCACATTGAGCACGCCCGGGTAATCGTTTCCGGCCAGCTCGACCAGCGCCGACGCCAGGTCGTGGACGTGCACCGGGCACCGGATCTCGTCCTCGAACAGGATGCCGCCCCGCTTCCCGGCGATCAGGTCGTGCACCAGCCGGATGTGCTGACTGTCGTCGCTGCCGATGATCAGCGAGGTGCGGACGATCGCGGCGGCCGGGGCCACTGCGGCCACCGCGGTCTCCGCCGCGGCTTTCGCCGAGCCGTAGAGACCGAGGGGATTCGGCGGATCATTTTCGGTGTACGGGTCGGTCCGGCCGCCGTGCACGACGTCCGACGAGACGTGCACGAGGCGGGCACCGTCCGCCGCCGCGGCCACGTGGGCCGCGCCGTCCGCGGTCACCGCCCAGCTGTCCATCCGGGCCGCGAGGTTGAGCACGGCGTCCGGGCGTACCTCCGCAAGCAGCTCTCGCACCGCCGACCGCGACCGGACGTCCAGAATCCGATGGCCGGAGGCCGCGGTGGTGGCCGTGCCGACCACGTCGTGGCCGTCGGCCACCGCCCGCCGGATCACCCGGCGGCCGAGGTAGCCGCCGGCCCCGACGACGAGGATCTTCAATCAGTTGGACCGCTCGACCGGCGCGGCCTGGCCGTCGGTGCCGGGCGTGCCGGCGGCCGGCTTCGGCTTGGCGTCGATGCCCGCCTCGAGCCGCTGCTGCGCGGTGATCGGGGTGGGCGCGGTGGTCAGCGGGTCGTAACCGCCACGGGTCTTCGGGAACGCGATGACCTCGCGGATCGACTCGTTGCCGGACAGCAGCATGCAGGTCCGGTCCCAGCCGAGGGCGATGCCGGCGTGCGGCGGCGGACCGTACTTGAACGCCTCGAGCAGGAAGCCGAACTTGTCCTGCGCCTCCTCCGGGGTGATGCCGAGCAGGTCGAAGACCCGGCTCTGCACGTCGGCCCGGTGGATACGGACGCTGCCGCCACCGATCTCGTTGCCGTTCACCACGATGTCGTACGCGTACGCGAGGGCCTGGTCGGGCGCCTCCTCGAAGCGGTCGAGCCACTCGTCGTTCGGCGAGGTGAAGGGGTGGTGGACCGCGGTCCAGCCGCCGTCGTCGGTCTTCTCGAACATCGGAGCGTCGACGACCCAGCAGAACGCCCAGGCCGACTCGTCGATCAGCTTCGAACGCTTGGCGATCTCGATGCGCGCGGCGCCGAGCAGTTCCTGCGCCTCGCGCCGCTCGTTGGCGGCGGCGAAGAAGATCGCGTCGCCCGGCTTCGCACCGACCGTGTCGGCCAACCCGGACAGGTGCTCCTCGGACAGGTTCTTCGCGACCGGGCCGCGCGGCTCGCCGGTCTCGGCGTCCAGCACCACGTAGGCCAGGCCGCGGGCGCCCCGGGCCTTGGCCCAGTCCTGCCAGCCGTCCAGCTCCTTGCGGGTCTGCGACGCACCGCCGGGCATCACCACCGCGCCGACGTAGCCCCCGGCCGCGATGGCACCGGCGAACACGCGGAATTCCGTACCCTGCAGGTAGGAAGTCAGCTCGACCAGCTCGACGCCGTAGCGGAGATCGGGTTTGTCGGAACCGTAGCGGTTCATCGCGTCGGTCCAGGTGATCCGCGGGATCGGGAGCTGCACCTGGTAGTCGGCGAGCTCGCGCCACAGCTTCGAGACGATCTCCTCGCCGAGCTCGATGATGTCGTCCTGGGTCACGAACGACATCTCGATGTCGAGCTGGGTGAACTCCGGCTGCCGGTCGGCGCGGAAATCCTCGTCCCGGTAGCAGCGGGCGATCTGGTAATACCGCTCCATGCCGGCCACCATCAGCAGCTGCTTGAACAGCTGCGGCGACTGGGGCAACGCATACCAGGTGCCGGGCTGCAGGCGGACCGGGACCAGGAAGTCGCGGGCGCCCTCCGGGGTCGACCGGGTCAGCGTCGGGGTCTCGATCTCGTTGAAGTCGCGGGCGTGCAGCACCTCGCGGGCGATCTGGTTGGCCCGGCTGCGCAGGCGCAGCGCGGACGCCGGGCCGGAGCGGCGCAGGTCGAGGTAGCGGTATTTCAGGCGCAGGTCGTCGGACGCGGTGGTCGCGTCGTCGACCGGCAGCGGCAGCGGGGCCGCCTCGGACAGCACGATCAGCTCGCTGGCGACCACCTCGACGGCGCCGGTGGCCAGCTCCGGGTTCTCGTTGCCCTCGGGCCGCGCGTTGACCTGGCCGACGACCTTCACGCAGTACTCGTTGCGGAGGGCGTGCGCGTCCTCCTCGCGGAAGACCACCTGCACGACACCCGAGGCGTCGCGGAGATCGACGAAGATGACCCCGCCGTGGTCACGCCGGCGGGCCACCCACCCGGCGAGCGTCACCGTCGTGCCGGAGTCGCTCGCACGCAGGCTGCCGGCGTTATGGGTACGGATCACGGGAACTCGACTCCTCACCGATGCTTTCAATACAACGCAGTGCGCTCCCGACATTCTGTCAGGAGCGCACCGCACGACCGCCGTCAGCCCGCGACTTTCCAGGAGGTGGCCCGCATGTCGGCGGTGCCGGTCCGCCCCACGTCGGTCACCTCCACCAGGGCCATCGAGGCCGGATTGCCGGCGGTCAGCACACACAGCACGGCGCCCTTGCGCACCTCGACGCTCCCGCCCGGGCCGATCGGGCTGTTGCGGATGGCCCGCTCGCAGCCGGCCGCGTCCAGGTCGGCATCCTTGACCTGAGCGCCGGCGGCGGCGCCCGGTCCGAGCGTCAGGCGCGGCGTGTCGGTGCCGCACCGGCTGTCGTAGCGCAGGTCACTCACCTTCTCGTCGGCGTTGGAGCGCGGCTCGTCCAGGTCGACGAAGAGCACCGCGGCGCAGCCGACCTGCACCCGCAGCGGTTCCTGGGCGTAGGTGACGGCGAAGCCGGTGGTCCGGCTCTCCTGCTCGGCGTGGCTGACCGGCGCCTTGGCCATGGCGACCATCCGGGCCACCTTCATCGCCTGCCACGACGCCAGCGCCGCCACCGACGAGGTGATCAGGGCGAAGACGGCGATCAGCATGCCGAGCCAGGCGAGCCGGTCACGGCGCCGGGCGGCGCGGTTCTCGATCGGCTCGGTGGGGCCGTCCGGCCCGGGTTCCTCCCGCTGCCGATTGATGGGGTACGGCTCTCGCGGTCCCGGAGTCGGGCCCGGAACCTTGTTGACGTTGTTGGAGGCGCGGAACACGGACATAGGGGCGGCTCCGGTTTCGGGGCTTTTGGTCCGGGTTCCTGACGCTAGAGGTACAGATCATTCGATCCCATCCCCCGCCTCAGCGACCCACCGTCCCGGGTGATGCCGCCCTAGAATGGCCTGATGGCGGCCGAATCCAGCATGCTCGACGCTCTGGACAAGCGAATCCTCCACACCCTGCAGATCGCCCCGCGTGCGCCGTTCGCCCGCATCGCCATCGTGCTGGGTGTCTCCGAGCAGACGGTCGCCCGCCGTTTCCAGCGGATGCGCACCGAAAGATTCGTCCGGATCGTCGCCCGGCCGGAGGCGACCCACCGCACCGGCGCCACCTACTGGACGCTGCGCATCGGCTGCCGCCCCGGCACCGCCATGGCCCTCGCCAACGCCCTCGCCCAGCGGGGTGACACGTCGTGGGTGAGCATCGGGGCCGGCGGTGCCGAGGTCACCTGCCAGGCCGAGGTCGACGATCCGCAGTCCGGCCTGCTGCACCACCTGCCGCGGGCGTCCAGCGTGCTGGCCTTCAGCGCGCACCAGATGCTGCACCGCTTCGCCGGCCGCGGCGAGGCCGACTGGGTCGCCCCCGACCACGACCTGACCCCGGAGCACCGCGAGTTCCTGCTGGAGGGCGCGCCCGCGCAGGCCCCGAACCCGACCGGGGCGACCCGGTTCGAGCCGGCCGACCGACCGCTGATGGACGCGCTCAGCCGGGACGGCCGGTCGAGCTGGGCGGCGGTCGCGGCGGCCACCGGCTGGAGCCAGCGGCAGGCGGCCCACCGGGTGAACGAGCTGGCCGCGGCCGGGGCCATCTACTTCCACGTCGATGTGGCCACGATGGCGGTGGGCATGCACGCGGTGGCCAACCTGTGGTTCACGGTGGCGCCGGCCCATCTCGCGTCGACCGGCGCCCGGCTGGCCGACCATCCGCAGCTGGCCTTCGTCGGGGCGGTCACCGGCAGCGCCAACCTGATGGCGTCGGCGCTGGCCACCGACGCCGAGGCGCTGTATCAATACCTGACCACCAAGGTGGCGGAGATCGACAGCATCCAGCGGGTCGAGATCGTCCCGCAGATGGTCCGGCTCAAGCACTCGCACTCGCTGGTGGAGAACGGCCTGATCCGCGAGCCGTCTTAGTGCCGCCGGGCGTACACCTCAATTTCGATCTTCATCCGGGCGTCCGCCAGACCGCAGACCATCATCGTCGCGGCGGGCCGGATCGCGCCGAAGGCGCGGCGCAGGACCGGCCAGCAGGGCTCGAAGTCGTCCCGCTCGGGCAGCAGGTAGCGGACCCGGACCACGTCGGCGAGGGTGCAGCCGGCCTCGGCCAGGGCCGCCTCGATGTTGCGAATGGTCTGCTCGGCCTGCTCGACGACGTCCTCGGCGATGGTCATCGCCCGGTAGTCGAAGCCGGTCGTCCCGGAGACGTGCACGTCGTCCCCGTCGACCACCGCCCGGGCGTAGCCGATCTGTTCCTCGAACGCCGAACCACTGAGAATCACGCGTCGCTCCGTCACACCTGGGACGCTAATTGATCAGGCGCGGCTGCCGAAGAGGTAGGTGTGCAGGCCAGACGCTGGAGTGGCGTGGCCCTCGTGATCGGGGTGCTGCTCGCCGGCTCGGTGGTCTCCGCCGTCATCTACGGCGCGGAACGGCGCGCCGAGAACCGGCACCTCGCCCAGATCATGGACCGCTACACCGACGAGGTGACGGTGGCGATCGGTGACCGGGTCAGCCGCTACGGCGAGGCCATGAACGACCTGGCCGCGGCCGTCGGCGCCCAGTCCGACCTGCGCCGGGCCGACTTCATCCGGGCCAGCAGCGGGCTCGGCCCGGCCCGGCTGCCCGGCTCCAGCGGCATCACGTTCGTGGTGCCGTCCAGCACCGCCCAGACCGGCGAGCTCCAGCGGTACTGGCGTGCGCAGGGCTCCACCGACCTGACGCTGACCCCCGCGCCCGGCCACGAGCGGCACCGCTACGTCGTGTTCGACCGGGCTTTCGACTCCGGCGGCTCCGTGCTCGGCCTCGACCTGGTGACCAGCCCGCAGCCGAACATGGCGATGGACCTCGCCGTGCGCAGCGACCAGCTCGCCATCAGCAACACCTACCAGCTGCTGCGCGATCGGCACCTCGCACCGCAGCTGCGGCAGAACTCGGTGGCCCTCGCGGTGCCGGTCCGCTCCGGCGACCAGGACCTCTTCACCGGCTGGCTCGTGATGGGCGTGCGCGGCCAGGATTTCCTCTCCCAGACCCTGCTCGACCGCGGGCAGAGCGCCGTGCAGGTCAGCCTGGTCGACCCGGCCGGAGCCGACAAGGTGATCGCCACCGCGCACCCCGGCCACCGGGTCACCGACACCGCCCTGACCCGCGAACGCGACATCGTCGTCGGGCAACGCCCCTGGTCGGTCACCATCTGGCCGACCACCGCCCTGCTGCGCTCCTCCGGCCGTGGGATGAGCGAGCTCACCGCGGCCGCCGGGATGGCGCTGACACTCATGCTCGCCGTCCTCATCGGGGTCCTGGCCGGCAGCCGGAACCGGGCCTTCCGGCAGGTGGAGCAGGCCACCGCCGAGTTGCGCCGGGACCGGGCGCAGCTGCACCACATGGCCTTCCACGACCAGCTGACCGGGCTGGCCAACCGGCAGCTGTTCTACGAGCGGCTGACGCACGCCGTCGACGGCCGCGCGGACGGCGACGACACGGTCGCCGTCCTGTTCATCGACCTGGACGGCTTCAAGCAGATCAACGACGCCCGCGGACACCAGGCCGGTGACCTGGTGCTGCGCACCGTCGCCGAGCGCCTGCGGGCCGGCCTGCGCAGCGAGGACACGGTGGCCCGGTTCGGCGGCGACGAGTTCGCCGCCGTCCTGGAATCGCTGGCCGGCCTGGCCGAGGCCCGGGCTGCCGCCGAGCGCATCATCACCGACGTCCAGCGGCCGATCGACGTCGCCGGCGTCTCCGCGTCGGTCTCGGCCAGCATCGGCGTCGCGGTCCACCGCCCCGGCCTCACCGTGGACGACCTGATCCGCGACGCCGACGCCGCGATGTACGCCGCGAAGGCGGCCGGCAAGAACCGCTACCTGGTCGCCAGCAGCGGCTGAGGCAGCTCGATGGTGATCCACTCGTTGTTGTCGGCGGCGGTGGCCGAGCGGCCGGTGGAGAACGGGAAATTGTTGTCGTTCAGCACGGCGATCCTGCTGTCGCCGAGGATCACCACGTCCTCGATGGTCTGGAACGGGAAGGTGAACGTCTCCCCGAAGCCGCCCAGCCGGCGCGGGTTGGCGATGTTCATCAGGTCGACCAGCAGGGTCTTGTCCAGCACGCCGTCGCGGTTCCGGTCGCGCTTGTCGGCCAGGTAGATCCGCTTGAACAGGGCGGTGGCGCCCTGGCCGCCGTCCCGCTCGATCACCAGGAAGCGGTTGTCGTCGACGGCGATCGCGTCGCCGATCGCGTTGGCCGGGCTCTCCAGCTGGTAGATCGCGCGCTTGCCGGTGTACTGCTGGGTGCGCAGGTCGAACTCGTTCAGCCGCAGCTGACCGGCCACGTCCCCGTTGACCGTGCCCTCCAGCAGGCCGTAGAGGTGCCGGCCGTCCGGCGTCGCGGCCAGGCCCTCGAAGCCCTTGCTGCTGTTGGTGGTGGCCGGGACGCCGGTGCGGGCCGCGGTCTCCGGGGCGATCACGCCGTCCAGCGGGATCGGCGCGGCCAGCAGCTTGCCGGCCCGGTCGAAGTGCAGCAGGTACGGGCCGAACTCGTCGCCGATCCAGTAGGTGCCGTCGGCCGCCCGGACGATCGACTCCACATCGAAGTCGGCGCCGGTCAGGACGCGGTCCGGGCGGGTCAGCGGCCAGCCGACGCGGCCGTCGGGGTCGCTCAGGGTGATGCCGCCGACCACGTCGACCGTGTTGGTGGCGAACGCCGGGGTGAGGCGCTGGATGCGCAGCAGGAAGTCGGCCGAGTTGGCCTGGTTGCCGTAGCCGTTGTCGGAGAGGACGTCGAACGAGCCGTCCCGGTTCTTCACGATGCCGGAGAAGCCCTGGATCGGCTGGTCGGCGAACGGCACCGAGTAGCCGTTGGTGTTTCCGGTGATCTTGGCGCCGGACGGCTCGCTGCCCAGCACGAACGTGCCGGCCGGCAGGGACGCCCAGCCGGTCAGGGTGGGGGTGGTGACCCGGCCGTGGCCGCCGGCCGCGGCGGTGCCGGCCTCGGCCGTGCCGCCGAGGGCAAGGGTGAGCACGGCCGCGCCCGCGACCGCATAGATCTTCTTCATACCGGTCAACGTAGGAACGGCCGGTGAACCGGACATGGAAACAGCCCGGGTCCGCAGTGGACCCGGGCTGTCGTTTCAGTGGGACATGGCCGGCTGCTTCTCCGTCACCGCCGACGTGGCGGTCGGGCGGACCAGAATGAAGACCGCGAGCGCGCCAAGCAGGCCCACTGCTCCCCCGATGTAGAAGCCCGCGTCGAGTCCGGCGGCCGCCGCGGCCCGGATCGCGTGCTCCGGGAAGGCCCCGGCCAGCTGCGCCGCCTGACCTCCGGCCACCGCATGCGCGGCTGACGTGCTGCCGAGCTGGTCGGCGGCCCGGGAGGCGAAGACCGTGCCCAGGATGGCGATGCCGATCGCGTAGCCCAGCTGCCGGGCCGTGGTCAGCGAGCCGGCCGCCATGCCGCCCCGGTCGTGCGAGACCGCGCCCATCGCCGACGACGCGAGCGCCGGCATCACCAGGCCCACGCCGAGGCCGACCACCGCGTACCCGGCCATCAGCGCCGGCCAGCTCGAGTCGGCGTCGATCAGGAAGCCGCTGAGCAGGCTGCCGACGCCGATCAGCAGCATGCCGCCGCCGATGATCAGGCGCGGGGACCGGCCGTGCAGGCGGGCACCGGCGAAGCCGGAGGCCAGCACCGAGCAGATCGAGACCGGCAGGCCGGTGAGCCCGGCCTGCAGCGGCGACAGCCCGACCACCGACTGCAGCCAGATCGACGTGTAGGTGAAGGCCGCGAACGCGGCGAAGTTGACCAGCAGGCCGGCCGTGAGGATGCCGCTGAACGAGCGGTTGCGCAGCAGGGCCAGGTCGAACATCGGGTTCTTGCCGAACCGCTCGATCAGGGCGAACGCGGCCAGCGCCAGGCCGGCGACGATCAGCAGGCCCCAGGTCCTGATCGACGCCCAGCCCTCCTCGTTGGCGCGGATCACCGCGTAGGTGAGGGTGCCGGCCGCCACCGTGAAGGTGACCGTGCCCCACAGGTCGAAGCTGCCGGGCTTGCGGGCGCCGTCCGGGCGCAGCGCGGTCAGGCACATGACCACCGCGGCCACGCAGATCGGCAGGTTGACCAGGAAGATCCAGCGCCAGCTGAAGCCCTCGGTGAGCAGGCCGCCCAGGATCGGGCCGATCGCGGTGGCGGCGCCGGAGACGCCACCCCACACGCCGTAGGCGACGCCCCGCTCGCGGCCGGCGTAGGAGCTGTTGAGCAGGGCGAACGTGGTGGTGAACATGGCCGCGGCGCCGGCACCCTGGATCACCCGGGCGGTGACCAGCAGGGCCGAGTCGGCAGCCAGACCGCAGGCCAGCGAGGCGGCGGCGAAGAGGATCAGGCCGCCGATGTAGAAGCGGCGATGCCCGTACATGTCGCTGAGCGCGCCCGCGCCGAGCAGCAGCACCCCGAGGGACAGGGCGTAGCCGTCGACCACCCACTGCAGGGAACTGAACGACGTGCTCAGATCGGTGGCCATCGGGGGCAGCGCCACGTTCACGATGGTCACGTCGATGAGCAGCATGAAGGTGCCGAGACACACGGTCACCAGCGGCCACCATTTACGCATGGGGTTTGTCCTTTCTTGACGCCCCCTACGATCGGCTGCCAAAGGCCGGATCACCCAGCCGGAAAGAAGAAGTTGCTACTTTCCGCCGTCAAACCATCAGCGACGGCACGATCCGCCAGTAAAAGCCAGACGCAGATCAAGAACCGCCATCGACGAACCAGCCATCCGTCAGCACCGGCACCACGTCGCTCGCGCCCACCGCCGACGCCACCGCCACATCGCCGGAGAACCCGAAGGCCCGCAGCTCACGGCCGCTGACCGACTCACCCAGAGCGTCGCGCAGGCCTGGCGACACGCCGCGGTACGCCCACAACGCCGTCCCCGCCTCGGGCGAGAAATCCTCCGCCCCCACCCCCTTGGTCAACCCGTCGAGGAACGCCCCGGCCCCCCACAGATCCTCCACCGCGGGCCGCAGCGAACCGTCCGGCCACCGCTCCCCGGCCGCCACCACCCCGACCGGCCGGTCGCCGGCCCGCTCCCGCACCCAGGCCGCGGCGGCCGCCGCATTGCGCAGCGACACCCCGATCACGGTGACCCCGGCGTCGGCGAGCCGGGCCGAGATGGCCGAGCCGTTCGGCGACGGCAGGACGAGGCGGTCGATGCCGTCGGCGCGCAGGTTCGCGTTGAGGATGCTCTCCGGCGACAGGGTGATCTGGCCGGGCCCGGTCTGGTTGCGCAGCACCGCGAGCATCGCGCCGTGGCGCCGGGCCACGTCGACGGCCGAGTCGTCGCGCCATCGGTAGGGCAGGACGCTCAGCCCTTGCTCGACCGCCACGGTCAGGGTCGTGGTGAACGACAGCACGTCGACCACCGCGACGAACGCGGCCCCCGGAGCCACCACATCCGCGCCGACCGGGCCCCAGTCGAAGCGAACCCGATAACCACCCTGGCCCACCGCATAGACCGTCACGGATGCAGTCTGCCTCAGCTTCCGGTGGCTTCCAGGTCGAAACGCCAGTCGTTGCAGCGGATGGGATTCCCCTTCGGGTACTCGAAATCCACCTCGTCGCGCAGCGCGAAGCCGGCCTTACGGCAGACCGCGTTGGAGGCCGCGTTGTCGACCCGCGGATAGGCGTGCGCCCAGCGATGTCGTTTCTCGGCGGCGGCCCGGCCGAGCGCCTCGACCGTGGCGCCGGCCGCGAGACCGCGGCCCTGACCGCTGGGCAGCACCTTCCAGCCCAGCTCGAAGACGGTCTGCCCGAGCCATTCCTTCGCCCAGTAGCCGACCGAGCCGACCGGGTCGGGCTCGTCGGGGACCAGGATCAGGAACATCGCGGCGGACCCGTCGCGGATCAGGTCGAGGTATCGCTGATGGCGCGCCGCCAGCGTGTCGTCGGACTCGACGCCGCCGAGATAGGCCTGCATCTCGGCGGTGTTGGCCCGGCGCTCGAAGGCCCGCCCGCGCTCGTCCCATGGCTCCAGCCAGAAGTTCGACATGGGCTCATGCTCCCGCGGGGGTACGACAAGAATCAGAGGAAGGTCTGCAGGACGTCCACGACCCGGTGTTCCTCGTCGACGACCGGCAGGTAGCGCCACTTGTCGAAGGCCGTGCACGGATGCGAGATGCCGAACCGGATCAGGTCGCCGGGCTGCAGACCGTCCGCCACCACGTAGGTGTGGTGGTCGTTCAACTTCGTCACCGACATCCCGGCGGCCGGCAGCGTGGCGCTCCCCCGGCGCACCTCCCACGGCACCGGCAGGCCCTCGTCGAACGGCGCGTCCCGCTTGCCCATGCCGGCGATGGCCAGGCCCGGCTCGGGCACCGACAGCACCTGCGCCCAGATCTCCAGGGCCGCGGTCAGGGGCCCCTCCTGCGGCACGCGCCGGAACGGCGTACGGTCCGCATAGAAACCGTCGTCGTGGGTGACCGACGCGCCGCTGCGCAGGATCAGGCGGATGTCGCGCGGCAGCGCGGCGAGCCGGGCCACCACCCGGTCGAACCACGCGCTGCCGCCCGCCGACACCCGCGCCCCCGGCGGCAGCAGGCCCGCGGCCCGCAGCCGGGAAACCCCGGCGACGAGCAGGTCGAGGAAGTCGTCCACGGCCGGCTGATCGGCGAGCTGCCCCTCGTAGGCGGTGACGCCCGCGAACTCCAGGTTGTCCGCGTCGTTGATCGCGCGCGCCACCTCGTCCAGCTCATCGAGAGTGCGAACCCCGGTGCGGCCTCCCGCGTGACCCAGCTCGGCGAAAACCCGCAGCCGGCCGCCCACGCCACGAGCCACCTCGACGCCGGCGACCGAGTCGGCCTGGAAGTAGATCTCCGCGTCCTCGTTCGCCAGCCAGCGCAGGGCGGTCGGGTCGAGGACCTCGTTGGCGATCTGGATCCGGTCGACGCCCAGCCGCCGCAGCACCAGCGCCTGGTTGGGGGTGGCCACCGTCATCCCCCACGCGCCCGCCGCGAACTGCGCCGCGAGCAGCCCCGGCGCCATCGTGGTCTTGGCATGCGGGGCGAAATCGAGGTCGTGCCGGGCGCAGTAGGCGGCCATCGTCGCGATGTTCGCCTCGGCGGCCGCCTTCCGCAGGGTGAGCACCGGCCAGGTGAACCCGCCCCCGAACAGGCTCGGCTTCTCCCGGGCATAGTCGCTCGCCGATTTCTCCCCGCTCGGCAGGAAGAACCCCTTGCTGCGCCAGTCGACCGTCGGCTCCGGAACGTCCACGCCTACCCCCTGATCTCGTTCAGCACTCCGACCAGGCGTTTCTCCTCGCCCCGGAAGTGCGTCTCCATGACCGCGGCGAGGGCGCTCAACGCCTCCGGATCATCCTGCCGCACGCCACGCACCAGGCCGGAGATGATCGCGTGGTCCTGGCGGAGCTGGGCGAGAAACGCACGCAGCTCCGGGTGGCGCGCGGCGAGCACCGGAAAGACGTTGTCGTCCTCGTCGGTGTGGTGCTCGGTGAGGGCGTCGCAGAAGGCGAGGCAGTGGGTGGCGAGCTCATCGCCCGGGTAGACGCCGTCGCGGAGATCTTCGAGCATGTCGCGAAGGCGGGCGTGGGTGAGGATCAGCTGAGTTCCGTACGCGGTCAATCGGTCGAATTCGTCCATGTTGCCGTCGAGATTACGGCTCCACGACCAGCCGGCGCCCGTGCAGGTCGGTCCGCTGCCAGGCGCTCTCGATGTCGCTGAGCGGGACCCGCTCCAGGTCAAAGGTCAGCTCACCGGCCAGCGTCCACGCGATGACCTGCCCATACACCTCGGCCATGCCACCGCCGCTCAGCCCGCGCGCCGCACCGAAGATCTCCACTCCGGAGGTGCGCAGCGCCGAGGCGGGCAGCGTGAGATCGACCCCGGCCGACTCGCCGACCTGAACGAGCCGGGTCGGCGGGGCGAACGAGAACCCGCTCGGAATAAGGCTTTTCAGCAGAATCTCGGTCGGACGACCCCAGAGAAAATCAAGAACAACATCGCTCCGCTCATTTGCGTACGCCGTGGCAAGCTCCTCGTCGCTGACGGCGGTGTTGATGATCGCGTCGGCGCCGAGCGCCCGAAGACGCGCGTCATCCCGACCGCTGGCAATCACCCGGCCGGCCCCGAGCAGCCGCGCGATCCGCACCGCGAGCCGTCCGGCAACGCCGGTGGCGCCTTGGATCAGGACGGTCTCGCCGGGCTGGAGTCCGCCCGCGGTCTTCATCGACATGCCGGTGATCGCGGTCGCCAGGACGGTGCCGATCGCCGGGTCGATGCCATCCGGGATCGGGCCGTAAGCACCTTCGGCCACCACGGTGCGCTCGGCGAGGGCGCCATAGGGGGCGCGCGGGTTGCCGAAGCCGACCACCCGGCCGTCGGGCAGCCGCCCGATGCCGTCGAAGCAGGGAATCGCCGGCAGCTCCGGCATCATCGCGTGCCCCGCGTAGTGCCGCCCGGCCGCGACTTCCCGGTCGACGTTCTCCACCGCGACCGCAAGCACCTCGACGATCACCTCGCCGTCGCCGGCCACCGGATCCGGGAAGTCCGCATAGCGCGGCACCCCGTCGCGTTCGTGCAGAACCGCAGCCTTCATCGCCGTTCCTCCCTATCTCCCTAACACCGTTAGGGGACTCTAACACTGATAGAGTCCGACGATGTGACCCTGGACCGGAGGCGAATAGTCGACGAGGCGGTAGCCCTGCTCGACGCCGAGGGCCTGGAAAACGTCACGCTGCGCAAACTCGCCGCGCGCCTGGGCGTGCAGGCGCCAACGCTGTATTGGCACCTGCCGAACAAGGCGGCGTTGATCACGGCGATCGCCGAGCAGATCCTGACCCCGCTGCCGACGGTCCCGCTGTCGCCGGGCGAGCGCTGGCAGGACTGGTTGATCGCCTTGGCGGAGCGCCTACGCAAGGCGATGCTGGCCCACCCCGACGGCGCCCGCGTGGTGTCCGCGGCCCACCTGTCGCTGAACCAGGCCGCCATCTCCGAGACAGCCATGCGAACCTTGGTGGAGCAGGGCTTACCGCTGCACCAGGCGAGGGTGACGGTGCTGACGGTGGAGCACTTCACGCTCGGCTACGTCTTGTCCGAGCAGGCCCCACGCCCCGACGAGGAGTCCTTGAAGGGTTTCGACGCCGAGGCCTTCACCCAGAACCACCCCACGGTGATAGCCGGCATCACCGAGTACTTCAAACCGGGCCGAACCCCCGACGACCTGTTCCGCGAGTGCGCAACCTTGATCGTCGAAGGCCCCGGCTAGAGGGCGGCGGCGCGGGCGATCTGCACGGCGCTCATGAAATACCGACTGTGCGTGCTCCGCAGCGTCTCCGGGGACGCGGCGCCGAGCACGACAACCTCGATGTCGCGAGTCAGCGGAGTGCCCTCCCAGGCCCCGGCCCGCTCGATGTCGAACCGTGCGGTGAGCGCTCTGTCCGGATCGTCGTATTCCTGCTCAGCGAGCAGTGCACCGCGCACCCGATCGAAGACGAGCAAAAAGTACCTCACCGTGCCTCCAACGACTCGATGCGTAGGGTCAACTCCGCCAGACGTTCGTCGAACTGGCTCTCAGCTTCGTCCCGCGCCGCGCGATATGCCAGATAATTAGAGCGTACCGCCAGGCGATCAGGCGAAACGTTGTCATCGGGCTCGGCGGAATCGAACTTCAGCCGGGCCGCCTCCGCCTCCATCCGCTTGATGGCATCGGAACAGCAAAGCTCCTCGTACTTCGCCACCTTGGCGCCATGATCGAACATCAGGACGATGATCTCGTTCTTCGCGTCGATCATCCCGGGGCGCGGGTCAGCGGCCAATGCACCGCCGTAGCGAACCTGACGACCCCACATGTCGGCCAGCCGCTCGAAGAGCTGCGCCCAGTCGTGCTGCAGCTTCGTGCGGAATTGCACTTCGACGGGGATGCCATCCACTCGGACCACAACGTGAACTGCCCGGTATCCCGCTCGGGGATCCACGCGCCGGTCAATCCTGACCGGCGGCGGTTCGCCCGGCGGGCTGGAGGCGCAGAAACTCTCGACCAACGCATCCTGCGCGTCAAGGTCACCCGTAAGGACGACACGGGCGCCCGCCAGGTCGTGAATTGTTTTGAGGCTGCAGACCCGGTCACGCCGCAGCTTGTCGATGATGGTTCCGGTCGTCTTGAGACGCTGGACGGGGACGAAACCAAGCAGGCGCAGGCGGTCGAGAACGACAAGCAGCGCTCCCTGATAGGCCCGCAAGACCTGGTTGAGCAGATCGAGGTCGGCGGGATCCGGGTCGGTGCTGTCGCGGAGGCGATCGCCCAGCTTGTCGAGTTTCGTCTTGCTGATCGGCAGGATCGGCATGGGAGCAAGGTACTAGTTGTCGCATGACACCCTGCGCGTGGGTCAACCCCACGGGAAATCTCGCTACGGCGTCTCCGTGAAGCCGCTCAGTGCGAACGGCACGTTGTCCCGGAATGCCTGGACGCACGCCACGCTGTACCGATCCGTGTCCGGTGGCAGCTCATCCAGCCGGAACCACGCTATGCCGGCACACTTGTGTGGCTCGGCGTTCAGCGGGATGCCGTGGGTGGCCGGGTCGTGAGCGGTGGTGAAGACCAGGCCGACCCGCGTCGTGCCGGTCGGGTTGCGGTGGTGGATCGTCGAGGCCAGGTGCACCTCCTCGACAACCAGGTGCAGGCCGATCTCCTCGTGGGCCTCGCGGATCATCGCGGTTCGGGCGTCCTCCTCGTGTTCCAGCTTGCCGGAGGGCAGGTTCCACAGGCCGTCGGCGTAGCCGGTGCCGGAGCGCAACGCCAGCAGGATCTCGTCGCCCCTGGTCAGCACGAGAAACACGTCCACGGGGTGCAAAGGGGTCATAACCGTCCAGATTACCGAGAGCGGAGGAAGTCGGCCACGGTCGCGCGGAACCACGCCGGATCGTCCACGAAGGTCGAATGGGCGGCGCCGGCGGCCACCGCGACGGTGGCGTTCGGGAACAGGGCCGCGTAGTCGGGGGCCCGGTGCGGTGGGATCTGCGGGTCGTACTCGCCGGTGATCAGCAGGACCGGGGCCTTCACCGCCGCGAGGGCCGAGGCGTCCAGCGGGTCGGCGGCGTAGTAGACCGCGCCCGCCTCCACGTTTCGGGGAAGGGCGACATCGGCCCGCGCGTCGGCGTCCCACGTGCCGTAGTTGAACGGGGCGATCGCGTCCCAGTCCGCCTCGGTGGCCTCGCCGGCCCACAGGCGCTGCAGCGCGGCGAACGCCTCCGGGAACCACGGCTCGTCGCGGCGCTGCTCCATGACCTGCTGCCGGTCGGCGTCGGAGATCTCCAGGCCGACCACCCGTGGGCTGGGGTTGATCAGGACCAGGTGGGTGAGCCGGTCGGGGTGGGCGGCCGCGTAGTGGGTGGCGACTGCGGCGCCGGCCGAGTGCCCGGCCAGCGCGATCCCGTCGAGGCCCAGGTGGACGCGCAGAGCTTCGACGTCGGCGGCCTGGCGGTCGGCCCGATAGGTGTCCGGGTCGGATGGCGCCGACGACGATCCGGTGCCACGCAGGTCGAGCAGCAACAGCTCGTGATCGGCGGCGAGACCACCGAGCGTGCCGAGGTAGGCGGAGGCCCGCATCGCACCGCCCGGAAGACAGATCAGGGGCGACCCGGCCCCGACGCGATGAAAGGCCAGCTGGGTGCCGTCGTACGACGGAAAGGTTTCCACTGTGGAGATCCTAGGCGCGGCGCAGGTCGGCCGTCATCCCGTGCAACTCGGCCAGGCGATCGGCGAGGGTCCGCGGATGGCCGGGGGCATCCGGGCGCGCGTCCCACGGGCGCGGCCCGGACATGGGACGGTAGTTGACGCCGAGCGCGTCCAGCCGCGGCAGGTGCGCGTCCAGCCGCCGGCGAAAATCCGCGAAGTCACGCGAAGCCCCGGACCAGACCGTCTCGGCGAAGGCGCACAACCGCGGATACGTCATGTAGTCGACCCGCCGCGCCGATTCCATGTGCTCGGTCCAGACGTTGGCCTGCCCACCGAGCACGAACGCCGCTTCGGACGCCGACAACTCAGCCGGAACAGGGTCGAAGCCATAGACGTCGGCGAGGGAAAGCAACGTTCCCACCGGGGTGGGTTCGCCGGGGTCATCCGACTGCCGGTAGTCCAGGTAACACGAAATATCAGGACAGGAAACCACAGGCACGCCGGCTTTTGCGGCGGTCACGGCCGGGGGCACGCCACGCCAGGCGGCGATCACCGCTTTTTTGGGTACGCCGAATGCCAGCAACTCGTCCCAGCCGAAAACCTGGCGCCCGAGGCCAGCCAGGTAGCCAGCCATCCGGCCGGTGAACCATCCCTGCAGTTCGGCGGGGCCGCGTAACCCTTCGCGAGCGACCACCGGACTGGAAGCCCATTCGTCCGCCGGGCACTCGTCGCCACCGATCCCGATCAGCGGCGACGGGAAGATCGAGCACACGAACGACAGCACGTCCTGGCAGAACGACAGCGACTCGTCCGACAGGTTCAGCACATGGGTCGATATCCCCCAACCGGTCCTAACCCCGCCGGCAAACCCGTTGCCGAGCGCCGGATAGGCAGCGATCGCCGCCTGCATGTGCCCGGGCATGTCCACCTCGGGCACCACGGTCACCCAGCGTTCCGCCGCGTACGCCACGATCTCCCGCAGGTCATCGGCGGTATAGAACCCTCCGTGCGGACGCTCGTCATACCGTCCGTGCACGCGCGACCCGAGCATCGTCGCCGGCCGCCACGCCGCGACCGAGGTGAGCCGCGGCCACCCGGGCACCTCGATCCGCCAGCCCTGGTCGTCGGTGAGGTGCAGGTGCAGCACGTTGAGTTTGTGGAACGCCGCCAGGTCGATGAAGCGCAACACGTCCGCGACCGACATGAAGTGCCGCGCGACGTCGAGCATGACGCCCCGCCACCCGAACCGCGGCGCGTCCGAAATGTCGGCATACGGTAACGCCCACGACTCACCGCCGGCCCGGCGCAGCGCCGACGGCGGAAGCAACTGCCGCAGCGTCTGCGCACCGTAGAAGACCCCGGCCGGGGACCCGCCGGTGATCAGGATTCCCTCGGCCGCGACCTTCAAGACGTACCCCTCAAGCGGTAAAGCGGAATCAACCGCCAACCGCAATCCGTCGCTCCCGGCCGGAAGGGCAAGGCGCAGCGCGCCGCGCAGCCAGGCGGCGACGCCGCCGAGGCCCTCCCCCACGGCAAGGTTGGTGTCCGGCCCGAGGGGAAAGCTTCCGTCGCCGAAATGGGCAGCGGCTGGATCGGGTACCACGGGACCTCCGAAACGAACCAGGTTCGCATATAGTTCGTTGATCGGCGACGGGTGTCAACGGAGCGGCGCATGGTGATCGGCCTGGTGGTGCACGCGGTGCATCGACAGCGCTTCGCCGATGCCGCACTCACCGTCGACGGGGTCGAGCTGGTCTGGGCGGTCTACCAGCACGACGAGGAGATCCGCGAGCTGGTCGGCGGGTTGCTGCGGGACACGCGACTCGACGGCCTGTTGCTGGGCCTATTGCCGTACGCACATAGCCGTGACCTGCTCCCGCCCGCCCTGCCGGTGGCCGTCGTCCGCTCGGCCGCTCTCGATCTGGCCCTGGCCTGGGCGAAGGCCGGCGGCAACGGATGGCCCGCGACGCCGGTCTCGATCGACACGTTCGACCAGGAGATCGTCGATGAGGTGGCCGACGCGCTCGGCCTCGACCGGTCGGCGATCGCCGCGATGCCGTTCGACCCGGCCCGCCCGATCGACGAGATCGTCGCCTTCCACCGGCGGTGGCTGGCCAAGACCGGCGCGAGTTACCTGATCACCGGCCGGACCGCGGTCGCCGCCGCGCTCGGCCGCGAGACGAACGTGCTGCACGCGGCCTCGACCCCGGAGACGATCCGGGCCGGGCTGCACGAGCTGGTGCTGCGCGCCCGCGAGCGGCAGCGGTTCGCCACCGGCCTGTTCGTGCTCGGCCCGCCGGGCAGCTCGGAGGTGCCGGTCGCGATCGGCAGCGACCGCGCCCGGGTCGGGCTGCAGCACCTGCTGCTGCACACGCCGGAGTTCGCCGATGCCTGGATCGACCAGCGCGGCCACCGGGCGTTGCTGGCGTTCGCGCCGGCGTCGCTGTTCGAGGCGGCCACCCGGCAGTGGATCGGGCTGCCGGTGCTGGCCGAGGCCCGCGACCAGCTGGGGGTGCGGGTGGTGGCCGGGTTCGGGATCGGCGCGTCGGCCCGGCAGAGCGTGGAACTGGCCGAGCAGGCGGCGGCCCGGGCCGAGCAGGAGCAGGGTTCGGTGGCCTACCTGTTCACCGACGACGGCGTGACGATCGGGCCGATCGGCGCGGCCGGCGCACCCCCGCCGCTGATGTGGACGCACCGCGAGCACGGCGGCCTGGAAGACCTGGCCGGCCGGGCCGGGTTGAGCCCGGCGACGCTGTCCCGGCTGGCCGCGGTCGAACGCGGGCTCGGCGGCCGGCTGCTCTCGCCGGGCGAGCTGGCCCGGGCACTGGGCATCACCGACCCGAGCGGCCGCCGGCTGATCCGCAAGCTGACCGACGCCGGCCTGGTCATCGAGGGTGGCAGCACCCAGGTGACCCGCAAGGGCCGCCCGGCCCGGCTCTACCGGCTGGCCATCACGAGCGCCCTGGAGGCCGCCGAATGAACCCGTCGACGGCGTGGGACCTGCTGCTCGCCGGCGGTGAGCCGTTCGACGTCGCGATCCGCGGCGGGCGGATCGCGGCCACCGGTAAGGACCTCCCGCACGGAGCGGCCGGGACGGTCGTGGATGTGCGCGGGCTGCTCGTGACGCCCGGGCTGATCGATCTGCACACGCATGTCGGACCCGGCTACTGGGGCATCGAACCCGAGCCGATCGCCTGGCGTACCGGCGTCACCACCTGGGTGGACGCCGGCACCGCGGGGGCGTACACACTGGACGGTCTGCTGCGAACGAGCTTCGGGGTCCGGGTCGCGGCACTGCTCAACATCTCGGCGGTCGGGCTCGCCGGGCGCACCGGGGAGAGCCGCGACCTGGACAACTGCGACGTCGCGCTGGCCATCGACACGGTGCAGCGGCACCGGGACCGGATCTTCGGGATCAAGGTCCGGATCGACCGGGAGACCGTCGGCGACAACGGCGTCGAGCCGCTGCGCCGCGCCCTGACCGTCGGGGAAGCCTGCGGCGTGCCGGTCATGGTGCACGTCGGCGCCGCTCCGCCGGCCGTCGGCGAGGTGCTCGACCTGCTGCGGCCGGGCGACATCGTCACGCATTGCGCCAGCGGCCTCGCCGCGCCGGTGGGGCCGGAGGCGGTCGCGGCCGGCGAGCGCGGGGTGCTGTTCGACCTGGGGCACGGGTCGGGCGGGTTCGCGTTCGACACCCTCGAACGGCAGCTCGACCTCGGGTTGCGGCCGCACACGATCTCCACCGACCTGCACGCCCGGTCGGTGCACGGGCCGGCCTTCGACCTGCCGGCCACGATGGCGAAGATCCTCGCCGCCGGGCTGCCGCTGGCCGAGGTGATCGACGCGGTCACCGTGCGGCCGGCCCGGGCGCTCGGGCTCGACGGCGGCACCCTCGACGTCGGGGCGCCGGCCGACCTGGCCGTCTTCGAGGTGCAGCGGGGCGAGTTCGAGGT
The DNA here is from genome assembly GCF_016862175.1 of Paractinoplanes durhamensis. Taxonomy (GTDB): domain Bacteria; phylum Actinomycetota; class Actinomycetes; order Mycobacteriales; family Micromonosporaceae; genus Actinoplanes; species Actinoplanes durhamensis. Next base: position 11,989 of record NZ_BOML01000077.1, on the reverse strand, counting down.
GTTCGACGCACATCTGCAGGCGCGCACCGCCCCGATGCGCCTGGTGAACGTGGCCACGTACCACCAAGGACAGAAACTGCCGCCGCGGGTGAGCGAACCGCCGGCGCCCTGGATTCCGCTCACCGGCGCGCAGCGTGCCGCGTTGAGCCGCCGCGAGCGTGACCTTCGCGCTCTGCTCAGCCAGCCGCTGGTCGACAGGGACGGCCTTGCCGACCAGTTCCCGCGAGAAAACAGGAGTGAATGACATGCCCAAGCGCGCGATCGTCACCGACAAGGCGGCCCCGGCCGGCGGCCCCTACTCGCACGCCGTCGTCGCCGGCGACACCATCTACCTGGCCGGTGCCGTGCCGGCGCTGCCCGACGGCAGCTGGGTGAAGGGCAGCTTCGCCGAGCAGGCGCACGCCGCCTTCCGCAACCTGGCGGCGGTGGCCGAGGCGGCCGGCGCCAGCCTCGACCAGGCCGTCCGGGTCGGCGTCTACCTGCGCGACTTCGGCGATTTCGCCGAGTTCAACGAGATCTACGCGCAGTACATCAAGGGCGACAACCTTCCGGTCCGTACGACGTTGCCGGTCCCGCTGGAAGGCTTCGACATCGAGATCGACGCCATCCTCTACGTCGGCTGACCCTTTTACATCGACTGGCCGGCCAGCTCGCGGAGGGCCGCCGCGAAATAGTCCAGTGAACCGGTGGTGCCGGGCAGGTCGGCCGGCTGGTTCAGGTGGCCGTGCGGCGCGCCCTTCGCGAGGTAGGTGGTGGTCTCGACGCCGGCCTCGGTCAGCTGCCGGGCCAGCAGCTCGCCCGACGTACGCAGGTCGTCGTACTCGGACAGCAGGATCCGGGCCGGCGGCAGACCGGTCAGCCGGGCAGCGCCGGGCAGCGCGTCCGGCGGAAGGTCGCTGATTCGGCCGACGTAGTTGCGCACCATGTCCTCGACCCCGGCCGCGGTGAACCGGGCGGCCGGCGGCAGCGCTTCGGACAGCTCCGCCGCCAGCTCCGCATCCGCGGCCGGATTCGGGAAGTGCGTGAACGGATAGGCCAGCAGCAGCGCGTCCGGCTTCCGGCCGGCCCGCACCGCGGTGGCCAGGGCCAGTGCCGCTCCGGCGCTGGCCCCGCCGATCGCCGCCCGCGCCGGCCGATCAGAAGAGGCGGAGAACCACGACCAGGCCGCATGCACGTCGTCGAGCGGCACCGGATAGCGCACGCCGTCGACCGCCAGCCGGTAGTCCACCGACACCACGAACGCGCCGGCCCGCGCGCACAGCTCGGCGCTCACCCAGTGGCCCTCGGGCATCTCCGCCGTGCCGTGCCGGAAGCCGCCGCCGTGCGCCCAGAGCAGCGCGACCTCCGCCGGGCCGGCCGGACGGTAGGTGAGCAGCCGGATCGGGCCGTGCGGGCCGTCGATGGTGACCTCGCCGGTGGTCACCCCGGCCGGTAGCGGCGGGCACTGCGGCGCGGCCGGTTCGGGGCCGGTGCCGAGGCTGAAGCGCTCCCGCGCGGCCAACCGGTCGGCGTGAAAGGTCTCGAGCGGCATGATCCCCCCGCGGGTTGAAACGTATAGAGTCCGGTCAATGCTTTACCACAACCGCCTGGGCTCCGCGGCCGACATCGCCGACTTCCGGATGGAGGGCGACGGCGCCGTGTCATTCCCGCGCGGGCGGCTCCGACTGGAGAGCCTACGGCCGCCGGAGGACGGTCAGGACGCCAACATCGTGCTGTGGTGCCCCGCCGACTTCGGCCCGGACATCACCGTGACCTGGGACTTCTGGCCGATCCGGGAACCGGGGCTGGCGATCCTCTTCTTCCACGCGCGGGGCCGCAACGGCGAGAGCATCTTCGACCTCGCGCCGCGGACCGGCCCGTACGAGCAATATCACCACGGCGACCTGAACGCCTACCACGTCTCGTATTTCCGCCGGATGTGGCCGTCGGAGCGGCGATTGCACACGTGCAATCTGCGCAAGAGCTACGGCTTCCACCTGGTGGCTCAGGGCCCCGACCCGCTCCCGGCGGTGCTGGACGCCGAGGGGCCCTATCAAATGCGCCTGACCATCCATCGTGGAGTGACATCGTTCGAGGTCGCGGGCCTGCCGTCGTTCCGATGGACCGATCCGGAGCCGCTGCCCGGCGGCCGGATCGGCTTCCGGCAGATGGCACCGATGATCGGAGAGTACGCAAACCTGCAGGTCACCGCCAGCTGATCTACCTGCTGGAAAGGGGTTTCCGGAGCGTTGACTTTGAGACGATTCAAAGTTACGTTCCTCGATACCTGTTAACCCGCCCGTCACAACGGCAGGGGGCTTGTGATGGTTATGCGGTTCTACGAGGCTGCCGACGAGTTGTTCTGGGCGGTCAAGCTCACTCTGCTGTGGACGGTCTTCACCCTGGCCGGCGGCGTGGTTCTCGGGCTCGGCCCGGCGACCCTCGCCGCGTACACCCTTGCTCGCCGGCACACCGCCGGCGAGACCTTCCCCGCCTGGCCGGCCTTCGCCCGTGCCTGGCAGCGCGAGTTCGGCCGCGGCTCCGCGATCGTGCTCCCGCTCGCCGGCGCCGCCGTCCTGCTCCTCACCAACTATCAATGGCTCGCGGCCGGCCCGGCCCGGGTCACGACGCTGGCCGCACTGGCCGCCTTGGCCGTGATCGCGGCATATCTGCTGCCGATGGCCGTGCACTACGACCTCCGGACGCCGGCTCTTCTCCCCAAGGCCTCGCTGTTCGCCCTGCTCCGCATACCGGCTTCCGCACTGCTGCTGCTCACCGCGATCGCAATCGGCTACGTGGTCTCCGCGTTCCCCGTCCTGCTGCTGGTGGCCGTCGGCGGATGGATCCAGCTGGACACCTGGCTCTGCCTGCGCCTCTTCGCCGAGAACGAGGCGCTCCGAAACGCGAAGGGGCTCACATGAAGAAGCTGGCCGCGATACTGGCGGTAACGATGACGCTCACCACCGTCGCCGCCTGCGGTGACGACTCGGGCGAGCAGTCCAGCGACACCATCAGCGTGATGGCACCGCTGTTCGGCACCGCGCCCGACCCGAACGGCGAGCTGCAGCAGGCAGTGCAGAAGCTGCTCGGCAAGAAACTGCAGATCACCTGGGTCCCGAACGCCGACTACAACGAGAAGACCAACGTCACGCTCGCCTCCAACAACATGCCGCAGGTCATGGTCATCCAGGGCGACAAGCAGGCCGCGTTCGTCCAGGCCGCGCAGGCCGGGGCGTTCTGGGATCTGACCGGCAAGCTCGACAAGTATCCGAACCTCAAGCCGGCCGACCCGACGACCGGGAAGAACGCCACGGTCAACGGCAAGGTCTACGGCATTTATCGGGTACGCCCACTGCTGCGCTCGGCCATCACGATCCGTAAGGACTGGCTGGCGAAGCTCGGTCTGCCGATGCCGAAGACGGTCGACGACCTGCAGGCGATCGCCAAGGCGTTCACCGAGCGGGACCCGGACGGCAACGGCAAGAAGGACACGTACGGGCTGATCGTTCCGAAGTGGCCCGGCAACTACGCCAGCTCCAGCCCGTACGACGTGATCGAGACCTGGTTCGGGGCCCCCAACGGATGGGGCGAGCGGGGCGGCAAACTCGTTCCCGGCTTCGACACCGAGGAGTTCATCACCGCCAACAAGTGGCTCAAGAACTGGGTCGATCAGGGCTGGGTCAACCCCGACTTCGCCACCCTGGACAGCGCCAACTGGAACAAGCCGTTCGTGCAGGGCCGTGGCGGCATCATCATCGACGTCAACGTCCGCTCCGCCGACCTGGTCAAGCTGTTCAAGGAGCAGGACCCGAAGAGCTTCGACAAGGTCGCCCTGGCCGGCAACCTCGCCCGGTCCGACGGCCAGAAGTTCTCCGCCCCCTTCCCCGGTTACAACGGCATCGTCGCGATTCCCCGGCAGAAGGTGAAGACCGAGGAACAGCTCGACCAGATCCTCCAGGTGCTCGACAAGCTGCAGACCAAGGAGGGCACGGTCCTGCTCACCAACGGGATCGAGGGACGGAACTTCAAGCTCGAGGACCAGTACGCCGTGCCGCTCGACGAGGACAACCCGCAGATCAAGACGATCAACAACGACGTCGAGAAGGCGTTCATCCAGCTCGGCACCCGGGCCAGCATCGGTCTCAGCGCCTACCCGCCGAAGCCCGCCGACGAGCCCTCCCGCCAGCTGCTCGTGCAGCGTGCAGAGCTGGCGACCGAGGACCTCAAGACCGCCGTGCACAACCCGGCGCTCGGCGTCGTCTCGGACTACTACATCCGGCAGGGCAAGACGCTCGACCTGATCATCCCGGACGCCCGGATCAAGTACCTGTCCGGCGACATCACCGAGGAGCAGCTGCGGGCCGAGATCAAGCGCTGGTACGCCGAGGGCGGCACGAAGATCGCCGAGGAGACCAACGAGCTCGTGGCGAAACTCGGCAAGTAACCGTGGCCACCGACCTGGACCTTCCACCCGTGACGCCGGCGGCCGAGACGCCGCCGGCGGTCCGGCCCAAGAGCTACCGCCTCCTGAAACACGGCTGGCTGTACGTGATGCTGCTGCCCGGCGTCGCGTACTTCCTGATCTTCCGCTACTGGCCGATGTACGGCCTGAGCATCGCGTTCCAGGATTACCTGCCGTTCCTGGGCTATCAGGACAGCCCGTGGGTCGGGCTCAAGCACTTCGAGGAGCTGTTCGCCGGGCCCGACTTCGGCCGCCTGATGTTCAACACCGGGCTGCTGGCCCTGCTCACCGTGCTGTTCGTCTTCCCGGCCCCGATCGTCGTGGCGCTGATGCTCAACGAGATGCGCCGCCAGGTCGTGCGGCGGTCGATCCAATCGATCATCTACATCCCGCACTTCCTGTCCTGGACGATCGTGGCGTCGGTGACCTACCTGCTGTTCTCGGCGGACTTCGGGGTCATCGCCGGCTGGATCAACGACATCGTCGGCGGGCCGCGCGCCGACTACGTCGCCCAGGAGGAATGGTTCCGCCCGGTCGTCGTCCTCCAGCTGCTGTGGAAGCAGACCGGCTGGGGCACGATCATCTACCTGGCCGCGCTGGCCGGGGTGGACACCCAGCTGTACGAGGCGGCCCGGGTCGACGGCGCCGGCCGGTGGCGGCAGTTCTGGCACATCACGCTGCCCGGCATCCGGCCCGCGATCGTGGTGATGGCGATCCTGACCACCGGGCATCTGCTCGACTCCGGCTTCGAGCAGATCTGGCTGATGACCACGTCGCTCAACCGATCGGTGGCCGACGTCTTCGACACCTACGTCTACTACATCGGCATCACCCAGGGCTCGTACAGCTATTCCACCGCGGTCGGGCTGTTCAAGGGCGTGGTCGGGGTGCTGCTCATCTACGGCTCGAACCTGCTGTCGAAGCGGCTCGGCGAGCGGGGGCTGTTCTGATGGTGAAGGACAACTCGCCGGCGGGGCGGGCTTTCGACGTACTCAATGCGATCGTGCTCTTCGGTTTGGCCGCCATCACGCTGTTACCGCTGCTGTATGTGGCGGCCGGGTCGTTCGCCTCGGAGGGCGAGATCGCCGCGCGGCCGTTCTTCCTGTGGCCGCACAAGATCGTCACCGACACGTACGACTACATCTTCGGCACCGGCGTCTTCGTGCGGGCGCTACTCATCACGATCTGCGTCACCCTGGTCGGCACCGCCGTCCAGGTCGGACTGACCCTGACCATGGCGTACCCGCTGGCCAAGCGGCAGCTGCCCGGGCGCGCCCTGGTCCTCAATCTGGTGATCTTCACGCTCGTGTTCAGCGGCGGGATGATCCCCACCTACCTGGTGGTGCGCAACCTCGGGCTGCTCGACAGCTACTGGGCTCTGATCCTGCCGCTGGCCATCAACCCGTTCTATCTGATCATCGTGAAGACGTTCTTCCAGCAGCTGCCCGAGGCCCTGGAGGAGGCGGCGCGGATCGACGGCTGCACCGAGATCGGCGTCTTCCGCCGGATCGTGCTGCCGCTGTCCAAGCCGATCATCGCGACGTTCTCGCTGTTCTACGCGGTCGGCATCTGGAACGACTACATGTCGCCGCTGCTCTACATCAACGACAACCAGAAGTGGACGCTCCAGGTGCTCGTCCGCCAGCTCACCGCGCCCAACGCGGACTCGGCGAACGCGCTGCAAGCGCTGGACTCCACGCTCTTCCCCGAGCAGGGGCTGAAGTTCGCGATCATCGTGATCGCGACGCTGCCGATCCTGCTGGTCTACCCCTTCCTGCAGAAGCACTTCGCGAAGGGCGTCCTGATCGGGTCCGTGAAGGAATAGCCCACCCCCAACCTGGAGGTCTCCACCGTGGAGCCGATCGCCCGCCGCCGCGTCCTCGCCGGCCTGGCCGCCACTCCTCTCTCGTCCCTCATCCCTGGTCTTCCCTTTACCTCCGGCCCCGCTTCCGCCGCCGGCCGGGCTGTTGCCCCGACCCCCGACGTCCACCTCACCTGGCTCGAAGGACAGCCCGGCGCCGCGGCCACCTCGACCTGGGGCACGCCCTGGCCCAAGGGCGCCGTCCCCGGTGACCAGACGTTCCAGCTCGCCGGGCCGGACGGCAGTGCCGTGCCGATGCAGACCTGGCCGCTCGCCTACTGGCCGGACGGCACGCTGAAGTGGAGCGGGCACGCCATCGCGCCGTCTTCGCCCGCTGACGGCTACACGCTGACGGCCGGGACCTCGACCGCGCCGGCCGTTCCGGTCTCTGTGACAAAACACCCGAAGTATGTCGAGGTCGACACCGGCGTGATCAAGGCTCGCATCCCGCGCGGCGGCCGGGAGCTGATCAGCCACCTCTGGCGCGGCGATGTGCTCACCGCCCGGCAGGGCGTGCTGGTCAGCCTGCGCCAGGACCGGATCGAGGAGGACGAGGAGAGGCCGGCCCGCCGGGACCGCAGCGAGAGCACGATCCGCAGCGTCGTGGTCGAGCAGTCCGGACCGGTCCGCGCGGTGGTCCGGATCGAGGGCAAGCACGGCTCCTGGCTTCCGTTCACGGTCCGGCTCGTCTTCTTCGCCGGGGCGGAGAGCATCCGCCTGATGCACACGTTCATCTACGACCGGGACGGCTCCAAGGACTACATCGCCGGCCTCGGGGTCCGGTTCAAGGTAGCCATGCGCGACGCGGCCTACGACCGGCACGTGCGGTTCGTCGGCGACGGCCACGGTCTGCTCAGCGAGGCGGTGCAGGGCATCACCGGCCTGCGGCGGGACCCGGGGGCGGTGGTCCGCGCGGCGCAGATCGCCGGCACCAAGCTGCCCGACCCCAGTACCTGGGACCAGCGCGTCACCACCCGCCTGCAGTACATCCCGCAGTGGGGCGACTACACGCTGACCCAGTTGTCGGCCAACGGTTTCGCCCTGCGCAAGCGGACCAAGCAGGGGTACGGCTGGATCTCCGTCGACCAGGGCAACCACGCGTCCGGTCTGGCCTATGTGGGCGGGGTGACCGGCGGTTTCGCGGTCGGCCTCAAGGACTTCTGGCAGCGGCACCCGGCGCAGCTCGACATCCGCCGCGCGCACACCGAGGAGGCCGAGGTCACCGTGTGGCTGTGGTCGCCCGAGGCCGGGGCGATGGACATGCGCTTCTACCACGACGGGATGGGCCAGGACACCTACCCGAAGCAGCTCGAGGGCCTGAACATCACGTACGAGGACTACGAGCCCGGCTTCGGTACGCCGTACGGCATCGCCCGCACCAACGAGCTCACCCTCTGGGCCCTGGCCGCCACCCCGACGGCCGACCGGCTGGGCGCGATGGCCGACCAGGTCCGCACACCCCCGCAGCTGATCAACCCGGTCGGCCACCTGGTCGCGACCCGGGTCTTCGGCGGCCTGTTCGCGCCGGTCGACCGGTCCCACCCGGACAAGGCGGTGATCGAGGACCACCTGGACTTCCTCTTCGACTTCTACCGCAAGCAGGTCGACCAGCGGCACTGGTACGGCTTCTGGGACCACGGCGACATCATGCACACGTTCGACGAGGACCGGCTGGTCTGGCGGTACGACGTCGGCGGCTACGCCTGGGACAACTCGGAGCTCTCCCCCGACCTGTGGCTCTGGTACGCGTTCCTGCGGTCCGGTCGCGCCGACATCTACCGGTTCGCCGAGGCGATGACCCGGCACACCGGCGAGGCCGACGTCTACCACCTGGGCAAGTGGGCGGGCCTGGGGACGAGGCACGGCGTACAGCACTGGGCGGACAGCGCCAAGCAGCAGCGCATCAGCACCGCGGTCTACCGGCGGATCTACTACTACCTGACGGCCGACGAGCGGACCGGGGACCTACTGTCCGAGCTGGTCGACTCGGACACCACGTTCCTGGCCCTCGACCCGATCCGCAAGATCCGCACCGAGCCGTACACCCCCGACCGGCACGCCCTGTCCATCGGCCTCGGGACCGACTGGAGCGGATTGGCCGCCGCGTGGCTGACCGAGTGGGAGCGCAAGGGCCCGAAGGCGGACCTCGCCAAGTCGAAACTGCTCGGCACGATGGAGACGATCGGCGCGATGCCGAACGGCTTCGTCACCGGTTCCGGCCTCTACGACCTGGATACCGGCCGCTTCGCCCCGGTGACCGCCAAGACCGTCAGCGTCTCGCACCTGAGTGCCATGTTCGGCCAGGTGGAGATCTGCGCCGAGGTGATCGACCTGGTCGACATGCCGGCCTTCGAGGCGGCCTGGTTGCAGTACTGCCGCCTGTTCAACGCGACCGCCGCCGAGCAGACCGCCGAGTGCGGCGCGGCCTTCGGCAACCTGATCCTGCGCCAGGGCCACGCCCGCCTCACTGCCTACGCCGCCGTCCGCCTGGCCAGCGAGGCCCTGGCCACCCGGGCGTGGCGCGACTTCTACACCGGCGACGGCTACGCGGCGACGCTGCCGTGGAAGAGCGAGCGGGTGACCTCCACGCTGACCCCGACCGACGCGGCCAAGTGGGTCTCCACCAACACCACGGCTCTCTACGGCCTGGCCGCGATCCAGAATCTCGCGCTGGTCGGCGACAAGATCAAAACCTTCTAAAACGGTACGGGAGTCGCCCCGGTTTCCGGCCGGGGCGGCAACTGCCCTTCCACCAGCGCGCGTACGCCCTGCGCATAGGTGTCCTGAGCGGACAGCGTCGGCCACCGCTCGCCGACCGCGGCCAGGGTCGGGACCAGCTCCGGGTCGAAGCCGGCGAAATCCATGTCCCCCGGCAGCCCCCGGGTGCGGGACCGGACCCGGACCAGGATCTCGCCGACGGTGAAATACCAGATGTTGCGGAACACGTGCACGGCCTGCTCGGGCGGGCATCCACTCGCGATGGCGGCGGCGATGATGGTGTCCACGATCCGCACGGCCGTCCCGCTCAGCAGGCCGAGGAAGCCGTCGGTGATCAGCACCTCGGTGGCCCACGGCCATCCGGCGAGGGCATCGCGCATCGCGACCGCGGCCACCACGATGCGCTCCCGCGGCTCGGCCGGCAGCTCCGGCATCGGGATCTGCCCGATGTACTCGTTGAGCACCAGGAGCAGCAGATCCTCCTTGTCCCGCAGGTGGTGGTAGAGCGTGGTGGTGCCGATGCCGAGCTCGCCGGCCAGCCGCCGCACGGTCAGCTTCTCCCAGCCGTCCTGATCGATCAGCCGGCGAGCCGCGGCAAGGATCTGCGCACGCGAGGTCACCGGCGGCCGGCCGGTTCTTACATCGGGTCGAGGCACCTGGCCACCGGCCTGGGCTTCAGCCCGCTCGGCCTGACCTGGGTGATCCATGCCTACGCCCTCACCTCGGCGGCCTGCTCCTGCTCGGCGGCAAGGCCGCCGACCGCTACGGCTGCAAGCGGGTCCTGCTGTTCGGCCTCACCCTGTTCGGCCTGGCCTCACTGGCCGGCGGCTTCGCCCAGAGCCCCGGCCAGCTGGTCGCCGCCCGAGCCGCCCAGGGCGTCGGCGCCGCCGCCCTCGGCCCGGCCGCACTGGCCATGCTCACCGCGACGTTCCCCACCGGCCGCGCACGGGTCCGGGCCTTCGGCGTCTGGGCCGCGACGAACGCCGCCGGCGGCGCCCTCGGCGTCCTGATCGGCGGCGTCCTGACCCAGTACGCGAGCTGGCGCTGGGTGATGTTCATCAGCGTCCCGATGGCCGCCGTCGCCCTGGCCATGACCTGGTACGGCATCGTCGCCGACCGCCCACTGACCCCCACCGCGAGGCCGGACGTGCTCGGCGCGGTCCTCGCCACCGGCGGCATGAGCCTGCTGGTGTTCGGCATCGTCCGCACCGACCGCCACCCCTGGACGTCGACGACAACCTTGACGACGCTCGCCGCCGCGGTCGCGGTGCTGACCGTGTTCGTCCTGGTCGAGCGCCGCACCACCCGCGAGCCGCTGATCCGCCCCGGCTTGCTCGCCAACCGCGCGGTGGCCGGCGCGAACACCTACAACCTGCTGCTGGGCGCGGCCATGGCGGCATCGTTCTACTTCGCGTCCCTCTACCTGCAGCGCATCCTCGGCATCGAACCGGCCCGGGCCGGCACCATGTTCCTGCCGTTCGCGGTGGGCATCGGCATCGGCAGCGTCCTGGCCGTCAAACTCGGCTACCGCCTGCCACCCCGCACCTTGCTGATCGGCGGCGGCCTGCTGACCGCGGCCGGCTTCGCGTGGTTCGGCCGGATAAGCGCCGACGGCTCGTTCCTGACCGACATCCTGGCCCCGTCGATCGTGACCGGCATCGGTTTCGGCTTCTGCCTGGGCCCGGTCGTATCGATGGCGACGGCAGGCGCCCCGCCACAGGAGTCCGGCGCGGCGTCAGCCCTGCTGAACAGCTCCCGCCAGATAGGCGCGTCCCTGGGCTTGGCCGCCCTGGGCACCGCCGCCCAGCACCACACCGGCCCGATCCCGACTCCATCGGCGGTAACCAGCGGCTACGCCCTGGGCATGTCCCTGGGCGCCGCCTTACTGCTGGCCGCAGTAGCCATCGCGATAACCGTCCTCCCCCGAACCGCCCCGGCCACCTCCACCGAGCCCGCGGAATCAGTCGTCCAGCCGACAGACAGCAAATAGTCGTTAAGCAAGTAGGCATGTAGCATCTAGGCGTGCTCATCGACGAAGGGGAACGAGCGATGCCAATAGATGCGCAGCAAGGCGACCGGCCGCCGGGCTATGCCGCCCTGGTGATGTCGCTACTGGAGAGACACCCGCGGGACGCGTTGCAGGTCCTCCTCGGCGTGGATCCGGCCGGGGCCCAGAAGGAGGCGGAGAAGCCATCGGATCGGCGGGACCGGATCGCGGGCCTGATCGAGGCCTTCGCCGGCCCGGACGACCTGGTGGTCGTGATCGAGCTGGGCGGAGCCGACCCCGAGCCGGTCGCGATCCAGTTCGTCGACGCACTGGCCCGCCGGGGCATGAGCGAGGTGCTGGAACAGACCGAGGCGGGCCGCGAAATCGCCCGCCGAAGTCGCGAGGAGGCCTACCAGGAGAGCTACCGCGAGGGCTGCATCGAGTTCATGACGATCGCCTTGGAGCACGCCTACGGCCCGCTCCCCGACCTGCCCGACCTGGCCCGCCGCCTGGCCACAGCAGCCAACCGCCTACAGCACCTCACGCTGATCGCCGACCGCGTCCCACTAGAGAAACTGCGCTCGGCATGAGCATCGAAGATGTACTGCCACAAACCACAGTGGGCCAGGACATCGCCCGCCGCAGCCGCGAAGAGGGCCGCGAAGGAGCACGCGTGGCGACCATGTCCCTGCTGCTGAAGCGCTGCTATGGGCCTCTCGATGATCTGACGGAACTCGCCCACAAGCTGGTGGCCACCGACTACGAACAGCACCTGGAGTCGGTCGTGTTGCGCGTGCCGCTGGAGCAACTGCGCTCGGTTGAGTGCTCATCGATAAGGAGGCAGGCATGTCAGTCGATGTAGCGTCAGACGAGGCGACGCCGGCGCGGGACTACGACGGTTCGTTCAAGTCAGCACTGGAGATCAATCCGAAAGACACCTTGCGGCTCGTGTGCGGCGTTGAGGTGGGCGACGGGGAGGCCC
>NZ_BOML01000076.1 GCF_016862175.1 Paractinoplanes durhamensis | reverse complement strand
AATCAGGCCCATCCGGTGCACATGCTCGGCGAGCTGTCCGACGTGCGGCGCTTCGACGAAGGCGGGGGTGTAAGTCTCCCAATCGATCTGCCATCCGGGCAGATGGCCGCGCACCTGCCCTTCGCCCGGGTAGTGCTCGACCTCGAAGTGTCGTGGCGCGACCGGCATCATGTACTCGGCGCCGAAAACGCCTCCCTGCGACCGGCAGAGGCGGCTCATCGCGGCGATGAAGTCCGCCAACGGCCGAGAATGGTTGATGCTGTAGTGCCATGAGCAACTGGTCCATACAGCATCGGCCCGTGGCTCAGCGACGTCGACTTCGAACAGGTCGGCTTGCACGATCGTCACGTGGTCGATCAGGCCTTCCTCGGCCACGCGCTTACGCAGACCCGGCACAACTGTGTCGATCGGGCCCGGAAGCTTGACCGGGCCGCCGTCCACCGAACTCGGGTCGCGTTCGATGGCGAGGACGTGAAGTCCGCGTCGCGCGAGCGGAAGCACGAACTTGCCGTCGGAGGCGCCGACGACGCAGACGGATCGCGCGCCGATCTGTTCGATCTGGGCCAGGAAGAGCGGGAAGAACGTCCGGGTGTCCTCCCACACGCTCACGGTCGGCATCAGCCGGCCGTGACGGTTTGGTAGTTCACGTCCGGGATGCCAAGCGCGAACTCGTCGTTCTCTCGAGGCTCGTACCGGATGATCTGCCTCTGCTTGTCCCACCGGAATGCGTTGACATCCTTCCCTACCGCCTTGCAGGACACGGTAAGCCCGCCGCGGGGATCCGCCTCGATGCGGTCGAGCCATCCTCCGGCCACCAGGTTCGAGCAAGCGGCTCCCGGCGGCTGCGGCAAGAGGTCGGAGTCGTAGACCACCTTGATCGACAGGCCAGCCGCGTTGATCTTCGCGTGCAGGTCGCCGTAACGGCTTGGGTCGACGACCTCGAGATCTGGATGGAGCCGCGCATTGCCGACCAAGCGCAAGGCATGCAGCTTCAGGTCGGCGACGCCATGCTCTTGCAGAAGTACGCCGAGGGAAACGACCTCGTCGAGGTTGTGCCGCGTGACCGTCATGGTGGCGCCTACCTGGACGCCGAGTTCACGGGCCAGGTCGATCATCGCGACGGCGCCGTCGAAGCTGCCGGTTTTGCGCATGCGGTCATGGGTGTCACGAAGCCCGTCCAATGAGACGCGGAAGTGATCAAGGTAAGGCGCCGCCGCCCGAACCTTGCCACGGAATCCGGGGTGGGCGTTGGTACAGATCTCGACGGTGAGTCCGCGCTCCTTCGCGTAACGGCACATCGTGACGATATGGGGATACAGCAACGGCTCACCACCGAGGAGCGTCACCTCTTCGAGCTGGTAGACGTCGATGAAGTGGTCCAGCAGGGCCTGCGCCTCTACGACGGAGAAGTTTTCCGGACTGCGGAGCAACTCGCCGTGGAAGCAGTGCGCGCAGGAGAAGTTGCACTTGTACGCCAGCTGCAGGTAGAGCATGCGTACGCGGGTGATGCCCGCGACCTGGTCAAGCATGATCGATCACTCCAATGGTCGGGTCAGAGGCAGGCCAGAAGGTCGGCGAATCAGACACGACGCAACCTCGCCGGATCCACGAAGGCTGCCGCCAGCCGCTGGGCGACGTCGACAACTCCGAGACCAGTGGTGTCCAACGCGAGCAATCCGAATGACTTGTAGGTCTCACGGGTAGCGGCGACGTTGGACTCCTCGAGCCTCGACCAGTAACTCAGCCGGCCATTCGCCTCGCGATCGGCCAGACGCCGACGCCTTTCCGCTTCCTCGACCGTCAGCAGCACGGTCAGATCCGGCGCCACCGCCCGGTCCCAGTCGATGTCGGGCAGGTTCGTCGCACCCATTGCGACGTGCGTGGCCACGGTTCGGTGGAAGTAGCTCTCCAGTACGACGTCACGGCCTTGCGCCAGATGGGCACGCACCACCTCCGAGACCGCGTAGTTGCACATCAGCCAGAAGTGCAGGCGAGCCATGACCGCCCTTGACCTGTCGACGTGCACACGCACGTCGTCGAACGACGGCAGCGACGTTTGAACCAGTTCAGCTCCGAGGTAGTCGGCCACCAGCGGCGCAACCGTGCTTTTGCCGACCGCACTCAAGCCCTCGATGACCATGAACCTGGCCGCGGTTTCCCCCGGGACGGCATTTACCTCGCGCTCAGATAGCTCTGTGCCGATCACATCGACCTCCTCCTGAATCTGTGATTCACAAAAGTAGATGTGATGCATGCATCAAGCAATCCTGGTCGGTAGCCTAGCTAAGATCGCTGCCTTCGAGCAGGGCCACCGAAGGCCACCTTTGTCATGGCAGGGGCCGACACCTACGCTGGTGATTCGTGAATCGCGAGAGGAACCAAGGTGACGCTGGGCCGCGGCGCGCTGCGTAAGCTTGGCGCCGAGCTACGTGCCGCCCGGGAGGGCGCGGGCCTCTCCGGCCGAGCGCTCGCGGCGAAGCTGGGCAACTGGTCGCAGGCGAAAGTCAGCCGCATCGAGAACGGCGTCGTCAGCAGCACCGTCGAGGACATCGAGGCGATGCTCGGCGCCCTCGACGTCCAAGGCGACCGCCGCGAACGGATCCTTGCGTTGGCCGACGAGGCCGGCGAAGCGACCGTCAGCTGGCGCGTCCTGCACAAAGGCGGGATGGCCCGCTGGCAGTACGAGCTCGACCAACTCCTACGCCAGGCCGCACGCGTTCGACACTTCCAGCCAATGCTCGTCCCCGGACTGATGCAGACCGCCGAGTACGCGCGTCGCGTCCTGGAAGTCACTAACTGGACCGGCCAGAAGGACATCGACGCCGCCGTCGTCGCCCGGCTCGCTCGTCAGCAGATCCTGTTCGAACCAGGTTGCCCCGAGTACCACTACCTCCTCGGCGAGATCGGCCTGCGCTGGCGACCATCGGACTCCGTGGCGTTGCAGCGCGCCCAGCTCGACCGCGTCATCACCGTCTCCACGCTGCCGCCCGTCAGTGTCCAAGTACTTCCCGCCGACACTCCGGCCGCGGCACTCGGGCTGCACGGGTTCCGCATCTACGACTTCACCGACGACACCGAACCGACCGTCGTCTTCGTCGAGACCATCGGCGGCGAAATCACCGTCTCCGAACCCGCCAATGTGGCGACCTACATCGCCACCTGGGACCAACTTACGAAGGCAGCCTTGTCACCGGACGACTCCAGAGAGTACATACGGCAGATGTCCCAGACGCTCGTCGATCCCTGAACCACGGAGGCCCGCATGGCGACACCCGCGTTCACCAACTGGCACAAGTCCAACCACTCCGACGACGCCGGCTGCGTCGAGGTCGCCGAGGCCGACGGCCTCATCGGCGTACGCGATTCAAAAGATCCCGGTGGCCCGATCCTCACCTTCAACCGGCACGAGTGGACGGCCTTCACCGCCGGCATCACGGACGGCACACTCACCCCCGAAGGCTGACCACCCCGTGACCACCTCAGCAAAGCCTGAGCCTGCGAGGAACCCTCGCGGGCTCAGGCCCCTGTGGGCCGCCACCGCGACCAGTTCCCTAGGCGATGGCGTCTACCTCGCCGCCGCACCCCTGCTCGCCGCGGCCCTCACCCCGAGCCCAGTCGCGGTGTCACTGGTCAGCGCCGCGACTCTCGCGCCCTGGTTCTTCGTCGGCCCGTTCGCGGGCGCGCTCGTGGATCGCTGGCCCCGCCGGACCGTCATGATCATTGCGGACGTTGTCCGCGCGGCCTGCCTCCTCGCGCTCGCCGTCCTGGTCATCACCGGGACGAACACCATCGCCGCGCTCGCGATCACGGGGTTTGTTCTGACCAGCGGGCAAAGCTTCCACAACGCCGCCGCCCAGGCCATCATCCCCAACCTGATCGGACGCGACCGCACCGCTCTCGCCGCCGCCAACAGCCGCATCGCCACCACCGAAAGCGTGGCCGCCGGTTTCGTCGGACCACCGATCGGCGGCGCTCTGTTCGCCGTCGCGCCGTGGCTGCCCATCGCGGCCGATGCTGCCAGCTTCGCCAGCTCGGCGGCCCTGCTCCGCGGTGTTCCGGCACCGCCACGACCCGAACACTCCGGGATTGGCATCTTCGCCTCGCTCAGGCAGGCCATCGCCTTTGTGGTCCGCCATCGTCAGATCCTCGAACTCGCGCTCCTGATCGCCGGCGGCAACCTCGCCACCAACGCGGCCATGGCGACTTTCGTTCTCTACGCCCACCATGACCTCGGCGTCACGAGTTGGGGTTACGGCTTCCTGCTCGTCGCGCAAGCCCTCGGCGCCACCGGCGGAGGCTGGATCGCTACCCGTATGTCGCGGCGGCTGAGTTTCCGCACGATGCTGGTCTGCGCCCAACTCGCCCGAGCGGCCGCGTTCCTCGCGCTCGCCGCGACGAATTCGCCCTACCTTGCCGGAATCAGTCTGGCGGTGATCGGCGGCAGCTTCACCATCGGCACCGTCGCCGCCGTCTCCACCCGCCAACAGCTCGTGCCCGACGAGATGCTCGGCCGCGTCGTCAACGTCTTCCGCCTCATCGGCAACGGTGCGGCCCCCATCGGCGCCGCCCTCGGCGGCCTCATCGCCGCCCGATACGCCCTCAGCACGCCGATCATCGTCGGCGGTGTGCTGACCGTCGCCGTCGCTGGGCTCTCCCTACTACCGAAGTTTCGCCGATCGGCCACCGAGCCTCAGCAGGCCACACGACGTTGACAACAGCATGAGTCCCGGCGCCCGCATCCGTGCCACGTCCTACATCACCCGGACAACTCCGCACGGTCCTCAGCTGCTCGTGTTCGACTACCCCGCACAATCCGAGGCAGGCACCCAGCTACCAGGCGGCGGAGTAGAACCCGGCGAACGCCCCGACGCCGCAGCCATCCGCGAGGCCATCGAAGAAACCGGCATCTCCGGCCCCCTCGATCTCCGCGGAGTCGTCGGCGTCCAGCAAGGCACCTACGACACCGGCGACCCGTACATCAGCATCTACTTCCACCTCAGCGCC
The DNA here is from genome assembly GCF_016862175.1 of Paractinoplanes durhamensis. Lineage (GTDB taxonomy): Bacteria > Actinomycetota > Actinomycetes > Mycobacteriales > Micromonosporaceae > Actinoplanes > Actinoplanes durhamensis. The sequence continues at coordinate 589 of NZ_BOML01000076.1, read as the reverse complement.
ACTGAACCCCGCGACACCTGGACCCACATCATGATCGGCGACGACACGGCCTGGGACACCGGGCTCGAGGTCAACTGCCGGTTCGTCCCCTTGACCGAAGCAGTGCCTCTGCTGCAGACCACCTGGCATCGGCAAGACGAGTTCCTCAACCTGATCGACCTCCGGTGATCGGTGGTCATGTACAGGCATTCCCGTAAGTAGCCAGCCACCGGACACACGTCGACCCTTCGCAGCCACGTGCCGGGCACCTCGTGCGCGAGGTGCCCGGCGTCGCTGCCGCAGGAGGCGCACCCCGCGGTACCGGTGCACGAACGATCGCGTGACCGTTCGCGAAGGTCAAGTCGCGTGGGGAAGACGTTTTCCCTGATCAGAGACATCGCGAACGCTCCGGATGTGCTCGGCGAGCAGCTAACACCCGAGGTCGGCGCCGGGCACCCGCTGGCACTGCTGGGCATGCCGTTCCGAGCGCGCTCCGAAAATGCTCCGTGCGTGCTCCGACCAGCGGCGACGTCACCGCAGGCACGCCCGTCGGCAGCGGATGGCGCCGGTTGGGACGCCCGGGCACTCGTGAGTATCCCCAGGTCGGTAG
>NZ_BOML01000075.1 GCF_016862175.1 Paractinoplanes durhamensis | reverse complement strand
CCGTGTGTCGCAGGTTCGATTCCTGCCGGGGGCACCGTTTTACCAGGCGAAACGCCTTGATCCGTTGAGGGCTGCCCGACCGACGGACCCGTTTCAGGTCCGCACATCTCGCCTCAAACGGACCGTGCTGACTTGGCACACCGCTCATCTACACCGCAGGGATGCGCCCCGGGGCTGCATCCCCGTAGTCGGCCTGCGTCGGGCCTGCTACCTTTGTCGAGCTGACGGTTTCGCTGAGGCGGACCGTCCATCTCAAACTCAGACTCAAGATCAAAAACAAACTCAAGCTCAAACGCAACTTGGCTTGGATTGCGCTGCCGGCTTTCCGCGGCGCATGTGACCCTCCGACGCGGGGTCAACGTAGTTGGCAATACCTGATCACCACATACCTTTTCCCACACCCAAGGCTCGGCGCGGGTGTGATGGAAGGTGTGTTGGGCTTGTCGTCGTACGTCCTCATTCCGCTCATCAGCTTGAGCGTGACTCTCGGCATCACCCTCCGGCGAGTGGTGCCGGACCTTCTGTGGTACGCCTTCATCACCCTCATGGCGCTGAAGTTCGGACCCGACATCCTGGAGAAGATGCCCCGGCTCCGCGCACGACCAGCCAGAGCAGCCTTGGGCGAGACGGACGGGTCAGCGCTCGCGAACGAAGCTCCCCTTACCCCGGACCGTGACGATCCAGCCGTCCTCGCGGAGGAGCCGTAGCGCGTGCCGCGCCGTGTCGCGGGATATGCCGTACTGCTGCTGGAGAGTGTTCTCGGACGGCACGGGCCGGTTCGGCAACAGCCGTCCGGCCTCGATCTCGGCGCGCAGGAGGTCCGCCAACTGTTGATACAGCGGCACCGGCCCATCCGGATCGATAGTCACCCGATCAACGTAGGTGGAGACGGTTGTCGTCCTACGGTGCCGGACAGGTGCACCTGAGGTACTACAAGACCATACAAGTGGTCTACGCTCGCGGTATCCGTTGCAGTCCCCGGCGACACGGACGTCCCGGGGGCTGCGGCGGCAACCCGAGGAGGGAACGCATGCCCGAGGAGTTGCAGCCGCTCGCCACTTACCGAGGATTCGCCTTCCACCGCCACCGCCCCGCACCCGAACACGTCCCCCGAGCGCCCGTCATGGAACTGCCGCGCCTGCGGCGAGGCGTGGCCGTGCGAACCAGCCAAGGTGTCGATGAGGGCGGAGGCCCAACGCACCTACCTCGGGATGCTCATGTGGGGCTACCTGGAAGAGTTTGCGCGGGACGTCGATACCAACGGCATCAAGGACGCCTTCACCCGCTTCATCTCCTGGACGCGGTGACCCCACCCCCTCGCCGGCAAACTTGCCAACGCGGCAAAGCTGATGTACCTACATTACAACCTAGTGGCGTAACTTCATTGGCGGGCGGGCGTGAGAGACCCGCTCCACAACGAAGGGACCAGCCATGACGACCACCGACCTGCCGACCACCACGACCGCCCTCCGCAAGCTCGCCCAGGAGCTGGGCCTGAAGGGCATGGGCTCCGCCAACAAGGCCACGCTGTTGCCTGCCATCACGGCGGAGTTGGAGCGCCGCGCGGCGGCTGAGGCCGTCATTGAAAAGGCCGGCAAGGCTCCGAAGCTGTGCGCGATCTGCGGGAAGCGCCGCCCGACCTCCAAGAACGGCAAGGACTTCCGCGACCAGTGCGACCCGTGCCACGTCGAGGCGGGCTGGGAGAACACGCACTCCGACGGCGGGCACGCGGACATCCTGGCCGTCGAAGAGGAGCAGCGCACCGACGTTCAGCGCAAGGAGATCGACGGGTGCTGGGTGTGCTTCCCGGAGCTCAACCGGGCCAAGCGCGACCCGCGCCCCGGCCAGGCCCGCGCCGGACAGGTGGTCGTCGCGAAGGGCAACAAGGCGGAGGTGTTCAAGGCGGCGGCCGAGGCTGCTGAGTACCGGGTCGACATCGAGACGAACGACGCCAACCGCACCGTGGCCACCGCGACCTGCCGGGACGGCAGCTGGATCCAGTTGGTCTGGAACGGTGCGGCGTACGACTACCCGAACTCGTCGGCCAAGGTCAACGGCAAGGAGCGCAAGGTGCGGAACCTCGCGGAGGCGCTGCGGCTGCTCATGTAGATGCGCGCTCCGAGACGCTAGCGATCAATTCCCGGATCACGTCGCACAGCACGTCCGCCAAGAATGTCATACCTGGTAGGTACCGTTCCCTCGATCAATTCCAGAGCGGGGAACAACATGGCGACGTTCAAGCCGAGCAAAGATTTCGACAAGATCATCCAGGATCTCGGCAAAAAGGCAATCCAGGAGGTCAAACGGAAGGACCAGCCGGTGCTCGACCGGTTGCACCGCGAGTACGCGGGAAAACCCGTTGAGGTAGTCAAGCCAGCGATGGCGCGAGCCCTCAAGGCGGCCGGTTGGACGCTGTCCGATCGAGAACTGACGGACTATGCCGAGATCATCAGCCGGGGAGACCGGATCGTGCTTCGTTGACTCGAACCGCTCCGACCGAGAGGCCCCGGAGCCGTAGCCGCTCTGGGGCTTCTTTCGGTGGCGCGGCCGGTACCACGAATCACCCTAAAAGGAGGTGTCGTAAGCCTACGCCAGGTGGTCTCTAGCGGGCGTTCGCAAGCTGTGTTGCTGGATGAACCGGTCCCATGCGTCTAGACACCGGACCACCAGGTCGACGGCGTCATCAGTCCCTTCGCAGTCGCGCTGGCGCCAGTGGATATAGACATGTTGGCCGTCGCGGGTGCGGTTGAAGGTGGCGATCCGCGCCGTCATCGAGTTGGGGTTGTTCCGGGTGCGGTGTTTCGTGACCTGCGCCAACGCGTCGCAGACCCGCAGGTCCGGGTCGGAATGGACGAACGCTTTGGCGGACAACCCGGTCTCATCCTCGATGAAATCTGCCAGCTCCCGGCAGAGCCGGAAGAACATCAAGATCGGACGACGCAGTTGGGCAGGCTCGCAGTCGGGAAGCGCGTACGCCTCCTCGACCCGCCGTCGGGCATCGTCAAGGTCAAGCCACTTGTCGGTCCACGGCTGCACATCTCCGTACCCGATTCCCCAAGCGTTGGTTTCTACGAGTCCCTCGCCCACCACGGCAGCAGTGGCCTGGATGACCATGAACGTTCCGCCGCACGCCGAGCACGGCACCGCCTTCCATTCCCTGCCGCAGTCTGCGCACGTCTTCACACTCTGCAACGTACTGAGCGCCGCAAGTCAAATTCGAAACCTGCGAAGCCGATCCGACTTCACGAATCGGCCCCGCATCGCGGTTCCCCCAAGTCAGGCGGTCTTGTCACCTGACTGCACGTCGATGATCCGACCGTCGACCCGAGTGATCGTCCAAGTGTTGGCCGGGGTGGCGACCTCGGTGTAGTAGGTCTTCTCGATGATCGAGCCGCCCGGAGTCGGCGCGCCAGTGATGACCACCTTCACCGGCGTCAGCGCCGGGAGGTTCGTGCGTACTGCCATTTCAGTTCCTTTCTTGGTCCGCCCGGTCCGGGCGGTGGTCTGCGTCGCCTAACGGCGCATGTGCACGTGGCTTTGGCGTCCGCCGCCCCGCGTGTTCGGTCGGCCGTAGAAGCCAGAGAAGAACCGCCCCAGCGCCTCGATCGTGTGGTCATCGACCTTCTTGGGGTTCTCGCTCGGGGCGCGGCCCCGGTCAGCGGCAGAGGTGGCGGTATCGGGGTAGCGGTAGGCGTTGAACTCCCGGATCGTGTTGAGGCAGCGGCGATTGATCGTCAGGCCGGGAGAGGTCCTCGCGTGCTCTAGCGGGAACTGCGCGCCGAGCTTCCGCCGGATCCACTCGATCCGATCGGCAATCGTCAGGGAGCCCGGCGAGAACCGGCGCAGCCGCAGCCGCTGGACGAGTTCGGCCGCCCGGTCCGGCTCCGCCGGGTCCGGGAAGAAGCCGAGCAGCCCGGGTGGGGTGAGTCCCCGCGCCTCGATCTCCACCGCCGCCTCTTCGGTGGTACGGCCGGTCTCGTAGTACTCCCGGACGATGTGCACCCGCTCGCGGTGCGGGTCGACCTGGAGCACGAGCCAGACGAACGGGTTGGTGAAGCCGAAGTCGGCCGCTGCGTACGTGTACCAACCGGGGATGAAGTCCTGGTTTGTGACGTGGACCTCCTCGTTGAAGCCCTTGAAGACCCGCCCCACGTACGTGTTGAACTGGGCCGCGATCTCCTGGTCAAACGCCTCCGCGCTCATCGACAGGAACATCTCCAGCACTTCAGGATTGACCTTGTCGGTGAGGTGCCGCGGGTACGGGAGTTGGCCCGCGTCCCGCAGCTCCGCGAGGGTGGCGAGTGCGGTCGGGTCGGTCGGGGACCGGTAGACGTGCGGGTTGACCCATGCCGGCGCACGCCAGCTTGCCCACTCGGGTCGCGTGGGGTCTTGGCCCGCCGCCCACAAGTCGTAAAACCAGTTCCGGCCCTCCGGGGTGGAGGTGAACACGGCCCACCCGCCGAAGTCCGCGAGGGTCGGCCGGACGAACCGGTCCCACACTGAGCGCTTGAGCTTGGCCGCCTCCGCGAGCACCACGCCGCTCAGGCCCTCGCCTACCAGCGTCTCCGGATACTTGGCGCTCTTGGCCTCGACCACGAACCGGCCGTCAAGGCTGACGATCCGCATCGTCCCGCTCTGCGGCGTGTTGGCGCTGCCGGTCTCGAACGCCACGCCCAACCGCTTCAGCGCGTCCCAGGTCACCCGGAACTCCTTCTCCGCGTCGGAGTACTCCGGGCCGACAATCCAGAACTCCCGCCGGTGGCCTCGGGCTTTGAGGATGTCGCGGTCCCGCAGGGCGCGGAACCACTCCGGGAGCACCCGGTACGCGCCCATCTGGGTCTTGCCCGCCCGGCGGCCGGCACTCACGACCTGGTACCGGGCTTGGCTTTCCAAGACCTCCCGCTGGAGCGAGTGCGGCTGCCACCCGAGCCGCGCCCAGATGCCCTCTTGCAGCGCGGCGGGCATGGTCGTCGTCGTCATTCGGCTCTCCTGTAGTCGTCGCAGCTGCGGCACCAGACCCGCTCGCCGGTGCTGGGTGGGATCTCGGATCGGAACTCGTGGCCGCACTCCATCGGCGCGGCGCGCACGTTGCACTTCGGCCAGGAGCGCGGGTTCGACCGCCACGGCTGCGGCCAGCCGCTCACCGGCGTGTAGGTGCTGTGTCGGCCGTCGCCCTTCATGGCGTCCCCGTCGGGCGAAGTTGCCGGACGTTGCTGGGGGCCATAGCCGGGCGGACCGGCGCGGGGGCGGGCCGCTCCGCGAACACGTGCGGCGCGTCCTCATCCGGCGGAATCAGGTGCGCATAGAACTTGTGGGTGGTCTCGTAGCTGGCGTGGCCCAATCTCCTGCGAGAGCCGGTAGATGTCCCCGCCCAGCTCCAGGAACAGCGCCGCGAACGTGTGCCGGAGGTCGTGCAGCCGGGTCGCGACCAAAAGGCCGGCACGCACCAAAGCTGGCTTGAAGAGGTTGATGTAGAACCGGCCCGGCTCGATCGGCTCCGCCCAGTTCAGCCGGAAGCCGCCTCGCACCTTCTTGCCCGTCTCGGGGTCGGTCGTGTACGTCGCGCCGGGCTTCCGGTTCGGGAACAGCGGCGCGGCCGGGTCGTCGCCCCGCTCGTGGTTGCCGGTGAGGTAAAGGTGCAGGTCTTCCGCGAGCCACGGCGGCAACGTCACGCGGCGCGTGCTCTCCTCACTCTTGGGCGTGTCCTCGACCCAGCCGCCCTTGACCTTGCGGCGGGTGCGGTGCACGTCCACGTACCCACGCCAGGTCTGCGTGCGAGGGCTGTAGGTGAGGTGGACGTCGGCCACGTCCAGCCCGGCCAATTCACCCGCGCGGAGACCGGTGTACGCCAGGAACCGGATCATCAGCCCGTACGGCTCCGGCATCACGCCCGCCAGCGCCTCGACCTGGGCCGCGTTGAGGAACACCGCCTTGAACTTGGTCTCGCGGTTGCTCTTGCGGCCTGCGGTCCGGCGGAGCACGGCCGGGTTGGCGGGCAACGCACCGTCCTCAGCCGCCAGCTCCAGCACCGACCGGAAGGTGCCGTACACGTTGCGGACGGAGTTGCCGCGGAGCTGCTTGGCGTCGCCGTTTTCGTTGCGGCGCTTGGAAATGCACCCGCCCTTCTGAAGCTTCGCTCGGAACGCCCGGCAGTCGCTGGTCTTGATCTCCGCGACCTGGGTGCCCGCGAAGTATGCGCGAGCGTGCAGGAGGGCCGACCGGTAGCGCTCGACCGTTCGTGCCTTCACATCACCCGCGATGGTCTCCAGGTAGCGGTCTGCATAGGCGTCAAAGCTCTGCTTGGAGGCGGCCGGATCCGTGCGGCTGGCGCCCACCAAGTCGTTCAAGATGAAAGCGTTGGCTTCCTTCTCGGTGGGGAACACCCGGCGCGGCCGGTGCTCTTTGCCGGCCAACCGGTAGCGCCAGCGAACCTCCCACCGGTTGTCGGCAAGCTGCTTGGGGGTCGGCAGCTTCTTCGGCGCGTGGAGCGTCATGCCGCCACCGCCTCAACCTGGCGCGAGAGGATCCGCGCCACGACCGGCGACGTCCACCGGCCGCCGCGCTGCGTCGGGTGGCCCTCCTCCGCGAGGGTGGCCGCGATGGCCCGCGTAGAGGCACCGCCCGCCGCTAGCTCCTTGAGGCGCGCGAGGCCGCGTTGCTCCGCTGGGATCTCGACCAGCGCACCGCCGACCGACCGCCAGCCGTACCCGGCGCGGCCGACCGCGTGCCCGCCTGCTGCGGCCTTGGCCTTGCGGCCGTCGCGGAGCCGCTTCACGATCAGCCGCCGCTCCAGCCCGGAGAACACGCCCATCATCTGCCGCATGGCCGTGCGGTACGGGTCATCCGGGTCGTCCCGCTCGACCTCACCGGTTGCGGTGAAAGCCCTTGCGCCGCAACGGTTCCAGACCTCGGCCAGGATGGCCTCCTGGACGGTGACCTCACGGGCAAGCCGGTCAAGGTCCCGCGTGATGATGCCGTCGGCCTGGCCGTCGCGGAGCCACGTCAGGCCCTCCGTCAAGCCGGGCCGCTCATCCGCCGGTAGTGCACCGCTCTTCGGGTCGTCGATACACCACTTCACGATCCGCGCGCCCATCGCCTCGGCCGCTGCCCTGATCGCTGCGCGCTGGACGTCGAGCCCGTAACCGTGGGTCGCCTGCTCAATGGTCGACACCCGGAGGTAGCCCACGAGCCGGAGTGTGTGCGCGACCGGCCTAGTTCCACCGCTCCCCACACGGGAGCGCTCGCCGCTAGGTCGGTGTGGGTCCGGCCGTACGGCATGGGAAAGGCCATTACGGCGGGTGAGCGCCGCGCCGCCTTGAGCTTCTGACACGAGATACCTCCTCCAACGCCCTGACCAGGGCCGCCGCCGATTCGGAAGAACAAGCGGCGGCCGGAACGCTACGCCAGCGTCACGGAGTGTGACTGTCCGGACATCCATTGTGGACGGTTGAGCTACGAAAGAGCAGTCCGCGCGCTATGCGGTCTCTCCCTCGATGACGTCGCGACCTGGCGGCAAGACGTGTGCCGGCTGCCCGCTCGCCAAGCCCTGCAACACTTCCTGCCACGGCGCGAGCGAGACCTCCACCGTCGTCTTGCCGGTGAGGTCCGCGCGGTCGAGCAGGTCCCGCGCCGCCGCGAGCCGTACCGGGTACGGCACGTCTGGCGACTCCATGAAGTTGATGAGTTGCGCCGCCGCCCGATCGGCCGCTGCGAGGATGCGAGCCTTGGCCGCCGCCCGCGTCTGCGGAGCCGCGCCGCCGTGGATGCGACAGACCGTCCCGCCGAGGATCGGCGCGTTCCGACAAGGCCCTCCCGAACGCTTACTCCGTGCCCTGCACTTGCGAGAGGTATCCACCTCCGAGAGGTCACTCATGTGCCCCCTCCAATCCTTTTAGATCTTGAAAGCTTTTTCCTGGTCGGGGAGTCCCCCCGAGTGCCCCCTTCAACTAGGGGGCGGGGCACTCGCGGGACCGGACCCCGGAGTGCCCCCGGGGGCACTGAGGGGGCACTGGGGGCAACTGGGGGTACTCACCCGTTCCATCGGTACCGCTTCCCGTTCCTGGGTGCGCTCTCGACCGTCACGGATCGATCGTCGATAAGCGCTTCCAAGACCGGCTTGAGCGCTCCGGACTTCTGGCGCGGGACCTTGACGACGTCCGCCAGTTCGCCCGTCAATAGCCCATCCGGCGCGCCCTTCAGCGCCATCGAGACGCCCAGCCGCAGCGTCTCATTGACCGCCGTGCGGCGGTTTCCCTCGCCCAGCGTCAGCCGGTACGTCGCGGGGTTGAACTCCAGCTTGGTTTCCTCCAGGCCAACCCCTCGCCCGGTCACGGCCAGAAACCGGTCGCCGTCCCGGTTCTTGGTGAGGACCCAGCGGGCGTCCACCCAGTCGTCCAGCGCTGCCGCGCCGCGTGCCCGTTCCTCGCCTTCCTCCATCGCAGCTCGCGGGGTGTGGGCGATCGCAGCGAATACGTCGCAGCCGCTGCGTTCCTTGATCTCGTCTACGCGGGTGGTGAGGCGTTCGACCGCTTCGTTGTCGTTCTCGTTGACCCCGTTCCAGGCGCAGAACCGCCGCCAGGAGTCCACGCCCCAGAAGCCGATTTCGTTGTCGCGCAGGTGCTTCACGACCATCTCGGCCGAGTGTGGGTCGAGGATCGACACCGGTCGACCGCGCAGGTGCAGCAGCTGGACGCGCTTGGGATTCTTGACCTTCAGCGGCCGTACGTAGTCGTGGAAGTCCTGGTCGTCCATCTCGCCGTTCCACCAGGCCACCCGCCCCTCCCAGGACATCACCTTGTGCCCCAGGAACGGCGCGCCGTCCGCGAGGGACTTGATGAGGTTCACGCCCATGGTGGTCTTGCCGGTCTTGTACTGCGCGGCGAGGACCATGTTGTGGCGGGCACCCAGCAGCCGCTCGATGAGGTACCGCTCGCCCACGACCGGCCGCGCCAACATCTCGTCCAGTGACCCGCCCAGCGTCGAGAACACCGCCGGGTCGAACCGCTCAGCCGCAAGCCGCTCAGCCGCCATCTGGCGCGCCTTGGTCTGGAGGATCTGGCGCTGCACCTCCAGCTCAAGCGTGTCCAGCACCTGCCCAACCTCAGCCGACGGCGGGACGTCAAACGCGCTCACTTCAGCCACCCGGTCAGGTCCGACGCGCACAGATCCTCGCTGCGGAACTTGTGACGGGGCAGCTTCTCGATCGCACCCTTAACCGCATTGGCGAACTCGGTTTCTAGGGTCGCGGGTGACCGGCGACTTTCAGTGCGCGCGTTCATCGCCTCCCGGTACGCCGTCCACAGCCGAGATGCGGCCAGGAACCCACCCCGGTGGCCCTCTGCCGCGTTGCCGACGATGGCTAGGGTTCCGTCCCGCATCGCCGGGTGGCAGCCGCTAGAACGCCCCGCCGCGATGACCTGGGCCGTGTATGAGTCGAGCGTTTCCCGCATGGCCAAGCACGGCTCGCCGTCCGACCGCGCATTCAGCCACTCCATGGGCGGACCTTGCAACTCGGTGTGGTCGCCCGCGTCCGCCCAAGACCCAACGCGGGTCGCCAAGCCCTTGACCCATGCCACTGGCAAGTACGGCAAGTCATCCGGGATTGGCAGTTCCTCGGTGCTGAGGGTGCCGTCCGGGTAGTACCACTGGTATCTGGCGCCCACCCCGCCGTGCCAGGTCGGCCAGACGGTGAGGTACCGGTGGCACCAACGCAGCACGTCCACCGCGGCAATCACGCCGCCGCCCGCGACGGAGAACTTTGGGTTGACCATCCTTTCCGCGAACTCGGCATGCTCCGGGCTCAGCCGGTAGAGCCGACCACCGGACGGCGCGGGACGTGCTGTGGAGATCCACGTTCGGTCGAGCGCACCCCACTTGTTCTGGAGCGCCGCGAGGGTTCGCGCACCTTGCTTATCGCCGTACTGGTCCACGTCGAGAACGATGACGTCCTTGGGTAGTCGCAGAGCCACCCCGGCATCCCGGAACCGAATGCCGGCCCCAGGGTGCACCCACTCGGAACTGATCCACTCCTCGACCTCAGCGCTACCGGCCCAGTACGGCGCGGGGAGTGATCTCTGGTAGCCGGAAACGCCCTTGACCAACAGCACCTTCTCGCCGTTGATCGTCGAAATAGGCACCGGCGACCACTCGGGCAGGTATCGGCGGGCCGCAGCTTCGTATGGCCCTGTCATCGGCTGACCGCCAGACCGAGCGGGCTGCGTTCGTGGGCGCCACCGTTGTGGCCCTTGGGTTTGCGGCACTTCTTGACCGGGCAGCACTCCTCGACCCGCGCGCCGGGCGGGGCAGGCGGAGTCGGCGGGTGCAGCCGAGACTTGCCGCGGTTGGTGTGTTGGACGGCGTTGGGGCGGCTCATCGATCGCTCCACGGGATCCAGCAGTCGTCGCAGACCACCTCATCGGAGTCGTTGAATCCCGCAGCGTCGCCCTTGCGGATGAAGTCCCCGCAGTCGGCGCACCTCCCACCCCAACGCGCCTCGAACTGGCCCGGCTGAAGGTATACGTATGGACCAGCCATTCCTATGGAGCTAGAGGCAACCGGTGTGCCTCGGTACTCTTGACTCAACGGAGGGACCTCTCAAAGGTCTAGGGCAGGGCCAGCGCGCCAACGCTGGCCCTGCGTCGTTTATTCGGCTTGCTGTTCGTGCGCCGCACGCGCCAGGCACACCGGGAGCGGTGGCACGACCCGTTCTGCGAGCGCCGGAATGCTTTCCAGGAACGCTTCGTGAGCCTCTACCGGATCGGTGGCAGTGATCTCGGCGACCGAGGCTCCGGCGGTCTCGACCGTTTCCCAGCCCGCCTGGTAGGACCGGCGCAGTGTGTCGAGTTCGGCGCGAGCCTCCTGGGGGCTGAGGTCGCCAGACACCACCCGGTACTCAAGCCGCTCAGCCAGAGTCCGGACGTTGGCGAGGTCTGCCATGCCAAGTTGGTAATTGTTGTTGGCCTGCTTGAGCCGCCCCTCGCGGTACTTGTCCGCCTTTTTGGCGCGCTGCGATAGGTAGGCGCTGACCTCGCGGGAATCACGCGGCGAGAGGTGGACCGCGTCAAGCATTTGCTGAACCTGCTTGGTCTTGATCATCGCGGCACTCGCGTTCCAAAGGCCGGCACTCGCTCGGCCAGATCGGCGACTGCCTCAGTGCGGATCTGGCCGTCCAGCCCGGCCAGCCGCCGCTCCCTATCGCTCGCGTCCAGGACGGCGTCTTCCAGCTTTCGTAGGGCGTAGCGGGCAGCGCTACTGATTACCCGGGCGTCTTCCATCGGGTCACTCAACTTGCCTTCACTCCTTCGTTTACGTGGTACTTGGTGAGCAGGTCAGACACGCTTTCGCGAATCAGTGAGTCCCGGCTGCGGTCGAGCGAGGTAGCGAGCGCCGTGAGCGCTGCCAAGTCCTCTTCGCGCAGCCCCGGCCGGTTCGGCATCTTCACCAGCTCCCGGACTGGTCCGCGCCTCCGCCCGGTCACCGGCGCACGCTTCGCCCGGTCGCGGGCATGACCACGGCCGTCCGGCCGTCGGCGGTGGTTCTCGTGGACACGGTGAGGCTGCCCGTCGTCGCGGGACGGTCCGGCGGCACTACGGCGGAGGCACCGCCCAGAGGCGCGCCGGTCTTGGTGGACCACGCAGGGGTCACGTCGCGAAGTCCACGCAGTTCTTCTTCATCGAGGCCATTTCGCCGAGCCATAAGCCGCAGCTCTTGACGGTGGTCTTCCAGCCGCTCTGCGCCCACCTCATAAGAACTGGGCCGAGCCTCCATCTTTTCGAATTGGGGCGCCATAATGAGTTACCTCCGCCGCATTAACCTAGGGGTCGCAGTTAGAATAGGCGATTTGCCGGATAGGCGTTTTCGCAGCCATTTGGCACGGCGCATTGCACTAGCTGCCGAATCGCACGAATGCCACAACAGCAATTCCTGCCAGAGTGAACGCAGCGAGACATAGCAGGAAAAGCAACCACGCTCGGGCAGAATCGTGCCGATGAGCCTTGCGTCGAGTGCGAGCGGCATCGGCGTACTTCGCGAGCTGCCGGTCCACGTCAGGCCGTCAAGCTTGCGCCGCCGGAGCACCCGCACCCGCCGGTGGAATGGAGATGCCAATCGCGCATGACGCAGCGGCAGGCTGGGCAGTTATCGCAGGACTCATGCCATCCGTGCGGAACCAGGATCTTGACGGTCAGAATCCGTCGCGGGTCGTCATGGTTGAGGGAGAAACGACGGCTTCTGATGGTGAGCAAGTCCAGGTCAATGCGCCCGGCCATTGCATCGCTAAGGGTCTGCGACAGGTCGTCATTATCCTGCTGGAAATCCCATGCGCCCGTGCGCTTCCGATGACTCATCGAACCGGACTCCCCTCAAGGAGGGCGTTGAGGTCGGAACGCCGAACACGCACATGACCTTGCTGAGAGGGATTCAATTTCGATGCCGGCAGACGCTCGGCGGAGATCAGACGGCGCAGTTCTCGCACCGAGACGCCGCTGTACTGGTGGGCTTCTGGGAGCGTGAACCACTCACGCTGGATTTCGTTCGCCACGTGGGCACTCCTACGTTCGGAGCGCGTTCGACGGAGGGCAGCGCCAAGAAACCAAAAGGCCAGGCGTCATGACACCTCAGCCGACCCGCGCAAGGTCGGTTGACGTGCCACTGCCTGGCCTGCAAGGCACTGGGTTCGCGACTGCTCGCGGTGACCCGCCCCAACCGGCTGCTGTTCGTCCGACGGTGCCCGTCGGAACAGCGACTCCGGGGACGGTACAACACCGGTGCTCGCTGCCGCTAGCGCGAAGTGGGACGGCATGAGTCGACGTGTGAGGCGCAGGCCGAGAAGGTCCGTTTCAGGTCCGGAGACTGCACCGGACCGGTTCGGACGGCATGGGTCGAGACGACGCGAGCGTCGACTGTAAAAATCGGCTCTGACCTGCACTAATTACAAGGTCCGACCAATCGACCAGCGCCGACGCAGGTCCGCCCGACCGCCCGGTTTCAGCCGCCTCGGAGGTTTCCTAAACCGTGTGTCGTAGGTTCGATTCCTACCGGGGGCACCACAAATCCGCAGCGCTCAGCTCGGCAACCCACTCGACCGGGTGGCCGGTGGTCCTGGCGTCACTGGCCAAGCGAATCGACCTCGACATCGAGGCACCACCGACCTAGGCCTCCGGCGGCTAGGAGATGCTGCTCCCGAAGGCGGCGAGGGTATCGTCGCCGTCCTCGCGTAAGAGTCGGCGAACCGCATGCGCCAAGGGGCCATCGCCGCCATCGGTAGAGAGTGGTTCGCCGAACGACTGAGTTGTCAGATCGGGCAGCTCGCTGTTCGGCTCGTTGCCGTCGGGCTGGTCGTCGGCAAGGTCCTTCATCAGGTGCCTCCCTGTCGCGGATGGGCGATCTCGATCTGGTCGCGGCATCTACGAACCACCATGTCACGTGGCTGGCCTTCGAGGTATCGCGTTACAGGGTGTCTCGGCGGCGGGCCAGCTCTGTTCGGTTTCGGACGTCCAGCTTTCGGAAGATGTTTCCCAAGTGGAACTCGACCGTCTTCACCGTTACGAAGAGGCGCTCGGCTGCCTCTTTGTTGCTCAAACCATCCGCCACGGCCACGGCCACCCGGATCTCGGCGCCGGTCAACGCCGCCTCGCCCGCCTTTGCGGCGAGCGGCGGTGGTGGCGTGTATGACGGGCGGCCGCCCGTCACCGCTCGCAGGTCGGACTCGGCCAAGGTCAGCATGCCGCCGGCGCCGATCGTTGCGTAACCCGCGCATGCCGCTTCCAGCAACCGGACCGCGGGGGCCCGCCGGCCCTGCCGGCCGTGGTGGGCGCCCAGCAACCACGACATCCGGGCCCGGGGCAACCGCTCGGCCGGTTGGGTCAGCTCGGGCAGGACTGCCTCGAACTCGTGCATTCGCTGCTCGTCGTCGGGGGCCTCGATCCATGAGCGCCACGCCGCCATCGCCGGGCCGCCCGGAAGGAACACCGGCGCGGGTGGGACACCGGCCAAGAGGTGGGTAGCGGCCGAAAAAGAACCGTGCAGGGCGTGGTGGGTGGCCAGCTCCCAGCGGTATTCGAAGACCAAGCCGGAGTCGACGCCCATGCCGTTCGCGACCATAAGCTCCAGCATCGCCACCCATGCCTCCGTGTCGCCCTGGGCGAAGTGCAGCGCGGCCGAACCCTCGACGGTGTGGCCGGCCACCCACTCCGAGCCGTTGCGGGCGGCCAGGGCTCGGGCCTCGGCCAGGTGAGCGGCCGACGCTGCCAGGTCGCCGCGCAGGGCCTCGCACTTGATCAGCCAGGACGTCACCTCGGCCTGCACATCCGGGCGGCCGGCCTGGATGGCCAGGTCTCTTGCCTCCAGCATCTCGGCCTGGCCGCGGACCAGGTTGCCGGCCCAGGCGTCGGCCAAGCCGATCATGGCGAGCAGGCGGGCCCGAGCGGCCGGGTCGAAGGCCAGGCGGTCCACGTGGGCGGCGTATTTCAGGCGGGCCTCGTGCGGGCGAATCAGGGTGAGGGTCACGAAGATCGCGCTCTCCAGGTAGAGCGGATCGCCGTGCAGGCCCAGCTCATCGAAGAGGACCAGGGCTCGTTCGAGATGCGGGACGGCCGAAGGGGAGCCGAGACGGGACAGCGCTACGCCGGTCACGACCGAGGCCAGGAACGGCTCCTCGTCGGCGAAGGCGGACATCGAAGCGACCAGTGGTTGCAGGTCGGCGGCGCCGGCATTTCGGGTCAGGACCAGGAACGCCTGGAACAGCAGGCGCGGGTCGTTGGCTTGGAGCGCGGATCTCACCAGCGCCTCGGCTTCAAGATCGCTGGACACGAGTGAATGTTAGGGACTAGGGATTTCCCGGGTGTATCGGTCGGACGGTGATCAACAAACTTTGAGCTGTCAAACATCTCGGCCGAACAGACCGAAAGCCGGAGCAATGACTGTCGACAGTGCACTCTCCCTGCCCTACGCCATCACCGGACTCGCCACCCTCATCGGGCGGGTTCTGAGCATCGAGGAGTGGGCGGCCGCCGCCAAGATCCCGGCCCGGACAGGTGGGCTGATGAGCGGTGAGCTCGTCGAGCGGGTGCTCGGCATCCAGGGCAAGAGCTGGGATCCGTGGACCTTTGCCGACCTCGGGCGGATCGCCGAGGTGGGGCGGGAGGCGCTGCTCTCCGCCGACCTCGAGCCGCGCGACGTCGACACGATGATCGTGGTGACCTGCTCGCCGTACGAAATCATGCTTGATCAGGATGCCTTCCGGATGGCGCGGGAATTGCAGCTGCCGGATGACGTGGTGCCGATCCAGATCGGCGCGGGCTGCGCGGGGCTTGCCCGCGCAGCCGCGCTCGCTGCCCGGATGAACTCGCGGCACGCGCTGATCGTCACCTACAACGCGCCGAGCCGGATCACCGGTGACCTCAACGGTGGCGTCAACCCGATCTACCTGCACAACGACGTGCATCCGCTGGGCCGGAGCCTGTGGGCGTCGGCCGGGATCTTCTCGGACGGTGCGGCGGCGTTCGTGCTGAGCCGGCGGGACGACACCGAGGGGCTGGTTCTCTACTCGCGGGACTCGCAGGCGTTCGGCACCGAGCCGGGCTTCACCGATCCGCTGATCCACCACTTCGGCGGTGGATCCCGGCACCCGTACGGCACGCCGGAAGCGGCCGAGCTGGCCTGTTACGGCATGAACGGTCCGGCCGTGAAGCGCTATTACACGCAGGGCATGATGCTCAACCACGCGGCGCTCAACTCGGCGCTGCCGGGCTATGTGGACCGGGTGCGGCGGATCTACACGCATCAGGCGAGCCCGGCGCTGGTCGAGTCGTTCGCCCGGCTCGCCGAGCTGCCGGCCGACAAGGCGCCGACCAACGCCCGCCGCTTCGGCAATCTGGTCAGCGCCAGCACCGCGAAGATGTTGCACGACGATCTGTACGCGGGCGACGTCGCGAACGACGACCTGATCTGCGTCTCGGTCGTCGGCTCGGGGCCGGAGCGCGGTGCCTACGTGCTCCCGTTGCAGGTGGTCAAGGTCGTGCAGCCGGCGGCAGGCTGACCCAGGCGCCCGTTCCAGCCGAGCGGCCGATCGCGTCGAGGGCCTCGGCGCTCCGGAGCGCGTCGTCGAGGCCGGCACCGTGCGAGGTGCCGTCGGCGATCGAGCGCAGGAACCCGTACGCCTCGATGACCTTGAGGTCGTCGTAGCTCATCGGGATGCCCGCGCCCGGCTGGAACGGTCCGAACTCGCCGTCGAGGGGGCCGGCGAAAATGGTGCGCACCGGCACGTCCTGGGGGGACGCGCCGGTGCCCACACCAAGCTCGCCCATCCGGCGGAAGTCCCAGAAGAGGGCGCCGCGGGTGCCGTGGATCTCGAAGCCGTAGCTGTTCTGCTCGGCGACGGCGACCCGGCTGGCTTCCAGCACCACCCGCGCGCCGGAGTCCATCCGCAGCAGCGCCCCGAAGTAGTCCTCGTTCTCCACCGGCCCCGGTTCGCCGCTCCCCAATGTGTGTCCCGAGGTGGCGCCGGAGGGCAGCGGCCGCGTGGGGATGAAGGTGGCGGTATCGGCAACAACTGCCGAGATGTCGCCCAGCAGGTAGCGAATCAGATCGATGCCATGCGACCCGAGATCACCGAGAACCCCGTTGCCACCACGCTCCCGGGTGAAGCGCCAGCTGAGAGCACCATCCGGATGAGCCGCGTAGTCACTGAACAACCGAAACCGCGCATGAGTGACATTTCCGATCTGCCCGGAAGCGACAAGCTCCCGCGCCCGCGCCACGGCCGGCGCATGCCGATAGTTGAAACCGACCGTGACCTGCACCTCCGCCGCCGAACGAGCATCGGAGAGCGCCTGCGCATCCGAAGCCGCCAACCCCACCGGCTTCTCGATCCAGACATGCTTCCCCGCCGCCAGAAACGCCCCACCGACCGCCCGGTGCAAAAAGTTCGGCACGGTGATGCTCACGGCCTGCACCGCCGGATCAGCAACGAGCGCCCGCCAATCAAGCGACCACGACCCGAACCCGAACTGCCCGGCCGCCGCCTCCGCCCGCCCCGGCACATCATCGGCAACCGCCACCAGCCGAGTAGCCGGCGCCGCCGGAAAATGATGCGGCACGCGAGCGTAAGCCTGCGTATGCACCCGCCCCATCCAGCCAAAACCCACGACCGCAACGCCCAGCACCTGATCGGTCACGATCACCATCCTCCACCCCAAAACCCCGGGCAGGAAACCTCTATGAGTACGCGGCAGCAGGTCCCCGCCAACTAGGGCAGCCCCCGCCTCCCAGCGCGAGCACGCAGCGGCGAGAGGCCGCAGCGCGCCTCTCGCGTGCGGAGCGGGTCAAGGAAGGGGCCGCGCACGGATAGGTAAGCAGAGCAGGGCTACGCCTCAGCCAGGTGAGCAGAGCAGGCTATGCCTCAGCTGACGGCGGCCTGCGGCATCCGGCTCGATGTCCAGCGGCCGACTCCCCAGACGGCGAATCCGACCAGGGCGAACCCGGCGGCGAGCACGCAGGCGCCGGTCCAGCCGAAGCGGTGGTGCAGCAGGCCGGTGATCGCCGACGACAGCGCGCCGAGCGAGAAGACCGTGGTCATGAAGACCGTGTTGATCCGGGCCCGGGCGTCGGCCCGCAGCGCGTAGATCTCGTGCTGGCTCATCACCTGGTGCGCCTGCACCGCGAAGTCGAGCAGGAAACCGGCCACCGCCAGCACCACGACCGACGAGTGCCCGACCGCGGCCAGCACCGCCATCAGCCCGGCCAGCAGCAGGGCTCCCCCGCTGCCGATGCCGCCGTACCCCCGGTCGGCAAGCTTGCCCGCCAACGGCGCGGCGGTCGCGCCGCCCGCCCCGACCAGCGCAAAGATCGCGATCTGGGCCTGGCCGAGGCCGTGCTCCCCGATCAACTCGTAGGCGATGGCCGTCCAGAACGCACTGAACGCCCCGAACACCAGCCCCTGGCAGAGGGCGCGGCGGCGCAGCACCGGCTCCGTGCGGACCAGGCCCCACACGGTGCGCAGCAGCGAGCCATAGCCGGCGGCGTGCTCCGGCTGCCGTGATGGGAGCATCCGGCGCAGCACGACCGCGAGCCCGACCATCAGCGCCGCCGACACGAAGTAGATCGCCCGCCAGCCGAACAGGTCGGCCACGAAGCTCGACACCGTCCGGGCCAGCAGGATGCCGAGCAGCAGCCCGCCCATCACCTTGCCGACCAGGGCACCGCGCTGCTCCTCGGGGGCGAGGTGCGCCGCGAACGGCACCAGGATCTGCGCGACGACCGAGGTCACTCCGATCAACACCGAGACGAGCAGGAAGACGGTGTACGCCGGGGAGACCGCGGCCAGGAGCAGGGCGGCCGCGGTCCCGATCAGGAGCCGGGTGGTCAGCTTCCGGTTCTCGATCAGGTCGCCGAGCGGGAGCAGGAAGAGCAGGCCGACCGCGTACCCGATCTGGGTGACCGTGACCACGACGGTGGCCGCGCCCTGGCTGACGTCGAACGCATCCGCGATCAGGTCGAGCAGGGGCTGCGAGTAGTACAGGTTCGCCACCGTGAGGCCGCAGGCCACGGCGAGCACGAAGATCAGGGAACGGCGCATGTCCGCACGATGCCCCGCCGACCAGGTGAAACGCACGGCTCAGTGAGCGAGCTCTCCGGGCGTGTGCGTCGCCACGAACGAGGCCACGTAATCGTCGAGGCGGACCGACGGGCTCCAGCCGAGCTCGGCGGCCCGGGTGATGTCGGCCTGGCCGCGGACCCGCTCGCCGCGCAGCTCAGGGATCATCTCGTAGGCGGTCGTGAAGAGCTTGGCGACCTCGAGGACGGGCCACTCGTGGCCGGCGCCGAGAAGGTAGCCGTCGCCGCTGCCCTTCTGGGCGACCAGGACGATGCCGCGGACGATGTCGTCGACGTGAGTGAAGTCACGGGTCTGGGTGCCGGGCGAGACCACCGGCAGCGGCAGGCCGCGCCGGTAGTGGTCCTCGAAGATGCCGATCACGGTGGCGTAGCGGCCGGCGGTGATCTGGCCGGGCCCGTACACGTTGTAGAAGTAGGTGATCGCGTAGTCCAGGCCGTACCAGTTCGCGTAGTTCTTGATGTATTCGATGTTCTTCGCCTTGGTCCAGGCATACGGGTTCAGGTTCTCGTCCTGGCCGTCGTTGCCGAACTTCGACGAGGAGCCCGCGTAGATCAGCTTGGACCCGTTGGCCGAGGCGAACTTGACCACCTCTTTGGTGCCGTGGAGGTTGAACTCCCAGGTCAGATCGTGGTCGTCGAACGACTGCACGATCCGCGAGTACTCGCCGAGGTGGAAGACGATCTCGGGGCTGGGCAGGCCACGCTCGGCCCAGGTCTTGGCGAGGTCGACGGTCGAGCCCTCGAGGTACGTCACCCCGGGGTCGTTGACGTGATTTTCCGGGACGCCGGTGAAGTAATTGTCGAGCGAGACGATCGCGGCGGTGGGGTAATCGATGAGCAGCGCCTTGATGAGGTTGGCTCCGACAAATCCGGCGCCACCGGTCACCAGCAGTGTTTGGCTCACGCACATCCTCCGAGTCCCGAACTTTCAGCGGCCCAGGCTACCAACAGACAGCGGCCCCGCTCGAATTCAACGAGCGGGGCCGCAGCCGATGACTACCAGGCGGCCGGGGCCGGCGGGGCGACCACCGGCGGACGGTCGTCGCAGGTCAGAGTGTTCGGCAGCTGCCACGGCGCGAGCCAGCCGCCGTAGTTGCCGCCCAGGTCGGTGACGGTGAACTCGGAGCCGGCCGGGGTGAAGTGGAAGGTGCCGCAGTTGTTGACGCCGACCGCGCCGACGTTGCGGGCATCCACGTTCTCGAAGGTGGTGGCCCCGGCGACGCGGGCGCTGAGCACGCTCGTACCCGTACCGTCAATCTTGATGTTCTTGAAGTGGGTGTTGGTGATCGAGTAAAGGTCCTTCACCGGCCAGTCGGCCACCATCATGATCGCGTTGTATGTGTTGTCCAGGAAGTTGTCGCCGACGACCTGGATGTCCGCGTCGATGTTCTTCTCCAGCGCGTAGAGCCAGATCGCCCCGAGCCCGATGTTCCAGTTCAGCTCGTAGGTGCCGGAGCGGACCGTGGTGTTGTCGGTGAACTTGAGGAACCCGGTGAACGGCTCGGCGCCGAAGCGGGAGCCGGCATGCAGCGCGCTGCCCTCGCGGATCGGGTCGGCGATCAGGTTGCCGGAGACCGTGTTGTTCGACCCGCCGTAGATCGCGATGCCGTTGGCCAGCACCGGCGTCTGCACCGTGTTGTGGTCGAACGTGTTGTTCGCGTTGGTGGTGCCCTCGGCCCACATGGCCAGCGCGTCGTCCCCGGTGTTGCGCAGGAAGTTGTTCTTGACGAGCGAGTCGGTGACGCCGGTGTGGAAGTTGAGGCCGTCGGCGATCTGGTCGACGATCACGTTGTCGGTGACCTTGACGTTCGACATCGGACCGTCGAACCACAGCCCGACCTTGGTGTGGTGCAGGTAGAGGCCGTCGATCGTCGAGTCGCTCATCGCGCCGCCGATGCCGTTGACCTGGTCGATGTCGATCCGCTCGCGGACGTCACCCTCGATCGCGAAGCCGGAGAGATGGACGTTCCGGGAGTTCGCGCCGTAGAAACCGACACCCAGATGAGTCGATTTGTCCGGCGCCGGGGTGGAGAGGGCGATCTCGTGGCCCTTGATGATCGTGTACCAGTTGCCGGCGCCCTCGATCGTCACGTCGTCGACGACGATGTGCCGGTTGACCTGGAAGACGCCCGGCGGCACGTAGACCTTGAGCTTGGCCTTGCGGGCGAACGCGATCGCCTTGTCGAAGGCCGGCCCGGAGTCCCGGCGGCCGGTCGGGTCGGCCCCGAAGAGCAGCACGTTCGCCGCCAGCAGGGTGACCTTCGGCGGGCCGACCAGCTCGGAGTCGAGCAGGTCGACGACCGTCCAGGCGGCGCCGGCCGAGGCGGTCAGCCGGACCTTCTCCCCCGCCTGGTAGGTCGCGCCGAGCAGCAGCCGCTGCTCGTCGTAGAAGTGGCTGGGCCGGAACGGGGTGGTGATCGCCGGCGCCGGGGTGGTCGCGGCCGGCACGCAGGCGCACTCGGTGATCCACCAGTCCGGGTGCAGCAGGCCCGCGTTCGGGTCGTTGCTGAACGGATATTGGTTGTAGAGCCAGGAGTACTGCGAGGTCAGCATCAAGGTGCGGGTGGTGTTGCGGACCTTGACGGCCAGCGGCGCGGTGCTCCCGCCGCCGGTCGGCGCGTCCGGGATGCTGTACCGCACGGTGATCGCGTTGGCCGCCTTGGGCAGGGTGAACTCGACCCACTGGCCGGGGGCGAGCTTGACCGCGGTGCGGCCGGAGGCCTCGGCGGGCAGCGTGTAGGCGGTGCGGTCGGGGCCGATGACGGTGCCGTTGGTCGCGGCGTTCTCGGCCTCCTGCTCCTGGAAGGCGACGCTCGCGCCGCGGCCGGCGACCAGCGCCGGGTCGAGGGCGGCGCGGGTCACCTTCACCGGCACCTGCGGCTTACCGGTGGCGTGCGCGGTGCCGGCCGCGCCGACCGCCAGGCTCAGGCCGGCCACCAGCGCGGCGGTCAGCCGGGATCTCTCCAAGAACATGGGACGGCTCTTTCTCGAGGGGAGCGTGTATCCACACGGGACGGGCGTGTGGAGGTGAGGTGACCATAGGGTCGCTGTGACGCAATGCACAAGATGTTGTCGCTGTCTTTCGCGGAATTGACCTGACTTTCCATGGCAACCTCGTTTTCTTGCGACAGTGCACGTTCTGGTCAGATCCCCGGCCCGGCGACCGATAGCAAGCGGTGTGAAACCCTCGGCAGTTTCGGACGGCACCCAGCTGGTGCACGTGGGACGCCAGCCGATCTTCGACGTGCAGGGCGACGTGGTCGCCTACGAGCTGCTGTTCCGCGGCAGCATGGATGCCGTCGCGGCCGGCCGGCAGGACACATACGCGACCAGCACGGTGATGGTGAACGCGTTCACCGAGTTCGGTATCCGCGAAGTGGCCGGGGATCGGCTCTGCTTCATCAACCTGACCCGCGAGTTCCTGGTCGGCGACATCGCCCTGCCGTTCGGGCCGGAGCAGGTCGTCCTCGAGGTCCTCGAGACCGTGCAGATGGACGACCAGGTGGTCGCCGGGATCACCGCGCTGGCCGGCAACGGCTATCGGATCGCGCTCGACGACTTCGTCTGGGGATCCGGGCACGAGGTGCTGTTCGGCCTCGCCTCGTTCGTCAAGCTCGACCTGCTCGACGGCGATCTGTCCCGCCTCGACGAGGTCGTCGCCGCCTGCCGCGAGTACCCGAACATCCAGATCGTGGCCGAGCGCCTCGAAGGCCCGGACCAGGTCGCCATCGCCGAGCGCTACGGCATGGAGCTGCGCCAGGGGTACGCGCTCAGCCACCCCCAGGTGCTCACCGTCGCCAGCCTGTCCCCCTCCCGGCTGCGCCGCCTCGAACTCGTCGGTGCGCTCAGCTCGGAGGAACCCGACCTGCAGAAGATCGTCAGCATCATCGCCAGCGACCCGCCGCTGTCCCTGCGCGTACTGCGGGCCAGCAACTCGGTCGCGGCCGGGCACGCCAACCGGGTCTCCTCGGTGCGCCAGGCCGTGGTGATGGTCGGCCTGCCGAACATCCGGCAGTGGGCGCTGCTGATGGCGCTCGACGACGGCGGCGGCGCCACCGAGGAGCACATGCTGGGCGTGCTCACCCGGGCCCGGCTCTGCGAGAACATCGCCACCTGGTTCGGCGCCTCCGCGGACGGCGCGTTCATGGCCGGGGTGATCAGCGGCGTCGGGCACCTGCTCGACGTCAACCCGGAAGGGATGGCCGAGCAGTTCCCGCTCGCGCCGGCGATAGTGGCCGCGCTGACCGAGGGCACCGGCCGGCTCGGCCGGGTGCTGCGTGCGGTCGACGCCTACGAGAACGGCGAGTTCGGCTCGTTCGACCTGGCCGGGCAGTACATGGACGCGGTCCGCTGGTCGACCCGGGCGATCGCGCACTCCAAGCTGGCCACCGCCTCGGCCTAGACCTCGGCCGCCCGGGCCAGCAGGGCCCGGCGCTCCACCTCCGACGGCGCGGCCGCGGCCGCCGCGCGGAACAGGCCTGCTGCCCGCGGGCGGTCGCCGGCCTTCGCGGTCAGGTCGGCCTCCACGGCGATCGCCGCCGGGTAACCGGCCAACCCCGGGCGGGCGGCGGCCAGCAACGACAGGCCGGCCGCCGGACCGTACGCGTAACCGTGCGCCACCGCCCGGTTCAGCTCGACGATCGGCGACGGCTGGATGCGGGCCAGCTCGTCGTACCAGCCGGCGATCGACGGCCAGTCGGTGCCGTTGGCGTGGCTCGCGGCGATCTGCGCCTGCACGGCGTACGGGCCCTCGACCGGGGTGCGCGCCAGAACCGTCAGGCCCTCGGCGATCTCGGCGTGGTCCCAGCGGGACCGGTCCTGGCGGTCCAGGGTCACCAGGTCGCCGTGCTCGTCGCGGCGTGCGTGCCGCCGGGAGTCCTGCAGCAGGAACAGCGCGAGCAGCGCGGACACCTCCGGCTCGGCCGGCATCAGGGTGGCCAGCAGGCGGGCGAGCCGGATCGCCTCGGCCGCGAACGCGGGTTCGCCGTCCGCGTCGTACCCCCGGGTGAAGAGCAGGTAGAGGACGGCCAGCACGCCCGGCAGGCGCTCGCCGAGCGCCGTACCCCCGGGCACCCGGTACGGGATGCGGGCGTCGGCGATCTTCGACTTGGCCCGGGTGATCCGCCGGGTCATGGTCGGCTCGGCGACCAGGAACGCACGGGCGATGTCGGCGGTCGGCACGCCCGCGACGGTCCGCAGGGTCAGCGCGACCCGGGCCTCGAGCGCGAGCGCCGGATGGCAGCAGGTGAAGATCAGCCGGAGCCGGTCGTCGTCGATCTCGGCCGGCTCCCGCGAGTCGTGCTCCCACAGCATGGCGACCTCCTTCAGCTTGGTCTGCTCGACGGCGGCCCGGCGCAGGACGTCGACCGCCCGGTTCCGGGCGACCGTCATCAGCCAGCCGCCCGGATTGGCGGGCACCCCGTCGCGCGGCCATCGCTCCAGGGCGGCCGCGAGGGCCTCCTGGGCGCAGTCCTCGGCCAGGTTCCAGTCGCCGGTCACCCTGATCAGGGTGGCGACGATCCGGCCGTAGGAATCCCAGCCGTCGGCGACGGCCGCAGCGACAGTGGTCAAGGCTCTACTGCCCCACGTACGGGCGGAGTTCGAGCCGGCCGTTATGGGCCATCGGATGCGCGACCGCCACCGCGATCGCCTCGTCGAGGTCGGCGCACTCGATGATGTCGAAGCCCACGATGACCTCCTTCGTCTCGGCGAACGGGCCGTCGGTGAGCAGCACCTCGCCGCCGCGGACCCGGACCGTGGTGGCGGCGGACGGTTCGGCCAGCTGGTTGCCGAGCACCCGGCGGCCGGAGGCGTCGTTCTCGGCCACCCACGCGTGGATGTCCGGGATGATCGACTCGTCGGTCTCGGGCTCGGTGTCGGTGCAGACGAACATCATGTACTTCATCGCTGTTCACTCCCCTGAGGTTTGACTTCACCAGGGTGACGAACGGCCGGACCGGATCCGGACAGCCCCTGAAGAAAATCTTCCAGAGATTGAACGGCGTGACGATCCGGCCCGCCGAAGTGGGGCCGGTATGGAAGGTCTTTGATGTTTGTTGCCCCGCAAGCGTGACGGCTCAGCGATGGGCCTTGGGCTGCAGGTCGTCCACCAGGGTGACGATCCGGCGGTACTCGGTCTGGATCGCGGCCAGCACGAGATGGCGCTGGGTGGACGACATGTCCGGGTTGTCGAGCAGCTGGTCGAGACCGCCGCCGAGGTCGGCGAGCGGCATCCGCAGCGTGTCGGCCGCCTGCTTGGCGAAGTGCTCGGCCGCCTCCTGGGCGAACTGGTGCCGATCGGGCACGTTCATCCGGTCCAGCGCCTCGTTGAGGGCCACCCCGATATCGGCGACCTCGGGCGGACCGGAGATCTCGGGCAGCCGGACCTCGGGCTCGTCCGGCGTGATTGTCTGGGCGTCCTGGGCGAGCTTGATCAGTGGCCGCATCACGAGACCACCGACGAACCAGGCACCCACTCCCGCGACAATGGCCGCGATAACTACGATGAGATCAATCATTCTGACATTTCCGGCATGCTTGGCCTCCACGTCCTGGAGGTTGAACAGAACCTGCATCTGCGCGCCGGTTTTCAGCGTTTCGACCCAGGACCGCCAATGTGATCCGTCCGCGGCGGTAACGGTGGAAAAACCGTCTTTGACCGGGATGGTGAACTTCGTGGTGGTGCCGACCGTGGCCCGCACGTCGGTGCCGTCCAGGATCCGGACCGCGACGGAGCCGTCGGTGGGTAGTGAGCCGGACTTCGTCGCGACCGCCCGCACCTGTTCCGCTCGCGTCTTGAGCGCCGCGTCCACGGCGTCCCGATCGCGATGATCCGCGTACAGAATTATCGCCAGACCGGCCAGCGCCACCACGAGGGCGACGACCGCCGTGATGGCGAGCGTGAGTTGCACGCGAATGGTCCTGGGCCGAAAAACCCGAGGTAGCGGCTTTGGCACGTCCCTACCTGCCGTCGAATCTCATGGGGGGCGGCTAAGAATCGCAGGCTCGGGTTACCCTGTAAAGGCCCGGCCGAGAGGCGCTGCAACGGATCCCCGCCGTGATGTGGGATCCGCCACGCTCGGCCGCCGGCTTGCTGATGCAAGGGCGCCTCCTGAGAGGGAGGAGCCCTCTTCGTGTCCGAAAAACTGCAGGTTGTCGGCGGTCTTGAGTTCGCCGTGGCCGACCTCACGCTGGCCGAGGCCGGCCGCCATCAGCTCCGCCTCGCCGAGTACGAAATGCCCGGCCTGATGTCGATCCGCGAGGAATTCCGCGAGTCGCAGCCGCTGAAGGGCGCCCGCATCGCCGGCTCGCTGCACATGACCGTGCAGACCGCCGTGCTGATCGAGACGCTTGTCGCGCTCGGCGCCCAGGTGCGCTGGGTCTCCTGCAACATCTTCTCGACCCAGGACGAGGCGGCCGCCGCGGTCGTCGTCGGCTCCGGCACGGTCGAGGCCCCGGCCGGCGTCCCGGTCTTCGCCTGGAAGGGCGAGACGCTGGACGAGTACTGGTGGGCCACCATGCGCCTGTTCGACTTCGACGGCGTCGGCCCCAACATGATCCTGGACGACGGCGGCGACGCCACCCTGCTCGTGCACAAGGGCGTCGAGTTCGAGGGGGCCGGCGCGGTCCCGCAGACCACCGAGGCCGACTCGCACGAGTACTCGATCATCCTCGAGACCCTGCGCGCCTCGCTCGCCGACGACCCGCAGCGGTTCACCCGGATCGCCGCCGAGATCCGCGGCGTCACCGAGGAGACCACCACCGGTGTGGCCCGGCTCTACAAGCTGGCCAAGGAGGGTGGCCTGCTCTTCCCGGCCATCAACGTGAACGACTCGGTCACCAAGAGCAAGTTCGACAACAAGTACGGCATCCGGCACTCGCTGGTCGACGGCCTCAACCGGGCCACCGACGTGATGCTGGGCGGCAAGCTCGCGCTCGTCTGCGGTTACGGCGACGTCGGCAAGGGCGCGGCCGAGACGCTGCGCGGCCAGGGCGCCCGCGTCGTGGTCACCGAGATCGACCCGATCTGCGCGCTGCAGGCCGCGATGGACGGCATGCAGGTCGCCCGGATCGAGGACGTTCTCGGTGAGGTCGACATCTTCGTCACCACCACCGGCGGCACCGACATCATCACCGCCGAGCACCTGGCCGGGATGAAGCACAACGCGATCGTCGGCAACGTCGGGCACTTCGACGACGAGATCGACATGGCCGGCCTGGCCAAGGTGCCCGGGGTCAAGAAGATCGAGATCAAGCCGCAGGTGCACGAGTGGGCCTTCCCGGACGGGCACTCGGTCATCGTGCTCTCCGAGGGTCGCCTGATGAACCTCGGCAACGCGACCGGCCACCCGTCGTTCGTCATGTCGAACTCGTTCTCCAACCAGGTCATCGCTCAGATCGAGCTGTGGACCAAGCCGGGCGAGTACGAGAAGCAGGTCTACGTGCTGCCGAAGCACCTCGACGAGAAGGTGGCCCGGCTGCACCTCGACGCCCTCGGCGTCAAGCTGACCACCCTCTCCAAGAAGCAGGCGGAATACCTCGGCGTCGACGTCGAGGGGCCGTACAAGCCGGAGCACTACCGCTACTGATCCGCTTTTTGTGACGGGCTGCGCTGCTTGGCGCGGCCCGTCATAGAAAGATGGAGCAGGTGCACCATCTCGAGGAAATCCTGCTCTATGTCCTGATAACCGTGGCCGTCATCGTGGCGACCCGGTGGGTTTCCCGCCGGACCGGGCTTCCCTCGGCCGCCCTGCTCACCATCGTCGGCATCGTCTATGCCTTCCTGCCCGGGGAGAACATTCCGCTCAACCCGGAGTTGATCCTCACCCTGGTGATCCCGCCGCTGCTCTACAACGCGGCGCTGGACTCCTCACTGCTCGACATCCGCCACAACCTGCGCATCGTCATCAGCCTCTCGGTGCTACTGGTGCTGGCCACCGCGATGCTCGTCGGCGTCGGTTTCCACCTCTGGGTGGCCGGGGCAACGCTGGCCGCCGGCGTGGCGCTGGGCGCCGCGATCGCCCCACCCGACCCGGTGGCCGCACTCGCCGTCGGGCGCCGGGCCGGCCTGCCCGGCAACATGATCACCCTGATCCAGGGCGAGGGCCTGCTCAACGACGCGACCGCGCTGACCATCCTGGCCGTCGCCATCGATTCGGTGGACGGTGTCGGGTTCTCCTTCCCGGTCGCGGTCGGCCGGTTCCTGATGTCGGCGACCGGCGGTGTGGTGGCCGGTGTGGTCGTCGCCTACGCGGTGCGACTGCTCCGAACGCTGCGCGAGGACCCGATCAGTGCCAACGCGATCTCGTTGGCCACCCCGTTCGCGGCCTACCTGCTCGCCGAGAGCGTGCACGTCTCCGGCGTGCTGGCCGTGGTGGTGGCCGGCCTGATCATCGGGCACAACGCGCCCCGGCACTCCACCGGTGCGAGCCGCCTGCAGACCAGCGCGGTCTGGCGGCTGGTCGACTTCGTCCTGGAAGGCTTCGTCTTCCTGCTCATCGGTCAGCAGCTGCCGGAAGTCGTGGATCACCTGCACGAGTACGAGACCAGCACCATCGTCATCGCGGTGACCGTCTCGGTCGGTGCCGTCCTGCTCCTGCGCCCGCTCTGGCTGGTGCTCACCCAGCTGCTGCCCAGCCGGATGCATGCCCGGCTCGGCGGCTCACCCGACGGGCGGGAGGAGAAGGCGCTCGACAAGCGCGAGGTGGTGGCGCTCAGCTGGGCCGGCACCCGTGGCGTCATCTCCCTCGCGGCGATCTTCACGCTGCACGAGACGGTGCCGGACCGCGACCTGTTGCAGTTCTGCGCCTTCGTGGTCGTGCTGGTCACCCTGCTCGGCCAGGGGCTCACCTTCGCACCGCTGGTCCGCTGGCTCGGTCTGCGGGCCAACAAGGCCGACCTGGCCCGGGAGCGCAACGAGGCCCGGTCGGCGGCGGTGCAGGCCGCGATCGACCGGCTCGACGAGATCAAGCAGGAGGAGCACGACCACATCGAGGACAAGGCCATCGAGAGCATGCGCAAGCAGCTGACGATCCGGCTCGAGCGGTACCGCCGGCGGCTCGACCTGATCGAGGCGTCCGAGTCGGACGAGGTGCCGGTGTCCCCCTCGTACGAAGCGGCGCTCGTGGTGCGGCGCGAGGTGATCGACGCGCAGCGCGAGGAACTGCTCCGGTGGCGGGACGCCGGCAACCTCACCGACGAGGGCTTGCGGGTGCTGGAGCGCGAGCTCGACCACGAGGAACGGCTGGCCGAGCGGTCCTAGCCCGGGATGGTGCGCCGCCGTGGGCCGAGCGGGCCCGCGCGGTCGGATCACCCTGACTACCCACGCGTGCAGCGTCAATCCTGGGCGGCGCCGTTGATCGATGCGGCCTTGACCGCGCCACTGCTCAAGCCCCAGCGTTGCAGCAGGTCGGCGTACGCCCCGGCGCTGATCACCCGGTCCAGCGCGCCCTTCACCGCGTCGCGAAGCTGACTGTTGTTCTTCGCGAACGGGATGCCGATCAGACCCGTCTCGTACTGCGTGGCCGACGCCAGCTGGTAGTAGTTGCTGGTCCGGCTGTCGGTGGCCAGATAGCTGGCCGGCGGGAAGTCGTTCAGCACCGCGACCGCCCGCCCGGTCCGCAGCTGCAGCAACGCGTCCGCGTTCGTCGAGTATTCGTTGATCTTCATCGGACGACCGGCGCAGTTGCTCTGCGACCGGTGCAGCAACTCGGCCTGGATCGTGCCCTTCTCGATCGCCACCACGTTGCCGCACAGGTCGGACAGGTCGGCGACGGTGCGCGGATTACCCCGCTGCACGATGATCGACGTGCCGGCCGAGAAGTAGTCGACGAAGTCGGCCTTCTTCTCCCGGTCCACCGTGTCGGTCATCGCCGACAACACCCCGTCGTAGGTGCCGTCGGCGACCTTGTCCAGGGCGGCCTCCAGGTTGCGGGCCGACACGTTCACCGACACCGTCCAGTCCCGGCCCACCGACGTCCAGGCCGCCTGGTCGGCCAGCGCCCGGCGCAGCACCCACGCGGTCAGCGGCTCGATCAGGCCGGACTGCTCGGCGGCCGGCAGGAACTCCGACGGCGGGAGCAGGCCGCGCTCCGGGTGCTGCCAGCGCACCAGCGCCTCCACCCCGCAGATCGAGCCGTCGGCCAGGCGCACCTTCGGCTGGTAGAACAGCACCAGCTCGTCGCGCTCCAGGGCGTGCCGCAACTCGGCCTGCACCACCAGCCACTGGGTCGGGTGGGTGGTCCGCTCACCGGTGTAGACGACGATGTCGGCGGTGCCGCGCTTGCCCTGGTACATGGCCGCGTCGGCGTGCCGGAGCAACTCCTCGACGTCGTCGCCGTGCTCCGGGTAGAGCGCGATGCCGAAGCTCGCCTCGATCGTCAGCGGCACGCCGTCCAGGACCATCTCGCCGGTCAGCACGGACCGCAGGGACTCGAGCAGAAGGCGTACCTCATCGGCATCCAGCCCCGGCAGGATCAGCGCGAATTCGTCCCCGCCCAGCCGGGCCGCGGTGTCCTGCGGCCGTGGCCCGCTGCCGGAACGCTTCCCGGTTCGGCAGCCCGGTCAACGCGTCGTGCAGGGCCTCGTGCTCCTGGCGCGCCGCGTATCGCCGCAGCGACCGGGTGGTCGACCAGGAGATCAGGCCGAGCGCCAGATACAGCACACCCAGACCACCACCGAGCCGCCAATAGGTGACCGCCATCTGCTCGTGCAGCCGCTGGTCGATCTTGTCGTACGGCAGGTAGAGCTCGAGCACCCCGATCGCCTCGCCGGATGCCCGCGCGAACACCGGCTGCAACACCCGGATGATCTGCCCGCCGTCGGCCGAGGCGTCCGCCACCAGGGTGGCCGCCGCCGACCCGACGGTGGCCGACCGGAACGCCGGATCGGAGATCGGCACCCCACCCGAGGTGGACCCGTCGTCGGAGTAGACAACTTGGCCGGCGAAGTTACGCAGCCGCATCCGCAGCACCGAGCCGTGGTAGAGCGCCAGGTCGGTCGCCTTGGCCAGCGATTCCCGCTGCCCTTCGGTCAGCCCGCGGGCCAGGTCGGCCTCGTCCAGCGCCGGCGCGACCGCCATCTCGGCGATCACCGCCGCCTGCGCGACCCCTTGATCCTGCCCCTGCTTGGCGGCGTCCTCATGCACCCCGCTGAGCAGCACCGTGGCGAGAGCCCCGAGCGGCAGCAGACTGGCCACGAGATACGTCGCAAACAGCCGAGACCCCGACTGCGCCGCCCGCCGCCCACCTCCGCGTCCCCACACGGCCGCTCTATCGTCTCGGTTGCCATTCGGTTGAGAAAAAGTTCCCGATCAGCTGCGTTTCAGCGCGGTGAGCAGGTCCCGAGTCAGC
The DNA here is from genome assembly GCF_016862175.1 of Paractinoplanes durhamensis. Classification (GTDB taxonomy): domain Bacteria; phylum Actinomycetota; class Actinomycetes; order Mycobacteriales; family Micromonosporaceae; genus Actinoplanes; species Actinoplanes durhamensis. The sequence continues at coordinate 88,637 of NZ_BOML01000075.1, read as the reverse complement.
AGCGCCGTCGACAGCGCGACCGTCTCCGGATCGCCGAGCCCCGCTTCGGCCCGCCCGGCCATCACCGGAATCGTGGCCTGCGGGCCGGACGCCATCAGGACTTCCATCTCGTCGAGAGCGTGGGCCGTCGTCGCCGCGCTGACCCCATCGGCGAGGAGCCGACGAAACCCGTCAGCCAGCGGTTCGGTCTCCTTGGCGATGAGGATGCGGTACATGTCGTGCGCATCCTTGTCCACGAGACGCCGGGGGGTGTCGATCCGGTCGGCGATCTTGAAGGTCTTCGCCACCAGAAGAGCGGCTGGCCCGGCAACTCGGGCCTCGTAGACGCGCGGGTCGGCCGGATTCAGGGCGTTGACAGTCTCCACCGTGCTGTCCACCAGGGTCGCTTCCAGGCCACGGGCCCGGCGCATGGCGCGACGGTCGTGCGGTGGCAGGCGCGCGCCTCGTGTCGTAGGACCGCCGACCCCGGCAAGCGTTTCGGGAACCATCAGATCCACCGGAATACCGTCGGCGTTGACCCACGATCCGGGTTGCCCGTGTCGCGGGTCCGGGAGGAAGCCGGCGGCCCTCATGGCCGCCTCGACCCGCGGATCGTCCCTCAGTGTTCGGGGGTCGATCGCCAGGTCGCTGTCCTTGGTTGCTTCGGCGAGAGCCACCGGAGCACTACCGGTCCGCAGGTACACCGCTTGCGCGCCGATGACGACGACCGCGCGACGGTGGTCCGCCAGGGCCTCCAGCGCGTCCAGCATCGCCGACCGCGATCTGACCAGCAGGTCTGCGGAAGAATTACCCAGTCCGCCAGGACCGTTCATTGGTTTTCATCCATTCCATGAGTTCTTCCGCCTCCTGCGGGTTGCGGCCAGGGCCGGTCATCAGATCCACGACGACTTGCGAGGGGGCCGCAAGCCGAAGGCCGGCGGAGTTGGTAATAGTTCGGACGAACGGAACGTCGGTGTCGGGTTCGACCAGCAGCACATTGGCCCCGGCGTCAGCAGGCCGGAGCGCCCAGTCGGCCGCGGCCCGCTCGGCGTTCGCGGTATAGATCGCCGCCGACCTGGCCGGCGCGTACTCGGCCCATTCGGCGGCGGCGATGGTGCCGGTGATCGCATAGTTCACCGACTCGGTCCGAGCGACGCGCTTCATCAGGTCATCGAGACCGCGCGGAGCGATCCACCTGGTGACGCGGCCGTCACCGGTGAAGCTGTAGTCCTCGCTCCATCTGCGCAGGACCTTTTCCCAGCTCGGAACGGCTATCTTCCCCCGCTCCTCGCGGGTGGCGAGCCCCTCCAGCTCCAGGAAGTCGATGACGCGATAGCCGGTCCCCGCTGAAACTTGCGCGACTTGGACCAGTTCGCGAATGGTCCAGTCGCGCGAGATGTCGGCGACTGCCCGCACGATGTTCGCGGCCGGTGCGCCCTTGAGCGTCCCGCGCGGCCTCCCCGGCCCGCGCCAAGGGTCTGCATCCGCCCCCCGGTCGGCGAGGTAGAACCCGGGCGTCGACATCTTGACGCGGATGTTGCCGGTGGTGTCGACGAATGACACGCCAACATCGGCAAGCCCGGCTCGCACCTGCGGTGAGAGGTAACGGGCAACGAGTACGCCGTGTCCGTTGTCCACCTGGCTGCTGTAGGTGGCCAGTTTCTGGCGGATGCCCGGCACGTCCCGGCCATGCACCACACTCTTTGCCTCGAACAGAAGTACGGCCGACTGGCCATCCGGAGCGGTGAGGGTAAAGACGGCGTCCACTGCTCGGTCGCCCCCCGCGCCGTTCGGAGCCGGTCGTAGCGACCAGCTTGCGGGGAGTCGAGCCAGGAGGGCGTCCACGGCTCGACGGAGCAGCTCGGCTCCGTTGCGCGGCATGCTTGCTTCCATGGTCATCGGCGATCCTGTTCGGGAAATTGGCGTTTTCCGCTGACAACGGAATTCCAGAATAACCCGAACAGCCGGACCTACGTGGCGACCTAGTCATGCGGCAACTTTACATGCGACGGACCAATGAGCAAAAAGAGAGCCTGCTCACGCGACGCAGCAGTTTGCCTGGAAACGCAGTTTTACCGCGACGGTAAAACCCCGGGATCTAGAAAAACTTGCTGGTGGGGAGGCTGCGGTAGTGGCGGTCGCGGAGCCGTAGGACGATGGTGGCCAACACGGCGGCGAGCAGGGAGCCCAGCAGGACGCCCAGCTTGGCGTGCTGGTCTCCGGGGGTGCCGGGGCCGTAGGCCAGCTCGCCGATCAGCATCGACACCGTGAAGCCGATGCCGCCGAGCAAAGCAAGGCCCAGGAGGTCCCAGCCGGCCGGGCCGGCTCGGGTGAAGCGCTGGGCCAACCATGTGGTGCCGGCTATGCCGATGGTCTTGCCGGCCACCAGGCCGGCGATCACGCCGATCGTGACGGTGTCGCCCAGGGAAGAACCGAGGCCGCCGGCGACTGTGACACCGGCCGCGAAGAAGGCGAACACCGGCACCGCCACGCCCGACGACAGGGGGCGCCATCGGTGCTCGAAACGCTCGGCCAGGTCGGCCGGCACCGTGAACGCGAGCAGCACCCCGGCGACCGTCGCGTGCACCCCGGAGGCGTGCATCAGGGCCCAGGTCAGCGCGGCCAGCGGCAGCAGGATCCACCACGCGCGGACCCGGCGCTGCACGGCCAGGCCGAAGCCGGCCAGCGGGAACAGGGTGAGCAGCAGCGGCAGGATGGTCAGCGCCGAGGCGTAGAAGACCGCGATGATCAGGATCGCCAGCAGGTCGTCGACCACGGCCAGGGTGAGCAGGAAGGTGCGCAGGGCCGGTGGCAGGTTCTTGCCGATGACGGCCAGGACGGCCAGGGCGAAGGCGATGTCGGTGGCGGTCGGGATGGCCCAACCGCGGAGGGCGCCGCCGGCGTTGATCGCCGAGAAGATCAGCGCGGGGACGATCATGCCGCCGATCGCGGCCGCCACCGGCAGCGCGGCCCGCCGTGGGTCGCGCAGGTCGCCGAGCACCAGCTCGCGCTTGAGTTCGAGGCCGGCCACGAAGAAGAAGATCGCCAGCAGGCCGTCGGCGGACCACTCGGCGAGGGTGAGGCCGGCGGCGTGCGTCCCGGAGAGGTGCCGGTAGCTTGCCGACCAGGGCGAGTTGGCCCAGATCAGGGCGAGCACCGTGGCGCCGAGCATGAGCAGGCCGCCGGTCGTCTCGGAGCGCAGGATGCGGGTGAACCGGGGCAAAACACAACCTCCAGCGGTCGGCGAATGGACGCCGACCAGGCTTCCCGGCACACCTCCATGAAGCCTAGCCCGGGGGCGGCGCGACAAGGCGGAAAGAGCTAGGGTCGGCGCCGTGACCACACCCGTACCGCTGCCGCCGTCCGACAATGAGCGTGAGCGCGCGGCCGAGCTGCTGCAACGCGCCTGTGGCGACGGGCGGCTGACGCTCGAGGAGTTCAGCGTGCGGGTCGGGGCGGTGTGGGCCGCCGAGACGGGGCAGGAGCTGGAGAAGGCGACGGCCGGCATGGCGGTCACGCCGATCGTCGGGTCGGCGCAGTCGATCGACAGCGTCACCACGATCTTCAGCGAGAGCAAGCGGCGCGGGCGGTGGCGGCTACGGTCGTCGCGGCTGTGGCTGCGCACGTTCTTCGGGGCCACCGAGCTCGATCTGCGTGAGGTGCTGACCAGCGAACGCACCATCGAGATCGGTGGGCTGTGCCTGTTCGGTCAGATCACGATCATCGTCCCGGAGGGGGTCGAGGTCGACCTGACCGGCGCGGTCGTCTTCTCCAGCCATGACCTGCGGCTGGCGCCGCTGCCCCGGGTGCCGGGCACACCCGAGGTCCGGGTCGACATCGCCACCTGGTTCGGCCAGGTGCAGGTGATCAGCAAGCGGTCATTGCCGCACTGAAAAGCGGTTCACTGAATCTGCACCCAAACCTCGTCCAACACCCCCTGGAACTGGTCGTTGTCGGTGAACGAGCCCTTGCCGCCGACGCTCAGCGGGATGCGATTGCTGATCGACAGGCCGGCCGGGATCGGCGTGCGGCTCTCGGGCTGCCCGTCGACCAGGATGGTCAGCGTCGGGCCGACCCGCCGGCACTCCAGGGTGTGCCATTGGCCGTCCGCCACGCTGACCGGGCTCATCGCGAAGTTGATCTCCGGTCGGCGGTCGTCGACCAGCACACAGCTGGGATGACCGGCGACTCCGTCGATCTGCAGCTTGTACTGGCTGCCCCGGGCCGAATAGCCCTTCTGCAGCACGTTCTCGCCCTTGGTGGTCTCGTCCGGGGCCAGCAGCACCGACGCTCCATATCGGAGGTTGCGCCGGCCGGGGTTCAGGTCGGTCGAGGTCACGGTGCGCAGCGCGATCCGCGGGCACGGCTCGTCGTGGCAGGGCTCGGGGAAGGCCAGGGCGTTGCCGCCGGCATGCGCGACCGTGGTGAGCGAGCCGCCGTACCGGGCCACCGGGCTCAGGTCGTGCCCATGCCCGGTGACGTCGGCCAGCGGAGCGGTGCCGTCGAAGTTGTAGCGGACGACGTCAGGGACAGGTGTGACCGAGGGCGGGGGGACGGTAATGGCGCCGGCCGACGGGCCGGTGATCCCGACGACCGCCAGCGCCACCCCGAACAAGAAGACGCGGCGCATCAGCCGAACGACACGAACCGCTTCTGGGAGCGGCCGCCGATCGTGGTGAAGTCACCGCCGGCCGCGACCGTTCCGTGTTCCCGGTCGACCGCGAGGGTGCGTACGCCGCTGATGCCGTTGGCCTGTGGCGCCCAGTCGGCAAGCGTGCCGTCGCTGCGCACCGCGGCCAGCTTGACCCGGGACACCGAACCCTGCCTGCAGGTGCCGTGCGCGCCGGTGGCGTCGCTGGTGCAGGCCCGGTCGAAGTGCCCGCCGACATAGGCGGTGCCGTCCAGGACCGTGATCGCCTGGGCGTCGCCGTCGAAGACCCGGGTCCAGCGGGTGCTGCCGGAGTTGCTGAACGCGGCGGCCCGGCCACCCGGTCCGCCCATCGCCGCGTACACCCCGTTGTCGTCGACCGCGATCGAGTAGACGACCGATGGCGGCGACGGCCGGAAGTCCTCGTCGAGGTCGCCGGAGGTGGCGTCGACGGCGGCCAGGCGCAGCGTCGAACGGGCGTCGTCGGCCCGGTGGAAGCTGCCACCCAGGTAGACCTTGGAGTCCCGGTAGGCGAGCGAGTAGACGGTGTTGTCCGCGCTGGGCGTCCAGTCGTCGTCGAGTTCACCGGTGTCCAGCGAGAACGCGGCCAGCCGCCGCCGATCCTGCTGGTCCACCCGGCTGATCGCGCCGGCCAGGTAGAGCCGGCCGTTGCCGACCGCGAGAGCCCGCGGGCTGCCCTCGATGCCGTGCTGAAAGGAGTTGACCGCGCCGCTGGCGGCGTCGAGCCGGGCCAGCGAGTCGCGGGACTGGCCGGAGACCTCGGTGAACTCGCCGGCCGCGTAGACGGAGGAGCCGGACACGGCGAGCGCCCGGACGTCGCCGTCGGCGCGGGGGGCCCAGTCACGCAGGCTGCCGGTGGTCGCGTCGAAGGCGGCGAGCCGGTTCCGCGTGACGGTCCGGCCGCCGAGGGTGGTGCTGGTGAAGGATCCGCCCACGTAGACCGTGTTGCCACGGTAGGCGATCGCGTACACCGAGCCGTTGAAGGAGGGCGTCATCCGGGCGGTCTGGCCGACGGCGGCCGCGGCGGGCTGCGCGACGGCGCAGGCCGCGAGGGCCACCGCGCCGCCGAGGGCGGCCCGGCGCACATGCTTTGAGATACGCACGCCGGGCTAACGCACATCCCCGGTCCGAGGATGCGTGCCGCGATGTCAGCTTCCGGTCGGGTAGGGGCGCGCCGCCGCGGTCGCCAGGCTCATGAACGCGGGCAGGTTGAGGTTCCAGAACGACGTCATGCAGGTGTACTTCGGGAAGAAGCCGCTGCAGCTGGAGGAGCTGGGGCCGACCTCGATCGTGTAGCCGGGAACGCCCAGCGTGCCGTAGATCCAGTCGTCGGTCGCGCCGGGCGCGAAGTAGTTCAGGCCGCCGTCGCCGTGCACGACGTCGTACCCGTTGGACTTACCCATCGCGGTGGCGATCGTCTTGAGGTCGGTGTTGTTCGGCGCGATCGTGTTTGTCCACCCGTACGGATAAATGTTGAGCTCGGCGTAGCTGTGCAGGGTGAGGAACGTCCCGGTGGTGGCGGTAGTGGCCGCCGAGAAATCGGCGGCGGGCTTGGTGTCGCGGTAGATCTGCGAGAGGAAGCCCTGGATGCCCTGGGTCTCCGGCTCGCTGGCCGCGCCGGCGCCGGGGTAGGTCTCGCTGCACTTGGTGCCCTGGTTGACGTCCCAGTGGTAGCTCGAGTTGCGGTTGAGGTCGACGCCCTTGCCGGTGCCGGAACAGCCGTTGGTGTGCGCGTTCTTGCGCTGGGAGACCGGGCTGGTGGAGTTCGACGAGACGATGTCGACACCGTCCGGGTTGGCGATCGGGATGATCCACAGCTCGGTGGTGTTCATCAGGTTGGTCACGGCGGCGGTGGTGCCGTAGTTGCTGACCAGGTAATCGATCCACTTGTAGGCGAGCTCGCCGGTGGCGAGCTCCCGCGCGTGCATCTGGGCCATCAGGGTGAACTTCGGCTTCGAGCCGCTGGTGTTCAGCGCACAGTCACCGGACGCGATCTTGGTGATGCAGAGCGCCTGGATGCTGTGGCCGCCACTGCCCTGGGTCTTCAGCCACGACGAGCCGATGGTCCGCAGCACGGCCAGGTCGGGGTGGGCGGCGACGACCGCGGCGTTGTGGGTCTCGTGCCCGGCCGCGGTGTGATAGCCGCCGTAGTAGGTGTCGGCGGCCGCCACGAACGACGCCGGCACCGGCTGATACAACGGCCCGGCATAGCGAACCGTCAGGCCACCGCGCCGCAGCCGCTGGGCGTCGGATGCGGAGGCCAGGATGGGTACGCCGTTGGTCATCGACCCTTCCAGCACGTCGTAGCCGCGCCGGTTGAGGTCGGCGGCCAGCCCACCGGTGGTGGTGGCCGCCGAGGTGACGTCGTAGTAGGCCAACTCGGTCGTGCTCGGGACGGCCGCGGTGGCGCTGCCGGGCATCGTGAGCCCGAGCAGTACGGCCGCACCGGCGACGATCAGCCGCCGGAGACGCGAGATCCTGGTCATCGGTACCTCGATCGTGGGGGCCGGCGTCACTACGCGCCGAGCCGTTAACCATCCACGATCATCGATTTAATCGAGGAAGTCACCATCCCAAAAGGGACCTAACGTCGCCACGGCAGGAAGGCGATGCCGCTCAGCAGCACGGCGGCGACCACGATCAGGGCGGTCCTCGCGCTGGTCACGGCGGCGAGCGCACCGGCCGCGGCGATGCAGGCCGGCTGGACCACCTTGTTGGTGATCGACCAGGCCAGCACCACCCGGGACATGTGGGCGTCGTCGGTGGCGTTCATCCGGTAGGTCGCGAACGTCGGGCTGAACATGCCCGCGAACAGCACCAGCAGGAACTCCGAGACGGTCAGCATGACCAGCCCGACCGCGTTGGCCGGGGCGAGCGGGACGAGAATTACCCAGAGGTTGCGGCCGACCCCGCCGAACAGCAGGGTCCGGTGTTCGCCGATCCGCCGGCGAAGCGGCTTGACCAGCATCGAACCGGCGATGCCGGCCACACTGGACACTCCGGTGATCAGGCCGTACTGCCACGCCGAGAAGCCCAGGTCACGCAGCACGAAGACGGTCAACAAAGGGACCATGGCCATCAGGCAGCCGCCGAAGATCATCGAGTTCCAGAACAGCGCGGTCAGGCCGCGATGCCGGAAGATGAACCGCCAGCCCTCGGTGAGATCGCGCAACCAGTGGTGTTCGGCGTTGCGGACCGGCGGCGCGGGCTCCGGGTTCTTCAAACCGCGGAGAGTCAGCGCGGAGACCAGGAAGCTGACCGCGTCGAGCACCATCGTGACGGTGGCGCCCAGCCAGGAGATCAGTACGCCGCCGACCGGCGGGCCGACCGCGTTCGCCGTCCACAGCGTGGTCTCGAAGCGGCCGTTCGCCTCGGCCCGGTGCTCGGCCGGCACCATCGTGCGCAGCTGCGCCACCCCGGCCGAACTGAAGGCCAGCCCGGCCGCCATCTCCACCACCGCCACCAGGCACAACTGCCAGTAGGCGAGGACACCGAACCAGGCCGCCACCGGCACCGAGAGCACCACGGCGAAGCGCAGCAGGTCGGTCGCCACCATCGTCGGCAGCTTCCGGTGGTGCTCGATCCACGGCCCGAGCGGCAGCGCCACCACCGCGCTGACCACGCCGGCCAGGACGGTCAGCAGCGACACCCGGAAGTCCGACACGTCCAGTACGAGCACCGCGACGATCGGCAGCGCCGAGTAACCGAGCGCGGTGCCGAACTCGCTCGCGGCGTACGCCGCCCACCGCCGCCGGAAGTCCGAGCGCCACGCCATATCCACGACCACGGCGCCCGAGCCTAGTGGTTCTCCCCGTCGGTCAGGATCACATGCAGGTTGCGCGGGCCGTGCACGCCTTCGACCCGGTTGAGCTCGATGTCGCTGGTCGCGGACGGCCCGCTGATCCAGGTCAGCGGCCGGGTCGGGTCGAGGCGGGCGACCGCTTCCGGCACCGAGGCGACCACCTGGTCCGCCCGCAGCACGCAGATGTGCAGGTCGGGCAGAAGCGAGATGATCCGGCGACCCTGATCGGGGGACGCGTCGAGCACGATGGTCCCGGTCTCGGCCACCGCCACCGCCGCCGCGGTCACCACTCCATCGGCCGCCGCGATCCGCTCCGGCGAAAGCCCGTCGTCGACCAGCACCTCCAGCCCGACCGGGAGCCACTCCCGCGGCAGTCCGGGCGGCACCACAACGGAGCCGGAGACGATCGTCGCGATCGCATCCGGAATGGTCCCGGCCCGGTGCACGACCGCCTTGTAGTCGACCAGCCGGTCGACCAAGAGGTCCAGATCAGCCTCCGCCGGGCCGCGCCGATAATCCCGCGGGATCTCCGGCACGGAGGGACCGTCCGCGAGCGCCGCGCGAATCCGGTCGAGGATCACGTCTTTCGAGCTCATCGCCCTCGCCACCAATCGCGGAAGGTCTCATCCGGCGGCGACGGCAGGTCACGGCTGGCCGACCAGCCGTTCAGCGGCGGCGGCAACCCCCGGCCACGCCGCCCGGCGATCCGCGCCAGCTTCGCGGCCCGCTGCGCGGACGCGTAGAGACGAGGGTGATCCATGGTGTACGCCGCGGCCGCCATCACCGCCGCCTCGGTCCGCGCGTGCGGCGCCTGATTGCGCAGGTGCACCAGGATCGACGGAATGTCGATCTTCACCGGGCAGGCGTCGAAGCAGGCCCCGCAGAGCGACGACGCGTACGGCAGGCTCGCGTTGTCCTCGACCCCGGTGAGCTGCGGCGACAGCACCGCGCCGATCGGCCCGGGATAGACCGAGCCGTACGCATGCCCGCCGGTCCGTTCGTAGACCGGGCAGACGTTGAGGCAGGCCGAGCACCGGATGCAGTGCAGCGCCTGCCGGCCGACCTCATCGGCGAGAACCGCGGTACGCCCGTTGTCGAGCAGCACCAGATGAAAATTCTGCGGCCCATCACCGGGGGTAACCCCGGTCCACATCGACGTGTACGGGTTCATCCGCTCCCCGGTCGACGCCCGCGGCAGCAGCTGCAGGAAGACCTCGAGATCGGCCCAGGCCGGCACCACCTTCTCGATGCCCATCACGGTGATCAGCGTGTCCGGCAGGGTCAGACACATCCGCCCGTTCCCCTCCGATTCGACCACGGCCAGCGTCCCGGTCTCGGCGATCCCGAAGTTGGCCCCGGAGACCGCCACCTTCGTCCGCATGAAGATCTCCCGGAGATAGCGCCGCGCCGCCCCGGCCAGCACCGGCGGATCATCGGTCAGCTTCGGGTCGACCCCCGGCATCGCCCGCAGGAAGATCTCCCGGATCTCCGCGCGGTTGCGGTGAATGGCCGGCACCAGGATGTGGCTGGGTTTGTCCTCCCCCAGCTGCACGATCAACTCGGCGAGGTCGGTCTCGACCGGCGCGATCCCGGCCGCTTCGAGGGCCTCGTTGAGCCCGATCTCCTGGGTCGCCATCGACTTGACCTTGATGACCCGCTTCTCGCCGGTCCTGGCGACGAGGTCGGTGACGATCTGGTTGGCCTCGTTCGCATCGGCCGCCCAGTGCACCACCCCACCGGCCGCGGTCACCTTTTCTTCCAACTGCGTCAAGAGCAAGGGCAAATTCGCCATGGTGTACGCCTTCAGCGCCGACCCGGCCGACCGCAACTCCTGCCAGTCCGGCAATTCGGCGATGACCCGCCCGGATTTCCCGCGAATGGTGGTGGTCGCGTGCTGCAGGTTCCGGCGCAGCTGGGAGTTGCCCAGCGCTTCCTTCGCGGCGGCCGGGAACGACTGATCGCCGCGCAGGTGGCCGACCCCGCGCGGGGCCCGGACCGGCATTCCCAGGAATGTGCTCATCAGGCCTCCGTCGATGCCAGGATCTCGGCGAGGTGCACGGTCCGCACGCCGGTGCGCAGCCGGGACAGGCCGCCGCCGATGTGCATGAGGCAGGACGCGTCGCCGGCCGTGCACACGTCGGCGCCGGTGTCGAGCACGTGCCGCATCTTGTCGGCGAGCATCGCGGTCGACGTGTCGGCGTTCTTCACCGAGAACGTGCCGCCGAACCCGCAGCACTGCTCGGCCGCCGGGAGCTCGACCAGGTCGAGGCCGCGCACATGCTGGAGCAGCCGCAGCGGTTTGTCGCCGACCCGCAGCACCCGCAGCGAATGGCAGGTGGGGTGATAGGTGACGCGATGCGGGTAGTACGCCCCGACGTCCTCGACGCCGAGCACGTCGACGAGGAGCTCGGACAACTCGTACGTCCGGGCGGCGACCTCGGTCGCCCGCGCCGCGAGCCCGGGGTCGCCGGCCGCCACCATCGCGTGCTGGTGACGCACCGCGCCGACGCAACTGCCGGACGGGGCGACCACCACGTCGTACGGCTCGAAGGTTCGCACATGTCGCCGGACCAGCGGCAACGCGTCCTTCTGGTAGCCGGTGTTGATGTGCATCTGGCCGCAGCACGTCTGCTCCTGCGGGAACACGACCTCGTGGCCGAGCCGCTCCAGCAGCAGCACGGTCGCTTTGGCGGCGGCCGGGAACATGGTGTCCGCCAGGCAGGTCACGAACAACGCGATCCGCATCGCTCCGCCTCCTACTAGATCCTCTTGGCGGCAGCTTGCCATGCGGCCGGGTCGCCGCCGGGCTCGTAGCGCACGATCTGCTGAGTCTGCCGTAGAACCGCGCGCAGCGCCGCCAGGTCGCCGTCGATCACACCGGCCGCGCGCGCCTGCACGAGGACGTTGCCGAGCGCGGTCGCCTCGACCGGGCCGGCCAGCACCGGCAGGCCGCAGGCGTCCGCGGTGAGCTGGCAGAGCAGCGCGTTGCGGGCGCCGCCACCGACGATGTGCACCGCGTCGACCGCCCGCCCGGCCAGCTCCTGGGCCTGCTCGACGGCCTTTCGCTGGGCGAGCGCGAGGCTGTCCAGAATGCACCGGGTGACGACGGCCGGCGCGGTATCGGCCGGGAGCCGGGCCGCGCCGGTCAGCCGGCCGACCATGTCGCCGGGCGGGATGAAGACCGGATCGTCGAGATCCACCAGGTGCTTCAGCGCCGGCTCCCCCACGGCCGCGCGCAGCAGAGCCGAAATATCGGATATTCCCCACTCGCGCATTGCTTCCTGGAGCGGCCAAAGACCCATCACATTGCGCAGGTACCGGATCGTTCCGTCGACGCCACCCTCGTTCGTGAAATTGGCAGCCTTCGATGCTGGGGTCAACACCGGCTCGGTCAGTTCCAGCCCCACCAACGACCATGTCCCGCACGAGATGTAGGCGAATCGCTCCCCCGCGGCCGGCACCCCGACGACGGCCGAGGCGGTGTCGTGCGAACCGACCGCGACCACCGGCGTACCCCCGAAAGCGCCGATCGTCGCACCTGGCTGCCGGATCTCCGGGAAAAGCGAAGGCCGCAGGCCGAGCTCTTCGATCAACGGCAAAGCCCATTGACGGGTACGCACGTCAACCAGCTGAGTGGTCGACGCGTTGGTGTACTCCGCGCCCAACTCCCCGGTCAGCCAATAGGCGAGCAGGTCGGGGATGAGCAGCAGCTGCTCGGCGGCCGCATATTGCGGCGTCGACCGGGCCGCCACCAGCTGATAGATCGTGTTGAACGGCAGCTTCTGCAGGCCGGTGATCTGGTAGAGACGATCGTCGGGCACCGCCACCGAAATGCCGTCGGTCCGGCCGTCCCGGTAATGCACCGGATTGCCGAGCAGCGCTCCCGACCCGTCGACGAATCCATAGTCGACGGCCCAGGAATCGATCCCGATGCTGTCCACCGGACCGGCCTGCCTCAGACCTTCGAGCACGCCGCGATGGAGCCGCAGAATGTCCCAGTAAAGGGTGCCGCCGGCCCGCACCGGCTCATTGCCGAACCGGTGCGCCTCGGTCAATTCCAGAACGGAAGGCCCGACGCGGCCGACCATCACGCGCCCGCTGGACGCGCCGAGGTCGACCGCGGCGAACGCTTTCATCGCAGGAAGGCCGCTGCCACCCCGGCGTCGACCGGGATGTGCAGGCCGGTGGTGTGGGTGAGATCGCCGCCGGTCAGCGCGAAGACCGCGTTCGCCACGTGCTCGGGCAGGACCTCGCGCTTGAGCAGCGTGCGCTGCGCGTAGTACTCGCCGAGCTTCTCCTCGGGCACGCCGTAGACGGCGGCGCGCTTCGCGCCCCAGCCGCCGGCGAAGATCCCGGAGCCGCGGACGACGCCGTCGGGGTTGATGCCATTGACGCGTACGCCGTAGGCGCCGAGCTCCGCGGCCAGCAGCCGCACCTGGTGCGCCTGGTCGGCCTTGGTCGCGCCGTAGGCCACGTTGTTCGGCCCGGCGAAGATCGAGTTCTTGCTGGAGATGTAGATGACGTCGCCGCCCATCGCCTGCGGGATCATCACCCGCGCGGCCTCCCGGGAGACCAGGAACGAGCCCTTGGCCATCACGTCGTGCTGCAGGTCCCAGTCGGCCTCGGTCGTCTCCAGCAGCGGCTTCGAGATGGAGAGCCCGGCGTTGTTGACCACGAGGTCGACCCCGCCGAAGGCAAGCACCGCCTTTCGGAGCGACTCGGTGATCGCCTCCGCGCTGGTCACGTCGGCCTCGACGGCAAGGGTCACGTCGCTGCCGCCGATCTCGGCCGCAACACCCTTGGCCGCCTCGACGTCGCGGTCGGCCACGATCACGCAGGCGCCCTCGGCGGCGAGCCGCAGCGCGATCGCCCGCCCGATGCCCGAGCCGCCGCCGGTCACATAGGCGATCCGGGTGGCGAGGGGCTTCGGCTTCGGCATCCGCTGCAGCTTCGCCTCCTCCAGCGCCCAATACTCGATCCGGAACTTCTCGGCCTCGTCGATCGGCGCGTAGGTCGACACCGATTCGGCGCCGCGCATCACGTTGATTGCGTTGACGTAGAACTCGCCGGCCACCCGGGCGGTCTGCTTGTTGGCCCCGAACGAGAACATGCCCACCCCCGGCACCAGCACGATCGCCGGGTCGGCGCCGCGCATGGCCGGCGAGTCCGCCGTCGCGTTCCGCTCGTAGTAGCCGCGGTAGTCGTCCCGGTAGGCCGCGTGCAGCTCCTTGAGCCGGGCGGCCACCTCCTCCAGCGGGGCGTCCGGCGCGGTGTCGACGACGAGCGGCTTCACCTTCGTACGCAAGAAATGATCCGGGCAGGAGGTGCCGAGCGCCGCGAGCTCGGGCAGCCGCGCGCTGTTGACGAAGTCGAGCACGACCTCGGCGTCGGTGTAGTGGCCGACCTGCGCACGGTCGGTGGAGGCGAGCCCGCGCAGGATCGGGAACAGCTCGGCCGCCCGGGTCTTCCGCTCCTCCGGCGGCAGCGCGTCGTGCACGGCCGCGCCGAACGGATCCGTGCGGCCGTGCGCGGCCAGATAGTCGGCGGCCAGCTGGATGATCTCTCGCGAGTTGGCCTCGGCCTCGGCGCTGGTGGCGCCCCAGGCGGTGATCCCGTGGCCGCCGAGAATCACGCCGATGGCCTGCGGGTTGGCCTTCTGCACCGCGGCGATGTCGAGCCCGAGCTGGAAGCCCGGCCGCCGCCACGGCACCCACAGCACCCGCTCGCCGAAGATCTCCTTGGTGAGCGCCGGCCCGTCGGCGGCGGTGGCGATCGCGATGCCCGAGTCGGGGTGCAGGTGGTCGACGTGCGCGACATCGACGAGCCCGTGCATGGCGGTGTCGATGCTCGGCGCCGCGCCACCCTTGCCGTGCAGGCAGTAGTCGAACGCGGCGACCATCTCGTCCTCGCGCTCGATGCCCGGGTAGACGCCGGTCAGCGCGCGCAGCCGGTCGAGCCGCAGCACGGCCAGACCCTTCTCGGTCAGCGTGCCGAGGTCACCGCCGGACCCCTTGACCCAGAGCAACTCGGTCGGCTCGCCGGTGACCGGATCGGTCTCGGTGCCCTTGGCCGAGGTGTTCCCCCCGGCGTAGTTGGTGTTGCGCGGATCGGCGCCGAGCCGATTGCTGCGCTCCAGAAGCTCACGCACTGCGGGGTTAGTCATTTCCTCACCCGTCATGAAACGTTTCAGAGATTGCACGCAGATTACGGGGGCCGACTGCCCGCGGTCAAGATGCCCTCCGGCGGTACCCGTGCGGTTACCGACGGGTAAGTCCATCCCACAAGCCGATGATCAGGCTGACCGGTCGCCCGACCCCCTCCGGGGTCAATCGCCCAGATGATGTCGATCTTCGTCCTGACCTGCACCGATTCCGTATTACTTTCGGCTGCAACCAACTCCGGCGGTGGCATCGTTGGCGAGGGCCGGTCCGGCCGGGTCACGCGAGAGCGAGGCGAGGTCCAGGTGGTGACTGACGTCGGCCGCGAAGCGGTCGCACACCGGGGCGTATTCGGCCGCTTCGCGGACGCCGTCAGGCGCCGCCTGGGCCACGCCGCACCGGCCGGACTGGCCCTCGACCAAGGAGGACATGTGGCGAACATCGAGACTTCCCTCAAGGAAGCCATGACGATCGACGGCGCCATCGGCGTCGCGCTCGTCGACCACACCAGCGGGCTGACTCTCGGCACGCTCGGCGGCGGGGCCGTCATGGACATGAACATCGCGGCGGCCGGCAACACCGACGTGGTCCGCGCCAAGCTGCGCACCCTCGACATGCTCGGCTTCAGCGACGGCATCGAGGACATCCTGATCACCCTCGACTCGCAGTACCACCTGATCCGGCTGCTCGCCGGCAGCCAGGGGCTGTTCCTCTACCTGTCGCTCAACAAGAGCCGGGCCAACCTGGGGCTCGCCCGCCACCAGCTTCGCAAGATCGAGGCCGAGCTCGAAATATGATCTCGGCTGACGGGAGCTACACCGTGCAATCCGCCGACCCAGACCCCTATCAGGCAGTACGCGACGAGATGGCCGGACTCCGGCACCAGGTGATCGGGGTGCGGGGCTGCGTCATCGCCGGTGTCGACGGCCTGCTGATCCTGAACGAACCGACGATCGGCGTCGAGCCGCACGACGTCGCGGCCCTGGCCGCCGGCGCCTACGGCCTCAGCCGCACCACCGGCGGCGTTCTCGGGCAGGGCTCGTTCAGCGAGGTGACGATCCGAAGCCAGAACGGTTACCTCGCCGTCTACGCGGTCGGCGAGCTCGCCCTTCTGGCCGTGATCGGCGACAGCGGATCAAACATCGCCCGCCTGCACCTGGAGGCCCGCCCGGTCACCCAGCGCCTGGCCGACATGCTGACGATCGACGCCTCACACCCGTTCGGCTAGCCGCACCACGGGCGCCCTGCGAAGCAGACCCCAGGCTCCGGGACGCCCGGCCGCGGATGGCCGTCCACCAGATGTTTCTCGGCGCTTTGCGCTGCGCACAAAGACGCGCTGCTCTGCTCACCCCCGAAAGAAGGTGAGCAGAGCAGCAGCGCGTATTGGTACGCAAAGCGCGCGAAAGGCCTGGTGGGGCTGGGTCTGACGCGCGGATCATGAGCGGCGATCATCGAGGTCGGTCTCCGCGGGCAGGCGGAGCCGCACTCCGGCATGTGTGATCAGCAGAATCGGCGCGGCACGTGCTATCTGGCCCGTGAGGACGCCCGCGCTACCAGCTCGGGCGTGAAGAACAGCTGCTGGTGTTCGTGGTCGGGGTTGGTGGCCTCGTCCAGCACCAGCTGGGCGGCGGCCCGGCCCAACTCCTGGCGGGGCTGGCGGACCGACGTCAGCGGGACGGCCGCGGCGGCGGCGAACTCGATGTCGTCGAAGCCGACGATCGCCAGGTCGTCGGGGACCCGTAGGCCGGCGCCGATGCCCTGCTGGAGCAGGCCGAGCGCGAGCAGGTCGTTGGCGCAGAAGGCGGCGGTCGGGCGGCGGCGAGCGGGCAGGCCGGCCAGGCGTTCGCCGGCCGAGCGGCCCTCGCCCACGGTCATCGCCTCGGTCGGCAGGTAGACCAGGTCGTCCGCGGGCAGGCCCAGCTCGGCCCACACCTCGCGGGCACCCTGCAGGCGCTCGCGGACCTGGCCGATCGAATCCGGGCCGCCGATGAACGCGACCTTCGTGTGCCCCTGCTCGACCAGATGCTCGATCGCCACCCGGCCCCCGTGCACGTCGTCGACCGCGACCGAACAGCAGCTCTCGTCGTCGCGGCGGCGGTCGACGATCACGAGTGGGACGCCGCGCCTGGTCAGGTCGTACAGATAGGGGGCCTCGGAATTCACCGGGGTGATCAGGATGCCCTGGACGCGCTGCTGGAGCAGGCGGTCGAGGTGGGCCTCCTCGCGCTCGGCGCGGCTGTTGCTGTTGCAGATGAACAGCGACAGGTCGGCATCCTCGGCGGCCAGCTCGATGCCCTGCGCCACGTCGTGGAAGAACGGGTTGGTGCCGTCCAGCATCACGTAGGCCAGGGTGCGGCTGGTGCCGGCGCGCAGCTGCCGGGCCGACTCGTTGCGGACGAAACCGAGGTCGGCCATCGCCCGCTCGACCCGCTCGCGGGTGCGGGCGCTGACCACCTCGGGACGGTTCATCACATTCGACACCGTGCCGAGCGAGACGCCTGCGGCCGCGGCCACGTCCTTGACGGAGGGCGTCCTTCCGTTCAGCACCGCAACGACCTCCCGTTGAAACGTTGAAGCAGCATCTTACGGTACCCGCCACCTGCGCAACGGCAGTGTTTCGGCCGCGTTTCCATCCAATGCTTGACATGTGTGATCGGCGCCACCTACGTTTATGAAACATTTCAACCCACGACCGGGAGGTGGCTCGTGGCGGAGGCATCTGCTCTGCTCGAGGTCCAGGACGTGACGAAATCCTTCGGTGCGGTCGCGGCGGTGCAGGGGGTCAGCTTCCCGCTGTTCGGCGGCGAGGCCCACGCGCTCGTCGGCGAAAACGGCGCGGGCAAGTCCACGATCGTGAAGATGCTCGCCGGCGTGCACCAGCCCGACACCGGCACGCTCCGGCTGGCCGGCAACGATGTCACCTTCGCCGGCCCGGCCGACGCCAAGGCGGCCGGCATCGCGGTGATCTACCAGGAACCCACGCTCTTCCCCGACCTGTCCGTCGCGGAAAACATCGCGATGGGCAACCAGCCGCTGACCCGGCTGCGCCAGATCGACCGCAAGGCCATGCACGCCACCGCCGAGCGCCTGTTCCGCCGGTTGGGCGTGCACCTTGACCCGACCCGACCGGCCCGCGGCCTGTCGATCGCCGACCAGCAGCTCGTCGAGATCGCCAAGGCGCTGTCCAGCGAGGCCCGCGTCCTGATCATGGATGAGCCGACCGCCGCGCTGTCCGCAGTGGAGGTGGCCCGGTTGTTCGCGGTGGTCCGGTCGCTGCGCGACGAGGGCGCGGCGATCCTGTTCATCTCGCACCGCTTCGAGGAGATCACCGAGCTCTGCCAGCGGGTGACGATCATGCGGGACGGCAAGCACGTCGCCACCGAGCTGGTCGCCGACCTCACCGTCGACGACATGATCCGCCGGATGGTCGGCCGCGATCTCAGCGCGCTCTTCCCCAAGCAGACCGTCGAGCCGGGCGAGGTGATGCTCGAGGTCGACGGGCTCACCCGGGAGGGCGTCTTCCGCGATGTCTCGTTCTCGGTCCGGGCCGGCGAGATCGTCGCGCTGGCCGGCCTGGTCGGGGCCGGCCGCTCCGAGGTGATGCAGGCGGTCTTCGGCGTCGACCCCTACGACTCGGGGACCGTCCGTTTCCAGGGCAAACGGTTGAAGCCCGGCTCGCCGCGCGCCGCGATGGCGGCCGGCATCGCCCTGGTCCCGGAGGATCGCCGCCAGCAGGGCCTGATCATGGAGCTGTCGATCGAGCGCAACGTGACCCTCCCCCGGGCCCGCAAGCTGGCCCGGCTCGGCCTGCTCTTCGGCGGCGCCGAGCGGGAGGCCGCACTCACCTGGACGCAGAAACTGCAGACCAAGCTGGGCAGCCTCAGCGACGCGGTCGGCACCCTCTCCGGCGGCAACCAGCAGAAGGTGGTGCTGGCCAAATGGCTGGCGACCGGCCCGCAGCTGCTGATCGTCGACGAGCCGACCCGCGGCATCGACGTCGGCACCAAGGCCGAGGTGCACCGGCTGATGTCGTCGCTGGCCGCGGACGGTCTCGCGGTCGTCATGGTCTCGTCCGAGCTGCCCGAGGTGCTGGGCATGGCCGACCGGATCGTGGTGCTGCGCGAGGGCCGCGTCGCCGCCGAGCTGACCCGAGCCGAAGCCACCGAGGAGTCCGTGATGTACGCGGCGATGGGCCAGGAGGTCGCGGCATGACCGAGCGAAGCGAGTGTCGTGATCGCGTGAAGGTCTCTTGGGCTTTCGGAGGAACGGCATGACGCCTACCGCCATGAAGGTCCCACCGAGGTTCAACATCATGAAGACCCGTGAGCTGGGCATCGTTCTTGCGCTTGCGGCTCTCGTTCTCTACACGACGATCAACAATCCGCGCTTCCTGTCCGGGCAGAGCATCCGCGACAACCTGCTGAACACCGCGATCCTCGCGGTCATGGCCACCGGCCAGGCGGTCGTCGTGATCACCCGGAACATCGACCTGAGCGTCGGCTCGGTCCTCGGCATCTCGGCCTTCGCGGTCGCCACGATGATGAGCGACCACCCGGGCCTCCCGATGATCGTCGCCATCCTCGTCGGCCTCGCCGTCGGCGCCGCGGCGGGCCTGCTCAACGGCGTGCTGGTCCGCTACGGCAAGGTCCCGGCGCTGGTCGTGACCCTGGGCACGCTCTACATGTACCGCGGCATCACCTACTCCTGGGCCGGCGGCTCGCAGGTGAACGCGGACGAGTTGCCCCCGCACTTCCTCAACTTCGCCAACGCCAACCTCCTCGGCGTCCCGTGGCTGGTGCTGATCGCCCTGGTCGTGGTCGGCGCCACCAGCCTGGTGATGCGCAACTACCGGGTCGGTCGCGAGCTCTACGCGATGGGGTCCAGCCCGCAGGCCGCCGAGCTGGCCGGCATCAAGGTCGCCCGCAACCTGCTCGGCGCGTTCATCCTCAGCGGCGCCCTCGCCGGCCTGGCCGGGGTGCTGTTCGCGGCCCGGTTCGGCACGGTCGACGCCTCGGCCGGCAACGGCTACGAGCTGAACGTGGTGGCCGCGGTCGTGGTCGGCGGGGTCGCGGTCTTCGGCGGCAGCGGCACGGTCTGGGGCGCGGGCCTGGGCGCCCTGCTGCTCACGGTGATCAGCAGCGCCCTCGCGGTGCTCGACATCAACCAGTTCTGGCAGCAGGCCATCGTCGGCGCCCTGATCATCCTGGCCATCTGCGCGGACCGCCTGGTCGCGGTGCGCATCGCCCGCTCGCTGCGGAAGAAGGACTCGCATGGCTAAGCGATTGGCGAGCTGGGACAGCATCATCATCCTGCTGACCCTGGCCGTGCTGGTGATCGCGTCGCTGGCCGTGGACAACTTCGGCACCAGCCGGAACTTCACCTTCATGGTGCTCGACCTGCTGCCGATCATCCTGGTCGCGCTGCCGATGACGTTCATCATCGTGACCGGCGAGATCGACCTGTCGGTGGCCAGCACCCTCGGCCTGACCAGCTCGCTGATGGGCTGGTTCTGGAACCAAGGACTCTCGATCGAGACGATCATCCCGCTGTGTGTGCTGATCGGCGCGATCGCCGGCGTACTCAATGGCTTCTTGATCACGGGGTTGGGTCTGCCGTCGCTCGCCGTCACGATCGGCACGTTGGCCCTCTATCGCGGTCTCGCGCTGGTGGTGCTCGGCGACGGCGCGGTGGCCGACTTCCCGTTCAGCTATACCGGCTGGGTCACCGGCACGATCGCTGACGGAGCCGTACCCAACGTCTTGATCTTGATTGTGGTTCTGGCCTTGATCTTCGGGGTGCTGCTGCACGCCACCCCGATCGGCCGCAGCCTCTACGCCATCGGGGCGAACGCGCAGGCCGCGCACTTCGCCGGCATCCGGGTGGCACGCACCAAATTCTGGCTCTACGTGGTGAGTGGCGCGGTCGCCGGCCTGGTCGGTGTGCTGTGGACGCTGCGCTACTCCAGTGCCCGCGCCGACAACGGTGCCGGCCTCGAACTCGCCGTCGTCGCGGCCGTCCTGCTGGGCGGGGTCTCGATCTTCGGCGGCAAGGGCAGCCTGCCCGGCGTCCTGGCCGGTGTGGTGCTGCTGACCGCACTGCAGAACGCGCTGCGCCTGGAGGACGTCTCCGGGCAGGCGCTGAACATCGTCACGGGCGCGCTGCTCGTGCTGTCCGTCCTGCTCCCCAACGTCATCAGCTCGATCCGCGGCAACTGGCAGCGCCGAAAACTCCGCCAGTCCGCCGCGTAACTCCCCGGGATCAACGAAGGAGCCAGCATGTTGCGACACCGCTTGGCCGCCGTCTTCGCGGCGACGCTCCTGGTCACCGCCGGTTGCGGCGGCACCACCAAGGACAGTTCGTCCAGCTCCGGAAACCAGCAGGCCTCGGCGACCGCGGACCCCAACGCGAAGCTCAAAGAGGGCCTGAAGATCGCCTATCTGCCCAAACAGCTCAACAACCCCTACTCCGACGTCGAGACCTCCGGCGGCGAAGAGGCGGTCAAGGAGCTCAAGGGCGAGTACAAGAAGGTCGGCCCGAACGACGCGGCCGCCTCGTCCCAGGTCTCCTACATCAACACCCTGATCCAGCAGCAGCAGGACGTGATCGTGGTCGCGGCGAACGACCCGAACGCGGTCTGCCCGTCGCTGAACCAGGCCCGGGCCGCCAAGATCAAGGTGGTCACGTTCGACTCGGACGCCTCCAAGACCTGCCGGGACGCGTTCATCAACCAGGCCACCACCGAGGGCATCGGCCAGTCGCTGGCCAAGATGGCGCTCGAGCAGGCCGGCGGCGAGGGCGAGATCGCGGTGCTGTCGGCGACCCCGAACGCCACGAACCAGAACGCCTGGATCGAGGTCATGAAGACCGAGCTGGCCAAGCCGGACTACGCGAAGCTGAAGCTCGTCAAGATCGCCTACGGCAACGACGACGACCAGAAGTCGTTCCAGGAGGCCCAGGGCCTGCTCCAGTCGTACCCGAACCTGAAGGTCATCGTCGCCCCGACCACCGTCGGCATCGCGGCCGCCGCCCGCTACATCTCCTCCTCGTCCTACAAGGGCAAGGTGCAGGTCACCGGGCTCGGCCTGCCGAACCAGATGCGGCAGTACGTCAAGGACAACACGGTCAAGAAGTTCGCCCTGTGGAACCCGGCCGACATCGGCTACCTCGCCGCCTACGCGGGTGCCGCGCTGGCCAGCGGCCAGATCACCGGTGCCGAGGGCGACAAGTTCACCGCCGGAAAGCTCGGCGAATACACGATCGGCAAGGACGGTGAGATCGTGCTCGGCCCGCCGACCGAGTTCACCGCCGAAAACATCGACAAATTTAACTTCTAGGAACGAACGAGAACGACATGCCTCGCTACTGCTTCCAGCTTCAGATCCGCCCTGATCGGATCCCGGAGTACGTGGAGCGGCACCGGTCCGTGTGGCCCGAGATGCAGGACGCACTTCGGGCCACCGGCTGGCGCAACTACTCCCTGTTCCTCCGCCCCGACGGCCTCCTGATCGGTTACGTCGAGGCGGACGATCTCGCGGCGTCCCAGGCGGCAATGTCGGCGCTGGACGTCAACACCCGATGGCAGGCGGAGATGGCGGAGTTCTTCGCCGGCACCACGCCGACCGAAGGGTTCCCGCTACTCACCGAGGTGTTCCACCTCGACGACGAAAAGATGTGACCAACCATGGCTGACCTCGCCGCAGTCAAGCGCACGCTCACCGAGCAGCGCATCGAGACGCCGTCCTGGGCGTACGGAAACTCGGGCACCCGCTTCAAGGTGTTCACCCAGCCCGGGGTGCCGCGCAACCCGGAGGAGAAGATCGCCGACGCGGCGGCCGTGCACCGGTTCACCGGTGTCGCGCCGACGGTCGCGCTGCACATCCCGTGGGACAAGGTCGACGACTACGCCGCGCTGACGCGGTACGCCGCCGACCTCGGGGTGGGCATCGGTGCGATCAACACCAACGTCTTCCAGGACGACGACTACAAGCTCGGTTCGGTCACCAACCCCGACCCGGGCGTGCGGCGGAAGGCCACCGATCACCTCCTCGAGGCGATCGAGATCATGGACCAGACCGGCTCGCAGGACCTCAAGCTGTGGTTCTCCGACGGCATCAACTACCCAGGACAGGACGATTTGCGTACGCGGCAGGACCGGCTCGCCACCGCCCTGCGGGAGACGTACGACCGGCTCGGCCCGGACCAGCGCATCCTGCTGGAGTACAAGCTGTTCGAGCCGGCCTTCTACGCGACCGACATCCCCGACTGGGGTACGTCGTACGCCCATTGCATCGAATTGGGTGAGCGGGCGACGGTCTGCATCGACACCGGGCACCACGCCCCGGGCACCAACATCGAGTTCATCGTGGCGTTCCTGCTCCGCCAGGGACGGCTCGGCGCGTTCGACTTCAACAGCCGGTTCTACGCCGACGACGACCTGATGGTGGGCGCCGCCGACCCGTTCCAGCTGTTCCGGATCATGTACGAGATCGTCCGCGCCGACGCTCTCTCCCCTTCGCAAAACATCGCCTTCATGTTGGATCAGTGCCACAACATCGAGCGCAAGATCCCGGCGATCATCCGCTCGGTGATGAACGTGCAGGAAGCCACGGCCAAGGCGCTGCTCGTCGACCGGGACGCCCTGTTCGCGGCGCAGCGGTCCGGCGACGTGCTGGAGGCGAACGCGGTCTTCATGGACGCCTACAACACCGACGTGCGCCCGCTGCTGGCCGAGGTCCGCGCCGACGCCGGCCTCGACCCCGACCCGGTCGCCGCGTACAAGCGCAGCGGCTACGACGAGAAGATCATCGCCGACCGGGTCGGCGGCAACCAGGCCGGTTGGGGTGCGTAAACGCCGGTTGGGGTGCGTAAACGCTAAGCCGCCCCGCCCGGCAACCGATTCTTGCGGCCGTCCCTGACCGACCCGAGGAGCGACCGTGGACCAGATACTGGACAAGGCCTATACCGTGACCAGCAACCTGTTCGGTCCGGAGTCGGGCATCCCGTGGTGGGCGTGGATGGCAGTGCTGATCGCCGTCTTCTGGAAGGTGCTCATCCCCGAGCAGAAGACCGCCCAGCAGCGAGCCGCCGAACGGGACGAACAGATGCTTGCCGAGCTTTTCGCCGGGGAAGGCGGAAAGAAGGGCAAAAAGAAGAAGAAGTAGCCGCGTACGGCCCCGGATTCGGTCCGGGGCCGTACCACTTTCTCTTGCGAACCTTCCGTGACACTTGCGACGCTCTCCGTAAGATGGCGATCTTGGAGGGTGTCGCGTGGCCGTAAATGACTGGGTACCGGTCGAACATCGCTGGTTCGGCCTCGACCGCCGCACCTTCCGACCCGCGCTGATCAGCCTGGCCGTCGCCCTGGTGCTCATCTACGGATGGCCGGCGCTGAACAAGGCGATCCCCTGGCACAACGAGATCACCGCCGGGCAGGTGCTGGATCTCGGGGGCGGCGCCACCGCGGTGCCGCCGGTCGGCTGACCGACAAGGATGCCCAGCTCACCGCGATCGAGCAGTCCGGCTGGGGCCAGCCGTTCCGGTTCTTCCAGCCCCGCAACCTCTCCTTCTGGGTGTACGTCCTCGGGGTCGGCCTGGGCGCGGTCACCCTGGTGCGCTACTTCGGGCAGGCCGGCGGTTACTACACACCCGCGCTGACCGGCGGCATCGTGCTGTTCGGGCTGTACCTCGTGCCGTGGCTGCTGCTCCTGCACCGGCAGAACCGCTACACCAGCCAGCCGGCCGGCCTGCTGGCCACCGGCTTCGTGTGGGGTGGCGTCGCCGCGGCGTTCTGGATCGCGCTGCCGGCCAACACCGCGCTGCTGGAGATCTGGGCCAAGGTCGGCGGCACCTCGTTCGCCTCCGACTGGGCCGCCGGGCTCACCGCCCCGATCAACGAGGAGTGGAGCAAGGCGATCGGCCTGGCGCTGCTCATCGGCCTGGCCCCGCGCCTGGTCCGCAGCGCCTACGACGGTTTCATCATCGGCGCGTTCATCGGCCTCGGCTTCGAGGTCTTCGAGGACGTCCTGTACGCGTTCAACGGCGCCGCCCAGGCGTTCGGCGTCAACCAGCTCGGCGCGTCGTTCCAGATCTTCGTGGTCCGCGGCGCCAGCGGCATCGTGTCGCACGCGCTGTTCAGCGCGATCTTCGGCGCCGGCCTGATGTGGGTCCTGGGCCGCGTCCCCGGCGAGCGCAACGTGCTCCGCGGCGTGCTCACCATGCTGACGGCGATGGTGTTCCACTTCGCCTGGGACGACATGGCCGGCCTGAGCGGCGGCAACGCCCTCGTCATGGTGACCCTGCCGTTCCTCATCGCGATCGTCGAGCTCATCGCCCTCCGCTACGTGATGCGGAACGCCGCCCGGCAGGAACGCGACTGGATCCGGCAGCTGCTCGGCCCCGAGGGGCTCGACCCGGAACTCCTCAACGCGGTCAGCGGCCTGCGAAAGGACCGCAAGGCCCTCCGCAAGCACCTGCACAGCCGCCGCCAGGCCCGCCACCTGATCGAGGCCGCCGGCGACCTCGCCCAGGAGATCGCCCGATCCGGCGGCGCGGAAACCGCCCGCGTCACCCACGCCCGCACGGAACTGCTGCGCCTGCAATCGCCTCCGGGGTAGAGCGTCAGCCCGGGGAGAGTCAAACGGAGGCGACAACCGTTGTGGTTGTCGCCTCCGTCAACATCTTTCGAAGCCGCGGTGTCAGGCGGCAGCCTCTGGTGGGGGTTCGGCGGCGCCGGTCATGATGGCTACCGCCTCGGACATCGAGTGGGACTTCGGGGTGATCACCGTGGCCCGGCGGCCCAGGCGCTGGATGTGGATGCGGTCGGCGACCTCGAAGACGTGCGGCATGTTGTGGCTGATCAGGATGACCGGGAGGCCCCGGTCGCGGACGTCGCGGATCAGCTGCAGCACCCGGTTGCCCTCCTTCACGCCCAGGGCCGCGGTCGGCTCGTCGAGGATCACCACCTTGCTGCCGAACGCGGCCGATCTGGCCACCGCCACCGCCTGGCGCTGGCCGCCGGACAGTGACTCGACGGCCTGGCCGATGTTCTGCAACGTGGCCACGCCCAGCTCGCTCATGTGCCGTTTCGCCTCGGCGCGCATGTGGCCGCGGTCGAGCATCCGGAACACCGAGCCGAGTACGCCGGGCTTGCGTTCTTCCCGACCCAGGAACAGGTTGTCGGCGATGTCGAGGCCCGGGGCGACCGCGAGGGTCTGGTAGACGGTTTCGATGCCGGCCGAGCGCGCATCCATCGGCGTACGAAAATGGACCTGTTTTCCGTCCAGGAAGATCTCGCCGCTGTCCGGGATGAGCGCGCCCGACAGCGCCTTGATCAGGCTGGATTTGCCGGCGCCGTTGTCGCCGATCACCGCGAGGATCTCGCCGGGGTAGAGCTCGAGGTCGCTGCCGTCGATGGCGACGACCCGGCCGTAGCGCTTGGTGAGTCCTTTCGCCTGCAATACCGGAGTCGTCACGTCTTCACCTTCCTGATCCACTGGTCCAGCGAGACCGCGACCAGCACGAGCAGGCCGATCGCGAAGCCCTGCCAGACCACCTCGACGCCGCCCAGCTGCAGACCGTTGCGGAAGACGCCGACGATGAGCGCGCCGATCAGCGTGCCGATCACGCTGCCCCGGCCGCCGAAGAGGCTGGTGCCGCCGAGCACGACGGCGGTGATCGAGTCGAGGTTGTACTCGACGCCCACGTTCGGGCTGGCCGAGGCGAGCCGGCCGATCAGGATCCAGCCGCCGACCGCGTAGAGCAGGCCGGCCACGGTGTAGACGCTGAACAGCACCCGGCTGGTCTGGATGCCGGCGAGCCGGGCCGACTCGATGTCGTCACCGGTCGCGTAGACGTGCTTGCCCCAGGCGGTGCGGCCGAGCGCGTAGTAGAAGTACCCGAACAGCAGCAGCATGATGATCGAGCCGTAGGTGAGCCGGAAGCTCCCGATCGGGATCGAGTTACCGGTCCAGGTCATCAGGCTGGACATGTCGGTGCCGCGGACCGTCTCGCTGTTGCTGACCACCGAGTTGAGCGAGAAGAAGATGGTCAGCGTGCCGAGCGTGACGATGAACGGGGGGAGCTTGATCCTCGTGACGAGGACGCCGTTGAGCGCGCCCATCGCGGTGCCGCAGGCCAGGCCGAGCACCAGCGCGATGAAGCCGGGCATCCCGGCCTTGACGCAGAAGTTCGCCATCAGGATCGACGAGAAGACCGCGATCGCGCCGGCCGACAGGTCGATGCCGGCGGTCAGGATGATCAGCGTCTGCCCGAGGGCGAGGACGGCGATGACCGTGACCTGCTGAAGGACGAGGGAGAGGTTCGTCGCGGTCAGGAAGCGGCCGTTGACGATGGAGAACGCGATGATCGCGACGATCAGCACGGCCAGCGGCCCGAGCACCGGGTTGCCGTGCAGGAGGTGTTGGAGGCGCAGCCCGAGCGAGTCGTTGCGGCGCACCTCGAAGTCGGTTGCGGTGGCAGTGGCCATATCAACCCCAGCAGTTCTGCTTGCCCCACGCGGAGTCTTTCGCCTCCACGCCGGCCTGCGGGTCGTCGGTGATCAGTTGGGTTCCGGTGTCGAAGAAGTCCTTGCCCGGCGTCACCTGCGGCCGGGTGCCGTTCTTCGCGTACGCGGCGATCGCATCGATGCCCATCTGCGCCATCTTCAGCGGGAACTGCATCGAGGTCGCACCGATGATGCCCGTGGACACGTTGTCGACGCCGGGGCAGCCACCGTCGATCGAGACGATCACGGTGTCCTTCTCCCGGCCGGCCGACTTCAGGGCCTGGTAGGCGCCGGCCGCCGCCGGTTCGTTGATGGTGTAGACCAGGTTGATCGACGGATCCTTCTGCAGCAGGTTTTCCATCGCGGTCCGGCCGCCGTCCTCGGCGCCGTCGGTGACGTCGTGCCCGGCGATCTGCGGGTCGTTCTCGTCACCGATCTTGTTGGGGTCGCCGACCTGGATGCCGAAACCGTCGAGGAAGCCCTGGTCCCGCTTGACGTCGACGGAGACCTGGTTGGCGTTCAGGTCCAGCATGGCGATCTTCGCCTGCTTGCCGTCCTTGGCGAACTTCGCCTTGGCCCACTGCCCGATGAGCTTGCCGGCCTGGTAGTTGTCGGTGGCGAAGGTGGCGTCCGCGGCGTTCGGCGGATCGACCGGGGTGTCCAGGGCGATCACGAGCATTTTCTGCTCGTGCGCCTTGTCGATGGAGGGGACGATCGCCTTCGAGTCGTTCGGGGTGATCAGGAAGCCCTTGGCGCCGAAGGACATCAGGTTCTCGATCGCCTGGACCTGGGCTTCGTTGTCACCGTCCTGTTTGCCGGCGAAGCTCTGCAACTCGACGCCCTCGGCTTTCGCCTCGCTCTGGGCGCCCTTGCGCATCTGCACGAAGAACGGGTTGGTGTCGGTCTTGGTGATCAGACCGACGACGTCCTCGCCGGAGCCCCGGTTGCAGGCCGCGCCCGCGCCGAGCATCAGGGCCAGCACACAGCAGGTCGCGATGGTCTTGGATTTGGTGGGATCCCGCATGCCTCCTCCAAATCGATTCAGCACAGATCGAGGGACATTGTTGTGTTGCAGTAGACGACCGGGTGCACTCCATGTCAACAATGTGTTTCGGACGCGTTGCGCGCGGTGATTGGCATCGACGGGAGTTCGGGACATGGTGCATCGGCTGCGGACCCGCACGATCGGCGTGCTGCTCGACGAGGCGACCGACCCGTTCTCCGCCGCGCTCCGCCGGGCCATCGAGGACGAGTGCCGGGCGCGCGGCTTCGAGGTGCGCATCGGCGGTGCGGCCGACGGGGTGATCACCGACCGGCCGGATGCCGGCGGTGCCGCGGCGGTGTTCGTGGGGCGGCCCGGCGACGGTGACACGGTGGTGTCGACGAACGTGGCCGGTGCGGGCGGCGCGATCCGGCACCTCGTGTCGTACGGGCATCATCGGATCGCGTACCTCGGAAGTCAGCCGACGCTGACCACCGAGCGGGACCGGCATCGGGGTTACCTGCGGGCGATCGGCCGCCGGGCCGGACCGGTGGTGCAGGATCTGCACGACGAGGCGGGCGCCGAACGCGCGACGATCGGGGTGCTGCGCGGGGCCGATCCGCCGACGGCGATCTTCGCGGCGACCAGCGTGATCGCGATCGGGGCGGTGCGCGCGCTGCAGAAGCTCCGGAAGCAGTCGAGCGTGGCGCTGGTCGGGTTCGACGACTTTCCGGTGGCCGACCTGCTCGAACCGGCGGTCACCGTGGTGGCGCAGGACCCGGCGCGGATGGGCCGGACCGCCGTCGGCGCGCTGTTCGAGCGGCTCGACGGCTATGACGGACCGCCGCGCGAGATCAGGATCCCGACGACCCTGATCCCGCGCGGCAGCGGTGAGATTTCCTAGGGGAAATTCGTCACGGTGCGGGGTACGACCGCATCCGCCGTGGCCGCGTCGCCGATCCCGTTGACGACGTGGTCGATCGTGCCGGAGGCCAGCGAGATGGTGAAGATGTTGTGCAGCTTCACCCCGCCGTTGACCGGCGCCTGGAACCCGTTCGCCGAGTGCACGGCCGGGTTGTTCTGGAAGAACGCGTAGCTGCCCATGCCCCACGCCTCGTGGCTGGTGACGCTGTCGGCCACCTTGTAGGCCGGGTAGCCGGTGCCGTCACTGCGCCACACGGCGTTGGACGGCGGGTCGTACGGCTGCTCGTTCTGCAGGAAGTAGGTGCGGCCGCCGTTGCCGTTCCAGAGCACCTCGGTCTTCTGGTAGTGCTCGACGAACAGGCCGTACGCGGTGACGTTCTGCCCATTCACGATCAGGCCGCTGTCCGCGGTGTTGACCGTCCAGCCGTAGGTGCCGGCGTTGCCGTGGTCGGCCCGCCACGCCCAGATGTGGTCGATGATCGTGTTGTTGCTGTTCACCAGCAGGCTGTTGGTGGCCTTGCCGGCGATCGAGCCACCGATCCGGAAGAAGACGTCCTGCACGGTGGTCGGGTTGGCGGCGTGGTTCGCCGTGCTCCCATTAGGACCGATCACGAGGAGATTTGCGGAGTTTGTCGTGCCGGCATCGAACAGCAGGCCGGCGATCTTCACGCCGTCCACATCCGCCACCTGCATCGGCGTGACGCCGCCGTCCGGGATGATCGTCGCGTAGCCGAGGCCGAGAACCACGGTGTTTGCGCGGGTAACGTTGATTGTCTGATTTACGTGGTAAATCCCAGGCTGGAAGATCAGGTTGAGGCCCTGCGCAAGGGCCTGGTTGATCGTCGCTGCCGAGTCACCCGGCTTGGCCACGTAGAACTGGGTCAGCGGGATCGAGGTGCCCGGCGTGTTGCCGTTCACCCACGTAGCCCCTGTCGCATTTGTCTGCAAATTGGGGACGAAGACCGCGTAGGCCCCACCGGCCTGGTACAGGTACGGCTTCTCCCGGATCACCGGCGCCGACGCGATCGTCGTGTACGGCGGGTTCGGGAAGCTGGTCGCCGGAGCGCCCTGCACACCCACGAACACCTGGTTCCAGACGGCGTTCGAGTTCGAGCCGATCTGGCTGTTCCGGGTGAACCACTGCTGCTGCGAGTACTGACCCTCGACCCCGCTGATCCGCGAGTCGGCGATGTAGCCGCCGGACGCCCAGCCGTAGCCGTTCGGCGCCAGGTTCAGGCCACCGTGGATGTCCATCCGCCGGAACGGCGCGGCCTGCGACACGGCCCACCGGTCGTCCCCGGACACCGGGTAGAGCGACAGGTTCTCCACCGACCGCCAGAAGTTCTGGGTCGCGTTCCCGTTGAACCAGCCGGCGTCCACGGTGATGTCACCGTTGATCCGGGTGTCCTGTGGGTTCTGCCCGAGACCGACCACCGAGGTGTAGAAGCCGACCTGGATGTTGAGTCCGTTGTAGGTGCCCGGCTTGAACGCCAGAACGTACCGCTGCAGGCCGAACTGGTTCGACTCCTGCTGCTTGAAGATCGTGTCGGCCTGCGCCTGGATCGTGGCCGTCGACTGCGACGGGTCGAAAACGATCACGTTGGCGCCCAGCGAGCCGCCCGCGGGGACGGTCGGCCCGGTGGTGGGCGGCGTGGTCGTCGGTTCGGTGCTCGGGGTGCCGCCGTAAACCTTGAACTCCCAGAGCGAGTAGCCGTAGCCGGTGGTCCGCTGCGTGCCGTACATCCGGACATAGCGCCCGGTGCCGCTCACGGTCAGCGACTGGTTGCCACCGGTCGAGGTCGTGGTCGAGTAGATCGAGGTCCAGGTCGACGCGTTGTCGGACACCTGGATCTGGAACGCCTTGGCCGCCGCGGTCTCCCAGTTCAACTCGACCCGGGTGATCGACTGCGAGCTGCCGAGGTCGACCTGCAGCCACTGCGGGTCGGCGAACGCCGATCCCCAGCGGGTGCCGGTGTTCCCGTCGACGGCCTCGGACGCGAGATAGGCGCCGGCCACTTCGGTCGACGACGCGGTCGCGGGCTTGCCCTGCGAGAGCAGGGTTTCCGCGGCGCTGGCGCCGACCATGGTGATTGCGGCATACCCGGCGACGACGGCGGCCACGAGGCCACCGATCGCACCGAGGCGCCAGGGGGAGCGTCTCCGCGGAGGTGCGGAGCTACTGGGGATGGTCATTGCTTCTCCTAGGGCGGGGACTTGCAAGGGGGACTGCTTGCACCCTCGGGGAGGCCGATCTCTCCACATGTTCGGGGAGAGCGCTCCCCCGCCACTGAAGCTAGGTAGCCATCAATACGCCTGTCCAGACTTCGTCACGGTTCCGGAACCGACCGGCAACGCAGGCGTACTTGCGGATGTCACAACCCTGCGGGATGCAGCATTGCCCGAAAAGGCATAACCCCAGCTCAGAGCCGTGTCACAAGTTCCCCTTCCGGACCACCGACGGCCGCCCGCCACCCCGATAACCAAGACCCCGGAACCGGTTCCGCCGCTGATCAGCAAAAGCACCATCGCCCACCGATCCCGGCATTCCGCGCGTTCCACCGCCGGGAAGCGCTTCCCGAAAACCTTCAAGATCAATTCCATAATGTACGGGATTTACGACAAGTCCCGCTTTCAGCGGCCACGCCAGGCGTCCCCGCACGGCCGTCCCCGGCCACCGGCGGCCCCGGCCCGTCCGGCTTACGGGCGCCTTTATCGTGGGGGCGTGCGGCTTGTGCTGACCAGCGACACCCATCTCCCGAAGCGAGCGCGTGACCTACCGGCACCGCTGTGGGCGGCGATCGACGCGGCGGACGTGGTGATCCACGCCGGCGACTGGGTGGACATGGCCGCATTGACCGCGCTCTCCGAACGCGCGACCCGCCTGATCGCGTGTTACGGCAACAACGACGGCGCGGAATTGCGCTCCCGGCTGCCCGAGATCGCCCGTGCCGACCTCGACGGCTTGCGCCTGGCGGTGATCCACGAGACCGGCCAGTCGACCGGCCGCACCGAACGCTGCGCCGCCCGGTTCCCCGACACCGACCTGCTGGTCTTCGGCCACTCGCACATCCCCTGGGACACCACAGCGCCCGGCGGTCTGCGCCTGCTCAACCCCGGTTCGCCCACCGACCGCCGCCGCCAGCCGTTCGCCACATTCATGACCGCCCAGATAGCCGACGCCCGCCTGACCGAGGTGACGTTGCACAACCTGCCGCCGCGCTGAGGGTGCCGCGGGGTGGCGCGCCGGTCGCACACTCGGGTCATGGCGACCCTGCTCTTCATCGGCGTGCTGGTCGCGGCGGGTGTGACCGCCGGCGTGACAGCCCGCCGCACGAAAAAGATCCCGCCCCCACCACCGACAGACAGCCCCGGCTCCGACTTCAGAAACATGGGCGGCGGCCCGACCGCCGGCATGTCCTGACCGCTCGCCGCGGCCGGCCCGACGCCTCGCGGTGCGGGCGTTGGTCAGTCGCGCTTGAGGCGGGCGGCTTCGGCGTGGGCCTCGGCCAGGATCTGGGCCGCGGTGGCCTTTGCCTCGGCGATGCGGTCAGCGGCTTGCTCCTCGGCCAGCGACAGGATGTTCTCGACCTGGGGGCCGAGCCGGCTGAACACTGGGCTCTCCTTCGCGGCCTTCGGCGCCGGCGCAGTGCGGGCCGCGATGGCCTCGCCGACCAGTTCGCCCTTGCCGGCGCGAGCGCCGAGGGCGAGCAGGGCCAGCCCCACCACGACCGCGACCAGGGCGGGCACCGCCGCCGGACCATCGGCTTGCGAGCCGATGAGCGCGCCGATGCCGGCGCCGAGCAGGAACAGGCCCCAAGCCTTCATAGCGGCATGCTATCGGCGATCCACTGTGGCCGCGGTCCGGCTGGAGACCGCAGGGACGCGCCACCCCGGAGACGACAAAAGCAGGAAAGCCCACGCTTTCCCGCCACTCTCAACATATAGCGCAGAGGGGGCCTTGCGGCAAGCCCCTGGCAAGGCTCTAACCTGCGGAAACACGCGCAACCGGGGGAGTTCCATGTTTGACGTGATCATTGCCGGGGGCGGGCCGACCGGCATGATGCTGGCCGCTGAGCTGCGGTTGCACGGCGTACACGTAATTGTGCTGGAGAAGGACGCGGCGCCGGCCGCGTTTGTTCGTTCGCTCGGGCTGCACGTGCGCAGCATCGAGGTGATGGACCAGCGGGGGCTGCTGGAGCGGTTTCTCGCGCACGGGACGAAGCATCCGGTCGGCGGGTTCTTCGCGGGCATCGGCAAGGCGTCGCCGGAGCGGCTGGACACCGCGCACGGCTACGTTCTCGGCATTCCGCAACCCATCACCGACCGGCTGCTGGCCGAGCACGCCGCCGAGCTCGGCGCGGAGATCCGGCGCGGCTGCGAACTGGTCGGGCTCAGCCAGGACGAGCACGCGGTGACCGCCGAGCTGGCCGACGGGACCCGGCTGAACGGGCGCTACCTGGTCGGCTGCGACGGCGGCCGCAGCACGGTCCGCAAGCTGCTCGGCGTCGGCTTCCCCGGGGAGCCCAGCACGGTCGAGACGCTGCTCGGCGAGATGGAAGCGACCGCATCGCCGGAGACGGTGGCCGCCGTGGTGGCCGAGGTCCGCAAGACCCAGGTCCGGTTCGGTCTCGGGCCGATCGGCGGCGGGGTGTACCGCGTCGTCGTCCCGGCCGACGGGGTGGGCACCCAGGGAAAACCGACCCTGGAGGACTTCCGGCGGCAGCTGCGGGCGGTCGCCGGCACCGACTTCGGCGTGCACTCGCCGCGCTGGCTCTCCCGTTTCGGCAACGCGACCCGGCTGGCCGACCGCTACCGGGTCGGCCGGATGCTGCTGGCCGGCGACGCCGCGCACGTCCACCCGCCGGCCGGTGGCCAGGGCCTGAATCTCGGCGTCCAGGACGCGTTCAACCTCGGCTGGAAGCTGGCCGCCGAGGTGGCCGGCTGGGCACCGCCCGACCTGCTCGACAGCTACCAGGCCGAACGGCACCCGGTGGCCGCCGACGTCCTCGACCTCACCCGCGCACAGATGGAGCTGATGTCCCTGGAGCCGGGCCCGCAGGCGGTACGCCGCTTGCTCACCGAGCTGGTGAACTTCGAGCAGGTGAACCGCTACCTGACCGAGAAGATCACCGCGATCGGCATCAGATACGACATCGGCGAAGGAGAGGGCCCGGACCCGGTCGGCCGGCGGTTGCGGGACGTGACGCTGAAGCGCGGGCGCCTCTACGAGCTGATGCACGCCGGCCGCGGCCTGCTGCTCGACCAGACCGGCCGGCTGTCGGCCGAGGGCTGGGCGGATCGGATCGACCACGTCGTGGACGCCGGCGAGGAGCTCGACGTCCCGGCCGTGCTGCTGCGCCCCGACGGTCACGTGGCGTGGGCCGGTGACGACCAGGAGAGCCTGCGCCGCGATCTGCCCCGCTGGTTCGGCGAGCCCGGCGAGTATCAAGCCGGTTGATGCGGTCGGCAAGACACGGGTGTTTGGGCCACGGCGGCCCCAACTCATCGAAGTAGACCTTGCTGCCGAATTCATTCGAATAGAAAGTAGACGATCGCCCGCAGATCGGACACCGCGCGTTGGGCCGCACCCAGCGCTCATCGATAACTACCCACCGATACCTCCGAGGCGATGGCCGTCAGCCACCACAAGGTAGCCAGGTTTCTCGCGCCCAAGATCATCTGAAGGTCCACGACCAGGCATCCTGGCGGCCGAGACTGCCGGGAACGCGAAATGCCTCGCCGCGGTGGGCGGCGAGGCATTTCGGTGAAGCGGTGGGTGTCAGCCCAGGTCGACGCTGGGGTAGAGCGGGAACGGGGCCAGCAGCTCGGTGGCCTGCTTGCTCACTCGGTCGGCCAGGGCCGGGTCCAGCGTGTACTTCGCCTTTGAGCCCTCGGCCGGGGTCGTGCCGGCCAGGACCGTGTGGATCAGGTCGGCGATCTGGTCCATCTCGGCGGTGCCCAGGCCGCGCGAGGTCAGCGCCGGGGTGCCGATCCGGATGCCGGACGTGTACCACGCGCCGTTCGGGTCGTTCGGGATCGCGTTGCGGTTGGTCACCACGCCCGAGTCGAGCAGGGCCTGCTCGGCCTGGCGGCCGGTCAGGCCGAACGGGTGCACGTCCAGCAGCACCAGGTGGTTGTCGGTGCCGCCGGAGACCACCTGGACGCCGCG
Source organism: Paractinoplanes durhamensis (assembly GCF_016862175.1). Taxonomy (GTDB): domain Bacteria; phylum Actinomycetota; class Actinomycetes; order Mycobacteriales; family Micromonosporaceae; genus Actinoplanes; species Actinoplanes durhamensis. The sequence continues at coordinate 53,452 of NZ_BOML01000075.1, read as the reverse complement.
CTTCAGCAGGCCCTCGGCCAGCGCCTGGCTGTTGGTGACGATCTGCTGGGCGTAGGTGGCGAACGAAGGGTCGCGGGCCTCGGCGAACGCGATCGCCTTGGCCGCCATCACGTGCGAGAGCGGGCCGCCGAGCACCATCGGGCAGCCGCGGTCCACCTGGTCGGCGAGCTCGGGCTGGGCGAACACCGCGCCGCCGCGCGGGCCGCGCAGCGATTTGTGGGTGGTGGTGGTGACGATGTGGGCGTGCTCGATCGGGTTGAAGTCGCCGGTGAAGACCTTGCCCGCGACCAGGCCGGCGAAGTGCGCCATGTCGACCATGAAGGTGGCGCCGACCTCGTCGGCGATCTCGCGCATCTTGGCGAAGTTCACCTTGCGGGGGTACGCCGAATAGCCGCCCACGATGATCAGCGGCTTGAATTCGCGGGCCGTTTCCCGGAGGGCCGCGTAGTCGATCTGACCGGTGGCCGGGTCGACGCCGTAGGACCGCTGGTCGAACATCTTGCCGGAAATGTTCGGCCGGAAGCCGTGCGTGAGGTGACCGCCGGCGTCGAGCGACATGCCGAGCATGCGCTGGTTGCCGAAGGCCTGCCGGAGCTCGGCCCACTCGGCGTCGTTCAGGTCGTTGATCTGGCGCTTCGCAAACTTCTTCAAAGCGGGAACTTCGACCCGGTCGGCCAGGATGGCCCAGTAGGCGACCAGGTTGGCGTCGATGCCGGAGTGCGGCTGGACATACGCATACGGAGCGTTGAACAGGGCCTTCGCATGCTCGACGGCGATCGCCTCGACGGTGTCGACGTTCTGGCAGCCGGCGTAGAAGCGGCGGCCGATGGTGCCCTCGGCGTACTTGTCGGAGAGCCAGTTGCCCATCGCCAGCAGCACGGCCGGCGAGGCGTAATTTTCACTGGCGATCAGTTTCAGCGACTCGCGCTGGTCGCTCAGCTCCTTGGCGATCGCGTCGGCGATGCGCGGCTCGACGGAGCGCACCACGTCGAGCGCGGAGCGGAAGGCGACGGACTCGGCAGACAACTCAGGCATAGGACCTCCCTATCACGATGCAGAGGCCCAGGCGCACGGCAGGTCGTCAGGCGACGGGGCCGCTCCCCGATGGTTCCCCATCCGAACGCGCCAGTCACGGCCCGCCCGGAAGCATACTCGCGACCTGCGAACCTCCATCGCCGTCTAGCCTGATCTTTTGTGAACGGCGTCCAGCTTCTGCTCATCATCGGTGCGGGGATCGCCGTCTCGGCGGTGGCCCGTAAGCGGAACATCGAACCCGGATGGATCATCGTGGTGCTGGCCGCCGCGGCGTCGTTCATTCCGGGCGTGCCCCGGCTTGAGCTCGACAGCGAGATGATCCTCGCGATCGTGGTGCCGCCGCTGCTCTACTCGGCGACCCGGAACGCGTCGTTCTCGTCGTTCGGGGCGAACATGAACGCGATCGTCACGCTCGGGCTGCTGCTGGTGCTGTTCACCGCGGGGGTGCTCGGCCTGGTCGCGACGTGGCTGCTGCCGACGATCGGCGGGGCGGCGGCGTTCCTGCTCGGCTCGGTGCTGGCGCCGCCGGACACGATCACCACGGTCTCGCACGGTGACGAGATCGGGCTGCCGAAACGGGTCACCTCGATTTTGACCGGGGAGAGCCTGGTCAACGACGCGACCGCGCTGACCCTGTTCGCGATCGCGCTGGGCGCGGCCAACGGTGAGCAGGCGTCGTTCGGGTCGGGCGCGCTGGAGCTGGTGCGGACCGCCGGGATCGGGCTGGTGATCGGCGCCGGGCTGTCCGTGCCGACGCTGTGGCTGCGCAAGCGGCTGGGCAACCCGACGCTGGAGACCACCCTGGTCCTGCTGCTGCCGTTCACCGCGTTCCTGCTGGCCGAGGAGGCGCACGCGTCCGGCATCCTGGCCGTGGTGGCGGCCGCGTTCTCGGTGAGCCTCAACCTGGCGCTCGACCCGAAACACCAGTACCCGGGCGGCTACAAGACCCGGTTGCAGGAGGAGTCGTTCTGGCCGGTGGTGGACTTCCTGCTGGAGACGTTCGTGTTCGCGTACATCGGCCTGCAGTTGAAGTGGGTTCTCGAGGATCTTGCCGAGTCGGATGATCCGGGTCTGGTCCGCACCCTGGTGGCGGCGGGCGTGCTGCTGGTGGTCGCGATCCTGTTCCGGCTGTTCGCGGTGTGGGTGTTGTTCGGCCGCTGGCGGCGCAAGGACCAGCGGGTCAAGCGCCGGGTCCAGGAGGACATCTACTTCCGCACCCGGTGGCAGCGGATGGAGGAGCGCCGGACCCGCCGGGGCGGCAAGCCGCTCGATCCGCCCACCAGGAAGCAGACGTTGCTGGTCGGCTGGACCGGCATGCGCGGCATCCTCACTCTGGCGGCGGCCGCGGCGATCCCGCCGACCATCGAGCACGGCACCGAGCCGTTCCCGGGCCGGGACGCGATCCAGGCGATCGCCCTGATCGTCACCCTCGGCACGCTGCTCATCCAGGGCACCACGGTCGGCTGGCTGTCCCGGAAGCTGAACTTCGACCTGACCGAGGAGCGGGCCGAGACGAAGGAGCTGCGCGACCTCGCCCGGACGATCATCGCGGAGGCGGGCGCCGAGCCGGCCGAGACGGACGACGCCCGGTTCGAGGCGCAGCGGGCGGCGCTCGGCAAGGCGGTCGCGGAGCACCGCCTCACCGAGGACATCGCCCGCGAGCTGATCGAGGAAGTGGATCTGCGGCAGGCCGCACAGAGCACCTACCCGGCGTAGACCCGGACGTAGTCGAAGCGGCCGGTCGCGCCGGTGCCACCCATCGCGACCACGCCGATCTTCAGGGCGGCCGGGCGGGACAGCGTCCAGGCGTTGCCGGACCAGTCCCAGGTGACGCCGTCGCCGCTGGTGGCGAACCGGGCCACCCCGTTCGCATAGCGCAGGCGCAGCCACATCGTCGCCGGGGCCGGGCCGCCGAACGACGGGCCGGAGAAGACCGCGCCGGTCGATGCGCGGGTGTCCTCCTTGGTGAACTCGGTCTGCTGCAAGAAGGTGTTCGCGAATCCGGACAATGGAAGCACCGCATGGGCGAGCTTCACGAAACGGTCGTCGTTGTCGTACAGCACGAGCCCGGCCTGCTGATTACCCCGTACGCCATCGAATTGGAGCTTGGTTTCCATCACGAACGAACCCGGCGGCGCGTCGCGCAGCAGAACCCCGGCGGTGTTGCTGCCGAGGGCGAGATCGCCCGCCTGGGTCGGCCGCACGAGCGAGCCACCGGTCACCGTGGCCGCGGCGTCCGGCCGAAGCCAACTCCAGCCAACCCCAAGATCAACCCCATGGAATTCATCTGAGTACGACGTGAGCAGCGCACCAACCGCAGGATCGGCCGTTCGCTGCTCAACGGGCGAATAGAGCGGCGCCGCGCCCAGATTGTCCACTTCGGCCGCGCCGGAACGGGAGACCGCGGCGATCTTGCCACCGGGGAACGAGGCCGGGAGCGTCAGCGAGACCGTCGCGGTGTCGTCGAGGAGCCGGTCGGCACTCACCGTGACGGTCAGCGCGGTGCCGCGCCGGGTGAGCACGAGCGTGTGCCAGGACTGGTAGTTGAAGTTCGCCGGCAGCGCGGCCGCGCCGGTGACCGCGCCGTCCACGACGAGCCGTTTCGAGGCGCTGTCGAGCCAGGCGGTGACCGTGCCGTAGCCGATGCCGGCCGCCGTGCCGCGCACGTCGCCCTCGATACGGACATTTCCGGAAATAGAGCCAGACGACGAGGAGCTCGCCGCCGCGGATGCCACGAGCCGCCCGCCGGACCACGTGAAACCGCCCGTAAACCCGGCCGCCGACGAATCGAACGTGCTGCCCACGGTCCAGGTCGTGACCGGCGCGGTCACCGCCGAGTTGGACGGCCCTGCCCCGGCCCGCACCAGCGGCCACCCGTTGATCCAGTCCAGCCGGTCGATCATCAGCGGCCGGCGGGTGAGGTTCAGGGTCGCGCCGTTCGCGCCGGTGACCGGCGGAAAGTCCGGGCCGGCCTGCGGGATCGCGTGGTAGACCAGCCAGTCCTGCCCGGCCAGGTCGGTGGCGATCGCGTTGTGTCCCGGCCCGACCCAGCCGTTGCCGGTGGCCGCCAGCACGACGCCGTCCTTGCTGGTCAGCTCGGTGAGCGCGACCCCGGTCGGAGTAGTGAACGGCCCGAGCGGCGAGGTGGCCCGGCCAACCTTGACGGTGTAGCCGCTGAACGCGCCGTCGCAGCAGCCCCCGTCCGAGTAGAACAGGTAGTAGTAGCCGTCGCGGTGGACGACGAAGCCGCCCTCCATCCGCCGCCCGTGCCCGATCGGGGTGACCGCGCCGGAGATCGCGGTGCCGTCGGCATTCATCCGCGCCACGCAGATCGTGTCGTAGCTGCCCCAGTAGAGGTAGTACGAGCCGTCGGTGTCGGTGAACATGGCCTGGTCGATCGTGCCGCTCGGGCAGCCGCTCGACGCCGGCACGATCAGCCCGCCGTCGGTCCACGGCCCGGCCGGGTTCGGGCTGGTCACCACGCCGATGCCGCCGACGCTGAGGGCGTACGTCAGGTGGTAGAGGTTGTTGTAGAAGCGGACGTCCGGCGCCCAGGGACGGGTCGCGGCCGGCCACCAGGAGGGCTTGGCGGTCAGCGCGAAGACGTCACCCACGTACGTCCAGTGCACGAGGTCGGTCGAGGTGATCGTCGGCAGGATGTGCTCTCCTGTCTCACCCCGACTGTTGAAGATCGGGTTCGTGGTGCCGTAGGCGTACCACTTCCCGTCCTTGGCCCTGATGACCGCCGGGTCGGGGAAGGTGTCGACGGCGCCGGCGCTGACCGGGTTGGTGTAGGTCGCGGGGGCCGCTTGCGCCGGGCAGGCCACAATACCGGCAAAAATGAGGACAAGGGCGAGCAGAGAGCGAGCCATCCGTGGCGCTCCTATTGCCGAAAACTGGCGGCGATCGCCCCGCGGGCGCCGTCGTCGTCGCCGAGCCGCGCGGCCCGAACGACCGTCCCGCGCCGCGCTGGCAACCGTTCGCCGCCCGCGCCCGGCGGTTCAGCGACCTGCTCACCCAAAATCCTTGAAAACGGGGCGTCCGCCGCGCGGTCAGACCCCAATTTCCTGGAAAGCGGGGCGTCCCCCGCGCAGTCAGACCCCAATTTCCTGGAAACCGGGGCGTCCCCCGCGCGGTCAGACCCCAATTTCCTGGAAAGCGGGGTGTCCCCCGCGCGGTCAGACCCCAATTTCCTGGAAAGCGGGCGTCCCCCGCGCAGTCAGACCCCAATTTCCTGGAAACCGGGGCCTGCGCGGTGCCCGAGACCCCAGCTTCAAGGAAACCGGCGCCACCCCGGCCACTCGCCGAGCGGAGGGTCGAACTCCGCGCGGCTCCGCTTTCGTCGCTGCCCGCGGAAGCGGGTGGTGGTCCGGGGCGGACCGCAACCAGTTCCGCTGCAACTGCGGTAGCGACCCGGGTCACGATGCCGGGTGCGGCGGCGGCCAGCGGGCCGCCGATGACGATCTGTTCGGGGTCGAGGATCAGTGCGGCGGAGGCGAGCACTCGACCCACCGCGTCGGCCACCCGGTCCATCGCGGCGCGGACCCGCGGCTCGTCCCGGCGCGCCGTCAACTCGTCGAGATCGCGTACACCGGCGGCGGCGAGAGCCGGTCCGACCGCGGCGACCGTTTCCAGGCAGCCCCGCTTGCCGCAGCGGCAGAGGCCGCCCGACGGGTCGGCCTTGACGTGTCCGAACTCCCCCGCCATCCCGCCCGCGCCGGCCACCAGCCGGCCGCCGACCACCAGGCCGCCGCCGATGCCGTCGGCGAGCCGGATGTAGAGCACGTCGCGGGCCTCGCTGAGGCTCGCCTCGGCGAGCGCGGCGAAGCGGGTGTTGTTGTCGACCACGATCGGCGCGGCGAACCGCTCGGCGAACGCGGCCTGCACGTCGGCTCGCGCCGCACCGGCCGGGTAGGGACCGGCGACGCCGACCCCGATGCCCTGGAGAGCGGCGAGCGTGATGCCCCGCTCCCGGGCGACCCGCTCGATCAGCGCGACCCCGGTGGCGAGGCGCTGCGGCCACGCGCTGTCGGCCGGATAGGGGGTCACCTCGCTCGCGATGATCTCGTGCGCGGCGTCGGCGACGGCCACCCGCACCCGGGTGTGCCCGAGGTCGACGCCGAGGAACTGGCCCGAGCGCGGATCGAGCGCGAGCAGCTCGGCCGGGCGCCCGCTGCCGGCCCGCCGGGGCGCGTCGGTATTGACGACCACGATCGCGCCGCGGGACAGCAGGTCGCCGGTGATCTCGGAAAGGGTGGTGCGGGAGAGGCCGGATCGGGCCGCGATCTGGGCCCGGGACAGGCCGCCGCGCTCGCGCAGGATCGCCAGGACGCGCTCCTCGTGAGCGCGCCTGACCAGCGCATGTACGCCTAACGACCCGGACATGCGGCCACCGTAGGCGGGCCGGAATTTTTCCGTCAACGGTCCGACAGAATTATCTCTTCTAAACCGGTAGGAAAACTTCCCGGGTAACCGTGGAGTAACGCACGGCAGCCAGGGACAACCTGTCCGTGGATAGATCCGGCCTTCATCTGATTTCCCTTTCGGGCCAGTCTTGTCATGTCGAACAAGGGAGGGTGGTCGCATGGACCGGGCACAGCTCGCCGATTTCCTCCGGGCTCGCCGCGAGGCGCTGCAACCGGAGGACGTGGGCCTGCCGCGTGGGCAGCGCCGGCGCACCGGCGGCCTGCGGCGCGAGGAGGTGGCGGCCCTGGCCGGCATGTCGGCCGACTACTACAGCCGGATCGAGCAGCAGCGCGGGCCGGTCCCCTCCGAGCAGATGCTGGCCGCGCTCGCCCGCGCCCTGCACCTCGGCCTCGACGAGCGGGACCATCTCTTCCGGCTGGGCGGGCACGTGGCGCCGCAGCGGGTGCGGCGCGACGACCACATCAGCCCCGGCATGATGCGGATCCTCGACCGGCTCGCCGACACCCCGGCCATGATCATGTCGCGCTTCGGCGAGACGCTGCTGCAGACCCGGCCGGCCGTGGCCCTGCTCGGCGACGAGACGCGGTGGACCGGGATGGCCCGCTACATGGTCTATCGCTGGTTCACCGAGCCGTCGTCCCGGCTGATCTATCCGGCCGCCGACTACCCGCTGCACGGGCGGATCTTCACGGCCCAGCTGCGGGAGGCGTACGCGGCGGCGCCGGACTCCCGGGCCGGCGAGATCGTCGACGCGCTGCTCGCGATCAGTCCCGAGTTCGCCGAGATCTGGCGGTCGCACGAGATCGGCCTCACCCACCTCGACCGCAAGCGTTTCAACCATGCCGAACTCGGCGATCTGGAGCTGTACTGCCAGACCCTGTTCGATCCCGACCAGTCGCAGGTGCTGCTGGTCTTCACCGCCGTACCCGGATCGCCGAGTTACGAGAAGCTCCAGCTGCTCGCGGCCGTCTGAATTTTCCGAGAAAGAACGAAAGAAGGCAGGACCATGTCCAAAATCGCCCTGATCACCGGCGGCAACCGCGGCCTCGGCCGGGCCACCGCCCTCGCCCTGATCGAGGACGGCGTCGAGGTCATCTACACGTATCGGGACGACCCGGGCGAGAAGATCGACGCGGTCGCGCTCAAGCTGACCGTCGGCGACCTCGACTCGTACGCCGGCTTCGTCGAGGAACTGCGCGGCGTGCTGCGCGACCGGTTCGGCCGCGACGACTTCGACTTCCTGGTCAACAACGCCGGCGTCGGCAAGGCCGGCCGGGTCGCCGACTTCAGCGTCGAGGATTTCGACGAACTGGTGAACGTGCACTTCCGCGGGGTGTTCTTCCTGACCCAGAAGCTGCTCCCGGTGATCGCCGACGGCGGCCGGATCATCAACCTCTCGACCGGCCTGGCCCGCTTCACCGGCGAGGGCATCTACGCCGCGTACGGCTCGGTGAAGGGCGCGATCGAGGTCTTCACCCGCTACCTGGCCAAGGAGCTCGGCCCGCGGCAGATCAGCGTCAACGTCGTCGCGCCCGGCCCCACCGGCACCGACTTCGGCGGCGGGGCACTGCGCGACAACGCCCAGGTGCGCGAACACCTCAGCGGGGTGATCGCGTTCGGCCGGGTCGGCGAGCCCGAGGACATCGCCGGCGTGATGGTCGCGATGCTGGCCGACAACACCAAGTGGATCACCGGCCAGCGCATCGAGGCATCGGGCGGCATGCTCCTGTGAGCGCGAGGAGAGAGCCGGTTTTGCGAGCCCCGCAGCGCGAACGAAAAGTGGCGCTGTGAGTCTGCTGGGAGTTCCGCAACTCAGATTGCTTGCATGTTACGGAATGCATCGACAAGACTGACTGAGTCGGACGCACCCCGCCGCCGATCCCCCACCGGATCACCCCGGTCTTTCCCCGGACCGGTTCCGTTGCGGCGGCGGAGGTGCGTTCCTTAGTTCCCGGTGATCCGTAACGACACCCACAGCGCCAGCACCCCGGCGACCAGTGCGGCCGGCACGGTCAGCAGGCCCAGCCGGAGGAACTCGCCGGCGTCCGGCGGGTGGTCGCGGGCGTGCAGGATCTGCCGCCATAGCAGCGTCGCCAGCGAACCCACGTAGGTCAGGTTCGGTCCGACGTTCACCCCGATCAGCACGGCCAGCAGCAGGGCCGGCCGGGCCTGCACCGCCGGGACCAGCACCAGCGTGGCCGGCAGGTTGTTCACCAGGTTGGCCAGCAGGGCCGCCAGCCCGGCCACCGCCAGCAGTTGCAGCAGCCCGGTCCGCTCCGGCACCAGCGCATCGACCAGCCGGTCCAGCCCGTGCTCGCGGACCGCCAGCACCACCACACCGAGCCCGAGCACGAACGCGCAGAACGGCAGGTTCGCCTCGCGCAGCAGGACCTTCGGGGAAACCCGCTTGGGTACGGCGAGGGCGATGGCGCCGGCCGCGGCGACCCAACCGGGGTGTACGCCGAACGGCTGCGCCACCGCGAAGCCGGCCAGGGTCAGCGCCAGCACCACCAGGGCGAACCGGGGTGCGGCCGGGTCCGTTCCGCCCTCGGCCGCGCGGGCCGGCGCCCGCAGGTCGGCGCGGAAGAACCACCGGAAGATGGCGTACTCGGCGAGGATCACCGCCACCCAGGGCAGCGCCATCACGGCCGCGAAGCCGAGGAACGTCAGCCCGCTCGCCGCGAAGGCCAGCAGGTTGGTCAGATTCGACACCGGCAGCAGCAGCGACGCCGAGTTGGCCAGGTGCGCCGAGGCGTAGGCGGCCGGGCGCGGCCGGGCCCCGGTGCGCGCGGCGGTAGCCAGCACGACCGGGGTGAGCAGCACCACCGTGGCGTCCAGGCTGAGGACGGCGGTGGTCAGCGACGCGGCCACGAAGACCGCCGCGAGCAGCCGGGTCGGCCGGTGGCCGCTGATCCGGGCGGTCAGCGCACCGGCGTACCGGAAGACGCCGTGCTCCCCGGCCAGATGGGCGAGGAGAAGGACCGCCGCCAGGAAACCGACGGTCGGACCGAGCTCCCCGATCTCGGCCACCGCGTCCCGCCAGGGCAGCAGCCCGGTGACGACGATGAGCAGCGCGGCCGGGACGGCGACGACCGCCTCGGGCAGGCCCTTCGGCCGGGCGACCGCGAACGCGAGCACACCGGCCAGCAGCAGAGCCGTCAGGAGGAGGAGCACCTAGAGGCCGAAGAGTTCGTGCGCGCCCGAGACCTGCAACACCCGCGCCACCAGGCCGCGGGCGTTGACCACCCGGAAGCCGGCCGGCCGGGCCCGGGCGTCGTTGTACCCCTCGAGCAGCGCGCCGAGCGCCTCCGAGTCCAGAAAGGCCACCTCGGCGAGGTCGACCACCACGTCACCGTCGTCGAGCGCTGCCCGGATCGCGCCGTACAGGTCGTCGCGTGCGGTGATGTCGAGTTCGCCGCTGATGTGCAGGAAGGTCGCGGTCCCGTCGGCCGCACGCTCCTGACCGATCTTGTAAGAGTCCGCCACGGGAGAATTTTTACCAGCCTCCGGCGGAATCAGCTCGGGAAGCTGGCCCAGACATGTTTGGTCATGTCAGTGGCATACCACCCGACATCGGCCGCAAAGGTGCGAGTCAATTGCAGGCCGAGGCCGCCGGCGCCGAGCGGCCGGCCCGCGTCGACCGTCGGTTCGGCGTGCCGGTCATGGTCGGCGACGTCGATGATCAGGCGGTCGCCCTCGCGCAGCAGCCGCACCACAGTGGGCGGTAGGCCGTGCCGCAGCGCGTTGGTGGCCAGCTCGGTGACGACCAGGGCCATGCGCTCGACGGCGTCACCCTTCTCGGTGGTCAGAGTGCCGGACACGGCATCCCGCAGGGCCGCCCGCAAGTTACCCAGATCACCGAACGCTGCGAGCGTCCATCGGCATATCTCCGCGGCCTGGGGGTACGGAACCGACGCGGGCAGCGAGGTCATGGCGTCCATCTTGCCCGGACAGCGCGGATCGACACACCGACCGACCGGTTCGCCCGGACCCCCCGGGTGGACATCGACATCGGCGATGATCACCTCGCGTTACTTGTCATCACGCAAAGTCACTCATACTTTCGGCTAGTCTTTCCTCAACCCCTCGGTTAGGGTCTACGTAACCGAACGGCCTACTGTGCATGGTCGACGGCGAACGCATCGAGCGCCGTCGACCGTTGATAGGGACACCCGACCGACCCGGGTCCAGCAAGATCGGACCGGCTCTCCGGTTAGGTACCAGGGAGGACCAAGCATGACCGTCACTCAGACGTCGCAGATCTCGTCGGCCACCAAGGCCGGCGCCGAGGCTCCGGTCGACAGCGCCGCCGAGCTCCTGAACGCGATGGCCGCCATGCCGGTCGGCCACCCGTCCCGGGCGGCCCTGCGCGACAGCGCGATCGAGGCGTGGCTCCCGCTGGCCCGGCACCTCGCCAACCGCTACGCCGGCCGCGGCGAGCCCACCGACGACCTGATCCAGACCGCCAACGTCGGCCTCATCAAAGCCGTCGACAAGTTCGACCCCGAGCGCGGCGTCGACTTCGCCGGCTACGCCATCCCGACCATCATCGGCGAGATCAAGCGCCACTTCCGCGACCGCACCTGGTCCATCCGGGTCCCGCGCCGCCTGCAGGAGCTGCGCCTGGCGATCACCGAGGCCAACAGCACCCTCACCCACACCCTCGGCCGCTCGCCGACCGTCGCCGACATCTCGGCGCACCTCGGCATCACCGAGGAAGAAGTCCTGGAAGGCCTCGAAGGCGCCCGCGCCTACAACGCCACCTCGCTGAGCACCCCGATCTCCGCCGACGGCACCACCGAGCTCGGCGAGACGCTCGGCGGTATGGACCAGGAGTTCGAGATCGCCGAGACGCGCGTGGCCCTGGGCCCGGCGCTGGCGACGCTGGACGAGCGCGAGCAGAAGATTCTGACCCTGCGCTTCTACGGCAACCTCACCCAGTCGCAGATCGCCGACCAGATCGGCATCTCCCAGATGCACGTGTCCCGCCTGCTCACCAAGGCGCTCACGAAGCTGCGCGGCCAGCTGGCCGGCGACGAGATCTGATCCGCACGCTTCCTGAACAGCGTCAGGCCGGCCCGGTTCGGGACGGCCTGACGCTGTTTCGGGCTGTTCTAAAAATCAGGCCAGCGGCGACATGTACGGGAACGCGTTGAGCAGCGTCCGCGAGGTGAGGGTCTTGCCGTTGCCGCGGAAGAGCAGCAGGGCGCCGTCCCGCTGGCGGATCGCGATCAGGTCGGTGTAGCCGTCCCGGTCGAAGTCGCCACCGCCGACCAGGTCACGCAGGCCGTTCCAGCCGGTGCCCAGCGAGGTCCGGGTCGCATAGGCACCCTTGCGGCCGGGGTAGAGCAGCAGCGTGCCGGTCGCGTTGTGCCGGGCCACCAGGTCGGGGTAACCGTCCTTGTTGAAGTCGCCGATGCTCGCCACCTCGGCCAGCGTGTCGAACCCGCCGTTGACCACCAGCTTGCGCGTGCCGAACTTCGTCCCGGCGGCGCCGGGGTAGAAGTAAAGACTGGCCCCGGAGACGGCGACCATGTCCGGGTAGCCGTCCTTGTTGAGGTCACCGGCCGGGGTGATCTCGCGCAGCGAGCCGGTGCCGGAGAGCAGCTTCTTGCGGGTGCCGAAGCCGGTGGTGGTGCCCGGATAGAAGTACAGATCGCCGTTGCTCGCCCGGGCGAGTACGTCTTCCTTGCCGTCCTTGTTCAGGTCACCGATCCGGACGTACGCGTTGTAGCCCTTCCACCCGCTGCCCACCAGGGTGCGCCCGCCCAGCCCCGAGCCGTTGCCCGGGTAGAGGTAGACGTTCGACGTCCGCCAGTCCTTGGCGAGGAAGTCGGACCAGCCGTTGTTGTTGAAGTCGGCCATGGTCGCGGACGGCAGCGGCGTGAAGTCGACGTAGTTGTTGTCGATGTTGATGGTCACGCCGCCGTACGTCTCGGTGTGCCCGCCCTTGTACTGCTTCATCCGGCGGTGCCCGGGCCAGTAGGTCGCCGGGATCTTCGTGTCGGTGGTGGTGACCGTCTCGTCCCAGCGGGCGAAGTCGATGTAGTCCGGCTTCGCATAACCCGGCACGTTGTACTGCGCGACCTGGTCGGCGATGCCGGAGCTGACGCTCGAGTAGTAGCCGGAGAAGTAGGACAGGTTGTGCAGCCGCGCGGTCCAGCCGTTCATGAAGTTGAGGACGCCGGCCCGGCACGTGGTGTCGGTGGTGGTGTACGACTCCATGTCGTAGATCAGCACGGAGTTCTTGGCCAGGCCGAGGGAGACCGCCTGGATCACCGCATCCGCCGCCGCGGCGCTGCCCTGCGCGTACGCGTTGGCGTTGTCGATCACGTTCTTCTTCGGCGTCGTGGCGCAGGTGGCCTGCGGGCCGACGTAGATCGGGATCAGCTTCCAGCCCGCGGTGACCTGCTCCTGCACCCACGCGGCGGTGAGGTTGGCCTGCGTGCAGCCACGGGAGACGCCACCGATGTAGATACCGATGCCCTTGTACGGCGAGTTCGCGCGCCACGCCTTCATCGACGCACTGGACGGCGCCGTGCACGCATCGAATGCGTAGCCGGTGAAGGTGCCGGGTTGGACGGTCGAATACGCGGATGCGGCCCCGGCGTTACCCTGGACCAGCGTGAATGACGACGCCAGCAGAATCAGGGCGCAGATGGCCGCCTTGACTTTGACATTACGACGCGCCGGGATGAGCCGGTGAGCCCCCATGATCGCCCTTCTCGGCAGGAATCGACCACCGAGCTAAGCAGTTGATCATGGGACACAACTCCGCCGAACGGCTCGATCTGACGAGCCGCTCGGCGGGAACGACGACTATCTATCGGACATATGCATCAATACCAATACTTGCGGCCGCCGATCGGACGCCCGACCGAGCCGAGAATCCAGAACACGGCGCCGACGATCAGCAGGATGATTCCGATCGTGGTGAGGATCGAGATGTGGGCGAAGATGCCGATCAGCAAGAGAATCAGGCCGACAGCCAACATGGGAGCGCTCCAATCAGCGGGGGGTTGCTTCCGCGCCGAGTGATACCCATGAGTGCAATTCGCCAACCATGGGCCCCTCTTTTCACAGATCGGGCACAGGGCGGCCACACCCGGCGGAAAGTGCGGCGGCCGATCTTTGATCGCATGAGACCAGTACTCGACGTGGTGATCCCCGTCTACAACGAAGCCGCCGACCTGGAGCGCAGCGTGCGCCGGCTCCGCGGATACATGCAGACCGTGCTGCCGTTCCCGTTCCGGATCACCATCGCGGACAACGCCAGCACCGACGAGACCCCGCTGATCGCCGGGCGGCTCGCCGTGGAGCTGCCCGAGGTGACCGCGGTCTACCTGGCCGACAAGGGCCGCGGGCGGGCGCTGAAGTACACCTGGCTCAACTCGAACGCCGACGTGCTCGCGTACATGGACGTCGACCTCTCCACCGACCTGGCCGGCCTGCTGCCGCTGGTCGCGCCGCTGGTCTCCGGCCACTCCGACCTGGCCATCGGCTCCCGGCTCAAGCGCGGCTCACGGGTGGTGCGCGGGCCCAAGCGGGAGTTCGTCTCGCGCAGCTACAACATGATCCTCAAGGCCACCCTCGGCGCCCGGTTCTCCGACGCCCAGTGCGGCTTCAAGGCGATCCGGGCCGACGTGGCGCACCTGCTGCTGCCGCTCGTGCAGGACACCAACTGGTTCTTCGACACCGAGATGCTGGTCCTGGCCGAGCGGGCCGGGCTGCGTACGCACGAGGTGCCGGTCGACTGGGTGGACGACCCGAACAGCAAGGTCGACATCGTCGCCACCGCCCGCGAGGACCTGCGCGGCATCGCCCGGCTCCGGCGGACCATGCCGAGCCTGCCGCTCCCGGCGATCCGCGCCCGGATGGGCCGGACCACGCCGCGGGCTTCTCAACTGGCGACTCATTAGGTTCGTTGCGGATTCACCCCTGGCGTTCAGCAGAAGTAGTGACTCCACAGGTTTCTCGCACCCGGGCCCGGCTACCGTAGGTACCCGATGCCACCTCCACCTGACCTTCCCGGATTCCTGCACGGAGTCGCGCCCATCCTCGATCGATGGGGTTACCTCTCCGTCGCGGCGACGATCGGCGTGGAAAGCTTCGGGGTCCCCGCCCCCGGTCAGACGTTCATGGTGGCCGCGGCCATCTACGCCGGGGCCGGCCGGCTCAACATCTTCGGCGTCGCGGCGATCGCCTTCGTCGCCGCCGTGCTCGGCGACAACGTCGGTTACTGGATCGGCGTCCGCGGCGGGCGCAAGGCGGTGCATCGCTGGGGCAAGTACGTCTTCCTCACACCCGAGCGATTGGCCCGTGCGGAGGGTTTCTTCGCACGTCGCGGAGGTCGTATTGTCGTCATCGCTCGTTTCATCGACGGCCTCCGGCAGTTCAACGGCGTGATCGCCGGCATCACCGCGATGCCGTGGCGCACGTTCCTGATCTACAACACGATCGGCGCCGCGCTCTGGGTCGGTTGGTGGACGAGCATCGCGTACGTACTCGGAACGCATCTCGTCGAGATCATCGAGCACGCACACCGATACAAATGGTGGGCGATCGCCATTGTCACCCTCGCGGTGGTCGCCTATGTCACGTTGCACCTCCGGCACATCAGACGCCGGCGTGCCCGCAGTGCTGCGGCCGCCGACGCGGTGGAGCCCGTCGCCGAACCTGTCGAGGAAAAGCAGGGCTGACGGGGCGTCCGCCACGACCGGAGGTCGCGAAACGGAAGGAGAGTTCGTGACCACCCCTCAGCTCGACCGTCGCCGGGCGCAGTCCGCGGCCGCCGGCACCAACGCCGAGAAGGCCCGCCAGGCCGTCACCGACCTGGGCAACCGGCTCCGCACCAACGCCGATATCACTCAGCAGCAGAAGCAGGCCCTGCGGAATGCCGAGGCCGAGGTCAAGCGCCTCAAGCGGGCCCTCAAGACCCAGGAGCGCGACCGCGACCGCCTGGCCAAGGGGCACAAGAAGGCGATCGCCAAGGCGTCGAAGGCCAAGAGCCGCGCCGCCGAGGCCGACGCGAAATACGACAAGGCCGTGCTCACCGACCTGATCCGCCGGGAGAAGTCGCGCGCCACCGAGGCTGCTTCGGCCCCGTTCATCGCCGTCGTCCCGGCTCCCGCGGCCGCGGTCGCGGTCGCTCCGGCCCCCGAGGCCGTGGTGGCGCCCGCGCCCGAACCCGACGCTGACGCCGAGAAGGTCGCCCTGGTCGCGCCGATCACTCCCGCCGCCCCCTCGGCGGAATCGATCACCGAGCCGCTGGTCGCGTCCGCCCCGCGGGCCACTCGCACCACCCGGACCGCGTCCGCGGTCAAGTCGGTCCTGGCCAAGGCCACGCCGGTCAAGGCCAGCCCGGTCAAGGCCACGCCGGTCAAGGCCAGCCCCGCCCGGGCGACGGCCGCTCGCGTCACGGCCGCCAAGGCCGCCGGCGAACCGGCTGTCGCCCGCCGCGCGCCGCGCCGGGCCACCGGTCGCTGAGGGTTCGGCGAACAACACTCAGCCCGCCCCGATGGATCGGGGCGGGCTGCTCTGTTCAGCGGTACGCACCAAAGCCCCGCAGCCGTGATGCGCACAGCTCAGCAGAGCAACCCCGGCGGGTCAGTTGCCGTTCTGCGGCGGGGTGCCGTTCTGCTGTCCGGTGGCGGCCAGACTGGTGTCGGTGATCGAGGTCGCGGTGACCTTCTGCTTCGCGCTGGTCGCCACGATCCGCACGGTGTGCCCCTTGAGCACGTCGGCGATCCGGCCGGTGCCGACCGTGGTCGAGGTGCTGATCACGTACGTCTTGCTGTAGCCGTCGTCGCTCTTCACCGTGATCGAGCTGCTGCTGATCGTGGAGACCGTCCCGGTCTGGGCGAGCTGCGTGACGTAGCCGCCGTTGCCGTCCGAGACCACATACGTCCCGTGCAGGGCGCTCGCGGTCGTCGTGCCGCCGGCCTGGCCGGTGCCCGGGCCGTTCTGGCCCAACCCCTGCCCGCCGCCCGGCCCGGTGGTGGCCGAGCTGCCGCCGCCGACCGCCGCCATGATCCCGGCGGTGACGCCGGCACTGGCCACGGCCACCGCCACGATCCCGCCGATCAGCGCGAGCTTGTTGTGGTTCTTCCCGGCGGCCGGGGCGTCGGCGGTGGCGACGGCCTTCTCCGGCGGCGTCCAGGCCGGCGGCGGCCCGTCGGCGTGCGCCGGGGTCCACTCGGCCGGCGGCCGGCTCGGCGCCTTCTCATACGGATCGATCGGCGGAAGGTCGTAGCGCTGCTGCTCCCGCACCGGCGCTTCTTCGCGGTAGACGTACGGCGGCGCCGCCGCGTAGTAGCCCTCGGGCTCGGAGTGGTACGAACCGGCCGGCGGCCAGGTCGACGCCGCACCGGACGAACGCGTCGAATCGTCGTAAACGGACATCGTTTCGGGTCTCCTTCGGTTCGGTCCTGCTCACCAGGGAGACTGGCCAGAGCGACTATGTCCGAGCTGTGGAGGCAATAGGTGGCGGATATCAAGGCCGAGACCCGGGCGGTCCTCTTCGACATGGACGGCACGCTCGTCGACTCCGATGGCGCGGTCGAGCGAGCCTGGCTGACCTGGGGCGATGAGTACGGCGTGGACGGCCCGGCGGCGTACGAGATGGCGCACGGCGCACCCAGCGCGACCACCGTCCGCAAGCTGCTCCCGCACCTGGACGAGGACGAGATGCGGCGCGCGTCGACCCGCCAGATGGAATTGCAGTACGACGATCTGTCCGACGTCGTGGCCGCTCCCGGCGCCACCGAACTGCTCGCCGTTCTTACCCGGCGTGACCTGCCGTGGGCGGTGGTGACCAGTGCCGACGGCCGGCTGGCGAAGGCCCGGCTGGACGCGGCCGGCATCACCCCGCCGGTGCTGGTGACCACCGACGACGTGGCGGCGGGCAAGCCCGACCCGGCCGGCTACCTGCGCGCGGCCGAGTTGCTCGGGGTGCCGCCGCGGAGTTGCCTGGTCGTCGAGGACGCCGAGGTCGGGCTACAGGCGGCCCGGGCGGCGGGTGCCGTCACGGCCGCGCTGCGGGGGCTTGACGGAGACGTACACCTGAAATCGCTTTTAGATCTTGCGAAATTACTCGGGTAGGTCGTCGAGGAACTCGGCGGTCGGGACGTAGAACAGCGAGCCGGTCACCGCGGTCGAGAAGTCGAGGATGCGGTCGTAGGTGCCGACCGGCTCGCCGAGGAACATGCGGCGGAGCATGAGCTCGGGCACGTCCGGCGTCGACGCGTAGGCGATGTAATAGGTGCCGTACTCGCCGTCCTTGATCGAGCCGAACGGCATGTTGTCCCGCAGGATCTTCAGCTCGTTGCCGTCCGGGTCGTCGACCGTGTTGAGCGCGACGTGCGAGTTGGGCGCCTTCTCCCGGAGCTCGATGTTGTCGAGCTTGGTCCGGCCGATCGCCGCCTCCTGCTGCTCGACCGGCAGCGCGTTCCACGCCTCCAGGTCATGCAGGTATTTCTGCACCAGGACGTAGGTGCCGCCGGCGAAATCCGGGTCCTCGGCGCCGATCAGGACGTGCCGGGAGGCCACCTCGCCGGTCGGGTTCTCGGTGCCGTCGACGAAGCCGAGCAGGTCGCGCTCGTCGAAATATTTGAAGCCGTGCGTCTCGTCGACCACGTCGGCCACCTCGCGCAGCCGCTCGGCGATCTTCGCGGCCAGCTCGAAGCAGACGTCCATCTGCGCGGCCCGGATGTGGAAGAGCAGGTCACCCGGGGTGGACGGGGCCGAGTGCCGCGCGCCCTTCCAGGCCCGGAACTTGTGCAGCTCGGCCGGACGCGGCCCGGTGAACAGCCGGTCCCACAGCTCGCGGCCGATGCCGGTGACGCAGGACAGCTCGGCGGCCGGAAGCCGGAAGCCGACCGAGCGCTGCAGGCCGCTGAGGTCCTCGAGCAGGTCCCGCACGGTCGCCTCGCCGCCCTCCCGGACGGTGAGCACCAGGAAAACGGCGGCGTCGGTGAGGGGCGCCAGCACCGCTTGCGGGTTCACGAGCGGGGCCTGGGACCGGGGCTCAGTCATGATCCACAGTTTAGGGCGGGTGGCACGATAATGGACCGATGAAGCGCTTCGCGTTTGCCGGACGCACCTGCCTGATCACCGGGGCGGCCAGTGGCATCGGTGCCGCCGTCGCGCTCGACCTGGCCAAACGCCGGGCGGTGCTGGCACTGCTCGACGTGGACGCGGCCGGGCTGGAGCGGGTCGCGGCCCTGGCGCGCGAGATGGGGGCGGCGGAGGTCACGACGTACACCGTCGATCTCAGTGATGGGGGCGACCGGCTGGACCTGGCCGCCGAGATCGCCTCCCGGCACGGCGGGGTTGATCTTCTGATCAACAACGCCGGCGTGACCCTGATGGGCACGTTCGAGCAGAACCGGATGGCGGATTTCGACTGGCTGCTGGAGATCAACCTGCATGCCGTGATCCGGATGACCAAGGCGTTCCTGCCGCAGCTGCTGGCCCGGCCCGGCTCGCACCTGGTCAACGTGAGCAGCCTGTTCGGCCTGATCGCGCCGCCCGGCCAGGTCGCCTACGTGACCAGCAAGTTCGGGGTGCGCGGCTTCAGCGAGGCGTTGCGCCACGAGATCGGGCCGCTCGGCGTCGGCGTCACCGTCGTGCATCCGGGCGGCATCAAGACCAACATCGCGGCGAACGCCCGGCTCAGCGGCGCCGACCCGGACGGTGCGCAGGCCGAGCAGGCGGAACGCTTCGCCGAGACGGCGCTGACCGTGCCCGCCGAGGAGGCGGCCCGGCAGATCGTCGCGGCGATCGCGGCCCGCCGCCCCCGCCTGCTGATCAGCAAGGAGGCCCGGGCCGGCGACTGGCTGATCCGGCTCACCCCGACCCGCTGGTGGGCGATCACCCAGGTGTTCGCGAAACGACGCGGAGCGCTCTAGGGGAAAATGGCCAGGCGGCGGCGGTCCTGGCCGTCGATCAGCGTGAAGTCGCCGCCGGCCAGCAGGTAACCGGTGGTCGGGCTGATGCTCAGGACCCGGACGCCGATCACGCCGTTGCCCTGCGGGGCCCACGGCGCCAACTCGCCGCCGGCGGTCACCGCGGCCAGCTTGTAGCGCGGCTGCGAGCCCTCCACGCACGCCCCGTGCACGCCGTTCTTGCTGGTCAGGCAGGCGCTGTCGAAGTGCCCGCCGACATAGGTGACGCCGCCGGCGATGGCGATCGCGGCCGCGTCGCCGTCGAACACCCGCTGCCAGCGGAGCTTCCCGTCGAACGCGTAGGCGATCGCCCGGCCGCCCACCCCGGCCGTCGCCACGTACACCCCGGCCTTGTCGACCGCGAGCGACCGCACCTCGGCCGGCGACTTCGGCAGGAAGTTCTCGTCGACCTTGCCGGTCCTGCCGTGCAGCGAGGCCAGCCGGAGCGTGCCCTTCACCTCGTCGATCGCGTGGAACCCGCCGCCGGCGTAGACCCGGTTGCCGTAGGCGACCAGCGTATGCACCGCGTCGTCGGCCTTGGGCCGCCAGTCCTTGTCCAACTCGCCGCTGTCCAGCGCGAACGCGGCCAGCCCGCCGCGCTGGCGGCCGTCCACGTCGCTGAAGCTGCCACCCAGGTAGAGCCGGCCGTTCCCGCTGGTCAACGTGTACGCGGTGCCGGTCAGGGTGTGCTTGAAGCCGAGCACGGCCGAGCTGCCCGGGCTCAGCTGGGCCAGCGAGTCGCGAGGGTGCCCGCCGACCGCGTGGAAGTCGCCGGCCGCGTAGATGCTGTCGGTGGTGGAGACCAGCGCCCGCACCGTCCCGTCCGCCTCCGGCGCCCAGCTCAGCAGCGCGCCGGTGCGGGCGTCCAGGGCCGCCAGCCGCAGCCGCGGATAGACCCGCCCGCGGTAGGTGGCGCTGGTGAACGCGCCGCCCAGGTAGACGATCGGGCCACGGTGGGCAATGGCGTAGACGCCACCGTTGAAGGTGGGCGCCGTCGCCAGGGCCCGCGCGCCGATCGCGGTGGCCTGCGCGGGCAGGCCCAGGAGGAGTCCGGCCAGGACGGCGGCGACGGCGACAGCTCTACGGAGAACGGGCATAAACCCCTTAACCGTCGTGCGCGCGGGAAAGTCTCGGCGCCGATGCGCTCGCTTCCCACTCGTCCGCCTCGGCCGGCTGGGTCCGCAGCCCGAGCATGTCCAGCCATTCGATCAGCTGGCGGTGCACGGCGTCCGGTCCGTCGAGCTCCGGAGCCGCGATCGGCCAGCGCGACGGGTGCACCAGAACCGCCTCGGTCTGCCAGCCGCCGAGCCCGCCGTGCGAGCCGACCAGCTCCTCGAACGCGGCCACCTCCTCGGTCACCGGGTCCACCGAGGAGATCAGCACCAGGTCGCCGACGTGCGCGGCCTCCTGGTGGCGCAGCAGGTCGGCGCGGGCGTTCGGGCCGTACGGCAGCAGCGGGTCGGCGCCCTCGACGATGCCGTCGCGCAGCCGGTGCGTGCCGTGCGTGCCGAACGCGACCGGGCCGTCGTCGTCGCGCACCACCACCAGGCCGATCCCCGGGTGCGCGACCAGCCCGGGCACCAGCTTCGGGTAGGCCCGGTCGATCTCGGTGCGGCACAGCCGGTGCGTGAAGCGGGTCAGGTAGAGCAGGGACAGGTTGCCGGAGGAGACCACCAGCAGCGGCGCGATCGGCGGGTCCGGCTCCGAGATCGACTCCTCGGCCGGCGTGGTGGGCGCGTCCGCGTGGTCCGGCGCGGACAGCCGGCCGACCATCTGGTCGAGGGTCTCGCCGTAGCGCTGCCGGAAGGTCGCGCCCTGACTCTGCCCATGATCGGAGAGCACCACGATGTGGTAGCGGCGGGCCGCCTCCGGGGAGAGCCGTTCCAGCACCCCCAGCATCCGGTCCAGGCCCTCCAGCTGCCGCATCGACTCGGGCCGGGCCGGGCCGGCGTGGTGCGCCACCTCGTCGTAGTCGACCAGGTCGCAGTAGATGGCCGGGGCACCGCGGGCCATCTGCTCGGCGATCAGCGAGATGTTGACGTCGCGCAGCAGCATCGAGGCCGGCCGCAGGGCCAGGAACGCGCCGGAGCGACTGACCCGGGGCTGCAGGTTGCGCCGGCGCTGCAGGCGGGCCTGATGCAGCTCGGTGAGGATCTCGCCGACTCCGAGCACGAGCGCCCGGGTGAAGCCGTACGGCGAGGCCATGAACGCCGCCCAGCCGCGCGCCGACCGGCCTGGCAGCGCCGCATGGCTGACCGTGAGCAGGCTGACCGCGGCGTCCCCGCTGAACGCGTTGCCGATGCTGACCCCGCCGTCGCGCAGCAGGCCACGGCCGTCGGACAGGCGCGGCTCGATCGCCGCCGCATCCCTCGGCCGGTTGGAGACCATCAGCTTGCCGGCCTCCTTCTCGAACCAGCGGAAGCCGGGGATCTGCCGGGTGGCGCCGTGCAGGATGCCGGCCTGCGACGCGGGCGTGGTGGACGGCATCCCGGTGTGCCAGCCGACCATGGTGTGGCTGCCGGAACGCAGCCAATGCCCGAGCGTGGGCAGGTTGCCGGCCCGCACCGCCCAGCGCAGCACCGGCTCGCTGAGCCCGTCGAACTGGAGCATGAGCAGGCCGGGCTCGGTGCCCTGGCGCGGGCGGCGCAGGGTGAGGAACGGGCCGCCGGCCTGCCGCAGCTGCCGCCGGCGCACCCCGCGCATGAGGCGCTTGGCCTCCTTGACGAAGGTGTCGTCGGAGCCGGAGTCGAGCATCCAGTCGATGACGGCGGCGAAGACGACGGCCAGGATCGCGGCCAGGACGAGCGACGGCAGGCCGCTGATCCGCTCGGCCGGGTCGAGCTCCAGCGCGATCACGATCACCGTGATCTGGGCGACGACGCCGAGCAGCATCGCGCCCCAGCCGCCGAGGGCCACCACGCCGACCAGCAGCAGCGGCCGCAGCACCGCGCCCACCCCGGCGACCAGCAGCACCAGGCCCAGGGTGTCGACGATGTCGGCGCTGGCCACGCCGGGCATCAGCCACAGCGTCGCGGTCAGCACGACGAAGGTGACCAGGGCGCTGCGCAGCACCGCCCGCAGCCGGTTGACGACCCGCCGCCAGCTCAGCAAGGCACGCACCTCACCGCGCAGATCCCGGGTGGTCGGCGCGGGCGGGGGTTCATGCGGGCTTACGGCCACCGGGAAACGATCGCACAGACCGCTGTTTCGATGGCCCGGCGTGCCAGGAATCACCCCGGTATGGAAGTCACACCCGTTCGGGGGAACGATCGGCAGATGGACCCCCACACCCGGATAGCTTCGGCCCGGTGCGCCGGATAGCTCTCTCCCTCGTGTTCCTGCTGGCTCTTTCCGGTTGCACCGGCGAGCCTCCTGTTGTTGAGGAATCGGCCGCCAAGATCGTCGGCTACTTCACCGATTGGGGTGTCTACGGGCGCGACTTCCAGGTGAAAGATCTGGAAACCAGCGGCTCCGCCGACAAACTCACCCATTTGATGTACGCCTTCGGCAAGGTCACCGCCGGCCGGTGTTCGGCCGCCGACGGATGGGCCGACTACGACCGGCCGATCGCCGCCGCGGACAGTGTGGACGGCGTGGCCGACAAGCCGGACGCGCCGCTGCGGGGCAGCTTCGGGCAGCTGCGCAAGCTCAAGGCGAAGCACCCCGGGCTCAAGCTGATCTGGTCGTTCGGCGGCTGGACCGGCTCGGACGGCTTCACCGCCGCGGCCCGCGACCCGGCCGCGTTCGCCGCCTCCTGCCACGACCTGATCAACGACAAGCGCTGGGCCGGCCTGTTCGACGGCGTCGACGTCGACTGGGAGTACCCGAACGCCTGCGGCCTGCGCTGCGACACCAGCGGGCCGGACGCACTCCCCCGCCTGCTGGCCGCGCTGCGCACCGCGTTCGGGCCGGCCGCGCCGGTCACCGCCGCGGTCCCGGCCGACCTGGGCAAACTGAAGGCCACCGACTACCTGGCCGCGTCGCGCAGCGCCAGCTGGCTGAGCGCGATGACCTACGACTACTTCGGCACCGACGGCGCGAAGAAGACCGCACCGCACTCGCCGCTGTCCGCCTACCCCGGCATCCCGCGCGACACGGCCACCACCACGGCCACCGTCGACGAGCTGCTCGGCCTGGGCGTACCGGCGGCGAAGGTGCTGCTCGGGATCGGTTTCTACGGTCGCGGCTGGACCGGGGTCGACGCGGCGGCACCGGGTGGTCCGGCGAGCGGCCCGGCCGACGGCCGCTTCGAGAAGGGCATCGAGGACTACGAGGTGCTGGCCACCCGCTGCCCACCGACCGGCACGATCGGCGGCACCGCCTACGCCCACTGCGGCAACCAGTGGTGGTCCTACGACACCCCGACAACGATCAAGGCCAAGATGGCGTACGCCCGAAGCAGGTCCCTGGGCGGCGCGTTCGCCTGGGAGCTCTCCGGCGACACCCCACGCGCCGACCTGCTGGGGGCCGTCGTCAGCGGCTTGGAGCAGACCGAAGCGCCGTCCTGAGCTATTTGTTCGATGGCTCGATCCGGGGGAACCATAGAGGTATGGCAACCAAGAAGATCGCGATCGTGCTTACCAGCCACGAGGCGCTCGGCGACACCGGCAAGAAGACCGGCTACTACGTCGGCGAGGCCGCGCACCCGTGGGCCGAGTTCGTCGACGCCGGCTACGCGGTGGACCTGCTCTCCATCGCCGGCGGCACCCCGCCGACCGACGGCGAGGACCGCTCCGACCCGGTGCAGGAGCGCTACCTGACCGACGCCGACGTGACCGGCCAGCTCGCCGCCACCCGCCCGGTGCGCGACGCCGACCAGGCCGACTACGACGCCGTGCTGCTGGCCGGCGGGCACGGAACGATGTGGGACTTCCCCGGCTCGACCGAGCTGCAGGCCCTGGTCCGCGACGTCTACGAGCGCGGCGGCGTGGTCGCCGCGGTCTGCCACGGCCCGGCCGGCCTGGTCGACGTCCGGCTGTCCAGCGGCGAGCACCTGGTCGCCGGGCGCACGGTGTCCGCGTTCACCAACTCCGAGGAGTCCGCGGTCGGCCTCACCGAGGTGGTGCCGTTCGCCCTGCAGACCCGGCTCGAGCAGGTCGGCGCCAAGCACATCGCGGGCCCGGACTGGCAGCCGAAGGTGGTCCGGGACGGCCGCCTGGTCACCGGCCAGAACCCGCAGAGCGCGGCCGGCGTCGGCAGCGAGGTCCTCAAGGCGCTGGCCGACAACTAACCGATCTGGACCCAGACGTTGTCCAGGGCGCCGTTGAACTGGTCGTTGTCCGGGAAGGCGCCCTTGCCGCCGATGCTCAGTGGGCGGTTGTTGGAGACCGACAGCTTGGCCGGCAGGGCCGTGCTGCCCCGCTGGATGCCGTCGATGTAGACCGCGAGGGTGGCGCCGATCCGGCGGCAGACCACCGCGTGCCACCGGCCGTCCGCGGCGGTGACCGAACTGGTCACCATCCGGATGGCCGGCTTGCGCGTGTCGACCAGCACGCAGCTGGGCCGCCCGGCCACCCCGTCGATCTGCAGCTTCCACTGGCTGCTCGTGGTCGAGTAGCCCTTCTGCACGATGTTCTGGCCCTTGCTGGTCTGCCCGGCGGGGAGCAGCACGTCGGCGCCGTACGCGATGTCCCGGGTCCCCGGGTTGAGGTCGGCCGAGCTGGGCGCCTGCAGCGCGACGTGCGGGCAGATCGCCGCCCGGGCCGCGCAGTGCGCCGGGAACGCGAGCGCCGCCCCCTGACCGTGCACCACCGGCCGCACCTCGCCGCCGTGGCCGGACACCGTGGCGAGCGTGTGCCCGTGCCCGGACTCGTCCAGGATCGAGCCGGCCCGGTCGTTGAAGCCGTAGCGGGCCATGACGATGCCCGGATCGTCGACGGCGGCGGCCGACGCCGGCGCGACGCCGGTAACGGTGGAGACGGCGACGAGGAACGCGCCGAGCCAACGAGATCGCATGCCCGAATTATGTCTTGTGTCGCTTATCTCGGCGCGAATTTCCGGGCCGCAAACCGGTCGTTCATGGCTGACTGAACGGCTTACCGCTTTCCAGCGGCACCGCATCGCCCCGGATCAGGCCCAACTGCACGCCGTGCCGGCCCAGCAGCGTGTCGAGCAGCCAGTCACCGGCCACCCGCACCCGGTTCCCCGGCATCGACAGCAGGTGGTAACCGCGAGTGACCACTTTGGCGGGCAGCCCCTGCAGCGGCACCCGCAGCGGGTTGGCGGCCGACTCCAGGCCGCCCAGGTCGACGACGAACCCCAGGTCGTGATGCTGGTAGGCACGTCGCCGCCCGTACCCGTAGGAGGCCGCGATGTTGCCCGCCGCGACCGGTGGCCGCCCTCCGGGTCACGCAGGGTGACCGAGCGGCCGTCCAGGTCGAAGGTCTCCACGGTGCCGAGGACCACCCGCACGCCCGGCAGCGCGGTGGCGAGCGGCACCGTGACCCGGCGCGGTTCGAGAAGGCCGGTGGCCACTTCGGGCAGCAGCGGCAGATAGAGGAAATAGTCGGTCGGATTGAGCACGACAATGTCGGCACCGCCGCGGGACAGCTTGGCGAGCCTGCGGGCCGCCGCAAATCCGGCGAACCCGGCACCGACGATCACGATGCGGGGACGAGCCATTTCTCGACGGTAGTCCTGCCCGTTCGGAGGACTCCAGAAATGGGCCGAACGGCCGTCGACCGGTCGTCCGCAAATCCGCGTCCTTCCTTGTGCCGAGCGGTGCCCACACGGGGAGGCATCGAACGGCGGGGAAACGATTGCTGGGGCGATCGGGCTTAAGGGGGAGGCGTGAGCGGGACCGCGGTGCTTGAACCGTCTCGGTACGCTCACGTCTCCTGCTACCCCCCGATCGGACACCTGGGAATGGACGCCCGAGAGGCCGACTATGCGCATTTCGTCCGGACGCGGACACACGCATTGTTGCGCTCGGCGTACCTTTTGACCGGGGATCAACACCTCGCCGAAGACCTCGTTCAGGAGGCGCTGGCCCGCACCCATCGAGCCTGGCTGCGGCTGGAGCGCCCGGAGAACGCCGAGGCGTACGCACGGAAGGTGATGTACCACGCGCAGGTGTCGTTCTGGCGCCGGCCGCGGGTCGCCGAGGTGCTGCCCGGCGAGTTCACCACCGATCCGGCCGGCGCCGACGACCCGGCCGAGGCCGCCGTCCAGCGGCTCACCCTGCGCCGGGCCCTGCTCGCGCTCAGCGCCAAACAGCGCGCCGTGATCGTGCTGCGCTACTTCGAGGACCACACCGAGGCCGAGGCCGCCCACCTGCTCGGCGTCTCGGTCAGCACGGTGAAGACGCAGACCGGCCGGGCCCTCGACCGCCTCCGCGCGCTCCTGCCCGACCTGCGGGTCCTCACCCAGGAGAAGCCCCGATGACCGCGCCCCGCGACGACGGCCTGCGCGAGTCCCTGCGCGAACTGGCCGACGAGGTCGCGCCGGCCGACATGTACGACCGGGTGGTGCACCGCTCCCGCCGGATCGCCCGCCGCGAGGCCGCCGTCGGCACGGTCGCCGCCCTGGCCGCACTCGGACTGCTGGCCAGCGGCCTGTGGCGGCTCCCGGCCGGCGACGACCCGCACCGGTCCCCGCTGGCCCTGGTCTCGTCGTCGTCGCCGACCCGGGAACCGGCGCCGGAGCCGATGCCGTCGGCAACCCCGCCGGCCGCGGCGTCGGGTCAGTACGCCGGCCGGCTCTCCACCACACCGGCCCGCCGGAAGAACCGGCCGCAGGTCTCCGCGAGCACCGCCACCCCGCAGTCCCGCGCGCTGCGCGACCTGCCCGGGCACGTCTTCTACCAGGAGTCCGGCAGCCGGCCGGACGTCGTGCGGCTGTCCCCGGCGGACGGCGGCGCCAAGACCGTGCTGGCCGACGCTCCCTCCCCGGTCGGCATCTCCCCGGACGGCGACCGCATCGCGTACGCCCTCGACGGCGCCCTGCTGATCGGCGAGACCGGCAGCCCGGAGACCGAGCAGGTCGCCACCGGGGTCAGCACGGCCGCGCAGGCTCCGGTGTGGTCACCGGCCGGCGACCGGCTGCTGGTCGACGCGAACAGCCCGGCGATCCTCCAGGTCGAATCGGGCGTGCTCACCCCGCTGGCCGGCGCGCTGGCGGCCGGGCAGCATCTGCGCTGGTCGGGCGACGGCCTGAAGTTGGTGTACGCGACCGCCTACTGCTCGCTGAAGGTCACCGCCGACGGCTCCGACGCGGTGGTCCCGGTCTTCGGCGACCGGCAGCCGGTGGACAACCCGGACGGCCTGGCCGCCTGCAAGCTGACCAGCGTGGACTCGACCGGCAGCCACGTGACCGTGCCGCTGCAGACCACCGGCGACATCGGCACCGCGAGCCCGGACACCGCCGACGCCGTGGTCGACACGATCACCGGCGACCTGATGGCGCTGCCGGTGGCCGGCAGCGTGGTCGGCGCGGTCTTCGACCCGGACGGCAACCTGCTGGTCCGCACCCGCGCGAGCGGGCGGACGACGCTCTCGCTCTTCTCGGTCACCGGCGACCTGCGGGTGCAGGCCGCCGAGCCGGCCGCGGTCCGCGACCTGGACCTGCTCGCCTACACGCGCTGACACCGCCACCGGCCCCACCGCCACCTTGACCGGAACAAAGGCGTCCCCCTATTTTCGGCGGAACGGCAGCCAGCTGCGCTTCTTCGGCTTCTCCTCGCGGGCGGCCTCGCCGTTGAGCATGGCCAGCCGGTGTTGGGCGACCGGGTTCTCCGGTTCCATCTTCAGCGAGGTGAGCAGCGCCTGCCGGGCCTGGTCGGAGTGTCCGAGCGCGTCCAGCGTCACGCCGTGCGTGAAGTAGTAGTGCGCCTCGTTAGGGTCGAGCCCGATCGCGGTGCGCGCGGCCTGCTCGGCGTCGGCGAACTGGCGGTCGGCGGCGATGAGCGCCCAGGCCACCCGGTCGTGCCAGAGCGCGTTGATCGGTTCGGCGATCACCGCCCGGTAGGCCATCGTGACGGCCTCCTCGTGCCGGCCGAGCAGGGACAGCGCCCGGCTGGCGGTGGCCAGCGACCGGGGGTTGTCCGGGGCCAGCGCGATGGCCCGGTTGGCCGCGTCGAACGCGCCCGCCGCCTGGTCGGCGGCGAGCCGGAGGCGGGCCATCAGGTGCCAGCCGTCCAGCGAGTTCGGCTCGGCCGCCAGCACCGGTTCGAGGGTGGCTATCGCCGCGGTGACGTCCAGCCGCTCGAACAGCGCCGCCGCGCGGGCGATGCCCAGCGCGGTGGCACTCTGCTCGGTGGAGGGAGTCACCCGCCCATTCTCGGCGAAATGCCGCAATTCATCTGCGGATTCCCCGGAAAGTATCCCGCCGGGCGCGACGCCGCCGAACGATCACCGCCAGGCAGGCGAAAGCGGCCAGCACCAGCGTCAGGGCGACGGCCGAGAACCACCAGGCGGCGTCGGCCGTGCCGATCTGCAGCAGGATCGCGGCGACCATGCAGACGATGATCACCCACCAGAGCACGACACTGACCCTGTCCGGCGGGGTGCCGACGCCGGCCGCGCGGACATGCGCGTTGGTGGCCGACACGGTGAGCAGCCGGACGGCGAAGCCGCCCAGAGCGGCGGCGCCGAGCAGCCACGGCAGCCATCCGGCCGGTGCGAACGTCGCGGTCAGGAGCAGAAGAAGGCAGAGTGCGAAGCCGATCGCGGCGATCCGCTGACGGCCGTGGGTGAGCACGGACATCAGGTACGTACGCAGGGAGCGGTCCAGCCGCAGCACGAAGTACGCGGCGAACGCGACCGTGGTCAGCGCGGACGCCCCGGCCAGCACCCGCGCCCCGGTCACCGAGAACTCGGTCATCCGCCAGCCCACGTAGGCCAGCACCGCGAGCAGCACCGCCGTGTAGACCAGGAAGCGCCGCAGCGCCACGTCGAGCATGAACTTGCTGGCCTGCTGCCGCGGGTCACTGCGCAGTGCCCCGGCCAGCCCGCTCGCGCCCCGGGCCAACCGGCCGAGCGCGAACGGATTGCGGTGCACCACGTCGAGGGTGGCCAGCTCGTGCTGCGCCACCGCGTTGTCCGGTTCCAGGGCGAGTGCGTCGCGCAGCGCCTGCCGGGCCCGATCGGGGTAGTCGAGCTGCTTCATCACCATCGCGTAGGTGATCCGGAAGTCGGCCTCGTTCGGGTCGAGCTGCACGGCGAGCCGGGCCGCGTGCTCGGCCTCGACCGCCCGCCGCCGGTCGCCGAGCAGCGCCCAGGCCAGCCGGTTGTGCCGGTAGGCGTTGTCCGGTTCCAGCCGGGTGGCCCGCTGCGCCACCTCGATCGCCTCGTCGTGCCGGTCCAGCCCGGTCAGCGCCCGGCTCAGCGCACCGAGCGTCTCGGCCGAGTCCGGCGCCACCCTGACTGCCTGCTGGGCGACCTGGTGGGCGAGTTCGGGCTTCTTGAGGGCGAGCTGGGCGTGGGTCATCAGCACCAGCGCGCGGATGTTGTCCGGCTCGGCCGCCAGCACCGGGCCGAGCGTGTCGGCCGCGGCGTCCGGGTCACCGCGCTGAAATTGCACGGCCGCGAGAGCGACGGCCGTGCCGACCGGAGTCATGACTGAGCCTCTTTTGTCATGCCCTTCTGGCCCTCGCCTGCGAGGCCGTCCGCAGGTGCGGCTGAGTGCCGCTCGGTGCAGGCGGTCATGACCATGGGCCCGTGGTCGGAAGCCAGCCGGCTGAGCGGGTGTGATCGTGTGGCTCGAAGTACGGCATGGTGGCGAACGCGCGCACCGGGAACGTGCCGAAGGCGACGATCCGCGGGGGCGTCGCGGTGAACCGGGCGCCGAGCGGCGGCAGCTCGCCGAGGTTGGTGAGGTGCTCGACGATCGGGATGCCGGCCGCCAGCAGGACGCTGTGCGCCGGCCGCGGCCCGGCCGGCGTGGCGTCGTCGATGTTGAACGAGTCGATCCCGACCAGGGCCGCACCCCGGTCGGCCAGCAGCTTCGCGCCGGCCTCGGTCAGGAACGGCGCGTCGGTGCCGTACTCCGGCGTCGCCCAGTGCCGGTCCTGGCCGGTGTGCAGCAGCACCGCGTGCCCGGCCACCACGTACGGCTCGAGGTCCTCCGCGTCGATCACCCGCCGGCCGGTCCCGACCGTCCGGACCACCACGGCCGGCAGGTCGGCGAGCCGGCCGAGCGGCAACCCGGCCAGGTCGGCGCCGTCCGGGTAGCGATGCCGGGGGCTGTCCAGGTAGGTGCCGGTCTGCCCGACCATCTCGATCCGGTCGATGCTGAACTCGGTGCCCTCGGCGTAGTACGGCCGGGACTGCTCCCAGGTCCGATGGGCGGTGATGACCGGGACGGGCATGCCCGGGTAGGTGGTCATGCCCGCTTCGATCACGTGGCTGAGCTCGACGTACTCGATCCGGCCCGGACTCCGCCCGGCGCCCGGGGCGGCCTCCTCGGCGAAGATCCGCACCTGGTCCAGCTCGACCCGCGCCACGTCGCGCAGGCCGAGCCCGGCGACCGCGCAGGCGGCGATCTCCGGGTGGCTGACCTCGGCGTGCGGAACGTCCACCAGCAGGCCCCGCGCCCGCAGGCTGCCGCCGCTGGCCAGGGTGATGTCGGCGTCCAGCTCGGCCCGGTACCGCAGCACGGCAGCTCCCCTATCGCAGTTATCGCAGTTCGATGATCGCTTCCACGATCAACCAGATGCCGAAGATAGCGAAGAGCACGGCGGCACCGTACTTGATGGCCTTCTCCGGCAGGTGCCGGCCGAGCATCCGCCCCACCAGGATGGCCAGCGCGTCGGCGGCGACCATGCCGACGGTCGAGCCGACCCAGGTGCCGAACCAGCCGTGCTGGGTGGCGAGCGTGATCGTCGCCAGCATCGTCTTGTCGCCCAGCTCGGCCAGGAAGAACGCGCCACCGACGGCCCAGATCGCCGAACCGGTGCTGCGCTCGGCCTTCGACTTCTCGTCGTCGGTAAGTTTGTCACCTCGCAGCGTCCAGGCGCCGAAGGCGAGGAAGGCGACGCCGGCGACCAGCGAGATCCAGCCGGTCGGCAGGGTCGCGCCGAGGCCGTAGCCGATGCCGACCGACACGAGGTGCACCACGGCGGTGGCCACGGTGATGCCGATGAGAACCGGCCACGTCTTGAAGCGGGTGGCGAAGGTCAGCGCCATGAGCTGGGATTTGTCCCCGAGCTCGGCAACGAAGATGACCGCGAAGCTGATCGCCAGCGCGGCGAGGAACCCATCCACGAAAAAACTCCCGGTACGTCAGGACCGGGAGGAAGTTTGCCCAGGGCGACCTCGACCCGGCCGTTGTCAAACAGCCAAGTCGAAGGTCTCGCTCGCCTCGTGATGAGGCCGCGCGGCCGGACACCCGAGGGTGTCAGCATGTCGACCGCGACATTGGGAGCTACTCCCCTTCGCGATTTCGAGCTTAGCCGCCGACGGTTGCCGACCGGCCGGGGAGTGTTGCGGCTCACCCGGCCGGTCTGCGATCCACTGCCGTGGGATCTACCGCTGGACGAGCGCCCGCTGCAGCTCGAGCCGGGCCGGGTCGACCGCGGACCGCTTGGCCGGCTTCTTGTCGCCCCCGTCGGCGACCGGGTTCGGCCGGGCGATCGGCGGGCAGCGCTTGTCCGAGCGCTCACCGGGCTTCCGCTTGGGGAGTACACCGGTGGCGAGGTAATCGGCGATCGTGTTGTCGATGCACTCGTCACCGAAGAGCGACCCGGCGTGCGTGGTGCCGCCGACGCCCTCGATCAGGGCCGAGCGCGGGAACCGCTTGCGCACCTCGAGGCTGCCGTTGAACGGGGTGGCCGCGTCCAGCGTCTCGCTGATCAGCAGGATCGGCGGCGCGGTCTCGCCGGAGACGGTGGTCGGGATGCCGGCCCTACCTCCCCAGGTGCGGCAGGGCACGTTGTACCAGGCGTTGGCCCAGGTCTCGAACGGCGCCTTGCGGTGCACCTCCCAGTTGTCGGCGGTCCACTTGGTCCAGCTGATCGGCCACTGCACGTCGGTGCACTGCACGGCCAGGTAAACGGCGTACCCGTTGTCGGCGCCCTTTTCCTGGGGGTTGTTCTTGTCGTAGAGCTTCTTCAGCGGCTGCGGGTCACGCTTCTTGACCCAGGCCGAGAACGCCTGGGCGATCTCCTCCCAGCCGAAGATGTAGTAGCCGGCCTGCAGGAAGATGTCGGTGAACTCGGACGGGCCGATCACCCCGGCGGCCGGCTTGGTGGCCAGCCGGGTCCGCTCGCTGTAGTAGAGGCGCTCGATCGCCTTGGCGTTGCGGCCCAGGTGGTAGACCGAGTCGTACTCGGCCAGCCAGCCGAAGTAGATCTTCATGTTCTTGTCGAACGCGATGTCCTGGTCGAGGTTCGAGTCGTACCAGACGCGGCCCGGGTCGACGTTGCCGTCGAGGACCATCCGCCGCACCCGGGACGGGAACATCGTGGCGTAGACCTGGCCCAGATACGTCCCGTACGAGAAGCCGTAGAAGTTGATCTGGTTGGCGCCGAGGACGAGGCGGATGCTCTCCATGTCCCGCACGGTGTCCTGGGTCTTGAGGTGGTTGAGCAGGTCACCGCCGGCCTCGGCGCAGTCCTTCGCGTACTTCTCGGCCCGCTTGAGCCACGTCGTCTCGATCGCCGTCGTGGTCGGCACGTACTCCGGCCGGTTGTAGCCGGCGTAGGTGCTGTCGCAGCTCAGCGACGGCTTGCTGGCGCCGACCCCGCGCGGGTCGAAGCCGATCCAGTCGTAGGCGGCGCCGGCCTTCTTCGGCACCAGCCCGCCGAGAACCGCCAGGCCCTGCCCCTTGGCGCCGGGCCCACCCGGGTTGATCAGCATGATGCCCTGGTACTGCGCCTCCGGGACGGTGTGCTTGATCCGGGAGACGGCCAGCTCGACCGTCGCGCCGTCCGGGTCCTTGTAGTCCATCGGCACGGTCACGGTGCCGCACTCGGCCTTGCGGCTCACCAGCGACTGCTCGGTGCACGTCCCCCAGGTCAGCTTGGGGTAGCCGGGCTTGAGCCGGGCGTCCGCGCGGGCCCCCGTCGCCACGGCACCGGTCGCCGCCACGGCGATCGTCACGGCCGCCGCCAGAAGTCTTCTTCGCATTAACCCAGCTCCCTAAGTCCGTTTCGCCCCATATGCTGCGGCGTGGACCGCCCCAAATGGGACCATCCACGCCGGGACATCACGAAAGATGGGCTGTTCAGACGATTCGTGACCTCAGCCGTTGGGCGGTCAGCGCCGTCGCCGCGAGCACCGCCACCACCAGGCCGTAGATCAGCGTGGTGCGGTGCAGGCCGACCGACGTGGCGGCGAAACCGGCGATCACCGCGGGCACGCTGAACGCGGTGTACGCGATGGTCAGCGCGACCGCGAACAGCTCGCCGCGCTCGTGCGGCGCGGCCAGGACGGCGAGCGTGCCGAACGAGGCCAGCGCCGAGGCGCCGAAGCCGACGCCGGAGATGACCGTGCCGATCGCGGCGACCACGATGCTCGACCACTCGACGCCGGCCACGCTGATCACCGAACCGACGGTGAGCAGGGCGGCGGCCAGGGTGAGCACGCGCGGGGTGGGCAGGGTGCGCATCGCGTACGAGGTGATCGCGCCGGTGCCGCAGAGCAACGTCACCACCAGCCCGCCGATCAGGTGGTTGGTGAGCCCGAGCTCGGCGGCCGCGACCGACGGGCCGAGCGACAGGTAGAGGCCACCGATCGCCCAGCTGGCCACGATGATCGGCACCAGGGCGAGCACGTCGGCGCGGAGCCGGGCCGGCACTCCGAGCCGGGGCGAGAGCGAGGCGACCGCACCGGGCCGCCGGACCGAGGTCTCCGGCAGCCGGGCCACCACCACGGCCGCCAGGACCATGGCCGCGAGCAGCAGGGCCCAGACCAGGTGGGTGGGCTCGGGGGCGAACTGGACCAGCGCGCCGCAGCCGAGCGCGCCGACGGCCAGCCCGGCGGTCGGGGCGATGCCGTTGATCAGCCCGGCCCGGCCGGGGGCGTGCGGCGGGTTGAGGTCGACCAGGGCCGCGCCGAGCGTGGTGAGTGCGGCGCCGGTCGCGATGCCCTGCAGCAGCCGGGCCACGAGCAGCACGGTCACGTCGCCGGCGGTCAGGAAGAGGGCGAGCGAGGCGGCCTCGAGGGCGAT
Source organism: Paractinoplanes durhamensis (assembly GCF_016862175.1). GTDB lineage: Bacteria > Actinomycetota > Actinomycetes > Mycobacteriales > Micromonosporaceae > Actinoplanes > Actinoplanes durhamensis. The sequence continues at coordinate 18,941 of NZ_BOML01000075.1, read as the reverse complement.
CGCGGCGGCCAGCACCGGCCGGCGGCCGATGTGGTCGGAGAGGGCGCCGAGCATCAGCAGCGACCCGATCAGCCCGAGCACGTAGACCGCGAAGATCACCGTCAGCGTGGTCGCCGAGAAGCCCCACAGATGCTGGTAGACGACGTAGAGCGGGGACGGTGCGGCGGACGCGGCGGAGAACGTCACGAAGACGGCGGCGATGGCCGCGAAGGCGAGCGGGCGGGACAACCGACGGCTGCGAACGACCGGAGGCGCTTCGGCGACGGTGGTCATGATTCCCCCTGAGGTTTCTGAACAGACAGGTCTGTCTGCTCGACCGAGACTAGACAGACCTGTCTGGTATCGTCAACCGCATGTCCCCTGCATCACCCTCCGCGACGCGCAAACCGTCGGCACGCGACCGCCTGCTGGCCGCCGCGGACGAGCTCTTCTACGCCGAAGGTGTGCACACCGTCGGCATCGACCGCATCATCGAGCGCGCCGGGGTCGCCAAGGCGTCGCTCTACACCTCCTTCGGCAGCAAGGAGGAGCTGGTCCGGGCCTATCTGGAGCACCGGCACGAGCTGCGCCGCAACCGGCTGCTGGCCGGGCTCGAGCGCTTCGACAACCCGCGCGACCGGATCCTCGGCGTCTTCGACGTGCTTGCCGAGGTGACCGCCATGCCCGGGTTCCGCGGGTGCGCCTTCTACAACGCCAGCGCCGAGTCGGTGGACGAGGGCGGCGCCGTCGAGCAGGTCTCCACCGCCAACCGGGCCTGGACCAGGGGTCTGTTCACCGAGCTGGCCCGCGATGCCGGGGTGGCCGACCCGGCCGCCCTCGCGGCCCAGCTGGTGGTCCTCTACGACGGTGCCTCGGTCGGCGCCCGGATGGACCGGCAGGCCGGCGCGGCCGCGCTGGCCCGCTCGATCGCCGAGCGCCTCCTCGACGCCTCGGTTACTGCTTAGCGCCGTCCAACGGTTCGGCGACGGCGGTCGCCGGGGCCAGCGCCTGGGCGTCGGACAGTTCGGACTTGATCTCGGCCTCGTGCGCCACGAAGTCGACCTTCTCGGTGGCCGCCGCCGGCACCTTCCTGCTGCGCAGCAGTGACAACAGCGAGCCGACCACGGCCATCGCGATGGCCATCCAGAAGACGATCACCAGGCCATCGTGGAACGGCTCGGCGATCAGCCGCGGGAAGAACTGCAGGCCGGTCAGGTTGGCCGCGTTCGCGGCCGGCAGCGCGCCGAGCACCGCCGGGCCGAGCAGCTCACCGATCGGGTTGAAGCCGAGGAACGCCGCGAACAGGGTGCCCACCGGCGGCAGCTGGGCGATGGTGTCGGCGGTGCCGGCCGGGACGCCCTGCCCGATCAGGCCGGAGCTGAGCGTGCCCGGCAGCGAGTCGGCCAGGCCGGCCACCATCAGCGAGAAGAAGACGCCGATGGAGAGCACCTGACCGGCGTTCTGGAAGGTGGCCCGCATGCCGGAGGCGGCGCCGCGCATGTTGGCCGGGACGCTCGACATGATCAGCGACGTGTTCGGCGCCGCGAACAGGCCGCCGCCCAGGCCGTTGATGAAGATCAGGGTGGCGAAGACGGCGTAGTTGAAGTCGCCCGGCAACAGCAGCAGGCCGACGAAGGACACCGCCATCACCAGCAGGCCGCCGGACGCGAACAACCGCGGACCGAACTTGTCGGAGAGGTAACCGGCGAGCGGTCCGGCCGCCAGGAAGCCGATCGTCATCGGGACGAGGTAGATGCCGGCCCACAGCGGGGTCTGCTCGTAGTCGTACCCATGAAGCGGCAGCCAGATGCCCTGCAGCCAGATGATCAGCATGAACTGCAGCCCACCACGAGCCACGCTGGCCAGCAGGTTCGCCGCGTTGCCGCTGGTGAAGCCGATGTTCTTGAACAGCCCGAGCGGGAACATCGGCTCGGCCACCCGGGTCTCGATCACGCCGAACGCGACAAGCACCGCCGCGCCGCCGATCAGGCCGAACAGCACCCACGGGTTGGTCCAGCCCATCGTGTGGCCACCGTACGGCTGGATCCCGTACGTAATGGCGGCAAGCACGGCCGTGAGGCCGATCGCGAAGGTCGCGTTGCCCCACCAGTCGATCTTCGCGGGCCGGCGGACGCCGGTGTCGTGCAGCGAGCGGTATGCCCACACGGTGCCGAGGATGCCGAGCGGGATGTTGACCCAGAAGATCGAGCGCCAGTCCCACTCGGCGAGCACCCCGCCGAGCACCAGGCCGATGAACGAGCCGGCCAGCGCCGAGACGATGTTCACGCCGAGCGCCATGCCGCGCTGCTCGGCGGAGAAGGCGTCGGTGATGATCGCGGCCGAGTTGGCCATCAGCATCGCGCCACCGACCGCCTGCAGCACCCGCCAGCCGATCAGCCAGAGCGCGCCGCCACCCCCGTCGAACGGGTCGAGCGACAGGATGATGCTGGTGATCGTGAAGATGGCGAAGCCGGCGTTGTAGATCTTGACCCGGCCGTACATGTCGCCGAGCCGGCCCAGCGTCACCACCAGCACCGCGGTGACCAGCATGTAGCCCATCAGCATCCAGAGCAGGTAGCTGACGTTGCCGGCGTCGAGCGGGTTGACGTGGATGCCCTTGAAGATCGCCGGGAGCGAGATCAGCACGATCGACGAGTTGATCGTGGCGAGCAGGTTGCCGAGCGTGGTGTTCGACAGCGCGACCCACTTGTACCGAGGGTGATCGACTGTGATCACGCTAATACCCCCTAGCTCTTCTTTTGTGTGGGCAGGATCAGGCTGGTGGCTGCTCGACCATCAGGTCGCCGAGCCGCTCCAGGGCGGGCAGCGCCGCCACGATGGCGGCGTGATCCTCGGCGGGCAGCTGCTCCAGCAGCGCGGACAGCGCCCGGGTGCGGCCCTCGCGCCGGCGGGCCACGGCGTCCCGGCCGGCGTCGGTGATGGTGACGACCACGGCCCGCCCGTCGTCCGGGTCGCTGCCGCGGGCGGCCAGGCCCTCCTTCTCGAGCCGGGTGATCAGCTGCGTCATCGCGGGCTGGCTCACCCCTTCGGGCGCGTGCAGCTCACAGAGCCGGTGCGGGCCCGAGCGCTCGAGGCGGCGCAGGGTCGAGGCGGCGGTCAGGCTCAGCTCGGAACGCGGGGTGAGCCGGCGAAGCACCTCGTAGAAGCGCTCGAAGCCGCCGGCGATGGCCACGTCCTGGGCTGAGAGATTATCTGTATGCCGCACTCAATTTTTATATCACCAACTTATGGAAGTCCCGCGCCGGGGTGACGTAGGGCTCATTACCCATGGGTAATCGCCCGGACGAGCCGGTATGTCCTACCCATCCCGGTGTGCCCGTGATGACAGCATGCCGTCATGGACGAGCAGACCTTCTGGGAACTGGTCGACCGGATCGGCCCCGACCCGGCCAACTTCGACCGCCTGGCCGACGAGCTCTCCGACCACGGCGCCGCGGACATCCGGGACTTCGCCGACCATCTGGCCCGCGCGCTGCACGCGCTGGACACCCCTGCGCACTATCGCGCGGTGGCCACCTCCGGCACGTCGTTCCTGGGCGTACGCTGCGCGGCCGTCGCCGCCGGAAACCGCGCGTACCGGAAGGTGCTGACCGTGCCCGCCGAGCTCGCCTCCTACGCCGCCGCCCCCGGCGACCAACTCCTCCCGGTCGCCGAGCGCGCCTACCGCACCGCCACCCGCTCCGACTGGGAGCACCGGACCGAGGTCAGCACCCGCACCGGCGCCAACGCCGCCGCCTGGGACACCTCCTGGCTGCACCCGCACATGGGCACCACCACCGGCGAGGCGCACGCGCCGCAGGACTACATGATCGCGTTGCGGCACGTGGCGCTCACCCTGGACGCCGACCCGTCCTGGCGGTCCTGGTGGCGGCAGTCCGGCCTGGCCGCGTGCGAGTTGGGCATAGTCGCCGAGGGAAAGCTCGACCACCTGCGCCCGAGCGCCGACATCCGCAAGTGCAACGACCGGTTGCGGGCCAACTTCACCTGCGCCCTGCCCTCGACCGACGCCGACCTGCCGGCCCGGGCGGCCACCGAGGTGCGCTCGATGTTCGAGGTGATCCGGCAGGCCATGGCGCTGCCCGGGCTGCCACCGACCCCGCACGTGCCGAACCTGCCGGCCGATCCGCCCGAGGTCTCGGTCACCACCAAGCCGCTGCCCGCGCTCCCGGCCGAGCTCGAACCGCAGGGCTACCTGACACTCACCCAGATCCAGGAGTTCTTCGGCTGACCGGCCTGTCGAGTTGATTCGTCGCTGGTCCCAACGACGGACTACTATCTGACCGCCATGGATACTCGGCCTCGGGAGACCAGCATGATCGCCTGGTCGGAAGCTCCGACTGCGATCGTCACCCGGGAGCCCGAGGCACCGGCCACGACCCGGGAAACCCCGTCCGGCCGCCTTGCCTGGCTCTTCTGGGCGCTGCCCGCCGTGGTCGCCGCGGCGCTCGGCGCGTGGCGGCTGACCGTCCCCGCCCTCTGGGCCGACGAGCTGGCCACCTGGGGTGCCGTCCGGCTCAGCTGGGGACAGCTGCGCGAGCTGACCGGCAACGTCGACATCGTGCTGGCACCGTATTACGCGGCCATGAAGGCGTACGCCTCGATCGCCGGCACCTCGACGGTGGCCCTGCGCCTCCCCGCCGTGCTCGCGATGATCGGCACCACCGTGCTCACCACGGCCCTGGGCCGCCGCCTGGGCGGGCCGTTCGCCGGCCTGTTCGCCGGCCTGATCTTCGCGCTGCTGCCGGTGACCTCCCGCTACGGCCAGGAGGCCCGCTCCTACTCGTTCGCCATGTTCGCGGCCGCCCTCGCCGTGCTGCTGCTGATCCGGCTGCTGGAACGGCCGACGGTGCTGCGCGCCGCCGCCTACGCCGGTGCCCTGGTGCTGGCCGGCCTCAGCCATCCGCTGAGCACCATGCTGATGCTGGTCGCCCACCTCATCGCGGTGGCGTGCCGCCGCTCCTGGCGGGCGGTGGCCTACTGGGTCCCGGCGGCCGTGCTCGGCGGCCTGCCGGCGCTGGTGCTCACCGCGCTCGGCACCCGGCAGCGCGGCCAGCTCTCCTGGATCAAGGTCCTCACCGTCGACCTGGCGCAGCTGATCCCCGAGCGGATCTTCATGTCCGGTGCGGTCGCCGGCATCGTGCTCGGCCTGGCCGTCCTCGGCGTACGCGCCTCGACCGACGCCGCCAGCCTGGCCGCCGCCGGTTTCGCCCCGATCCTCCTGCTGTTCGCGGCCGGCCTGGTCGAGCCGATCTGGAACGCCCGCTACGTCCTGATCGCCCTGCCCGCCCTGGCCGCCCTGGCCGCCGCGGCCGCGATGCGCTTCGGCCCCCGCTCCACCACCGTGGTCGTGCTGCTGCTCGCCCTGGTCGGCTGGCCCTACCAACTGAGCGCCCGCGGTCCGGCCGGCCACTCCGAGGACTCGAAGATGATCGCCGCGGTGATCACGCCGCTCTACCGCCCCGGCGACGTCGCGATCTTCGCCGACACCCACCCGAGCATCCCGTGGGCGGCCCGCGACATCTACGAGCGCTACCTGCCGTCACCGCGCCCGCCGGACGTGCTGCGCACCGAGCCCCAGCGCACCGACGGCCACTTCCTGGCCACCGAGTGCCCGGCCGCGGCCTGCCTGGGCACTCCCGCGCGGATCTGGGTGATCCGGGTCGACTACACCACCGACCCGTTCGCCGACATGGCCCCGGCGAAACGCAAGCTTCTGACCGACCACTACAAGCAGGTCCGTCGCTGGCAGTACACGCTGCTCACGATCACCCTGCTGGAGCGCAGGCCCGAGCCGAGGACCACCCGCTAAGGCACTTCGACGACGACCTTGCCCAGCGCGCGGCCCTCGCCGACGTGGGTCAGGGCCGCCGGGACCTCATCGAGGGTGAACGTGCGGTCGATGTGGATGTCGAGGTCGCCGGAGGCGCAGAGGGCGGCGATCGGCTCGAAGTGGGCCGGGCCCTCACGCACCGCCAGCACGCCCAGGCGGCGGCCGGTGACGAGGCCGGCCAGGGCACCGACGGTCAGCACCCGGAGCAGCGTCGACACCGAGCCGCCGACGCAGCGGTAGCGGCCGCCCGGCGCCAGCGCGCGGCGGTAGGCGAACACCGACCGGTGCGCGACCAGGTCGAGGACCAGGTCGTACGGGCCTTGGCGGGTGAAGTCGGCCCGGCGGTAGTCGATCACCTGGTCGGCGCCGAGCGCGCGCATGAAGTCGAGCTTGCCGGCGTTGTCGACGCCGGTCACGTGCGCGCCGGCCCGCTTGGCCAGCTGGATCGCGAACGCGCCGGAACCACCGCCCGCTCCGTTGATCAGGAGCCGCTGCCCGGCCTCGATCCCGGCGATGCCCTGCCGGGCGATCGCGCCGGCTTGCGGGATCGTCGACGCCTGGGTGAAGGTGAGCGCGGCCGGCTTGACCGCCAGCACCGTTTCCGGCGCGATCGCGTACTCCGCGAAGCCGCCCTTGAACTGCAGGTTGTCGCCGTAGACCTGGTCGCCGGGCCGAAACCGGGTGACGGCCGGCCCGACCGCTTCGACGTGGCCGGCGATGTCCGAGCCGAGTGTGCGGCGGGCCGGCCGGCGCAGGCCGCCGATCCGCGAATACAGCGGGGTGCCGACCAGGGTCTCCCAGTCGCTCAGGTTGATCGAGGTGGCGGCGACCCGGACGAGCACCTGCCCGGCCACGGGGGTCGGGGTGGGCAGGTCGGCGATGCGGAGCACCGAGGGTGGTCCATACCTGTCGTACACGACCGCTCGCATCAGCCTTATGTAGCATCCCCGAGCCACCCGCCCGGGCGGTTTTTGTGGACAGAAGCCGCAAGACGGCATGGTCCAAAATAGATCGACTTGATCGGGCCGGGTAAGGGCCTAGTATCACTGGGCGCAGGCTTCGCCAGCGCTCGACTACACAGCGCTTAACTCCGGGGGCTCTGGTGGCTAACCGACACCGCGCCGTGATCATCGGAGTGAATGGCGCGGGTGTCGACTCCGCTCTGCAACCGATTCAGTACGCTCAGCAGGACGCGCTCGCGCTCGCCGACGTTCTGTGCGATTCACGCAGCGGCAACTTCAGCCCGAGCGACATCACGATCTTCGTCGGCCCGGAGGCACGCGCCGACCGGATCAAGGAGCGACTCCGGGACATCGCGCTGGCGTCCGACGAGTCCGACGTACTCGTGGTGTATTTCGCCGGTCACACTCTGGAGCCGTCCTGGAGTTATGGCACGGATCTCTACCTGGTGACGCCGGACTTCGACGAGTCCATCCTGTCCCGTCGCCCGGACGAGGGCCTGCGGATGTCGTTCCTGACCCAGGACGTTCTGCACCACTTCCGGGGGATGTCGGTGGTGATGCTGGACTGCTCCTGGTCCGGCAGCAGCGCGACCTTCCAGGGCGCTGACCTGATCCGCATCGGCGGCCGCGACGACCACCGGCACGCGATGCTGGCCGCCTGCGCGGCCCGCGGCTACGCCCGCGAGGACCCGGAGCTGCAGCACGGTGTCTTCACCCACCACGTTCTCGAGGGCCTGCGCGGCGCGGCCGCCGACGCCCGCGGCGCGGTGACCTTCGACTCGCTGAGCGCCTACGTCTACGACCAGGGCCTCGACCGGCGCCAGAGCGTCCTGCTGCGAGCCCGCGAGACGATCGAGCTGACCCGGCCGAACGCCAGTTCCGCGCAGGCCGACCGACCGGAGTCGCCGCCCGCCCAGGTCACGGTCGACCTGCTGGCCAACCCGCTCGACCGGCACCTGCCCGACCTGACCCGGCTGGTCAGCCGGCTGGCCCGGTCCGCGGCCGGCCACGCCGAGCGGGTCGAGTACGTGAAGGCGGCGCTCGGTGCCGCGGCGGTCGCCTACCTCGGTCGCGGCACCGACGGATACGTCGCGATCGACGCCACCACCGGTTTCGACCACGACCCGACGCTCCGCAATCTGCTGCGCGCCGCCGACGGTGATCTGCGCGCGCCGCTGGGCCGCCGCGGGTTCGGCTATGTGGCGAGCGACGGCCTGCGGCGGCTGTGGTGCGCGCCGCTCGGGCAAGCCGCCAGCGGCGGGTGGCTGGCCGTCGTCGATCCGCCCGAGTGGCTGGTGGAGCTCGGCCAGGCCGGCGCGAAGGTGCTGGAGACCATCTGGGACGCCGACTTCGCCGCCTCGCCGGCCGAGTCCGAGGTTCGGGTGCTGTCCGCCCTGCGCACGGCGTTCGGCCGGCTCCCGGACGAGCTCTTCGAGCGGGCCCTGCACCTCTACCGCGAGGTGCTGGACTCGTTCCGGATGGTCTTCCAGCCGGTGGTCACGATCGGCGAGGCCTGGCCCCAGGTCGGCGTGCACAGCTACGAGGCACTCGCCCGGCGCTCACTGACCGACCAGAGCGCGCCGTACGCGATGCTGCAGCTCGCGCACACGTGGGGCGACCACTTCGTGGTCGAACGCGACCGGAGCATCCTGAGCAAGGCGCTGATGAGCTACAAGCTGGCGCACGCCGACAGCCCCTGGAGTACGGACGTCCCGAAGCCGGTCTCGGTGAACGTGTCGGTCCGCTCGCTGCTCGACGACTCGTACGTCGAGAACCTCCGTGACCTGGTCACCGAGCTCGATCTGCACCCGCACGCCGTCACCCTGGAGATCTCCGAGCAGGACGCGATCGAGCCGTGGGCCGGCGAGCAGTGGGGCGAGGCTCCGCATACGTATTTCAACAAGCGCCTCGCCAAGATCGCGCGGGACGTCGGGGTCGCCTTCGCCCTCGACGACTTCGGGGTGGCGCACGCGTCGCTGTCCCGGATCGCCGAGCTGCCGCTGACCCACATCAAGGTCGACCGCACGATCCTGCACCACCAGCTGGCGATCCAGGAGCTCGAACTCGTGGTGGCGTTCGCCCGCGACGCGGTCGATCGGGGCGAGACGCACACGCCCCGCGCGGTGGTGGTCGAGGGCGTCGACGACAAGTCCCCGGTGAGCCTCCGGCAGATCTACCGCAGCGGCATCCGGCACGTCCAGGGCTACATCACCGGCGAGCGCGGCACCCCCGACCTGCACCACCTGGCCCCCGCGGTCCGCAAGGACATCGCGGCCCGGGTCCGCGGCGACGGCGAGGACCGCCCCACCGCCCTGACCCGGCAGGACCGAGACCCCGGCGAGACGTCACTGCGCCGCAGCGCCTGACCCGCCGGCCAGCAGTGGCTCGATAACCCTCAGTAGGTAAGCGCGATCAACTCGCGTAGCTCGGCGACCGCGGCCGGGGGCAGTTCCGCCTCGGCCGCGGGCAGCAACTCGGCCCGGATCAGCTGAAATATCTCGATCTGGGCCTCGGACGGCAGATCCGGGATCCACAGGCTGCCCAGGTTCTCCTCGACGACCGTCCGTAGCGACTCGGCGGTCTTCTCGTCGGACAGCCGCGGGATGAGGTATTCCAGGGTCCAGTCGAAGAGGCCGCCGGAGGACTGCCAGTCGCGACCGGGACGGACCATGATCAGGGCGGCCATCAGTGCCCCAGGGTGAAGACGCGCGGGGCCAAGCGGCGGACGGCGATGAACAGTTCGATCCTCTCGATCTGGGTGGGGGTGAACAGCGTGACGTCCACCGGCACGAATTGTGCCTTGTTCAGATGTAACAGGATCTGCTGGGAGAAGCGCCGCCATTGCTGGTCGAAACGGCCGGCCGAGAACGGGCCGACCGCGTCGTACGAGATGCCGAACTGATCGAACCAATCGGCCCGGGACCACCGCGGCGCCCGGGTCAGTCGCACCCCGAGCGCCGCTTCGATCCGTACCGCTGTTTCCGCTTCGTTGTGCCGATAGCGGCCGGTCGCCGTGTCCATCCCCAGGGCACGGACGCGGACGGCGTCCACCAGAGGTGGGGGAAATCGGCGCAGGCGGAAGGTGGGAGGAGCAGCCAGGGTCGCGACAGTCATTTCGCCCACCTCCGCCGGTTCAGCGATCTATTCGCTCGGGCCGATGCCGCCCGGGCTCCCGCTGTTGCGGCACCCGGGCCTTTATCTGAGGAGACTTGGGGGTGATCACCACCGGCGAAGGGCCTTGGCCGACACCCGCGTAGAGGACCGGCTTGCGGCCGCGCAGCGCGACGCCGTGCAGGAGCCCGATCGCGGCGACCGCGACCAGCCCGACCGGCACCGACCACACCAGCGCCGACTCGGGCGGCACCCCGAGCAGCGACGGAATGTTCCAGAAGGCCAGATAACCCAGGGTGCCGAGGGCCACCGTGGACAGGATCGGCGCGATGAACCGGCCCCACGTGCCTTCGCCGTTGGGCACCCGGTTGAGGTGCAGCAGCGCGGCGAGCGCGGTGGCCAGCAGGACGACGAGGATGCCGAGGCCGCCGACCACGGTGAGCCGCTGGGCCAGGATCGACGGCGTGCGCACGCCGGCCAGATAGGCCGCGACCAGCGCGACGGCGGCCACCGCCGAGATGGTGAGCGACGCGGTGCGCGGTGCGTGGGTGCGAGGTGCGGTGCGGGCATACGCCGCGGGCAGCACCTTCTCGCGACCCATCGCGTAGAGATATCTTGACATCGCGTTGTGCAGCGCCAGCATCGCCGCGAGCAGCCCGGCGAGCAACGCGATCCGGCCGGCGGTCACGGCCCACGGCGCGAGCCGGGCGGCGGCGAGGTCGAACACCAGCTCCGAACCGCGGGCACGGGCCAGCGCGGTGATCTCGCCGGGACCGGCGCCGGCGCCCAACGACCAGGAGACAAAGGCCAGAAGCAGAGCCAGAACAATTACTGCTGCGTACGTGGCATAGCCCGGTTCCCGCCGCGGGCGCATGGCCTCCTCGGCATACGTCCCGGTGGTCTCGAAGCCGACGAACGCGAGCACCCCGATGGCGAGCAGCAGGCCGAGGGCGGGCCGGTCGACGGCGGCGGACGGCAGGATCGCGTCGGCGCTGAGGTGACCACCGGCCGGGTCGAGGACGTTGGCGGTGCCGAACCCGACCACGACCGCGATCTCGGCCAGGGTGAGCAGGGCGAGCAGCCCGCTGGCGATCTCCACCCGGATCAGGCTGAGCAGGGTGACCAGCAGCCAGCAGGCCCCGGCCACCATCCACCAGGCCGCCTCGATGCGGAACCAGCTGTGCAGCAACGGCGCGGTGGCGACCCCGACGATGCCGTAGAGCCCGAGCTGAACGGCCTGATAGGAGGCGAGCGCGAGCCAGGCGGCGGCGAGACCGGCCGGGCGGCCGAGGCCGCGGGAGACGTAGGTGAACATCGCGCCGGCGTAGGGCGCCCGGTGGACCATGGCCGCGTAGGTCGCCGCGAAGAGCAGCAGCACGACCGCGATCGCGGCGAAGGTCAGCGGGACCAGTGGCCCGCCGCCACGTGCGTAGGCGGCGGGCACCACGCTGGTCAGCACAACGATCGGCGCGGTCGCGGCCAGCGCGAAGAACGTGACGGCGGCCGCGCCGATGCGGCCTGGGGCGAGGGTGTGCGGCGAGTGCTCGGGCGTACCCACAGATCCATTGAGCCTGATGCGGTACGAACTGACAACCGCCCGTGTTGTTTCACTCACTTTCGGTCAAGCATTTGGCACATATGGCCGCTGACCTCAGGGCTCTATGAGAATTTTCCGACCGACGCCCGCGCGGAACTGCTCCAGAGCCGCAGAGTACGAGGTCAGCGGGAATCGGTGAGAGACGAAGATCGATGGGTCGAGGACGCCCGCGGCGAGCATCTGGCCGGCCCGGTCGAAGCTGTGCAGCACCGCCATCGACCCGGTGATGGTGATCTCCCGGCGATAGATCTCGTACGGTTCGATCGCCACCCGGGCGTCGTAGCTCGCCACTCCGAACTGGAGAAACGTCCCGCCGCGGCCGACCCGGGACAGCCCGTCCCGGATCGCCGCTTCCACCCCCGTACAGTCGATGACCACGTCGAATCCCCGTGGCGCGACCAATTCGTCGGCATTCGCGACGGCTGCGGAGCAGCCGAGCCGGGACGCCGTGGCCAGCCGCTCCGGGTTGAGGTCCACCACGGAGACCGACTCGGCACCCGCCCGTTTCGCGAGTTCGAGCATCATCAGCCCCATCGTCCCGGAGCCGTAGATCAGGTACGACGACGCCATGGTCCGGGGCAGCACGTCGAAGCCGCGCAACGCGCAGGACAGCGGCTCGATGAGCGCCGCATCCCTGGCCGGCAGATGAGCCGGCAGCGCGAACAGGTTGGCCATCGGCGCGACCACGAACTCGGCCGCGCCGCCGGCCACCGTCACCCCGATCGCCGCCCAGTTCTCGCACTGGTTGCCGCGGGCCCGCTTGCAGTAGTAGCAGTACCCGCAGTAGAGCGACGGGTCGATCGCCACCCGGTCGCCGACCGCGTACCCGGTCACCTGCGAACCCACCGCGACGATCTCGCCGGCCATCTCATGACCGGGCACGATCGGGTACGCGGGCGCGAACTCACCGTCCATGATGTGCAGATCGGTGCCGCAGATGCCGACCGCGGCCGGTCTGACCACGACCTCGGTCGGCCCCGGAGCCGGGTCCGGGACCTCCTCGATGGCGATCGTCCCCGGCGTGACCACGACCGCAGCCTTCACTTGACGGCTCCCATCGACAGGCCGCGGACCAGCTTGTTCTGGGCCACCCAGCCGGCGATGAGCACCGGCAGCGACACCAGCGTCGCCGCCGCGCACAGCCGCGCCAGGAAGAGCCCCTCCGAGGAGATGAACCCGACCAGGAAGATCGGCGCGGTGCCGGCGTTGGTGGCGGTCAGGTTGACCGCCAGGAAGAACTCGTTCCAGGCGAAGATGAAGCAGATCAGCGCGGTCGCCGCGAGCCCGGGCGAGACGATCGGCATGATGATCTTCCGGATCGAGGTGAGCAGCCCGGCGCCGTCCACCTCACCGGCCTCCAGCACCTCGCGCGGCACCTCCAGCAGGAAGGACCGCATCATCCAGACCGCGAGCGGCAGGTTCATCGAGGTGTAGAGGATGACCATCGTCCACACGTTGTCGAGCATGCCCAGGTGCTTGGCCAGCAGATAGACCGGCAGCAGCGCGGCCACCGCCGGCATCATCTTGGTGCTGATGAAGAAGAACAGGGTGTCCGTCCACTTCGCCACCGGGCGCAGCGAGAGGGCGTACGCGGCCGGCGTCGCCAGCAGGATCACGAGCAGCGTCGAGAAGACGCTGGCCATCAGCGAGTTCAGCAGGAACGGCGTGATGTTGCGGTCGAAGATCTGCGCGTACTGGTCGAGGGTCGGGGTGAAGGTCCAGCTCGGCGGGTTGCTGGCGGCCGCCTGCTCCTGCTTGAAGCTGGTCAGCACCATCCAGATCACCGGGAAGACGAAGACGATCCCGGCGATCCAGGCCACCACGCCCCACACCGTGTCGTGCAGGCGAGCCCTCATCGACTGTCCTCCATCTTGAAGAGGCTCGAGATGACCCGCAGGGCGAACGTCGCCACGATGATCGTCAGGATCACCACGACGACACCGGCCGCGGAGGCCTCGCCGTACTCGAACTTGCGGAACGTGGTCAGGTAGATCTCGTACGGCAGATTGGTGGTTGCCTGTCCCGGACCGCCCTGGGTGATCGTGAAGATCGCGTCGAACGTGTTGACCAGGTAGATCGAGCCGAGCAGCGCCCCGAGTTCGAGATATTGCCGCAGGTGCGGGAGGGTCATCCGGCGGAAGATCTGCCAGGCGTTCGCGCCGTCCACCCGGGCCGCCTCGAGCACCTCGGTCGACTGCGACTGCAAGCCGGCCAGCAGGATCAGCATCATGAACGGCGTCCACTGCCACACCAGCGTGGCGATCACCGCCGCCTTCGGGTATGACGAGATCCAGTCGCTGGACCCGCCGAAGATGCCGTTGATCAGGCCGTACGCCGGGTTGAAGATGGCGTGCTTCCAGAGCAGCGCGGCCGCGACCGGCATGATCAGGAACGGCGTGATCAGCATCGTCCGCACGATCGACCGGCCGATGAACTTCCGGTCCAACAGCATGGCCAGGGCCAGCCCGAGGATGATCGAGAAGAGCACCGCACCCGCCGTGAGCAGCACCGTGTTGAGCAGCGCCGACTGCAGCCGGGAGTCCTTGAAGACGGTGATGTAGTTGTCGAGCCCGACGAACGGCTTGTCGCCCGGGCGCAGCGCGTTCCAGCTCAGCGTGGACAGGTAGAGCGTGTAGAGGAACGGCACCTGCGTGACGACCAGCGCGAAGATCAGCGCGGGCAGCAGCGGTGCCCGGCGCACCCAGCGGTCCTTGGCTCCGCCCTTGGCGGGCGGGACGGGCGCCTGGGTGCGCTCGTCCCGCCGGGCTGCCAGGGTCGTCACTACTTCTTCTGTTTCGCGGCCACGTCTTCGGCCAGCTTCTGACCGTCGGCGAGGGCCTTGTCGACCGTGTTGCTGCCGGCTATCGAGGCGCTCACCTCCTGCGACACCTTGGTGCCGAGGTCGGCGAACTCGGGGATGCCGACGAACTGCACGCCCAGCGCGGGCCGGGGCTGCACGCCCGGGTTCTGCGGGTTGGCGTGCTCGATCGAGCCGAGCGTGACGTCCGCGAACGCGGCCGCCGACTCCTTGTACTGCGGGATCGAGTAGGTCGAGGTGCGCTTGCCGGACGGCACCCGGGACCAGCCGAGCTTCTCGCCGACCAGCTTCTCGTAGTCCTTGCTGGTCGCCCAGGAGATGAACTTCCAGGCGGCGTCGGCCTTCTTGGTGGTCTTCGGCATCGCCCACGCCCAGGTCCACAGCCAGCCCGAGTACTCGGTCTTGTTCACCGGGGCGTACGCGTAGCCGACCTTGCCGGCCACCTTGCTGGCGTTCTTGTCCTCGAGGGTGCCGGCGGCCGAGGTGGCGTCGTACCACATCGCGGCCTTGCCCTGGCCGAACGTGTTCAGGCACTCGGTGAAGCCGGCCTGCGGTGCGCCCGCCTCGCCGTACTTCTTGACCAGGTCGACGTAGAACTGGGTGGCCGCGGTGAACTCCGGCGAGTTGACCTTCGGGGTCCAGTCCTTCTCGAACCAGGTGCCGCCGTACGTGTTGACCACGGTCGTCAGCGGGGCGAACAGCTCACCCCAGCCGGGCAGGCCGCGGAGGCAGATCCCGGCCACGCCGGCCGGCTTGTCGTTGAGCTTCGCGGCGAAGTCGGCCACCTGCGCCCAGGTCGGGTGCTCCGGCATCGTCAGGCCCTTGGCCGCGAACATTTCCTTGTTGTACATGAGGAACGAGGACTCGCCGTAGAACGGAGCGGCGTACATCTTGCCGTCCTCGCCGGTCAGCGAGTCGACCATCGGCTTGAGCAGGTCGGCCGAGTCGTAGGCGGAGTCGGCCGAGGCCTGGGTGGAGAGCTCGTGCAGCCAGTTGTTCTTGGCCCAGATCGGCACCTCGTACGCGCCGACGGTTGCCACGTCGTACTGTCCGCCCTGGTTGGCGACGTCCTGGGTGACTTTGTCGCGAAGTTCGTTCTCCGGGAGGATCGTGAACTTCACGGTGATCCCGGTCTGCTTGGTGAAGTTCTCGGCGGTCAGCTTCTGGATGTCTTCCATCTGCGGGTTGCCGACCATCAGGGCGGTGATGGTGTTGTCACCGGAGTCGCCGCTGCTGCCGCCGGTCGAGCCGGCGCCGGAACATCCGGCGGTCAGCAGCAACAGGCCGGCCGCCGCTATCGCGAGTTTTTTGGGCATGGTGGAACCTCCGTTTATTCGAAAACGGCTTATCAGAGGGGGAGTGCGTCAGACCCGAATTACTTGCGGGCCGAGCCGGGAATAGCGATGCGCCTCGGAAACCGGCAGGCCGGTGTCCGTGACCAGTGATTCGAAATCGGAGATCTCGGCGAACCGACAGAATGTGCGGACGCCGAATTTGGTGTGGATGCCGAGAAATACGCGACGACGGGCAGCGCGCACCGCGTGCGACTTGATGTCGGCGACGGCCGGGTCCGGGGTGGTGAGCCCCGCCTCCCGGGAGATCCCGTTGGCGCCGATGAAGGCCAGGTCGATCACGAAGCCGGCGAGCATGCCGGCCGCCCAGTGGTCGACGGTGGCCAGCGTCCGGCCGCGCACCCTGCCCCCGAGCAGGAGAACCGTGGCCGGTGAGTTCGCTGCCAGCCACGCCGCGGTGTTCAGTGAGGCGGTGACCACGGTGAGCGGCCGGTCGGTCGGTAGCGCCTCGGCAATCAGCTGCGGCGTGAAGCCCTCGTCGATGAAGATCGTCTCCGCGTCACCGAGGAGGCCGGCCGCCGCGGCCGCGATCCGGCGTTTCTCCGGCACCCCGCGCGTGGTGCGGATCGCCAGGTCGGTCTCGAATTTCGCGGTCTCCACCGGGTACGCACCGCCATGCGTACGCCGGAGCAGGCCGTTCTTTTCCAACAGCCGCAGATCACGGCGGATCGTTTCGGCGGAGACGTTTAATTCGGCGGCCAGTTTGGCGACATTGACCTCACCGTGCCGGCGAGCCAGCGCGACGATCTGATGCTGTCGCTCGTCCCCATTCAAACCGCACCCCCAACGCCGATCAACCGTGGACTATTTGTAACACCGAAGAAACGTGTGGTCCGCATCACCATCCAGGCAAGTTAGTTGTTTACTTGCCCGCTTGGCCATCATCAGTCCGCAGAGCTTTCCACCCCAAAGGCGGGCAAGAGCCGCAAATCGTCTGCCCGTTTGGCGCAGAAGTCTGACCGATCTGTGCCCGAGGTGTGCGACCGGGCTTTCGCTCAGGTGGCGCACAGGGCGGCCGACTATGGGGCCGTGCAAGCGACCCAGCAACTGACGGAGTTCCTGTCCGTCGTCGCCGACCGGCCCGACAGCCCGGCCGTGCAACACGCCGCCGTCATCTGTGCCGCCCGCGCCCTCCAGGCCGACGTGGCCGTGCTGCTGATCGACGACGGCGTCGCCGCGGCCTTCGGGCTGGACGCCGGCGACGCGCCGGTCTATGCCCTCGGCGAGATCGCCGCCGGTCACCGCACCGTCCTCGACCTGGCCGGCCACCGCTACGCCGTGACCTTCGCCGACATCGGCGGCGACGTCCCCGGCCTGCTCGTGGTGGGCCGCCGCGGCGACCAGGCGTTCAGCAGCCAGGAGGTCACCCTGCTGCGCAACATGGCCCGGGTCTTCCAGCTGAGCCTCAGCTCGCTGCAGATGCTGGAGAGCGAGCGCCGCTACGCCGAGGAGAACGACCGCCTGCACGACTCGCTGCAGCAGCGGCAGCTGCTCTTCGAGAAGCTGACCGAGGTGCAGCGGGCGATCGCCCGCCGGTCCCCGCTCGACAAGATCCTGCAGACCGTCACCAACTCCGCCCGCGAGTTGCTCAACGTCGAGATGGCCTGCCTCAACCTGGTCGACCGGGAAAACCCCGGCGTCGGCAACCTGGCCGCGGCCAGCGGCGTACCCGAAGAGATCGTCCTCGCCGCCACCCGCCTGCCGCTCGCCGCCGGCGGCGTCTCCGGCCTGGCCGTCCTCGGCGACGAGCTGGTCATGGTCGAGAACTACGCGGCGTCGCCGATCGCCATGCCCGCGATGACCAAGGCCCGGCTGAGCTCGGTGATGGCCACCCCGGTGCACGAGAACGGGCGCGCCGTCGGCAGCCTCACCGTGGGCATGTACAGCACCACCCGGGAATGGGACAAGCCCGCCCAGGAGATGCTGCGGGCGTTCGCCGAGCACGTCAGCCTCGCCATCACCGACGCGCGCACCCTGGAGGCGATGAACCAGGCGTTCCTGGACTCGCTGACCGGCCTGCCCAGCCGCGCGCTGTTCCAGACCCGGATGGAAGAGGTCCTCGCGGCCGACTCCGGCGGGCTCGCCGTGCTCTTCATCGACCTCGACCGCTTCAAGATGGTCAACGACTCGCTCGGGCACGCCGCCGGCGACCAGTTGCTCGCCGGGGTGGCCGAACGCATCCGCGCCTGCCTGCGCGAGGTCGACATCGCGTCCCGGCTCGGCGGCGACGAGTTCGCCGTCCTGCTGCCCGGCCTGAACTGCGCCACCGACGCCCAGCCGGTCGCGAACCGTTTGCTCGAGATGATGCGCAAGCCGTTCGACCTGAACGGCACCCCCGCGTACGTCACCGCCAGCATCGGCATCGCGTTCAGCGAGGCCGGGACGCACGGCGCCCAGGAGCTGATGGTCGACGCCGACCTCGCCATGTACCAGGCGAAGAAGCACGGCAAGGACAAGTACGAGATGTTCGAGCCGGTCATGCGGGAGATCTTCCAGGCCACCATCGACCTCGAGGCCGACCTGCGCCGCGCGGTGGTCCGGCACGAGTTCGAGCTGCGCTACCAGCCGATCGTCCGCCTCGACACCAGCGAGATCACCGGCGTCGAGGCGCTGATCCGCTGGCAGCACCCCACCCGCGGGGTCGTCCCGCCGGTCGACTTCATCCCGCTCGCCGAGGAAACCGGCATGATCGTGCCGATCGGCGAATGGGTGCTGCGCGAGGCCACCAAACGGGTCGCGGAGTGGAACAGCCGCCGTCCCGACCGCCCGCTCACGGTCAGCGTGAACATCTCCGCGGTGCAGCTCGAGCACAGCGTCCTGCCGGACGTGGTGCAATCGGCGCTCGACGCGTCCGGCCTGCCGGCCGAACGCCTCACCCTGGAGCTGACCGAGAGCCTTCTGGTCGACCACCGCCCGGCGACGCTCCACCGCCTGGAGGCGATCAAGGCTTTGGGCGTACGCCTGGCCATCGACGATTTCGGTACGGGCTATTCGTCGCTCGCCTACCTACGCCAGTTCCCGGTCGACATCATCAAAATCGACAAGTCCTTCGTGGACGACGTCGTCGACGAGCCGACCGCGGCCGCCCTGACCCACGGCATCATCCAGCTGGGCCGCGCCCTGCAGCTGTCCACGATCGCCGAGGGCATCGAACACGTAGGCCAGCTCGACTCCTTGGCCGGCGGCAACTGCGAGCTCGGCCAGGGCTACTACTTCGCCGAGCCCTTGACCCAGTCCGGCCTGGACGAACTCCTGTTCCCACCGGAGCGAG